>JBBSEX010000006.1:0-293094 GCA_038239345.1 Bryobacterales bacterium
ACGCTTCCGGCGTATACCCAGGTCATTGGCGACCGCGCTTACGCCCTCACCGGCCAACACCCGCTTCACCGCCGAAAGCTTGAACTCAGCCGTGTACTCTCGTTTTTCTTTCTGCTCTTGTGACACTCGTTCTCCTTTTGACAACTGTCACCATTTTCTCTGTCTCAGTTTCGGGGTGCACTCCAGGTCTTTGACCCCGCCCCCCGAGGCCTTGCGATAATACCTAAATGGATCCGCTCCTCGAAGCCGCGCTCGCAGTTCGCGATTGCGCGCATGCTCCGTTCTCCCGATTTCTGGTCGGCGCGGCGGTGGAAGACGAACATGGAGTGATCCACACCGGCTGTAACGTTGAGAACGCCACCTACGGCCTCACCATCTGCGCCGAGCGTGTCGCGATCTTCAAAGCGATCTCCGAAGGCGCCCGCAAGTTCACCCGAGCCGCCGTCGCCACCGACACTGAGACTCTCGCCCCACCCTGCGGAGCCTGCCGCCAGATTCTCTGGGAGTTCTGCGGCGACATCCCGATTACGCTGGTGAACCTGCACGGTAAGTCCGAAACAGTTCAGCTGAAAGAATTATTCCCAAGGGCCTTCGATGCTTCGTTTCTGTAGCGCATTTTTTCTTCTGCTCGCCATCGCCGCCGCCGAGCAAGCTGACTCCATCTGGTCCGCCCGCTACGTCATCACGATGGACGCGCGCCGCCGAATCATCGAGAATGGCGCAATCGCGGTCCGCGGGCAACGCATCGTTGGCGTCGGTACGCGTCTGGAAATCGACAAGCAATTTACGGCGAAGCAGCATCTCGACCGGCCAGCCGCTATCCTCGCTCCGGGGCTGATCAACACCCACACGCATGCCGCCATGTCCTTGCTGCGAGGCATCGCCGACGACATGACTCTGCAGGATTGGCTCACAAAATTCATCTTCCCGGCCGAGGCGAAAAACGTCACAGCCGATTCTGTCCGCTGGGGCACGCGCCTTGCTTGCCTGGAAATGCTTCTGTCCGGCACCACCACTTACACCGACATGTATTATTTCGAGGACGTCGTTGCCGAAGCCAGCAAGGAAGCGGGCATGCGCGGCGTCCTTGGCGAGACCATCATCGGCTTCCCCGCTCCCGATCACAAGACGCCGGAAGAGACTCTCCAGGCAACCGAAAAATTTCTGCAACGCTTCCACAACGATCCGCTGATTGTCCCCGCCGTGGCGCCGCATTCGATCTACACCGTGCCCGAAAACATCCTGAGAGCTTCGCGTGCCTTAGCCGACAAATACAAAGCGCCGGTCCTGATTCATTTGTCGGAGACGAAGAAGGAAAATGACGATAGCTTGGCGAAGCGTCACATGTCGCCCGCGCGCTATCTCGATTCCATCGGCTTTTTCGCCGGCCCCACGCTTGGCGCGCACGGCGTTTGGCTTGATGATGCCGACCGCAAGATTCTGAACGCCCGCCGAGTCGGCCTCTCGCATTGCCCGTCAAGCAATACGAAGCTCGCCAGTGGCATCGCGCATGTCGATCAAATCTTGCGCGAAGGCATCGCCATGGGCCTGGGTACGGACGGAGTCGCCGGTAGCGGAAACAACACCGACATGATTCGCGAAATGGATATCGCGGCCAAGATGCAGAAGATCGCCCAAATGGACCCCCGGGCCCTCAACGCGCAAACTGCCTTCGAAATGGCGACCATCACCGGCGCACGCGCGCTGGGCATGGAACGGGAAATCGGATCACTCGAAGTCGGCAAACGGGCCGACCTTATCACCCTTCGTCTCGACTCGCCCCACGCCACGCCGCTGTACGAGATCTACTCGCAGATCGTCTATGCGCTCAATGGATCCGACGTGCGCGACGTCATGATTAATGGAAAGCAAATTGTGCGCGACCGCCAGGTGCTTACGTTGAATGCAGCGGAAATACTCGCCAAGGCCGCTGAATACCGCACCAAGATCTCGAACTCACTGCAATAGACTATTCGCTCGCTCCCGGTACGGTGTAGGGATAATCCTCTCCACGGCTCCGGAGAGAAACCAGCCGCTTCCACGACTATGTTGTTTCCAAAAGGAATATCTGGAAGCGTACCGATCACCCGCCGCGGGTGAAATTTTCTCTCACAGAGGCGAAGAATTTATCTATGAAAATCAACCATTGCACCGTCGCTGTAACGGCGACTCTTTTTCTTGGCTTAGCCGCGCTACCGGCTCATGCCACCACTGTACTGACCACTGACATCCTGCAATGGAACAGCCTGATCTCGACTCCTGGCGCCACGGTCAACTTCACCAACTTCGGCCTTACGCCCGGCACCCAGGACACGAGCTACAGCAACTCGACCGGCCTGACCGTCAGCCCCCAAGGCGTGACGTTCATCGGCGTCACCGCTAACGGCGGTTTCGATCTTAGTCTGGTGAATGCAACCAGTGCGTATAACAACTGGGGCACGGGAACGTTGCTTGCCGGCCCGGCTACGGCAACGGCCGACACTTCCTACATTCAAGTTAACTTCAGCGCTCCAGTGACGGCATTCAGCTTTAACGGGATGACGTACGGCTCGGGGAGTCATGAGTTGGTATTCACGCTTTCCACGGGTGAGATTTTCAACCACGTCGCGACGAATGTGCTTCCCAGCGCACCCAGTTTCTTCGGCTTCACGTCCGACACGGCGATCAGTTCGCTGCGCATCGCCTCGGTTGAAGCCGGCGGTAGTAAAGCCCTGATCGACAATCTGATTTTAGCCACCGCGGGCGGTTCCCCGGTTGAACCTCTGCCTTCCGATACACCCGAAGCGATGACGATGCTGCTCATCGGTTCCGGCCTTGCGTGCTTCCGCTTCGGCCGCCGCTTCCTGCCCCAGGGCATCTAAAAAGTTTCCTCCGTAACACCCTCGCCGCAGGTCTCGCAGCAAACGCTAGAGGCCCTGCGGCATATTTAATTTCTCCCCAAACGCCGCCCGCTCATCCCCGCAGCGCTAAAATGGACTCTTCATGTCCACTTTACTCGCCGGTAAACACGCCCTGATTCTTGGAATAGCCAACCGCTGGAGCCTCGCCTACGCCATCGCCCAGGCATTTCGCCGGGAAGGCGCTGAGTTAACTCTCACCTATCAGAACGATCGCCAGAAACTGACCGTCGAAGAGCTGGGTGTGGATTTAGGCGCAGCGCGAATACTCCCCTGCGATGTCTCCAAGGATGAAGAACTGGCGAAGCTCGCCGATACGCTCAAGGATTCCGGGAAGATCGATACCGTCGTTCACAGTATCGCTTTCGCCAATCGCGATGACCTCAGCCGGCCTTTTGTGGAGACCTCACGCGAGGGATACTTACTGGCCCAAGAAGTCAGTGCGTATTCGTTGGTGGCCGTGGCGCGCACTCTTTTGCCACTCATGCCGGGCGGCGGATCGCTCATGACGCTCAGCTATCTGGGTGCCGTCCGCGTCATCCCCAATTACAACGTGATGGGCGTGGCCAAAGCAGCGCTCGAAGCCTCGGTTCGTTATCTCGCGGCAAATCTGGGCCCGAATAATATTCGTGTGAATGCGATTTCCGCCGGTCCTGTGAAAACCGCATCGGCCCGCGGGATCAAGGACTTCTCAAAAGTTCTGGACGGAGTGGCCCAGCATTCTCCGTTGCGCCGCAACACCGATCCGGCTGAAGTCGCCGATACCGCGGTTTTTCTAGCCTCCGATTTGGGACGAGGCGTCACCGGGAACGTCATATATGTGGATGCCGGCTTCCAAATCATGGGGCTGCTGGCGGAGTAAACAGCTTAAACGCTGTATTGACACGTTTCTAAATCGCTTACTATCATGAAGTTTCCATTTTGAGCCAATATCTATGATCAAGGTCGAAGGACTTACCAAGCGATACGCACGCCATCTCGCGGTAGACAACATTTCGTTTGAAGTCGAAAAAGGCCAAATCGTCGGTTTCCTGGGTCCTAACGGGGCTGGAAAAACCACTACGATGCGCGTTCTCACCTGCTTCATGCCACCTTCATCGGGAACGGCGACGGTTGCCGGATTCGATGTTCTGGAACAGCCGATGGAGGTGAAACGGCGAGTGGGTTACTTGCCCGAAACGCCACCCGTTTACCCCGAAATGGAGGTTGCCGAGTACCTCACATTCGTCGGCCAGTTGAAGGGACTCAGTGGCCCTGGCCTGGACAAGCGGGTGAAGGAAGTCAGTGAGCAATGCGCCGTCGCCGATGTGGGCAAAAAGTTAATCGGTAAGCTTTCCAAGGGCTATCGCCAGCGTGTCGGATTGGCCCAGGCGATCATCCACAATCCCGATGTCCTGATCCTCGATGAGCCTACCGCCGGCCTTGACCCGAAGCAGATTATCGAAACGCGGGAGTTGATCAAAGGCCTGGCTGGAAATCATACGATCATTCTCAGCACGCATATTCTTCCCGAAGTGGTGGAGACCTGCGAGAAGGTGGTGATCATCGCCAAGGGTAAGTTGGTTGCCGCCGATTCGGTTGAGAATCTGACCAGCCGGCCCACCGGCACCGAGCAGGTTTCGATTGAAGTGCAGATTCGCGAAGGCAATGTGGAACCGCAGTTGATACAGCAACGCCTGGAGCAGGTTTCGGGGGTCAGCCGCGTCATTTTCAAGGAAACGCACGCCGATCGCTCGCACTTTGAAGTGGAAAGTTTGCAAGGCCGCAGCATCCGCGCCGATCTGGCCCGGGCGGTGGTGGAATCAGGTTGGAATCTGTTTGAGCTTCACGGATTTGGGCGCAGCCTGGAAGATATTTTTCTCCAGTTGACCGGAGCTCCCGTGGAAGCAGCGAAAGCCGAGGAAGAAAAGTGAAGATCATCTGGGTTATCTGCAAAAAAGAATTGAACAGCTATTTCCGCTCGCCAATCGCCTATCTTGTGATGACGTTTTTCGCGATCATCGCCGGCTTCTTCTTCTGGCTCTCGACCGGCTTTTTCGTGAATGCCGGGATGCAGCAGATGATGGGTGGCGGCGGACCGATGAGTGTTAACGAATGGGTGATCCGGCCTGTGCTGGGCAACATCAGCGTGATCGGAATGTTCCTTATCCCGATGATCACGATGCGCTTGTTCGCCGAGGAAAATCGCAGCGGCACAATCGAACTGCTAGTGACTTCGCCCATCAGCGATTTCGAAATCATCCTCGGCAAATGGTTCGCGGCGCTGATTCTTTACGCCTGCATCCTGGCCATCGCCGGGGTGAATTTCCTGGTGTTGTTTGTTTATGGCAAGCCGGATTGGCGTCCCATGTTGGTTGGCTTCCTCGGCCTGCTTCTGCAGGGTGGCGTGATGCTCGCCATCGGCGCTTTCATCTCCACCACAACCAAGAATCAGATTGTGGCGGGCGTCGCCACTTTCGCTATCAGCCTGTTGCTCTGGGTGATCAACTGGGTTAGTGAGTTCAGTTCCTCAACCACGGCAAAGGTGGTCGCCTACTTTTCCATGCAGCAACATTACGACTCCTTCGGTAAAGGGGTGATCGACACCAAGGACGTAATTTTCTATTTATCGATGATCTTTCTTGGGTTATTTCTCTCGGCGCGATCGCTTGAATCGCTCCGCTGGAGGTCCTAATGAATACCTCCTGGATGAAGACCCGGCAAACCAAATACGGCTCCTACGCGGCGGTTTATATCATCGTGGTCGTGGCCGTTCTGGTGATGGCGAATTTCCTCGCCAACCGCTACAGCAAGAGTTACGACAGCACCGCGAACAAGCGCTTCAGTCTTTCCGATCAAACGGAGAAGGTTGTCAGGAATCTGAAGCAGGATGTAAGAATCAACTATTTCGATAAGCCTGAGGGGTTTAATCGCGGGCGTGATCTGTTGGGCCGGTATGAAAGCCTTTCGCCGAAGCTGAAGGTGGATTACATCGATTTGGATAAGCGTTCGCAACTGGCTGCGTCGCTTGGAGTGCGCAGCGCGGGAACGGCGATCGTCGAAGTCGGCAACAAGCACGAAGAAGCGAAGATGCTAACCGAAGAAGAGGTAACCAGCGCTCTGATCCGCGGTTTGAAGACCAGCGACAAGTCTGTGTGCTTCACTACGGGGGCGGGCGAAAATGGCGTCAATGAAAGTGACCCGGAGAGCGCGGCGGAATTCAAAGCCGGCGTGGAGAGAAGCAATTACAAGACGCAAGTTCTAAATCTTGTGAGCAAGGCGGAGATCCCGAAGGAATGCACGGTGGTGATCGTCGGCGGTCCGCGGGCGGACATGCTGGCGCCATCCGTCAATGCGCTGAAGGCCTACGTCGAAGGCGGTGGACGGGCGCTGTTTATGTTGGACCCGCCATTGAAAATCGGCAAGGAACAGATTGCCGACAACGAGGCGCTGGTGGCGATGCTTGCCGGTTGGGGCGTGACGCTTGAAAAAGATATGGTGCTGGATACAAGCGGGATGGGGCAGCTATTCCAACTCGGGCCCGAGGCGCCCTTGGCCACCACCTACGAAACGCATCCGATCGTTAAGGAAATGCGCCAGATCGCCAGCGTGTTTCCACTTCCGCGGTCCATCCTAGTGAAGAGCACGGATAAAGTAAATCCGGAAAAATTGTTCGACACTTCCGAGCAAAGCTTCGGCATCACAAATCTTTCGTCAGCCGATGTCCGCATCGATGAGAAGAGAGATAAGAAGGGTCCGTTCGCTTTAGGCGCGGCCGGCACCTATAAAAATGGCCAGCCCAACAATGAAGGGCGCTTCGTCGTGGTGGGTTCATCGCGCTGGCTAACCCGCGGTCTGTTCCGCTCCCGCGCCGTAGGCAATCACGATCTTGCCTTGAACATGCTGAACTGGCTGTCTTCCGATGAGGATTTAATTTCTATCCGTCCCAAGGATCCCGAAGACCGGCGCATTTCGCTTACCGGCCGTCAGATCAACATGGTTTTGTTGTTCAGCGTATTCCTGCTGCCGCTGTTGATTGTCATCGCCGGCGTCAGCGTTTGGTGGCGCAGAAGATAATGCAACTCAAAGGGCTGATTGCGGCGGCGGTCGTGATGCTGGCTCTGGCCGGGGGTGTCTACTGGTCGAACAAACATCCCAAGACAGACGACAAGCCCGCCAGCGCCAAGATCCTTGCCATCCCGGCGGACCAGATCGCCGAATTGGTTTTTCAGCGGACGGGCGAGCCCGCCACCGTGGTGAAGAGATCGGGAATCAACAAGTGGCGCATCGAAGAACCGAAAAAGCTCGAAGTGGATCCCGATGCCCTGCGCGGAACGTTGACCACGCTCAATGCGATGAATGCCGATCGCGTTGTGGAAGAAAAGGCCAGCGATCTTTCGGGGTACGGCCTGGTGAATCCGCGCTTCAGCTTGACCGTCGTCACCAAAGATAAGAAGAGAACAAAAATCCTACTTGGTGACGCAACCGCCGTGGGTGGGAATGTCTTCCTGAAGCTGGATAACGACCCGCGGGTGTTCACCGGCATGGCAACTTTCCGCTCAAGCCTGGATGTGACGTGGAAAGAACTACGCGATAAACGGCTCTTAGCTTTCAATCAGGAAAAGATCAGCCGGGTGGAATTAGAAACGCAGGCGGCGGGTAAGGCGGCGAGTATCGAGTTCGGCAAGGCGGCCACCAACGAATGGCAGATCCTGAAGCCAAGAACGTTGCGCGCCGATGGGTTTCAAGTGGACGACCTGATACGAAAATTGCGCGATGTAAAGCTTGATGCCAGCGCGACCGACGAAGATGCGCTGAAGGCTTTATCGAGTTTCGCCTCGGCCACGCCGGCCGGCACTGCGAAAATCACCGATCCCAGCGGCGTCCATACGATCGAGGTACGCAAGCACAAAGATTATGGCTACCTGGCCAAGAGTAGCGGCATCGAAGGGGCCTACAAAATCGGCGACGAGCTTCCCAGGATGTTCGAGAAGACACTGGATGATTTTCGCAATAAGAAGCTTTTCGATTTCAGTTTTAGTGAGCCATCCAAGCTGGAAATTCACGATGGCGCGCGGCAGGCGTCGTATCAAAAGTCCGCTGAAAAGTGGATGAACGGCGCGAAAGCAATGGATTCCACCAGCGTCGAAAATCTTGTGGATAAACTTCGCGATGTTTCGGCCGCGAAATTCTCCGACGCTAGCTTCGCCGCTCCGGCTGTAGAAGTAACGGTGCTGTGGGAAGGCGGAAAGCGATCGGAAAAAGTCCAGTTTGCGAAGGACGGCGAGCATTTTCTGGCCCGGCGGGAGAACGATCCGGCAGTTTATCAGGTGGATTCAAAAACAGTCGAGGACATCCAAAAGGCTGCGGCGGACATCAAAGAAGAGCCCGCTAAAAAGAAGTGAATGTCTGCCTTATTGACTGATCTCTACCAACTGACCATGGCCGCGGGTTACTTCGAAGCGGGGAAGGCCGCGGAATGCGCGACCTTTGAAATATTTGCCCGGCGGCTGCCCGATCATCGCAATTTTCTGGTGGCCGCCGGACTTCCGCAGGCCGTAGACTACCTGTTAAATCTCAGCTTCGATGAGGATGAGATCCAGTTTTTGCGTGGGCTTCCGCAGTTTCGAAACGCATCGTCCGGGTTCTGGGATTACCTTCGAGCGTTTCGCTTCACGGGTGACCTTTTCGCCGTTCCCGAAGGAACCCCGATTTTTGCTAATGAACCGTTGGCGACAGTCCGCGCTCCGATGATCGAAGCCCAGCTTCCGGAAACGTTTCTGCTGGCCACTTTTGGGTTTCAGACGTTGATCGCGGCCAAGGCGGCTCGGGTGGCTTACGCGGCCAAAGGACGCGACGTGGCGGAATTCGGAACGCGGCGCGCGCACTCTCCCGAAGCAGGTGTTCTGGCAGCTCGAGCCGCGTACATCGGGGGTTGCTCGGCCACCAGCAATACGGAAACTGGAATTCGCTATGGTGTGCCAGTCGCCGGCACCTGCGCCCATTCGTGGGTTATGTCGTTCTCCAAGGAGCGGGAAGCTTTCGCCGCTCTGCAACAACTGCTGGGCGAGAAGACCGTCTATTTAATTGATACCTACGACACCGTGGAAGGTGCCCGGCGCGCGGCATCGTTGGGCCGTCCGCTATGGGGCGTGCGCTTGGACAGCGGCGATTTCGCGGCACTCGCGCCGGCCGTTCGCCAAGTGTTGGACGACGCTGGATTGCCCGATGCCAAGATCATGGCCACGGGAGATTTGAACGAGTATAAAATAGCCGAACTGATTGCCCGCGGTGCTCCGATTGATGCGTTCGGCGTCGGCACGGATCTTGCCACGTCGGCCGATGCTCCAAACTTGGGCGTCGTCTATAAACTGGTGGAACTCGAGACCAACGGAGTGAAGCGCTACACCGCCAAAACCAGCGAGACGAAAGCGACACTGCCTGGAGCCAAGCAAATCTTTCGCTATGCCAGCCACGACGTGGTGTCGCTATCGACCGAATGTCCTGGATGTCCGGAAGGTGCCGAACAAGCGAAGGCCCTACTGGAGCCGGTGATTCTGGGTGGGAAACTGGTAGGCCGGGTGCCGGACGCGCATGAGGCTCGGCGTTACGCCGCCGCTTGGATCAGCCGATTGCCCGGCGCATGCCACAACCTGGAAGCAGTTAAGAATTGCTACCCGGTGGAGTTTAGCGCTCAACTACAGGCGGTCCGCGATGAATTCCGCCGCGCATTGCAAGGAGCTGAATGAAAACTGTTTTCTTCGACATCGATACGCAGATCGATTTTGTTTATCCCGCCGGTGCGCTCTATGCCAAAGGCGCCGAGAAAATCATTCATAACGTATCGCGATTAAATCATCAGGCGGCCACCGTGATTTCGACGGTTGATGCCCACACCGAAGACGATCTGGAGTTTCGGTCCTGGCCTCCGCATTGTGTGGTCGATACAGTCGGCCAGCAAAAACCTGCGTCCACTTTGACGCATGACCGCGTGGTGATTCCAAATCGCAAAGCGGAACTGCACACGCCACAACAAATCATTCTGCAGAAGCAACACACCGATTGCTTTACAAATCCCAACCTGCCGGCGCTGTTGGAACTGTTGGCGGCCGATCATTATGTCGTGTACGGCGTAGTAACTGAAGTCTGCGTGCGGCAAGCGGTGGAAGGGTTACTCAAAACCGGCAAACGCGTTGAAATCGTGACCGATGCAATCGCTGCGTTGCATCAGGCGAACGGTGAAAAGGTGTTAAGCGAACTTGTGGCTGCCGGCGCGCACCTCACCACTACCGCCGCGATTTTGTAGAATCGGCTTATGGGCACGAAGACAGCCTCGACGGTCCGCGATCTCGAATTGATGCCGGATGACGACTCGGTGCAAGTCGAGTTGGACGAGGGAGAGCTGGTTACAATGCCGCCTGCCGGTGAAGAACATGGCTTTGTCGAACTCGATCTCGCCCGGCGCATCGCGAATCATGTGAAGCAGCATTCGTTGGGCCGCGTATATGGTGCCGATACCGGATTTATCCTGAAAAATGACACGATGCGCGCACCGGATATTTCCTTCGTTCGCAAGGATCGGGTTGCCGAAATCAAGAGTAAGGGATTCGCCAAGGGCGCACCGGATCTGGCGGTCGAAATATTTTCGCCTTCCGATTCGGTCCCACAACTCATGCGCAAGGTCCACCAGTATTTAAAAGCTGGATGCCACGTTGTTTGGGTCGTTTATCCTGACTCGCGAGAGGTTCACGTGCTGGAAGCGAACGGCGCGGATCGCATCCTGAACGATGCCGACAATCTGGAAGCTCCCGATTTGTTGCCGGGCTTCAGCATCAAGGTAGCGGAAATTTTCGAAGACTAGATTCTATTGCGCCCAGCCGGACGCGACGTAAGCGTAGAACATCACAATCAGCCCGATTACCGAAGCCAGGAAAACGCTGTGGCGGAGGGTGAAGCGAAATAACTTTGCTTCTTCCGATGCGGCCATCCCGGTGGCTGCCGCCGCTACCGCAATGCTTTGCAAGCTGATCATCTTGCCCATTACACCACCGCTCGAATTAGACGCCGCCATCAGCACGGGATTTAAATGCAAACGCTGTGCCGTCACTTCCTGCAGGCTACCGAAGAGCGCATTGGCCGACGTATCGCTGCCCGTTAAGAAGACTCCCAACCAACCAAGCATCGCGCTGAAGAACGGGAAGAGCGCGCCGGTGCTGGCGAATGCCAAGCCCAACGTCGCGGTGGACCCGCTATAGTTCATCAGAAACGCCAGACCCAACACCGACGCAATCGTCAGCATGGAGAAGCGCAACTGGTGCGCGACGGAGCCGATCAAGCGCAAATATCGGCCAACGGAAACGCGTAACACCATCGCCGACATCATCGTCGCGAACATACAGGCCGTGCCCGATGCGGAGAGATAGTTCAGCGTGTACTTTGCCTCAAATGGCAGCGGAGCGGCGGTCACCGGTGGCATCTTCAGAATGTGATTGTGGAGCCCGGGCCAGAGGATGACTTGCGTTGCCTGATTCAACAACGCTTTGCAGCTATCGAAGCCCCAGAGGAGTACGAACAACACGAGTAAAATATAGGGCGACCAGGCAAGGGCTACTTCCCCCATGGGTCTCCTGATTTGGCTTCGTTCTGTAGCCGAGCCGAGTAGGAACACTTCCTTCGGCCGCCAAAATTGCAGCAGAAGAACAAGTACGGAGATGGCGGCGAGCGATCCCAGGATGTCGGTAAGGTACGGGCCAAGGTAAGTAGAGACCAGAAATTGCGTCGAGGCGAAGGCGATTCCGCAAAGGGCCGCGGCGGGCAGTACACCTCGCAGGGCGCGCCATCCACCCATCGCCAAAATCAGGTAGGCGGGCAGTATTAGCGAGACCGGTGCACAGATTCGCCCGACGTTGGCGCTTAAGGCCGCCAGGGGTAAACCGGTGATCGCGTGCAGCGTCACAAGCGGAATACCGATCGATCCGAATGCCACGGGAGCCGTATTGGCAAGCAGGCAAATTCCCGCTGCATAGAAGGGTGAGAATCCCAATCCGGTGAGCATCGCGGCGGCGACTGCAACAGGGGTCCCGAATCCCGTGGCGCCTTCGAGGAACGCGCTGAAGGAGAAAGCGATCAGTAGGGCCTGCAGGCGATGGTCGCCCGTCAGGCTACCGATGGAATCCTTGATGATCTCGAACTTACCCGTCTCTAGCGTTAGCCGGTATAAGACGATTGCCCAGAAGACAATCCAGCCGATCGGGAAAAGCCCGAAGGCAGCGCCGTAAAGCGTCGCGCTCGCTACCGTTGTGGCCGGCATTCCATACGCCGTGATGGCCACCAGTATCGCGGCCGCCAGTCCCGCCAACGAGGCCACCCAGGCAGGCTTGCGCAGAACGCCGATCAGGAGTAGCAAAACAAAAATGGGAAACGCCGCGGCAAGAACGGAAAGGCCAAGGCTACCGCCGACCGGGGTATAAGATTGCTGCCACATGGAAGAAGTGGCCTAGTATAGCAACGGCGGACACTACGTTCGTTTGAAGCGCCGTAAAAACGGAGCGGCGACGGCGCGCGATGCGGCATCAAGCTCGGTTACGCCAAGCAGCCTGCATAAGCCGTACAGTACAACCAGGCCGAGTGGAATCGATACCGTCAGATCGGCCAGCCGAGCGAATTGCGAGACTCCGAATCGCTGTTCCATCCAATGGCTGGATAGCCAGATGACCCCGGCCATCCCAGTGGATGCGAGCAGGACTTTAGTGACACCAAGAAGCAGGCTTCGTCCATAAACGCCGTGGATGCGATTGCGAAGAATCCAAAATTCCACGAGGAAACCCGATAACGCCACGACGCTGGTGGCCAGCGCGAGACCGCCGATTCCAAGCTTCGCGTAATGAACCATGACGGCCACCGTCGCGTAGTTGCTGGCGATGGAAGCGATGCTGATGATCATCGGCGTGCGCGCATCTTTCAGCGCGTAAAACGCCGGATTCACTACCTTCAGCGCGGCATATCCGGCAAGGCCGACGGCGTAATAGGAGAGTGCCATCGCCGTCTGCTGCGTATCGTAGACTTGAAACTTTCCACCTTGATAGATGGCGCCGATGATGGATTTTCCCAAAATCGCCAGCCCAACCGAAGAAGGGATCGTCAGCAAAAATATCATCCCCAGCGATCGCGAAAGTGTGCGGCGGAATTCGTCGAAGTTCCCAGCCGCGGCGCTGCGGGAGATGGAGGGAAGTGTCGCCGAACCGATCGCCACTCCGAAAATCCCCAGCGGCAGTTGCATAAAACGAAACGCATTGCTGAGCCAGCTGACAGGACCATCGAGTCCGCGGACGGGGTCGGAAATCTGCGAGGCGAAGTTCGTGTTCACAGTCACGTTGATCAGCACCGCTGCGTTCCCCAGAATCGCCGGCCCCATCAGGCGAAAGATTTGTACAAGGCCCGGATGGGACCACTGCATCGCCGGGCGGAATGAAAATCCGGCGCTACCCAAGCTGGGCAGTTGCCAGATTAATTGCAGCGCGCCGCCAAAAACAACGCCGAACGCCATGCCTTCAATGTGCGAAAGATGAATGAATGGCCCTAATCCGTATCCAAGCAGGAGGCCGAACGAGACGGAGCCGATATTGAAGAACGTCGACGCCATGGCAGGCACCGCGAATCGATTGCAAGCGTTGAGAACGCCCATCGCCTGCGCGGCCAGGGCAACCAGAAGCAGGAAGGGAAACATGATCCGGCTCATGGTGACCGCGAGTTCGAATTTTCCCGGCACTAGCGCGTATCCAGGCGCCAGAAGACGAACCAGTTGCGGGCTGAAGATTTCACCCAGCAGGCAAAACAAACCCACGATGATGATCAGCGCGGTACCGACAAGATTCGAAAGAAGCGCCGCTTCCTTCTTACTTTTCGTGTGCAAATATTCGGTGAAGATCGGAACGAAAGCGCTGGAGAGGGCGCCTTCGGCAAACAGATCGCGGGTGAGATTGGGTATACGGAAGCCTAGCAGGAAGGCGTCGTAGATCAATCCCGCACCGAACAATCGAGCCATGACGCTTTCGCGCACTAAGCCCGTAATGCGGCTCATCAGAACCGCCAGAGACACCACGCCGGCGGAACGGACTACGCTATCGGACGCGGACGATGGCGCAGGCGCATCAGCTTCCGTATTGTTCAAAGAAATGGGCAATCGTCATGATCCCGATGTAATAATTCTCGATCCGATATTTTTCATTCGGAGAGTGAAGACCGTCGTCCGGCAAGCCAAATCCCATGAGGATGGTGGGGATGGCAAGATGACGCGCGAAGTCGCCAACGATGGGAATAGAACCGCCGCTGCGCGTAAACACAGTGGGATTACCGACGATATCGCTGAAAGCCTTGGCAGCGATCTGAATGGCGGGATGATCGGGATTTACCATGATCGCCGGTCCAGCGCTCAGAACGCGAACTTGCGTCTTGATTCCCTTAGGCGTATTCCGGGCTATGAATTCTTTATAGGCGGCGATGATCTTGTCGGGATTTTGATTGGGCACCAGACGGATGCTGACCTTGGCGGTGGCCTTCGCCGGAATCACTGTCTTCGCTCCCGCTCCAGTGAAACCGCCGGCGATTCCATGCACTTCCAGGGTGGGCCGGGCCCAGGTTCGCTCGAACACGCTATAGCCGGGCTCACCCGTTAACTGCGTTGAGCCGACTTCCTTAACAAGGAATTCCGTTTCCGTAAATGGGAGCGACTTCCAGCTTTGCTTTTCCGCGGCAGCGGGTGCTTCCACATCGTCGTACATGCCGGGAATTTGAATCACTCCGTCGGCATTTTTTAGTTTGGCAAGCAGTTCGATAAGACCGAACACGGCGTTGGGCGCAGCGCCGCCATAGACGCCCGAGTGCAAGTCGCGCGAGGGTCCGCTGGCCTCAATTTCGGTATAGACCAAGCCGCGCAGCCCGATACAGAGCGTGGGAATTCCTTCGGCATACATCGACGTATCGGAAACCAAGGCCACGTCGGCTTTCAGCTTTTCGGGATTCTCGGCGACGTACTTGGCCACCGCTTCGCCACCGACTTCCTCTTCGCCCTCGATCAGGAACTTCAAGTTAATCGGCAGCGTGCCATTCACCGTACGCAGAGCTTCGACGGCCTTGATGTGCATGTACATCTGGCCCTTATCGTCGGCCGATCCGCGAGCGTAGAGGTTGCCATCGCGCTCTGTCGGTTCAAACGGTGGCGTGGTCCAAAGTTCCAGCGGATCCGGCGGTTGGACATCGTAGTGGCCGTAGCAAAGTACAGTCGGTTTGCCTGGAGCATGCAGCCAGTCGGCGTAGACCAGGGGATGGCCATCGGTGTTGATGATCTGCACGTTTTCCAGGCCGGCACGGCTTAGGCTATCGCCGACAAAACGCGCGGCTCGTCTCACGTCTTCCTTATTTTCGGGAAGAGTGCTGATGCTCGGGATGCGCAAAAATTCCTTTAGTTCATCCAGAAGGCGCGTCTTGTTTTGCTCGACAAACGTTTGCGTGGCATTCGACATGGGAGGCTCTGAGGGAACTATCATTATATGCCCGAGTGAACTCACAGCGGCTCGGCGAATTCGGCCCTGGAAAACACCGCTTCCCTTCTCCAGGTTTTCGTGCCATTATTAACATGTAGTTTGGCAGTCCGCTGATTTTGGCATCTTTCGATAGTTCGTATGACCGCTCTTGTCCGATCCTGCCCCGATCTCGCCGTTCTGCAAATTCCAAAAGGAAGATTAAATGAAGAATATTTTTGTCGGTAATCTGAGCTTCGGTGCAACCGAAGAGTCAGTTCGAGCCTTATTCGAGGCCTACGGGACCATTGACCGCGTCAGCATCGTAACTGACCGTGACACAGGGCAGGCCAGAGGTTTTGGCTTTGTCGAAATGAGCAACAATGCGGAAGGCGATCGGGCGATTGCCGAGCTTAACGGGCGCGAACTCGACGGCCGCGCGCTGAACGTGAACGAAGCGCGTCCGAAGGAAGATCGTGGTTTTGGCGGCGGTGGCGGCGGCGGACGTGGGAAGAGCGGCGGCGGTGGCAGTGGCGGCGGTTACGGCGGTCAACGCCGAAACAATCGTTACTAATTTTTAACTGGCTTTATTGGCTTAATCGGAAGGGCAGCGCTCACTAGAGTTCTTCCCTTTTTCGTCTTTGATGGCTTTAGAAAAAGATGGTCCAGAAAAAGACGGTCTAGAAGAACTTAACCAGCGCGTCCATCGTTTCCTTCGGATTCTCTTCCATCAGCCAGTGTCCCGTGTTTTTCAGTACAATGACCGTCACATTTGTAGCGACCAACTTCATTTGGCCCCCTAGAAAATCGCCCGCAGCCTTCTCTCCGCCGATAGCCAAAACCGGCATCGTCAGTTTTACTTTGGCGAGTTCGGCAAAATCACTCGCTGCCTTCGGGAAGGAAACAAAGTAAGCCCAACCTGCCCGCATGCGGCCCGGTCTGGCGTATGCGGCGGCATATGCCTGGCGTTCGGCTTCAGGAATCGAACGGGTCTTATCGGCGGCGAAATCATTCCAATAATAATCGAAGTAAGCTCGTTCGCGCCCCTGCACCAGCGCTTCCGGAGTGGGACCATTGAAGCGGAAATGCCACAACCCGGGACTGTTATATACCGACCCCCAATCACCCACACCCGGAAGGAAAGCGTCCATCACGGCAAGCTTCTCCACTTCCGCAGGGAACTGCGCCGCATACGCATAGGCGACCATCAATCCGATATCGTGTCCGGCAACTCTCGCCTTTTGAATGCCCAGCGAGCGGACAAGCAGATGAATGCGCATTGCCGCCGTCTTCATATCCTGACCGGTAGCCGGAATGGCCGAATCCCCGATGCCTGGCAGGTCCGGCGCAACGATCGTAAACCGGTCGCCAAGCAGAGACAGCAGCGGTTTCCACATCCGCGATGTTTCCGCATAGCCGTGCAGCAGAATCAACGGCGGCCCTTTCCCGGCGGTAAGATAATGAAGGTTCACCCCATCGATCTCGGCCGTTCGCGATGCAAAGGTGACGGCGTCGGCCTCGGCCGCATAGGGCGCGGCAAAATAGACCAGGCTTAGCAGACCAAGCCTCAACAGTAATTTCCTAGTAGTGAGCACAACTGCGATTTTAGGACTAATTCCGCTGCGGCGAATCCCTGGAGATTGGGATGTAACGGTAACGTTTTTGAGTGACGGGGCAACTGCATTTTTTTATAGGCCCGGAAAGTTTTGGCTTCCACGGAATGAACTACAAGGGTGTTTTTTGACGTGCTCGGCCCGCCTCAATTCGAGCGCGTAACGCTCGTCTCTGCACCGCGGATTGACCGCCAAGCGCTCACAATTGGCGCTACGCAGGCCCCGTCAGAAAAGAGGACACGACATCGTATCGGCCGTATTTCAAAACGCAACCAGCCTAGCGTTCAGAGATTCGCTACTCCGCAGCCAACGAAGTATTCGTAGAGATCGTCATACCAGCGAGGGTTACGAGTAGGGTCATCAACATCGCCATTAGGGACGAAGATGACGACACCCTGCCGTGCTCTTGTAAGCAGCACACGATGTGCATTTAATGTGTACTTGCGCCGATCAACATCGTTGACTGCTTGCCAGCGAGTGCCACGGAATGCAACAGGTTCGAGCGCCTTCGTCTCGGTGATTCGGAGATTGGCGTCAATGCAAACACACACCCAATCTAGTTCCAAGCCCTGAACGTCGAATTCCGTGGCGATGTCTTCGAGGTAGTCAGAGGAGCGAATGTCTGATCGATCAGCAAGGAACCAATCTACCGGATCGATTTTAGCTTTGACGAAGACGCCTTCGGGCTTCAATCGGATGGCGTTGGAGAAGGCAAGTAATCCGGCACGCTCTGTCCCACGGCGATGTTGGCGGAGCCAGTCACGAGCATTTCCCAGGTCTCGTGTAATTTTGAAGTCGAATCGATCCAGCTGCTTAGAAAGTGCCAGCGCCTCCTTTGGTTTCCCGTCGATAATGGCAGAAGCAAATGAAGACACCTTCTCTGATCGAAACGAGCGGATAGTAGTCGAGAGATGCAATCGACTCTCCGTCATTAAAGCCCTTGGAAGATCAGAAACCCCGAACGCTTCTGGCTCCGCCACAATGCGATCAGACAAGTGGACCTGCCATGTTGGGAAATGCTTGGTTAAGGCGGTCAACCACTCACTCAGTCCAGCTTCCCCGGTATTGATCTCTTGACCATTACCGACGAGGCAGATAACAGTACACCAGTCCTTGTGTCGGTCCATCACGGAGAGCAGAAATTCCGGCTCAGACGCATCGAAGTCTAGATTGTTACGCTCCTTTCTCATGAACTGAGTAGTCTTGTGTCTGTTCCACGCTCTTTGCGCTTCATCGAATAAAACTACTTTCTCGATCGGTGGTAAATCGGATACGACATTCGCATCCCTGAAATGATGGATGTTCTGAATGAACTGCTCCACGCTACGAGATCCCGCTGTCCTCGATATTAGTTCTGCTCCTCGCGCCTTCGCTTGATCCTTCTGATCACGAGCAAGAGCCGCTCTCAGCACCTTCACCAACGGCCCATTGCCAGAGAGAAAGACAGCGTATTCGTCCGCCGCCATCTTTGTCCTAAGATTGGCAATGTTCAATCCGGCGAGGGTTTTGCCGGAACCAGGGATCCCGGTAATAAAACAGATCGCCTTCTGTCCATTACGCTTGGACGCATCGATTACTGAAGATACGTATGCGGCGGTCTCCGATAAGTTTTCGGCACCAGCCTCATTTCGGGTGATATTGTCCACTCGATGATTTCGATAGAGTGCTTGGGCGGCTTCTACGATGGTGGGTGTAGGCTTATATCGACCATCAACCCACGCAAGGGGATCGATCGGATCACCACCGAAGGCGGCTGAAGCCTTGTTGAGCAGACCGGACAGGTCAGGTCCGTTCGAGAGGATCGGCTCACAAACCCTGTCCTCTGACATCTCAAGCCGTGACGCCTGCGGTTCAGCGTTGGTCGCTATTAGTATCGGCAAAATGGGCAGCGTATGGCTCGGTTCGTGAAAATTCTTGAGGTCAAGAGCATATCCGACGACCTGGTCAATATCGGCTGGATAAAAGTGTTGAGAACCCACTTTGTACTCTAGGACGAAAACACAACCACGACTCAATAAAACGGCATCGACTCGTCGGCCCATCCGGGGTATTGTGAATTCCAGGAACACATATGCGTCTCTGAGATCGGCAATGGCAGTTTTCAAGTGTGCGATGATCGCCAGCCATGCGTTCCGCTGCTTTAGATCGACGGGGAAACGTGAGTTAGCCGTCAACGATCCGATGATGGAGTCGGAGCTATCGAAGACAAACCGCTGCTGGCTGGACTGATAATCGGCTCGTTTCATTGTTCAGCCTCGTTCTTAAAATCCAACGCATAGGATCGCATCAAGACGTCGTTCTGCTAATGTGTACGGTCGTCACCTTTACCATTTCCGGACGCATTCATCGACGCCGCACGATCGCCGATCCTCAAGAAACCAGCGAATCCCGGCCCGACCCGCATTTAAAATGCGCCAACCGGAGGGATTTCAGACAGAAAGCAACCGTACATGGAGGTCTTGCGGCTCCAAGAAACGCTTCGGGTTGCTGCAGCGAAATGTTCTGAAACTCTTGAGAGTGGATTCTCCGTCTTCGGAGCGCACTCCACGTCCCACTTTCCATAGTTGACGCAAGCTTGAAAATGGCGTCGAATCGGCCTCGGCATGCCCTACAGCATGAGGCGATCATAAGAGCGCTCTGAAAGTAGAAAGGCGCCATGATTCCAAGGAAGTTAAATGGTTAGCCGGGTGAGGCTCTTGGTAATAGGTCAGATTGAAAACACGCAAGCTAAATTTCTTGTTTGCCACGATTGCTCAAGTGCCTCAAAATCCTTTTCGTAGAGAAACTATGGAGGCGAAGGCTTCAGGTGAGGCCCGCTTCCTTTTGTATTGATTGCTAAACGCGATTTTGGTGAGCCGGGCGGGGCTCGAACCCGCGACCACTGCATTAAAAGTGCAATGCTCTACCAACTGAGCTACCGGCTCTGAAGAATACGATGAAGTACGACCTAGAATAACATACGCGATTGTTGCGTTCTATCCGCTTTTACCGTATTCGAGACTAAGTCCATCTAGTTTGTCTAGTTTAACGAGCCACTCATGCAACGCACGCGCACAGCCCTTTTTCTTCGCCGCCATGGGGTTCGTTGTGTGTTGCTGCCTTTCCGCTCATATCGGTACCAGTGTTTTGAACGGGCGCGTTGTCGATCCTGCAAATTCCGCGGTTCCCGACGCGCATGTTCGTGTTGTGAATAAGGCTGCGGGATCTTCGCTTGAGCTTCGCACCAATCCTGACGGGATTTATCGGGCAACGGCGATCGTCGCGGGCACTTCCCGCGTGGAAGTCTCGGCACCGGGATTCGATCTGGCCGTAAGAAAGAACATCGTCGTTGCAGTGGCACAAACTCTGGCTTCCGATTTCACTCTGCAGATCGGGCAGCAGAATCAAACTATCGAGGTAGGCGATGGCTCCCCGGCAGTGGATTCTCAATCGTCCAGTATCGGGCAGTTGATGGGGGCAACGTCACCAACGCCGTGGGCGTGACTCGACCGCAGCAACAGACCAGCCTACCGCTCGATGCGATGCAGGAATTACGCGTGATTTCTAATAATTACGCCGCTGAATATGGACACTCCACCGGCGGCATCATTGCGCTATCCACGCGTTCCGGAACAAATTAATTTCATGGCAGCGTCTTGGAATTCGCCCGCAACAATGCGCTCGATGCGCGCAGCTATTTCGCCTCGACTACGCCGCCACTGAATCTCCATCAGTTCGGTGGATCGATCGGCGGTCCGGTGATCCGGGACAAGACGCACTTCTTCGCCAGTCGGGAAGAAACGCGTGAGGTGTCCGGCAGCGCCAACGTGTACACCGTGCCGACGCTTGCTCAACGTGATGGCGACGTCTCCGCGGGGAAGAGCCTGGTCTACGACCCCGCAACTCTAGCGAACGGAAAGAAGCAGGCTTATCCTGGCAATATCATTCTTCGCAGCCAGTTGGATCCGGTGGCCGTGGCGGCGCTCGCCTTTATCCCGCTACCGAATCGCGCGCCGCGTTCCGGCAGTTCGAACAACTTCGGCGCTAATCGTCATTCGATTTTGCGCCGCGACATTCTGGTGGGCAAGCTGGACCATAGCCTGACCAGTAAAGATCACTAACGGCCCGCTATTACATCAACGATTATCACCAGGAAGACGACGGCGCGTACGGCATCCGGGTTTCCGATCCGAACGCTGGAACCACCGACGGACTGGTGCAAAGTTTCCTGGCCAGCTATCTACATACCTTCACGCCGACACTGTTGAACAATCTTTCGTTCAGCTACGATCGGCACAGCTATGTGCAGCGAAGGTTCGGTAGCGGAGAACGCTTGGCGCAAGGATTAGGCCTCACCAATGTCAGCGCCGCGGCATTTCCCACGTTCAACATCAATGGTTACGCCTTGCTTGGCGCGCAGGGCACTACGAACGCGGCGGTGGCGCGCATTCAAACGCCGATCACCGATGTGCAGTTTCTGGATTCCATTTCGAAGTATGCGGGCAAGCATGCGATCAAGTCTGGATCGAATACCGCCGCGGGTCAAACCGCGAAACCGATGACATCGCATCGTCGGGAGTCACGGGGTTCACGCGCCAGATCACAGATCACCCGGGCGTGTCGAATACAGGAGACGCGTTCGCCAGCTTCCTGATCGGGCGCGCCAACCAGGCTTCGCTGCAAAATCTGGACACGATCCCGTCGCACGCATCATACTGGGCGGCCTACATCCAGGACGACTATCGCATCACCAGCCGGCTGACGATCAATGCCGGCCTCCGCTGGGAAGTGGAAGAACCGCGCTTTGTCGATGGGAACCATATGAATGCCTTTGATCCGGCGGCGATCAATCCAGTATCTGGGACGCCGGGGGTGACGTTCGCTGGACGAAACGGCGTTTCGAGTACCGCGTTCGATCCTAACTATCGCAATTTTGGCCCACGATTCGGGTTCGCTTACAGCGCGCCGTTCGCGAAGAATCTGGTGATCCGCGGGGGAGCCGGAATCTTCTATGGTCCCATGGTGAGCACTAGCGTTGGACCCGCCGCACCACTGGGCTTCTCCGACAATTTGACCCTGGTGGCTTCCAACGCCGATACGGCATCGGCTTGGACGCTGCGCAATGGATTCCCTGTATACACGCGTCCATCGATCGACACTCCGGGCTTTGGCGCGGTGCCTTTCGGGGCTAAACCAAACACGGCGGTGACGTACTTCGATAGAAACCGGCCGACCCCGGTCTGGTATCAATACAACCTCGACGTTCAGGATGAAGTGGCGAAGAATGTAGTGCTGGAGGTTGGCTACATCGCCAATATCAGTCATCATTTTCCCGCTCCGGATCTGCCAATAGATCAAGTCCCGACGGCATTGCTAGGCACCAATAGCAATTCGCAATTGCTGCGCCCCTTCCCGCAATTTAGCAATGTCTCGCAGATCAATCCTACGATTGGAAATTCCACATAATCATGCCGGCTTCGTGAAATTGGAACGGCGCTTCAGTCACGGGTTCTCGCTTCTGGCGCACTACACCTTTTCGAAGTTTCTAGACGATGTCGCGGCGGCCACGGAGTTCGGCGATCCGGGCAGCTATTTGAACCTATATAACCGCGGCTTGGATAAAGGGCGCAGCGGCAGTGACCTTCCCCAACGCGCCGTGATCACCGGCATCTACTCGCTGCCGCAGCTAACGGGCAATCGCGCGTTGCATACCGTGGCTAGCGGATGGCAGATCGGGGTGTTGGCGAATTTGCAGTCTGGCCAGGTGTTCACGGTCTATGACTCGGTGAATAACTCTAATGCCTTCCCGTCGGGTACGACGCGGCCGAATCTGATTGGCGATCCCCCGCGGCAGGCGCGCAGACCTTGCAGCGCTGGTTCAACAGCGGAGCATTTCAGATCGCGGATGTCTATACTTTCGGCAATTCGCCGCGCTCGGTTCTACGCGTAGCGGCCTGGAAAACCGTCGACATGACGCTTTCTAAAACCTTCAAGGTAACAGAGCGCTGGGGAACGGAACTGCGCGGTGAATTTTTCAATGTGCTGAATCACGCCAACTTCGACATTCCTGGACATACGCTGGGAAACCCCGATTTTGGCGTAATTTCCGCAGCAGAAGCGGGCAGGACGGTCCAGGTCGCGATGCGGGTAACGTTTCGATCTTTTTTCCGGTGGAATCCCGCCTGGCGAAGACAGGTATCAGCTTTGCATCTCTTCCCAAGTGACGACGCGTTTTTCGTAAATCGATTTGCGCCCCATCATCGCCACCAGTGTGGAGCGGCGCGCGGATTCCACATCGTTTAACGGCTTCTTGTGGCCGCGAGCGTTATCGATGAACGAAGCCAGCGAAAGATACGTCGAGTCCTGTCCGGCGTCGGGAACGTCGAGCTTCACCTCGCCTTTCTGCTCACGATGTACCCAGGTAGCGGTGGATAATTCGATCGCACCTTCGGCGCCCCAAACGCGTTCGTGGATCCCGGAAAAACCCGGAGGGTCGAAATAAATGTGGCTAAATGAAAGCCGAATGTCGCCGGGAAATTCGTAGATGACGGTGTAGTTGTCCATCGTCGTGCGGCCCGGTGGAACGTCCTTGAAGAGGTTGATTCCGCCGCTGCCAAAGGCCCGCAATGGTGGTTTGTCGACGGCCCAAGTCATCAGATCGATGATGTGGCAGGCCTGCTCCACGATGTTGTCGCCGGAACGGGCACGATCGAAATACCATGGCGTATCGCGCGGAAGGTCGCCGGTATTGCGATAGCCTTGCATAAACAGAATGGGCCCTAAACCACCTTTGTGGATGAACTCCATCGCCGCGCGGCGGGCAGGATCGAAGCGCAGTTGGAAGCCTACCTGGAAGATTCCCTTGGCAGCCTTGGCGGCGTTTTGGATCATCACCGTCTCTTGCGGATTCAGCGCCAAAGGCTTCTCGCAATATACGTTCTTGCCCACTTCCAGCGTGGCGATGGCGATGTTTTTGTGGGTGTCGACAGGCGTTGCGATAATCACCGCATCGATGTCCTTACGCTCATCCAGCATCTTCCGAAAGTCGGAATAAGTGGCTGCCGATCCGCCGGCATCGGAGACTTGCTTGGCTCCCGCGGCTGCACGATCGGCGTCCAGATCTGAGATCGCGACCACGGTAATTCCCGGTATTTTGAGTGTGTGCTTCAGCAGGAACGAACCGCGATTTCCGACACCGATAATCGCCACGCGAATGGTATCGTTCGGCGACTGCGCGGATAGGAGCGCGGGCATCGCAATGGCGGTACCGAGCAGACTACGGCGAGTGAGCATGGCGCGATTGTATCGCACAGGCCCCTCGCGTATAATCTAAATGTTACGGCGCCATCGTCTAACGGTTAGGACAGAGCCCTCTCAAGGCTTAAATACGAGTTCGATTCTCGTTGGCGCTACCAACCCTTCCGCTCCAAAACTACTGAATCTGAATCTTTACCGGATTTGTTTTTACTCCCTCCGCATTCAGGATTACGTTGACCACCCCGGCACCTCGCAGGCTGGCTGGGAGCAGAATATTGATCTGATCTTCTCCGAGAAATGTGCCCTGCGGGCCGGCATAGGATACCGGGACAATGGTCGATCCTATCGTAGCGGTGACAGCGGTGCTCTGGTTGTGTATTCCCGTCCCGTAGAGAATTAGAACGGTTTGTTGCGATCCCGAACCGAGATTGATTGGTGTTGGAATCAGGCTTCCATCGGCTGCGGTCTGCACCAGACTGGACGCGGTTTGAACGCCGTTGTCGACGGTGATTAGATTACCCACCGCCAGGCCGCTGGCGCCGTAGATGCCTGGAGCGACGGCGACAATTTGCTGCTTCACGATTATCGGCGCCGCATTGCCAACAATGGTTATGGTTGCTTGTCCAACCGCTGTGGCGTCGGGAATTGCATAATTGATTTGCGTCGGCGAAACATAGAAGAGCGGCGCCTGCCGTACCGCTCCAGTGGCATCCTGCACGTTGACACTAACGCCGCCAAGCGAGAGGGGAACGGGCAATCCGCTGAGACTGGCGGTGGTGGGGGAAAGCGCCGTTCCGAACGCGGTAACAATAGAACCGGCCGCCAGAGGCCCGCTCTGGAAGCTGGCGGAGTTGACATTGCTAAACGTCGGCGGAATTGGCGCTGTTGGATTCACGCTCAGCAGGGTTACCAAATTTCCCGCTGGAAGCGCGGCATAAAAGGAAAACAGCGTAGGCTCATCGGGCACGTTGACCAGGTTGTTGGCAAACACCGCGGAACCGGAGTCGGCGGTAAGAATCACATCCGCGCGTCCATCGCGATTGAAATCCGCGCAAGCGAGTGGAATCGTGGAAACACTGATTGCCGAGGGAACCGGCACCGCAGTTTGAAAAGTGCCATCGCCGTTTCCATAACGGATGTCGAGGAGGCCTGCGGCGTTGCCTGAGCTTCCAGATCCGGCCTGCCCTTCAATCATATCGAGATTCCCCGAACCGCGCAGGTCAGCCAGACAGAAACCCTGGGTGAGAATGCCATTGTTAGTCGTTGAGATAAAACCCTGCCGGAACGTGCCATCGCCTGCGCCTAAATAGACGACAACCTCGTTTGCCCCGAAGTTATTGAACGCCGGACTGTCACCGATAAGGTCAAGCTTACCGTCATGGTTGATGTCGGCCACGGCCAGGTAAATTGTCTGCGACGGCCAAGTATACGATTTCCCCCGAAAGCTTCCTTGTCCATCGCCAAGGCCGATCCATAGACTATTCGGCCCCGGTTGTTCCGGGTCGCCACCGGCCAGTAAGACAAGCGCCGCAAGGTCTGGCTTACCGTCGCCATTGAAGTCGCCCGTCACGAGAGCGATCGCCGACCCGCCGCCCACGCTAAACGGATTGGCTGTCTGAAAGGTGCCGTCGCCGCGCCCTAGCAGCAAGTACGAATCCAGGTTGAAAAACGGAGATGTGGGGGAGGTCAAGGTAATTGCAACGTCGGGGACTCCATCGCCGTTGAAATCCGCCACGGCCAGACCGGTGAAGGATAGAACGAGTAGATTTCCGGCTCCGATAGCTAACGGCAGTTGCGTTACAAGGGCATTGCCAAAAGTTCCATCGCCGCGGCCGGGGAGCACGAATAAGCGCTGATCAAGTAAACAGGACACCAATAAATCGGCCTTGCGATCTTTGTTGAAATCCGCCGCGGCAAGTGCGGTGACGGCGCATCCCGTAGCAATGCTGAAAGTGCGCGGGGCGTTGAACGAGCCGTCGCCTTTATTCAGATAAACAGAGACGGACGACGCGCCCCCATTGCCGACGGCGAGGTCGAGATTGCCATCGCCATTAAAATCCGCCGAAACAAGGGCCACGGGGGCGGCCACCGTGGGCATCGAATTTGGGGTAACAAACGGCGAAGATTGCGAGTACGCGATTACGGAATTAAAAGTCAAAAGGGAAAACAGAGCGAACCTCTGGACAGAAGTCATAAAAAATGAATCTCCAATGTGTGCCGATAATATCAGTTGGTAAGCCAGGAATCGACTATCGGAAGAGATTAATTTCGCGACTAGGTAAGCTAGCGGGCCGTAACCAAACCGTCACAAAAAACAGTATTAAGGGGGCTGAGATTGGCCCTGTTCTTGCATTTTCAAATGGGCAGGAAGGGGAGACTCGAATGGTTGCTAAACCGGCTCTTACTCGAAAAACTGCCGCGCGATTGATGCGCAAACATTTCGCCCCGCGGTGGAATCGCGATGAGGTGATCGACGCGATCGTGATGTGCTCACGCGATGAAGCCCATGCCGAGAAAATTCTTCGCTTATCGGGAAAGCTCGGGCGTGTGCCGACGGAAGAGGATATTCGACACTTCGCTTTTACGAAGGAGCCCTTCGTTTCGCCCGACCCACATTGCCCACAGTGTGGAGGATCGGGTTTTATTACGCGCCAGGTGAGGGGCCATGACGGGGCGGAGATGTGTAGCTGCCTGCTTGGGGGGCGCAAGGGCCTTTTCACGGCCGGCTTCATGGCGAATAGCGGAGGAAGGCGCGTTGGTTAAATCCACGTTTTATGGGGAATTATTTCACCTCGGCGGCGATCTGATTAAACGGAATCGTAACCGATCCAATGGAGCCGGACGCTGCATCGCGCACAACTACCCGCAATTCCGACGCTCGCGTATTCCGGTCGATGATCTTCCGATAAAGCAAACCGTCTTTACTCACTTTCTCGAAGTTGGCTTGCAATAAGCGCAATTCTATCGTGTCATCGGCTCCATCGAATTGCCGGCCTTGCGTGTCTTTCTGTACGAAGAGCACGTCTACCTTCCCCGTCCAGCGCCCGTCCTGCTCCTGCAACTTGAATCCCTTAGGATCGATCTGCATTGTGATTAGCAGGGAATTCGTTTTCGGTTGGTCCGTTGCTTTTACCATTACCGCGATGGGAACTTCCGTGGCGTCGATAGGGCTGAACACAGCGTCACGTAATTCCCGTTTCCGCGACTTGTCGTCCTGGGGCTGCTCGGCCAAATCAAAGTAACCTTTTCGATAGCGAAGGCTGACACCGGGGCGGTTGACCTTCACCTTAATGTCGTGAAACTTGCCATCGAACTTTTCGTCCTGGGGATAATAACCGATCGTATAAGTAATGCGCGTATCGGCCACAGCCTCGCGAATGGCGCTCTTCAGGTCATTCGTGTTGTAGAAGGCTTTGCCGCCGGTGCGTTCCGCCAGTTCCCGCATTGTGTCTTGATTCCTTGATCCGATAGGAGCCCGCGGTGCTTCGCGCAAATTGACCGTGCGGCGTTCGGCGGAGAATCGTGGATCGGTCATCAGTCCGCGTGCATCCACCGGATAAACGGCGAGATTTGCATTGTTCATCGCTCGCACGGTTTGCGTGATTTCATCGCCGAACGTTCGCTGCTCCCGAGATGGATCGCGCCACGAGGCCTGATTATCAAAACCGATCAGCTGTGGAAATCCGCCTGATACCCATATCAGATTCTTACGTCCCGGCAGGCTGGCCAAGTGGTCGGCAATGAATTCCAACGATTTCAATGTGCCCAGCGCACGGTTCACCAGATAAAAATCGCGCTCCGCTCCCGTTGCACCGCCGCGGCCGCCGGCGAGCCAATTCTCCAACTGCGGATTGTCGGTTGGACGCAGACCGGCGTTCGCCTCGGCTACGGATACATCGGGCAACGCTCCACTGTATTTCGCGAGTTTCTGTAACAGAAGACTCGAGTCCGCCGTATAGTCATGCAAGACGCGCAATCCGGGACCGAGCACATATAAGCCGATCCGATCCTCCGGCTGAATCTGCTGCAGGAACTTGATCACCTGCTGCCGAGCGTAGGATTGATCGGCCCAATGTGTATTCAGATTGTCGAGCAGAATGATGGTGACACTGGCCGGAGTGCCGGGCCGCTGCTCCAGGCTATTGGTGAAAACGCCCGGCGGCAACTTTACGGGGCTGGACGGAAGCGCTCCATTGGATTCAACCGAGAACAGAGTGATCGGTTCGGATTTGCCTCGCTCGGTAATCTCGAAATCTTCCTTCTTTAAATCGGGAACCGGCTCGCCCTTATGGGTGGCCACCACGCTCACCTGCACCAGCCGCGTAGTTGACTTCAAGATTAACGGCTTGGGCGCTTCCGCCGTGGCTGAGGGAAGCGGGGCTTCCTGGCCCAGCAGAAAAGAAACACCGGTTACAAGAGCGAGAATTTGTTTGTAAGCCACGTCGACCATCCTCTCTCTTACAAACCCGTTCGAATCGGCCGAAGCTCGATAAGAAATGGTTTTAACGAACTAAACTGGTAACAGAGCCTCGCGGAAGTGGCTCAATTGACCAATGGCCTATCGCATACTGCTGATGTTGACGCTGCTGCTGCTGAACGGTTTCTTCGCCGCGGCGGAAGTATCTCTGGTTTCCGTTCGCCGCTCGAAATTGCGTGCTCTAGCCGACAAGGGGCAAGCCACCGCTCAAACCGCGTTGAACCTCCTGGCGAATCCTGAAAGATTGCTCTCCGTCACCCAGGTTGGCGTCACGCTAGCAAGTCTTGGGGTGGGTTGGGCGGGCGAAGACACGTTGTATCAGCTTTTGCTGATGGCCCTGCATCCGGTGATCACGCCCGGCAGCTCGCAGATCCTTCACGGTGTCGCGTTCCTGATCGCCTTTTTGCTGATGAGTTATGCCCACGTGGTGATTGGCGAGGTGGTGCCAAAGAATCTCGCGATCGAAAAAGCCGACCGGCTGGCGGTGCTGGTGGCGCCCGTATTGCTCGTCTTCTACCGCATCTCCGGACCGTTCGTGTATGTAGTGGAGCGCTCTGCGGCGAGGATTTCGAGCCTGCTGGGACTTAAGGGCGGCCACGGCGGCGGCGGGCATTCGGCGGAGGAACTCAAGTTCATCATCGGCTCCAGCGCATCGGAAGGTCACTTGGATACCTTCGAGCAGAATGCCATTCAAAAATTGTTGGAACTGCAGGATTACTCGGCCCGCGAAATTATGGTGCCGCGCAATGACATGATCGCCGCGCCCGTGGAAGCGGGCCTTGACGAGATTCTGGGATTGATGCTACGCCATAAATATTCCCGCGTTCCGGTGTATGAAGACACGGCGGAAAAGATCGTCGGCATCCTCCACTACAAAGATCTGATGCGTGTTTGGGATGAGCGCAAGATCGCTCATGAACGACGCCGCCCGCTACGGCCGTTCCGCCTGCGGCGTCTATTGCGCAAGCCGTATTTCGTTCCCGAAACAAAGCTGCTAAGCCAACTGATTGACGAATTCCGGCAGAACCACACCCACATGGCGCTGGTAGTGGACGAGTTCGGAACAATGGTCGGCTTGGTGACGCTGGAAGATACGCTAGAGCAGATTTTCGGCTCGATGGGCGATGAACACGACATGAAGCAACAGAAGCCGCTGGCGGAGGCGCCGGTGCTAAGCCTGGACGGCAGCACAACCATTCGCGATCTGGAAACCGAGTACGGAATCGAACTGCCCAGCGGCGATGGCTTTGAGACGCTCGCTGGATTTCTGCTGGCACAACTGGGTTACATTCCAAAGCAAGGGGAAAGCATCGTGCATCGAAATCGGACATTCGCAATTCTGGAAATGGACCGCAATCGCATCGCCCGCGTGCGTATTTCAAAGAATGTCGAAGAGGGTGATGCGCAGGTGACCGCCGCCGAAGCGTGATAGCATTGCCTTAGCGCCCGCCGGCCAAATACCACTTCTTCACTATTTCCATCGCTGGCTTTTTCCATGGTGTATGCGACCCGTCCTCCAGGCCGCCATAACCGTTGGTTCCGATCTTCCACCAGTACATTCCTTGGAACCATGGCTTCCGATAGAACGCCTTCAAAACCGCTTCATAACAGCGCGCCTGATCGTGTGGAGATAGGCGCTTGCCCGTATCGTCCCATGGCTGCCGATGCGGCGATTCATACGACGAAAATCCCGCCTCCGGAAAGATCACGGGCTTGTGGAATTTACGATGCACGGCCTCTACCTTAGCCACGATCGCGGCGGTGGACAGATCGTCGGGCAAGGCGTAATAGTTATTGAGGCCGATGTAATCAAGCGCATCCCAAAACTGTACCGTCTCAAACTCGGGCCCGAAATTCGCGGCATACACCAGCGGACCCGTGTATAGCTGCCGCACACGCTGAATGATGCTTCGCCAACGCGATTCGTACTTGCAGAGCTTCACGAATTCCACGCCGACACATAACATGTCGCTATTTGTGGATGCCGCCAGCCGGGCGTAATGCTCAATGAACAGCCGATACTGGGCGAACCACTTCGCAACATCCTCGGGCTTCGTAAATTCCAGATCTCCCGGATAGCCGCCGTGCATCCAAAGTTGCGGCTTCAACATCACCCGGATGTGCCGCTCATGCGCATGCTTGACTATCCGCGCAATGCCATCGTCGCTTTCCATCGAATGATTTCCACCGAAGCGAATCACCGGATCCGTTCGCGAGGTAAATCCATAGGGCACCAAGGCAATCGCGTTGACTCCGTATTCGCTGACGTGGTCCACCATAATACGGCTGAGCTCGGAGGTATAGCCATCGGGAAACTCCGCCGTCAGATTCACTCCGCGCTGAAAAAAGATTCGCGTATCCGAGCCGCCGCTCGCAGCAAAAAACGAAAGACTCAGCGCCGCAATAGCAATTCGTGCTGTCATCCGCGTGTTAGTTTCCGGCTCGCAGCTTATCGAAATAAGAGTCGAGAAAATCAAGAGCCGGTTTGTTCAGATCTGAGGTCACCGCCGCATTGTCGCTGAACTCCAGCGCCTGATCGGTCTTCTGTTGATATGCGGGCCACGCTGGTAAATTCTTCCCGTTCGGATCGCCTGTGGTGGCGAAATTTACCCAGTACGATGACATCAGATCGGCGATCTTCCGATCGGAATCGGTAGGCGCATTGCGCGTACTCAGGTTTTGGAAAACATAGGCGATCTCGGCTGCATGATAGGCGCCGATGCGCGAACGGTAGGGGCCCGGCGGCACGTGGCTGAAGTAATAAAGATACGCCTTTGACTTGCCAGTCTTAGTTTGTAAGCGGGCCCAGGTTCGCATCTGCCATCCAAAACTGAAATCGCGAAAGCTATCGTAGTGGGACTTTTTCGCCTCCTCGGCGGTGGACGCCGGATAGAGTTTTAGAAATGCTTCCGTCCGATCGCCAAACCGCTTGCGCGATTGCTCAGTGAACTCCTGCGCTGTTCCGGTCTCGGGCCAGGGAGAAAGCGTGGTGCCTTCATTGGCGTTCGATCCGACGATCACCGGCACATCATTCTGTTTGCCCAGCGCGAAGGTGCTGTAGACATCCCGCGGCAACAGCCAACCATCGACATTGGGGGAAGAGGCGCTGGTCTGTGAAATTTTAAGCAACTCCTCGGCCGGCTTGGCGCGCAACGCCGCCAGGGAATCGCCAGCGGCGGTCTTTAATCCGGCTTGCTCGGCCTCGGCTAACTGTTTCATCGGGGCGAAGGCGCCACCGCTCTCTCCAATTGCCCGCTGGAATAATCCTTTCGCCAAGGGACTTGCTACCAGAAAATTAACGCTCCACGATCCGGCCGATTCCCCGAAGATCGTCACTCGTTTCGGATCGCCGCCAAACGCCTGAATATTTTTACGCACCCATTCCAGCGCCTCGATTTGATCCATCAGGCCGTAGTTGCCCGACGCATTGCGGTCGGATTCCTTCGTCAATTCCGGATGCGCGAAGAAGCCGAAGATCCCCAGCCGGTAATTGATGCTCACCAGTACGACGCCCTTCTTCGCAAACTCCTCGCCGTCGTAAACCGGTGTCGAGCCTGATCCCCGCGTCAGCCCGCCGCCGTGGATCCAGACCATCACCGGACGCTTGTCCTTCGACGATTTGGCTGCGGTCCAAACATTGAGATAGAGGCAATCTTCGCTCATCGGCTGCGGCGGCTGATAGTAAACAGAACCCGCCGGATAAGGGGTTTGCTGGCAGGTCTTAGAGAACTCGCCGGCACTTCGCACACCTTCCCAGGAAGCCGGCGCCTTAGGCGATTTCCATCGCGCATCGCCAACCGGAGGAGCCGCGAACGGGATGCCCTTGTAAACCTTGATGGAAGGATCCTTGCCGGCCGTACCGATAAGAGAGCCTTGCTGCACTTGAACCGTGTCGGCGGCCAGCGTGATGGCGGCGAACAGAAAGAGGACCGCGGTCGAACGGGGACGAAGCATGCGCATATTGTATACCGCTAACTGTTGCGCCGCTTTAACCGGCGCCGTGCGTAGGGGCAAACTTTTGAGGATAATAGTGGATATGAAGTTCTCCGGTACTTGCGCGCTATTTGTGGGATTACTCGCGTCTACGTTTGTGTCCATCGGCATAAGCGCGGACTTGGGCCTGGTAGAAGAAATCATCGCCAAGGTGAATGGCGATATCGTCACCCGCAGCGAGATCGAGCGCAGCCGCAAGGTGGCCGAAGTGGAGATGCGCCAGCGTGGTCTGACGGGCGCACGCCTGAACGAAGCGGCGTCCGCGGCTGAAAAAGATTTCCTTCGCGATCGTATCGACCAACTGCTACTTACACAAAAGGGCAAGGAACTAAATATCGATGTCTCGGCCGAGGTCAGCAAGTATCTGGCTGAAATCCAGCGTGAGAATAAGATCGCCGATCCCGAAAAATTCCAGCAGTTTGTGCGCGAGCAAAGTGGCGAATCGTTTGAGGATTTCAAGAGCGATACAAAAAATGGCATGCTCACCCAGCGCGTGATCCGCCAGGAAGTGGGCGGTAAGATTAACGTTCCGGAGAAGGACGTGCTCGCGTATTTTGAAGCGCACAAGACGGAATATGTGCGCCAGGAAAAAGTCTATCTTCGTCAGATTCTAATTTCCACGCAGGGTAAGGATGCGGCGGGAACCGCGGCAGCGGAAAAGAAAGCCAAGGACTTGGTGCGGCGCTCCCGCGGAGGTGAAAAATTCCCCGAATTGGCGCGCGATAATTCCGACGATCCGGAGACCGGTAAACTGGGCGGCGATATCGGCGGTTGGGAAAAAGGCAAGCTGATGAAACAAGCCGAGGATCTGGTGTGGACGCAACCGCGCGGCTACGTTACCGATCCCATTAAAGCCCAGAACGGTTTTCTGATCCTCAAAGTGGATGAGCATCAGAAGGGTGGCCAAGCCGAGATCGAAGACGTTCGCAATGAAATCATGGATAAGCTCTACACGCCTCGGATGCAACCGGCGGTGCGCGAATATCTCACCAAACTGCGCAAGGACGCCTTCCTTGAGATCAAGCCGGGCTTTGTGGATTCGGGCGCGGCAGCGGGCAAGGACACCACGTGGAGCGATCCGGCGCAATTGAAGCCCGAGACCGTGAGCAAGAGCGAAGTCGCCAGCCAGACGCGGAAGAAGCGCTTCCTGGGAATGCCGATTCCCGGAACATCGTCGGCGAACAACAAGAGCTCTTCGTCGCACTAACCGCGTCGTGAATCGATTTATTGAATGAAGTCCCCTTACGTAACTGAGCTGCAGCCGAACCAGATGGTGACGGCCGTTTTCCTCGTCCAGTCGAAAGATATCCGTCAGAAGAAAACGGGTGAGCCGTATCTTTCATTAGTCCTTAGCGATCGCACCGGCGAGCTGGACGCAAAGATGTGGGATAACGCCGCCGAGGTGCTGGATACCTTTGAGCGCGACGATTATGTGCGCGTCAAGGGTCTGATGCAGATCTATCACAACCGGCCGCAATTTACCGTTCACAAGATGCAGCGCGTCGAGCCGGGGGAAGTGGATGGGTCGGACTACTATCCGGCATCGCAACGCGATTCCGAGGAAATGTTCAGGGAATTGCAGGGCATTATCGCTTCGATTGGAAACCCCCATCTGCGGCGGCTGCTGGAAATCATCTTCGCCGATCCTTTTACGGCCAAAGCGTTTCGCACAGCTCCGGCAGCGAAGGGAATCCACCATGCGTTTCTCGGCGGATTGCTGGAACACGTGCTTTCTGTGTGCCAACTCTGCCGGGCAACCGCCCCGCAATATAGGCTGGTCGACCTTGATTTGCTATTGACAGGCGCCGTTCTGCATGACATCGGCAAGATCACCGAACTGAGTTACGATCGCAGCTTCTCCTATACCGCTGAAGGCCAGTTGCTGGGTCATATCCTTATCGGATTGCGGCTGGTACAGGATACGATCCGCCTTGTCCCGGGCTTTCCACCGAAGCTGCAAACGCTGCTGGAACACTTGATCGTTAGCCATCACGGAGAGCTGGCATACGGATCGCCCAAGGTGCCGTTATTCCCTGAGGCGTTACTGCTGCATCATCTGGATAACCTCGATTCGAAGATGGAAAACATGCGCGCGACGATTGAAAGGGATCGGCACGTGGACGGCGTTTGGACCAGCTATAGTCCCGCGCTGGAACGATCTATTTTGAAGAAGAACAAGTTCCTGGACGATGCGCCAGTCTCCAATCCAATTGCTGCCGCTTCAGTTATTGCCGCGCCGATTCCTGTGGCGGCTGTCGAGCCGGGCTTATCGCGTTCAGCGCCACCTCCACAGGAACGGCGGCCGCTGATGGGCGGGATCTTCGGCGATAAATTACAGGCCGCGCTTAAGAAGTAACACGCTTATAGCCGCTGCACTGTAACACCGGTAAAGGCGGGTATTTTTTGAAACGCGGATCGGTCAAAGCCAGCTCACACAGATAGAACACGCTGCCGCGATTCGAGCGAATTACGCGACAGTTCTGGCAGGTGTTGCATAGCCCTTCAGGCGGCAAAGAACTCATGGGCGATCTCGACCGTGCGGCGAATATCTTGTTCGCTATGGGCCGTGGAAACGAACCCCGCTTCAAATTGCGACGGCGCCAAATACACGCCACGCTCGAACATCCAGTGGAAAAAGCGCTTGAATTTTTCCGTATCGCTATGCTTAGCCGAATCCCAATCGGTAACGGGCTTATCGGTGAAGAAGAACGTAAACATGGAACCCACGCGATTCACCGTAATGGACGGGGGCGCATCGGCGCACAACTGTTTCGTACGCGCTTCCAGAATGTCGTAGGTCTCGGGATGGGCGATCAGGTGGCGCAGCACGGCGAGCCCGGCGCCGACAGCCAGCGGATTTCCAGAGAGCGTGCCCGCCTGATAAATCGGACCCACCGGCGCGATTTTCAGCATGATGTCGGCACGCCCGCCATAAGCCGCCAGCGGAAGCCCACCGCCGACAATTTTGCCTACTGTCGTAAGGTCCGGTTTCACTCCGTACAGCTGTTGCGCGCCGCCGAGCGACAGACGAAATCCCGTCATCACTTCGTCGAAGATCAGTAGGGCGCCGTATTTTTTGGTCTGCTGACGCAAAGCTTCCAGAAATCCGGGAGCCGGCGGAACGCATCCCATGTTGCCCGCCAGAGGTTCGACGATCACGGCGGCAATTTGCTCGCCATGGCGGCTGAATGCCTCTTCGACGGCGCCGATGGAATTGTACGGTAGTGCCAGCGTTGTTTTCGCGAAGCTTTCGGGAACGCCTTGGGTGTCGGCGATGCCAAGCGTCGCCATGCCCGACCCCGCCTTTACCAGCAGCGAATCGACATGGCCGTGATAGCAACCTTCAAATTTCACGGTGAGGTCGCGCCCGGTAAATCCGCGCGCAACACGCAGAGCGGACATCGTCGCTTCCGTACCGGAATTGACCAGGCGTACCATCTCCATCGATGGCACGGCGTGGCGAATCAACTCGGCCAGTTCTACCTCGCGTTCCGTGGGCGCACCGAAGCTGGTCCCGATCTCCAGCGTTTCACGCAACGCGTCGATCACGGGTTGCGGGCGGTGTCCCAATACCAGCGGACCCCAGGAACAAACGTAGTCGATAAATTCATTTCCATCGACATCCCACATCCGCGAACCTTGTCCGCGGGCAATGAACGCCGGTGTCCCGCCTACACCGCGAAAGGCACGAACGGGCGAATTGACACCGCCGGGAATCAATGTCTGTGCTTTCGCAAAAAGCTCTTCGGATCGAGTCCTGATCATTTTTTTATGTGAGCCTGCCGGTTACCGGGCCTGGATGCGGCTTTGATTGGGGATCAACTTATTGAAGCAGAAATTCATCGCAACGTCCTGGATGGTCCCGTGCAGATTGGCCAGCAGGCGATCCTTCAATCCCAGATAGGGCTGCGTTCCAGCGAACAAATCCTGCATGATTTCCCGAAACCGCGGGCTGCGGCGGAGAAGTTGAATCATTCGCACGGGGACGCTGCTGAAGAGAAATCTTTCCAGAAAAACGCGCTTCGCCAGACGCGCGCCAAAAGCCAAATCGTGGGCAAACTCTTTGGCGATCCACTGACTATAAATCGCTGCGGGATTCTTACTTTCCATCAGCAGAACCTGGCTCGCCAGAGCGCCCGATCGCATCGCGTAGTAAAGACCCTCACCAGTGATCGGATCCACCAGACCCGCGGCATCCCCAGCGGCCATCCACCCCTCGCCACTGACGCGATTCGCTCCCCAATTCGCCGTATCAAGCGATGGCAGGACGTGGCTATAGAAGGTAGCGCCCTGTCGTGAGAGACCTTTCACAGCCATGTATCGCTCCAGCTGCGATCGTAGAGTTTGCGCCGAGACACCCTTCCCGCAGATTCCCACCGAGCAATGTCCTAACCGTGGAAATACCCAGATATATCCTTCGATTTGCGGCAGGAACTGGATGTCGATGTGCTCCTGCTCGGAGGGCACGTAATATCCCAGGGCCAGCATTGTATCCGCTGCCGTCCAGCGGGTTCCGACGTCGCGCAGCGAATTGCGCGCCCCTGTAGCTACTATACAAAAGTCTGCCTCGGCGGTTCCATGTTGCGTCTTCAGCCGCCACCCGGAATTGGCGCGATCCAGGCGTAATACGCGACTCTGTTCGATCTCCGCTCCGGCAAGCTCCGCTCGCTGTAGCAGCATCTTATTTAAGTGGAGGCGCGAATAGATCACCAGCGGCTGTGTCAGATTCAAGCGCACGGCACCGCCCTCAGAATCGGCGAGAGTGGTTTCGGAAATCAGTTTCTTTGGAGTATCGTTCTCGATCAGATATGGATATTGGTGATAGGCCTTGTAGGTCAGGCCGCCCCCGCAGGGCTTTTCCCAGGCCAGCTTTTCATCGAACACGATAGTTCGAATTCCGCTCTTGGCAAGACGCTCGGCGGCGAATGTTCCCGCCGGCCCTCCGCCAAGAATGGCCACCGTTTTCATTTCACGGTTCCCGGATTCTTGGGTGTCGCGTTGGGATCTACACGTGGATGTCCCGGAGGCAACGTTTGCCCCGCTCCATCGCCGCTATTCGGCAGCGGAACGTTCCCGTGGGAACTCGTCGCCGATGCCTGGCGGCCGGTTACCACCCACTTGTCGCCCTTACGCTCCAGAACATAATTCATCCGCATCCCCTCGCTCGCCATATTCTTCGGCTTGAACGAAACAACCGCATCGGCGGCGTTCTTGCGAAAGGAAACGGAGGCGATATCGATTTGCATCATGCTCATGTTGAGCCCGGTCTGCGCCTGGCGTTTAGCCACGTCGTCAATCACCGCCTGGCGAACGGCTTCGTTGTTTTGAATATCCTTTCCACAACTTACCAGCGTCAGAATTGCGGCGAGGACAACAATCGGTTTCACATTCTGATTATATCTACCCACATAGCGTTAGATGGCGAATTCAGGAGGCCGCGACATTATTGTGCAATGCTAGATCCGTGAAGAAGACATCGCCGCTCGAGCGCAAACTGGAACGGCTGAGTCAGATCCGTAACGCTCATCCGGACATCGACGTCTCGGCGGATTTGCAGTACCTGCTTGGTAACAAAAGTAGCTTGGTTGTTGCGAAAGCAGCAGCAGTGGTGGCGGAACGGGAATCCACCGCGTGCATCCCGCAATTGATCGAAAGCTTTCACCGGCTGCTCGCTGCTGGCAATGACGGCGACCCCCGGTGTGGCGCCAAAATCGAAGTCGCCAAGGCACTGTGGTTGATGGCGGCCGATGCTGAAACGGTTTTTCTAAAGGGCATTCGACACTTCCAATATGACGGGATCGCCTGGGGCGGGGCCGTCGCCGACACCGCCACGGAACTGCGAGGGCTTTGCGGGCTGGGACTGGTCCGGATGAAGTACCGCGACGTCATGCTGGAGTTGGTAAACCTCCTTGTGGATAAAGAAGCTCCGGCTCAAGTCGCCGCGGCGCGGGCATTAGGAGAGTCCGAACGTGAGGATGCCATTCCCCTGTTGCGGCTACGAGTGCTGGCTGGCCGGGCCGAGGCCGAGGTAGTGGAGGAATGCTTCCGGGCGCTCTTAGCGCTATCCCTCGACAAGTCGTTTTCTTTTGTCGCCGGGCATTTGGAATCCAAGGATGTTGGCGTTTCCGAAGCAGCTGCCCTGGCAATCGGAGGGGCCAAACATCGTGACAGTTTCGCGGTCTTGCGCGACTCCCTGGCCAACCGCAATGCCTACGATCCCGTGCGCGGCACGTTGTTTTTGGCGATTGCCACGCTCCGCGACGATGACGCTATCGGCTTCCTGATCGACGCCCTACACAGCGAAGATGCCGAGGCTGCAATCGGCGCCCTCGCCTTGTATAAAGGAGACGAGAAGATAGCCACGCGAGTGCGTTCCGCAGTTCCAAAATCGGGGCCACTAGCGGCAGTCTTTCGCCGCGAATTTGGAGAGTAGAACTTGTATGGGCATCCCATCCGCCATCGCCGTCGCGTTCTCCGCCGCCGTGATGTATGCTGCTCGAATTCCGGCTGGCACTGAGATCCAAATTCGATTGCAGACTCCGATTGCGGCCAGCACCGCTACGATAAAGCAAGCTGTCGAGGCCATTGTAATCGCCCCGGTACTGGTGAATGGCGAGGAAGTAATTTTTGGCGGGTCCACGTTGAGCGGCAGCGTGTCGGCGGTTAACCCGGCTGCTAAGGATCAGCGGGCGATATTGCTGCTCGCGTTCACCAGACTGTCGCACGGAACCACCAGCGTGATGGTCAGTGCGCGTGTCACGAACGTCGATAACGCGCGCGAATCGGTTAATGATAAGGGTGCGATTACCGGAATAATGGCGTCGGAAACGATGAGTTCCCGCCTGGATCAGGGCATCAGCAAGATCACCGAACGGTATCCCGGATTGGGCGGACTATTGGAATTGACGAAAGGCGCGATGGTGAGTGAAACCGACGCCGATATCAGTTATCCGGCGGGAGTGGAACTGACCTTGCAGCTGGAAACGACGCTCACTTGGACGGACCCGGCCGGTCATATCGACCTTATCGCAATTCGCCGCCCGGAAGCCTTGGCCGAACTGGTGAATTCCCAACCGCTGCGCACGATGGCGGAAAATCCGTCGAGGCCTTCGGACATCACCAACCTGATGTTCCTTGGCTCGCGCGAAGATTTGCAAGCCGCTTTTACCGCAGCCGGATGGTCGACCGCGGGGGCCTTGAGCGATCGGAGTCGATTCGAAACCGCGCGAGCGATCATTGAAATGCGTGGCTATAAAGACGCTCCGGTGTCGGTGTTGCTGCTCGACGGACGGGTGCCCGAAATGGTCTTTCAGAAGCAGAACAACACCTTCGCCCAACGCCATCATCTGCGCATCTGGCACCGGCCGGAAACCTTTGATGGACACGCGGTCTGGGTCTGTTCTGCGACGCACGACACCGGCATTGAATTCTCAGAAGAGAGCCGGACTTTCATCCACAAGATCGATCCGCACATCGATGCCGAGCGCTCTAAAGTCGTAAGCGATTTATTGCTGACGGGGAAAATTAAAGCCATCGCGTTGGTGGACCGTCCAGCGGTTCCGATGGACGCCCGCAATGCCACGGGTGATGAGCTGGTAACCGACGGGAAAATCGTGGTTCTGCAATTCTGACATAATCACTTGTTATCCATGACCGCTTCCGATTCAGAGAAAACCACTTCGCAGCGCGACCTGCGAACGTTTCGTTATTACGACGTACTCGTCAGCATATTTATTGTGGTGCTATTGGTATCCAACCTTGTGGGGCAAAAACTTTGCGCATTCGGGCCATTCCGCGTCAGCGGAGGACAGCTACTGTTCCCAATCACCTACATCTTTGGCGACGTCTTTACGGAAGTGTACGGCTACGCGGCCTCGCGCCGGGCGATTTGGCTGGGGTTTATTGCCGCTGGTTTACTGTCGATTATGGGCTTGATTACGGTGGCGCTTCCGCCCGCACCGGAATGGCATAATCAGGAAGCCTTCGCGACCGTATTCGGCATTGTTCCAAGGCTTGTTATCGCCAGTTTAGTGGCTTATGTGATCGGCGAGTTCGCGAACTCCTACACGATGGCCAAAATGAAAATTATGACGAACGGCAGCAAACTGTGGAGCCGCGCCATTGGATCCACGGTGGTCGGCCAAGGCGTCGACACGATAGTCTTCATGAGCCTGGCATTCTTGGGGACGCAATCGTTGGGGTCTGTTGCGACACTCATCGGATCGGCTTATCTGGCCAAGGTACTCTATGAAATCTGCGCTATTCCGCTAACCTACGCCGTGGTGAATTCCTTGAAACGCGCGGAGGGTGTGGACACCTTCGATTACAATACCGAGTTCAACCCGTTTAAGCACATACTCAACTAAAAGACCAGTGTGCGAAGGGACTCGAAGTTACAAGGAAGCAAAGCCGGTTATAAGGGTCACTTACAACCGACTTACTAAGTGGAGAAGCCAATCTTACTGCGGCTGTAAAACGGAATCCACCACGTGGATGACGCCATTGGATTGCATCACATTGGCGATAGTCACCGTGGCGGTTCCACCTCTTTCATCCTTAATCATGATATTGGCGCCGCTCATCGTGGCCGTGAGCATTCCGCCGCTGACAGTCTTCAGCATCGCCGAACCCTTGCCCATCTTGATCTTCTTCTTCAAGTCGGCTGCCGTGATCTTGCCCGGGACGACGTGGTAAGTCAAAATCTTCACCAGGGTGTCTTTGCTTTCCGGTTTCAAGAGGGTATCCACGGTCCCTGGCGGCAGCTTGTTGAACGCGGCGTTCGTCGGCGCGAACACGGTGAACGGGCCGGGGCCCTTTAAAGTCTCCACCAAACCCGCCGCTTTTACCGCGGCAACAAGCGTGGTGTGATCGGGCGAGTTCGCCGCGTTGTCGATGATGTCCTTGTTCGCAAACATCTCTTTGCCGCCGACCATGGGATTCTTCGCCGCCCAAGCCGCCGTGGACAGTGCGATTGCAAACGTCGCGCTGGTAATCAGTGTTTTAATTTTCATTTTTGTAAACTTTCTTCAGAAGAATTTAAAGTAACTTCTAACCTGATAACGAGTCAAACCGCCGACTCAGATGTTTTTGCCACGCAGCGTAGCGGTCTTTATAGCGCAATCCAATCGGCGGGCGGCGGCGTACCCCCTATAGCGAATTCGTACTACTCGCTGGTCAAACCAGCACAGGAGACAAGAATGAAGAAAGAAAATTTACTAGATAGTGTAATCGCAGCAGCTCCGAATCGCCGGGCGTTCCTGGCGAAAGTCGGGCTGGCCACTGCTGCTCTTGGCGTCGCGCAAGGCGTGGGCAGAGCCCAATCCGGGCCCACCGATGTCGATATTTTGAACTTCGCACTCAACCTGGAATACCTCGAGGCCGAGTTCTACACCAAGGCGACCGCGGGAATGACGATCGATCAGCTAGGAATCGGTATTTCGGGCGGCGGAGCCAGCGGCCCAACCACCGGCGGCAAACAAGTGGACTTTGGTACCAGTACCGTACAGATGCAGTACGCCAAGGTAGCCAACGAAATCGCCTTCGACGAACGCGCCCACGTTGCCTTTATTCGGACCGCCTTAACGGGCGCCGGTGCCACCCCAGTCGCAAAGCCAGCAATTAATTTGGATGCGCTAGGAATTGGCTTCGCCAGCTACAGCGAATTTTTACAATTAGCTCGGGTATTCGAGGATATCGGCGTCACTGCTTACGCCGGAGCGGCTCCGCTGATCACCAGCAAGGTAATTCTTGGTTATGCCGCTCGCATCGCTCAAGTAGAAGCCGCGCACTCCGCTAATATTCGCTTGCAGATGGCGCTCTTGGGCGTACCCAGCATGGCTGTCGACGCCGTAGACATCATCCCCCCGCCTTCCGGCACGAAGTACTTCCCGGTGGACATGAACGCACTCACGCAAACCCGCACACCGGGCCAGGTGCTCTATCTTGCTTATGGCAATAAAGCCAATGTAACTTCGGGAGGTTTCTTCCCAAGTGGAGCTAACGGCACGCTGAACACGTCTTCGGCGGCTGCCAGCACTACGGCTCCGAACGGCACAACTGCCTCCGTGACTCCGACAACACTGACCACGAGCCAGCCATCCGTTGTGCTCGATGCGTCCGCATCCACCAGTGGATCGGGCAACTTGACTTACCTGGTGATGGTCCTTCCGGGTGGTAAAGTGCCGGCGCTTCTGCAGAATGGAACGAGCTCAAAGATCACCGTTCAATTCGTGAACGGCCCTGGAGTATACCTGTTGCAGCTGATAGTGACGGATGGTTCAGGTGCACAGTCGACTCAGGCAATCACGCTGACCTATACGGGAGTCTAGTCGTAAGGAAGTGGGTGGCTCGACGAGTTTTCGTTGAGCCACTCTGTTCGAATCTGGCAGTAAACAGTAAGCGGAGATAGGTGGACGGCGCGTTTGCTATCCGCCTACTACTTTGTCGATGGGTGCATCTACAGGTGCGAAATCACAAACCACGCAACGATCAACACGCCAGGCACTCCTACAACCCAAGCAAGTAAATATTTCATTTCAAAGTCTCCTCGTCCCCTGGTTAAGCAATCTATTTGCCAAAACTACTTCAGCAATAGAGCATTCTGTTTCATATGCCACAAGCTGTTCCGCACCGACGCTGCGATCTGATCTTCGGCCGCTCCTACCTCCGCTGCCATTTGGGTTGTCAGAGCATCGTAATCGCGCGTGCCATCCAAAAGAGTGAGCAGACGGCGGGCTCTGGCATCGGCCAATCTTACATGCCGGTGCAGTAAAGTAGTCACGAACTCCCCCGATTCCGCCTCGATCCGTGCCAGCGGGCTAGCCACTGGACGGCCACTGACGGTGCCTGCGGCAGCGGTTTGATGTGTGCGCAACTCGACCATTGATTCCAAATAGAGCTTATAGAGTGTTGGCGCCAAATCGGGGCCCTGATTGGGCATCTCTGCAAATTTTTCCGCACGCGGCCAGATTTCGCCCAGATGCCGCAGGATGGCGATGGAGTTTGGGTCATTCGTAGCCGCCTTCGCTTGTCCGTCTGGGGACAGGAAAACCTGGGTTCCGGGCGGCTGGTCTGCAACGTTTTGTGGCAAGAGGCGGGCGCCAGACGAAAACAAAAGTGATTCCAATTGTTCTGGGCCTAAATCCCGCCGCAGGGAAACTCCGCGATGGCATAAGAGGGTACGCCGGAATCGCTCACACACCGCGAAATCGAGGAACTGCTCAAAGGCGATTCGCTCGCCTCTAGATAATGTGCGAAGCATCGCCGCCGTCTCCGCTGAGACTTCCGCTTCCCGGATCTCCACTGGCTGGGCTTCGTCCAGAAACTGCATTTGATAATGGCCGGCGTGTTCGATGAAGCCTGAAAAGTAAGCCGGGTGATAGGAGGCGGTCAACTCATCGTGGCAAATTACGCCGTCGTCCTTGCTGATGAAATCCTGAACTTCATCGTCAAACAGCGCCTGCAGGGGGTCGGATTCCAGCTTGCTTCCGGCGATCTGTTGTAAGAATTCCTTACCCAGACGCACACGATCCCCGGGATGCCCCTGGCCTTGCGTGAAGAAGAGAATCTCCTCGCGCAGCATCTTTCTGACATAACTGCCGGGGTAAGCGTTATAGCTAATGAACGCGACACCCTGGGGACTCAGGTTTGCCGCGCATACGGCGAGCAATTTGTCTTGCGCCTGCGGGGGCACCCAGGAATAAAAACCGTGAGCGATGATGTAATCGAACTGCCCGAAGCCGCTGTCGATGTCCAGAATATCCCGCTCTTCTAAGCGGATATTTGTGAGTTGCAGCGCCTCAATCCGCGCTCGCCCCTTGAGAAGTGGCTGCGCCGCTAGATCGATGCCAACAAACGTGCTGCCGGGGAGAGTCAGAGCCATGGGAATCAGATTGCCCCCCTGACTACAGCCGATTTCCAGGACGCGGCAGGATTCCGGCGGCACCGGCGTCATTCCATGGAGAGTGGCGATGGTGGCTAGGCGGTCAGGATGCGTTTGAACATAAGCCCGGCTAGGATACAGGATCTGATTGTGAGGGTCGGGCGGAGCCGCCTCGGTAGAGGGGGGATCTTCTCGAAAAGGCACTGTCTATGTTACACTAAAGCTTACCTCGAAAGGACGAATTTCCCTCATGAAACCCGGTATTCACCCTGCTTACGAACAAGTTAATGTAGTTTGCGCTTGTGGTCACACGTTCCGCACGGGATCGACGCACAAGGGCGATCTGCGCGTGGAAATCTGTTCCAGCTGTCACCCGTTCTTCACCGGCAAACAAAAGCTGATTGACACCGAAGGGCGCGTGGATCGATTCCAGAAGAAGGTTCTGAAATCGCTGGATATGCAGAAAAAGGCCGAAGAGAAGGCCCGCAAGAACTAGTTCTATCCCACGGAAGGGCGCACCCTAGGGCCGCCTTTCCTTTTCCTTCTGCTCTTTGTCTCTCCGCTCTCTCTCTTGCAGTATCTTTTCAAATTCAGGCCTTTGATCCGGATCTAACATGGCCGCGATGCTCTCATGCTGCTGCCGACGAATCTGCTGTAGGGCCGGCTTGATGGAATCGTGGGTAGCCCGAAACTTCGACCGCGTATCATCCAAAATTTCGTTCATCTTCTTGTTCTGATCCTGCCGCAGCCGAAGTCGGCTCTGCATCTCAGCTACGAATTTCTTGCGATATTCCTCGGGCGTTGGACGGGCGGTCGACTTGGCACTGACGGAACTAACGGTATAAAGACGGTAACTGAAACCCCCAACTACAATGCCGCTGACAAAAACTCCCAACATGTACAGAACGACCGTCAGCCGCGATAGCTTCATCGGTAGGGAGCCTCACTCGCCGATCGATCGTCGGGTTGGGTATAGGCGAGATGCTCGGATTCGCTTAAGTCATCGGCGGCCAGCACATCTACGTACGTGGAACCGTCGATCTGCAACCTTTGATAACGGGGAATCAAGAAGAATGTCATTAATAAAACGGCGGCGGCAGCGGAAGTCACAAGTACCCTCGCCCAGCGTTTGAGCATCAGCAACGGCGGCCGGCGGGACTCAATCCGGGACCACATTCCCGGTAAGAAATGCGCAGATGCGTCCGGGTCGGGAATCGCGTTTTTGTATAGCCCGAACAGTTTTTCTAATTCATCCATTGCCATACCCCAACAACTCGCAAATCAGCGTCAGATTTTTGATTCCGCCCGGGCCGAATACGCTTTCAGCACACGCTGCCTGGCGCGAAACAGACGGACCTTCAAAGCACTCTCGCTGATCTCGTAAATCTTCTCTAACTCCTTCAACGAGAGACCTTCTACTTCCTTCAAAGTCAGCAAAATCCGATCTTCCTCGGAGACAGTTTCTAGAAGCGAGTGTACCAATTCCTTGGTCTTTGTCCGGCGTACTTCCTCATCGCTTCGTTTGCTGCCAGCCGCCGCATCGGCCATCAGAACCTGCTGTTCCGATAAATCGGACATACGCGATTCGTTTCGCCGGCGCTGCCGCCTCAAATAATCGTAGGCCGCGTTTACAGTCAGCCGGTATAGCCAGGGTTCAAAGACTTCCGCCGTCCGCAGTTGATCTAAAGAATAGTACAGCCGTAGGAAAACTTCTTGCCCCACATCCTCGACATCTTCGGGTCGCCCGATCAATCTTGCAATCGTACCGAGAATCCGTTTTCGATACGCCTGAACGATCCGATTGAAAGCGGCATCTTCGCCCGCCTTCGCTCTTTCGATCAGTTCAAACTCGACCAACATTCCAGCCGCCTTTTTGGCCGGCTGTCGCTAGGATAATAAATCCCTCAATCGAAAGGCGTACCGGCAAACTGTTAGGTTACTAAGTAGATACCCTTGTTGCATAGCGGCGAGCCGGGGAATATCGTTCACCGGATTACGATTGGCTGCGGCCTGCCCTCACCCGACCGGGTTAGCGATACAGTGTAATGATGTTCCCGAAACCATTAGTTATAGGCGGTTTGACGGTGTTCGCCGCAGCCGTCGCCATGATTTTGTCGTCGCCATTAGCCCATAGCCAAACCGGCGGGCGGGTTTTCGAGCTTCGCACGTACACAACGAATGAGGGGAAACTCGAAGCCTTACAGTCTCGCTTTCGCGATCATACGATCAAACTGTTCGAGAAACACGGGATGCAGAGCATCGGATATTGGGTACCGCAAGACGCGCCGCAGTCGCGAAATACCTTGATCTACGTTCTGGCCCATCCCAGTCGCCAAGCGGCAAAAGCCAATTGGGCGGCTTTTGGAAGCGACCCGGAATGGAAGAAGGTACAAGCGGAATCCGAGGCGAATGGAAAGATTGTCAGTCATGTCGATTCGGTTTTCATGGATCCCGCCGATTTCTCCGCTTTGCGGTAGCTAGGAAAGTTTAGCGTGGTGGTTGAGTGGCCCACTGCCGCCGCCCAGTCCGGGATTACTGCGAATCGCTTCGGTGATAAAGCGCTTCGCTCGCTCCACCGCCGCCGGGATCGGAGTGCCTTTGGCGAGTTCCGCTGTAATCGCAGCCGAAAGGGTGCATCCGCTCCCATGGGTATGGCGAGTGTTAAGGTGTTCGGCGGAAAATTCAAACCATTCGCCATCGGCATAGAGGATGTCGACCGCCACCCTGCCAGCCAGATGCCCACCCTTAATCAGGACACAGCGACAGCCAAGATCTCGCAATCGGGAAGCGGCACTGCGCATTTCTGTGAGATTTTCCACGGGGCGTCCGGTGAGCGCCGCAGCCTCCGGTAAATTAGGCGTTACCAGGTAGGCGCGTGGTAAAAGCAGATCCCTGAGCACGGTGCACGCAAGTTCCGGCAACAGCGGAGTACCGTGTTTGCTGATCATCACAGGATCCACCACCAAGGGAAAATCGAAAGACAGAGCTTCCTCGGCAATTGCTCTGACGACGGCCGCGTCGCCCAGCGCCCCCGTTTTTGCGGCATTCGGGCGGATGTCTTCGATGACAGCCCGGATCTGTTCCCGCACAAGATCGTCCGGTAGTAAATGGACGCGGCTCACCCGCTGGCTATTTTGAACGGTGACGAGCGTGATCACAGCCTGGCCATACACGCCGAATTGATGAAAAGTTTTGAGGTCGGCCTGGATTCCCGCCCCACCGCTAGGGTCAGAACCGGCGATGGTCAAAGCGACCGGTGGCATGCACTTCCAGTGTAAGCTCCCATTAGGATGAACTTCCTGGGCAGCCACGTCGTAGGAACAGATACAACGTTATGACCACTACCCTTCCCGCCCAGGAATCCGTTGTCGACCGGGTTTTTGGAGTTTTCATCCAGGAGCAGAGTTACAAAAACGCGCTCTATCTACTCTGCTCGTTTCCTCTGGGACTTCTGTACTTTGTCAGCACCGTAGTTTTGTTCAATTTGGGCGCGGGCCTGGCGATCATTGTGATCGGGTTTGGGGTGTGGCTGCTGGCCTTCGCGCTATCGGCGGTATTCGTTCGTGTAGAACGGCGGCTAGCCAGTGGATTGCTTGGGGCATCTTTTCATCGCGAGCCAATCCCTTATTGGATGCCAGGCAATTTCCTGCAGGCATTGGGCGCAAAAATCACCCGGCGTGAAACCTGGAAGGCCGAACTCTTCCTGCTACTACGGTTTCCCTTGGGCATTGTCTCTCTCGTTAGCATCCTTCTTCTGACGGCGCCTTTAGCTCTGATTTTCACCCCTCTCTTTTATAATCTATTTCCGACATATATTGGATTCCACCGCATCATCGATCCCCGCGAAGCGTTTCTTCTGTCGGCGATCGGAATCCTGCTCGGTTTAGTGATCCTGCACATTATTAATGGACTCGCCGGGATCACACGGAGACTGGCTGAAGCTTTGTTGTAACCGGGAAAGCTCTTGGCGGACCTGCTCGATCACCGGCGCCCAGGCATTTCGGGACGGTTGCCGGAATAAGCGCATGGTCGGATACCAGGGGCTATCGGGACGATCGGTCATCCAGCGCCAATCGGGCGCGAAAGGCAGAAGCGTCCAGACCGGCCGCCCCAGTGCCCCAGCCAGGTGAGCAATTGAAGTATCCACCGAGATTAAAAGGTCCATGTTCTGGAGGATGGCCGCAACATCGGCAAGATCGGTTGTATCGTCTTCCAGCTGGATCACCTCGATCTGGGAAGAAGGCGCGCGACCCTTCTGAAGCGAGAAGAACTTTGTGCCGTTGACTTTGCTCAGCTGCGACAGGAATAACTGCAAGTTCGCCTCGTTCAATGAGCGGGCATCATTGTTCCGGTATTGCGCGCTTCCCGACCAAGTCAAGGCGACCTTCAAATAGCGCTGCCCTCCTAGGTGCTCGTCGATGCGCGACTTCGAACCTGTAACCAGAACCGGGTCGGCTTGTAAGTAGGGAGCCGTAGCGGGAATGGCTTCCGGCCATAATAATCGAGGCAAGCTGAGCAGCGGCGCATGGCAATCGACCGGCGGAAGCGCTTCACCGCGGGCCACCCATTGCTGCACTGTCGATGTCTGTCGCAGCAGCGGACCAAGCGCGCGATGTGTCTCGAGCACAATGGATCCACCGAGGCTTTCTATCAGCGGCACATAGCGCATGAATTGAATCGCGTCGCCCAATCCTTGCTCGGCGTGCAGCAAAATCCGTTTGCCGCCCAACGCTAAGCCATCCCATTCAGGGACGTGAAAATGACGGGGAAGATTTCCCTTTTGGCGAAGACGCCATTCGAACTCTCGCCATCCGCTCTGGAAATTCCCGAGCGATAACTCAGCGATAGCCAGATTCCAATGGGCCTCCACATGTTCCGGATTTACCGACAACGCCACCAGCAATTCGTCTCGCGCGGCAGCTGGCTGACCTAAACCAAGCAGCACGTTCCCTAAGTTATTACGCGCATCGGCATGCTTGGGATGTTGGGTCAGCAATTCGCGGTACGCGGCTTCGGCGAATTCCAGTTCGGCATCTTCCTGCAGACCAGTGGCCAGATTGTACTGCGCCTGCACCGATCCCGAACGCCGGAAGTGTTCTTGCGCCAGTTGCCGCTGGTTTGCGGAATGCAATAGGATTCCGAGATTATTTTGTGCGTCGGGATGGTCTGGCCGTAGCCGGATAACGGTACGGTAAGCCTCCATCGCTTCGCTGAAGCGCTGCTGCATTGTCCGCGTGACGCCCAGATTATAAGGTGCTTCTGGATCGTCAGGCGCCAAGCTCGCGGCTGTGCTGTAAGCATTGGCGGCGGCGTCAAACTGCTGAGCGGCATGCAAAGCATTGCCGAGATCCGAGTGAACCTGCGCGACCTTCGGCCAAAGCTCGGTTACTCGCTGAAACACGCAAATTGCTTCGTCCCACGATTGCCGCGAGAAGAGAGCCCTGCCAAGCTGCATTAGTGTCCGCGCCTCGTCCGGTTCTACCCGGAGGCTTTCTTTGAAACAGGCGATGGCCCCATCCAGCTTTCCTAACCTATGCAGTGCCAGACCCAAGCTACTGCAATACGCGGCCTGTGCTCCACCCACTTTGATTGCCCGGGCGATTAAGGCGGTCGCCGAGTCCGGCTTGCCCGCCTCGGATGCGATCACCCCCAGCAGATGAAGGGCATCGGCGTGGTTCGGATTCCTGGCCAGCACCTGGCGGTAGCCTTGCTCAGCCTCCGATAACCGGCCTGCCTGATGCCGGCGCAGCGCATGATGGAATGAGGTTTTCATAAAATGGATTACCTTAAAAAAATGGCGGCCGCATGGATGCCGACCGCCGTTGGACGAGTAACTTCTACGTCTGCTCTACTATCCGCGTAGAAGAGCGAGAACTTGCTGCGGAGCGGAATTTGCTTGCGCCAGCGCCGCAATTCCTGCCTGCAACAACACTTGGGACTTCGTCAGGTTCGCCGATTCCGCCGCCAGATCCGCATCACGAATGCGCGATTCCGCCGCCGAGATGTTGGTCAACTGCGAGGAAGCGAGGTTCACGGCGTAGCTGAACTGGTTCTCGCCCTTACCGATTGCGGCTTGCGCGAGGCCCAGAACGGCCACCGAGTTGGCGAGTGCGGTTACCGCCGACTGCGCCGAGTTCTGATTGCTGATATCCGACAGTCCGCCCGTACCCACTGCCGCGGCCGTCGTGATTTTACCCTGGTCGGCCGCGGCGCCCACGCCTACCGCGCCGCCCGTGCCAGCTGCGCCGATTCCCACATTGAAACCAGGCAGTGTGCTTACAAACTTGATCCCTTCGTGAGTGTTGTCGATGTATTCCTTCACCGCGACTACCTGCTTCAGCGTGGCATCGTTGGATTGCTGTAGCGCCGTGTTGATGGAGTGAACCGCTTCATCCACCGACCGGGCATTCTTGACCGTGCTGTTGTTCTGCAGGACAACCGCCAAGCTATGCTCGACGCCGTTCCCGTCTCGAGCAGCGAGATTCAGGGTTTGCGCATCCTGACCGTTGACGATCGCGTTGAACTGGAAGGTCGCCGTCTGTGAGGCGCCTGCCGAATCGAAGTGCACATTCGTGTTGTCGGCGGGAGTGGAAGAAACCGAAGCGATCTGGCTGGTGCTCGCCGTACCGCCCGAGCCGAAGCCAAAAATGTTCGCTCCGCCAAGAGCGTTCACCCGGAACTGCGAACCGTTGGTGGCCGCAATCTGGATCTGTCCAGCGTTATTAGTGGCAACCAGGCCCGCTGCCTGTAAGGCCGCGTTGCCCGAGAAAGCCGCATTCAAAGCGGTGACACCGGCGGCGACCGTCGCTGCCGAGGGTGCGCCGACGGCCACTGAGACCTTAGCGCCCCCACCGACCGAGAATTCCAGTGTCTGACCAGCTGCGAAAGTTGCACCGGTACCCGTGATGCTCGAATAGTCGAAGCTGTTTCCGTTTGCCGCTGAGTTCGCGAAGGTTCCCAATCCCAGCAAATTGGCGGTATCGCCTGCATCGGACACGTTGAACTGCTCGCCGCGGGCGTTGCTGAAGGTAATCGCGCTGCCGACTGCACCCGTACCGCCAACCGTTATACCAGCTGCTTGCAGGGCGGAGTTATTCGCTACCAGGCTGGTGAGCGATGTCAAGGCATTTACCGTGGTGGTTCCGGAGGCGATCGACAGGTCGACCGGCGCCGCCAAGCCCGCACCTTGAATGCGGATGATCGTGTTTTGCGTAAGCGATCCGGCCGTGGTTACGGTACCGCCGGTATTCACCGTGTTGGTGACATCGCGGCCGATAACGCTGCTGGTTTCGAAATTGCCAAGCAGGGAGTTGGCTACGCGGTCGCCGGCCTGCACCTGGAAGGCAGCCGAGCTCGAGTTAAACGTTAGCTGCTGGCGGCCCTGCGAGTCGGTGTTCACGGATGCGGTGATGTTGGCGTTCTTGAATGCCGTTCCCGCCTGTGATCCGGCATTACCGGCTGCCGTTAATGCGCTGTTTACCGCGGTGGCCAGGGTTCCCGTATCGCTCACGCCAGCCAGATTTACGGCGACGCGAATCTTGCTTGAATCGGAGAAGCCCGGACCCTGAATGAAGAACTCGGTGAATCCGGAATTTTTCTCGGAGCCCGTGTTCGTCGCGTCGGCTAAGATCGATGCGACGCTCGTCGTGGCTGATCCGCTACCGATATCTGTTCCGGCGATACCGGCGGACTGCACTCCCTGCAAACCTAAACTTCTTGCATCGACCGAGGACTTGCTGAGATCGACAGTGACCGATCCGTTCGTGATGGAATTTACACCGTTGTTCGTTTTGCCGCCGCCGACGAATACCGAAAGCGACTTGGCGAAGACGCCATTCGTATCTAAGCCAATCGACTGGGCCTGCCGGTTTACTTCTCCCAACACGCTCTGGAATTCGCTATTCAGCGCCGAGCGATCTCCCGAAAAGGTTCCCGAAGCCGATTGCGTGGCCAGTGTGCGGGCACGGTCCAAGAGCTGTGAAATGTTGCTTGCGCCCCCGTCGGCGATCTGCAATTGGCTCAAGCCGTCGTTAGCGTTACGGATTCCCTGGGTCAACACCGCTTCGTCCGAACGGAAACCATTAGCGATCGCCAAGCCCGCCGCGTCATCACCACTCTGAATGATGCGCAGCCCGGAGGTGACGCGATTAATCGTCTTGCTCTGGCTTTCCTGGTTCACCCGAAGATAATTCTGAGCCTGCAGCGAGGCGATATTTGTATTGATTGCGAATGACATGATTCTCTCCTTGAATTGAAGTGAGTGCCCAGGATTCCTTTCCCGGCCGACTGCCTTTTCGGCTGCCGTAAACTCCCTACCAAACTCTCATCGGAACACTACGCTAAACTTTGAATTCTTTTTTACGAAATTATGAATGCAGGATCTGCAAGAGCCGATCCAGGGCTCCAGGCGAGACTTGTTCTGCAGCCTGCAGATTCTGTTGGCCAGTTAGAATCACTTCTTTACGGCGCAGCGGAACAGCCTTTGGAGCACGGATTCCGATCTTTACTTGCGTCGCACCCACTTCCAGAATCTCGATCTCGATCTCGTCGCCAACAAATAGCGACTCTCCGGCGCGCCGGCGGATTACGAGCATGTTACCCCCAACCCCAACTCCGCGCTGCCGAGTAACTGCCTGGCACTGTACCGCGAGTCCGCTCGAATGGCCTGCAGCGCCCTGCGGGAACGCCAATTCACAATGATCGGAGCGGCTAGGTTCGCGCTCGGTGCTTCTCGCTCGGGAATCGAAAGGATAATCCAGCAGGCCACGTGCTCTGGGGCCTGCAATGCAAGGTCATCCTCCAGCTCGAGTGTTCGAAGATCTTCTGCGCGGACGCAAATCTCGTAGCGCGGATCGATCACCACGGCCGGTGTCATCAGGAAGCATAACGACGGTGTCGCTAGACTCTGTAGATAAAGGATGGGATGGCATTCCTCCCGTTCCATAACTACAAAACGGGTTTCCCCTTCAAAGCCTGGAATACCCTGCGGGAAGTCGATCGCCCAGGCTTCGCTATACTCGACCTCGCCAAAATGTTTACTGTCAGTATTCGGCATTCTGCCCAAATGACCTCTCTAGGCTTATCGGGCATTACTGGAAAGCTTTTAAGGATAAATGGCAGGACAGCAATAGCTCCCGATAGGCCGTGCGATAAAATAAATCCGAAACTTACGATTTTATGGCAAACGAAAAAGAACAAGAACGCCAGCTCGGCTTCCATACCCGAGCCCTCCACGCCGGTTATGCCCCAGAGGCACACAACAAGGCCCGCGCGGTGCCGATTTACCAGACAACGTCCTTCACCTTTGACGATACCGATGACGCCGCGGCTCTTTTCGCGTTGCAGAAGTTCGGCAACATCTATACGCGGATCATGAATCCGACGACGGCCGTCTTAGAAGAGCGGGTCGCATCGCTTGAGAACGGCGTCGCTGCCTTGGCCGTCGCCAGTGGGCAATCGGCGCAGTTGATCGCCCTTAGCAGTCTTCTGGAACACGGCGATCATATTGTATCGGCGAGCACGCTATACGGCGGCACGGTGACGCAATTCGCCGTCAGCTTCCGCAAGTTCGGCTATGAGATTAGCTTCGTCGAACCGGACGAGCCGAAAAATTTCGCGGCGGCGATCACGCCTAAGACGAAGTGCATCTACGCCGAGACCATCAGCAATCCCCGGGGTAATATTCTCGACATCGAAGCGGTTGCGAAGATCGCCCACGAAAATGGCATCCCGCTGGTGGTCGACAATACGTTCGCCACCCCCTACGTTTGCCGGCCGATCGATCACGGCGCCGACATCGTGCTGCATTCGCTTACGAAATTTATGGGGGGCCACGGCACCAGCATTGGTGGCATCATCGTCGACGCCGGAAAATTCAATTGGGCGAACGGCAAATTCCCTCAGCTTACGGAACCCTCGCGCGCCTACCACGGGATGAAATTCCACGAGGCTTTCGGCGCAATCGCCTACATCATCCGAGCTCGCGTGGAAGGTCTGCGCGATCTCGGCCCTTGTTTGAGCCCGTTCAATTCCTTTCTTTTTCTACAAGGAATTGAGACTCTCGGCATTCGTATGGACCGTCATCTTTCCAATACTCTGGCCGTTGCCCAGCATCTGGAAAAGCACAAGCACGTCAAGTGGGTGAAATATTCATCGCTGCCCGCCAGCCCTTATCAACCGCTAGCGCGAAAGTACATGCCGAAGGGCGCCGGCGCCGTCTTTTCATTCGGAATCAAGGGTGGCAAGGAAGCGGGTAAAGCATTCATCAACAGCCTGCAATTGCTTTCACACCTGGCTAATGTCGGTGACGCCCGCAGCCTTGTGATCCACCCCGCTTCTACAACGCACCAGCAGTTGAGCGTTGCTAATCAGGAATCGGCCGGGGTGACGCCAGATATGATTCGCCTCTCCATCGGCCTGGAAGATCTCGATGACATTCTCTGGGACCTCGATCAAGCTTTGGCCGCATCGCAAGTCTAGAATCACTTCCGTAGGCCGGTCTCCCAATGCACTCGCAAGCTATAGACAGGGACCGGCCCGCGATCCTGATTGTACGCCGGATTATTTACGTGCACTCGAAGCCGCCGGAGCGGAGTTTCGGCGATCGTCTGGAGCAGATTGACCAAGCGAGCCCATTCCCTACCTGTCCACCTGGCCGCCAAAGCTTACTCAAGCGGCATCCATCCAGTAAACTGAAACGGATGCACCGCCTGCTGTTGCATAACGAACAGATCCTGGATACACGCGAGAATTCACTATCGGCTGGACAAGTTGGTCTGCTCAACGGCTGGGGCGTCTTCACCACGATCCGGGTTCATAACGGCGTCTTGTTTGCGTTCGAGCGCCATTGGGCCCGCATGCAGCGCGATGCAAAGCTGATGCGTGTTCCCTTTCCGGCCGACCCGCGGTGGCTGGAATCCCGCTTGCTCTCGCTAGTAGAAGCAAACCACGCCCACAACGCGACTCTCCGCATGGCTATCGTTCGCAATCGCGGAGGCTTGTTTGAAGGGCCGGCCATCGCTCGCGATTTCGATCTCATCGCCTTCACCACCGGCCTGAAAGACTGGGGCACTGGCGCGCGTCTTGGCGTCATCCCGAACGGCCGTTTCTCAGCCGGCGTTTCGTCGGGCGCGAAAATTTTATCCTGGTCGCAAAATCTCGTCTGGCACGAAGAGGCTATCGCTAACGGTTACGACGAAGTGCTGCTGCTGAACGAACGCGGCGAGGTTAGCGAATGTACTTCCGCGAATCTTTTTCTCATTGCCGGCGATCGCCTCTGGACCCCGCCCTTGAGCTCCGGCTGTCTCCCCGGAATCACCCGGGAATTGCTCCTTTCCGAGGTTCGGCTAGCTGGCATGCAGGCGGCCGAGAAACTACTCACCCTACATGATTTCGCCGATGCCGATGAGGTTTTCATGACCTCCTCCACGCGCGATATTCTGCCCGTTATCTCAATTGAAGGGATCGCGCTCCGTGGCGGCGGCCAGCAAACCGCCCGCTGGAATACGGCGTTTCAGGATTATCTGGAAAAATATTCAGTTACCCGCCCAGTTATAATGATCGAAACCCGATAAACGGACGATCCCGTATAAGATGAACATTCGCTGCCCGACTTGCGACTCGGAAGAAATTCGGCTATCGCAGGCACAGAGCACGTCCGAGAACATCCTGAATGTCTTCGGATACTGCCCAATGCGTTGCCGCGTCTGCGATACCCGGTTCCGCGCCAGCCTATGGAAGATCACTTCGTTTCGCTATGCCCGTTGTCCGAAATGTTACAAGACCGATCTTAGTACCTGGGAGCTTGAGTACTATAATCCACCCACCACGACGCTGGTTCTGCTGCAACTTGGCGCGAAACCGATGCGCTGCGAATATTGCCGCTGCAATTTCGTAAGTTTTCGGCAAAGGCGTTCGAAGTTTGAACGGCGCGCCCGGGAAATCCCTCCCAAGGCGCTGGCCGAGCCTGGTCCGGAGCGGCGATAAATCAGGGCTCCAGTTTCAAGATCATCCCCGTATCGGTGGCAATCCAGGCGTGATCCATGTCCAGGGCCGAAAGAAATACGCGCGTCGCCACGGCCCGGTAATCCACATCCACGCTGGTCCAGTCGGTTAAATTCGTCGTCTGATACATCCGTAATTTGGTCGGCACGGGCAAGTAGGTTCCCTGCCCCACGCGTTCCACGCCCGCCAGCATCGCCCGGCCCTCGGGGAAAACGGCGCAATCGGTCAGCAATCTATCCTTCTCGCGAAAGGCGCGCGTGCTCTTGCCCGTGCGCAGATCGATCCGGTACGCTTCCGATGGCCATTCAAACGTATTACGAAATTCAAACAGCACCAGGCCATTGCCATCGCGCGCAAGGTGAACGGTCGATGCCAGCCCAAACAGCGGCGCCGTGGAGGTGTTCCACGTTTTTCCGCCATCCACCGTTTGCAGTGAGATCGTCAGCGTGGGCCATTCGCGTTGCGCCGCCTGCCCCGGCGACATCCAGTCGGGCACCGCGCCTCGCCTTGGGGGCGTGGAATTGCCGACGATAATTCCCGCCTTCGTGGTGGCGAAATCGATGGCTGTAAAATTCGTCCAGTCGGGATTCGATTCCAGGGCTTTGGTGGCCGCTAACTCCGTCCAGGTCTTGCCGCCATCCGTGGTTTCCCAGGCCAACTTCTGCGATCCGATGGCGAAGCCGCGCATCGCATCCACGAAATAAACCTTGTCGGCGTTCTTCAAATCGGAGATCTTCTTCCAACTTCTTCCCGATTCCAAGCTCTGCCAAATACCCTTCGCCGTAACCATCCAACCAAGAGACTCATCGAAAAAAAATATCGAAAGCCCGGGTTCGGGCAGCGGAACCAAAGCCCAGTTAACGCCACCGTCCGCCGTCACAATAGCCGTCGGCTTCGCTTTCTTTTTATCTTCGATTATCCCGATCGCGATGCCACGCTGGGACGAAGGAAATTTCAGATCGGTAATCGAAAGAGTGGAATCCAGTTTGTCGTAGAAGAATTGCATCTTCCACTTTGGATGGGCCGCGGACGGTTGTCCCAATGCGGCGGAAATCGCGAAAATTCCCAGTAATGCGCCGGCCAGTCTCATCGATTAGTGCGAACCAGAAGATAGAACGTACGCCGAATAATTCTCCGCCTCGGCCGCCGCCGGAGCCATACGCGCCAACATTAGCAGGCATCCAACTTGCTCGCCCACCGTGGTCAGCAATTCCATCTCGCCGCCGGTATGGGAATGCGTTGTGCGGTGCTGCACGTTGATCACGCCAACTACCTTATTCCGGGCGATGACGGGAGCCGAAAGAAAAGCCTCGAACGTATCTTCGGGCAGATCGCGAAACAGTTTGAAGCGCGGATCCTGATAAGCCTCGCGGGAGATCGCCAACAGCCTGCGCTCGCGTGCCACCCAACCCGTTAACCCTTCGTGGATTCGTAAACGGACGCGGTCCACGGGCGACGTATCCGAATTCGTAGCGCACAACACCAATTCATTGCCATCCAGCAAATATAGGAGGCAGGAATCGCACTCCATAAACTCGACAACCAGCGACACCACGCCCTTCAGTGTTTCTTGCAGACTTAAATCGCGTACCATCAGGCGGCTGATTTTCTGGAATAAACGGAGTTGTTGCTCGGTCCGCTCCAACCGTACTTCCAAATCTTTTACTCGGGGCACAACAATAGTATAGACCCGTGTGCGCCCTCCACCATCTACAAGCCGTACACTGGAAGCAGATGCACTTGGGAGCGCTGAAAAGAAATTGGGATGCCCTCGGTACGGAGGATCCGTTATTCGCCATTCTCACTCAGCCTGGTAAGGCCAACGGCGGTTGGAATGTCGACGAATTTTTCGCCACCGGCGTCGGGCAGATGGAGACGTTCTTGAGCATGGCGCATGCCGCCATCCCCGCTCTTGGCAAAGGCGAAGCGATGGATTTCGGTTGTGGCGTCGGCCGCCTCACCCAGCCTCTATCCGGTTATTTCGACCACGCCTACGGAGTGGATATCTCGCCATCAATGATCGACCTTGCCAATAAATACAACCGTCATGGCGATCGCTGCCGTTACGTCCTGAACGACAATCACGACCTGCGCGTCTTCCCCGATAACAAATTCGATTTCATCTGCTCATTCATCACCCTGCAGCATATGGAACCTCGCTACATGCGGGAATACATTCCCGAGTTTATCCGCGTCCTGGCTCCAGGTGGTCTGCTGATGTTTCAGTTAACGGACGATCTGCTGCTGCTCAAGAGCCCCGTGCACAAACTTGTTCATCGCATCCATCATTTTTTGCAGTACCGCGTTTATTGGCGCATTGCCCATCCCAAGCGGGCTTACTTTGAGATGCACGGCCTTCCCAAGGATGAAGTGATTCAATTGATTCACACCGCTGGAGGTTCCATCCTATCCGTCGATCCCGACCGCAGCGCCGGCGACGCTTGGACGAGCTTCCGTTACTGCGCGACCAAGCCTTAAACCAGCACACAGGACTTCGCCCGAGTAGTACCATATTGAGGTGTCTGTTAAGAACGGAAGGAGAACTTCCTAATGTGGAACCGTCGCAAAGAAGAAGAATATTCGCCCAGGCCGGCTTCGACGCCACCCACCTCGGCCGATCTTACTAAGGAGGGCATTCCTATGTCCACAATGCCAGGACGCACTTTTGATACTCATTCGAGTTCCGATCGCGGCGGTACCGCGACTCTAGGCAAGTCCGTCATGGTCAAAGGTCAAATCCTGAGCCGTGAAGACTTGACGATCGACGGCGAAGTCGAAGGCACAGTGGAATTGCAGGAACACCGCCTCACCATCGGACCGAACGGGCGCGTTACGGCTACCCTAAAGGCCCGTGAAATCGTTGTGCTGGGCACGATCCACGGCGATGTGGAAGCCGCCGAAAAAATCGATATCCGCAAGGACGCGAAACTCGTGGGCAACATCAAGACGGCGCGGATCGTCATCGAAGACGGAGCTTACTTCAAGGGTTCCATCGACATCACGAAGCCGGAAGTCGCGAAAGCTCCGCCACCTCCGAAAGTCACGCCAGCCGTCGTGGCGCCAGTAACGCCCACCACGTCCGCCGCTAGCGCCGGTGAGACAAAACGCTAGGCCCCGGGCGCGTTACAACGATCGGTTAGCGTAAGCTCATGGAAGATCGCACGCAGTCGCGGCATAGCCACGGTCTGGATCAATTCCTGGCATCCATCCAAGGCCAGGCTGGCTTATCGATCTTGGACCTGGCGGCAGCCAGCCAATCCAGCGTCTCGTTTATCACGAGCCTGGGCCATAAGATCTATTCCGAGGATATTTTGCGATCGCTGGATTCCGCTTTCGGCGACGGCGACTATAAGCTGAATCAAGCCGACCCCGCGCGTATCGAGCTCTTCTGGAGCCAAAGCCTGGATCATCCGGCGGACCGCTTCGATGGCGCTCTCGTCTGGGATACTCTTCAATTCCTGTCGCCCCCCCTGCTCGAAACGGCCGTCGCGCGCCTGCACAAAGTGATGCGCCCCGGTGCTTATTTGCTGGCTTTCTTCCACGCCGACGAGAAGGCACAATCGATTCCTGTGTATTCTTATCGCATCGCCGACGCTAAGACTATCGTGCTCGGCTCGCGCGGTCAGCGCCGGACCGCCGAGTTCTTCAATAACCGCACGCTCGAAAAACTCTTTCAGGATTTTCACTCGGTCAAATTCTTCCTCACTCGCGACCATCTTCGCGAAGTGATTGTTCGCCGCTAAGCGCGCTCGAAGAAATAATCCCGCTCTTTTTGAAAGTATTTCCCTGAATCCGCATCCATTCCCTGAAGGATTCCAAGTATCGTCATGCGGAAACTAGCCCTCGCCATCTCGTGCCTCTCGTTGATCTCGGTGCTTCTGGTTGCTAACACCGGAACCACGCCGCCACGCAATACCGGTGCGCCCGTCGATGGCAGCCAGACTTGCGCCTCCTGCCACAACACATTTGGAGCAGCCAATTCCGACACTCGGGGCAGCGTTACCATCAGCGCCGTGGATTACAACCCAGGCACGCCGCAAATTCTAAAGATTTTCGTCAAGCATCCCGAGGCCATTCGATGGGGATTTCAACTTACTGCCCGCGCGCAGAATAATGAAACCCTCGCCGCCGGCACTTTTGTCGTTGGCACGGGAGTGCAAGTTATCTGTGGAGATACCAATCCCGCGCCATGCAACGGCGCGCCTGAATTCGCTGAGCATACACTCGCCCCACGCACCGCCGCCGGAGCCGGCGCCGAATTCGACGTCACCTGGAATCCGCCGTCCACCGAGGTCGGCCGTGTCGACCTGTTCGTTTCCGCGGTTGCCGGTAACGATGACGGCACTCCGCTAAACGACCGCGTATATACGGCCACCACGACGCTCAGCCTCTCACCCGGTTCGGCTTGCAATATCTCGAAAAAGCCGACTCTGCGTGGTGCGTCGAATGCTGGCTCCGGTGCTCCCGCCTTCGCGCCCAACTCGCTGCTCAGCATCTATGGATCCGGCTTTCAACTCGCTTCTTTCACGCGTCAACCGGGCGCGGGCGATCTGGTGAACAACGCATTTCCCACGTCTCTTGGCTGTGTCGCTGTCGAAATTAACGGCCAGCGCGCGCCCATCACGTTTGTCCGCGAAGACCAGATCAACGTCCAGGTCCCCACGATCGCGGCTAACGGAACCGCGACTTTGGTGGTTATCGCTAACGCCGGCAAACAGAATGAAATCCGCAGCGACATCGCCACGCTCAACACCTTTCAGCAATACGCGCCGTCATTCCTTACGTTCAACGGCACCAGCATCGCCGCGCTCTTCGCCAACAGCGCTTCCATTGTGGCCGACCCGATAGTGGTTGCCGGCGGAGCCTTCGCCAAACCAGGTGACATCGTCTCACTCTTCGGCACCGGCTTCGGAACCACGCAACCCACCTACCCCGCCGGAGCCCTTGCCCCCGGAATCGCGAACGTCGTGGGAACGGTAACCGTTAGCATCGGAGGAGTCACCCTCAACCCCTCCGACGTCCTCTACGTCGGCCTATCCCCCGGCTCCATAACAGGACTCTATCAATTAAACGTGAGAATCCCGGCCAGTGTCAGCGACGGCAACGCACCGGTGATCGCGACGATCGGCGGAATATCCTCGCAAAGCACGGCGACGATCCCGATTAAGCGCTGACGGACTATAGTGCTGTCGGGTCGGCTACCGCTAGCAGCCGTGCTCATGATCGCGCGACGATAAATTATGTACGTCGCCAGGGCGTTTGCGCAGCACAACTCGATGAAGCCATCGACCGAGTCAAGCAAATACTCGGGCCTGATGTCGTTCGCCTTAGCTATGAACTCGGCGAAGATTGGACCGGTCGATCCGCCATCTTTTTCAAGATCGTTCTTGCTGACCCGGCAACTCGCCGCGACATTCTGTTGAAAACAACAAGGCAGATTGAATCGCTGCTTGTTGAGCAGCTTCATCCTGTTGAAGAGTGGGGTGTCCTCGCCTATTTTAATTACCGCAGCCAATCCGAAAATGCCGTGATGCAAGAAGCGACGTGGGTCTAGCCTGTGTCTTATGCAGTCGACCTGCTTGAATTGGCAAAGCATCTGGCCGATGCAATTCCGCTCGACGGCAGGCAAGCTTACCTACGCCGGGCCGTTTCAACCGCTTATAATGCGCTTTTCCACTTGCTGATATCGGAGGCCACTTTAAACTGGAGCCGCCCAGAGTTTCGTTCCGGATTGGGCCGCATATTCGAACACGGGCGAATGGGCAACGCCTGCACTCGTGTAGGTTCTTTGCTCCGCGAGGAGTTCGGGAAGACGCTGACATCTCCAGAAGCAATTACAATTTCAACCCACTTGCGGATAGTCGCTGAAACGATCATTCAGGTACAACAAGAACGCAATTCGGCAGACTACGATATCGCAAGAGAGTGGAGTCAGACAGATGTCCTCAGACAAATAGATGCCGTTTCAGCAGCCTTCGAATCTTGGCAACTAATCCGTGATGAACAGGTCGCGCCCAAGCTTTTCTCGTCCCGCTCTTAGGGAAGGGCGCGAGGCCGGAACAGTAGCTTGTTACAGCTCGAAACTTTCCCCTCGCGCAGGGATCACCACCTCTACCCCAAAGGCCTCGCGAATCGCCGCCGCAAAGGCCGTTTGGGCCGGCAGTTCGCCGTGTACCAAAAAGATCTTCTTCAGCCCGCGGGCGATCGGCTTCATCCACTGCAGCATCTCTCGCTGATCGGCGTGTCCGCTCAATTCATTGATCGTCGCTACCTCCGCCCGCAAACGCATCGTCTCCCCGAAGATCGGCACTTCCGCCCACTTCTCCACAATTTTCCGGCCCAGCGTATGCTCGGCCTGGAAGCCGGTTATCAGTACGGTATTTCGCGCGTCTTCAATCGTATTTCGCAGGTGATGCACGATGCGCCCGGCTTCGCACATACCCGACGCGGCGATCACTAGAAAGGGCCCGCGCAGATCGTTTAGCGCCTTCGATTCGTTGGCCTCGCGAATGTAACGCAGCCGGGAGAATCCGAACGGATCCTCTCCCGCATCCAGAAACTTTTGTACTTCTTCGTCGAACAACTCGCGATGCTTGCGGAACACCGCCGTCGCATTCACCGCCAGTGGACTATCGACAAACATCGGGATCGACGGTACGCGCCCGGCATTCACCAGTTCATGCAACAGGAGCACCAGTTGCTGTGAGCGTCCAACCGCGAAGGACGGCACCACGATCTTCCCGCCACGGGCTGCGGTTTTGCTCACCACGCGCGCTAGTTTCTCCAGTACGGATTCAACCGGCTGATGCAGGCGGTCTCCGTACGTGCTCTCCATAATCAGATAGTCCACTTGGGGGAAAGGCTCCGGGTCGCGAATAATCGGCAAGCCGGGGCGCCCCAAATCGCCTGAGAAACCGAGCTTCACCGTTCGTCCGCCGCTTTCCAAATCAAGCGCCACGCAGGAAGACCCCAGCATGTGCCCCGCTTCAAAACTCTCGTAGCGCACACCAGGGCCGACTTCGGTTGGAGTCCGCAAAGGCACATCGCGAAACAGTTCCAGCACACGCTCGGCATCCGCCATCGAATACAACGGCAGCACCGCGCCTGGCCCGGGCTTTGCATCCACCAGACGGCGGCGCATACTCCGCTTATTCACAAACTCTGCGTCTTTCTCTTGTAGAAACGCCGAATCCCTTAACATCGGGTCGCATAGATCGGCAGTCGCCGGAGTGGTATAGATCGGACCGCTGTAACCGTTCTTTGCCAGCGAAGGCAGGTTTCCGCTATGGTCGATGTGCGCATGCGAGAGGATCACGGCGTCAATCTCTCCAGCCTTCACCGGCAGGTGGCTATTGCGGTCAAATGCTTCCTGCCGCCTTCCTTGATACATCCCGCAGTCGAGCAAATATTGTTTGCCCTCCACCTCAAGATGGTGCATCGATCCGGTCACGGTTTGGGCGGCGCCCCAGAAGGTAAGCTTCATCAGCTAAAGCTTATACCACCTGCCTTCGTCTTCTATAATCGAAAACGATGTATCGTCTCATACCGGCCTTCCTTCTTCTTACGGCTTTGGGCGTAGCCGCAAAAAAGCCCGTGACACTCGACGCTGTCGCCTCCCGCCCCGCCCCCGGCGACTCGGGATATCCAGTAACCTGGGCGCCCGACGGCAAGTCGTTCCTCTATCGCCAAGGGCAAGCGCTGTGGAGATACGACATCGCCTTGCACTCCGCCAAGGAATTCGCACTACTTGCACCTATTGAAGCGATGGCGGTAAAGGTTCCCGAAGCCGAAGTTTTCTCCTGGGAAAATCGCCGCTCGCACGAGGCTGCGTTGGAGTACACCCCCTCCGGAAACGATCTTCTGCTCAGCGCCAATGGCGACCTTTTCCTGTGGCACATCGCCACCGGTAAAGCCGAACAACTCACGGCCACCCCGATCCCGGAACATGACCCGAAGCTATCGCCCGATGGCACCCATGTCGCCTTTCGCCGCGATCATGACCTTTACTCCCTTGATCTCACGACGCACAAGGAAACGCGTCTCACCAGCGATGGATCGGACACCCTTAAGAACGGCGAACTCGATTGGGTTTATCCCGAAGAATTGGATTTGGAAACTGCATATTGGTGGTCGCCCGATTCCCGGTCAATCGCATTCCTGCAATTCGATGTCGCCCGTGAGCCTCTATATCCGCAAGTGGATCTGCACGGCCTCAAAGCAAATTATGAGCCAGAGCGTTATCCGCAGGCGGGCGATCCGAATCCCGAAGTTCGTCTGGGCATCGTGACGGCCGCCGGTTCCCCCGTACGCTGGATCGACTTCGGCGAAACCCGTCAAACCTTCCTCCTCGCCCGCGTCCAGTGGATGCCCGATTCCAAGCACGTCACGGTGCAGCGTTTGACCCGCGTTCAGAATCGCCTTGACCTCTTATCGGGCGACATCTCTACCGGCCTTGTGCAGACTATTCTCACGGAATCCGATCCTTATTGGATCAACATTAAAGACGACGTTCGATTCCTTAAGGATGGCCGGCACTTCCTCTGGTCCAGTGAGAAAAGCGGCTTCCGTCATCTATACCTGATCTCGAGCGACGGCAAAGATCGCCAGCCGGTCACCAGCGGCGAATGGGAAGTTTCCGATGTGGTTGGCGTGGATGAGAAGGCAGGCGAGGTCTTTTACATCTCCAGCGAAGTAAGCCCGCTGGAGCGTCATCTCTACAGCATCAAGATGAACGGCGAAGGCAAGCGCCGGCTTACGCAAATCGCTGGCGTGCACTCCATTTCGATGTCTCCGGACTGCACCCAATACATCGATAGCTATTCCAATTCCGAATCGCCTACGCGCCGCGTCCTACATCGCCGCGATGGCTCCGAAGCCGCCGTATATCGCGAGGCCAACCGCAAGGTTATCGATGAATACGAAATTCTGCCCACGGAAATCGTGAAGGTGAAAGCCGCCGATGGAACTCTCCTCTACGGCCGCTTGCTGAAGCCGGCGAATTTCGATGCCAAGAAGAAGTACCCGGCAATCGTCATGGTCTACGGCGGACCCGGCGTCCAGACGATCTTCAACACCTGGCAAGGACTCTCCTGGAATCAAGCGCTGGCCCACCGTGGCTTTGTCGTGTGGCAGCTCGATAACCGCGGATCGAACGGCCGCGGCCATGCCTTTGAATCGGCCATCTACCACGATCTTGGGGCCACCGAACTTACCGGCCAGAAGGAAGGGATCAAGCATCTGCTGTCGCTCGGCTTCGTCGACGAGGCCCGCATCGGGATCTCTGGCTGGAGCTACGGCGGCTTCATGACACTTTATTCTTTACTGCACGCGCCCGATCTTTTTCGCGCCGGAATCGCCGGAGCCCCCGTCACCAGCTATCGCAACTACGACACGATCTACACCGAGCGATACATGGGCCTTCCCGCGGAAAACGCCGAAGGCTACGATCGCAGTGCGCTTCCAAAATCCGCCGCGAACCTGAAAGCCAAGCTCATGATTGTCCACAACATCGAAGACGATAATGTTCTATTCCAAAACACACTGCAAATGATCGACGCTCTTGAACTGGCCGGCAAGGATTTCGATTTGCGCATCTATCCACAAAAGAGCCACGGTGTCGGCGGGCCGGCCTCGAAAGACTTGCTGCGGACAACGACAGACTTTTTCGAAAAGAATCTGAAGAATTAACTCGCCCATAAGCTGCTCCGAACGCCAGCGCCGAACCGCTTGCACGGTTGGCTATCATGAGACCCATGGTCACTGGATCTGAGCTCAGTATGTGGATCTCGCGGGGAGAAACCGCCGTGCCCGCGCCGACGCGGAAACTGGGAGCGGGCCCACGATGAACATCCTGTTGTGGGTCCTGCAGATCCTCGCCGCGCTGGTGTACGGAGCGTCGGGCGTCATGAAGGTCTTCCTGTTCGACAAGATAAGCAAGCAGGACCCATCCTTTGGCGCGTTGCCGCGACAAGCCTGGATGGCCCTCGGCATCCTCGAACTCGTCTGCACGGTCGGGCTGATCGTCCCCGCCGCCTTCCGTTGGAACCCGACGCTCACAGTGGTGGCCGCCACAGCCCTGGCGATCGAGAGCCTCGTGTTCATCTGGGTACACACTAAGTACGCCGGGATCACGCCCATCATCTTGAGCGCCGTGCTGGGCCTCCTCATGGCGTTCATCGCGTACGGGCGGATGGTCCTGCAGCCGATCTTCTAAAACGGCGGCAGCCATCTGCCCTCGGCTATAATATTGCCTTGCAACTTACCGTGATCGACTGGCTCATCGTAGCCCTCTACTTCGCCTTCAACATCGGAATCGGTCTCTATTACAAGGCTCGCGCCGGTACTAGCGTCTCCGAATTCTTCCTCTCCGGCCGCAATGTACCGTGGTGGCTGGCCGGAACCTCGATGGTTGCAACCACCTTCGCCGCCGACACGCCGTTGGCCGTCACGGGTATGGTGGCTACCGGTGGGGTGGCCGGCAATTGGCTCTGGTGGTGCTTCGTCGCCAGCGGCATGATGACCGTATTTTTCTACGCCCGCCTGTGGCGCCGATCGGGCGTAATGACGGACATCGAATTTTCAGAAATCCGCTACAGCGGTAAGCCCGCGGCCTTCCTTCGCGGATTCCGCGCTCTCTATCTCGGCATTCCCATCAACTGCATCATCCTTGGTTGGGTCAACCTGGCGATGGCGAAGATTCTCGGCCTGATCCTCGGAGTCAACAAGGAAACCGCGCTTCTGATCGTCGTCGGCATGATCGCCCTCACGTCATTCATCTCCGCTCTCTCCGGGCTCTGGGGCGTTCTGGTTACCGATATGTTCCAGTTCGTTATCAAGATGAGCATGGTCATCGCGCTCGCCGTCTATGCCGTCCAAGCGGTCGGCGGAATGGACGCCATGATTTTCAAGCTTGGGGAAATCGACAAGATTCGCGGCGCGGCCACCGGTGGCAAAGGCTCCGTCCTCAGCTTCATCCCCGATCTGGATTCCGCCTGGATGCCCCTGATCACGTTTCTGGTTTACATCTCACTAAACTGGTGGGCAACCTGGTATCCAGGGGCCGAACCCGGTGGCGGAGGCTATATCGCCCAGCGTATGTTCTGCGCCAAGGATGAGAAAAATTCCCTTCTGGCGACGCTCTGGTTCAACATCGCCCATTACGCCATTCGCCCCTGGCCGTGGATCCTCGTCGCGCTGACGTCGCTCATTCTATTTCCGAATTTGAAGGATCCGGAAACGGGCTATATCCGCGTGATGATCGCTTACCTGCCGCCCTACCTCAGGGGCCTTATGGTGGCCGCCTTCGCCGCCGCGTATATGTCCACCATCGCCACGCAGCTGAATTGGGGCGCTAGTTATCTGGTCAACGATTTCTATCAACGCTTCCTCAAACCGAGCGAGACCGATCAACATTACGTTTCGATTTCCAAGTGGGCTACCGTGCTACTCACCGTCGTTTCCGCCGTCATCACTTACTATATGGATTCCATCGGCGGCGCCTGGAAGTTGCTCATCGTCACCGGGGCCGGCACGGGAAGCGTCCTCTTGTTCCGCTGGTACTGGTGGCGTATCAACGCCTGGAGCGAAGTTTCAGCCATGATCGCCGCCTTCGTCATGTCCATCGCCCTAAAAATCTATGGCCTGAATACCGATAGGCCGAAGGATTTCGCCTGGCAGATGATCATCACCGTCGCCTTCACAACCGTCGTCTGGCTCACCACCACCTTCCTCACAAAGCCTGAATCGCAAGAAACCCTGGTGGCGTTTTACCGGCGCACGCGCCCATCGCTTTTCGGCTGGGGACCCATCGCCAGACTGGCGCCCGACGTCCATCCATCGAAGGATGGGCTCTACAATTTTCTCGATTGGATTTGCGGATGCGTGCTCATCTACGGCGTTTTATTTGGCGTCGGCAAGCTGCTGTTTAAGGAAACCGGGTTGGGCTTGGCTCTGTTGGCAAGCGGCCTGATCGCCGGCGCAATCATTTATTGGGATCTGAATCGGCGTGGCTGGAGTTCCGTCGTCGATTAGGCATCACGCGAGAAAAAATGAAATATTCTGCTTGCCCCAAGCGGCTCGCGAGCTATTCGTGCCGCAGCGCGAGCATCGGGTCTACCCGCGCCGCGCGCCGACCTGGTATCCAACTGGCGATCACCGCCACCGTCATCATCACGATAGCCACCCCAATCAAAACCGTGGTGTCCAGCGGTGCCACGCCGAACAAGAGGGTAGCCAGAAAGCGCGATAAAGCGATCGCTCCGCAAAGCCCTGCCGCTAGCCCTATCAACGTCACCGCTAAACCCCGGCGGACGATGTTTCGCAGCAACTGATTGGGCTCCGCTCCCAACGCCAGCCGGACACCGATCTCGCGCTTCCGTTGCGCCACGTCGCTTGCCAGTACGCCGTACAACCCGATAGCCGCCAGCAATAATGCGATGCCGGCGAATGCCGATAATAACCACACACGGACCCGAACGTCGGCCGAGGAAGCATCGATCAGATCCTGCATCGTCGCAATCTCCCGGATCGGCTGATTCGGATCGATCTCCCGGACAGCATCGCGCACAGCCGCGATCAATGAGCGCGGATCGCCCTCCGCCCGCAGCACGAAGTTCGCGTAAGGCCAGTATGTGTCCCGCGGCAGTATAAAGACGTCAGCGGGAGCTTGCGTCTGCGCGGCGGTCTGCCGTACATCGCCCGTTATGCCCACGATCTCAAACCAGACCGGCTTGTCGGACTTCGAATCCAGAGCCACCCGCTGTCCGATAGCATCCCCTTGCGGGAAATATTCGTGGGCGAGAGTTTCGTTGATCACTGCCTCGCGCGGACCCTGCTGGGTGGCCCTCTCGTGCAGGAAGCGGCCCTGCTTCAATGGCGTCCCTATAGCGCTGAAATAGCCCGCGCTCGCCGCCCGCCGCGATACCGGTTTCTGCTCAAGCTCGGGCGATAACGTGCGGCCCTGAATCGTGATCGGGCCGGATTGCGATCCACCATCGAGTGGCAGCCGGTCCGCTACTCCCACGGAACGCACGCCTGGAATCGCCGAGAATTTATCCATGGCCTGCGAATAGAAAGTATTCAACTTCGCTTGCGGCGTCTCCCAGGAAAAATACACTTTCACCGTAAGCAGACTGGACGGTTGCTGAAATCCAAGCGGAGCGCTACGCATCAAGAGAAAACTTTTAGCTAGCAAACCCACGCCGAACAGCAGGACGACCGAAAGGGTAACCTGCGCCGCCACCAACATCCGTCGCGTCCAGACGCTGCGCGTTGAGGCGGTGGAACGTACTCCATCGCGGATCCTGGCGTTACGCGCGGCCTGCCAGGCTGGTCCCACTCCAAAAAGAAATCCGCACAGTAGTGAGAGGGCTATGGCGAATCCGATCACCCGTAAATCAAGATGGACGCCAGCCAACCGCGGCGTATCCTGCGGCAGAAGTTGAATCAGTGTTGTCAGTATGGCCGATGCCAGCAGCAATCCGGCTGCCCCGCCGGCCAGCGCGAGCAACACACTCTCCACCAGATACAGCCTCACCAGGCTACCTGTTCCAGCTCCTAGCGACACCCTGATTGCCGATTCCCGCTGGCGCTCCGCCGCCCGGGTTAGCAGCAGCGTTCCGATGTTCACGCAAGCGATACACAGCACCAGCAGCACCGCGCCCAACAGTATCAATAGCGGCAATCGCGATTCCCCCACCCGGTCTTGTTGCAAGCCCGCCAAGCGTGCGCCGATGCCCTTATCGGAATCCGGATATTGACGGGCCAGATGCAACGCGACGGTATTCAATTGCGCTTGCACCGCGTCTTCTAAGGCACCCGGCTTCATCCGCGCAATCAGTTTCAGAAACCCCGCCTTGCGGCTGGCATTTTGCACGTCCGGCGGGGCTGGCGCCAGCACGTCGAAGGTATCGAAATAACCCACACCGGCCGGCATGATCCCGATGACAACATAGCTCTCGCCCTTCAGACGCAAAGCGCGGCCAATCATTTTGGGGTCCGCCGCAAAGCGCGTTCGCCAGGCTCGCTCGCTCAAAAGCACCACTCTTTGGCCTTCGCTTCTAAGCTCGGTAGCTGTAAAATTGCGCCCGGGATTTGGTTGGATACCCAGCACGTCCAGGATGGATCCCACCGTGGCGATTCCCTCCAGCCGAACCGGGTCTCCCTCGCCCGTCAAAATCACACCCTCCGAATAGAAGCCGGCAGCCGCCGCGAGGCCCGGCACCTGTTTGCTCCAATCGGCCAGCCGTTGCGGATTGCCATTCGTCGAATGACCATTCCTGGCTTCATTGATCGCGATCAGGCGATCCGGGTGAGGAAGTTCAAGCGGCTTCACAAGCACGGCATCGACGACACTGAATATCGCACTATTGGCGCCGATACCGATCGCCAGCGAAAGGATCACTGTCGCTGCCAGGCCCTTGCGCCTGGATAGACCGCGCACCGCGATCCGTATGTCGCGCAGTAATGCCGCGGCCCACTGCAACACGTCGGCGTCGTGCGTCTCTTCGCGCAGCAATGTACGATTACCGAACCGCAGTTCCGCGTCCTGCCGGGCATCCACCGGCGTCATGCCTCGAGTGATGTTCTCCCGGGTGCGCTCTGCAACGTGGAACAACTGTTCCTCGGCGATTTGTTCGTGATTTGTCCCACGGCCCCACAATGTATTCAAAAGCCGATCGGTCCAAGCCATTCTAAGATCTCCTACGCAAACTGCAATACCCGGCTCACTCCATTGGTCAAGCGCTTCCAGTTCTGCTCTTCCTCGGTAAGCTGTTTCTGACCGGCGGCGGTAAGGGAGTAAAATCGCGCCCGGCGATTGGATTCCGTCACGGCCCATTCCGATTTAATCCATCCTTCTTGCTCCATGCGGTGCAACGCCGGATAGAGCGATCCTTCTTCCACCCGCAGTTGCTCGGCGGAAACATTTTGTATGTGCTGCGTCATCGCATACCCATGTTTTGGCCCCGAAAAAAGGCTTTTCAGCACCAACAGCGTTAGCGTGCCTTGCAGAATGTCGCTTTTTACTTTCGCCATATCTTACCTAGCTGTCTATATATAGACTGCTAGGGGTTTGGAAGTCAAGTGGGAAAAGGCCATAGGCGCCCGGAAAATCCACTGTGATATTCTGGCGAGTGCAATTTTCTTATCGGAACGGGCTTAAGGAGCAATAATTATGAGAGTTGGCGTCTTCACTCCACTGCTGTCGCAATTCCCCTTGGACAAGGTCTTTGAGAAACTGGAAAATCTGAACATCAGCACTGTGGAATTAGGCACGGGAAACTATCCCGGCGATCCGCATTGCAAATTGTCCATGCTAAAGGATGAGACCGCGTTAAAGGAGTTCAAGAAGAAACTGGATGATCGCGGCTTCACCATTAGCGCCCTCAGCTCGCATGGAAATCCGCTCCATCCCGACAAGAAGGTCGCCCAGGCCTATCAGGACATCAGCAAGCGAACAGTAGAGTTGGCGGCAAAGCTTGGCGTACCGGTTGTGATCGACTTTTCCGGATGCCCGGGCGATTCCGACAACGCCAAGTTTCCCAATTGGGTAACCTGCCCTTGGCCAACGGAATATCTTGATCTGCTGGAATGGCAGTGGACGGAAAAGGTCACTCCGTATTGGATCGAGCATGCCAAATTCGCCAAGGGACACGGCGTCAAAATCGCTATTGAAATGCATCCCGGCTTCGTCGTATACAGTCCGGAAACGATGCTGAAGCTGCGGGCCATTGCGGGCGACACCATCGGGTGCAACTATGATCCGAGCCACATGTTCTGGCAAGGGATAGACCCGATTGCCGCTATCCGCATCCTGGGCGATTCCATCTTCCACGTGCATGCCAAGGACACCCAAATCTACGAACGCAATCTGCCGATTAGCGGCGTTCTGGATACGAAAAAATACACCGATGAGCGCAACCGGGCGTGGATTTTCCGGACCTGCGGCTACGGTCATGCTTACACTTGGTGGACCGAATTCATCTCCACGCTGCGCATGTTCGGCTACGACTATGTGCTGTCGATTGAGCATGAAGATACGCTGATGTCGCCCGAGGAAGGGCTCACCAAAGCCGCGACATTCCTGAACCAGATTATGATTCGCGAACAACCCGCTACCGCCTGGTGGGTGTAAGAATAAGGAATAAACAATGGGTGCCGCGGCATCTACAATATAGATAGGCACCCGTATGCTCAAAACTTTTCTTCCAACTCTGATCCTGGCTGGCCTCGCAGCTTGCACTTCGGCCACCGCTGTTACCCTTCCCAATCCCGCCGTGGATGCCGATGCTTCCGTCAGAGGGACGCAAACAGCCGTCCTCGCCGGAGGATGTTTCTGGTGTACTTCGGCTGTCTTCGAAGATTTGACCGGTGTGGAGAAGGTCGTCTCCGGCTACTCCGGCGGCAGCGCGGCCACGGCTCACTATCATGTGGTCGGCTCCGGCGTTACCGACCACGCGGAGTCTATTGAGATCACCTACGATTCCACGAAGATCAGCTATGGAACGCTGTTAAAAGTATTCTTCGCGGTGGCGCATGACCCGACTCAGTTAAACAAACAGGGGCCCGATTGGGGCAAGCAGTATCGTTCGGCCATCTTCTATAAGGATGCCGAGCAAAAGCGCATCGCTGAGGCTTACATCAAACAGTTGACCGCGGCCAAGGTATTCTCCGCCCCTATCGTCACCCAGGTTGTGCCGTTGAAGGCGTTCTACGCGGGCGAGGGCTATCATCAGCAGTACGTGAAGAAGAATCCGAACGAAGGCTACGTCGTACAGAACTCCATACCGAAATTGGAAAAGCTGAAGCACGAATTCCCCGAGCTGCTGAAGAAGTAGGCCGAGAGGTTCAGCGCCGTTGCTTGTTCGGGTCGTTCTCTTCAAAGAGCCAAGTCTCGATTTGCGGTTTGGGTTCGTTTTGTCGCGGGCGCGGTTTCAACATCCCTCTCAGCTTCACCGCCAGCAGCACGATAATGACGCACCACACCACGATCAGCGTCGTCTTTTCGAGTCTTGGACCCTGCAGATAGAGAACAACCATCGCAACCGCGAATAACAACAGCGTAGTCAAAGGACGAAGGGTCGAGCGCATAGCGTTCTATTCGTATTCTTGCGCTACCCGGTGTGCCGGTCAATGGGGCACACAGTAGCATTGGCGGTCGCGAATGAGCGACAATTCCCCCATGAGTTCTCGTCGGCTTGTTATACTTTGCGCGCTGGCCGCGCTTGCGTTTGCCCAGGAATCCAAGAGAAACAGAACCTCACCCGTGGGCTACTCCGATACTCCGGTGCTTCCTGGACAGAAGTGGAAGGTCCACGATATCGACCGCCCGCATCCACCCGTGGTCACTCCCGGTTCCGAGCCGGGTAAGCCACCATCGGATGCGATTGTGCTGTTTGACGGCACAGATCTTTCGAAGTGGCAAGTGAATGGCCATGGAGAGAATCGGGGCAAAGTCCTTCCGGCGTCGTGGAAGGTAGCGGATGGCTACATGGAAGTAATCGGCGGTTCGGGCAGTATATATACAAAAGAAAAATTTGGGGATGTGCAGTTGCATGTCGAGTGGGCGTCCCCGGCAGACGCCGATGGTTCCAGCCAGTGGCGGGGCAATAGCGGCATCCTGCTGATGAGCCGCTACGAAATTCAAGTCCTGGATTCCTACAACAACAAGACGTACGCCGACGGCCAGGCTGGCGCACTTTATGGGCAATGGCCGCCTCTGGTGAATGCCTCACGCAAGCCGGGCGAATGGCAAACCTACGACATTCTCTGGGAAGCGCCGCACTTCGCCAAGGGCAAGTTAGCGAAGCCCGCCTACGTCACGGTATTGCACAACGGAGTGATGCTGCATCACCACAAAGAAGTGATCGGCACGATGGAGCATCGCATTGTTGGCAAGTACACCGCGCATGAAGCCGAAGAACCACTAATGCTGCAGGATCACGATACACCGGTGCGCTATCGCAACATTTGGATTCGCCGCATCGGCAAGTACGACAAGCCATAAATGGGTCGTTTAATCCTGGTCCGCCACGGCGAAAGCGAGGCCAATCGCGATGGCTGCTTCACCGCTCATGACGAAGTTCCGTTAACCGAACAAGGAATGCAGCAGGCTTCGCGGCAAGCGGCGCGCATTGCCGAACTATACGCACCAGTCGCCGTAGCAGCCAGTAAGTTCCTCCGCGCCAGACAAACCGCTGGCATTATCGCCGAACAACTACATCTGCCGGTGGAGGTCTTGCCGGACTTACACGAGCGTGATTTCGGTTGCCTCCGCGGCGCGCCGTACGACGCCTTGCGTGCCATGATCGAAAGCGATCCCAGCTACGATTCGAAGCAGGATTGGCTCTGGGCTCCGCAAGGCGGCGAAAGCCGCGACGATGTGCGGAAGCGCGTCGTACCGGCGTTTCAAGCGATCGCCAATCGCCACCCCGATGGCGATGTGGTCGTGGTCAGTCACGGCGTCGTGATGCTGGCGCTGTGGGCTTATCTCACCGGCACCTGGACAGATGCGCATCTACCGCCGAATTGCGGAATCATTTTGGTGAAGCACGATCGCGGCCAGTTGGGAACGCCCACCGCGGTCAGCGATTAAGTCAGCAGACGAAATCCCTGTACGCCGCGACGCAATTCCCGCGACCTAGCATCGAAATGGAGAATAAATTGACCAGCAGAAAAGATCTATTGGAGGACGCCGCCAGGCGTGGCGCGAAGTATTTGGAAGCGGCGGAGCATCGCTCGGTCGCCCCCAAACCCGGAGCAGTCGCAGGCTTGGCTCATTTAGGTGGACCCCTGCCCCAACTCGCTTCCGATCCAGCCGAGGTGCTCGCTTTGCTGGATGAATTTGGTTCCCCGGCGACTGTCGTGAACGCCTGCGGACGCTTCTTCGGCTTTGTAGTTGGCGGTGCGGTACCGGCATCGCTTGCTGCCAGTGTTCTTGCATCGGTGTGGGATCAAAACGCCGCCATGCGAGCGTCTTCCCCCGTGTCCGCCGCGCTCGAAGATATTGCGCTCGAGTGGTTGCGGGATTTATTAAACTTGCCTGCCGATTGTGGTGGCGGGTTCGTCACGGGCGCGACCATGGCAAACTTCACGTGCATCGCGGCAGCACGGCATGCGCTACTGGCGCGAGTGGGTTGGAACGTGGAGGCGGACGGATTATTCGGCGCTCCACCGATCACCGTCGTGGCCGGCGCCGAAGTCCACGCGTCCATCCGTAAGGCTTTGGCGATGGCCGGCTTAGGGATGAATCGTGTACTTTCCGTACCGGTCGACGAACAAGGCCGGATGCGCCCCGAGGCTATGCCGAAGCTAGACACCCCGGCGATAATCTGCGTGCAAGCGGGCAACGTCAACACCGGCGCATTTGACCCAGCGGAAGAGATCTGCGCCATCGCCCGGGAATCGGGGAGTTGGGTTCACGTGGATGGAGCGTTCGGATTCTGGGCGGCGGCCGCACCGCACCGCGCGCATCTGATGAGAGGCTACAATCTCGCCGATTCCTGGGCCACCGATGCGCACAAGTGGCTTAACGTCCCCTATGACTGCGGGTTGGCCTTCGTACGCGATGCCGGCGCGATGCGCGCCGCAATGTCGGTGGATGCCGCTTATTTGAAAACGGGCGCGGCTCGCGAGCCGATGCACTGGACTCCGGAGTTGTCGCGGCGGTCGCGCGGCGTGGAGGTTTGGGCGGCCCTGCGCTCTCTTGGCCGTGAAGGTTTGGCCGAGATGATCGAGCGTAATTGCCGTCAGGCGACGCGGTTTGCCGATGGTGTATCGGCCGCCGGACATCGGGTGCTCAATGATGTGGTCATCAATCAGGTGCTGGTCTCGTTTGGGAGCGATGAGGCAACGGCGGCCGTCATTCGCTCCGTGCAGGAAGACGGTACCTGTTGGTGCGCAGGGACGGTATGGCAGGGTCGCGCGGCGATGCGGATTAGCGTCTCGTCCTGGGCCACCACCGATGCCGATGTCGAAGCGAGTCTAGCCGCCATTCTACAAGCAGCAAAAGATACCCCATAAGCCGCTCACTATATCGTTGCGCGTTATATCGTCTGATGATATAGTCGTTGCATGTTTAAGGATCTCTCCGCTCCGGTCTTTCATATTCTTGTCGCACTGGCCGGCGAAGACCGCCATGGTTACGCCATCATGCAAGACGTTATGGAGCGAACCGGCGGAACGCTGAAGCTGAGCCCGGGAACTCTCTACGGGTCGATCAAACGGCTGTTGATCGATGGCTGGATCGAAGAACTAGAGGGCGACGACCGGCGGCGATATTATCGTTTAACCAAGTTAGGACACGCTGCGGCGCAGGCCGAAGCGGCCCGCCTGAATACCTTGCTGCGACAGGCCCGGGCGAGTGGGTTACTAACGAGGAAGAGTTAATATGTCATTCGCCGAACGAATGTATCGATTGCTGCTTCACGTCTATCCGAAGTCGTTTCGCTACGAATATGGCGACGAAATGCTTCGCGCTTTCGAGCATCGGAGCCGCGATGAGAACACGCTGCTACTGTGGCTGGCGCTCTTGCCGGATCTTCTTTTCACAGCCGTACGCGAACACATCGACATCCTGCGGCAAGACGCGCGATATGCGCTCAGAACTTTCATCCGCAAACCAGGATTCGCCCTGACAGCGATCCTTGTGGTGGCGCTGGCAGTGGGCGCGAATACGGCCATCTTCTCGGCAGTGGATTATGTTCTGCTTCGTCCGTTACCCTTTGCCCGGGCCGAGAGGCTGGTCAATGTCGCCGACGATGCATCCTACTTCGGCTACTCGTTTCTGGAACCGGCGGCGGGAACTTTTACCGACTGGAAGAAACAGAACACGGTATTCAGCGGCATGGCAGCCTATCTAGGAGCGCCATTAAATCTAACCGGTTCCGGTACGCCGGAGCGGCTGCAATCGTGCAAGGTATCGGCCGAGTTGCTACCGCTGTTGGGCGTATCGCCGATGATTGGGCGCTCCTTTCTAGCGGAGGAAGATCGCGACGGTGCGCCAGGCACTGTGATCCTCGGATATGGAATCTGGGTACGGCGATTCGGGGGCGACCCGAGCATCCTGGGAAGGAATCTGGTGCTGAGTGGCGAGTCGTATAAAGTCATCGGCGTGATGCCGCAGGATTTCCATTTTCCTCGCGCCGAGGTGGATCTATGGACGCCCATTCGCTTCGACGCCTGGGACATTGGGAACCGCGATAATCACTCACTATCGGTGATCGCCCGGTTGCGTGACGGCATAACAATTGAGAAGGCTCGGGCGGAAATGAATGTAGTGGGCGCAAGGCTTGCGGCGGAGTACCCCAAGGAGAAAGCACACACCGGCGTCGCACTGCGGGAACTGCGTGACACCATCGCGCCAGGCACGCGTCTCTCACTCATCGTACTGTTATGCGCTGCCGGCGCGGTACTTCTGATTGGCTGCGCGAATCTGGCGAATTTGCTGCTGGCGAGGGCCTCTGGCAGGGCAAAGGAATTGGCCGTAAGAGGAATGCTGGGTGCCGGAGCCGAGCGTCTGATCCGCCAGGTGCTGACGGAAAGCGTGCTGCTTTCGGCGGCGGGTGGCTTGCTGGGAATCATCGTGGCCAGCGGGACGATGCCGCTTTTGAGCCGGCTGGTTCCGGCCTATCTGCCCATCTCCGGAACACTCCCGGTGGACGCGCGGGTGTTGGGCTTTGGGCTGCTGCTTTCGCTTGCTACGGGGATCGCGTTTGGATTGCTGCCGGCGCTGCAGGCGGGGAATGAAGCCTTACTATCGCGATCGAAAGAAGGCGGCCGCGAAGGGGTCGGCGGCAAGCGAAGCGGTTTTCGAAATGCGCTGGTGATCGCGGAAGTTTCCCTGTCGGTGGTGCTGTTGGTTTCGGCTGGATTGCTGGTCCGGGCGCTCTTGCGAATGCAGCAGGTGGATCCTGGATTTCACGATCGCGGCGTGCTGACTCTGCGGACAGATTTGCCGCTGCCGAAGTATGACAATGTGGGTGTTCGCAAGACTTATTACGACGCGGTGTTAACACAGGTTCGCGGCCTGCCGGGCGTACAGAGCGCGTCCTTCACAAGCTTTATGCCTTTGACCATGCGCGGCGGAATTTTTCCGGTGGAAGTAAGGGGGCAAACCGTCGACCCGCGGAACAACGCCATGGTGCGAGAGGTAACGCCCGGATATTTTCAGACCTTGGGAATTCCGCTGTTGCTGGGCCGTGACATCGCCGAATCGGACAGCGCCGAATCGTTGAAGATCGCCATCGTGAGCGCGAACTTCGCGCGGAAATATTGGCCGGGAAAGAATGCCGCCGGAGAGCATTTCACATTCATGGACGAAGAGCGGGTGGTGGTTGGCGTGGCTGGCGAAGTGAAAGCCCGCGGTCTGGAAAGGTCAAGCGAGCCGCAGGTCTACCTGCCGTATACGCAAGTGAAATTGTATCTGTTTTTCGCACCCCGCGATTTGGCGATCCAATCCACCGGAGAGCTGATGAGCCTGCTGCCCGCGGTGCGGAGAATCATAGCCGCCGCCGATCCGGAACAGCCGGTCTCCGATGTTCGTACCTTGACGGAATTGGTGGAGCGGGAAAGTTCCGGGCGCCGCGATCAACTCCTGTTATTAGGCACGTTCACCGCTCTGGCATTTCTGTTGGCGGCGCTGGGAATTTACGGCGTGCTGTCATTCGTAGTGGGTCAGCGATCGCAGGAAATCGGCGTGCGGATCGCCCTTGGCGCGACGCGGAGCGACATTCTGAACATGATCCTGCGGCACGGACTGATGCTTGCCAGCCTTGGCTTAACAATCGGAATCGCGGCATCGTTCGCGGCCGGCCAGGCGATGAGCCGCTTGTTGTTCGGCGTGGAACCGCACGATCCGCTAGTGTTCCTGGCAAGCGGCGCTTTATGTCTAATCGCCGCCGTTATCGCCGCCTTGATCCCCGCTATTCGGGCGATGCGAGTGGATCCAATTCGTGCCATTCGCTTTGAATAAGGCTGTCATAATGAAGTTCTCGAATGACGCCGGAGCCTGCAACGCCGCTTATGCGGCAGTACCATTCCATCAAACAACAGGTGCCCAATGCGCTCTTGCTGTTTCGCTTGGGCGATTTTTATGAACTGTTTTACGACGACGCTGTAACGGCGGCGCGTGAGCTGGAAATTACACTCACTTCGCGAAGTAAAGAAAAAGGCGAGCCGATCCCGATGTGTGGCGTGCCCTATCACGCGCTGGAAGGCTATCTAAACCGGCTGATCCAGAAAGGCTATCGGGTTGCGCTTTGCGAGCAGACGGAGGATCCGCGATTCACGAAGAAGCTGGTGAATCGGGCAATCACACGAATCGTCACGCCGGGTACGGCAACCGAAGCATCGCTGCTGAATTCGCGAACCAATAATTATCTGGCGGCGGTGATGTTGAACGGCACTCGAGCGGGCTTGGCGCATGTGGACGTTTCAACGGGTGAATTCCGCGCAACGGAAATGGATGCGGCGGAAGTTAGCGCGGCGTTGGAAAATTTGAACGCTCGTGAAGTGTTGGTGGCGAAACGACTGCTGCTGGAAAGCGCGCGGCTGCAGACGGAAGTAGAATCGTGGACCTTCGCGTTCGATTATTCCGATCGTAACTTGCGGGATCATTTTCGCTTGCTGGCGCTGGATGGATGCGGTCTCGATGGCAAGTCTTTGGCCGTGGGCGCGGCCGGCGCGATTTTACATTACCTGCGGGATACGCAGCGGGCAGCACTCGATCATGTAGACCGGCCAACGTATTACGATCGTGCCGAGGCGATGATTTTGGATGCCGTCACCGTGCGCAATCTGGAATTGATTGAGCCGTTGTTTGCCGGGGAATCAAAAGAAGCGACGCTGATTCATGTGTTGGATCGCACGGCGACTGGAATGGGCGGGCGCTTGTTACGGCGGCGTCTACTGCGACCATCGCTTGAGGCGCTGGAAATAGAAGCACGCCTTGACGCGGTTGGCGAACTACATGGCGCGACAATCGCCCGCACGGAAATTCAGAAAGTGCTGGCGACGATCCTGGATATGGAACGGTTGCTGGCGAAGACGACCATCGGCACGGCCACTCCGCGGGATCTGCTGGCGCTTGGACGATCGCTCGCGGCGCTGCCATTGTTGGGCAAGCTACTTGCGGAGCGGCAATCGCAGCGCTTGCGGGATCTGCATGCGGGTCTGGATGAAATTCCCGAGGTTCGCGATCACATCCTGCACGGATTGTCGGAAACGCCGCCGGTTCTATTGACCGACGGCGGGACCATACGCGACGGCTATAACGCCGAGTTGGATGAGTTGCGCGATATCAGCCGCAACAGCCGGCAATACATCGCCCAGATTGAAACGAGAGAACGCGAGCGGAGCGGAATCCAATCGTTGAAGGTCCGGTTCAACAATGTATTTGGTTATTACATCGAGATCTCAAAGTCCAATTTGAAGCTGGCGCCAACCGACTATGAGCGGAAGCAGACGCTGGTGAACGCCGAACGGTTCACGACGCCGGAGCTGAAAGAATTAGAGGGCAAGATCCTGGCGGCCGAGGAAAAGATTCTCACGCTGGAGCGCGAGATCTTCACCGAGATTCGCACATTCGCGGCATCGCAGGCGACAAGGATCCGGCAGACCGCGGGCGTGGTAGCCGAAGTGGATGTTACCGCCGGACTGGCGCAGGTGGCGGCGGAGAATCGTTATGTGCGTCCTACATTTTCAGACGCCGGTGAGATGCGGGTTGCCGCGGGCAGACATCCGGTAATTGAAAAACTGACCGAACGCGATGCGATTCGTTTCATTCCGAACGACGTTTACTTCCATCCGGAAAAGGAATATATCGCTGTGATAACCGGGCCGAATATGGGCGGCAAATCGACCTATTTGCGGCAGGTTGCCTTACTGGCGGTGCTGGCGCAGATTGGATCGTTTGTGCCGGCCGATTCGGCGCTGATGCCGATTGTCGATCGCGTCTTCACACGGATAGGGGCGGCGGATAATCTGGCGCGTGGACGATCGACGTTCATGGTAGAGATGACCGAAGCCGCCGTCATCCTGAACACGGCGACCTCCCGCAGTCTGGTTGTGTTGGATGAAATCGGACGTGGAACGGCGACGTATGATGGACTGTCGCTAGCCTGGGCGATGGTGGAGCACATCCATCAGCACATCCGCGCGAAGACGCTTTTCGCGACGCACTATCACGAGCTGACGGAGCTGGCCGAACAATTGGAAGGCGTCCGCAATCTACACGTCGCGGTGAAGGAAGCCGGCGATCAAATTGTATTCCTGCGGAAGGTTGAGCCGGGGAGCGCGGATCGCAGTTACGGTATCGAAGTCGCGCGGCTGGCGGCGTTGCCGGTGTCTGTCATCGAACGCGCGAGAGAAATTCTGGCTCTGCACGAACGGGCGGAGCACACGGTGACGGAAGAGTTGACGCCACGGGCTTCTGCGCCGCCGGGGCCACTGCAGATCCAAATGTTCGAGCCGGTGAATTATCAGATTGCCGATCGGATCCGGCAATTACAGATTGACGAATTGCGCCCGATTGAAGCGCTGCAGTTATTAAGCGAGTTACAGAAGGAGCTGAAACGATCGTGAGAGTAGCCGGCGTGATGAGTGGGACGTCACTCGATGGAATCGACGTGGCGATCGTGGATTTTGCCGGTGGTGTCGAGCACCGCGAACTGGTCGCCTCCTATGGCGTGGCGTATCCCCGTGCCGTGCGCGAGGCTTTGCTGGGCGTGTCGAACACAGCGACACATACCGCCGAAATCTCGCGCCTGAATTTTGTGTTGGGCGAGCTGTATGCGGAGGCTGTGATCGAAGCCTGCGAGAAGAACGATATCGCGTTGCACTCCGTGGAACTGATCGGGTGTCACGGGCAAACGATCTTTCATGAAGGCAGTCCGGTTGAGTATCTGGGGCGGAAGGTGGCGAGTACGTTGCAGATTGGGGAAGCGGCGGTAATTGCGGAACGAACCCAAATTCCCGTGATCTCAAACTTCCGCGAGCGCGATATGGCGGCCGGTGGCCAAGGTGCGCCGCTTGTGCCGTACGTTGACTATCTATTGTTTCGTCATGAGGAGCACCCGCGGGTGGCACTGAACATCGGCGGTATCGCGAATCTTACGTGGATTCCGGCGGCCGCGAAGCCTGAGGATCTGGTGGCCTTCGATACTGGTCCGGGCAATATGGTGATCGACGCGCTGGTAGTGCGGATGACGGACGGCGAATACGATTTCGATCAGGAAGGAGAAATCGCCCGCGGCGGCTCGATTAATTTCGAACTTCTCGACAAGTTGTTGCGCGATCCTTATTACGAGGCTGCTCCGCCGAAGTCGGCTGGCCGCGAGCAGTATGGGGCGGCGTTCGTCCAGTCGCTGGTGTCGACGGGTACGAGTCTGCAAGATCTGATCGCCACGGCCACGGAACTGACGGTACGTTCGATTGAAGCCGGAGTGGCGAAGTTCCAGGCGGCGCAGTTGATAATTTCCGGCGGTGGCGCGCACAACCGATTCATGCGGCAGCGGCTGGCACGCGTACTGGATCCGATTGAGGTGACCATCTCATCGGAACACGGCGTGGATGTGGATTCCAAGGAAGCAATTGCATTCGCGGTTCTGGCGTATGAATCGTATCACCGTAAGACCGCGAATTTACCATCGGCTACGGGCGCGCGACGGGCTGTGATCCTGGGTAAGTTGACGCCCTAGGTTTCTTTGCCGTTATACAGGCCGGCAACCCATTTCTCATAACCATTGAAGAGCAGAGTTGGACGGCGCTGCATCGTTGGAAGAAATTTCTCGGTGGCTTGCGACCAGCGCGGGTGCGGCTTGTTGGGATTGACGTTGGAATAAAAGCCGTACTCATTGGAATTCAGAGCATTCCAAAATGTGGCTGGCTGCTTAGACACGAACTCGATCCGCTCGATTGATTTCGGGCTCTTGTAGCCGTACTTCCAAGGGCAGGCGAGACGAAGTGGAGCACCGTTCTGCTTGGGGAGAATCTTGCCGTACATGCCGATAACCATGAATGCCAGCGGGTTCAACGCTTCATCCATACGCAGGCCTTCATGGTACGGCCAAGGGTAATTGCCGACCGACATGCCCGGCATTTCCTTCGGGCGACTGGCAGTGATAAAGCGGATGAATTTGGCTTCCGGCTTGGGATCCACTTGTTTGATGAGCGCCGATAGCGGGAATCCAGTCCAGGGCACGGCCATCGACCATGCTTCGACGCAACGGTGCCGGTACAGACGTTCTTCGAGCGGCATCTTGTGAATCAGGTCGTCGAGATCCAAAGTTAGTGGTTTGTTGATCAGGCCCGTCACCTGAACTTTCCAGGGACTGGTGACAAAGTTCCCGACCTTGTTCCTGACAGCCTGCTTATCTTCGGCGTCGAATTCGTAGAAATTGTTGTAGCCCGTGGCAGCCTGTTCGTCGGTTACCGGACGATCAAGCGTGTAATCGGGATTTCGCTTTGCGGCATACACATCACTATTCACCGCGGCGGAGAGCAAACCCTGCATGCCAAGAAATCCTGCAGCCTTCAACAATGAGCGCCGGTTGAGGAAGGTTTCTTCGGGAGTGGCGTGGCGTTCGGCGATCTCCCAACCCTTCGGACTTCGAATCAGCATCTGGATATCCCTCTTCTTCACTATATAAGTTCTACGCGATTCTATTCCGGGGTGGATGGAACAAAACAGCCGCGAGCTGCGTTGATTTCAACGAGAGGCATTATGTATTGCACCCGCTGTGGCGTTGATTTGAAGGATACCGATCGATTTTGTAGCCAGTGCGGCTGCGGTACGGCGCGAGTTTCGCCGTCGATGCCGGGGCTTGCACCGCGCTTGAGCCGTCCGCGAGAGGAAGCACGCATCGCCGGAGTCTGCGCGGGATTTGCGCGTTATCTGGGAGTCGACGTAACACTGGTTCGTATCTTATGGCTGGTCTTAATCTTTTTGCCGCCAACCGGCGGTTTGATCGCCTATCTGATCTGCTGGATTGTGATGCCAAAGGATCCGCTGACAATTGCCGCGCCAATGATACGGGCTGGAGATAACACCCCAGCCCCTGTCATCATTTAGCGATCAGTTAAGTCCCGAGAATGCGATTTTTGTCATGCTCCGCCTGCTGATCCAACTGGCGCACAAGCTCCTTTGGATCTTTAGAGAGAATCTGATTCTCGAGGTCGGCCTCAACGGGCCCTTGGTACTTCGCTTTCACTTCGTCAATCATCGATTGCACGGTGGTTTGAATTGTATTACTCATGCCCGGAGACTAGCAGCAAGTTCTACTGGCAACCGCCTGGGCGGCGAGATAAGTGACTGCCGCGATTGACTATCAGGGCAGGAATGGATCGGTCACCGCGTCATAGCAACTGGGCGAGAAGATCGGGAATCTCGAAAATGGCTCGATTCTTGATGGCACCCGCAGCAGCCCGCAGACGTTCGAAATTCCCGGGTTCAAGCAACTCGCCGGTTGCCTCGGCAATTTCGGTGAAATTCTTCAAAACGAACCCAACACCTTTCTCGCGAACCCAGTCGGCGTTGTAGCGCTCCTGGGGCAGCGTCCAGGCATTGCGCTCGACAATCAACGGAAGTTGCATCTCCAATGCCTCGCTGATACTGCCGGGGCCGGGCTTTCCGATGAAGAAGTCAGAGAGCTTCATGAAATACGGAATCTCACTGGTGAATCCTTCGACGTGAATGGGAATGCGCAACTTCATCTTGCGAAATCTATCGGCTAGGTCTTGATTGCGGCCGCACATCAGAATCAGTTGCAGATCGAGCTTGGAAGCGTTCAATCGTTCCACGATCGGGATCATTACTTTAGAACCTTGGCCGCCGAAAAGGATGATACCTGTTGGTAGATCGGGGCTGAGTCCGTGGCGCTTGCGTTCGATGGCACGGTCGATTTCGATTGGTTTGTAGAAATTTGGCCGAAGGATCATCCCCGATGTTTGGAAGACCTTGGCGGCGGAGTGGCCCAGCAATTTTGTCTGCTGGACGGCGCGCTCGGTTCCGCAGATGAAGTATTGATCCTGCCGTTCGATCCAGAAATGCGGTGGATAGTCGGCCAAGTCGGTAAGGATTGTAACGAGATTCACGGCGGGGAGCGCGGCCGATAAACTTTGCCGGAGCGCCCGGTTGAAGTTTGGGACCACCGATACGACAAGGTCGGGTTTGGTCTCTTTCCAATATTTCGTGAGGAGCCGGACCTGGGCAGGGTGATAAAGGCGGATCAACCCGTGCATCATCGGCAGAAGCTGGCGGCTGCCAAGGGTCCACCCCTTAGCAAGGATGAGATTGTACACATCTTCCAGCCGGATGCCGGTTACTTTGCGGAAAATGTCGAGGCTGTCGAGGACTTCCTGCAGGTTGACCAGACGAACGGTCCAGGGACGATTTTGTTCCTCGATCACAGCTTTTAAAGCGTTCGCCGCACTGCGATGGCCGCCGCCGGCATCGAAGAATATAAAGTCAATTGTGGGCATCAGGGGTAGGAGTCGTATATAAAATAGCAGGTTTCCAGTGTTGGAAACATTCGATTTCACGAACGTTTTATTCGAGCGTCATGGCCTTGTAACTGCAGGCGAGTAAAAGTAGAGTATGGCGAGCCATACCCCGAGCCTAGTACACTGGTGGAAAGAAGGAGCGATGGCTACGGCATCGCAGAGCATGTTCGATTACATCTCTCTTCGCGACCATCGGCTGATGCGGCGGGTCAATCGATGGAGAGCTCCGCGCTGGATCCGCTTGTGGATGTTGTGCGCTACCCGGAGTGGCGATGGGTGGCTCTGGTATGGAATGGCGTTGGCCATTTTGCTGTTTGGTGGCGAAGAGCGGTTTCCGGCGTTGGCTACGGCCATGTTGGCTATCGGGAGCGGCACCGGCTTGTTTCTGTGGTTAAAGCGTGTAACTGGTAGGAAGCGGCCGTGCGCGATTGAGCCACACTGCTGGGCCACATTGCTGCCACCAGACCAGTTTTCTTTTCCTTCCGGGCACACGATTACGGCATTTGCATTCGCGACGTCTACGGTGTTGTATTATCCTTCACTGGTTTATGGCGTGTTTTTTTGCGCGGTTAGTGTTGCTCTGTCGCGGGTGATGTTGGGAATGCACTTTTTGAGTGATGTGGTGGTGGGCGCGTTAATTGGGATGCTGCTCGCTTACAGCGCGCATGCGATTATTGTGGCTACGTTTTAGGTAGGGTCGCGCTGTTGAGTGGGGGTCAAAGACCTCAGCCACCGAATTCATCCGCGTCGTCTCTCTAACTAGCTAAAAATAATAGCTTTTTCTATTCCGCTAGTTGCGACGATCACGCTAGCGAGCGTTGCTCCTTTTTGCCAGAGTGGCAGCTTAGCTAACGTCATCAAGAACTTACAGATCCGCGCAAGCGTTTGTGAGATGGAATGACCGGACGGGCTAATTCCCGTTTTCTGGCTTATTAGAACATGTTCTTTAGAATTGGTTTATTCCTTTAAGAATGAAAAGGATAACCGTGCCTCTGTCATCAGAACCATCCAAAATCGGCGCAGCTGCCGCCATGATGGCGAGACTTGAACCGTCAATGTTCACAATAACTTAGGCGGGTAAATGGCAAAGGTTAAAAGTAGCAGAGGTGTCTGACCCCGATTAGAGGCGGGATTTGGCGGACGAATCGGAACGGGTTTTGCGGACGAATAAGGGCGGGTTTTGGCGCCGCCCTGGATCGTAGGTTATTTATCGGGAGTGATTCCGCCAGCGGCTGGCGCTTTCGATGCCTTGGCTTTCTTGGTATCAAGGGCCTTTTGAACCCAATTGTCGGCCGTCTCGATATCTTTCTTATACTGCTCGGGGGAATCGGCTAAGTCGGCGCGCTCGCGAATCAGAAGATTCATATAAGCCATCGCATCGTCATATTCCTTGTCGATATCAATCGCTTTCTGCAGGCTCTGAATTCCGTCTTCCACAATCGCGCTGTACTTGGACTTCAAATCTTCCTTGACTGCCTTATCCTTGATCGGACCCGGATCTTCAGGCTTCATTCCCAGCTTCGCGCGAGCCGTCATCAGAGCCGGATACCACTTCGCCCAAGCGATAACGCCCAAAGTGTAATAGGCATCCTTACTGTTGGGATCCACGGCGATCAGCTTCCGATACCATTCCGTAGCTTCGTCGAATTTCTTAGCCTTGGCCTCTGGACTCAGCGACTGCGCTTCGTTGTAATTGAGCGAGGCAAGCGACGCCAGCGCCGTCTTGTCTTTCGGGTCTTGCTTCAGCACGGTCATAAATTCATTGCGCGCGGCATTCGCCATGGCGACATTGTCAGGCGAATCGGCACCAGGGATCCACTGCGTCATGTAAGCGGTTGCAAGGTAAAGACGGGCGTTCGGATTGGAAGGATCCAATTGAATGGCCATCTTGAAATTTTCGATCGCATCGGGGTACTTTGCGGCCTTGTAAAATTGCACGCCGCGATTCAGGTGATCGCGTGATTTGAGCTTGTCGCAGCCAGTTCCAAGCAGGATTGTGACACCCGCAACTACGGCCAGCGCATAGGTCGAAAGTCGGTTCATAGAAGCCCCTGGGGAATTGTATCGTATCCGTTCGCGATCCAAGCTACTGGCCCGCCTCGATCTTCGGTGTGTAGAGGCCGATCTTGTCGATGCCGGCGCCTTTCGCGATATCGATCGCCCTGGCTACATACTGAAATTCCAGATCCGAATCGCCCTTGACGAAAACTACGCGTTCTGCACGAGTCTTGAAAATCTCCTCAAGACGTGGGCCTAACTTCGCTTCGTCCGTCGCTTCGGTATTGATCAGCATGCTGCGATCTTTATTGATAGTAATCACAACGGTACGATCATCCTGCGGTTTAGGCGGAGGCTGATTCGGATTCGGAGGCTGGGGCGCCAGCGCATCCAATCCTTTTGGTACCAACGGCGTGATCACCATGAAGATGATCAATAGCACCAGCAGCACGTCGATCAGCGGAGTCATATTAATATCGGCTTTTGGCCCGCCGCTACTGCCACCTGTTCCCATTGACATAAAGATTTCTCCTCTCAGCTATATGAAAATTTCAAAGTCGAATCGAGATCTAGGACCCGGCAGGCTTGGCGCCCGCTTTCACATCATCGGACAGCTTTTCCGTCAGTAAGCCAATCTGGTCCACGCCGGCGGCGCGAAGGTTATCCACCACATCGACCACTCGTTCATAACGCGCGCGGGCATCGGCCCGAATATAGACAGTCTTATCCAGCTTGTTGGTCAACAGATCCTTGACCTTCTGCGGCAGTTGGTCGGGCGGCATCAAGGTGCTGCCCAGATAGCTTTTCCCGTCGCGGGTGACGGCGATCAATACTGCATCTTCTTTATCGGCGGCCTGCATGGAGATCGGGTTCTTAGCCTTCACCATATCGACGCTGACGCCTTTGGAAAGCATGGGCGTGATAACGATAAAGATGATCAACAGGACAAGCATCACATCCACCATCGGCGTGACGTTGATATCGGATACAACCGGCGGCATCTTTTGCTTATTCATGGAGCTCCTTCACTTGCAGCGTGTTCTTCCAGAGTCTTTGCGGCGATGCGGCCAGAGGAGTAGACCCTTCTGGCCGCAACATCGCTAATCAACTCGCGAGCAACCTTAGACGCGAAGACTACAATAACGCGCTTACTTGGTGACGCCAGTACGCTGGCTGCGCTTGATGAAGTAATCGATCAATTCCGAACTGGAGTTTCCCATCTCGACGTCGAACGCTTCAATCCGGTTGGTGAAGTAATTGAACGCCCAGACGGCGGGGATGGCGACGAACAAACCGACGGCGGTGGTAACCAGCGCTTCCGAAATACCACCGGCGACCGCGCCCAAACCAGCCGACTTCTCGGATTGGATTCCTTTAAACGCGTTGATGATACCGATAACCGTTCCGAACAGTCCGACGAACGGACCGGTGGAACCGATGGTGGCCAGCGTACCGATGCCGCGCTTCAGTTCGGCGTGAACAATCGCTTCAGCGCGGATTAGAGCGCGCTTGGAAGCTTCGATTTCCTCGCCGGGAATTTCGGAACTCATCTTATGGGCCTGGAATTCCTGTAGACCGGCAACCACTACCTTGGCTAGATGGCTCTTGTTATAGCGATCGGCAACCTTGATGGCTTCATCCAGCTTGCCTTCGCGCAGTGCGCCAGCAACGGCCGGAGCAAACGCACGAGATTGCTTGCGGGCGGCGTTGAAGGCGATGACACGGTCAATCATGACTCCGATCGACCATGCGGACATGATGAAAAGGACAATGACTACCGCTCTGGCAAGCCAGGTCATCTGCCCCCACATCACCCGCGGGTCCATTGAAATACCAGTCGGTTGGCCGGCTGCTGCCTCTTGGAGGAACAGAAACGCCCACACCTGCATTTGTAATAGCATCGTATTCTCCTGCGAGTTGATTTGACTAACTTTTCACTGCAAACTCAATGACTCGACGCGCTCCCTTACGAACTGAGAGTGAAGTTTACGTCGATTTGCGTGATCACTTCCACCGGCTCTCCATTTAGAAGGGTCGGACGGTAGAGCCACTGCTTTACTGCTTCGGTGGCCGAGGGAATCAGCAAAGGGTGCCCGCTTACCAACTGAAGATTCTGGATGGTGCCATCCTTGCCGATGATCGCCGTGAAGCGGACCACGCCCTGAATACGCGCCTGTTTCGCTAGCGCCGGATAAGGCGGAGTTACTTTACGAATTAGATTCGCGGCCGAGACGTTCCCGCCGACGCGGATCCGTTGTGGAGTGGCTTCCTTCGGTTTTTCTTTCACTGGAGGAGGAGGCGGAGCCGCGTTCGGAATTCCGCCGAGAATACCGCCGATAACGCCACCCGCGCCAGCGCCAGGAACGCCGCCCGGTACACCACCAACCACGCCGGCCGTGCCAGCCGAGGGAGGCGGAAGCTCTTCTTCCTTGATCATCGCGATTTCTTTGGGAATTTGTTTCGGAGCCATCAATTTGCCGGCGTCAAACTGGCGCGGGGCAACCTTGACGATCTTCGGAGGGGGAGTAGCCGCGGGAGGAGGCGGCGGAGGTGGCGGCGGCGGCGGGGCCACCAGAAAGCTGGTAAGTTGTGCCCGCGGCAGTTGATCCGTATAGATCAGCGGAATCAGAATGGCAATGGCAATCGCCGACATCTGCGCGACAAAGCTGAGAACCACGGTCCAGCTTTTATTAGTCTTTCCAGTTCCATCAACGAAAGTCTGGTCGAACATATAGATGCTCTCCTATTCGCAAACCTACGGCGCCTTGCGCCGATCCATCGCACGGGAAGTACCTTACTTGCTTCCCCCCGCCACCTTCGTAACCGCGCCAGATTTTCCGCCAGCCACCGTTACTACCGGCGCTGTACCGCGGCCACCACTTTTCCGGCGTTCAATCAGATCCTGCCAGGCAACCAGGATGGGGCTCGCCACAAAGATCGACGAATACGTACCCACGATAATTCCCACTACCAACGCGAAGGCAAACCCACTCAATACCTGACCACCAAACAGAAACAACGACAGCGCCGTCAGAAATGTGAGCCCCGAGGAAAGGACCGTCCGGCTCAACGTCTGGTTAATGCTGCGATTCACCACGGAATACATCGAATCGCGGCGCATCCCTTTCAAATTTTCACGGATCCTATCGAAGACGACGATCGTATCATTCATTGAGTAGCCGACCAAGGTTAATAATGCGGCGACTACCGTGAGCGACAATTCCTTGTCGAACAGCGAAAACAATCCGATCGTGATGATGGTGTCATGAAACACCGCGATCACGGCTGCTATGCCGTAAATAAACTCGAAGCGAATCGCGATGTAGACCAACATTCCGGCCAGGGCGTACAGCGTCGCATAGATCGCCTGCCGCCGGAGGTCCGCTCCAATCTTCGGCCCGACCACTTCCGCGTTGACGATAGCGAAGGCTTCGGGATACGTTTCCTGCTTCAATACGCTAAGCACTTGCGGCGTAACGCCGGCAACGGTGGAAAGTTGATCGACGTTGCGGACCAAACCACCCTGCGCCGGATTGTCGCGATAGGCCAGAATATCCTTGGCCAACTGTTGTACTTGATCGTCGGAGAGCGCCACGCTCGCCCGCTGCAGAGGATCGCGCAAGCGGTCGGCCAGGGTCTGCGCGCCGGCGCTATTCAGATCCAGCTTATTGGTCACCTGTCCAAAAGTGGAACGCAGTACCTCAACCATTTTCTGGCGATTATCGTTCAGCGCTTTCTCATCCTTAATCTCAGTGCCGATAATCACTTCCTGTTTGCCGGTTACCCGTTGCACCGAAATTTCTCCCGGTATTTTAGCGCCCAAGGCCCGTCGAATTTGATCTTCCGGCGGTTGCTGATTAAAACGCACATCCATCAAAGCGCCGCCGCGAAAGTCGATCCCATAACGGGGTCCGCCTTTGATAGCCAAACTGATCAAGCCCGCCGCCGTCAAAATAAGCGAGGCGATGATGAAGGGCCATTTCTTGCCCAGAAAGTCGTAATTCGTATTCTTAAATAATTCCATGCAGCCCAGTTGAGCCGGCCTACGTAGTACTTAGACACCGGCTCATTCCATTCAGTTCCCGTCTATGATTTGAAAAACGTTACCACAATTTACTCCGCCGGTCCAATTCCGGCGGTAAGTTCTGAGCAGGCACGCATCCGTGATTAGATGCTCAGAGTCGTAACCTGTTTCTTGCCCGACAATTCAAAATCGAAAATTACCTTGGAGACAAAAACAGCCGTGAAGACATTGGCGATCAACCCGATCACCAGCGTTACGGCAAACCCCTTTACCGGACCCGTGCCGAAGAGAAACAAAAACAAACAGGACACCACGGTGGTTACGTGCGTGTCGACGATAGTCAGGAACGCTTTGGAGAAGCCTGCGTCGACGGCGGCAATAACACTCTTGCCACTGCGCAGTTCTTCACGAATACGTTCAAAAATCAGAACGTTACTGTCCACCGCCATGCCGATGGTGAGAATCACGCCGGCGATTCCCGGCAAGGTCAACGTAGCATCGAAATAGCTGAGCGCGGCGATCAGAATAATCGCATTCAGGACCAGCGCCAGGGTCGCGTTGATGCCACTGCGCTTGTAATAAACCAGCATGACAATTACGACAGCGATCACTCCGGCGATGCCCGCCATCACTCCGGCGCGAATGGAGTCGGCACCCAGGGAGGGCCCGACCGTTCTTTCCTCAAGGTATACAACGGACGCCGGGAGTGAACCCGAACGGAGGTTCAACGCCAGATCCGACGCTTCTTCCTGCGTTGCTGCGCCGGTGATGCGGCCGGTATCGCTGATCTTGCTCTGAATCGTGGGAGCGCTCAAGACCTGTTTGTCGAGCACGATGGCCAGCCGGTTATTGATATTGGCTTCGGTAAATCTTTCAAAGCGTTTGGCGGCGTCCTGGGTCAGAACAAAGGTGGTCTCCCAGCGGTTGCCCATGTCGCCTTGGAGCGCTTGCGAATCGCGCAGGTCGCGGCCGGTGATGACTGGCGAGCGGTTCAGCAGATACCACGATTGTGTGGTCTGGCCGGCCCGGACAGCGCTTTTCACCAACTGCGTATTCAACGGAAGAATGCCGCCATGCTTGCCAAGCACTTCTTCCCTCGACCCATAGGGGCCGTCCTTCACTTCATACAGTTCCAGCAACGCCGCGGTTTGCAGAATTTGCTTGATGCGCAGTGGATCGTCCACGCCGGGCAGTTGCACCAAAATCTCGGCTTCGGCATCGCTCCGGCCGCGCTGCTGCACGGAGGATTCGGCGAGCCCCAGCCCATTGATCTTTTTCTCGATGGTGTGAATGCTCTGCGTAAGCGTGTCCTGGCGCAGCTTCAACGCCTCGGTCGGCTTCATGGAAAAGCGATAATCAGTGGGATTCAGCGCGGTGAGATTCCACAGACCGCCGAAATGATCGTTGGCTACCGTCTTGAAGTTGCTGCCGCTGTTGGGGCCTACGCCCTTCACTAGAATCTGAATCGAATCGGCATCCTTCAGCGTTTGCGGATCGTTGCGCTCAATCGAAGCAAACTCCACGTTCGCTTTGTGCAGCTCATCCTTCATGCGGTCGATCGTGGAATCGGCGTCGGCCTTGAAGGCATCCTGCAATTGAACCTGCAGCACGAGTTGGCTGCCGCCCCGCAGATCGAGTCCCAGACGGATGTGCTTTTTCAAATTCGCCGCAAGTTCGTCTTTGGAGGTGGGCAGTCCGACGATTCCGAAGAGACAGACAAGGATAATGACGACGATGACGAGAGCTTTAATCTGAAGATTTCTGTTCATGCTAATTCTGAAGATTGTTCCGTTTCTCTTTAAGATTTCGGTGTATCTGGCGTAACCAAACCGGCGACGGCACTGCGCGCCAGCTGCAACTTCAAGTTGTCCGGCTTCACTCGCAGTATCAGCGTATCACCATTAATACTGACGATGGTGCCGATCAACCCCCCGGTGGTAAGCACTTCATTGCCATTTTGCAATCCGGTGATCATCTGCTGTTGCTGCTTCTTCTGCCGCTGCATCGGCATGAAAACGAGAAAGTAGAAGATGACGACGATCAGCAGGAGCGGCAACATCCCCAAGATGGGATTGGACGACACCTGTAAGAGCCAAAAATTGAAATAGAGCATCTGGATTCACACTACGGGCTACCAGCCTGCTCGGGAGGATTCAGGTTTTACTCTACTCCCTTACCAACGGCACGGAACGCTCCGCGTTTAAAAACTCCGGGAAAGTCCCAAGTAGAATAGCGTGCCTCATACGGCGCATGATGTCAAGGTAATGCGTCAGGTTATGTATCGTCGCGAGCGTGCAAAAGAGAATTTCTCCGGCCTGAAACAGGTGCCGGAGATAGGCCCGCGAGAACGTACGGCAAGTGTAACAGGAACAGGTTTCGTCCAGCGGGCGGGGATCGTCTCTATAGCGGCTGTGTTTGATGATCAGTTTGCCTTCGCGAGTAAACAGGCAGCCGTTGCGGGCGTTGCGCGAGGGCAGAACGCAATCCATCATATCTATGCCCCGAGCGACATACTCGGGCAACTCCTCCGGCATCCCCACACCCATCACATAGCGCGGCCGGTTGGGGGGCAGTATTGGCGCGGTAGCCTCCGTCATTTCCAGACTCAGCGGGCGCGGCTCGCCGACGGACAATCCGCCGATGGCGTAACCGGGCGCGTCGAGTTCCAGCAATTGTCCGGCGCAATCGCGGCGCAGATCGGCATACATTCCGCCCTGGACGATGGGGAAGCAGGCATTGACCGTATCGCCGTTCACGGCCATGTAATGCGCGTAGCCCGACCTGGCCCAGCGGACGGTTCGCTCCATCGACTTTTTCGCGCCCTCGTGCGTGGCCGGATGGGCCAGACATTCGTCGAGAACCATCAGGATGTCGCTTCCAAAAGCAAGTTGCACATCGACCGTCGATTGAGGCGTAAACATATGCCGGTCGCCATTAAGATGCGATTGAAACAGCACGCCCTCTTCACTTACCTTGCGCAGGCCATCAAGACTGAAGACCTGGAATCCGCCGGAATCGGTAAGAATAGCTCGATCCCAACTGATGAATTTATGCAAGCCCCCGAACTGCCGGATCAACTCATGTCCAGGCCGCAGATAGAGGTGATAGGTGTTGCCGAGAATGATCTTGGCGTCGATTTCACCCGCCAAATCGCGCGGCGTAACGCCTTTGACGGTACCCTGCGTGCCAACGGGCATGAAGACGGGGGTCTCGACGGTGCCGTGGGCGGTGTGAAGGAGTCCGGCGCGGGCACCGGTGATAGGGCAGACTGCCTGGAGTTCAAATCGGAGCACTTACTGTAAGAATAGCGTCCTGTAGACTGAGGGCATGCCTCGTTTGCTGGTTCCCGCCTTGCTCTGTGCGACGGCGCTTTATTCCCAGAAGCAGCCGTTCGATGTGGAGGCGATGCTGAAAATCTCGCGCATTAGCGAGCCGCAGCTTTCGCCGGATGGCAAGATGGTGGCGTTTACGGTGCAGACCGTGGATCTGGAGCAGAACACCAAACCGAAGCAGATTTTCACGGTTCCGATTGAAGGCGGCAGCGCGCCGTTACAGATCACGCGGGATGGAAGTGTTAATGAACGTCCGCGCTGGTCGCCCGATTCCAAGCGGATTTTCTTTCACTCGAATCGTACGGGGTCGGCGCAAATCTGGTCGATGGATTCTGATGGCAATCGTCCCAAGCAGATCACCAGTTTGGCGACCGAAACCAGCGGCGTATTGGTTACGGCGGACGGAAAAAAACTAGTGTTCGTCAGTAGCGTCTATCCGGACTGCGATAGCGGCAAGGGTTTCGACGACGCCTGCAACAAGGCACGGATCGAAGAGGAAAAAAACGATAAGGTAAAGGCTCGTTCGTACACCACGCTGCTGTTCCGCCATTGGACGCAGTGGCAGGGCAAACAACGGCAGCACCTGTTGACTGTGTCAGCCGATGGTGGCCTTGTATTAGATTTGACGCCCGCTCCGCTGGACGTGCCGCCATTTTCCTTGGGGGGTCCTGAGGCATATGCAATTTCGCCCGATAGCGCGGAGGTCGCCTATACGGTAAATACCGAACCTGGCGCGGCGACCAGCACCAACTCCGATATTTATACGGTTCCCATCACGGGAGGCGATGCCAGGAAGCTGACGAGCAATATTGCCGCCGACAATTCCCCGCTGTACTCACCCGATGGAAAGTATCTGGCGTACCGGGCGCAAACCAGATCGGGGTATGAGAGTGATCGCTGGCGGCTGGTGGTGATTGACCGGTCGACCGGTGTTAGGGCGACCTTGACCGAGGGCTTGGACCGATCGGTGGAAGGCTTTACCTGGTCACCCGATTCGACCCGGCTGTTTTATACAGTTCTCGATCGCGGACGGCAAGGGCTGCAGATGATCGGCGTCACGGGCGGGGCGGCGCGAGCGATCATCAACGGCTCCAGTTCCCTGGACGATGTGCAATTCACGGCGGACGGCAAAACCCTGCTCTATACCGAGCAAAGCGGATCGCGGCCACTGGAGATTTTCCGTGTTGGATCGGCTGGTGGATCGGCGGTCGCGCTGACGCATTTGAATGACGCCCTGCTGGCGAACTACGCGCTGGCCCCGCTGGAGGAAGTGATTACCGAGGGCGCGGAGAAAACGAAGATCCATAGCTTTGTCGTGAAGCCGCCGGATTTCCGGAAAGGCGTGAAGTATCCGGTCCTGTTCCTGATCCATGGCGGCCCGGAAGGCGAGTGGGGCGAGAGTTGGAGCTATCGTTGGAACCCGCAAGTGTTCGCCGCGGCGGGGTATGTGGTGGTAATGCCGAATCCACGGGGGTCAACTGGGTATGGGCAGAAGTTTACAGATGAAGTAAATGAGGATTGGGGCGGACGGGCGTACGAAGATATCATGGCCGTCGCCGATTTTATCTCGGCGCAACCGTATGCCGATCCCGACCGAATGGCTGCCGCGGGCGGTTCCTATGGAGGCTACATGGTGGACTGGATATTGGGCCATACGAATCGCTTTAAGGCACTGGTGTCGCATGCGGGCGTTTATGATTTGCGCAGTGAGGCCGGTGAGACGGAAGAGTTGTGGTTCCCGCTCTGGGAGTTTAAGGGGATGCCGTGGGAGAATCCTGACCTGTACGCGAAGTGGTCACCCAGTTTTTATGCAAAGGAGTTCAAGACGCCGACTCTGGTAATCCATGGCGAGCAGGATTTCCGGGTACCGTTTGGACAGGGCTTGCAATTATATACGGCGCTGCAGATGCAGAAGGTGCCATCGAAATTGCTAGTGTATCCCGATGAAGGGCATTGGATTTTGAAGCCGCGGAATAGCGTGCTTTGGTATCGGACTTTTTTGGAGTGGGTCGGCGAATGGACGAAGAAGGTTCTAGCGGCACCGGTGGATGTTGCCGCTCCGGCGATTACGCCCAAGCCTTGATTTCCGTGTTTTAATGGGGGTCAGACACCTCTGCCCCTTTTAGCCGACACGTGTCGTTTACTGGTGTTTGTAAGCTATTGACAGATATGGCCACGGCGAGTTTCGAGGCATCCGAAATCGAGAAATCGCGGGGTTTTGGGGCGTTTTAGGGAACCGGCACTGAGCCATTTTATCGGTTATAAAACATTTTTTGGCCTACATGTTTTATCAATGGAATCAATAAGTTCCTAAACGCACCGACGTTGACTCAAACGAAACCGCCTGATTTGAGACCAGGAGCAATAAACAAGCTATCTCCTTTGTTTCAGAAAGATGCGGTGGATGGTTTAGAGAGTTGCAATTGGTGGCAGAGGTGTCTGACACCGTTTAATCGTGGGAACTAGGCAAGCCACTTCGCGAGTTTCGCTAAAGCTACCGCTCGGTGGCTGACGCGCCGCTTTAACTCCGGATCGACTTCTCCGAACGTCCTGTTAAATGGCGGATAGAAAAACAGCGGGTCGTAACCGAACCCGTTTGACCCGCAGGATTCATCGACAATCCAGCCTTCCACTTCGCCGCGAAATGTTACCAGTGCCTGGCCGCTCGCAACCAGCGCAATCGCGCAGACATACCTCGCTTTCCGATTTTCCACGCCGCGCAGTTTTTCGAGAAGCAATAGATTGTTACTTTCGTCTGTCGCGCCAGGACCTGCGAATCGAGCCGAATAAATTCCCGGCGCTCCGCCTAAAGCCTCCACTGCAATGCCAGAATCTTCGGCGATCAAATATTCGGCGGTGAAGGCGCCATAATACAGCGCCTTCTGGATCGCGTTTTCTTCAAACGTTTCTCCGGTTTCATCGGGCACGGAGATATCCCCCAGGTTCGGAAGCGGCTCAATTGGCAGGCCGCTGGCACGGAATTCCCGAAGCTTTCCCCGGTTCGTTGTCGCGCAATAAAGAATCACGCGATCTGTGCAAGCGCCGCGCGTTGGAGCGTGAAGAGGTCCTGAATTCCGGACCTGGCCAGTTTTAGCAGTTCGATTAACTGCTCGTCGTCGAACGGAGTTTTCTCCGAAGTTGCCTGTAGTTCCACGAAGCGGCCCGATCCCGTCATCACGACGTTCATGTCGACATCGGCTTGCGAATCTTCTTCGTAACACAGATCGAGCACGGGAACGCCGCGCACGATCCCGACGCTGGTAGCAGCTATAAAATCGCGAATCGGCGATGTTTTGAGTACGCCGAATTTCTGTAGTTGGCGGAGCGCTTCCGACAGCGCCACGAAGGCCCCGGTAATCGCCGCTGTGCGAGTTCCCCCGTCGGCCTGCAGGACGTCGCAATCGAGAATGATACTGCGCTCGCCGAGGATCGTAGTATCGACGATGGCCCGCAGCGAACGCCCGATCAGACGTTGGATTTCGAGCGTCCGCCCCGATGCCCGGCCCTTCGAGACCTCGCGGGGAGTGCGCGTTGCCGTGGATCGCGGCAGCATGGAATACTCCGCCGTTACCCAACCCTTTCCGCTGCCCCGCAGAAAGCTCGGCACGGATTCTTCAATCGAAGCCGCGCACAACACGCGCGTGTTCCCGATCTCAATCACCGCCGAGCCTTCCGCTGTCAGCAAATAATCTGTAGTAATCTTGACGGGACGCATCTCGCCCGCTTGCCGTTGATCGCCTCGCATAAATTTACGCACCAGAATTCAACATGAGATAGAACAATCCGAACAATAGAGTGAACGCTATCAGGACAATAATCAGGCACGGAAGCGCGCCGATGTTTTCCTTCAGAATCGACTTCAGATCGTTCTTGGGTTTCGCCTTCTTATACTTAACCATGATAGAACGCAGGCTACTTACATAGCCCGCAAATGTTTGGCGGTTTGCTGAAAGAACTCCCGCAATGACCGCAACGTCCCTTCTTCTAAATCTTTTACGGTGATGGACACAACCCAGCGCCCGCGCTCGGCGAGAGCCATCTGTGTCGAGAGAAACTGGGCGTGATGATATAAGGCCGGATAGTCCAGATCTGGAATCCGTTCGGTTGCCTCGCTGATCAGCACGGTAGACAGGCAGCGCCCGTGTCCGATGATCATCTCATGATAGGAATGATTCATCGCCGGGCCTTCGTATACGTCGGCGGGCATCTTCAGCGTGGCGCGAAATAGCGAGTCGGCCGCGCGTTGGAGCGTGGCGCGCATCGCCCGCCCGCGGGGGGAATAGCGGGTGTCGCCGAAGAACGTCAGCTCGCCGTATTCGATTTTGCGGTCCGCGGCCAGCGCCTGGATGATCGATGCATACATCGCCGGGGCCGTCGCGCCCTCGGCCCGCACATCGCCGGGCAGGAAGTCATAACGAAATGCAATGCCACCTCGCCAATTCACTTGCTTCTTGCTATCGCTCGAAATCGTGTCGCCTTGCTTCTGCATTTGCGGATACACACGATTGGTAATCGCCTTATACAACTCGACGCTGGGCTGGGTGACGAAGTTCATCTTGCGCAGCCAAGCGATCCCGAACACTACGTAATGCATGAACTGCATGTAAGCCGAGATGTGCGAGCCTCGCGGCAGCGTCAGCAATGCCACGGGATAACCAGCGCGACGCAACAGCCCCATCTTCTTTCCATCGAGCGTTGGACCACCCTTCGCCTGGACAGCGAGAAAAACTCGATCCTGGCGTGGATCCTTCGGGGCTCGATAATTGGTCAGCTTTAGCGGCTCATCGATTACGATCTTGATTCCCAATGCTTCGCTCTTGCCAAGGCTCTCTTCAAAATCCTGTTTTGTCCACAGCCCGGCGCCGGCCCACTCTTTCGGCAGCAGCAGCGTAACTTTGTCCCGGCCCGCCACACCTTGCGTATGCAGAAAAGATGCCAGGCGCCAGGCTGTCAGGATGTCTTCTTCCGTCAAGGCGGTGGCCGCAATCCACTCCTGCAAATCCACTCGCGACAGCGCCAGTGGATACAAACTGCCGCGGGTGAGCGGCGCACTGTGACGGCCCGCGGTCCCATTCGCGCCGTCTAACTGCAGCTCCACACGGCGATATCCCCGCTCCCTCGCGAAGCGATCGAGGAAAGAATCCGGCAAGGTCATATAGATGAAGTTGGCCCGCGAATCGACCTTGCACGATTCGTAGAGCGCGGCCAGTTTTTCCAGGTTCACAACCGGCTCATATGACGTCATCCCCATCGCCATGCCGACCACCAGCGTCCGCCGCAGCAGATCCGCCAAGGGGAGTTTTCCCCGACGCTGCATGTCTTCCAAGATGAACTTGAGCTTGGCGGGATCGGTGGAATCGAGCACGTAACATCGCGGACCGCGGCGCAATAAACCCAGCGCGTTGTACGTCGATTTATCTTCGGCCGATCCGCCCATGCCGGCCCAAATCAAAAACTGCAGCGGCGCGTCGTGCGCCTCTTTGATACCGGCCCGAATCTCGTTCACTTCGGCCATCACCAAGCCGGCCCACTCGGGATGTTCTTGCGCTTGCCAGGCAAGGTTGAAGACGCCATAGCTATTCTTCGTCACCTTACCGCCGTTCACTTCCATTCCGATTCCGATCAGTGGATTGTGATCCGGCTCCAAAGAGTCCAGACCTTTCTTGCGAGCGCGCGCATCGAGCGCTTGCAATCGGGTGAGCAGCGAATTTTTTTGGAATTGGGAGAAGGACGACTCCGACTCGGGAGTGTCCTGATATAGCGAAAGAATCACGTTCTTCAGTGTGGCACGGCGCACATACGCCGCGTTGTAACCAAACCGCGACCCGCTTGTGATAGCGCTAAGCTAAAACTAGCGGCCTTCCCCTTGAATACGCCAATTCAGCGCTTCTTCGATCTTTCCGTCCTGGGTCTGATTGCCAGCGGATATCTGGCGGTGGTTGGATCGGGTTACCTCGATCCGCCGACGGCCCTGCTGGTTGGCGCAGGCCTGCTGTTGCGCGGATTGATGGTGGCGGGGATCGTTCGTTTTGAAATTTCCAACCGCACGGTTACGATTCTTACCTCGCTGTACATCGCGTTTTACCCGCTCGATTATTGGCTGCTCTCCAAGGATTTCGTCCGCTCCACGGTCCACCTGGTCTTCTTCATCGCGACTGTGAAAGTTCTGACTTCGAAGACGAATCGCGATTATACATACCTGAAAGTGATCGCTCTGTTGGAATTGCTGGCGGCCTGCATTCTGTCGGCGAATCTCAGCTTTTTCGCTTTTCTAGCCATCTTTCTTCTGTTCGGCGTGGCCACGTTGTGTAGTTCCGAAGTTCGCCGATCCACCGAAATCGTCGCTGAGCAGCAAGGCGGCCTGGTGGTCAGAGGACGCCCGCGGATGCTGAATTGGCGGCTGGCCACGCTGAGCGGTTATCTGTTTGCTGGAATTCTCGCGCTCACCGCGGGACTCTTCTTCTTATTGCCACGCACTGCCCAAGCGGCTTTCCGGCATCTGGTGCCGCACCATTACCATCTGCCTGGATTTTCCAACGAAGTGATACTCGGACAGATCGGCGAGATCAAGATGCAGGACACTCCGGTGATGCATGTGCGCGCCGAGGTGCCGGAAATGGCCGACCGCATTCAACGCTTGAAGTGGCGGGGTACGGCGCTGGCGCAGTTTGACGGCAAGAAGTGGTTCAACCCTTCGAGTAACGGCGAGTTCTTGGCGGTAAAGCAGGGGCAGGTGAACCTGGCGAGCCTGGAACAGCGGCGGCGTCGAGGGAAGCGAGTCTCCTACGAAGTTCACCTCAAGGATTTCGCCTCCGACACTCTGTTCATCGCCGGTACTCCGGAGTTTTTACGGATAGCCTCGCCGATCATTATCCGCTCCTGGTTTGACACTTATCGTCTGGCGTCCAACACGTCCGGTTCCGTTATTTATTACGTGCACACGTTTCTGGAAAATGAAAACAGCGAGCCTCTTACTCCCGAGCCGCTGACGGCGTTCGTCCGGGAACAATACGTCCGGTTGCCGGCATTAGATCCGCGCGTGCCGAAGCTGGCGCTGGAAATGGCGGCCGGCGAACGAACCCCGGAGGCGCGGGCCCGAGCCATCGAAAAACATCTGCGGACCGGTTACGGCTATACGCTGACACTGCCTTCGAGCGAAGTACCCGATCCGCTGGCCTATTTTCTATTTGAGCGTAAGAAAGGCCATTGCGAATATTTCGCGTCGTCGATGGCGGTGATGCTGCGGACGCTCGACATCCCGGCACGGGTGGTTACCGGATTTCAAAGTGGCATCTTTAATCCGATCAGCGGCTGGCAGTTGATCCGCGCCTCGGACGCCCATAGTTGGGTGGAAGCCTACATTCCCGGGCGGGGCTGGATTACGTACGATCCAACGCCACCCGATCTCAATCCGCAGGCGATGTCTCTGCTGTCCCGGTTCAATCTCTACGTCGACGCGGCCGAGGTTTTCTGGCAGGAGTGGGTGCTCAACTACGATCTCGATCGTCAAATCCAGCTTGCCGCGCGGATGGAAGAGTCCAGCCGCAACGTAGGGTCCAACTGGTCAACCAATTTGCTTTCCCGGATGAACTTTGGATGGGAAGAAGTAAAGGGCATCGCCCAACGCTACTGGATCGCCGCCGGAATGCTAACCGTCTTTTTATTCCTCGGCTTCACGCAAGGACGGGCATTGCTGGATCTTTGGCGGATGCGGCGGCACGGGCGGAAGGTACGGCGGGGTGAGGCGAATCGCTCCGATGCGACCCTTCTTTATGAGCGCATGTTGCGGGCGCTGCACCGCCGGGGAATCGAGAAGCCCGGCTGGCTGACTCCGCTGGAATTTTCGCGCGTACTACCAGCTTCGGAATTCTCGCCCATTGTGATTGACCTGACCCAGGCCTATCAGGATTTGCGGTACGGCGGAAATCACGCCGCCGCACCGCGCATCCTGGAACTGCTGGAACAATTGGAAAAGTAATTACTTCTTCAACGGACTGATAAAAGCCACCTCATGCAGCGCCGATATGGCTTGCAGTTTTTCGGCTGAGACCCGGGCGATCACAACCCTTGCGCCTTTTGGCTGCCCGAGAATCTCGACGCCCATCTGCTTCAGTTTTTCCAGCATCTGGGGCGATACATCCGTCAGCCAAATCTGAACGTCGATCTTGGTACCCGCCGGACGTCCGAGCAGCGTGGGGTCGATTTTCGAGACCGGCGTTTTTCTTACCTCGCGGTAAGCTTCAGCGTCAGCCACCCTCCGCCCGATTGGTTGTGGAGGCGGCGGCGCTGCTCCGCGGTAGCCACCTATCGACGACGGATAAATGGATGCTGTCGGACGCGATTGCGCGAATTGCTTCGGGGCCCCCGGGGAATGGCTCTCTTGCGGCTGGCCGAACACGCCGTCAAAACTCATCCCCTGTGGCATCTCCACTGGCACATCGATCCGCCGCGCCTTGCCGCCATCGGTAATCGTTGTCTCTTCCACGGCGACGAACGATGTGTATTGGGTCATCAGCTTATAGTCCAGACCCACTTGCGTAATCGATTCGCGCAGATCGGGGCGTTGCATGCCGCGCTGCGCACCAAGCCAATCCTGGCTCATCAAATCCTCCACGCGGGAGCGAGCCCAGAGCGTCGCGATTACGTCGTGCTTCGGTTCGGATGCCGGCAAGCTAACGCGGATCTCGCGTTCGAAGGGACGCCCGGCCATCTTGCCGCGGAGGCGAATCACGCCGCTACCGGCTCCCGTGTAGCGGCCTGTGACCACGACGGGTTTCGACCCGAACAAATCGGGGATCCGCGAAGGATACACGTCGGACACCGCAAGCCCTCCCCAATCAATCGAAATATCGGTCAGTAGCGGATTGCGCACGCGCTCATGGAAGCGTTGGGCCGCCGCTTCGCCATCGTCTTCGAGGCCGATATAATCCACTTCACCGCGTCCGTAGCGGGCCATGTTCTCCAGCAGAAAGCGATTGATCGAACTGCCGATTCCCATCGAAAAGACGCGCGCCATTGGATGCTTTTGCACCTCGGCGATAATCTCCATGTCGTTTCCCACTTCGCCATCGGTTATGAAACAGGCGACACGCACGTGGTCCTGTTGGTCCGATGGATCAAGCGATGCGCGGATGGCTTTCATCATTTCGGTGCCGCCGCGTCCGGCTCGCGTGGCCAGGAATTCCTGGGCGATGCGAATGTTTTCCCTGGTCGCGGGCACGGGCTTGGGAAACAGAATATGTTCATCGCCAGAGAACGTGATCATATTGAACGTGTCTTTGGGGTTCATCTGATCAAGCACAAGCTTCATCGTGCGCTTGGCGGTTTCAATGGGGAAACCCATCATGCTGCCTGATGTATCCAGGACGAAGACGATCTCTTTCGGCGTCGCTTCCTGGGGCGTTACGCGCTGCGGCGGCTGCAGGATCAGCGTGAAGTAGCCGCCCTTTCCAGGGTTGTAGGCAAGCAGGGCGTCTTCGATCCCCTTCCCCGCGACGTCGTACTTGAGGATGAAGTCTTTATTGGGGATGGTTGTCTGATCCTTTAAGTGCACGATCGCTTTCCGGTCGCCCGATTGGCTGACAACCACCCCATGCGTCGGCGATTGCAGGTTGGTAACCGGCACGCCGGCATCGAGATTCACTTCCATGGTGATATCGTGTCCGGCGCGTGTGCCCTCCGTCATCACGGGTGGAGCGATATTCCCGGCGTCGGTAACGCTGGCCGCCATGTAGCGCGGGGCCACCACCATCGGGAAAACGAACTGATAGGATCCGGCTTCGTATTCCAGCTTTTCCACGTAGCTGATGGTGATGTTCACCGCTTCACCGGGCATGATATTCGCCACCGATTGGGTAAAGATGTTGGGACGCTCCTGATCGAGCAGCGCGGCGACATGGCCGGAATTACGAGCCGCGTCATACATGGCTCGCGCTTCTTCGCGGCGTTTGATGACACCCTTCACTTTGCGCCCGCCCACCAGCATTGTCATGTCGTCCACCGCGGAATTTTGCGGGAGTGGAAAGGTATAGACGGCTTCGATTTTCTCTTTGGATGGATTCACGAACTGCTGGGTCACGGTGACCCGAGCCAGGAATCCACTAATATCGGCCCTGACGTTGGTCTGCTTCAGCGGACAGAAATCCTGGATGTTTCCCTTTGCATCGAGCCGCACGAGCGACCCTTGCGTGACTTTTGCCGCAGGCGGACGGACGCCGGGCCGTTTCGCCGCGGTGACAATCAGCAGGCTTCCGGCGGCGATCGTGGCGAAGGCGCAATAACAAATCGTTTTAAGCTGCATGGACAATCTCCTCGCGTGGGAAATGCCACGAGGAACTATTTCCTTTCAGCTTTTACGGTCGGTTCACAACAGACGGCGTGAAGCGGGCTTCGCCAGCCGGACGCCGAGACGTGTTTCCCGGCGGCGCAAGCGCTCACAATCTTCCAGCACCAGAGCCGTGCGCGTCATTTCCAGGGCCATGGCGTAGTTCCGTTCGCGATGCTCATAGTGCTTGGCGAGCTCTTCATAAGCCGCCACGCGAAACGGATTCCTGCACTGCACCAGCTCAGCCAAACCGGCGAGGCAGGCGCTTTCACGGCCCAGTTTCTTTTCGAGCAGCGCCAAATCCCACAGCGTGCGAAACAGCAGTTCATCTTTCAATCCCCGCTCGATGGCCCGCCGGAACAAATCGGCCGCGCGATCGGGCTGATCGGCATTTCGTAGCCAGCGTCCCAACCCCACCATCTCCGCGCCGTGAGCCAGGTTCGATTCTTCCGGCGAGCGAAAGGCCCACGGCACAATTCCTGTGAGACAGGCGAGAGTGAGAATATCAATCGCGTTGTGGTGGAAGATCGGCACCATGCGAAAGGCTTCCGCGGTGCGCAGATACTCGAAATACACGTAGGGGATCATCTCTCCCGGCAGATCGCCGGTCCGCTCCACCCCCAGAATTTGATTTTCCAAATCGATCAGGCGGCAGCTATCGAAACGCAGCTTCCACAAGCGTCGCGCGCCGAAAAGCAGATCCAGATGGCGCATTCGGGCAAACGGCGGACGCGATCGTGTCATGCGATAGCGCGTCTCCAGCAGAGGCTGATCGTAGGCTTTGCCGTTATAGGTGACCAGCACCGAAAACTGCGCCAGGTATTCGGCCATGGCCCACAGATGGCTGGCTTCTTCGCCGTAATCGCGCATGAAAAACTGGCGTATGCGAAAGCCTTCCGGCGTGATGCGGCCAATGCCCACAAGGAAGGCGTAGGTGCCCGAGCCGCCGGCCAGTCCCGTGGTTTCGGTATCGAGAAAGGCCCATTCCGCAGGCGAAGAATTGGCGATTTCGCCATTGGAAATACGGTTCAGCAGATCATGCGGCAGTTCGGCCAGCGAAGAAATATCGGCGCTGCCATGCCGCTTATGACATTCGTACAGCTTCTCCATTTCCAGGTGCTTGCCGAAAGGCGTTTCCACCTCACGGCCGCCGAGAAGATCCAGTTTGGGACTGGGCTTCGGGGCATCGCGCGGGGGACGCAGCGCGCCCGATTCATACTTCCGGTCGATACGCGCGATGCGCTTCCGGAGTACGGCCAGTTGTTCCTGAATCTCGCTCACAGCTTCGCCTTTTCTTTGCCTTGATTATGATACCAGGGAAAAGGCGAGGCGACGATTACATCACGCTTTGGTCAACACTCGGGCGGGCACCGGGAACAAGCAAGATGCTATTGAAACGGCCCTGCCCATCGGGAGCTTTGCGCTGGTTGGAAGGGTCGTCGCGCCAATGTTGGCCGTCCACTAGAAATTTGTAGGCGTAACGGCCTGGCGGCAAGCCCTGCAAATCGGCTACCCAGATTCCGCTTTGAATCTGCTCGGCTGCAATACCCGGCAGCTCCCAGCTATTCCAATCGCCGACAACGTGGACCATCGCCGCCCCCGGACGCCGCAGCGTGAACCGTACGCCCACGCCGGTTACGCTGGGCGAGTTGGCAAAGCCTTGTAAGTCTCCATTCGCCGCCCGGGCTGCAAGTGAGACCGCCACTCCCGCATCCACCGCCCCGGCGCCCTGGCGTTCCACTTCCGCACCCGGCACCGGCACCGCGGAACTGATAATCAGCTCATGAATCTGGGCCGGGGTGAGCGATGGATTCGCCTCCAGCATGCAGCACACCACGCTCGCCACGATCGGTGAAGCAAAGCTGGTTCCTTCCGTCAGTTTGTATTCCGGACGTACCAGTTTCCGCTCGCCAATCTCGCTTTCGGCCGATTCGTCGTCATTCCTCCGCCGCGCAAACAGCTCCAGAGCATAGCGCGCCTCGTCCGATTCGGGCAGCAACGGAGCCACCACCCAAACACTCGGCGCCACCACTTCCGGCTTTCGCAGACCTGTACCGGACTCGCCAAAATTGCTGTGCCAAACCTCGGCGTCTTCCCGCGAAATCGTATTATGGTCGTCCAACCCGCCCACGGTTAGCGCGCTTGGGGCGGTCGCCGGCGGCACTAATTGCCGCTGCCCGCTATTGCCTGCGGCCGTCACCACGGTGACGCTAGCTTCCGTCAATTCGTGGATCGCCTTATCGATCGGTCCGCCGAAATCGGCCGCATCGCCGCACACCGATAGGTTCACCACGCGCACCCCCAATGGGGCGGCATGTTCGGCCAGCCAGTGCAGGGCGCGAGTGATGCTTGCATCGCTGATCCGCCCGTCGGAATCGGCAGTCCGGATCAACACCAGATCCGCTTCACAGGCCAAACCGCGATACAGTCCATGGCTTAGCCAGCCATTGCCCGCGGCGGTGCAACTGGTCATTAAACCATGCCACTGATAGGGCAGCCCGCTGCGGCAATCCGGCCATTCCGGATTCTGATCGCGGTCGAAGCGCAGGTCCTCCACCGGATCTAGTGAGGCATTCACCCAGGCTCGCACCCGGTTATGCGGAAAAATCAGGTCGGGATGCGGATAAAAACCCGAATCGACCATCGCCAGCGTAACTCCGCGGCCGGCATACTGGGGATCGGCATGCATCCGCAGCGGCGTCGGAAGCGCTCCGAATACCGCTTCGGTATCCAAGGGCCATGCGGCTTGTATGCTTTCATGCATTGCCTGGTCGCCTTCGCGCAGCAACACTTCGAGTAGCGCTTGTTGCACGCAGGCGGGGCAGGCCCCTTCACTCTTTTTCCACTCCGGTTTCCGCTCAGCCAGCCGTCGAATCACATCGGGCGCGGCCCACTGCGCATGCTGTTGATGCCTGACCTCTTCCAGCTTGGAGCAAAGCGGGCAGGGGCGTGACAGTAACTCCTCGGTTTGTACTTCTTCCGTAATCATAGGCACCATTTAGATGCCACGGCGAGCTGAGCGTTGCAAACATTGCTTCAGCGTTGCAACATTATTCCTCTTGACAATAGTCGTTGTAACAAGTAAATTCGATTTGTGGGCGGCAAACTACAAGAAGAACTCCAGCAAACGAAACCCTTCGAACATGCCGAAGAAGAAGCTTATCTGAATCTGCGGAAGACCACCGACGCCATGGAACAGGCTTTCGCGGAACTGTTGAAGCCTTTCGCGATTTCCAGTACGCAGTACAACGTGCTGCGTATTCTCCGGGGCGCCGGGACCGGGGGCCGCACTTGCCGCGAGATCGGCGAGCGTTTGGTGACGCGTGACCCTGACGTGACGCGCTTACTCGATCGGCTGGAAACGAGGGGCTTGCTGACGCGCAGCCGTGACGGGAAAGACCGCCGCGTCATTATGACCTGCATCACCGAGGCCGGTCTTCACCTTCTGGCGGAGTTGGATGAGCCGCTTTTAGCCAGGCAGCGCGCTCAACTGGGGCACCTGGGTCCAGCCCGGCTTCGCACACTGATCGATCTGTTGGAACTGGCACGGTCCGGATCTCCGGAACAAATAAATCAATAGGAGAATTATTAATGAATCGCTTACAAACCGCGGCTTTCGCGGCAATTATGTCTTTTGCTCCACTGGTGCGAGGCGCCGATTACGTGATTGACACGCCGCACTCCAATGCCCAGTTCAGCGTTCGTCACCTGATGATCTCAAACGTGAAGGGCGAATTTAATAAAGTGACGGGCACGGTCAATTACGATCCCAGCAATCTGGCTGCTGCAAACATCGACGCCACAGTCGACGTGACAACGGTGAACACGCGCGATGAGACTCGCGACAAGCACTTGAAGAGCGCCGACTTTTTCGACGTCGCGAAGTTTCCATCGATGACTTTCAAATCCTCTAAATTCACCGCCGCTGGAGCGCACAAGTATAAAGTCGCGGGCGATCTGTCTATTCACGGCGTCACAAAACCGGTGGTGCTGGATGTCGAAGTGACGCAGGAAATTAAGGACCCGTGGGGCAAGACGCGCATCGGGGCGACGGGTAGCACAAAGATCAACCGCAGCGCTTTCGGCCTGATGTGGAACAAGGGACTGGAGGCCGGCGGCGTGATGGTGGGCGAAGAAATAAAAATCACGCTGGACGTGGAATTGGTGAAGAGCGCCACGTAAGCGGTTTACACTGGAAGCAGAATGTCGAACGCCATCGAATTCCTGGTCAAGTATGGATATGCGGTGCTTTTTACCTCAGTCCTGGCGGAACAGATCGGGATCCCGTTGCCTTCCACGCCCGTTCTTTTGGCGATGGGCGCGCTGGCGGCGTCGGGGCGATATTCGCTGGCTACCGCTCTATTGCTCGCGACGATTGCGGCCTTTCTCGGCGATCTGGTCTGGTATCAGCTGGGAAGGGTCCGCGGTCATTCGATTCTTCGTTTACTCTGCAAAATCTCGCTTGAACCCGACTCTTGCGTAAGCGGCACGGAGGGGTGGTTCGAGCGACTGGGTGGCCGGGCGCTGCTGATTTCGAAATTCGTTCCTGGCCTCAGCACAGTGGCGCCTCCGATGGCCGGAGCATCGGACATGTCGTTCCTGCGCTTCTTTGCCTGGGATGGGGCGGGTTGCGTTGTCTGGTCGGCCGCCTTTCTGGCCATTGGGTTCGCGTTCAGCGCTCAACTGGAGACGGTACTGGCAATCCTGACGAATACCGGATCCTGGTTAGGAGCAATCGTTGGGGGATCGCTGGCGCTGTATATCGGCTGGAAGTTTTACAAACGCCAAAAGTTTTTAAAGGATCTGCGCGGCGCGCGCATCACCGCCGAAGAAGTCTATGAGCGGGTTACAGGCGGCGAAGATTTGTATATCGTCGACCTGCGCAGCGCCTCCGAACTGCATGCCGTCAACGAAAAGATCGCCAAGGCGATCTGGTTCGATGTGAAGGAACTGGAAGCGCGGCACACTGAGATTCCCCGCGATCGCGACATCATCCTCTACTGTTCTTGACCAAACGAAAAAACGAGTGCCAGTTCGGCGCTGAAACTACATAAAAGAGGAATTACCAGGGTCCGGCCCCTGGAAGGCGGCTTCGAAGGGTGGAAAGCTCTGGGCTATCCGCTGGACAAAGTCGCCGAAGAGGCCGTTCCCCAAAAAGTTGTGTAGGACGCGGAACTCGCGCGATGGTTCTGGTGTCTAACGCCAGATGCCGATATGGCTCCAAAACCTCGCGCAGGACGTTCGCTGGGCAATTAGAGGGCTGGTTCACAATCCTCTATTCGCGCTTGCCGCTATCTCCGCGGCCGCTCTCGGAATCGGCTCGACGACAGCCGTCTTCAGCGTTGTCGATCGGATTTTATTGCGCCCCCTTCCCTATGGGCATGAAGATCGCCTGGTCTCAGTGGGCATCGTCGCGCCGCTGGACACGAACGAGTTCATGTTCGCCTCCGAGTACTTCGATCTGCGCCATAACCCGGGGCCGTTTGAAGCCCTGACGTCGTTCCAGGCGGGCGCGATCGATTGCGATCTGACTGAGCGGAACCCTCTGCGCCTGCAGTGTCTGCGAGTGGAAGCGAATTTTCTAGACGCTCTCGGCATGGCTCCAGTTGCGGGCGGGAGTTTTACGCCGGAACAGGATTTGCCGAACGGTCCACGCGTGGTGATGATCTCCTACGGTCTGTGGCAATCGCGATTCCTGGGCGATCCCGCGGTCATCGGCAGAACTCTGCCGCTGGATGGAATCCCTTCGGTTATCGTCGGCGTGCTGCCGAAAAACTTCGAGACACCGACGCTAACGCGAGCCGACATTCTGCTTTCTTTAGCGCTGAACGAAGCCACCGAGCATGAGGGGCGAGCACTCCGCGTCTTCGCTCGGATGAAGCCGGGTATGGGCGTGCCGCAAGCCATCGCGCAGTTGCAGCCGCATTTCCAGCGAACGCTTTTGACAGTGCCTCCGCAATTCCGTAAGGAAGTCACGTTTCGCATCCTTCCCCTGCGCGAGCGGCAAATTGGCGATGTCCGGCTGGCCTCTCTGGCGCTTGTGGGCTCCGTAGTTTCCGTGCTGCTGATTGCCTGCGCCAACATCGCGAACCTGTTGCTGGCCCGGGCGGTCGCTCGCGATCGCCAGATGTCGGTCCGCATCGCCCTTGGCGCCTCGCGTGTCCGCCTGATCGCCCAGACGCTTTCGGAAAGTCTCTTGATTGCCGGGCTCGGTTGCATCGCCGGATGCGCCCTGGCATTCGCTTTGGTGCGAATTTTCGTCGCCATCGCCCCGGGCGGCTTACCTCGCCTGGAAGAAGCGGCTATCGATTTGCGTGTGCTGCTGTTTGCCACCGCGATCTCTGCCGCTTCGGGCATTCTCTTCGGCATCGCCCCTGCTTTGCGGACTCCGCGCGCGGAAATCCTCGGCGGTTGGCGATCGACAGCGCCCTCTCGAAGCGGTTTGCGTTCAACGCTCGTCACACTGCAGATTGCGATTTCGCTGGTTCTTATCACTAGCTCCGGTTTGCTGCTGCGCAGTTTATGGAAGCTGGAGAATGTACCGCTCGGGATGGAGCGAAGCCACGTCCTGATAACGCACTTCGTCCTCAGCCGCGAGCGCTACACGCGGGAGCTGGAACAGGTAGCGTTCTTTCGCGATTTGGAGCAGCGCATCGCCGCGATCCCCGGCGTCGAATTTTCGGCTATAACCGATTCGGTTCCACCGTTGGGCGTTACTCGCGGTCGGCCCCTGAACACCATCGCCGTCGAAGGCCACGCCGCGAAGCCCGATGGTACCGGCGGCATGACGTCGTGGCGTTATGTCACGCCCAAATACTTTGCGGTGTTGGGTATCCCTCTTCGCCGCGGCCGGGCGTTCGACGATCGGGATCGCGACCCGAACGCCAACGCCGTGATCCTTACCGAATCCCTCGCGCGGCGCATGTTCCCCAATGAAGACGCGCTCGGGAAGCGAATATTGAAGGATGGCGATGGGCCGTGGTTTACCGTCATCGGCCTCACCGCGGATGTAAAGAATAGAGGGCCGGAAAAGCAGGCGGCTCCGGAATATTATCTGGTCCGGAAGGCTTTTCCCGATGCCGTATTCCATCGCGCCGAACCACCCACGGGATGGCGCTCGGCATCGGTGATAGCCCGCACAACGCTCGACCCGCAGTTAATGGCATCGGCCATTCGGGCAGCGGTGGCAGCCCAGGACGCCACGCTTCCCGTGGAAATGCAAACGATGGAGGAACGCGTGGATCAGACGACGGCGCGGCCACGGTTTAATGCGCTGCTGCTAGCCGTTTTCGCCGCCATGGGGGCATCGCTGGCGGCAATCGGACTCTTCGGCGTCATGTCATTTCTGGTGGCCCAGCGGACCCGCGAAATCGGCGTGCGGATGGCCCTTGGCGCGACTCCCGCGGACGTCTTGCGGCTGATTCTTGGCCACGCCATGAAGTGGACCGCCGCCGGTCTTCTACTGGGAACGGCAGGCGCATTCGCTGCCACGCGAGCACTGCGTTCGCTGCTCTTCCAAGTGGAACCGGCCGACCCAATCGCCGCTTTGGCCGCGCTGCTCTTGCTAAGCGTGGTGGCATTCGTAGCAGCCCTGGGTCCGGCACGCCGCGCGGCACGGCAGGATCCGTCAGACACATTGCGGCATGAGTGAGGAAGGCTCCCAGCGGCGATTTTTCCAGCGGCATGGCAAAGGTTGTAGTGGAAAGGCGATTCGCATATATCTCCATGGGAGGATGCAGTTCCACCGCGGGCCTTCAAGGCCGACTACTTGGGTGGCCAGCACTTTCTTCAAGGATTGGCACATGTTCGGCTGTTACCATCCCACACCATTTCACCGAAGGCCGACCTTGCTTATGACACTAAGGGCCGCAACGTCTTCGCCTACTGAGCCGGGTATCCGGTCCGCGCTTTGTACTACCCTAAGACTTGAAGCGGCGACCTGTTGTATTTTTCGATACGAACATACCGATCAACGTAGCCAACAGCGTCATTTCAGGTTCCGAGTGGAAGCAAGCAAAAGCGATAGTCCGCTCGAAGTATCGTCACGCGATTTCCTTCGTTACGATTAAGGAACTTCTTTGCAAGCTTGCCAACGGTTCGCCAGACTACTTCAGCCAGAACAAACGGCCGCTGAATGTTTTGTACAACGTAAGTCCGAAATCAATCTTTCTCCCTTATCCATCATGTTTTGCCTTGCGGACGGTGTTGGGGATTTCAGTCAGTAGAGATAGCGAGCTCGGTGATAAAGTGTGGACTGAGTATGTCGTAAGAGCCGTACTGGCTGCGCCTAACAAGCAGGCTCTCAAGAAGGGAATCGGCGTTTCAAACAGCGTTCATCGGAGGCAATGGTTCGATTTGGACCATTTCGCCCTCCACGAGAACGGACCCCAAAAAGAGCACGCGGAATTGCTCGAAGGCGTTCGAACCGGACAAATCAACCGACCTGACCCGATCAAGATGTCTGCTTCGATAATGGAGGCGCACGGCTTAACTCCGGATACTGGAGATTGCGTAAAGTTAGCCGGCGCTTTGGACGCCGCCTTCAAGTATGAGGGAGTGCTCGCCGACTTCGCGAAGAATAAGGGTTATGACTATGACAAGCATCAGTCCGATTGGGGCGACGCTCTGCAGTTGATGTACTTGTGTGATCCCAACTTTCTTTTCGTCACATATGAAAGGGAACTACGAAAGCGTCTTCAGCACAGCCCACAAGCTGCTCGCATCTGCAGGTGGAGTGATTTCCTCACCAAGACTCACGATCGCCCCATAGAAATCTAACCTGCACCACCAGACTCGGATTGGCACATCGTGTGAGCTAGTTGCATAAACCAGTGGGCAGCTCCTTCTTCGAGAACTTGGAGAGCGAAGGACGCCGCGAAGCTTGGGTGCATTGGTGATTCTTACAATCTGGGTTCGCCGGTGACGCCTTTGGGCTGTGATGCGCTATCGTTAACGCACTACAGCATGACGAAACTAATCAGCTTGCTCATAGCGGCCATCGCCGCACCAGGGCTCGGACAAAGCCAAAGCGGAGGAATGCGCCAGGTTGCGATTCCCGACCCCGTGCTGGACATGCCGGCGTGGACACTTACCGCGCCCGCCAACTGGAAAGTGGACGGCTCCATGCTAGTGGGGTCTTCTTGCAACTCCGGTACTTCGCCGGCCTTCCGGGCGTCGAGTCCCGATGGCCTGACGGGCGCCTACCTTTTGCCGCGGAGCGATTGGGCCTGGGGCGCAAACATCCGCCCAACGAACGATTGTTTGCCCTTTCACGAAGCTCTGAGCGCGAAGGATTTTCTGACCTACTTCATCCGCGTTCGGGGTCTGGGCTATGTCAGCGATGAGCCGGTTCCCGAACTGGCAAACATGCGCCGTAACAACGATGCATTCAACCAGCAGGCGAGAGGCACAATGCAGATGACTGGTGACTTGGCCCGCTATCTGGTCCGTTACTCTCTGAACGGCAAGGATACCGAGGAGAGGATCACGGCCACTGTAACTTGCACGGATAGCATGGTGCTGGGCATCGGACATCAGTATGGATGCTCGGCCTTTGTCACGCGCTGGTTCGCGCCGTACGGAAAATTACAGGCTATGATCCCGACTTTCCAGGCGATGGCGATGACACTCAACCAGCCATGGATGGACCAATGGACCGCGGTAATGATTCGCGGAATTCGCGCTAAAACGCAACGCCAGACCGAAGCGCTGCTGGAGCAAGGAAGACTCGCCCAGGCGCAACGAATGAATCAGCACCAGGATTTCATGAATAGCATGCAGCGCGGCCGCGAAATCCGCAATGAGCGTTTTCAGGAAGGGCAATATCTGAAACAAAAGAACAAGGAAGATTATGTCGATTACATTCTGGACTGCCAGCGCGCTTCAAACGGCACCATCCGGGTTGCCGTCGGCAATTGCCAAGCTCGCCAAACGCAGTAGGAGCTGGATCTAGGCGGCACTTCGTCGTCGTCCCAGCCACCATTTCCGCCCGGCGACTACGGCCCACACGGCTTCCACTAATCCGAATGGCCACGCGCCTTGTAGAAATCCGTAAATGGAACCGAGTACGCAGGCGGCGGAGAAGCCTAGAATATACCAGTGGTTCCGCTCTTCCAGCGCATAGCAAACTAACCCGGCGCTGACGGCGAACAATCCAAAGATGGTCAGCCCGTCTAAGCCGAAAGTCATCGTTAGGGGTAAACGGGCTTGACGCTCATTGCGTCTTTTAACACCCGGTCGCTTGGAAGCGCGACGGAATCGCCTTGATTCACGCCTTCCACCTGTGAGCGGGTGGTGCTTGATAGGGCCAACTTCACTTTCTTCCAGTGAATTTGATTGCCAATCAACACATACAGGCCCGGCTCACCATTCACCCGCTGGATTGCCTCTTTCGGCACTACCATGGCATTCGCCGCGCTGCCCGTGCGAACTTCGGCGTTGATGTTTGTGCCTGGTAACAAATCGCGATCCGGATTTTCGATATTGCAAACAACTTCGCCAACCTGCCGCGTCCCCAGGGGAACGATTTGCGAGGGCATCTTCTCCACCTCGCCTTTCCATTGACGCCCCGGCATCGCGTCCCAGGTAATGGCTACGGGCATTCCCCGCGCCACCCGCCCTAGTTCCGGCTCATCAACATAAACAGTGACGTGGACCCGTTCCAGATGCCCGATATTCGCCACCAGATCGCCTGGATTCAGATAGGCGCCTTTCTTCAGATCGAACTGGTACACCGTCCCGCCAATCGGCGCGTGAACCGTGCTCATGTCGATTCGCTGCTTGGCAAGTCTGGCCGCGGCTTCGGCATCATGCAACTTCGCCAGCGCGATCGTCTTGTCGCCCGACGCCACTAGCGAACCGCGCTTCTGCTCAAATGAATCCGCTTGTAAGTGGGCCCGGTCCAGCCGCTCTTTGGCCGTCCGCACTTCCTGCGCGGTGGCCGCCTGTTTCTCCGCCATGCGCTTCAGCGAATCATAATCCTGCTGGGCGTTTTGAATTTCCAGGCGTGCCCTGGCGGCGCCGGAATCGATGTCCGTCAGGTCGGTAGCCCGGCCGCCTTTACCGATCACATCCAGTTCTGCCCGGGCGGCGGCGATGCGGGCCTGCGCCGATGCCAAATCCGCCTGTGCTTCCTGGGCGTTCAGGGAAACAAGCGCCTGGCCGGGACTGATGTTTTGCCCTTTCTGGACGAAAATATCGGCCACCGACCCAGCCCGTTCCGCCCGCGCCGATGCCCAATCGATGGGCTCAACCTTGCCATTGGTGGGCAGTGTCGCCACAATCGTTTCCCGCGTCACCTTGGTGAAAGGAACCTCCGGCGCCCCGTTCCGCCCGATAGCCAGAAACCAGGTCAATACAATCGTCGCCAACCCGATCAAAACCAAAAGCAGCTTTCTCAAGCGCGGATCTCCGTTTTCAATATCGGTATCAACTTGTCCTCGCGCAATAGTCGAATAGGATCTCCCATTCGGCTCTCTGAACTTCCCGCGCCACCTGCTCGGCGGCGGAATCGACGCTCGCGTTTATGCAATATTCCACAAATGCCAGCGGATCCCAATCTCCGCTCCAATGCAACGAAGTACTCGGATAACGCTCGACGATTTCCCGGGCCGCCGCGCCAATCGCCGGAAAGGTGGCATGCTTCCCTACCAGCCGGAACCAGTAACCGGAATTCGACGAATCCCGCTCCTGGCGATGGACGATTGCGTGCCAGAAACTACCTTCGGCCGACTCATCCGCCTGGGCTCGATCATGCGCTTCGGCCCAGCAGGAGAAATACAGCCAGAGACCGGTTTCGGCTGCGGCGGGGTTGACAGAATTTTGAAACAACGACTGCTTAGATGCCGCAATTCGCTGCGCGGCTTCGTCCGATGAACAAGGCGTGATCCGCAATGGCATCAGACGCTTGGGCTCAAGCGCCAAAATGTCAGCTACCGCGGGGCCATACGCTGTCAGGTCAAACGGCATCGGATAATCTCTATTTTGGCAGGTTCGCGCGGGAAACGGAATTATCGTAGCCGGGGGCGATCTTCTATGCGGTACAAAGGAGAAGATGGCGAAAAAGACGGCTCTGGTATTATCCGCCGGCGGATTGTTCGGAGCCTATCAGGCAGGCGTATGGAAATCTCTGGAGAAGCAGTTTCGGCCCGATCTGGTTGTTGGCGCATCGATCGGATCTCTGAATGGATGGGCCATCGCCGGAGGCTGTTCGGGCAAAGACCTGGAGGACTACTGGCTGAATACGGAATTTGGCCGCCGGCATCGTCTGCGTGTGCCTCGATCGCCGATTCAGGGCATCCTCGATAACCGCCCGCTCCAGAAAATGGTCCGGCAGTTATACGATGGATACCAGCCCAAGGTGGAGTTCGCCGTCGTTCTTACCGACCTTCTGCGCCTGCGGCCGAAGATCTTCCGCGGTCCCGATGTTACCTGGCAGCATCTTGCGGCGTCCTGTGCGATTCTCGGGTTTCTGGATCAATATCGAATCAATGGGCGAACCTACACCGATGGAGGCCTGCTTGCGGCAAACCCAATCTGGGCGGCTGCGGCGATGGGAGCCGAGCGGATTATTTCCATCAATGTCCTGCCCCGCCTGCCGTCCCACTTTCTTAGCATGATGGTGGCCGGCTTACGCCGCGCCGCGCGGTTCCAGGCGCACATCCCCGATAACATTGAAGTGATTCAAGTGGGTCCGAAAGAACTGATGGGTAGTGTTAGAGATGCAATGGTGTGGGATCGTGGCCGGATCGAGCGCTGGATTGGGCTTGGCGAAGAAGCGGTCGCGAAAACATGCCATTCAGAAATGTTTTGAAGGATAATAAGCAAGAGTATGCCAGCCTATCGCATCTTCCGCCTGAAGGAAAACCTACGCCAGCAATTTCGCTGGGCCCCCCATGTCAGCGGGCTGGCGAGCGCCAAGCCGAAGGACTACGAAGAGGACATCGTCATCGAGGCGTTAACCCCTTACGCCGCATGGACGGAACTCCGCAGCGCGGAACGGCCCCTGCAAGTGGGAGACCTGCTGGATCTGGGCGCGGGTGAATTGCGCATCTTAAAGTATGTAGGCTTTGAGGAAGCGCAATGGATTCTGCCCGAGATGAAAGCCGATTTAGGAAGCGTCCCCCAATAAACGTTCGGCTAGCCGGATGCGCATCCTCTTTATTTCACCGCGCCAGGCGCTACCGCTTACCAGTGGCGCCAAGCTGCGCGATTACTATCTGGCCCGCGCTCTTGGCAGGCGAAACGATCTGGTATATCTTCATTTCCAAGATCCCCTGGCAGGAGAGTTCGACGCTGCGGAATTTTCCTTCGCCCAAAAGCTAGTCTCAGTCCCTAAGCCGCGCGGCTACACGCTCCGGAAGATCGCTCGCGGTTTGTTTGGTCGGTGGCCGATATCCGTCGTCAATTATCTGGATGCCGCAATGACCGAGGCGATCTCCTCATTAGCCCGCGATCATAGCTTCGATCTCATTCACCTCGATGCGATTCAGATGGCCGGATATGGGCCCTTGCTCGCGGCCAAATTCCCTAAGGTTCCCATTGTTTATGACTGGCATAATATCGAATCGGAACTGATGGCCCGCTTCAGTGCCAACACGAATTCTCCGCTGAAGCGAATGTATGCCTCGATGACCGCCCGGCGCTTGGCCAAGCTGGAACGTTGGATTCTGAAGAATAGCTTCGGACACGTGGTTTGTAGCGCTAGGGAGCAAGCGCAGCTCTTGCGAATCGAACCCGGCGCGCGCGTGAGCGTTATCGATAACGGCGTCGATACCGAAGCGTTTGCAGAAGCGGCTGGATCGGCGAAGGAGCGGAAGCGCATCGTTTTTGTGGGATCGATGAACTATCACGCCAATGTCGAAGCAGCCGCTTACTTCACCATTGAGCTTTGGCCGGCGGTGCAGGCTCGATTTCCGCAGTGGACGCTGACACTGGTGGGCTCAAATCCAACACCCGGAGTTCGAGCGTTGGGCGAAATTGCGGGCGTTGCGGTAACTGGCACCGTCGAGGATATCCGCCCCTATTACGAAGAGGCGGTGGCGGCGATCGTCCCGATTCGCACCGCCGGCGGCACGCGCTTAAAAATATTGGAAGCGATGGCTGCCGGCGTTCCCGTGGTGTCGACGACGATCGGAGCGGAAGGTTTGGATGTGACTCCTGGTGAGAGCATCCTGATTGCCGATGGAGAATCGCAATGGATGGACGCCTTCACTTCACTTCTGGAACCCGCCGCGTGGAACCGGCTGGCCGCTGGGGGCCGTCACTTGACCCAGACGCAATACGATTGGAACCAGCTAGGTAATCGCCTGCATGATCTTTACGAAAGCTGGCTGCATTAAATAAGGGAAATCCTCCCCCACGCCGCCGTTAAGAAGCGTTATGATGAGGGCGTATGGGCTGTTCGAGCATTGGCTCCGGCATCAACTTATTTGCGTTGGTTGCCTATATTCCCGATCCTCTGGGTGGATTTTTGGATCGGCTCCGAGCGGAATTGGTTCCCGGCTGTGTCTCTCGTTCTCATGTAACGATCCTCCCGCCCCGTCCCCTGGAACATTCTGACGCTGCCGTCGACCAGATTTTGGGCTCCATCTCCGATCGTCAACCTTTCACGGTGAAGCTCGGTGAAATTGAGATTTTTCCAGCTACGCAAGTCGTTTATCTGAGTGTGAGCGAGGGAACGGGCAAGCTCGCCGAACTGCATTCGGAGCTCAACCTGAAGAACCTCTCGTTCAATGAAAATTTCGAATATCATCCCCACGTGACACTCGCGCAGGATCTGCCCGCGGGAACGGGGAGCGCGGCTGCAGCGTTAGCGAGACAACGGTGGGCTGCTTATCCCTATACCCGGAACTTCCAGGTGACCGAGTTGCACTTCGTCCAAAACGCGGGCATTGGAGATCGAAAAGGCGGCACCTGGGTTGACCTGGTGCAGTGCCGGCTCAAGTAATCTATTCAAATAATTCGATTTGATCTTTTGCAATCGCCAACTTACTCTTCCTCGGCCGCTTAAACGGCGTACCCACCACGCCTAGGATCTGAATGCTGGAAAGCGCTCCCCGGGGCACGAACACACGCTGATTTTGGAATGACGGATTGGGCGGAATCAAGCTGAATCCGGCGGGATCCAGAAGCAACAGGTTGCTGGACAGAACGCCGTCAATGGCATCGCCATCGCGGAACTGCGCTCGCACCCATAACCCTTCCATTTTAGGACGTGTGGAGAAGAATCGCTTTGGCTTCCAAACCTCGCTGTGCTCAAAATCCCTAAGAAAACAAATAGCCTTAACCTCCGGATAGGGGGCCAGAAGCATGGTTCCCGTAGTGCTGAGAAGTTCGACGCCCTGTTCCTGCAGATAGCTTTGCGGGCTGACAAATCCCGTTAGCGGTTCGCGGTCAAAACGCTCAACCAGCACTTTTTTGTTGGTAGAACTGGCCAAAGTACGTCCTTACTAAAATCGCGCGCTTCCAAACAATTTTGCGGTTATTGTATCATTGGCTCAATGCAGAGTGCTGTTTCACTCTCGGCGCGGGTTAAATCCTTCCTGGCTTATTGCCGGATTGAGAAGGGTTTAGCGGCCAATTCCCTGGACGCATACCGCCGCGACCTGAGACGCTTTGCCTCCTCCTTCGGCCCCGATGCCGCACCGCCGGATGCCGAAGCGGTAAGGATTTACGTGGATGCACTCGCTCCCGAGGGCCTCTCCAGCCGTTCGGCGGCGAGACACATCACGACCCTTCGCAATTTCTACGGATTCCTGTTGCAGGAAGGTATTCTTTCCACCAACCCGACCGAATTTCTAGCGGTTCCCAAGCAGTGGAGTACCATCCCCAAATATCTGAACTTGGCGCAGATCGAACAGCTTCTGGCAGCTCCGGATCCCGCCAAGCCGACCGGACTGCGGGATCGCGCGATGCTTGAATTATTGTTCGCTACTGGCTTGAGGGTAAGCGAGTTATGCCGCGTGGAACTAACGGAATTAGCTCAGGAAATGGGAGTTCTACGGATCACCGGCAAGGGGAATAAGCAACGGATTGTTCCGGTAGGCAAGTCGGCTCTAGCGGCTATCGCGACCTACATCGGCAACGGACGCCCAATGATTCTAAGGAGTCGGGGTAGCGCTCATTTGTTCGTAACGGCGCGCGGGGGCCCGATGACCCGCCAAGGGTTTTGGAAGCTGATCGTCGGCTATGGCAAACAGGTGGGAATCTTCCATAATCTGACGCCGCACGTCTTACGTCATAGTTTTGCCACGCATTTACTGGAAGGCGGCGCCGATCTGCGAAGCGTGCAGACGATGCTGGGGCACGCCGATATTGCTACCACACAGATATATACGCACGTCCTGCGCTCCCGTTTGAGAAAGACCGTGGATGAACATCACCCCCGTGCGTAAGCGGCAAGAGCGGTCCGTGTTTCCCGGCACTTAGGGAAAAGAGAAGGGCGAAAGAGAGTGCGATGAGCGATTACATGTTCATGCTGGAGAGTCACCTTAGCCCAGCGCAGAATGCTGTGGTTGGCGAGGTATTGGCGATGGCGGCGGAAACGAACTCGAGCCTGTTTCTGACCGGCGGCGCGATGCGTGATATGCTCGGCGGCTTTCCTATTCGTGACCTCGACTTCACAGTGGAAGGCAATGCGCTAAAATTTTCGAAGTTGCTGGCGCAGAAGACTGGTGCGGCGATTCTGGCCACCGACGAAAATCGCAAGACAAGCGAAATGCGCTTCCAGGCTGGGGTGATGGCAAGCATTGGAATGTCGCGCCAGGAGCGCTTTTCAAAGGCCGGCGGACGGCCGCAAGTGACACCCGCCAGCATTCACGAAGACCTGCGCTGCCGCGACTTTACGGTGAATGCCATCGCCCTTTCTTTGAACCGGGCGTCGCGCGGTTTACTGCTGGATCCAACGAATGGTTTAGCCGATATCGACCGCCGCGAACTCCGCGCTGCCGGCAATTACGCCCTCTATGACGATCCGATCCGCATCCTGCGTTTGATCCGCTTGAAGGCCCGCCTGGGATATGCGATCGAAGAGCGAACCCAATCGCAATATCGAAATGTCCGTGAAGCGGGGCTGGAGTTGAAGATTCCACCCGCCGGCCTATACGCAGAAATGCGGCACATGGCCGATGAACCCAATGTTGGCGAACTACTGCGAGTTCTTGACGAAGAAAAGCTGTTGACGTTGTTTTCCGCGGCGATGTCCGGCGCCAAGCTAAATCTACCCGGATTTGCGAAGCTTTTGAAGGCGCAGCAGATTGTACCGTTTGGCGTTGATCTTCATTTAGATAACCTCGGTTTGTTCCTGTATCTGTTTACTGAGAAGCTGACGCCGAAGGAGCGAGCTGGCTTGATCGACGCCACGGCGCTCTCAGCGGACGACATCGCGCTTTGGCAAAAACTGGAAGCCCGAGCGAAAAAGCTCGAGAAGGATCTGCAAACCACGAAGCTGCAGCGGCCGTCTTTGCTGTATCAGCTGCTTTCCAAATCGGCGGGCGACCAGATTCTGTTTCTGCTTGTCCGGTCGCAGCAAAGGCTGGTGCAGGATCGTCTGCGCAACTATTTGCAAAAGTATCTGCCGGCCGCTCAGGAAGTGACGGATGAGGAAGTAGTGGCAAGCGGGGTGGACCGCCAATCGGGCAAATTCCAGAAAGCGAAAGAAGACCTGATCTCCGCCCGCCTGGATGCAAGGCCGAAGAAGGTACCGCTAGAGCAAATACCAGAACCCGCCCCCGTCGCCACACCGGCAAGAGGCCGTTCCTTTGGGGGCTGAGCAGAGCGGCCCTTACGAACAGCGGCGAATCTCCCGATAGATTTCAGATGGACGATACCGAGCGGAGGACGCTACAGCGGCGGCCAGTCAATTTCGCGCAGATTTTGGCGGATCTCGGTTTGCGCATTTTGCTGGTTGCCTTGGTCATGGCCGGCGTTTTAACACTCATCTTCTTTCCTTATGCAACGGATGCGCCGCTCACCGTGAATGAGCAAGCGGAATTGCAAAAATACTACGCCACTGCTTACCAAAAGCCGCCAGTGGAGGAAAAAGACGACACCCGTTATGTCAAGATTGCCGGAGAACAAGCCGGCAACGTCGATGTTAAGGGGCACGTGCTGGAGTTTGCGCGAACATTCGGCCTGCTGAAGAAGAAGGTACTTGATATCGGCGCCGGGCAGGGCTACTTGCAGGACGTTGTCGCCAACTACACGGCGCTCGACATCTCCCCTTCGGCCAAACGTTTTTATCACAAGCCATTCGTGCTGGCCTCGGCAACGCTGATGCCTCTTGGCACGAACGAATTTGACGCCGCATGGTCAATCTGGGTGTTGGAGCATGTGCCAAATCCCGAAGCCGCGCTGCTGGAAATGCGCCGGGTGGTGAAAGATGGCGGATACATTTATCTCGCGCCAGCGTGGGACTGCCGCTTTTGGGCCGCGGACGGGTATCCGGTGAGACCTTATAGCGATTTCGGGGTTGGCGGGAAAGTGATCAAGGCGTCAATTCCGGCACTGGTTTATTTCGGCAACGTGTCCAAGTTTCCGATCCGCTTAGGGCGTGACGCCGCTTGGAAGGTTTCTGGAGCACCGACAAATCTGCACTACCGGCGTATCACACCAAATTACGATCACTATTGGATGGCTGACAGCGATGCTATTAATACGCTAGACCGGAATGAAGTCGCCATCTGGTTTCTGAGTCGTGGCGACGAATGCTTGAACTGTGAAAGCGGTTTCAGTGGCGTGGTCCAGGAAAACGATCCTCTGATCGTAAAGATCCACAAGCGCTCGTAAGACCTGGCCAACCTGCGATCAACGGCCGATTTGGTTTCCAATTCCTAAGAAGGCGATCCCCAGCAGTACGAGGCCGAGACCGGCGAGCTTTTGTCGCGTCAGTGGTTCCTTGAAAAAGATACGCGACCAGATGAGCGTCCAGATCGATCCCAGCGAGACGAGGGGATAGAGAATACTCAGTTCTCCCTTGCGAACGCCCAACAGGAAAAACACGGAGGATAATCCGTAAAGCACGATTCCCACGGCCAACGGCCAATTCGTGTAGAGAGACCGCATCGTCTTTTCGATGCGCGCGGAACCGGCTTTCAAAAAGACAGCGCCAAACGAACCGAAGAACGAACCCACGAGGACGTAGACCATCGACATGACCGGCGTCTTCATCTCTTGCCCCGTCCGATAATGGCCACGCCGACTACGATTGTCGAGATTCCAATCAGCTTGTACACGTTCATCGATTCATGGAATAAGGCGACCGACAAAATGGTGACCCAAACATAGCCTAGGGCGATTATGGGGTAGAGAATCGACAGCTCGCCATCGCGCAGGGCGGTGACCAGGAAGACCAGACTCACGCCGTACAGCCCAAATCCGCAAATAAGAAAAGGATTGCGGATTAAACCCAAAATGGTGGTTAGTAAGTCGGCATTAGCGAGCGAATTCGCTCCGTTCTTAATAAGGATCTGGCCGACGGCGTTGAAGAATGTACAGCAGAAAACAAGTCCGATCGACCTGTGTCTGGTCCCATACTTCACTACGGGCGGTGCCGGGCGATCGGTGGTAGGAAGGCTCAAGAAACTCTCGGTAGTTCCTAATCAGGATAACAGGCTAGACGCGCTTAGCCGGGCGAGATTTATTGTTTCGTTTGCGCCTCCCAAAGCCGCCGCCACCCGGAGTTCCGACACGAAAGACGTCGCCCGCGTCTACCTGAAATCGGGCTTTTCCTGACAATTCGCGAGATCGCTTGCCGCTAATCAGGGTATTCCGCCCTGGTTCCCCGGGCTTGCCGCCCGCTAATCCGTATGGCCCGCGCTCGCGCCGATCGGACAGAATGGTCACCTCCGCCGGCGCCAGGAATTCATACTCCCGGACGATTCCGTTGCCCCCGCCATGCGCACCCTCACCTCCCGAGAATGGTCGAATCCGATAGCTGGCGATTCGCACGGGATACTGGTGCTCAAAGGCCTCAATCGGGGTATTCCAGCTATTGGTCATGTGGGTGTGGACGCCGTTCCACCCGGGGCCCCTGGCAGATGCGCCCATCCCGCCGGCGATCGTTTCGTAATAGGCGAACGGCCGGCCGCGAAGAGGATCCCAGCCACCAAAACTTAAGTTGTTCATGGTGCCCGAGCTTGCCGCTGGAATGGCCTGAGGGATCGCCCGGGACAAGGCTCCGAGCACGACGTCGGTGATTCGCTGCGAAGTTTCGACGTTACCCGCCGCCATCGCCGCGGGCAGCTGAGCATTGACCAGGGTGCCCTCTGGAGCGACGATATGGATCGGGCGCTGCAGTCCTGAAGTATAGGGAATGTCTTCCTGCACCAGACAGCGGAATACATACGTTGTCGCCGACACCGCGATTGCCAAATTCGCGTTCACGGGACCGGCTGCCTGGGGATCGGTGCCAGTGAAATCGACAACCGCCGAGTCGCCTTTGATCGTGACGGCAACCATGATCTTCAATGGCCGGGTGGACACGCCATCGCTGTCGAGATAATCCTGGAAGCGATACACACCCGCCGGGATCCGGCCGATGACAGCCCGCATCATGCGCTCACTGTAATCCTGCAGCTGGCGCATGTTTCGGATTACCACAGGCTTGCCGTATTTCGTTACAAGCTCGCGCAATCGCCTGATGCCCCGCTCAATCGACATGATTTGCGCCATCAGGTCGCCGCGCCGTTCCTCGGGTGTCCTGACGTTGGCCAGGATCAGGTTCAGCAGGCCGGTATCTAATTTCCCGCCGCGAATCAGAAGCACGGGCGGAATCCGTATACCTTCCTGATAAATCTCTTTGGCGAGCGGCATGGATCCCGGACTCATTCCACCAACGTCGGCATGATGCGCGCGATTGGCCACATAAAACGAGGGACGCTTATCGCCTTCGCAAAATACCGCTGAGACCACCGTGATATCGGGCAGATGTGTGCCGCCGCGGAAAGGATCGTTGAGAATCGCGACGTCGCCCGGCTCAAATTGAAACGCTTGCATGGCATGCCACACCGATAGAGGCATGGCCCCAAGATGGACGGGCATGTGATCGCCCATCGCTACTGTCTCGCCATCGGCATCGTAAACGGCGCAGGAGTAATCCCGGCGTTCCTTGATATTGGCGGAGTAAGAAGTCTTCCGCAAGACCGCTCCCATTTCTTCGGCGATCGAGACCAGAAGATGGCGGAACAATTCGAGCTGGATAGAATTCGTGGTCACGGCTTGGGGCTTTCCTCATCGGGTGGCTTGCAAACGCCGATTTGAATCGGGAACGCGGCCTGCGGGCGCCAGGTGTCACCATCCAGCCGTTCTACTCGCAAGGTTTTCGTAGAGGCGTGGGCAGATACTCGCCAGCCGGATTGCCTTAACGCCGATCGTGCCCCGCGGATCGCGACCGGTTTTTCCGTCACTTGGCGCAGCGTCCAGCTTCCGCCCCCGGTCATTGTTTCGTAGAGCTCATGCCGGCCCGCCGATGTTTCTCCGGTGGCTCCTCGCAAAATTGCGACGCTACCACTGGTCCGGCTCTCAAACCAAAACTGCTCGATGGTGGACGGGCGCGATTCATCGAAAACCGGCTGGCGCCGCCAACTCTTACCGCCGTCGGTGGTCAGCAGGAAGAATGGATCGCGGGGAACTGCTCCGAAGACCTGACCGCCGATCCAGCCTGTTTCAAAGTCGATGAACTGAATCTGTTCCAGCGTCGCCGAACGGATACGGGATTGTGGCTCGGTCCAAGTCGCGCCACGATCGTCGCTTGCCAGCAGGATCGAATAGAGTGTGGCTGTTTCCGTGTGCAAGTTACCGGCGAGAAAAAGCCTGGCGCCGACCGTTTCGAGCGATGCGATCTCCAGATATACCGGGCAGGGCTCGGCAGTAGTGCAGCTCAGCGAGCGCAAATCGTCTTCGCTGCAGTCGAATCGGATCGGCGTGGGCGATTGCCCAGCGAGCGCCGCGCACAGCAGCAGATTGGAAGCTACAAGGAACCTCATCGGCACTTGCGATTTTAACTCATGCTAAATTCTGAGCACTGTGTGGAATTGGTTGAAAGCGTTCGCTCCACCTCGCACCCCGCTTCACGGTTCTCCACAGCGGAGGCGGATCAAAACATATTCGGCGGATACCGGGCGCGTTTATCAATACGTATATGAAGGGTTTCGCCGGGGTAACGATGGTCAGGAATATGTTTTCGCTGTTACGGCCGATCGCAAGAATTACGTGCCGGTCAGCGTTCGGGTTACGGCGGCGGCAACCCCACCCGATCTTACGCCGACGGAACGATACGCGGTGGCAAAGCTCACGCTCCTGCGTGCTCTGGACCACCGCGGCCTGGAGCAAATCAGCGAACCGATACAACCCGGATCAGAGGAAGTAGGCGATATTCTCCGGCAGTTGGATTTAGCGGGATGATTTCCGCCGCCGCAGCCATCCGATTCCGGCGAGTCCCGTCACCGCCAGTAGCAGCGGGGCAGGCTCGGCTGTTTCCGATTGCATTTGCGGTTGCGGTGGGAAGCCAAGGGCCGCGGCGATCACATCGTTACCGCACGTCGCTGAGGCAAACGATACTCCCAACAATCCACCCACATAGTCCTGGTACAGCGCGTCCGGCGTCGATACAGATAGATTCACTTGAAACTTAGGACTATTCACTCCATCCGAACCCAGCGGCAAGATCGTGATGGTCCCCGGGTTGGCGCTGGTTAAGTCCGTCAAACTGCCGGCCGCATTGCGCAGCCAAACGACCTGCTCCGGTCGGTATTGCGCCGCGGGATCATGTAACGCCTGTCGTGCCGTCATCGTTCCGCCGCTATTGTTTACCTGATAAACATGGCCGGCCTCCACCATCCCGCCCGTTGTTCCTCCATTTGTAGATCCAGCATGACTCAGTAGCGGAACGCCGTAGGCGTAGGCCCCGCCGAGCGTGAAGAAGATGTCGCCGGTATCGAGTCGAATAGAATCCACGGCGAAAGAATTGAGCGTCGAGTTTCCCGGTCCAAAGTTGTAAAACAAGCTCACGGTTGTAAGCGCCCGGCCGACTTCGATCTCAGCCTTCTGAATGTCAAACTCCCTGGTATCGCCAACTACATCTCCGTTATTGGTATTAAACGGATCCACGATCAGCAGAGGCGTTGCCTGAGACGGCGTCAGGAATACAGCACTCAAGGTAAGCAGGAAAAGGAAATTTTTCACATCCATCGTTAATGCAGCCCGGGAACCAAAGTGCGGGCGGGGAGAATGGCATCATAGATAGAGTATGCCCGGGCCTCCAATTCCACCGCCGTTTGATGAAGTTGGACAGCGTCCGTTCTCTTTCTATCCCTCGATTCTGAACATCGACCACAATGAGTGGCTGTTCCGAAAAGCAACATGGTCCGAGGTCCTGGTGTTCAATACGAAAACCAAAATGGAAATCTGGATGTCGCGGCGCTATGTCGGCGAGGTCTCACGGATTGAGGAGCCGGTGGTGATCGTCGGGTTGCTGAAAGAACTCGAATATAAGGCCGGAGCGGTGCTTCCGCATGAGCGTCGCGTCATTGAAATGCCCCGCGCGGTGAACGGGGGTTTCCAGCCCGCGGCTCCGCCTCCTAAGCCCGCACCCGTTGTCGGCATCCGTTTGGAGACGAAGACGGAGAGCCGCATCGGCAGATTAATGCTTGCGATGATCGCCTTGGGAATCGTGGGATGTGTGTTGGTCGTGAGCTTTTTCCACGGTGGTTTGATTGGCACCCGGGTGAACTATGCTCCTGTCCTACAGGACGACTTGCAGTTTTCGGCGAATGACGATTATTTCTCGATCGTGCGCCACTGGGGTCCGCCGGCTGAGGAACGTTGGCGTGCCGAACAAGGCGAGTTGCACTACCGGCTTCTCTCTTACCCGAGCCGCACTGTCTCGCTTATTTTGATGGGTACGGACCGCAAGAATGTGCGCTACCTGGGCGCGTTCGATAAGGACTGGCGCGTCGTCCATTCCGTTCCCTGGCCCGGGAACCGCGACAGTGCCACCATCTTAAAATCCTTGAAGCGGTTTTAAATTCTATCCGCAGTTACAATGACTTCCATGAAGCATTTCCTGGCGCTAGTGCTGGCCGTTATCCCGGCAGTGGCACAAAATGACGCCTCGCCGCTGCATCGGCTGTTCGATGCCGAATGGGATTATCAGTTGGAGCAGAATCCAGTCCGCGCGTCTACCCGTGGCGACCGGCGATGGAATGCTCTGTGGCCCGATCGCAGTCTTGCGGCGATCGAGAAGCGTGAAAAGCACGATGCTGGCGTACTTCGTCAAATTAAAGCAATCGAGCGCTCCTCGCTGACTCCGGCCGATCAGTTAAATTACGATCTTTTTCGGCAACAGGTGGAGTGGCGCGTGGAAGAGGGCCAATACCGTTGGTATCTGATTCCCTTCGATCAGCGCGAGGGAATCCAGACCGAATCGGAACTCACGCAGACGCTTCGGTTCAATACGGTTACCGATTATTCCGATTGGATCGCGCGCCTGCGGACCTTTGATCAATATATGGATCAGACGATCGCCCTCTTGCGCGAAGGGGCGCGCGTCCATTTGGTCCAGCCGAAAAACATCGTCGAGCGGATCGCCGCGCAAGTGGACCGGCAATCCATCTCCGATCCGGATCAAAGCCCGTTCTACGCGCCGTTCACTAAGTTCTCCAGTAGCATTTCCGAGGCCGATCAAAAACGGCTGGCCGCTGAAGCACGCGCGGCGATCAGCAAGTCCGTCCTTCCATCCTTCCGCAAACTGAAACAGTTTCTGACGACCGAGTACATGCCCGCCGCCTACGGTAGCCCTGGCATCTGGCAGGCTCCCCAGGGTGCCAAGATCTATGCCTTCTTCGCTCGCAAATACACGACCACGAACCTGACGCCAGCCGAGATTCACCAGATCGGCCTGGGCGAAGTGAAGCGGATTCGGGGCGAGATGGACGCGGTTATGCGGAAGACCGGATTCACCGGCACCTACGCCGAATTCCTGCAGTTCCTGCGTACCGATCCGCGCTTCTACTACAAGACTTCCGATGAACTTTTCGACGCCTATAAGGTGATCGCCAAGACGGTCGACCCGAATCTGATTAAAGTGTTTCGCCTGCTTCCTCGTACTCCGTACGGTGTGTTTCCTATTCCCGCGACAACAGCGCCCGACACGACGACTGCCTCCTATAATGAGCCGGCCGCCGATGGATCCCGGCCAGGTGGCTTCTATGTCAATCTGTACAAGCCGGAGACGCGGCCGAAGTACGAGATGATGGCCCTCACGCTGCATGAATCCGTGCCCGGTCATCATGTACAGATCGCCCTGGCGCTCGAACAAGGCGCCGTTCCGAAGTTTCGTCGCGGCGATCACTATACGGCCTTCGTGGAAGGTTGGGGGCTCTATGCCGAATCTCTCGGCGAAGAGATGGGCCTCTACACCGATCCCTATTCCAAGTTTGGCCAGTTGACCTATGAAATGTGGCGCGCGGTGCGGCTTGTGGTGGATACCGGGATGCACTCGATGCGCTGGGATCGGCAAAAGGCCATCGATTATTTCCTCGAAAATGCGGCCAAATCCGAATTAGATGTTACCAATGAAATCGATCGCTACATCGCCTGGCCAGGGCAAGCTCTTGCTTACAAAATCGGCGAGCTAAAAATCAAGGAACTCCGAGCGCGGGCGACGGCAAAGCTCGGGCCAAAGTTCGACCTTAAAGAGTTTCACGAAGTGGTTCTCAGTTCCGGCGCCCTCCCGCTTAACGTACTCGAACAACACATTGATGCCTGGATCGTCGCAGTAACGGCGCGCCCCTGACCTCCTGCAAATGGGCCTGCTCTACAACCGTCCCGATTTACTGCGGCAACGCTCCCTTTGGCGAGCGGAAGGAAAAACAGTTGTCTTTACTAACGGCTGTTTCGATCTCCTTCACCCCGGCCACGTCCGGCTACTGGAATCCGCCCGGTCGCTGGGTACTATTCTTATCGTCGCAATTAACACGGACTTGAGCGTCCAGACCTTAAAAGGACCGGCGCGGCCACTCAATCCGGAAGGGGACCGAGCCGAGCTCATAGCGAGCCTTGCCGCCGTCGACGCGGTGATCTTATTCAGCGAAGACACTCCGCGCGAACTGATAGCCGAACTGCTGCCGGACGTCCTGGTGAAGGGCGGAGACTGGTCTCACTACATCGCCGGACGCGAAGAAGTGGAAGCCGCCGGCGGCACCGTGCTGGCGCTCGACTTTCAACCTGGTTATTCCAGCACGAACATCATTGAAGAAATATTGACCCGCTCCTTGTGAATGTCTCGTCCTAAAATGGAATCGTCTACCATGCCAATAAGCAAGTCATCAGCCAAGCTAGCGGAGCAACCAACTAAACAGTGATTCACCCCGCGATTCGCGATTTGTTCCAGTCGCTCAGCCGCAATCCTGCCTTCCAGGAACTGGCCGGGCGTCTTATCCGCCGCGAACACCTGGATCTTTCCCTCTCCGGGTTGACAACCACGGGCAAGGCGCTCTATTCCGTACTTCTGTATCAAACCACCGAGCGCCCGCTGCTGCTGATCGTCGACGGAAATAAGCAGGCCGAAGCTCTCCAACAACTCATCGACACATTCTTCGATTTGTTGATTCACCGGGACGATCTTCCCCGTCCGCAAACGATCCCCGCCCTGGATGTTCTACCGTTTCAGAAGCTGTCACCGCATTCCGAGATCATGGAGCGGCGCGCGATCGGGCTCTGGCGTTTGGCTACCGAGCGAGTCCCGATCACGATCGCCCCAGTTGCCTCGGCGCTGCTCAAGACGGAATCCGCGGAGTTCTATCGGCAGCTCGCCGTCACGCTTCGCACGGGTGAAGAGATTCCGCTCGATTCACTGGTCGCGCACCTGGAAAGTATCGGCTACGAAAAACGCGAGCCCGTGGAAATGTTCGGCGAGTATTCCGTTCGCGGCGGTATCCTCGATGTCTTCGCGGCGGAAGCCTCCAAGCCCGTTCGTATCGAATTTTTCGGCGATGAAGTGGAATCCATTCGCCGCTTCGACGTGGAAACGCAGCGCTCGGTACTAAAGCTGAAGGAGACGACTCTGCTCCCGCTGGCCGAGTATCCGAAATCGCGAAAGCTATTCCATGAACTGGCGGAGAAAGCTGCCTTTGAAGGCGTCCTTAGCCCCGGTGATCCGTTTCCTGGCTGGGAATTTCTGGTCCCACTGGTTCATCCCCGATCCACTTCTCTCAATGCCCTGCTCCACGACCCGATCGTCATCCTGGACGAACCGGAGCAGCTATCGGCGGCCGCCGAGCGTCTTTGGAAGCGCCTGGAAGAATCTCCCGCGCGTACGCGTCCCGACGAAGCCGGGATATCGCTGACACCGGAAGCGAATTTTTATCACTGGGAGGAACTCGTCGTTGCGCTTTCGTCCAGTACCCAACTGAAATTGCGGGAGCTTGAGCTTGGCATCGGAACCCCGGGCTCATCGCACATTGCCTCACGGCCGTCGATGGCTTTTCACGGCAGCATGCAGGTGGCCGTGGCGGAAGCGAAGACACTTGTGGAACAGGGTAACCGCGTGGCTTTCTTCGCCCCATCGGTGGGCGAGCTGGAACGTCTGGCCGATATTCTGCAAGAGTACTCCGTCCCCTTCCAGTTAGGCCTCGAAGCATCCGCGGCAAACAATCCGTACCTCGCCGAGCGCGCCTACATGGCCGGCACTACAGCCAGCACGTTCCTGGTGAAAGGCGCAGTTCCCAAAGGCGTCCTGCTACCGGAATCGAAGCTCGCCATCTTCGGTTCGGAAGATCTCTTCGATACCTCCGATCTCATTGCCCGGCCCAGCCTCACCAAGACCCAGCTCGCGGCGTTCGCGGCGGACCTGGCGGATCTCAAACCCGGCGATTCGGTTGTTCATGCCACTCACGGCGTCGGTCGATTTTTAGGCATCCGCGAAATCTCGCAAGGCGAACAGAGCGGCGACTTCATGCTGCTGGAGTATTCCAACGAGGCCAAGCTTTACGTTCCGCTGACGCGCATGGACCTGGTGCAAAAGTATCGCGGCGCAGGCGACAAGGCCCCCGCGCTCGATCGTCTCGGCGGTGTCACCTGGACCCGTACCAAGGGTCGCGTCAAAGCCCGCATGCGCGATATGGCCGAAGAGTTGATCAAGCTCTACGCGCAGCGCCGCATGACCGAAGGCTTCTCTTTCTCGCCCGATAGCAACTGGCAGCGGGAGTTTGAAGACGCCTTCGAATACAACCCGACGAAAGACCAATTGACCGCCGTTTCGCAGATCAAGCGCGACATGGAAGGCATTCAACCGATGGACCGCCTGCTGTGTGGCGACGTCGGTTTTGGCAAAACCGAAGTAGCGATGCGGGCCGCATTCAAAGCGCTGGGCGACGGCAAACAGGTGGCCGTGCTTGCGCCTACCACGGTGCTCTGCTTCCAACATTTCGAAACCTTCAAACGGCGCTTCGCTCCCTTCCCGGTTAGGCTTGAAATGCTGAGCCGCTTCCGCTCGGCCAAAGAAATCAAGGAGACGCTGGTTCAGGTGGCCGATGGCAAAGTCGACATTGTGCTGGGTACCCACCGCCTGCTTTCACCCGACGTCGAGTTCAGGGATCTGGGGCTGCTGGTGGTGGATGAAGAGCAGCGTTTCGGTGTCCGCCATAAGGAACGGCTGAAGCAGATAAAGCATAACGTCGACGTGCTAACCATGTCCGCCACGCCGATTCCACGGACCCTTCATATGTCGCTTCTTGGTTTGCGCGATATGTCGGTAATTGAAACGCCGCCGAAGGATCGCCTCGCTATCAATACGGTCGTCGCCCATTTTGACGCCGACTTGATCAAGTCCGCCATCGAACAGGAAGTCAGCCGGGGCGGGCAGGTTTACTTCGTTCACAATCGCGTGGAGACCATCTTCCAACGGGCCGCCGCGATTCAGGAAATGATGCCCGCCGTGCGCATCGGCGTGGGCCACGGGCAGATGGGTGAAGCGGAATTGGAGAAGGTTCTGCTGGGGTTCATGAAGCATGAGTATGACGTCTTCGTCTGCACCACCATCGTCGAGAACGGGCTCGACATCCCGCTGGCAAATACGATCGTGATTGAGCACGCCGAGCGTTACGGACTCTCCGAGCTGTACCAGCTTCGCGGCCGTGTGGGACGTTCCAACCGCCGCGCGTACGCCTACCTGCTTGTACCCGGCGACACGGAGCTGAGTGAAATCGCTCGCAAACGTCTAGCCGCGCTTCGGGAATTTAGCGATCTTGGCGCGGGCTTCAAGATTGCCGCGCTGGATCTGGAACTGCGCGGCGCTGGCAACCTTCTTGGTGGCGAACAACATGGGCACATTGAAGCTGTGGGGTTCGATATGTACATCAGCATGCTGGAGCAGACGGTGCAGGAGTTGAAGGGCGAAGAAGTGCCGCTGGAGATCCACTCGACCCTAAATTTGGGACTCGACATCCGCATTCCCGCGGATTATATTTCCGATGAGCATCAACGCTTGCGAGCTTACAAGCGCATTGCCGATTCGGGCGACGTGGAGCAGGCCGACAAGATCCTGGCTGAGATGGAAGACCGCTATGGTCCGCCGCCTCCCGCAGTGTCGACGCTGGTGCAATTTTCACTGGTGAAGAGCCTTGCGCAGAAGCTTGGTGTGGAAGCGGTGGACCGCCGGCAGGGGGCGTTGAACGTGAAACTGCATGAGCAATCGCGCATTGAACCGGTGCGGCTAATGGAGCTGGTGGGCAAGCTGGAGGGTGCGCAATTCACCCCCGCTGGAGTGCTCCGATTACCACTGACGACGCAGGATCCAGGCAAGGTGTTGGAGTTCTTAAAGTTACAATTGGAACAACTAGCCGGCACTCCCGCGACGCCGTGATATGGTGGTGGGCATGTCCACTGCTAAGTTAGCTGAAGACTTCCTTGTCCTGCTCCGCGCAGGCAAAAATTTAGAGGCGATTGATAAATATTATTCCCCGAACATTGTCAGCGTAGAATCCATGAGCGCACCGGGAATGCCCGCCGAAATGAAGGGCATTGATGCGATTCGTGGAAAGAACCAATGGTGGCTGGATAACCACGAGATTCATAGCGCCACGATAAACGGACCCTACACCGGCGACACGAAATTCGCCGTTGAACTTCTTTACGACGTCACCAACAAGCCCTCCGGAAACCGGATGCAGATGGAAGAGATGGCGCTGTACACGGTAGAAGGCGACAAAATCGTTCACGAGCATTTTTATTACAAGACCGGTCAATAGACATGGTTGCGGGCCTGGTCGGTTCAGGCCCGCTTCTCCTTGCCCTACGGGTTCGCCCCTCCATTAATCCACGTTTGAATACTTGCCTGATCGGCGGCGCTAAGTGGCGGCTGATTTTTCGGCATTTGGACCCCGCTAATTCCGGGGCTTCCATGAACTTTCATATACAAATAACTGTTGTTGGCGTTGCCGGGCAATACTCTCTTCTTAGTGCCATCCTCGGACGAGGTCACGTTCACCAGATTCGCAAGACTATTCGCGGCGCTTAGATTCAGGCCGGCCGCGGGACTGCCCGCGTTGTGGCAAGACGTGCAGTTCACGTTGAAGATCGGCTGCACTACAGTTGTGTAGAAGGACGGTGGCGTTATCCCACCGGAAGTGAACGGACCGCACAGATTGCCTTGCCAGCCATTCAAACCGGTTCTGAAAGCATCGCCGAAAATCTGCAATTGCGCCGGCATGCTGGGCTGAAAGCTGCCCCAGAAAATATTGTGAGTGACCTTGGCGTGAGGCATTACAAATTGCGAGCAGACCCGGGTTTCCACGCTGCCTAATAAGCTATCGGTCATCTGCGTCGACTGGTCGAATTTCAACGATGGAAACGAGTTCGCGATGTGGCAGGTGCGGCACGTGCGGGCGACCACGTCTTTATACATATTCTGCGGTACCGGCTGGGCATTCCAACCATCGGCGACAAACGTTTCGTTCTGGTTCGGCCCGGGGGTATACATCTTGGTGATCACCTCCGCCAGTGCGGCGCCGGGAGGGGTGTTCTTTACGATGTCTTCATTCAGTTGTTTGAAGATTGGTTGTTGCGTCGCCTTGTCGTTTGGCGCCGGAGCGAAGTTATAGTAGTGCAGATCGAAGGGCAGGAACGTCGCACCAAGCTTCACGTGGTCGCGACTGTCGAATGTCGGCGCAGTGCCCGGCCCCCAGGGAAAGGCGTAAGCGCCGCCATGGCAAACCATGCAAAGTTGGGGAACCGGCCGGGGCCTGGCATTCACGCCGCTGTCGAGATCCGCGGCGTTCAAAAGATGCGTTCCATCGCCACTGTAAACGTAAAACTTGACGACGCGTTCCGGATCGTCGAATTCCACCGCTACACCTGGCTGACTCTCGATTCGCGAATACTCCATCGCCACCGTGGCCACCGGCGTATGGCCCGGCCCGCCCACCGCATCAATCACATCCTGCGCGTCGTCGGTAAGAATGTTGCCGTAATTGGTGACGTAACAAGCTACATCGGAGCCAGTCCGTTTGCAGTGCATATCGCGGCCGAAGCCGAGGTCCCCTGAATTGGAATAGACGGCGTGCAGTTCGCCAGGTCCGTTCAAGTCGTTGGTGTTTTTGAAGTCGGCGAAAGTCGTGCGTTTTGCGCGCGGATCAATCTGATGGTAGTAATTATCGGTGCTTGCATTCAGCTGTGCCGCCAGGGTTGGATCGGACGCGGAAAGTTCACTTAAGTTCGAAGCCTCAAACGATGAAAGGCCCTGTAAGAACTCACCGGAAATGGGCTCCGGCGGAATGGTCAATTGCGTTAGCGTCACCTCAGTGGAACAGGCTCCGTACGGTGCCAAGGGATTATTCGGTACCGTGGGATTCTGCTTATCGCCAGTGTTTACGATGAAGTTGCCGATAGGTACGTGGGGGTTCACGTCGGTGCGGATCGGAGTCAACACAATGTTCTTGTGCAATGGAAGGTTGTATAGCGCGTACGGGGTGTTGCTAACGGACTTGCTGATATCCTTCGGCGCGGCGCCGCCGTTCTGCGGAACGGTAACCTCCATATCGTAGCTGGCGGGCAGCGTGGGGCTGAGTACGCGAACGCAAGCCTGGTCGGTCTTCAGTGTGTCGCAGTTGATATTAGAAAAATGCTTCACGGTGGCCACGTAACGGTCGCCTCCAACGAGCGTGGCCGATCCTTCTTCCTGCCACACGCCTTGCTTTTCGTTATAAAAAAGAATGGGAATAGTGGGCGGCAGCGGGGCGCCGACCTCCAGCTGCGAGCGGTCCACCGGGATTGTGACTTCCGCCGTCGTACCCGGCTTGAGATTGTAGTGCGCACCGCTGGGGCCGGTGATCTCGACGGAACCCGCGCCGTAGCTTTGCATTACTTTGGGATCGCCACCGGCCACTTTAACGGTGTAGTCGCCGGGCATCTGATCGGGCGATTGTAAATCTGTTGTCGAGAGCGCAACGCTTACATTACCGGCGGGCGCGTTCCCTCGCTGATCGATCAGCGAGTTCGCCGCCAGCTTCACTTGAATGCCTGGCCCGCAGCCCTCGATTTTGCGCTTTTTGGGGGGAATCTCCAATTTTCCTGGAGCAATCACGTTACTCTTCCCGTCCTGCCACTGCACAGCGGTGAAGGCCGGCAATTTGCGAACGTCGACAGGAATCCGAACCCCTTTCGATCTATTCTTGGCGATCTCTTTAGCGAATCGATCGGCAATCGTTCCCGGGCACGAGGTAACATCGCGGCGGTTCACCAGAACGTTATCGCGGGTAGGATCGACCGTTGCCACGGAGGCGCGTGTCATCGTCCACCTTCCGCTGGTTATGCCGCGATCGTAAATCTGCGAAACCAGAGCGTAGCCCGGCTTGTGAATATTCAGTACGAAGCGGTCCGCGTCTCTCACCCGTAATTGAAACAACCCTTCAGCACCCGTAACAGCCAATTGGCCATTCACTTCCACTTGAGCGCCACCTAGCGATGCGGCATCCGTTCCGGCAACGTGACCGGAGAACGGAATGCCCCGGCCATCCGCTAATACTGACAACGAGCTGTCGGAATATCCGCCCTTGCCGTCCGCCGCCAGCACCGTTACTGTATACCGGCCAGGGCGGGTTGGGAGTGCCCACTGCACCGCCGGTCCGCTGGTTGCGCTCAACGTTCCGGCATCGGTTCCAAGCAGCCACCGGAATTCGAGAGGATCGCCATCGGCATCGGAGGCGTCGGCTTTGAGAGTGATCGTGCTTCCCGGATTCGCATTCTTGACGATGCGCCCAGCCGGGTCCGTCGCTACTATCGGCGCTACGCGCGGCGGCGTATTGCCAATCACCAGATCGATCGGATTGAAGGCGACAGTACCCAGTTTGGCGTCGGGCAGAATCCGCTGCTCGCCCTTCCCGCCCTCAATGGAAGTGCGCAGTAAAATCGTATCTCGCGCGGGCACCGCGGGCAATAAATACTCTCCGAAATTGTTTACAATTACCGAGCCGACTTCCTTTCCGGCATTATCCGCGACTGTAACCTTCGCATAGGCGTTAATATTTGCTAGAGGTTCCAGCCGCCGCACAGCGGAACCATCTTTCATTTGAACCCGCCCGAATACGACGGTGGTTTTATCGCGCTTTTCCGGCTGGGCAAGCACGGTGCTGAGGAAGACGTTTTGGTTTGACACAGAAACGATATCCTTGGCGCAGTTCTTTCCAAACCCTGGCCCGCTCCAACAAATCTTGTATCGCTCCGGACCGTTGGCGGGCAGGCTGAAGCGCCCACTTAAATCAGTGATCACAGCGGCGCCAACGGGATTGCCGGTTCCCGCATTCGCCAGAAACACCTTGATTCCCGGTAGGTACACGTCATGCCGCGGAAGCTTTTTCACCGCGATGCCAGTGGTGATGTTTTCGCCCGTCACCCGTACCGCCAAGTATCCCCGGATGACCACCGGGCGGATCTTTACCGGTTGCGAACGAAGGCGGCCAGTGGATACGACGGCTGCTGTGGCAATGACAACAAGCAATCCGGCGAGCAATGTTTTACGGCGATTTGGAACGAGCATGGTCACACCTCCGGGAGCACGGCTTGCTAGCTTCCCTGATTTCATTTGTCAGAAGATACGTGCGGAAAGCGTGAACAACGTTACAAATACATTTGTGGATTTAATGCGTTAAATAAACTGCCTTATTTGGCCATTCCATCTACAAGCATCCTGGCCAGATCGGCGATTAGTAACGACCCTATGTTGTCGGGGCTGTTGTCGATGGTCTTCATTCCATCCACGGTAAGGGCCATCGCGATGCGGCCGCCGGGCGAATATACGATGCCTACGTCCGAGCGTAGCGCGTCGAGCGAACCGGACTTGTTCGCGATCGTCGCATCACCCAAGCGGCGGCGAATTCCGGTGTTGTCCTGGCAACCCTTCATGATCGCGATCATTTCTTTTGATGCAGCGGCGCTGACAATCTCACCGTGCTCCAGTTTCTCTAGAATCGTCACCATGTCTTTGGGCGTCGAGACCCCCAGCCCATATTTTTTATTCCCGGGCAGCTTGCCTGCCGCTGAGAATCCCTTCGGTTCACCTTCACCCAATACCTTGCGCATGGATCGCGTTGTCTTGATGCTCAACTTGTCGAGATAGGCGTTCACGGCGTCGGCGGAGAAGCGCTCGATCACCAGATTGGTTGCCGTGTTGTCGCTCACTACGATCATCAGATGCACCACGTCCCGTAGCGGGAGTTGCACTCCTGTTGTGAACTCACTCAGCACACCGCTTCCGGAAACGGTATCGGCAGTGGTGATGGGAATCATCTCCGACCACTTCGCGTCGCCACGAGACACAGCATCGAATACCGCCAGTAGAATGGGGAGTTTGATGGTACTCGCCGTCCTTACCGGATCGGTTTCATTGATCCCAACCGCGACGCCCGTATCGAGATTCTTTGCGTAAAGACTGACAGTGCCAGGGAAATTCGCGATGCGCGCGCGCAGGGTGTCGAGTAGAGTCTGTCCGTTGGCGGTGGTGGTTAGCAAGAGTAAAGAGAGAAGAGTACGCATCGGACATCATCATAAAATAAAACCAGCATGCCCATCGACCAGACATCCATCCTTTTTGAGACCCCGGCGGATTGGGCGAAATGGCTGGCCAAGCATCACGTTACATCGAGTGGGCTTTGGCTACGGCTTGCCAAGAAGGGCGCCACGGTAAAGTCGCTCTCCTATGTCGAAGCCCTGGATGTGGCTCTCTGCCATGGATGGATCGATGCGCAGAAGAAGGGCGAAAGCGATGAAATCTGGTTGCAGCGCTTCACACCGCGAACGAAGAAAAGTATCTGGTCGAAGATCAATCGTGAGAAGGTGGCGGCATTAGTCGCAGGTGGCCGCATGCTGCCCGCCGGGATTGCGGAAGTCGAGCGGGCAAAGAAGGATGGCCGTTGGGATGCGGCCTACGATGGCGCGCGAACGATTACGGTCCCTGAAGATTTTCAAGAAGCGCTGGAGGAGAATCCAAAAGCAAAAGCGTTCTTTGCGAAGCTCGACAGCGCGAATCGATATGCTCTGTTATTCCGCATCCACACCGCGAAGAAAGCCGAGACGCGGGCAAAGAAGATTCTGCAATTCGTGCAGATGCTGGCCGATCACAAAAAATTCCACGAGACCTAACGCGGTGGTTGCAGAAATGGTGCGCTTTGCCGTTCCGCGGGGGTGTCGCCCGGGCAGTAAAACGGCTGCTGATCCAACGAAACGCTCTCGATGAAATACTTCTGACCGTCCTTGCGAATCGTGAAGTAAACCTCCTCATCGGTATCGGTGGATTCCACATTGATGGCGATCACAGTGCGGCTCGCGGTCTTGTCGCAGGGCTGGGCCATGGCGATTTCGGTATGAACGTCGTCGCGCTGCAGTAATTGTAAATGCCACGGCTGCAAGCCGGGCGCGGCCCACTGTTTTGCTTCCTCCCAGGGCAATGACAACCACTCGGCCAAAAAATCCTGCGGTTGCAAAGCTAGCGGTGGAATTCTGTCGACAGCCGCTTCATTCACTCTGAACTTCTGAATATGCGTTCGCAGCAAGATACCGGGATCCAACCGCTGGGCTGCCTGATACTGCAACGTAAACGTGTTGGAATCGGCGAACAACGTATATTCGGGTCCCCCGATATAAATGTCGGATGATAAACTCGTCAGCCTGTTCGATGTTCCACTGACGCGATGCACCTGATAGCGCAGCGTCTGCCACATGGAACTGCACCATGGCGTAACGTTTGCCGTCACAACAAAAAAACCCCCGTCCGCCGCCGACGGCGATATCGCATATTTGAAGAAACCTTGCGCGCCGGAGATCTCGGGGTAACCGTTGGTTTCGACTGTCAGCACCGTCGTCCATTGCGCGTTCATCTTGCGCAGCAGATAGAGCGAAGTGTCCTCGCCGCAGGTAATCCCCAGTGTCGTCGTGATAGCCATCAACTCCGGATGACCGGGAGGCGTCGCTACCGTGACGTTCTTGATCGATCCGTACGAGGGGATGTCGCTCGGCGCGGAAAGATTCTTGCCTTGCGCTTTCAGCTGGTTTATAACCAGGCTTCGGACATCCGCCGGACCCACCGTGTTGGCGGCCTGAAACAACAAATCGCGCACGTCATGTTTCAGCTTCTTTTGCAGCACTTGCCGCTCGGGCGTCACCGCCGAATTCGGTTCGGCCCAAAACGCCAACGCAAGCATCAAGCCGGGAAGCATGGGTTACCGTGTTAGATCCAGCAGGAGCGCCGCGCTGCCTTCGGGCCCCTCATAGAGCAACTCCAATTTCTTAATCGCTTTCACTTTGCCCGTATAAGGGAAGAACAGCATTCCGCTCACCGGCAGCTTCTTCTGTATATCGATCAACTCCGCTTGTGGGAGCCATTCCTCGAAGAATTGCGGGCCGGCAGTTTTACGATTCCGGCTGTCGGAGCTGTCCGGTAAACGGCCTCCGCTGGTGGGGCGTCCAATCGTCACGCCAGTATCGCCCATCCCCGCGCCGACTTCGAAATGGGGACGTTCTCCGTTCCAATCTTCGTGCTTCATCGATGCAATCACGAACGTGGCCGAGTCCGTCGCTAGCAGCATCTTTCCATTGTTGACCCGCAAATGGAATCGCCCCGGGCCGGTGCTAAACGGCAGTTTCGAAGGGCCAAAGATGGCTACCTCCACCACTAGATAATCCTGAGCGAAGAGCATTCCGCGAGCCGAAGGAATGCTATGCAGGAAATATTCGGCGCCGAGTTCGAGATCGCCCACGGTGCCGTGTACGGGATACTCGGAGGCCTTCGCCCTGGGCTCGGTTTCGGCGAAAAGGAGCGCGCACATTGCGAAGAGAAAGCCCAATCGACCCATATTCATCGAGTATACTGATTCGCGGACCAGGTAGTGGCGATGTTAGTTTCGCCGATGATTAGACGTCCGCGAGTTAAGGCTTCTTCGCTTGCGGATTTCGGACAAGGATCGATTTCGCGACGTCGCCATCTTCCGTCGTCTTATAGCGAACCGTAACGCGAACCTTGGCGCGCATCTTACCCTCCACCTTGGTTGTCGGGTCGATCAGAAAAACTTTCTTCTCCGCCGGTTTACCCAATACGGCTCTGGTAACCGTGATCTTGTCGGGCGCCATATCGGCGATTGTGCCGGAGAAAAAAAGTCCGATTTGATCCGAATCCAATGGTGGCTGGCCCTCCTGGCGGGAAGTGGCCCCGGCCAGGAAGTTGAGCGCAAACAAGAATACAAAGAGAAGTCGGAACACTATATAGACAGAATACTAAACCATCGCCGCACCGCAGCCCCGCATTGATTAAACTTCATTAAGACCTAGATTAAAATGCCGTCAGAGAACCAGCACGGGATGGTACACATTCTTCAACTTCGCCTCTCCGATTGCGATTAAATCGCCCCCGGCGGAAACAGCTTTCACGAATTGTACTTCCGTCCGGACACGAAACGGAGATACGCGAAAATCACGGCCTTGGCGGATCTGCCCAACCGTTAGATCGTCTACAAATTCGGATGGAAAATCCGGCAGTAAGTCCGATGCCGGGATCATCGCTTCCTCAAAACGGCCCGCTTCCGCTAGTGCTTTTAATTCTTCCAGCGTGCGCGAGCGCTCGAGCGTAAAATCTCCGGTCCGCGTGCGGCGCAGGGCGGTGAGGTGAGCACCACAACCAAGTTGCACGCCCAGGTCATGAGCGATGCTTCGGACGTAGGTTCCCGACGAGCAGTGGATTCGAACCGTCGCCTCGGTAGTTGTCGACCCCAGCAGGTCCAGGGAATGGATAGTGATCTGTACAGCCGGCAACTCCACCACTTGTTGCTTGCGCGCCAGGCGATATGCCGGCACGCCGTTGATCTTCTTCGCCGATACCGCGGGTGGCACTTGCTGAATCACGCCACGGAAGGAATCTAGCGCCTGTTCCAGTATTTCCGGCGATAGGTTCACGGCAACGGCGGGCGACGTGGCGACGCCTTCGCGATCGTACGTATCGGTGGAAAAACCAAAGCCGATTACGGCTTCATAAACCTTGTCGTTCCTGGTGTAAAACTGCGCCAGGCGGGTGGCGCGTTCGATAACTAGCGGCAGGACCCCGGTTGCCATCGGATCCAGAGTGCCCAGATGTCCAACCTTTTTCGTATTGGCAAAGCGGCGGATTTTATTGACGACATCATGCGACGTCCATCCCGGGGGCTTGTCGACAACAATGACTCCATTCACTTCCCCAATGTAGCAGGCGTCTTTCATTGCGCTGGGGTGAAAATTATTTTTGAAAATGATGTCGATCCGCCGGCTATCGTACGTCGTTTCGGCGAAGGAGATTAACTATGAATCACCCCCTGACCTTATTACTCGTGGCAACCGCGACACTTGGTGCGGCGATCACCGGCCCCGATATCACGGCAACCGAGCGAGACACGGCGCTGCAGTATCTCGGCGAAACACGCGACGGCTTGCTTTCGTCGGTGAAACTCTTGTCCGACGCACAATTGAAATTTAAGCCTGCGCCGGATCGGTGGTCGATCGCCGAAATAGTGGAACATATCACGCTCATTGAAAATACTGTGGACGACATCGTCGGCAAACAGCTGGCGCAGGGAGCGGCCGCCAAGCCCGATCGAGTTGCAAAGGAGACGGACGCGATGCTTCTGGCCAAGGTCCCCGACAGAACCACGAAGGTGAAAGCTCCGGGGTTTGCTACTCCAGCGAACCGCTGGTCTTGGCCTGAAACACAACAGCATTTTCTTACGGCCCGCGCCGAGACAATCTCACTCTTGCGCTCCACCGGTAATTTGCGCGGACACACGGTGAATCATCCGGTGTTCGGTCCGCTGGATGGTTATCAATGGATATTGGCGGCGGCTGGCCACTGCGAACGGCACACCAAACAGATCATGGAAGTGAAAGCCGATCCAAATTTTCCAGTACAGTAATAGATCACAAGAGCGGAGACTCGCGATGCGCTACATGATGATGATCTATAGCCAGGAAACCACTGAGCCGCTTTCCCCCGAGGAAAACGAAGCGATCTCGCAGGGTCATCGGGCCGTGATGGCGGATGCGGGCGCGCAAGGTGTCTTGGTTGGATGGGAGAAGTTGAAGCCCACCAATACGGCAACGTCCGTCCGCACGGCCGGCGGGAAGGCGATCACAACCGACGGTCCGTTCGCTGAAACGAAGGAACAGTTCGCCGGCTATTACATCATGGAGTGTAAAAATCTGGATGAGGCCATCGAATGGGCGGCGCGCATACCGACATCCTGCCGCGGCCAGAGCGGTTGCATTGAGATCCGCCCAATAGAGGTCGGCAATCCGAAATCGTGAACAACGACGGCAACGCCGCCGTGGAGCGCGTCCATCGCGACGAATCACGGCGTATTCTAGCCACGCTGATTCGGATTGCCGGCTCCTTCGATCTAGCGGAGGAAGCGATGCAGGAAGCCTTCACGTCGGCGCTGTCCTCCTGGTCTGCCAACGGCATTCCCCACAATCCTGGCGCGTGGATCACGGCCACCGCGCATCGCAAAATAATAGACCATAGCCGGCGTCGCCGAACCCAGTTGGAAAAGCAAGTTTTTTTGCTTCACGAAGCGGCGCCTTCACAACCTCAGGAAATGGACGCCGCGGGCGAGATGGAGATGCATTATCCCGATGACCGGCTGCGGCTGATTTTCACATGCTGCCATCCGGCGGTAAATCCCGAATCGCAAATCGCCCTCACGCTGCGAGTGTTGGGAGGCTTGACGACTGCGGAAATCGCCAAGGCTTTTCTCGTTCCGGAATCTACCGTGGCGCAACGGTTAGTGCGGGCGAAACGGAAAATACAAGAAGCCGGCATTCCGTATGAAGTGCCCCAGCCGCGCGAGTTTCCCGATCGGTTGGGTTCCGTTCAGGCCGTACTCTATTTGATCTTTAACGAAGGGTACGCGGCGGCTTCGGGTGAATCGCTCTTGCGGGCGGACCTATGCCAGGAAGCGATCCGTCTCAGCCGGTTGTTGCGTGAGCTACTGCCGGCGGAATCGGAAAACATCGCGCTGTTGGCTCTGATGACGCTGCACCATTCGCGGCGCGACGCTCGAGTACGCGACGGTGAGTTGGTGCGACTGGAGGAACAAGATCGATCGCTCTGGCATCGCCCAGAGATCGCCGAAGGATTGCTGCTGGTGGAGCAAGCTTTGAAAAAAGGCCCGGTTGGCCCTTATCAATTGCAGGCGGCGATCGCAGCTTTACACGCCGAAGCGGCGACGGCGAACGCAACCGATTGGACGCAGATCGCCGCCTTGTATGAGAGGTTGCGAGAGTTCAACGCCTCTCCGGTGGTTGCGCTTAATCAGGCGGTAGCGGTTGCAATGAGCGTCAGCTTTGAGGAAGGCTTACGCAGGATAGATGCGCTTTCCGAATTGGACCAGTACTATCTGTTTCATGCCGCGCGGGCTGACGTGCTGCGCCGCATCGGCCGTGGTCTCGAAGCAGAATCCGCCTACCGCCGGGCGATTGCTCTAACGGACAATCGCGTAGAGCAGGCGTTCTTACGGCGGCAGATTCAGGCGGTGCGTCAAATCTAATCAACCTTCGTGAGAAAATTGTTTCGTTCATGGCGGACCAACCAACACCACCGAAGGCAATGCGCCGGCTCTTTGAGCGCTACCAGAATTTCCGCGGCACTATCTTTCCAGAGCATCGGGAGTTGTTTGAGACTTTGGCTGAATCGCAAAGCCCCGAAGTGTTATTCATTACCTGCTCGGACTCGCGCGTGGTCCCCGACATGATTATGCAAAGCGGTCCGGGCGAGCTCTTCGTTTGCCGGAACGCGGGCAACATCGTACCGCCCCATGGTGAAATGGCCGGTGGCGTTTCGGCCACCATTGAATACGCGGTAGCCGTTTTGAACGTGAAGGCGATCGTGATTTGCGGCCACTCCGACTGTGGTGCAATGAAGGCGCTTCTGCATCCCGAAACAGTGGCTGAGTTGCCGACAGTGGGGGCGTGGCTGCGCCAATCGGAGTCGGCGCGGCGCGTGGTATCGGAGCACTATGCCGACGCCAGTGAAGCGGAAATACTGGAGGCGCTGATCGAAGAGAATGTCGTGGCGCAATTGGAACATCTGGAAACCCATCCTTATGTCGCGTCTCGCTTACGCCGCGGCGATCTTGAATTATATGGGTGGACCTATCGCATCCACACCGGCGAGATTCTGACGCTCGATGCACGGCAAGGCCGCTTTGTTCCGCTCGATGCCAGCTTACACGCGGCCACGCAAAAGCCGCGGCGAATGTTGACTCGCGACTCTAAGGCAGCACCCTCAGCTTAGGCGGAACCGGGCGGTAGCGCGGTTTCTCCCAGCTAGGCGCCTCAGCTCTTGGGGTGCTTCTTGGCGGCTAACATCTCCAAGGACTTCTCGATGCGCCGGGCTCTGGTCTCTACTTTTTTGGCCTCACCGATCCAATCTACGAATTCTTTCTGGTGCGAATAAGAGAGCGCCGCGAACGCATTGCCGGCACCCGCGACTTTGGTTAGAGACGCCTGCAGGTCATCCGGAATCTCGACGCTGCGCGGTGTGTCGTCAATTTCCAGAGTGACGTTCACGGTATCGCCGGCCTTGGCTTTGGCGCCAGCCTGCAATTCCTTGTTCACCATCATCACGTACGTTCCATCGCCTTCCGGCATCAAGGAATTGCGAAAGGGGAAACCGTTGATCGTGCCCTTTACAGCTTGTCGGGCTTGGATCCCAAGGGTAGAATGCACATCGAAGTCGATCGGCAGAAAAGTCCAGGCGCCATTCGGCCCGCGTCCGATCAGTTTAGCGCTGAACTTTTGTTTGGCCATTGAGCAGACAGTATATACGCTTGGGTGGCGCCGGTCTCGCTGTACCTCAAATGCCCACGGCTTCCGGGCTAACGCGGACTACATCGTTGGGTTGCGGGAGCCAATTCTTCCAATTCTGCGCGACCTCTGAGAAGGCCGTAAGAACGGACGTACGATAGGCTTCGCGGCGGAAGACCATGCCCGTTTCCGCCATCAGTTTGCCGCCCGGCAGCCGGATCGCTTTGAGAGATTTTCGTTGCAAATCGCCCGAGACACTCCACGTGGGCAGGAAGGCAATGCCAACGCCGAGCTTCACCATTTCACGAATAGAGTCTGCTTGATCGTTGGCGATGACACTGACCGGCCTTAAACCAATTTCTTCACAGTGACGGCGGATGGAAGATTCTATAATCGCCGCTCGTTGATAAATAATAAAAGTCCGGCTGGAAACATCTTTCATGAAAATTGTTTTGCGCTTCGCCAGTGGATCCGCCGGGGAGATGACAAGAACCAGCTCATATTGCCAGAGGCTTTCGGACTCGAAGTTTCGATCGGAGACCGGAAGGTTCATCAGCAGTACGTCGACCTTTCCGGTACGCAAATTCTCCGCCAGCGCGTCATCGTCACCGGTAGTAACCGCTACATCGACTCCCGGATATTTGGCCAAAAATGCCTGCACCAGGCGTGGGACCATGGCGGCACTCATGTGCGGTCCGCAGCCCAACCGGAGACGCCCCCCAGTGATTCCACTAAGCTCTCGCACGGCGTCGATAGCACGGTCATGTTCGATCATGATTCGCTTGGCGTACTCCACTAACGTATGCCCCGCGGCAGTCAGGATCAGCGTGCGCCCAGCACGTTGATACAGCTTCTTCCCCAGTTCCAATTCCAGAAGTTGGAGTTGACTGAAGATCGCCGGCGCGGAAAGGTGCAGCAACCTGCCGGCCCGCTCCAGGCTTGCGACGTCACCGACCGCTATCAGCGCTTTTAAGTGGGCGAGTTCCATCGGGACTAGTCAAAATTGTAACAGCCCGGTTCCAAACTGGTGAATGCTGGCTTTTAATAAATCGAATTATGCGGCCTCGGGAGGTCGGCTACACTGATATCAATTCAGCTTTAGGTGGGAGTTCAGGCGGGGTCTCGCGCGCATTGCCACATAGCGCGGTTGACGCCGGGACGCCCGGGAAGTATTGTACTTACCAAGGGGTCGGTTCATTTGAAGCGTCAACGTCAGGGATTTGCTTTGTTGGCAAGTCTCATACACGACATCACGACCTTCCGCGCGCAGGCCGTAGCGCAATCTCTGCGTGCCCCCTCCATTGGCCAATTTCTGAACCATATTTTCATTAAGAAGGGTCGCTATGAAACATCTTCGTTCGATGTGTGCTTTGGCCACGCTGCTACTTGCCCTGGCCGGTTCAATTTACTCGCAAACAGTCACTGCGACGCTGGTGGGAACGGTGACGGATTCTTCCGGCGCCACCATACCTAACGCCACCATTACAGTTGTTGAAGTGAATACCTCGTCCAGCCGAACTGGCACGACCAACGAGAGTGGCAATTACACCTTCGCCAACCTGCCCCCAGGGACCTACTCGATTACCGCCGAGCTCGCCGGCTTTAAGCGCGCTTCGCAGGCACGGGTGGATGTCATTGTGAATACGACCGAACGCGTCGATCTCACGCTGCAACCGGGAAACGTCAGCGAGACAGTGGAAGTTACAACGGCGGCTCCGATGTTGCAGACCGATCGCGCCGATACCGGCCGCAAGATCGAAATTGTGCAAGCGGCGAATTTGCCGATCGGAACGAATCGTAATTTTCAAGGGCTCCTCAATCTGGTTCCCGGAACTACTCGCGCGGGCTTTCAACACTCGCAGTTTTTCAATGCCGCGAGCTCCCTGCAGACGGAAGTCAACGGCCAGTTGCGGATGGGTAACAACTATCAACTGGAAGGAATCGACGACAATGAGCGCACGGGTTTGTTGCAAATCCTGATCCCGCCAATCGAAGCGATTCAGACAGTGGACGTATCCACTAGCAACTTCGACGCCGAGCTGGGACGCGCAAGCGGCGCGGTCACGAACGTATTCTTCAAGTCGGGTACAAATAACTTCCACGGAGCGGCGTATGAGTTCCTGAAGAACAACGATTTGAACGCTCGCAACTTTTTTGACCCTAAAGTCGGCCACTTGGCCTACAACTATTTCGGCGGGAATATCGGTGGCCCTATCAAGAAGAACAAGCTCTTCTTTTTCGCCGATTTTCTGCGCGTCAGCGACCACGAAGCGAATACGAATCTGTTGAGTATCCCCACTAGCGATTTCCGCACCGGCAACCTCAGCGCCTCAACCACGCCGATTTACGATCCGGCTACCGGCAATCCCGATGGAACGGGTCGCACGCCATTCCCGGGCAACATCATTCCCAGCAATCGCATCAACCCCATATCGGCGAAATTACTGTCGCTGATTCCCGCGCCCACAGCCGCCGGATCCACCAATAACTTCTTCGGGTTGTTGCCGTTCACCAAGGATACGAACTCCCTGGACGCCAAGGTTGACTACGTCCTTTCCGATAGAGATCGCTTGAGCGCCCGTTTCAGCTACTCCCGCCCCGTTGTATCGCAAGCACCTGTATTTGGCTTGGCAGGCGGCCCGGCACAAGGGAACTTCGAAGGTACAGGCATTCAGAACACCTATAGCGCGGGTTTGAATTACGATCGCGTGTTCTCGCCCAGCCTGGTGGCGGAATTCCGATTCGGCGTCGCTTATTATCACAACGAAGCCAAACAGACCGACTATGGCTCAACGGCTTCGACGGCCATCGGAATTCCCGGCATCAATCTCGACGCCAATACCAGCGGCCTGGTCGGCATCACCATTAACGGCGGGGTTTATAACAATCCACTGCTGGGTTACGCGGCCAGTCTCCCCTGGGTCCGCGCGGAAGCCAACATCGATGCCGTAAATACGTGGACCAAGACCATCGGCAATCACACACTGAAGTTCGGCGGCGATATTCGGCGTATCCGCGATGCCCTGTTGCAAAACCAGACATTCAGCCCACGCGGTTTGTACACCTTCAACGATGGACAAACTTCCACTCCGGGTGCGAAGACCAGCTTCGCCAATAATTTCGCCAGCTTCCTGTTGGATCTTCCAGGACAAGCGGGCCGCGATCTGTCGGTGACATTCCCGAACTATCGCGCTTATCAGTTCTTCACGTTCGTTGCCGATAAGTGGAGCGTTACGCCCAAGCTGACGGTCGATTTAGGCCTTCGTTGGGAACTCTATCCGCCAGCTACACCGGCCTTTCCCGGCGGCTTCTCTAACTACAATCCGACTAACAACACGCTTGTGATCGCTGGTATCGGCGGAAATCCCTCGAATCTCGGGCTAGAGGCGCGTTACACTAATTTCGCTCCACGCTTCGGCGCCGCCTATCGCGTTACCGAGAAGACCGTGGTCCGCATCGGCTTCGGCATCAGCTACACGCCTTTCCCCGACAATAACTGGGCCTACAACTTCCCGATTCGAGCCAACAACGCCTACGATCCCGCTGTAGCCGGCTATGGCCCGGCGGTTCTTTCCGATGGACGAGTGGCGACATTCCAAAATGGATTCCCACAATCCACCTTGCCTACCATCCCGGCCAACGGCATCATCACCAATCCGCCTGTGGCGACGAATTATTTCACCGTCGCTCAGAACTTCCGTAACCCCTATGTGGAATCGTGGAACGTGGCGATTCAGCAGGCCCTGCCGGCTCATTTCGTTCTCGACGCCGCTTATGTGGCCAATCACGGTGTGAACAATCCGGTGAATTACAACCTGAATGCGTCCACCTCCCTCAATACGGGCAATGCTGGGTTGCCGGAAGCGGCATTTGGAAGAAAAGCTTCCACCAGCCAGTTGTTCGCCGGTTATTCTTCCCTTTACAACTCGCTGCAGATCAAATTGGATCGCCGTTTCTCCAGCGGTCTGGCTGTAACCACCGCTTACACGTTCGCCAAGGGCATGGGTTTTCAGACCGGTGACGATGGCGGTCTGTTGTTCTACATCAATCAGCGGCGCAACTATGCGCGGAATGATTTTGACCGGACCAATACCTTCGTACAGAGCTATGTGTACGATCTGCCGTTCGGCAAAGGCAAGAAGTATTTGAACGGCAGCGGTCCAGCTTCCTACGTTCTGGGCGGTTGGCGCGTATCGGGCATTCTTTCCCTGATGAGCGGTCTGCCAATCAACATCAACTACAGCGCGACCAGCTTAAACTCGCCGGGTAATTCGAATTCCCCGGATCAAATCGCTCCGGTGAAGATCCTTCATGGGATCAACGTCGGTAACCCCTGGTTGACCCAGGCCAGCTTCCAGGCCCCAGCCGTGGGAGTCTTTGGCAACGTTGGACGCAATAGCCTGAATGGGCCGGCGTTCTTTGACTTGGATGCATCCCTCTTCAAATCAATCCAATTCACGGAGCGTGTCAGCTTGGAGCTGCGCTGCGAAGCGTTCGGCATTACCAACACTCCGCAGTTTGCCAACCCCGGTTCCACATTTGGTAGCGCGAACTTCGGGTTCATAACCGGCACGCTCGGCGGTGGCAATGGCGGCACCGGTGGTGGTCGGGTTCTGCAACTTGGAGCGAAGTTTATCTTCTAGTCAACCCACATCAAGGTTGTTAATAAAAGGCACGGGGCCGAGATGCTCCGTGCCTTTTCTTTTTTTACTGTCGTATCGAAGGTACAAGCGCTATTCGTGCCGGCAACTGGATACCATCGCCATGCTTCGCCAGATTTGGAATAGCGACAGGAAGATGTCCGGTAATCGCTATTTCGCCGAACAGCGCCTTCACCGTTGCCACTTCTGACGGGATCACCGTGCTGAATGTCGTCAGGTACGCGCCAACATTCGGAAAGCTGCGCAGCAGATAAGGATTGCCCAGAGCGATTAGAGCGACAGGCGCTTTTCCAGCCGTCAGGCTTGTAACGAACGGCGCGAATCCAGCGGCCAGCACCAGATCGCCGCGATAGGCCGCGACGCTGACGAAGGCCGCCACGTACACGGCGTCACAAGCGGCGGCATCGGTAGCAGCCTGCTGCAGTTCGATATCGGGAACCGTTGGATCCAGCAGCGTCGTCTTCATCTTTGGAGCGCGTTTCCGCATCTCTTCCAACATCCGGCGCCCTTGCAGTGAGAACCGCCCTTCCGCCAGGATCAGCATGCAGGAAGCATCGGGCGACTTAATCGGGATCAGGTTCTTATCGTCGCGAACCAATGTCACGGCGTGGTCGGCAACGTTCTGCGCTTCCTCATCGGCTTCGGCCGATTCGAGCGTGTCGTTGATGGTTTCCACATCCACCAACTTCCTGGTATTCAGACCCAGCCGTGCTTTCGCCATCAACAGCTTCGTCACGCTCTCATCGATGCGCTTCCGGGTCAGCCGGCCCGATGCAATTGCCTGAACGATCGCCCGGATGGACTCTTCCGGCTTCGGCGGCATTAACAGGATATCGGCGCCCGCTTCAATGGCCCGCACCGACGCTTCACCGGGCGTAAACACTTTGGAGAGCCCCTGCATGTCCATCGCATCGGTGGTAATGATGCCGTTAAACTTCAGTTCCCGGCGAAGCAATCCCGTGAGCACGGCGGGCGACACGGTGGCCGGAATATCCTGCTCTTCATAGGCCGGCACCGACATGTGAACGGTCATGATGGAATCCACCCCATGCTCGATCGCCGCCCGGAACGGCACCAGTTCCACTTCACTCATACGCTGTTTGCTGGCCTCCAGGCGCGCGATGCCGATGTGTGTATCGATGGCGGTATCGCCATGACCCGGAAAATGTTTCGCCGTTACCAGGACCTTGTACGCGGGATTCGAATGCGCCCCTTCGATGTACGCGCTGACATGATCGGCCACTTGCTTCGGATCAGAGCCATAGGACCTGATATTAATGATCGGGTTGTCGGGATTGTTGTTCACGTCGGCATCCGGAGCAAAGATCCATTGCACTCCCAGTGCTCGAGCCTCGCGCGCGGCGGCGATTCCTTCCTGCCGCGAAAATACCGTATTCCCGGTTGCGCCATAAGCCATATTGTGCGGAAACTTGGTCGTTCCGTTAACGCGCATAGAGGCACCGCGTTCGAAATCGGCGGCCATGATCAACGGTACTCGCGCCGCCTTCTGCATACGGTTTAAAAACGCGGCCATCGCATACGGTTCGGCATAGCGCACCTGGCCATTTACGACGCGATTGACGACAATCATGCCGCCCACGTGCAGATCGCCGATCAGATGCTGAAACTTGCGGTAAGCGACCGAACGGGCGCTAGGGGAATCGCCATAACAGGGGACAATCAGCAACTGCGCGATGCGGTCGCGGAGTGTCATGCTGCGCAGCCATTGCTGGACGGCTGGATTCGCGCTCGGTGTAGCGACGGGCTTGCGGGGAATTACTCTCGGGTGGGTCTGACTGCTGGCGGCAACTAGGAAGACGAGAAACCCAAAGACAGCTTTTCCGATCGGCATTACTTACAACTATACGCGCTGACCCCGCTAACCCGGGCCCCGAAGCCGCCCCTAATCTAGATGGTCTTTTTCTTCGCCTTCGCTACTGTCGAGCGCTGCGAAGTCACCGGTTTCTTGACGGATTTCTTGTTCAGCAGACGATGCACCGCGCGCGTCAGATGTGTCACTTCATTTGCGCTTTTCTGGAGCACGACATCCGCACCCGTGGATTTCTCCGTCAGCCCTAAAGACTCCGTGAATCCCGACAAAAGAATGATCGGGATCACTGGCGATACCGTCCGGATTTGGCCGATGAGCTCAATTCCATCCATTTTCGGCATCTTATAGTCGGTGATTACGAGCTCAAACGTTTCTTTGCCAAATTGTTCTAGCGCTTCGGCGGCGGATTTACAAGCTGTCACGCTGTAACCGATCTCTTCGAGAACAGTCTTGCGGGCAATTAAGCCCAGCGAATTATCGTCGACCAGGAGTACCTTCTGCGACATCGGGCGTGGGTTAGAAGCGGAAGCCGTCATGTAAGAACATCGCGAAGTTAGCAGACAGTGGAGGATGCTGTCAATGGAGTTGTAACAAACTGCAATAGCGAAAGATTGAGCGCTTGACAAGACTGGAAGGGGACGCCACTTCGTAGGAATCACGGTGGCGGCAGCGTCCAAAAGTTCTACAAGTACTACTCGACTTCGCGCGGCGCAGTGTAGCCGGCCTTGGCGACGATCGTGTACTTCATCGGCTTACCCTTCTCATCGACGATACGCAGCGGCTCGTCATTAGCGGGATTCACGAGTTCTACGCGAATCCGCCGGTATTTGCCGTCCTTCGCTGCATTGGTCGGATGATAGGCCAGAGAGTATTGATTACGCAGCGATTGCGAAACCTGCTGGAAGATACCGGGAAATTCGCCGATGAAACGGGGAAAGAAAGCAGCCCCACCCGTTTCTTTGGCGAAGGTCCGCATTTCATTGTCGGCCTGCAGGAAATCCAATCGCTCTAGAGGTCCCATACCGCCGCGAGCATCCGCCAGTTCGCGCAGTGTTTGCAGCAGTCCAATGGCGTAAATCGGCACTCCCGCTTCCTGCAATTTCTTACGAGTCTTGTCGTAGGTGAGCTTGCTGAACGTGTCGATTCCAGAGGATAGCAGCACGATCGCTTTGCGCCCTTCAATATCCGTCATCCTGTCGGCGGTCTGGGTTAAAGCATCGAACAGATTTGCTTCGGAGAACGCGGCGATCTGCAGACGCTGCATCGCTTCCTGTGTCTTCCGGCGGTCTTGCGTGAAGTCGGAAAGAATCTCCGGCCGCATATCATAAGCCACAATCGCCAGATAATCTTCGGGTTTCAACGTCTGCACGAAGCCGTAGGCGGCAGTCAGTGTCTGATACCAACCGGCACCCCAATAGCTTTGAAATTTATTACTGAATTCCACTACCATGCAAACCGTCATGGGCGCTTCCCCCATGCTGAATTCGCTAACCTGCTGGGGAACGTTATCTTCCATGATGCGGAAGTTCCCTTTCGGTATCTTTGGGATAAAGTGGCCCTTATTATCGAGCACGGCCACATCCACCGATACTGCCGTGACATCGCTTTTGAAGGTGGTTAAGCCCTCAATTGCGTCCGTTTCTTTCTTGTGGAATTTCGAGGGAATCTTTTCTTCCGCGGGTTCCGGTGGAGCATCGGCCGCAGGCTTCTTTCGAGGTTTGGCGACGGTATCGGAAGAGTCCGACTTCGGCCCCTGTTGCGCCGCCGACGTCCCTACAAACAAGAGCGAGAGAGCCGTGAATCCAAGTAAGAAAAAGAGGTTGAAGGCCTTCATAGATGCACTCGAACGAAACTATACCAAATACAGTGACGCCGGTGCGGACGCTGTGGTTGCAGGAGGGTTAGGTGTAGCCGCTTAGTTCACCCGGCGATCGTCGTCGGAGCGGTTCTTACGCATGTAAACCTGAAATTTGCGTTTACTGCGCTCCAGTTTCCAGGCCGCCCAACGATCGGTGGCCATGGCGAGGACGTTCTGCCGGAACATATTGTGGGATTGCAAATAGAGGTAGCCGACCACCATTCCGCCAAGGTGACAGATGCTACTGACGCCACTATTCTGCGAAAACGAGCTCACAAAAGCGATCGCCGCCATGATTCCTACAAAATATTTGGCCTTCATCGGGAAGACGAAGAATGCCAGGATGATAGCGTCGGGGAACATTACGCCGTATGCCAGCAGTACGCCGTAGATCGCACCTGACGCCCCGATAGTTGGTACATTCCCCGACCCCATCAGGAGGTTGACGATTACCGTAATCGCGCCCGCACCGATCCCGCAGAGGAAATAATAGGTGAGGAATTTCCTGGTGCCCCAGATCTGCTCGATCATCGGGCCGAACCACCACAGTGTCAGCATATTGAACAAAATATGCGTGATGCTCCCGTGGAGGAACATGTAGGTTACTAATTGCCAGAGAGCTAATTGCCCCGAGACTTGGGACGGGATCAGCGCCAGTTCACGAAACAAATCGCCAGCACGCGTGGTGTAAGTGAAAACCTGCAGCACAAAGATAACTACATTGGAAATCAGTAGCCACTTCACGCCAGTAGGAAAACCTCTTCCGGAATAACCCTGCAGGTAGGAGCGGTCGCTAATCGGCATGAAGACGGGCCCCGCGAGATTTCAGGATATCACGCCGTCTTTCCCCAACACGCAGTAGGGGAGTCGACGCGAACTGAATCATCGTGGCCACAACAAACCACACCTGCCAATGCGAAAGTAATCCTTTATGTATAAAGAAATCGCCCGCCCAATCCAAATCCGAACCCAGCCGCCAACAGCCCAGAACGAATGCCACAAGCGCCGCGGGAGTTAACAAAAATCCCAGTAGCGCTGTCGCTTCTTCCAGACCGTCAGTCAATTTCCTAGCCATCTCATTGCACCCCGTTACAGCTAGTCAGATGCACGCGGATGGCCGTAAGTTCCAGAACGCGGGAACGTGACTTATCGGGTAGGTATCCGGCCGAAACTGGCTAGCCAGACAAAAATCGCCGATGGAAAACGCAGCTCGAAACCCCGGCCATAGCGTTCCAGCGAATAGGTTGTCAGGTGCAGAATAGCCGCCAGGGCCAACCATACCTGCCAGTGGGAGTAGAGGCCGGAAGAGATCGCGAAGTCGGCGAAGAACCGTAGATCGGCTCCCAGGCGCCACAGTCCCAGGACATAACAGGAAAGCGTCAGCGGGGTCAGCAGAGCCGCCGCGCCAAGCGCAACACCACGGTTCTTGGCGCCTGTTTTCTGTACTCTGGGGCCTGATCGCAGCCGGATACGGACTATCATAACTTCGCGCACTATTCTAACAACATTTACGGTACATTGTGTTAGTTCAGGTTCATTCTCGAAAGGGTTGTAAAATTCCTTATGCGTAAATTGAAGACAGCGATGATCGGCACCGGATTCATGGGAAAGGTGCACACCGAGGCCATTCGACGATTGGGCAACGTTGAAGTAATCGCCGTCGCCGGCGCGTCCACCGGGGCTGTCGCTCAATTCGCCGAACAGTTCCAGATTCCCAATTCGACCACCGACTGGGAATCGCTCCTGAAACATCCCGAATTGGACGCGGTTCATATCTGCACCCCCAACGCGCTGCATCATCCGATGGCCAAAGCGGCGCTGCTTGCGGGCAAGAGCGTGCTGTGTGAAAAACCGCTGGCCATGAATTCGTCGCAGGCGCGGGAATTGGTAGACCTGGCGAAGGCGAAAAACGTCGTTAACGCCACCAATCACAATCTGCGCTGCTATCCGGTGGTGCAGCATGTTCGTCAACTGATTGCCGGCGGCGAACTGGGCGACATCCTGATTGTCCAGGGCACTTATTTTCAGGATTGGCTGCTATATGACACCGATTACAACTGGCGGGTCATCTCTGAGGAAAACGGGCAACTCCGCGCCATGGGCGATATCGGGTCGCACTGGATGGATATGATTCAGCATCTTACGGGGCTTTCCATCACCGCCCTGTGCGGCGATCTGCAGACGTTTCACAAGACCCGTACGAAGCCCAAAGGATCAGTGGAAACTTTCAGTGGCAAGACGCTCCAGCCGGCAGACTACGAAGCCGTCAGCATCGATACCGACGATTTTGGTAGCGTCCTTCTACACCTGGGCGACCGGGCCCGTGGCTCGTTTTCAGTGAGCCAAATGTCGGCAGGCCGAAAGAATCGCTTCGATTTCGAAATCTACGGGACCAAATCGGGAGTCGCCTGGAATCAGGAACGTCCCGACGAATTGTGGATCGGGCATCGCAATTCGCCCAATCAACTGATCATCAAGGATCCATCCTTACTAGCTCCAGCCGCCGCCACCTATGCCGATCTACCCGGTGGGCATAGCGAGGGATATGACGATACCCATAAGCAATTATTCCGGCGTTTTTATGCGCGCGTCGCCGATCCCAGCATCCTAGGCGACTACCCCACATTCGCCGATGGCCTGCGAGGGATGATTCTCCTCGAGAAGGTTTTGGAGAGTTCGAAGAATCGCGCCTGGGTCGACGTCTAGCTAAGTCGCCGGGTCGCCCCGTGGGCGCTTTGCCACAGAGGCGTGTCCGAGTGTCCCAGATTTCCCTGAAACACGGCGCGCGAACTCCGCTCTTGACTACTTCCATCAATTGCGGTAATTTCAGTCAGGACAGAAATTACTGAATGGACAGTCTCACTCCGGTAACCCAAAAATTTATCCTTCACTGGGGCGAGATGGGAACCCGCTGGGGCATCAATCGTACCGTCGCCCAGATCCATGCGCTGCTTTATTTGTCCCCCGAACCCATTCCTGCCGAGGATATCGCCCGACTGCTCTCCGTGGCCCGGTCCAATGTCAGCACCAGTCTGCGTGAGCTACAAGGCTGGGGCATCGTCAAGATCGTCCATGTTATGGGCGATCGCCGCGATCGTTTCGAATCGATGAAAGACGTCTGGGAAATGTTCGACATCATCGTGGAAGAGCGCAAGCGCCGTGAAGTGGATCCCACGCTTGCCCTATTACGAGGCTGCGCCGATGAACTAGCCCAAGGTGCCGAAGCCGATGCATATACCCGCGAGCGGATCGTCGAAATGCAGCGCTTCTTCGAATCCATGACCGCGTTCTATCAGGAGTTCAGCCGCCTGCCCAAGGGCGCGATCCGCCAGATGATCCGCCTCAAGGGAAAGCTGAAGAAGCTTTTGGAATAAACGGAAAAGGACCGCTTGTATGAAAATCGCCATCACCGGCGCCACCGGGTTCGTCGGCCGCAATCTCGCCCGGGCCCTCAGCTATCAAGGGCATGAATTGATCCTCATCGCGCGCGGTATCGATGGCCGCGATCGTACCGTCCGCCGCATGCACGATGCCCGCTTCGCCGCTTGCCCCATCACTGATGAAGATACGCTGGCCACCCTGTTTCAAGGCTGCGATGCGGTTGCCCACTGTGCCGGGATCAATCGCGAATCCGGCTCGCAAACTTTTCGCACCGTCCACACGATTGGTACCCAGGCGGTCATGAATGCAGCTCGAAAAGCCCAGGTGAACCGAGTGGTTCTCCTCAGTTTCCTGCTTGCCCGGCCCGACTGCGGCTCGGCCTATCACGAATCGAAATGGCAAGCCGAGGAAATCGTCCGCGCGGCGGGAATCGATTACACCGTCCTCAAAGCGGGCATAATCTATGGACGCGGCGATCATCTGGTCGATCATCTCGCGCATTCCTTATATACGATCCGGCTCTTCGCCTCCATCGGCAATCGCGATCACGCCGTCGCTCCAGTGGCGATTGAAGATCTTGTCCGTATCCTCCGCGCCTGCCTGCTCGAAGGGCGTTTGAAGAACGAAACCGTATCCGTATTAGGCCCTGAGCGGCTCACCTTCGTCGAAGTGGTGCGCCGCGTCGCCCGCGCTCTGGAGAAGAATGTGTTGATCTTCCCCATGCCCTTGTGGATCTTCGGCGCCGCGGCCTGGACCATGGAACGGGTCATGAAAATTCCCTTGATCTCCGTCGCCCAAGTGCGCATGCTCACCGAAGGTGTGGCCGATCCGCTGCCAGGAATACACGCACTGCCCGAAGATCTCGCGCCCCGCCGGCGATTCACAGTGGAACAAATTCGTCATGGTTTGCCCGACCTGCGTTTATGCGAGGAGCACAAATGACCAACCGCTGGGCGGAGCGTTTGCATCTCACCGGCGAAATGAATCGCCGTACTTTCTGGTTCATCGGCCTCGGCGCGTTCGCCATCAAATACGCCGTCGATTGCTCGGTTGCCTGGTTCATCTTTCACCGCGTCTGGAGGCCCTGGGATTATTTGCGGCCCATTAGCGGCAGTGCTGGATTCTACACAATCGATCCCTCGTTTGCCTACACCATGCTCGCCGTTGCCTTGCCTTTCATTCTGCTCGGCGTCATCTGCGTGAAGCGCCGTCTGCGCTCCGCCGGTTGGCCCACATGGCTCGTCGCACTCTTCTTTTTTCCAGTATTGAATATCGTCTTTCTAGGGATCCTCGGCCTCGCCCCCCGCGGTCAAGCGAGTTCTCCCACCCTCCGCTTAAGACGGAAAGAACAGAACAGTCAATTCCTGCTGCACGCCACCCTCGCGGTTCTTTTCGCCATGCCCGTATGCATCGGCGCAGTGTGGTTAGGAGTAACTTTGCTGGAGCGTTATGGGTGGGGCTTATTCGTGGCCCTCCCCTTTTGCCTCGGCTTGCTTTCTGTCTTAGCTTTGAGTTGGAATTACAGGCCGACCATGAAGCAGTGCCTGGGCGTCGCCACCCTTTCAGTGATGATTCCCGGAGTCGGAATGCTGGCCTTCGCCGTCGAGGGATTTGGATGTTTGTTGATGGCCCTACCCTTGGCCCTGCCGCTCGCCATCCTAGGCGGCGCAGTGGGCTACGCGATCCAAATGGAGCATCCGAAGCACGTCAATCAGGGCGCGATCTTGCTGTTGGTAATTGTTTTTCCATCCTTGATCATGGGCGCCGAGCAAGCCGCTCAAATCCCTGCCGAGATGTTTGCTGTTCGAACTGAAATCGAGATCGCCGCGCCACCGGAAAGAGTCTGGCGGCATGTGGTCTCATTCTCCGAATTGCCTCCGCCCACCGAATGGGTCTTCCGAACCGGTATCGCCTACCCGATTCGCGCGCGTATCGAAGGCCAAGGTGTCGGCGCAGTTCGCAAGTGTGAATTTTCCACCGGCCCGTTCGTCGAACCGATCAAGATTTGGGATGAGCCGCGCCTTCTGCGCTTCAACGTCACCGCTAATCCCGCTCCGATGGAAGAATGGACGCCCTATCCCAATGTGCATCCCAAGCATCTCGACAATTACCTGTCGTCGAAGCAAGGGCAGTTCCTGTTAACCAGGCTCCCCGGCGGCCGGACGCGGCTCGAAGGCACCACTTGGTACGTTCACAGCCTCTGGCCGGCTGAATATTGGAAGCTCTGGTCGGATTACGTCATTCACACGATTCATCTGCGCGTTCTGCGCCATGTGAAAGCGCTTGCGGAAGCTTAACGAACCTTGCGGCCGTACATATTCGCGTTATCCAGCTTTTGAAAGTACTGATAAATAATGCGCGCCGCTTCACCCACGGGATTCGAATCGGCGTCCAGATACGTACTGAAGATACTCACTACAAATGGCCGGTTTTTCAAGTAAACAACCCCTACTTCAGCGCGAACGCCGTCCAGCTCCCCGGTCTTCGATGCGATCTCAACGTCCCATGGGATCGACTGTCGCAGATCGCCCTTCACCAGTTTCATCATCCCCAGCATTTCCTGGCAGGCTACCGGATCCACCACCTTGTTCCGATAAATAGACTCCACGATGTGCGCCATCTCCAGCGGCGTGGAAACATTTTCGTCGCCGCGCGTGGCAGCCTCCAGATCCATCATCACTCGCCTCAGCCGCGTTTCCGTAAAGCCAAGCGTGTCCAACATTTCCCCAACACGCGACATCTTCGCGAGCGAAATACAACGATTCGTTGCCGTGTTGTCGCTCTTCTCAATCATCGCCGTCGCCAGCTCGCGGATCGTCCACTTCACCGGACCCTTCTTCAACATCCCTTCCAGATCTCCGCCACCTGGAACCGACTCGCCCGGCGCAATTGTAATCGTGTCGGAGAAATGAAAGTCGCCCGCGCGCTCGGCTTGAAACAACTTGATTAAGATCGGAACCTTGATCGTGCTCGCCGTCGGAAATACCGCGTCTCCGTTATAAACGTAAACCCTGCCCGATGTGAGATCGATAGTCGCAACGCCAAGAATTCCTCCCAGGGAATGGTCCAGCGCCTGCAATCGGTTATGCATTTTCAATTCCAGCAAATGCGTAACGGACGTCTCGCCGCGGACTGCGCCGCAGGCTATAACGGCAATACAGAGGAGTTGGGTAAACACAGATCAATTGTACGCGCGAAAGTTGCAACCCGGACGACGGGCTGGATCTACTGTTAAGCCTTGCCCTTCGCTAGAGCCCGTCCGAAAGCCTCGACGAAGGCCACCGATGCCGATAACACTCGCCGGCCCTCCGGACTTCCAAATCGCAATAAGGTGCGGAACAGACCCGGTGGTTTCGAGTCCGAAATCATCCCTGGCTTTGGCGTCGACAGCTCATTCGCCAGCCGATGCAGCAGGTCCGGATCGACACTCGCCAAAATCCTGCCCAGGGAAAGCAGATTCCTCACTGTCCGAATGGAATCCGGCGTGTTCATCGCTTCGGCCAGCCGCGTTATCAGGTCGCCGCCTGAGCCCACAGCCCCGCGCAGCAAATCCAGGACGCCGCCATCCTTCGCCTCTTGCAGCAATTGATACGCCGCCAGCAGGGCTTCGGCATGATCGAGCCGTGCCTTTTCCAGCCGCTGCTCAATTTCTTCTTCCGGCTTAACCGGCTTCTTCTGTAGCGCAAGTGGTGCTGCCATGGCTCGTCCTCGCTACTCCTTCGACATCGTATCGATCTGTACCAGTTCCCTGCCCGGCATCCGATAATCCTTGCGCCGCCATTTCCGTTCCACCTCGACACCGGCCTGCGGCGTAGGGTGCCCATTACGGAAATTCTTTCGCGGGATGGGATTCTCTTCTTGCTCCGGCAAGACACGAATCTGCGCCGCGATTTCCTTATACGCCGGCGTGTGGGTAGTGCGGTCGGTACTGCTGCTCGACAGCCGGTTCACCGGAAATTCCAAAGTGTTCATCGCCATGTACACCTGCTTGCCCTGCACCCGGTCCGTTACCACCGCCCGCACCCGAACCCATCCATGCCGCGATTTCAGCTCCAGCATCCGGCCCGATTCAATCGCCAAATCCGCAGCCAGCTCGGGCGATATTTCAACGAAGGTGTCGGGCAATATTTCTCGAAGTCCTTTCACCCGGTATGTCATGTTACCCACTTCGAAGTGCTCCAGCACGCGCCCGTTGTTGACGTGAATATCGTATTCCGAATCGGCCTGCTCACACGGTTCAATCCATTGCAGCGGATAAAATTTCGCTTTGCCGTCGGGGAAAGGAAACCCTTTCGTGAACAGCAGCGGTTGATCCGATCCATCCTTGGCTACCGGCCAATGCAATGACTTGTATCCTTCCAGCCGTTCATAGTTGACGCCGGCAAACAGCGGAGTCAGCGACGCCGCCTCATCCATGATTTGCGATGGATGCTCATACTTCCATCCAGCGCCCAGTTTATTGGCCAGATCCCGCAGGATTTCCCAGTCCGGCCTGCTCTCCCCTAACGGCTCCATGGCTTTATTTATCCGCTGAATTCGCCGTTCCGTATTCGTGAACGTTCCGTCTTTTTCCAGACTCGGGCATGCCGGCAGCACCACATCGGCGTAATGGCAGGTCTTGGTAAAGAACAGGTCCTGCACCACGAAGAATTCCAGCTTGCTTAACGCGGCCGCCGTCACCGTGAAGTTCGCATCCGACGTCAGCAGGTCCTCGCCAATCACGAACATCGACTTCAGTTTGCCTTCTTCGATCGCCGCGATTTGTTCATGGTTATCAAGACCCTTGTTCGTCGGCATCTTGACGTTCCAGCCCTTTGCAAATCGCGCCAGAACTTCCGGATCCTCCACTTTTTGATAGCCGGGAAGCGACGCCGGCATTGACCCGAAGTCGCTCGCGCCTTGTACATTATTATGCCCCCGCATCGGATAAGCACCCGCCCCGGGACGCATATAATTGCCCGAGACCAGCAGCATGTTCGAAATCGCCGTCGACGTGTCCGATCCACCGCAGTGTTGCGTCACACCCATCGCCCAGGCCACGCAGACTCCATCGGCTTTCGCCACTTCTTCGGCGATCGTCCGCAAGGTTGCCACCGGAATACCGGTCATTCGCTCGGCGTATTCCAGCGTGAATGGCTCCAGGCTCTTCTTGTATTCCTCGAATCCGTTCACCCATTGATTTACGAAATCCATCTTCGCCAGGCCGTTGTCGATCAAATATTTCGACATCGCCGATAGCCACACCATATCGGTGCCGGGGCGGGGTTGGATGTGAAGATCCGCGCGGCGGGCCATCTCGTTCTTGCGCAAATCCGAGACGATTAGCCTTTGCCCACGCAGTTTATGTGCCCTTTTAACTCGCGCCGCAATCACCGGATGGGCCTCCGCCATGTTGCTGCCCACGATGATCACTAGCCCCGCCTTCTCCAGATCGCGGATCGTACCGGAATCGCCGCCATAGCCCACAGTGCGCGATAACCCCATGGTCGCCGGCGTCTGGCAATACCGTGAACAGTTATCGATATTATTGGTTCCAATCACCGCCCGCGAAAGCTTCTGCATCAGGTAACTCTCTTCGTTGGTGGCTTTGGAAGAGGAGATAAAACCCATCGAATCGGGTCCATGATCGCGCTTCAACTGTTTGAATTTGTCGCTGATGAATGTCAGCGCTTCATCCCAACTGACTTCCCGCCATTCGTCGCCGTTGCGCATCAAAGGCTTCTGCAGGCGATCCTTATCGTTGATGTAATCCCAGCCGAATTTTCCCTTCACGCAAGTTGAAATTCCATTCGCCGGTCCGTGTTCGGGCTCAATTTTCAAGACATGCCGGTCTTTAGTCCATACATCGAAGCTGCACCCCACCCCGCAATATGTGCACACCGTTTTCGTTTTCTTGGTACGGACTTCCCGCATCGCCGCTTCGGCTTCCGATATATCCAGAATCGCTCCGTAACCAACTTCCTGCTCAATTCCCTTTACGAAGTCAATCATCCCGTTCAGCGCCGGCAACGGGAGACGAGTGAAGTAGCCGGCCTGCCCAACCATCGATTTTTCTATCAGCGCATTGCACGGGCACACCGTTACGCAATGCCCGCACGACACGCAACTCGATCCGGCGATCTGTTCTCCGCCATCCCACAGCACGCGCGGATGCGCATCCTCCCAGCGAATCGACAGCGTTTCGTTCACCTGCACCGTCTGACATGCCTCCACACAGCGCCCGCACAGAATGCACTGCTCGGGATCGTAGCGATAAAAGGGATTCGAATTATCCACCTCATATGGCTTAGGAACAAACGGCCGTTCCTGATGCTCCACCTTCAGCATCGCGGTGGTGTTGTGAACGGTACAATTTCCGTTGTTGTTATCGCACACCGTGCAATAGAGAAGATGGTTCGCCAGAATACGATCGAAGGCCTCCAGCTGTGCCTGACGGGCCCGGTGCGACTCCGTGTAGACCGTCAAATTCGATTCGACCGTTGTCCCGCAAGCCCGCGCCAACTTGCCATTCACCTCCACCATGCACGTGTCGCAAGTCTGTATCGGACCCAGCTGCGGGTGGTAACAAACCTGCGCCAACTTCTGGCCCGTTAGGTTGATCACGTCCACCAACCGCGCTCCCGCCGGGGCGGAAGTCCGGTGTCCATCGATGGTTACTGAAAAGTCGGGTGTCGTCTGCATTGTCGGGTGCTCGAAAGATAGGATGCCGGGTTCGCGCAAACGTTGCACGGAATTGCTTCCCGACAGTCGACCGGCGCAGCCGATTCACCGTTGCGTAAAGAAGGGCCGCCGCGCATCCAACTATCAGCAGCCATCGAACATAGGTAGCCGTCGACAACGATATTCCCACGCCCGTGCCCAGCGCGACGTACATCGCCAGACACAGGGGGCACTTTGGTAACGCGGTCAGGATGGCGGCCGGAACCAGCCATCCCGCAATGTCTCGCGCCCGCCGGGGAGCCCTTTGTAACCCTCGGCAACATTGCCCGGCAGTCACGCTTTGGGTCCCTCGGCGTGACAGCATGACCCCGCTGTTTCCGGGGCGGCGGCGTAAGCCTTCTCATATCGATCGTGATGCCGAACCCACGACATCGAGAACGCCAGGCCATCTTCATCGCGGCCCTTCGGCGTGAAATCGAGATAATTATAGGCGCCCAGCAGAATGTCCAATCCCCTCCCATAGGTGGAATAGGTGTGAAACAGATCGCCGCTCTGGTCTTTGTAAAATACGCTGGCGCCCGGGCCTTCGTCGCTTGGAAACCGGCGCACACCATAGTTGTAATCGGACTCGCCCTTCGCCATTTCGTCCTTTGTAAACGAGACGTGATAATCGAAGTTGAAATCGCTCTCATTGGACGATAGCCATTTGAACTGCCAGCCCATACGTTTCTGAAAGGCTTGAATTTCCGCGAGAGGCGCCCGGGACACCACAACCAGCGTTACATCCCTGTTCGCCAAATGGACCAGGCTGGCGTCGATATGATCGGCCAGGAATGAGCAACTCTTGCAGCCCTCGCTCCAGCCCGGACCCAGCATGAAATGATAAATAATCAGTTGACTGCGCCCCGCGAACAGGGCGCTTAAACTCTCCTTGCCATTGGGCCCATCGAACGAATACTTCTTTCCCACTTTTTCCCAAGGCAATTCGCGCCGCAGCCGGCTTATCTCGTCGTGCTGCCGGGTGTGCTCTTTCTCTTTTTCCAGCAGAGCCTTGCGCGCCTCCGTCCATTTACCGCTGGCAACTACTTCATGGCCGATGTCCACGGCATTCATCGCTTGGTCTCCTTGTTCCCGCCCTGTGCCCGTACGCGAATTCTCGACAGTAAATCCGTCCATCCAATGTTTATCCGCCCGCCGTCCATTTGTTCCGGGGCGATCAACCCTGCGGCGCGATGCGAAAACTTTAGCCGCGTGATACCTGGTTCCGCCGTCAGCCGGTATTGCACATGGGAAATCACCGGCCCGGACATGAACAGCGGCCCATGAATTTCCAGCAGCGTCGGCGGCTTAATCGATTGCACATGTCCCCATAGATGGCCGCTGTTATTTCCCAGATCGCGAAACCAGCGCCCGCCTGGCCACGGCTCCAGAGTCATCGTCATCGGCGTTCCATCGGGCGTCTGATTGTACGGACCCATCTGTTCCAAAATGCTCTCAAATACGATCTCGATTGACGCCGAAATCTCTTCGTCCTTCAGCACTTCCAAGGTGTGTATTCCTTGTTCAACAAGACTCGTCGACATATTACTTCTCCTTTTTTGTTAGTTGTTCCCGCATCTTGCGCTCGGCCCGCTTCTTTATGCTGTCAAGGTGATGAGTCCAGAAGCGCTCATACCTCCGCACCCAGTCGTGCACGGGCTTCAATTGATGGCCTTCAAGACGGTATAAGCGCAGTGGGCCGCGCTTGGTTACCGAGACGATGCCGACCTTTCGCAGCACTTGTAAATGCTTCGAAACGGCCGGCTGGGGGATGCGGAGCGCCGTGACGATGTCGCCCACCGCATGCTCCTCGCCATCCACCAGCAAGTCAATCAGCTCCCGCCTTCGAGGTTCGGCGATCGCATTAAAAACATCGGTTGTGGTAGCTGCACGGGCCATCTAAGGAAAGTATATTCCCATATCGGAATATGTCAAGAGGTGAAGTTGGGGGCTCGCAAGCATTGCGCCAGACAGGCGTATGCTGTACACTCACGCCATCCTATGCCAAATCTTCATGCAGCCGGTCTCTGCGCCATCGCTCTCGCCGCAGCCGCAATTGGCCTTGGAGCCGCCGCTTCCGCGCCCAGCGATTTCACCCGCGCTATCCGCGCCAACGACTTATCTACTCTGCGAAAATTATCGTCGAGCCCCGAGGCCGTCAATGCCCCCGATAAGCTGAAAGCCGTCCCTCTGCACTACGCCGCGATTTATGGCAGCCCCGAGGCCGTTCGCATTTTGCTCGATGCCGGGGCGAACCCCAACGCTCGCAATCAAAGCGCCGCTACGCCGCTGATTTACGCCGCCTGGAATTTTGAGACGACCCGCTTGCTTGTCGAGAAAGGAGCCGACGTTAACGCCGCGGAAAATACAGGCAGAACTCCCCTGATGGTCGCCGTCTCGGCTCGCGGCAACGTTGCCACCGTCCGCTATCTGATCGAAAAAGGCGCGGACGTGCAGGCGCTCGACCGCTTCAAGAACGATGCCCTAATGCGCAGCGTCGACGCCCCGATAGTGGAAGTTCTTCTCGCCCACGGTGCCCAGGCCAAGCTTGCCAATCGCGCCGGTTTCAGCGCTCTAAACAATCCAATCGTATTTCGTGACTATGACCGTGTCCGTTTGTTGCTCGCCGCCGGAGCCGATCCCAATCAGACCAATACGTTTTCCGGGACCGTCGCCAAGGGTTCCATTGCCCTGATCCACGAAAGCACGCTGATGATCGCCGTACCCCATAGCGACCGCAAAACGGTGGAGGCGCTTCTCAAAGCCGGTGCGAACGTTAACGAAGTCGATGGCCGGAAGATGAGTCCGCTGATGCTGGCGATCGCTACCGATCATGCGAATCCCGCAATCGTCCGCCAACTGATCGCCGCTGGAGCCGATGTAAATGCCAAAGATGGGATGGGCGATTCGGTGCTCACCTGGGCCCGCAAGTTCCGCAACCCCGAAATTCTATCTATCCTCGCTGAAGCCGAAGCGAAAGGAGCCGAACTGTCGCCTGCACCCCAACCCGCGGCCGGATCGCAGCCTGCCAATGCAGTGGAGGCTGTTCGCCGGGCCATGCCGCTTCTGGCAAAATCGGGCTCGGAATTTTTCCGGGAAGGAGGCTGCGCCGGTTGCCACCATCAGATGATGATGGCCCATGTTGCTTCTGCCGCCACCCGCGCCCGCCTGAATCCGGATTCCCGCCTGCGCCAAACTTTTCTCGATTCCATGGTCGCCTATCGCCCCGAAATTTTCGCCGACTTCCCGCTGCTGAATTTTCATCCAGGCGATTACGATCCGGTGCTGGCGAATACGATGGCTTTCGCTGACCTTGATGAACCGGCCAACGATCTAACCGATCTGCTCGTCCACTACATCGCCGCCCGGCAGCATCCCTCCGGGGCATGGATCTACGTCGGCCTCGCCCGCCCGCCTCTCGAAGACAGCAACATCAGCCTTACCGCCAAGGGGATACGTACCTTGAAGCGCTACGGTTGGCCCGCGCGTCAGGCGGAATTCTCGGAACGCATCAGCCGCGCCCGCGCCTGGCTGCAAAACGCCCAGCCTGTTACAACCTATGAGCGCGCCGACAAGATCATGGGTCTGCAAGCTGCCGGCGCTTCCCCGGCCGATTTATCCGCCGATGCCGCCGCGTTATTAAAACTGCAGCGCGCCGACGGCGGTTGGTCCCAAACAGCTTATCTGGATTCCGATGCTTACGCCACCGGCATGGTCCTGCATACTCTCTATACCGCCGGCTTGGCATCTCCGGAAAACCCCGCCTATCGCAAGGGCGTGGAATTTCTACTCCACAACCAATTCCCCGATGGATCCTGGTATGTCCGTAGCCGCGCGCCCAAATTCCAGCCCTATTTCCAGAGCGGCTTCCCCTTCGATCATGACCAGTGGATTTCCGTCGCCGCCACTTCGCTCGCCGTCATGGCGCTAAGTCCGGTGGGCCGTCCGCGCGAGTAGGCATCACGCGCCGACGCGCTGAAGGAATGAGCGATCCTCCACCAGGACGCAGCCCGATGCATCCATCCGGGCGACGTTCTCGCAAGCTTCCTGATCAGAAAGCAGGCGCTCCCGATACTGCTCATAGGCGGTCAGGCTTGGGAAATCGATGAGTGCCAACGCCTCATCGGTACGGCCGGCGATCTTGGTCGGCAAGTAATAGCCGATTAGTGTGCCGCCGCAGCGTTCAATCGGCCCTGGCCAACTCCTGGCGTATGTTTCGAAGTCACGCAATTTATGACGGTCCAGCTTGTAGCGAATGCAAAGTGTCGGCATGAACTCACGATAAGCTGCAAAAATCTCTGTCGCTTCCATCGTCATCGAAGGATCGCGAAAATACTGGCGCTACGATAACAACATGGAATTCGCATCGGACCTCGCCGTCATTGCCCGGGCGATCGGCGATCCTGTGCGCGCCGCGATGCTCGATGCGCTAATCGATGGCCGCGCGTTGCCAGCCGGAGAACTCGCGATGTTGGGTAACGTTTCGCCACAAACGGCCAGCTTCCATCTCAATAGTTTGCTGAATGCGTCGCTGCTTAAGGTGGAACGGCAAGGCCGCCACAGTTACTATCGGCTTGCCAACGATGCCGTTGCCTCGGCACTTGAAGCTTTGGCTGCCCTTGCGCCGCCAGCGCCCGAACCTCGCAGCCGCTATGAATCGGACAGCGTCAAGCAACTCCGCTTTGCCCGTAGCTGTTACAAGCACCTCGCCGGTAGTCTTGCCACGGAGATCAACCGTGCCCTGCTAGCCCGGGAATTCCTGCTTCCACAGCCGGAGAGGGCGTATAGTCTCAGCCAGGAAGGGCGTCAGTGGTTTCAATCGCTAGGCATCCTGCATCCAGCGCCAGGACGCGCTTGCCTCGATTGGACGGAGCGCCGTCATCATCTGGGAGGCCCGCTCGGCGTCGCGCTGTTCGCCCAACTCAAAGAACGCCGTTGGCTGGTTGCCAATCCCAACACCCGGGCAGTCCGCCTTACTCACCAAGGCATGAGTTTTCTGCATCGCCAACTCGGAATCCAAATGCCCGCCCGCTAACGTCACCATCGAGCGGAAATTATTTTGTGTTTCCCTTGCAACACATACGGCGCAACATCGTCCCCGGCGGAACGCCTGCTATATATATTCACATCAGAAGCGATCAAGTGGCCGGCCGGCCGCTGCTTCTGGTTGGGAGTGTGCAGCGCCTGACAAGCGCCGCGAGATATTCGTATCTCAAACAATCGGGTGTCGGCTGGATGTTGTCGTCGGAATAGCGCTGCCTACATGGCGGTCTCTCGCAAAGATTCGCCCGCTGATGACGAGCCGGTTTCTTTTCTGTGGTGGGGATGAAACTGGTGATGTAGCTTCGCGAAATTCGGAAACAAGATTCCAGTTCCCCCTGGTACACTCCCCCGTGCGGGCTGTCATTTGCTTGGCGGCCCGACGGCTTTGTAGAATCTCCCACTGAACGCGTTACGATGATTACAGCAGCGGATCGCGCAATGCAGAATTTCAAGGGCCGGAACTTTACCGTACCATTGCCTCTTGGGCCCGGTCTCACCATTTTTTGCCTCTCCCTAACTCTGCTGTTCTGTCTCTCGGTCGCCCTTACCGCTCACGAATCCGTCGAAAGTCCCGCCGAGCAGATCGTGCGCCGAGTGATTCAAGTCCAGCAAAATCGCCTGCCCACTTACACCGTCCTCCGCCGATACGTGTTGCGCAACCGCGCCTGGAATCAGGAAGTAATCATGCAGGTACGGATGACGGACAGCGTCGGCGAGGGCAAGAAGTTCGACATACTGTCCATGCAGGGTGGCAGCAAGCCGTTCCGCCGCGCGCTGCGGCGTGTCATCGAAGGCGAAGCGGAAGCCAGCCGGCCAGCTGTATCCGATCAAATGCGCCTTTCGCAGGCGAACTATACGTTCACTCTGTTAGGCGAAGAAACCATCGCTGGAGAGCGTTGTCACGTTTTACGATTGGAACCGCGGCGAAACAATAAATATCTGGTTCACGGTCGGGTTTGGGTTTCGGCCAGCGACTTTGGGCTGGTTCGCCTCGAAGGCCGGCCCGCCGCGAACGTCTCGTTTTGGGTGGGTACTCCATCCATCACACAAGAATTCCGGCAAGTGCAAGGACATTGGTTGGCGGACCGCAGTTCGTGGACGGCCAACGCGCGCTTCGTCGGCCAAACCGAACTCGTGACGGAATGCGACCAATACCAGATCCTCCCGCTAAAAACTAGCGAGCGCGCCGGCGGAATGCGCTAACGCTTGGACGGGGATAAGTCCAAGCCGCCATTCCCATCATAAAAGTCCCCGCAATATCGCAAGATTGCAGCAGCGGCGTGATGCCCTTGCAGGTATCCTGTCATAGCTACATAATCATCGGAGCAACATGAATTACTTCAAACAAACAGCGTCGGCTTGCGGTCTTCTTATCGTTTCTAGCGGCATGTTATCCGCTCAACCCGTGCAACTGGAAAAGTTGGAGAAGAAAACCATTCTCGTCTTCACTCCACATCCCGACGACGATACGTTTTGTTGCGCCGGCACTCTGGCGCTGTTGGCCAAGCGGCAAAATAATATCCACATCGTGCTCTACACCAATGACGACAAGGGTTCTTCAGACCCCGACATGACCAGCGAACGGCTGGCCCGGATCCGCAAGGCGGAAGAAGAAGAGGCCTGCCGGATCATCGGAATTCCCAAAGAAAACATCCATTGGCTGCAGTTCCACGACGGAATGCTCGAATACGCCAACACTCTAGATCTGGTGGAAGAAGTCACGAAAGTGATCCGCACCTATCGCCCCGATGTCGTGATGTCCATTGATCCAGGATCGGAAACCGTTCGCTGGCATAAGACGGACCATCGCATGGCCGCCAACAATACGGCCGATGCCGTACGCGCCGCCGAGTGGCATCTCTACTTTCCCAATCAGCGCTTGCATGACAAACTCGAACCGTGGAAAGTGCCGATTGAGGCTTTCTTCTACGTCACCGCGAAAGCCGCCAATTACTGGGTGAATATCGATTCCGTGCTCGATGTAAAGTTAGCCGCCTCCGCCGCCCATGTCAGCCAGTTCGCGCCATCCATCAGCAAGTACCGGCCGGATTGGGACCCCGCGGATCTCGCCAAGCTTAAAGAAAAGATGACCGGTCGAGCCTTGAAGAAAGATGGCCACACGGTGGAAGCGTTCCGCATCGCGACGTCTTTCAATCAGCAGTAGTTCGCCGTAACGGATAGCTTTTCTGCTTGCGGGGGTCGGCATTCATCTCGGCCCCCACCACCCGCAAAGCACCCTTCACCATCTCGTCCTCGACATCGGGTGACCATCCCACCGGACAGGTGTACTGCACCCGCAGCACTTGCGATTGATACAGGTCCAGCCGCACATTCTCCCGCGTCGGAATATATAAGTTATGTTCGCCGAAGTAACCGAACACCATCGCCGGACCCCGTTGGCGCAGCGCTTCCTTGATGCGCATTCCAATCTGCGCCAGCGGTTCGCCTTGTATCGCAAGGAAGGTCAGCTTGCCGATTTGGGCGCCCAACACTTCTTCGAAGCGGCACGGGTAGCGCCGCGGTTCTTTCAATTTGTCCACCAGGAACTCTTCATCCGTGCAAACATAATCGGAGATCTTCGTGGGGAACGGAATGCCTTCCTTGTAATGCCGGTTCAGCTCTCGTATCCAATTCGTGTCCCGCAGCGGATCGGGAAACGCCCGCAGGCCCGCATCCATCGGAACATCCTTCGCCAACTCTCGCGCGCGCTGATAAGAAATCGGTTTGTCGAGCGGCAGGTCCAGCACTTCCAGGCGGCTGCTGATCGCACCAGTCACTTCCTCCAAAGGACCAGCGGCGATTTTCCGAACCGCATCCGCCAGTTCATGCCCCCGCGCCTTACACGCAGCCAGCGGATCGCTTTCATCGCGAGCGAATGTATATTGATTCCCCCCGCAGGCGTCGGCGTAGATTGCGGTGGACTCGGGAAATTTACTTTCCAACTCCTCCATCGCGAATCCCGGATGCGATGCCCCATACAAATTTCGCGGGCCAAGCTGCGGATGCGTTGGATGGTTGAACAGCAGCGCCGCCGGGCGATTGTTCACTTCCACTTTTAACAGTTGGATTTCATAATCCGGCGGGTAGCTCAATTGTGATCGGGTGAAGTACCCATATCCGTTGCCGAACAGCAACGTCGCCGGGCCGTGCTCATTGCGAATCGATTCGCGGATCGCCCCAAATATCTTTTCCGCCAGCTCTCGCCCATAATCGAAATTCTCGGCCACAATCTGAATCGGACCCTGATGATTATGCGTCGCCAGTAACACCAGGTATTCAGGCCCGATCCCCAATTCCAGTGCGCAGCGCTCACGGAGAATCGGCGTGGCCACATCCAGACAATTGAACGGGTAATTCACCACCACGATGCGCCGCTGTCCGTCGAATAGCGTCATGCATCGCGAGATCAACCGGGCGTAAGCGCGCGGTGGATCGGGCTTATCCCCACTGGCGCAAAAGCGCGGACGATCCGGCGTTACATCCACCCTCGCCGTTCCAACATTCAGCCGCTTGAACGGCGTTTGCCCAGCCAATTTGGCGCCGAGCATAGGAATTCCAACAGTCAATGCCTTTAGAAAATCGCGGCGGTCCGGCTCGTGCGTCATATGTTTGCGGCGGCGGAACGGTGGCGCGGATCGGTCGCGAACTCCGTGGGAGCGCACCCCACACTTTTTCGAAAAACACGGGCGAAGTAAGCCGGACTCGAAAATCCGCAAGCGCCGGAAACGCTGCTGATATTATTCAGCGGATCAAGCAACAGCTTACGAGCCTGCTCAATCCGCCGCGACATCGCATACTCCCGAAACGTCATGCCCGTCATCTTGCGATACGTGCGGCTCAAATGTCCGGTGGACATGCCCAAGGCTTTGGCGGCGTGGGCGAGTGAGAAGACATCCGCGTTCTCGCCTTGCTTTAATCCCCGATCCAGCATCTGCTGCACGCGGGCAATCACCTTCTCGTACTTTCCGTTCAGCAAGCGCTGCACATCTTCAGAGATGGTCTCGCAAGCCTCCAGGAATGTCGTTTGAACGTCGAAGACGGTGGCCGCGCCCACAAACTCGACCTGTGCATCCGCCCGTGCCCGTCCAATGCTATCGCCGTCACAGCCGGCCTTGATTGCCGTAAAACACAGCGATTCCAATGCTGAAGAAAATAGGGTTCGATGATCGCCCAGCGCATTGCTTCCCAGGCGTTGGTTTGCCAACAAGGGCAACGATCGCAGGATAAGCCGCGCTTCCTGAATCTGTTGCTCGGCCAAATGCCGGCACGCCAGTTCAATCTGTGTAGTAAGCTCCGCCATGCCCGGCCGGCTCGATTCGCAAGTAACGATCAACCCCGGTGACCCCGTCAAAGCAAGGCTGGCTTCGTGGTATGACTCGGCCAGGTGCTGCCAATCCTGCTTCAATCCCCCAAGTCCCACGCGCACCGGAATATTCGAGCGGCTGGAAATCTCATAGAGGATCTTTTCGGCAAAAGACCGGGCACGTAGCCCAGCGGATGGTCCATCGGTAGCATCGCGCAGAAAGACACACACTCCACGACGCCGCAGATAGGCGACGCTCACCTGTTTTGTGCGCTCTGCAAGTTCTTCGATTGCATGCAAAGCACTGGTGAACGCCACCTCAGAGGACATCGACGGACGGTCGCTCTCGTCGTCAGTTTGCAAATCCACTACCAGCACGCGATTCGGCGGCTGCACGAATCCCAGTTGTTTCATCAACAAAAACAATCGCGCCCGATCCTGTATTTCCGGCTGTAGGATCATATACGCGAATTCTTTGGCGGCCACCTGACTGGCTCGCAACTTCCCCCGTTCGGCTCGTACGGTATCGCCCAACCGAATCCACAATCGCGCCAGAAAATTCGCGAACAACTCCAGAATTCGAACGGTATTTTCTATGTCCGACTCCGAGACCACGGGTACCTTCCGGTAGGCCGCCTCCAGCTCTTGCTGATTGATGTATGTCAAGCGCTGTACATCGCGCGCAACCCGTAGGAAGCCCTCGTCCGACGGACTCTCCGAGAGCACCTGGCCACTATAGAGCGTAGCGATGTGCCGCCCTTCGGCGATCACGGGAACGGCGATGTCCGTCAATCCGGCATGGCATCGATATACCTGCGCCCGGCCGCTTTCGCCCACTCGCTTGTGCGCCGCATTCTCACAAACTCCGCAAGATTCGGCCGCCCGCTGGCCATATCCGCTTACGATATTGCAGAAGTGCTGACTGGGATCGTGGCGCTCCCAATGTAGATATCGAGAGCAAGGCGCTTTGGCCGCCTGCACGGTCCCGATCACCTGCCGGAACGGCTCGTGTCCATCCACCCAGGTAATGTCGACACTACCGGTAGCGCACGATTTGCTGATCATCAGGATCAGGAATTCGATGAATTCCATGTCCTTGTGAAATTCCGTCGCGAAGAGCTGTTGCTCGTCCAGCGGCAGGAAATCGATACCAGGCGCACTCGCCATAGCCCACCTCCATATTTCGCCTCCAGACATGGGATGCAAGCTTATTGTAATGCCATTCTAGAACGCCAGCCGCAAGCTGATCTGGATCTGCCGCGGTGAGTTGAATTGGCTTGTAATCGCTCCGAACGTCGGGCTCTGCAAATTCGTATCGGGGTTGGCGAACCACGGCGTATTCGTTAAATTGAATGCCTCGCCGCGCACTTGCAAGTGCACCGGTTCGCGCACGGGGATGTCCTTGAAGATCGCGAAATCCAGGTTTCTTTGGCCTGGCCCGCGAACGTCCGGAAGATTGCGTCCGGTGTTGCCAAACGTGAATGGCGCAGGTTGTGAGAAGACGCTGGTATCGAAGTACCGGCTCAAGCGGCTTTCGGGTGACCCGCTCAACCCGGCGCTCTGGCCATTGTTATTCGGCCGCAACAAGCCGCCTCCCGATTGCGAAGTATCGGTGGTGGTGATGCCCAGCGGGATGCCCCGTTGCAGCGTCACAATTCCTGTCACCTGCCACCCGCCGGCGATTCCATTCACAATCGGCGACCAGTTCGATCCCATCATCCGGCCCCGGCCAAACGGCAGAGCATAGGTGAACGAAGTAACAAACCTCTGCGGCACGTCCTGATCGGAAACGGAACGATCCGCGCGGCGGTTATAACCGTTCTGATGCCCGGTGGCGGGCTCCAGGAAAGAGGCTACACCGGAGCCGTCGTCAATCAACTTAGACAGCGTATAGGAAAGCAGAAACGTGAAGCCATGGGTGAAGCGCTTCTCCGCTTTCAACAAGAGCGCATGATAGCTGGACGACGCTTCCGTCGGATACTGCACCTGCACGGAACTGTATTGCGGAAAGGCCGTCAGCAACTGCCCGGCGCGCACCGTGGCGCTGGCCAGGGTTCCAATCTTGATGATGTTGAAAAACGGATTCGCCACTTGTTGCGTCACCGTCGAATTCAACTGATCCGGACGAAGCTGCGTGAGGAAATATCCGGTGTCGGCTAAGTGCGTACCCTTCATCCCGGTATACGTGGCGGCAAGAACCATGGAGCTGCCCACCTGCTGTTGCAGTCCGATGTTCCACTGTTGCAGGTATGGGGTCGGCGAACCGGGTTGCGCAAATGTGATCGCCTGTCCAAGCTGTGCCGAAGGGCTGGCCGTCGCTCCCATGCCGAACGGCTGAAGAAGTCCATTGGGAAACGGATTTGAAATCGTCGCGATGGTTGTCGCCGAGTTTAAGGTACTAACGAACGGCGTCGATTGCGAAAAGCCAACCCCGACGTTATCCGACACGCCGTAAGGATTCGGTGCATAGAAGATTCCATATGCCGCGCGAAGCACCGAGGCATCGGTGATGCGATAGGCAAGGCCCACCCGTGGAGCGACATCGTGCATGTTGGCGATCCAGGGATTGCGCTTACTGTCGGTGGCGAACACCACGGCGCCCTTCAAATTCAACCCGGGGAACTGGGCGGCCAGCGGAGACGGAGCGTTCGGATCGAACCAATCCAGGTTGTTGTTCGCTTCAACCATCGGAAACTGGATGTCCCAGCGCACACCCAGATTCAGCGTCAGCCGGGAGTTCACGCGCCAGTCGTCTTGGGCGTAATAAGCCTGCGCCCAGTTATGAGTCAGGTGGGGAACGGATTTGTTCAGCCTCGACGTTGAACCCGTATCAGCCAAGCCAAGCAACGCGTCGGCAATGGAACTGCCCGCCGTTGTCGATGCCGCCAGGGGATTCGGCCCTTGCGTGAAGATGCGGGAGAAGGCGAATCCCAAGTCTCCCGGAGGGCTGGTGAAGCGGTTCGCGAAATCGCGGCGAATTTGCGTTCCGAACTTGATATCGTGGTTCCCCGCGACATGGGCGATGCTGCCGGCAAACACATTGGAGTTCTGGTCGCCCATCATCGTATTGGAAGCAGGTCCTAAGCCCGTGGAGGTTCCGGTCAAATCGGAAAATGTCAGTCGCGGAAAGACCTTCACCTGGACGCCATTCACCACGTCCTGTGGGAAACCCAGCTGAGAGATGTCGTACCCTAAACTCCCCGGTTGTTGTCCGAAGAACAGGTGATTATAGGCATAGCGGAATTCGGCGATCCAACTCGGCGTCAATGTATAGAGGTAACCGAACTTCACGCTGTCAGGCTCCGAAGGATAAATAAACTGCACCGGATCGCCGATGCTTCCATAAACGTTCGGGTTCTGAAATTTGCGGTTATCGAACGCATAGCTTCCGAAGACTCGCTGCTTGCTTCCGAAATTCTGGTCGATGCGAATGTCTACCCGATCGTCGTTTACGTGCTGGGTGTAGGTCTGATTGAAATTCGACGCGTGGGTAAAATTTAAGCCCGGGCTGTTGGACGCGGGAAACAACGACAGAAATTTGAGGGCGATTGGATTTAAACGATTGGACGGGATAATGTTTCCTGGGAAGGGGGTGCGCGTATAGGTTCCGTTGGCGTTCTGCACCGTGCTGGCGGGGTCGTAGATGACAATCGGATTGCCTTTGGAATCGAATGTCTGGCTGAAGTTTCCCTGGCGTTGCAGGTCGGTCGGCACGGTCGTGGTCAAGGGCACTCCGCCAAGCTGTACCAGACTTTCCCAACTCAGAAAGAAGAACGTCTTGTCTTTCCCGTTGTAGAGCTTCGGGATGACGATGGGTCCGCCTAACGCCGCGCCGAATTGATTGCGTTTAAAACTCGCCAGTGGGATGTGGTTCGCGTTGCTGAAGAAACCGTTCGAGTCCATTACGCTGTTGCGAAGAAAATCAAATCCGGCCCCGTGATATTGGTTGTTGCCGGACTTCGTGACGATGTTTACAATGCCGCCGCCGGAGCCGCCATACTCGGCCGACATCGAATTTGTCTGGACGCGAAACTCCTGCATCCCCTCCACCGTCGGAAAGATTGCGATCGCCCGAAACAGACCCGTACTACCTTCAGGCAAAGTGTTCGGCGTACCATCCAGCAGGATCTCGTTGGTATCGCCGCGTCCGCCATTGATGGAAAAATTGGGCGCCCGATTAAACGGTTGAGCGGCATTGGCGATCTGCCGGTTGGGAATCACGCCCGGGGCGAGCAGCACCAGGGAAAAGGGCTGTCGTTCATTCAGCGGCAGGTCGCTGATTAATTTGGTCTCAATCACCTGATCCACGGCCGACGTGGTGCTTTGCACAAGAGGTGGCGCGCCGCTGATGGTGACGGACTCGGTCGCCGAGCCGAGGTCCATCGTCACCGGCAAATCGAGCGTGTCGCCAGCCCGCAGGATTACGCCTGTTTGCACGTAATGTTTGAAGCCCTGGGCATCCGCTTCCACGCGGTATTCACCGGGCAGCAAGCTGTCGGCGGCAAAGCGGCCTTGTTCATTCGTGGTGGCGGTGGCGACGGCGTTCGTGCCGATATTCACCACCTTGACCGTGATCCCCGGCACTACGGCACCGGTGGAATCGGAGATGGTGCCGCGCATACGGCCCGACTCCTGCGCGAACGCCGGCCAACAGAAAGCGAGAATGGCGAGTACGAAAGTATGTGCCCAATAGACCTTCATGACATCTCCTATGACTCGGAAGTATAGCGATTCACGCCCGCCGGACACCGGCACTTTGATGATATTTCCAGTGCTATTCGAATGGAACGCGTTTGTGATCAAAAAATCACAACTGCATGTTATGTAAGTTGCCGGGCATTCGATACGATCCATATAGCCAGGACCGTTACTGGCCTCGACAAACTTCGCTGCTATCTGGCAGCCCGTCCAAGGAGGACATTTGCATGAGCGATTTGGCGATCCTAGGAGGGACGCCGGTACGGGAGGGACCATTCAGTCCATGGCCCCAGTATCTGCCGCGGGATGCGGAACGCGTACAACAAGTGGTGCAGAGCCGCCGTTGGGGCGGATATCCGCTTCCCAACCGTTACGCCAAAGAGTTCGCCGAACGTTTCGCGGAGCTTCACGGCGCCCGTTACGGATTGTGTCTGGCTAATGGAACTATCGCTCTGATTGCCGCCGTGCAAGCAGCGGGAATCGGATTCGGCGACGAAGTGATTGTACCCGCCTACACCTGGGATGGCAGCGCCGTCGCGGTGCTTCTGGCGGGAGGAGTACCGATCTTCGCCGACATCGATGAAGACACTTACTGCCTGAGCGTCGAGAGCGCCCGCAAGGTGATTACGCCGCGTACCAAGGCCATCATGCCAGTCCATCTGGCTATGCGCTTTGTCGATATGACGGCGTTAATGAGCCTCGCCAAGGAACATGGATTAAAGGTAATCGAGGATTGCGCCCACGCGCACGGCGGCGCTATCGACGGTATCGGCGCGGGCTCAATCGGCGATCTGGGTTGCTTCAGTTTTCAGGAAAGTAAACTGATGACGTCGGGCGAGGGCGGCATCGTAATCACCTCCAACCTGGAATATTTCGAACGCCTGCAATCGATCGTGAACTGCGGCCGGGCAAGCATCACCGATGAGTTTAAGTCTCGGGTGTTGGGGGCCAACTACCGGCTGACGGAATTGCAAGCCGCGCTGCTAATCGGCCAGTTGGATATGCTTCCGGAATTCGCCGAGCGGCGTTCGCGGCGGGCCAAGCGATTGAGCGCGGCGCTTGCGCAGATAGAAGGAATTCGTCCTCTGCCGGACCAAAAAGCGATTACGCGCGATACGGTTTACTGTTATCTGTTTCAGTACCGCCCGGAACCGAAAAGAGTCAGCCGCGACCTGTTTGTGGCCGCTCTGGATGCCGAAGGAATTCCCTGCGATGGCCGTTTCTACGAGCCCGTATATCGCAGCGATCTGTTTCCCGCGACGCCCGATAACGCCCCCCAATTGGCTATCGGCCGCGAGCATCCGGTGGATTATTCAACCGTGCATTGCCCGGTTAGCGAACGAGCCGCCTATGAGGAGGCCATCTGGCTGCCGCAGTTTACGCTAATCGGCGAAGACGATAATGAGGTGGATCAAATCTCCGAAGCGGTTGCGAAAGTAGTAAAGAATTTAGCTGAACTCGAAGGAGCCGATCCGGGTCTAGCCGGGCTGAAAGGCCTGAGCCGGGCTGAACGTCCGAAATACGAGCGGCAAAAAAACTACTGATTCGACGATTAGAAGCCGGGCTCCTATTGCGGATCGCCCGGCTTTTCTTTTAACTGGCCTAACATCTCATAGATCGAAATCAATCCCGCATTCAACATCCGTTCCCCAGTTCCCACTTCCGTCGTGACTGTGGTTGAGTTTGCACCATAGCCCCCGCGAATAGAAGCCGCGATGGTGGGAAGATACGCGAAGTATCCGTTGGTGTATCCAAGCAGAAACGAATTGGGGATGGGGCTCTTGGCCCGCAGTTGCATCTGGAATTCGACGAACGGTTCGCCCGGCATGCCGACGAATGCCAGGTCGCGTTCTTCCGACCCCAGCTTCAACAGAAGCGTTGTAACCGGCATGTCCATACTGGGGGCAATCAAGCGCGCCAATCGCGCTCCGCTGGTATGGTAACGCTCTTGCAGCGCCAGCTTCAGCTTCTCGGTATCCCAGCGATTCGCCGAACTGATAATGACGGTCTTCGTTTGAATCTCGGCCGATGGCGGCGTGATCGTGGCGATGGAACGGGCGACGCGCACCGCTTCCATTCCCAACTTTTGCCCCGCCTGCTTCATCACCCCGACCGCGTCTTCAATGAGTGGCGTCTTGTCGGCATAAGGATTGATGTCGCCGGGCGCGCCTTGCAAAAAGAATGCCATCGATTTCGCCCCCATCTCGCGCTCGACGTAGCGCCGCATCTCACCGGGAAAATCCGCCGAATAATCGAGATTGTCGGGGGCAAGTATTACGGGGTGGCAGGCGTAGTTGACCAGGATCGCCAGGGGCGATCCGTCCATCCGATCGATGCGAATCACGCCAACGCCAGGATCGACCGGGAACGTGCTGGAGACCTTTGGTTCGTTGCGCCAGAACATTCGGACTTTCCCGTCGACCTCGACGTAGCGGCGATTGAAGCCGAGATAAATCTGGCCCCAGCCCGTACCGATTTTCACTTCCGTCATTGAAGCGGCGGCGGCCTTGATAGCGCCAACTACGCGTGGAACCGCATGCAGAGCGGCTTCGGGAGCTTCGGAATATGTCGGACCGGAATGTGTATGGGAGGCGTGGAAGATCACCTCGTCGACCGTTCCGCGGGCATCCTGGCGAATCTGATCCATGTACTTCGGCTCGAATGTGAAGCAGAGATCGAGTGTGATGAACGCGATGGTTCGATTCCCATCGGAAAGCGTCAGAACGCGAGCCTCGATCGGATCGAGAGTGCTCTTGGAGAAGCGCGCGGTGCCGTAGCCGGCCATCGGAATACCGAGCGGAGGGTCGAGATCCGCTTTGGCCACACCGGCGCGGAACTGCGCTGCCCCAAGGGGAGCCGATAACAAGACGGCGGTAAGAATCAGTTTCAGCATTAGTACCTCGGGTCTGGCAAATCTTTCAAGAGACCACGTATCTCCAGGAGCTTCACAACGGCCCGATCGATTAAGCGCTCGGGTGCGCCGACCTCAACGGTGGTGTTGTATCCGGCGCCGTATCCGCCCTGGACCGCCGCCACAATCGTTGGCAAATAGCCTGCCCAAACCCCGCCCATGGAATACGAATAGCCGAACAAAAGCGAGTGATCGCATTCCGACTTTTCCCGAAATGTAATCTGATGCTCAACAAATGGCTCGCCTGGAAAAGCGGCGAAGCAAAGCGAATTTCCAAACGCGCCGGCGGTCCAGCCGATGGGTATCTTCTGTTCGGGATGCCAGCGATTCTTCACTTCCAAGACCTCCGAGGTGGTGCGCAAAGGTCCCGTGATTGGCTGTGATTTCGGCAATATCGAGATGACAAGCTTTCCCAGTGCCTGACCCATTTCCTCGACAGCCTGGAAGCCTTGCCCGTCAACAGGCTCTTTGTCCCGATAGGGATTGATGTCTCCCGCGGCGCCTTGAATAAATAGCGCCGTCGCTCCGGGAATCTGCAATTCGATGTACTTCTTCATGGCTCCCGGATAGTCGGCTGAATAGGCATAGTTGTCCGGGCCGAGGATGGTGGGATGACAGGCGTAGTTCACCAGTACAGCCTTGGTTTCGCCCTTTTCATTTTTCACCCGCAGGACATTCACCGTGGAATCGAGTGGATGCGAGGGCAGCTTCTCGGCATTCCGCCACCACATGGTAGCGACGCCATTGGCGATCTTGCGGCGGTTAAAGCCAAGGTAGATGCCGCCCGTGGAAATTTCCAGAGTGGCTGGGAACATCGAAGCTTTCGCGGTCCCGATGGCTTCCACCATTTTGTTTTCGGCTTCGGTGTACCAAGGGCTTTTCAGTTCCCAGGTGAGCGGGCCGGAATGCGTATGCGAGACATCGATGAGAGTATTCCTGATCCCGAATTTTTGAGCCGCGAGTTCACCCACGCGAGTGGAAACGAACGATCGCAGATCGCAAGTGACCAAAGCCAGACTGTTGCCGGCGGATTCTATCACCAGCACGGTTGCGTATAAAGGATCATGCAGCGCGGTGGAGCCGTGGGTTCGATTGCTGTAACCGCCCATGGGATGGCCGATGGGGGGAGTGATGTCCACGCGGGACACTCCCACGCGATACTCCGCGGCGCCCGCGATGGATAGTAACAACAAATAGAGGCTTAAAAAGCGCATTCACCAATCCCTCTTTGAAACCTTACCAGTCTGGAATAGTGACACCTTGCGACATACGGAACAAGGTCAAGTTGTGATGTTTTGGGTCTAAACATAACCGATCATAAATTTACTGAAAAAATCGCGATCTTGGCCGTTCATTACATGAGCCCTCAAAGTATACTGACTGTTCGCCTGGAGACTACATCCTACCCGTGAGACTCACCCCAACACAAAATCTGCTGGTGGCCGCCAGTATAGCCGCCGCCTTGTTGCCACTGCGGGCACAGACCCCGCAACGGATTCCACCGAAGCGATCGTCACAAATTCAAAATGGCTTCGGCATCAACTCCGATCTTCCGCGCGAGCCCTACTTGCCGTGGAATCGCTGGTGGTGGACGCGGATGTTCGATGCCGGAGTCGGCTGGATCCGTATCGGCCAGTATGAAAACAGCTCCGATCCGACGAGCTGGGATTGGGTGGAGCGCAAGCGCGGCGTGTTCGCCATCGATCCCGAGGTGGACGATTATGTGAATTCGCTGATCGAGAATAATGTGAAGGTGCAAGTACAACTGATGTACGGCAACCCCATGTATACGGGGCCGGCGGGGCACAAGCCGGACCAGATCACGCCGGAGCCGGGAAGCTTTCACAATGACGACAGGAGCATCAATTCGGTGTTCTGGCCTCCCAAATCGCCGGAAGAAATCACGGCATTCATTCGCTATGTGAAATGGATGGTGACTCATTTTCGCGGGCGCATCCACTATTACGCTTTGTGGAACGAGCAGGATATCGGCTACTGGAATCCGCGGGGCAATCCCGAAGAGTATGGGCGATTGTTGAAGGCTTTCGCGCCGGCTGTGCATGCGGCGGATCCAACGGCGAAGGTGGTGTACGGCGGCCAGGCCGACCCCATCAGCGACTGGGCGAAGCGGGCTCTGGATGAATGCAAGTGCGCATCCCAAATCGATATTTTCGCTTATCACACTTACCCCGGCTACGGCCAAAATCTGAATCCGGAAACGATGGACTACGGAGCATACGGGCCCGACTCGCCCACGAAGCTGCGTGACCTGGTGCGGAACTATCCGGGCATTCGAAAGGACATCGAGTTCTGGGACGACGAGTTCAATTCGATCCCGTCGTGGCGCGGATCCGACGAATCGGTACAAGCGAAGTACGTGACGCGAGGGATGGTCTACAATCTGGCGGCGGGCGTGCGGACCTTCGTCTGGCTGTTGGCAGCCGGCGTGGACGGCAATGAATATGACGACTTTGGAATGATCCACGGCCTGCGCGGGCTGCCCGACGATTTTACGCCGCGTCCCGTCTTTTATGCTTTACAAAATACGAACGCTTTGTTCTCCGATTCTAAGCTCGATCCCTCGATCGGCATCGAGGCGGCGGATGTCCAAGGTCTTCGCCGCCAGGGCACCGGGCAATTCCTGCGCTACGGATTTCGGAACAAGAACGGCAAAGCGATCATCGCTTACTGGGTGGCCGCCCACAGTGTTCCGGGCGGCGCATTCGCTCCGCTAACGGTGGAGTTCAAGCTTACAAATTCAGGCATTCGCAATCCCGTGATGTTGGACATTGTCTCCGGTGAAGTTTCTCCGCTGCAATGGAAAGCGGGGACGACCGACACCATCGATAACCTGCCGCTGCGCGATAGTATCGTAGCAATCGCCGATGCCACTTACCTGGACTGGGCGATTCTTCCGGAGGCACCGAGCGGCCTTTCGGCGAAGTCTTCCGGCACGGGGATATCGCTTGCCTGGAGCAATCATGGAGGCGAGGCAACGCAAGTGGCCATCGAGCGACGAAGCGGGAATACGGGCCGCTGGGATCGTGTTGCCACAGAGCCAGTTGCGGCGGAGTTCGTGGACAATCGGGCACCCGCGGGTTCGGTGATCTGCTATCGCGTCCGGGCTTTGAATAAAGCCGGAGAATCGAGCTATTCCAATGTAGTCCGAGTGACTCGTTGAACTCGTTTCCAAAATAGCAGCAGCCCCGTGATCGCCAGTAGGGGCATGGCGCATCCAGCGGCAGACCAGAGGAATTTCATGGCGAAGCCCCAGCGCGAGCCGAAGTGCAGGGGAGCGAATGCCGAGATCAACTTGTCACCGGCGGAACGATCGTCACCGCGCCGCCATGTGGCTAAATACGTCCCCGTGGACTGGTCGAAGTATAAATAATCCATGGCGCGGGGATCGCCATTGCGAGCCATGAAGATCATCCAGGTGGATTTCTCAGTCGCCGGGAAGGACACTCCGGTGAAGATCGACCGGGGCTCCATCGCCGAGGCCTTGGCGATCAACTCGCGCAACGTGGGACGCGGACCAGCGGACGCAAGAGGCAGTTGAAATACCGGCGGAGCCTCCGACGTTACTGGCGAGATTCTGTTTACGGCCGCCGTGAACTCCGTGGGGAAGATGAAGTACGTGCCGGAAAGCGCCCAGCAGAAGATCATTCCCAAGGTCCAGATCCCGATTCGGCCATGCAGTGATGAGCGGGCGCGGAGCCAGGTTAACAGGCCCGTGACGCAGAGGGATAGCAGCAGGATCGCGCCAATGCCGTTAGCGATGAGTCCAGCCTTGCCGCCCCATAAACGCAAGTGGAAGTTCGCGACCACTTCGAGCCAGGAACTGTTGGGCTTGATCTCACCCAGCACTTCGCCGGTAACGGGATTGGCGAACACGTAGAGGAACTGCTTGCCGCTGACGTAGGCCAGCATCGTATGCAGGCGCGCGGTGGGCAAGTAGAGCGCGTCTAAACGGCTGCCCGGATAAGCATCGCGAATCTTGGCGGCTACCGTGGGAAGGTCGGCCCAGGGATGCGGAAATTCCGAGGTTCCGCGCAGCTTCGGATACATTAGCGTCTCCAGCTCATCGCGGAAGACAAGTATGGATCCGCTCAATCCCATGGCGGCGACATACAGGGCGAGCACCGCCCCAATCCAGCGATGGATTTGATAAATCAGATGGCGGCTCGCGTTAAACTAAGAGCATCGGATGCGTCTCTGGTTTTATCTGCCTCTGGTTCCCGTCGCCCTCGCTTTCGGCTACTGGTTTGTTCTGTTCGCAATCGCTGCTACCCATCGCCGGGATGCGGAACTGTGCCGTAAGTGTGGGCTTTCGAAGGTCCGCCCGTCGTGGCCGGGCAGCAAACTGGACAAGATCGTGGCTCTGCTGGGATTCGCGCCGTATCGCTGTGCCGGATGCCGCTCGCGCTTCTATGGATTTCGTCATCTGTTCTAAGCGCAACGTTATTTCCTTTCGGCGGCTAATTGATCGAGGTACTCTTTCTCCGATTCAGCGACGAATCGTTTATAGCCCGCGGGATCGATAAACGGGTTTGGCTTGTCGCCGTTCTTCAGCCGTTCGTACTTGGCGATCATGCCGTAATAGACTCCGTGCGCGCCGAGGAAAACATCACATGGTAGAGCGTGGAGAATCTTCCAGGTTTTCGCGTAATCGGCGGCGATGGCCGGATACTTCGGTTCGTTGGTTAAGATGACGCCGGGATTGATGCTTGTGCCACCGACGAAGACGACGTTATACTTCCGGCCCCCATCGGCAACGATCATCGTCCAGGTGGTGCAACCTTTGGTATGGCCGGGCGTGATGTGGGCGACGAGGGTGACACCTCCTAACTCGACCGTGTCTCCCTCTTTAACTTGGCGGTCAACCTTCACGGGCTTCCAGGACATCCTGCCTTCGAAGTGAAAGTCGCCTTTGCCGCCGCCTTCCATCACCGCCGTGTCGCCTTCGCTGACGACGATTTGCGCTCCGGTGGCCTCTTTAATTTCGGCGGCGCCGCCAACGTGATCTTCATGCGCCTGACCATTCAAGACGATCTTGATGTCTTCGAAACGGAAGCCCAGTTTCGCGATGCCCTGGCGAATGATGGGGACGGTACGGGCGAATCCGGGATTGATCAGGATGTTGCCTTTCGGCGTGGTGATCAAGTAAGAGGTAATGTCGCTCTCGCCGACATAGTAAATGTTGCCGATGATGCGATAGGCGGGGAAGCGCGGGTCCTCTTTGCCTTGGGCGAAGAGCGTGAGGGGGAGAAGAAGCAATGGTAAGTAACGGGTCATATGTTAAGTTGCGGGCCGGACATCGCGCAGCACGGCGCACCACGGGGAATAGCCGCGATTGGCGGAATAAGCGTCGTCTTCCAGATTGATGGCGACGTCGACATGAGCGCCGCGTTCGAACTCGGCGATGCGGCCAGCAAAATTCCAGGCTTTCAGGCGCAGGTTGCGTCCACCTTGGCGGAGGCGAACGATGAGGTGCTTTTCTTTCCACAGTTCCGGCGGGGCGGCGACTTCGGCGTCGTGAACGGCGAACAGCGGCGTGGGGTTCCCCATACCAAAAGGCGCGAGCGAGAGAACCTCGGCGACGGCTTCATCGGTGGCCTCGCTGAGATCGAGGGCGGAGTCGAGTTCGAGAGTAGGACTAAAGTCGGCGACAGTGAGACGCGACGAGGCATAGAGATTGAGGCTCTCGCGAAAGTCCGCGACAAGCGCGGTACGCATGCCCAACCCCGCGGCCTGGCGGTGTCCGCCGAAGCGCAGGAACAAATGGCTCATCGATTCCAGAGCTTCCAAAAGATGAAACGCGGCGATGCTGCGGCCCGAGCCTTGCGCTTCGCCATTCTCTTCACTGAGGACGAAGACGGGCCGATGGAAGCGTTCGACGAGGCGGCTGGCGACGATACCGACAACGCCGCGATGCCAATCCTTACCAGAGAAGACGAGAGCCGAATGATTGTCGGTGACGGGCGTTGTTACGCATTCTTCGAGGACGCGGCGAACGATATCGGCTTCAGTCTGTTGGCGCGTTGTATTCAGATCATGCAACTGGGTGGCGATGGCGTGGGCGCGAGCGGCATCGGCGGTGAGCAGCAACTCAATCACGGCGGCGGCATCGTCCATGCGTCCGGCGGCGTTCAGGCGAGGGCCGATGCGAAAGCCAACCTGGCCGGCGGTCAACGGTTCCCCGGGATTGAGCCCGGCAACTTCGATCAGGGCGCGCAGGCCGGGGTTACGAACGTCGCGCAAACCTTCGAGCCCCAACTTGACGATGATGCGATTCTCACCGGTAAGGGGAACAACATCGGCGACGGTGGCAATGGCGGCGAGTTTGAGGAACGACTCGACCATGCGCTGTTGCTTTTCGGGGGTCCATCCAAGGCGGCTGAAGAGTGCCTGCAACAGCTTGAAGACGACGCCCGCGCCGCATAGATTTTTCTCCGGATAGTGGCAATCGGGGCGATTGGGGTTGAGGACGGCGAGGGCCGGCGGCAGTTCCGATTCGGGCAAGTGATGATCAGTGACGATGACGTCGATACCCAATTGATTGGCGTGGCGAACGACATCGCCGGCGCGGATGCCGGTATCGACGCTGACGATCAAGTGCACGCCGTCGCGGGCGGCCTGCTCAATGACTTCGGGCTTCATGCCGTAGCCTTCCTTCAGGCGATGGGGGATGTGAAAAGCGGCGCTGCCGCCGGCGATCTCAATGCCCTTTTTGAGCATGACGACGGAGCTGGTGCCATCGACATCGTAATCGCCATAGAGGAGGATGCTTTCCTTGCGGGCGATGGCGGCGACTATACGATCGACGGCGGTTGCCATGCCGGCGAGCAATAGCGGGTCATGCAGCTGATCGAGTGAAGGCTGAAGGAATTGCGCGGCTTGTTGGGGGTTCCTGATATTGCGATTCCACAAGACGCGGGCCGCGGGCTGGCGGATGCCGAGGGAGGCGGCGAACAAGGCGATTTCACGCGAGGCGGGTTGTGGAATCAGCCAACGGGCGGGTTTAGTTGCGGGAGAAGTAGCCGCCAATGGGACCTTCTTCGTCAGCCTCGTTACCAGGCTCGTCGAGGAGTTCGGAGTCGATGGTGGCGAGGATGTTAGAGAGTTCGTCGTACCATTCGGTGCGCAGATCGAATGCGTAGACACGAGACTGGACATCGAAGGAGAGTTCGATGGCGCAGGTGAATCCGGCGTACTTACGAAGCTCACGCAGACGGCGGGCGATGCTGCGTTGTTCTTCGAGCGTAAGATCGGCATCCTTGACTGCATCGATTGCTTCATCGATGACACCGGCCGAGAATTCGCGGGAGTGAAAGACGACGATCTTCACGTCGGTACGCTCAGCCGACTGGAGGAACATCTTGTAATCGGGGTACGATTCGCAATCCCAGAACACGGTTGGGCTGGGCTCCATGGCGCGGGATTGGCCGTGAAAGACCACGAAGCCGCGCTCAATAAGATGCTTTAGGATCTCGCCCTTCAGTTCGTCAAGGTTTTGTTTCATTTTCACTGTGCTGTTAATAACCGATGAGCCGGTCTGCTTCCTTAACCAGGGTATCCACTTGCGGGAGGATTTCATTCTCGAGTTGAGGATGATAGCCGACCCAGGTATCGAGGGCGGCGACGCGGCCGACGGGGGCATCGAGATGATCGAAGAGTTCATTGGCGACGCGAGCGGCGAGCTCTGCGCCGTAACCCCACGACAGGCAATCTTCATGGGCGATCAGCAGGCGGTTGGTCTTCTTCACGGATAGCGCGATGGTGTCCCAATCATAGGGGGCGAGCGAGCGGAGATCGATCACTTCGATGGAGAGATCGGGGTCGCGCTGTTCGAGGAGCAGGGCGGCCTGCATGGATTTCTGAACGAGCGCGCCATAGCAAAGGATGGTGAGATGATTGCCGGGCTTGAGGATTTTCGCCTTGCCGAAGGGCACCATGTAATTCGGGCCGGGATGGGGCGAGCGATTGTAGGGTTCGCGATAGAGACGCTTGTGCTCAAGGAAGAGCACGGGATCGTCACAACGAATGGCGGTGCGCAGAAGGCCGCAAGCATCGAGGGCGTTCGATGGCATAACGACGCGCAGGCCGGGGATATGAGCGAAGATGGATTCCCCGCACTGGCTGTGATAAATCGCGCCACCGTTGAGATAACCGCCGATGGCAACGCGAATGACCATGGGGGCGGCGAACCCATTATTCGATCGCCAGCGCATGGTGGCGAGTTCATCGCGAATCTGCATCATCGCGGGCCAGATGTAATCGAAGAACTGAATTTCGGGAACGGGCTTGAGGCCGCGAATGGACATGCCGATGGAACGTCCGACGATGGCGGCTTCGGCGATGGGGGTGTTGAAGACGCGCTCACTACCGAAATCTTTTTGGAGACCGGCGGTGGCTTTGAAGACGCCACCCTTACCCTTCACTTCCTTAAGATTTTCCTGACGGCTGCAATCGGCGACATCTTCGCCGAAGAGCACGATGCGCGGATTGCGGCGCATCTCTTCGTTCAAAGTGAGATTGATTTCGTCGACCATGGTGCGCGGGTCGCCCTGCATCTGGGCGGGGGTATCGAAATCGGGCGAAGTGGGATCGACGGTTTCCGAATACAGAGCATGAAAGGCCGAACCCTTGGCTGGCGGCGCGGCTTTCAGTACCCGATCGGTGGCGTCTTGAATCTCCAGGTCGATCTCATGCACCATGCGTTTCAGGGCATGGGGATCGAGGATGCCTTCGGCTACGAGCCATTCGGGAAATCTGACAAGCGGATCGCGAGCGGCTTCCGATTCCCGCTCGGCGGCGGTCTTATAAAGACGCTCATCGTCGGACAGGGAGTGCGAATAGGGGCGAGTGACAGTGGCGCGGACGAGTGCCGGACCCTTCCGTTGCCGGCAATGGGCAATGGCATCGCGCATCACTTCATAGGAAGAAACAAAATCGCCGCCATCGACGTTGCGAATGTAGAGGCCGGGAAATCCACTGACGATTTTGGTGATGTCGCCGCCGGGAGTCTGCGCTTCCACAGGCACTGAAATGGCGTAGCCGTTATCCTGCACGAGAAACAGCAGGGGGAGATTTTCAAGAACGGCGGCGTTCATCGCTTCCCAGAATTCACCCTCGCTGGTGGCGCCGTCGCCGGTGGTGACGATGGTAATGGCATCGGACCCGGGATCGAGAATGCGCGAAGCGTGGGCGGTACCGACGGCTTGCAAAAACTGGGTGCCGGTGGGGGAAGATCCGGAAACGATATGGAGTTGCGGAGAGCCCCAATGGGAGGGCATCTGGCGGCCGCCGGAGGAAGGGTCTGCTTCAGCCCCTACGGCTTGCAGCAGCATGTCTTCGGGGGTGACGCCGAGGGCGAGGCAAATGGCGCGATCGCGGTAATAAAAATAGAACCAGTCATGTCCGGGTTGAAGAAGAAACCCCGTTGCGGTTTGAATGGCCTCATGGCCGGCGCCGCTGATCTGGAAAAAGATTCGATTCTGGCGCTTGAGCAGAATTTCTCTATCGTCGAGCCGCCGGGAAGTGTACATGACACGGAACGCGCGGATCAGATCGTCATGTTCCAGCCTGGTTGGGTGGACACGGAGATCGTCGCTGGTGTTTGTGCTGGTGAGCATCATCAGAAGGTGTTCAGTCTCCCTAATGAGTTTACAGGTCTGTGACGGACTCGGCTAGTCGCGATTAAATTTTTTACACCGACTCCTTTTGGAGGTGGGATTTAGGGTGGGGGTGAGCGGAAGGGTTTTGGGTGTCGATGCCTGGATTGGTAGGTTTGCCGGCGGCAGTTCGATGAAGCGGTGGCGCGGTTTCAATGGGTATTTCGGGAGAGTTGGCCGATGCGGCGCGATGTTGGGGAACGAAGCCAATTTTGGTGGGGCTTTCGTGGCGATGACGGTCGTTCTGCGCTTTGCGAAGGGCTTCTAGGGCGCGGTAATACGAACGTTCCGTGGCGGCGAGATAGCGGAGAAAGCGGTCAAGGTTCGAACCATCCTCGGCGCAGAGATAGACGGCGATGGCTTCGTCTTCACGGCCTGGGGGGAGCGAAGCCAATTTCATTTGCTTTTGGAGGCCACGAATTCCGTTGTCGAGGATGCCGGTTTCGGCGGCGGTGGCGCGCATCATCCGCCAGCAGGACTGGGCGAGTTTATCGACAAGCATGCGTTCGTGAAGATTAGCGGGCTGGTTAGATTGGAGGAGTTCTTCGCGCAGGGTGGTGTAATCGGCGGCGTTCTCGTGGGGGAGCACGAGCGAGTCGGCGGCCATTCCGTGCTGGAGGCTGTTGAAACGAGAGATTGCTTTGCCTTCGGTGGTGCGAGGGCCGGTACTTTTTTGAGAATTGAGCCGGTTTGCGGCGATTTGAGGTTGCGTTGCCATGGCGGCTTCACTTTACAGGGTGGGGTGTGGGTTGGTTGGGGGTGGGGGCGGGATGTTGTTGGGTTGATGGGGGATGGATGGGGGTGGGGGTTGTGACTGGGGGTTGGGATGGGGGCGAAATGGGATTGGCTGAGGGTTGTGGGCAGGAAACATTTATTCATGGGTTGGTGTCAAATAGAGACAGCTGTTTCGGTTGCGAATACGCTCGGAGGATTTCGCGCGATTTGCCATGGAAACGATATTGCGTCTTTTGAAAATACGGTAGGCATCCCGATTTAGCAGCGCCCTGGCTCTTCGTCTACGTCCCACTGTAGGGCCGTCCTTGATCCACGCTGCGCGACTCGCGCGGTCTTTGTCGCTCTCATAAAAAGGGATCTCGCGTCTTCTCTTCAACAATCCTCTTTTCCCGTCGACAATTGCCTTGCTTCGCAGCGCGACCAGAGTGATGAATGGTGTCGCAATGAAGACCTGTTCAATAGACACCGACAACAACATCACCGCGTACGCCGAAGAAAGCCGCTACCTCCCTCATTCCTTAATCGCATGGAGCCTGGTTCACCATACAGAAGGTCTCGTGCAACGATTCTGCCCGCAATCGCACCTCTCATTAGGTGCTAGCATGATGTCGGCCAAACACGTTGTGCGATCCTTTGCGAGTGCGAATTTTGTAGCCCTGTTACTGGTGCCGTTGCTGCTGCGTGCGGACGCAACGATCCGGTATAAAACCGAAATGAAGCCCAGGCTTCCCGTGCCCGGAATGGATTGGATCAGTGTCATCTACATGAAAGGCTATAAAGGAGCGAGGGTTTCTGGAGGTCAAACCATCGTGGCTGATTTCGCGAAGAATGAAATAACGGTCATCGACAAGGAGCGCAAGAAATATGTCACGATTCTCGCTCCTGAATACGAACGCAGAATGGCCGAAATGATCCCGAAGGTGGAAGCAGGGTCGAAATTCCTCGATGCCAGGGTGACCAGGTGCGAATCGAACAAAACGAGCCACAAAGAAGTGATTCAGGGTATTCAGGCGGAGGAGATCGTACAAACCTGTTCGGTATCAATGAAGGTACCCGAAAACATGCCGGAGGCAGCCGCTGCTATAGCCAGTATGGGAATAAAGGTCGTTACCCATATCTGGTGCGCTTCACCCGCCGAGCGCCATCGCGTTCCTGGGCTCTGGCAACTTTCAGGCTACGAACTCTGGCAAAAGTACTTCGTAAACCCCACGCAGACGGTGAACGAGATGACCGGAGGCATGGCCATCACGATGGAAGACCTGCAGAAAGATCAGTCTGCCATTCTGCAGCTCACGATGGATATGTATACGAAGACGAATTTCGTTCAGGGCTTCGCCGCCCTGCCTTCCGAGCCGGCCATGACGATCTCGCAGGAAGTGGTCGAGCTTTCCACCGCACCGCTTGACGATTCGCTTTTTCAGGTCCCGGCCGACTGTGCGCCGACGACTTTCGGAGATCTCACCAACGGCCTGAGGCAGGCGATGAAAACGCCGAGGCGGCAGTCATCGCAGCCCGGTCCCACGAACGTCAAAGCCTACGTGCCATCGCTCAAACCATTGCCGGGAAGCGAACCGGAGAGCGCCGCCTATGAAGCACAGGGTTCTGTGGAGCTTCTCATAACCGTAAGCCCGAATGGCACGGTTGACGATGCTGAAGTGCTTAGCGGTCCCGAACCCCTGCGTCAATCGGCGATCACAGCGGTGAAGGCGCGGACTTACCGGCCCGTGCTCCGCGCCGGGGCACCGGTTGCCGCCTACACCACGGCTTCGGTCTACTTCATCGATCCGAAGAAGCCAGGTGCGGCGGGATTCAGCATGTCTGCCCAAAAGGCGGAAGCGTCAGAGCGTGTAGCGCGGATTGCAGAGGTATTTCCGCGATCGCCTCAGCAGGTGCTGGCCGATCTCGAACAGGACTCCACAGGCGGCGACAAAGAACGTCGTTACTATGCTCTTTCCGATCTGGAGCATTTTGCGCTCGCGACAGGTGCCGACGACAAAGCCGCTGCTTATGCAAATGAATGGCTATCTGGCGCGCGCGAGAATCCAGAAGACTGGAGCTACGGCAATGCGGTCCACGACGGACATGTGACTCTCGGGTTGGTGGCATTGCGGCGCGACGACATTGCAACGGCGCGCCGGGAACTACTGGAAGCTGCCCAAACACCCGGTTCGCCGCAGTTGAATTCCTTCGGCCCGGATATGACGCTCGCGAACGAACTCCTGAAGCACGGAGAGCGCGAAGCAGTTCTCGAATACCTCACGCTTTGCCGTAAGTTCTGGAAGGTGGGCGGCTCGCGGCTGGACTCCTGGTCCGATGCGATCCGCAAGGGTGAGACCCCGGTTTTCGGGGGCAACCTCAAGCTGCATTAAGGATGAGCTCCATGTGCATGCTCCCTGTGGGCGGCCGGACGCTGCAAGTATTTGTCGCCCACAACAAAAAGGAACCATACGTCCGCTATTCAGCGATCCGCTCTTTCAAGTGCTCAATTGCCTTGCTTCGTTCCGCCACCGGAGTGAATGAACGTCGACATGAAAAGCTTTTCAACCGGCGTTTGGGGCGATGCGTGTTCGCTATCGGCATGCCGTAACCCGAAAGAGACTAGTAGCGGCTGATGTGAACTCGGTGCTCGAAACTATAGAAAAGGGTTTCTTCCTCTTGCATCTGCCAACGGAGGAGAGCTTGGGTCATCGAGTCGACCTGGTCATCACGAGCTCCATTGGGGAACGCGGAGCATTCCTCAAGGAAGTCGTTGACCCAGGGCGCATCTGCGGGTGCGGAAGATAGACGTTCCCCGCTTCGATCACCGGGCTCACGGCTGCGGCGCGAGCGATCTTACCGCCTTGCGGGTTGATGGGAAGTATTCGCAGCATTTGAACGACGGCCGAGCCATTCGCTTAGTCTTCGATCAATTTCGCGATGCAGCCAGGCTACTTCGCAGAGGTCTCGCGGACAGCGTTTACCGTCGCTGGGCAATCCATGCGGGCGCGGACCTGATCGAGCAAGAGAAAGTCAGCGCCTGCGCGGCTGCATAGCTGCTGAACAGCCAGCGGCGTTTGGGAAAGCGAATCCATTCCCAGGCTGGCCAGAAGGCGGAGACCAGCAGGCTCTTCAGGAGAAATAGGGGAGAAATAGGGTCGGACAGATCATGCACTGATGCAGAAATCTGAAATTGTGCCATACGGGTCCGGTCCGGTTTCTGTTTTCACTGGTTTTCTAGGTCGGCCCGCCGTTCGCCACACCCGCCCAAAGATTTCCTCCTGCCGTTGGACGAATTCATCGCTACCAAATGGCTTCCCGCAGTAGGTCGAGGCCCGCAGTTCCGCCGCTCGTCGCGCGCTATCTGCAACGCACAGCATTTCGCTCCACGCTGCCGCTCCGCCTTGTTCGCGCCAGAAGTTCCAATCTAGTAGCGCCGGGCTTTCCCGCTCTGGACTCAACAGATGTAACGATGCGCTCGACCACGGGTAATCTACTGGATTCACGGTCATTCCAGCCCGCACCGGGTTCCATTCCACATATCGTATGGCCGTCCAGAGATGAGACTGGTCGAGCGCGCAAGCGAAGTAGCGGTTTTGCCAGAGATGCCCCACCCGGCCCCGGCGGGCATTGATCGCTTGCGCGTACCGGCCCTGCAGATGGCGGAAGAATTGGGGTAACGAATCTTCCCTTTCCGGGACGACGATCCAGTGGACATGATTGGTCATTAAGCACCACGCCAGGACTCGGACTTGAGCCAGAGGCAGCAAGGAACTGGCGAGGGTCAGATAGGAAGTCCGGTCGCCTTTTTGAAAGAAAACACGCTGGCGGTCGACGCCACGCTGGGTGACATGATAAGCCAATCCGGGTTCGAAACATCGCGTACTTCTGGGCATTTATAGCTTAGTAGTGGTGCCGTAACGCGGAAATTCTCTCGTCGTAGAAACCGGACCGGTCCGCTATGGCCCAGTTTCCTTATTTTCCAGCGGTGTCGGGTCTGTCCGACCCCGTTCTTCCCCCCGTTCTTCCCGCGACCCCGTTCTTCCCGTTCTTCGTTCTTCTCGTTCCGTTCTTCTCGTTCCGACCCCGTTCTTCTCGTTCTCCGACCCCGTTCTTCTCGTTCTCGCGGTCAAAAGTTGAGTAATCCGCCGGGGTTAGATCGTATACAGGATAAGTGTCGGCTCTTCCCATGACATTGAGTACGACAGCCGAAGCCGAAACGGCAAAGATTGCGCGAGGCTTACGTGAGAGGGATATGCAGCTTCTTGCAGACCTGGTGGAGCGCTGTCAGCATCGATTGGTGCGCTACCTGCTATACCTCACCGGGAGGCGAGATTATGCGGAGGACCTTGCGCAGGAGACCTGGATCCGCGTGCTGCAACGGGGCAGCCAGTACAACGGGCGGCAGCGGTTCGATCCATGGCTATTCGCGATCGCCCGCAATTTGGCAATAGATTACCTACGGAAAAAACGAAAAGCGGTGGCAACAGTATGCTCGCCAGATGATCGCGATGCAATGCTGCTGTTACCCTCTTCCGATCCTTCTCCATTCGAAGACGCGGCCCGAAGCGAAGACGCGATGCGTCTGGTCGGCCGGCTGCAGATTCTGCCACCGCTGTATCGCGAGGCTTTGCTGCTGAGGTTTCAAGAAGACCTGTCTCTTGCGGAAATGGCTCAGGTCTTGGGCGCCCCTATTACAACGGTGACGTCCAGAATCTATCGCGGTCTTGCAGCACTGAGATCCGCATTTGAGGAGGGTGATTCGCATGGAGGGTGAAAAGAGATTTCGCAAGCTTATCGACAGGTATTTCGTAGAAGAGGTTTCAGATGGCGAAAGACAGCTCATCCATGACCACATCCGCGACTGTGATGCCTGCAAGCGCTACCTCGAGCTAACTGCGTGTACGATTCGGGGGTTGCGGGAATTCACCTTTACGAGTGAACAAGATTCGAATGCCCAAGTCCGTGAGATTCTTGCGCATCATACCGAGACAAAGCGCCAGCACAACGTGCAATTCAAGGTCTGGGCTGCATTTGCTGGAGCGCTCTCGATGTCAATTGTGGGATCGGCACTTGTCTACCAGGTGGCCAAGCTGCTGACGGTCCCGATGCATTTCGACACTGCTCAAGTCCAGGCAGATGTGCTCGTCTTTTGGCTGCTGCCATCTTTTTGCTCGGCCTTAGGTCTGCTCGCGGCGCTTGGTGAGAAAAGAGGTGTTGCGTGACACAGCAATCGGCGGTGCTTTCGATAGCGTTCTTGGCCGGGCTTGTAGTTGCGGCTGTCTTGTTGGGAACCGCAAGACGGAATGTTCTACCCAGGTCTGCAATGGTCATCGCAGCACTGGCGATCCCGATTTGGGTAGTCTATTTTGCTTCTAGCCAGGGCCGTTCCTTACTTGCTTCCAAAGGATTTCTCAGTACCATGCCAGAAGCGCTTTGGTTTGGCTTGACGTTTGGCGTCTTCACCGCGGCCTTTTTCCTTTCCCTCGGATATATTCATGGGGACTCAAAAAGGCGTCAAATGCCTCCTTGGGCCTGGGTGATTGCCGCTTTTCTCATACCCAATTTGATTGGATTCATCCTGTATTTTGTGTTCCGAGGGCCTCTCCTTGGGCCTTGCAGTTCCTGTGGCAAGCCTATTCGAGGGGGAGAAGCATTCTGCTCACACTGCGGATGCTCGCAGGGTTCCAGTATCGACGAATCACAGCTGACAATCGACAACCTGAAGTAAAAAAGGTGGTAATAACCTTGCATCGCACAAAACGGAGGACGGTATGAAACGTGAGCGCGCCTTACAGGTCGTGTTGGTGGTGGTGGGTTTGCTTTATTCCTTTTGGGGCTATCTCCTGTTCGACGATCTGTGGCACGCTAGGTGGCTTAGCGGGCATAGTGACGTCATGCCGATGTTCCTGAGCCTTAACACGGCGCTTGGGGTCTGTCTGTTGGTGGCCGTTAATCAGCCGGCCAAGCATCGCTTGATGATCGCCTATGGGGCGTGGTCAAGCCTTGCCCATGGGTTCACGATGACAATCATGTCGGCGCAGGCCGCGGCGCACGGGATGCACAGGAAGGATAGCCCCCAGGACATTGTGATCTTTGGCGTGATTGGAGTCACGCTGCTTGCACTCCTCCCGGCAAAACAACCATCGCCGGCCGGCGTGCCTATCAGTAAGCCGCGCGTTGCCGAACGCTAGAGGACCTGGTCCACCGCCGCGCGCATACCGAGATGCAGGAACTCCTCACGGAAGCGCGGCGATTCGCTTCGTTGACCATATGCTTGGCCTTGCCGCTGTGTTAATTCTGCATTGTCGGCTAACGGGAGCAATCCGTTTCATCCATCACGCCGCCCCCTGGCGATTCTTCCGCTGTTCCTTCGCCGCGTCCAACTTCGATCCCGCTCGGCTTTAATCTCCTGCTGGTGCCCGGCGAGCATGTCCTTTGGAGTGATGTAGCCGATGGCACTGTTCAGGCGAACGTTGTCTAACAGTACCTTTGCACAGCCTCTTCCCGCAGAGTTGGATCGCCACGCGGCGCGAGCTCATATTAACGGCGGCAAGGCGATTGGACCGAAGTGGTATGTGTTTCCGCAGTTAGCCGCGGTAGGACTTTGGACCACGCCGACGGATCTGGCGAAGTTCGCCATCGAGGTACAGAATACGCTCGCGGGTAAGTCGACAAAGGTCCTGAGCCGGGCGATGATGCAAGAGATGGTGACAGCCGTAGGCGTCGGGCCTTATGCGGTAGGTTTTCGAATCTCGAAGCGGGGCGAGGGTTGGTACTTCGAACACTATGGAAGCAGCGGGGGATTTCAGAGCGAACTGCTGGCGCACCGGGCGAAGGGTTATGGGGTGGTGATCATGGCGAATGGGGATTCGGGTGAGGCGGTAATTAATGAGTTGGTGGAGCGAGTGGCGCGCGCTTATAACTGGGATAGCTTGGACAAGCCCATCCTGCATTAGCGGCCTGATCGAAAATGTCGCGATTTACAACGCGAGTTCCCAATCTTTTACGCTCATGAGCCGCAAATTCTTATGTGTGCTGGCGGGCATGCTCGCAATCGCTGGTTGCTTTGGACAGGCCTCCTGCGCGGACCAGTACGTCAAAAGGCTCACTGAGCATTGGCGCTGGAAGCAGTACTGGGAAGGAACGACGGAACTGGGAGGGATGTACAGCCCTGGACGGCAGTTTCAAGCACTGGTTTTTTGGCGCACTGATAAAAAGCCGCCAAGCGTCGGGTTTTGTTCCACAGACCTGGGAGTATGCCAGTTTTATCCGAATGCCCCTGGGAACGAACACAGCTTCGAGGAGAAAATATCGTCCGGAAACGACACCCAGTCTGCCTTCCGTCATTTTCTGGCGGATTCATTCGGCGACAACAGTTTGATAGGACGCCCACCTGCCGCGAGCGGTGGAGAATATACGACTGAAAAGGTGACGATCACTCTTCCCGCGCTTGATCCGCCAGAAGCATTTCGTGATCCAACGCCGCAGCCAGGTGCTGAGACTGATGCCCTGGTTGCGAATCTTAGTTGCCCATCCAGTAAGCCGAGGTGCTAGGTTCACCTGATGATTCCGTTCTACAGCCGCAGCGACGCGTACGTGCCCGTGTTCCGACAATGCTCCAGGTGTCCGAATCCGAAGCCGATGATTATTTTCACAGATGTCGTAGACCGCACGCGGAAGCAGATCGAAAAGGCGTTAATGCTGGAAGTGAATCGCTAGCAAGCGGCGGATGGAGAGGGGCGTCGGATCCATTGCTGGAAACGACGCCCCGTGGTTAGTGATGCTATGGCGTGATCTGCCCGCTGGGGCTGACCTGGAATGTGAGAACGCCGTTGGCGGAGGAGTTGCTGGGGCCTCCGGGTGTGATGTTGAGGGTGTGCGTTGCGCCGGCGGCGTTTACGGTGATGGTGTATCCGGCGGCGGGTGTCAGATCGGTGATGACGTGCCGTGTTGCAGCGGCGGGCACGGTGTAGCCGAGGGGTCCGGCGATGGGTGTACCGGCGGGAGCGATGCCCGAAACGACAACGCTATTGCCGGTTGGCGATTGCAGGAGCGCTCCGACGGCGGCTCCCCCGGCGATGGTTAAGGTAGTCGCATTGGCGACTTCGCTCGCGGTGGCCGAGAGATCGAAAACGGTCATCCAGCGGCGGGTGGCGGCGGGGGCATCGGTGGGTCGAACTTCCGTGCGCCAGACTCTACCCCAGGTGGAGGAATCGGTGGAGAGACGGTCTGTCGTGGTGGTGGCGGCATTGGCGGGAAGTAGGGTGGTCATGGAGCCGGCGAAGGAGCCGGTATTGACATCGAAGCGATGCAAGCCGGGGGCGGGCGCCGCGGTTTCAACAGGGTTGGCGGCGAAGTGAAACGCCAGGTATTGATCAAGTGAGGCGTCGCAAATTTGGGTACGGTCATAGACGACGAATTGGGACGGACGCAGATAGACGACTTGCCGGGACGAGGTGGTGATGGGCGATTGGCCGGCGCAGATGGTTTGGAAGGGGCGATACATATCCTCGAGGAATTGGCCGACGGCCAGGACATAGGATCCGCCATCTTCATAGTGTCCGATTTTCGTGCGAACGCCGTCGGAGCGCTGGAGAGCCCATTGGCCGTAATGATCGAGCACGCGGCCTTGGGCGTCGACATGGCGGACCTGGAAATTGTTGTAGAGCACGCGATTGCCGACGGCGTGATTCGCGTCCCAATTGCCGTAGATGTCATCGAAGACGGCGTTCTCACCGGCGGTGCCGTTGGGATTGTGGGCGAACCAGCCTTCGGGGTTCACGAGCAGCGGATTTTTATCTTTAACAAGGGCGATTGATCCGCTATCGAAGTGCTGCTCACCCTGGCTGGGATTGTTGACGTAGGGGCCGGATGTGAACGACATCCAGGTTGCGCCGAGAGTCCAATCGGAACGCGCGGCGACCTGGCTCATGCCGGGAGCGAAGTAAGAAAGAGGCAGGCTGGAATAGTCGGAAGTCTCGGGGGCGGTGTCGTCCCAGAAGAGGAATTCGATCCACTCATCGGGAGTTCCAGCGCCGAGACGAGCGAGGGCGGCTTTGGCATCGCGAGCGTATTTATGCATCATCGGCGCCGCGGGATCGTTCCACATGGCGAGAAATCCGGCGAGGAACGTATAGGTGTTGGGATCGCCGGTTCCGGGCCAGATGGTGTCGCTATTGATGCTGTGGACGGTGCCGCGATCGTCGATGAAATCGCGCGTGGGCCAGGTGAACTGCATCAGCCAACGGCCTTGGTCGAGGGGAAAACTATAAGGCTGGGCGGCATGAATGAGATCGATACCTTTGGCCGACCGGACGGCGAGCGTGGGCAAGGATTGATTTCTGGTGGCGAGCGGCCCGTAGGCGGCGAAACCTTCGGGCCAACCGCCGCCGGTGAGGTTCGCGGTGTAGTAAGGCGCGACGCGTTGCAGGTGTTGATTGTTATACCAATCGTTCCACCAAGTGTCGCCGAGCGGGCTATCGCCTTGCACGGCAAGAGCGCCCATGCATTTGGCTGAATAGTAACCGGCGAAGTAGTTGCTTTGGGGATGGGCATATTCGAAATCGTCGGCGCTATCGTTTTCAAAGCCGGTGAACCAGTGGCCGAGAGCGGTTTGAATTTGGGTTTGCTGGGCGGTGCTGAGCAGGTCGTGAAACCAATCGTAACCGATACCCATGGCGACGCCGTAATTGCGGATGCCGTAGCCGTTATCGCGATCCCAAACCGGGGTGCCGGAGATGCTTTGGTGGGCGGGATCGGACATCGCGGCGAGGATGGCGACGGCTTTCGATCCGTACTTAGCGGCGGTGGTTGGGTCAGACAGAATCGTGGATTGATAGCACAGGCCGAGGGGTAAAAGGACGTCGAAATAGCCATCGCCTTGATAGCCTTCGCCGACGCTGGGCCGGTTGGGGTAGCCGTTCTGTCCGGGAAAGTTGACGGTGCCGCCGGTGGTGTAGGAATCGCAGACGGCCTTGAGGGCGGTCCATTGCGCGGTGTTGGCTTGCGCGCGTCCACGAAGGGTGGCGAGGGTGGGGGCGTCCAGAATGATTCGGGGATGGGCGGTGGTGGTTTGGGTAGCGATGGTGATGGTGGCAGCCGCGCTCTTGGTGGGATCTTGCACGCTGGTGGCTTTGGCGGTGAATGCGCCGGAGGTTGCGCCCGCTGTGTAGAGACCGGAGGTGGAGATGGTGCCACCGGTCGCGCTCCAGGTAACGGCGGTGTTTGCGGTACCCGTAACGGTTGCGGCGAATTGCTGTGTGGCGGAGGGCTGCGCTGTCGCGGTGGTGGGCGAAATGTTGACGGTCACCTGTTGGGCGGCGGGAATGGTGATGGTGGCGGTGGCGCTCTTGGTGGGATCTTGCACGCTGGTGGCTTTGGCGGTGAATGAGCCGGAGGTTGCTCCCGCTGTGTAGAGGCCGGAGGTGGAGATGGTGCCACCGGTCGCGCTCCAGGTGACGGCTCGGTTCTTCGCGCCGTGAATAGACGGAATGAATTGCTGTGTCGCGCCCGATTGAATGGTTGCGCTAGTGGGCGAGATGGCGATGGTTACTACGAGCGCGAAGTTGCAAACGGTGTTGGTTCCGGAGGCTCCAGCGGGGTCTACCACGACGGCCCAATCGTTGAGTTTGGTTACGGCACTTTGCTCACTGCGAAAGGCGAAGTTGACGCCCACGATCGACTCCGCTTGCCCGGCCGGCGTTACATAGGCGGAGTAAGTGTGAGTGGCGACGTTAGCGACGATTCGGAAGTGATACGTGGATCCGGCGGCGTAATTGATGACGCTGGCGGCTGCGTATGCGGCTCCGTTACGGGCGTCGATCTGGCCGCTGGGGTTGAAGCGTACCAGGATGGCGCTTTTGCTGTAGGCTGTCGCCGCGGCGGAAGATAGCGTAACCACGGAATCGATGTTGGCCGCCGAAGGAGTGGCGTCCCAGTTGGCGGTGAACTGGCCGGTCTCAGTGGCGAGCGAAGCGTTGATCCAGCCGTTGGAGGCCGACGCGGTGGTACAGGTTGCGGCGCTGGCGTTGCCGCCGAAAGCGACCGCTAGAAGGGGAAGGGTCAAGGGGAGGATCAGGGGGAGGACGCGATTGCGCCATCCTGTCTTTCGTCGTGTTGCATTTAATAGCAGCATAGTTATATAAGCCAGTCATATGCCTACATTTATACGGAACCAAACGGAGGCAACTTGATGCTAAGGGGCGCGGTTTATTCTGTCAACGAGAAATTTCCGGCGCTGAATATCGTTTGTCTGGATGGACAGTAGTGGCTGGGGCGATGCTTTCCGAAGCCGGCTGGAACCTTATAACCGAGACAATAATAACGGTTATTTCGGGGGCGATGCTGGGGGTGCGGGGAGTTTTGCCGTTGAAAACATAGCGCGACGGCGGGGATTTAAATGAATGAGGAAATCCGTGTCCATTGATGGTGGCGGAGGGGTGTATTTTGGAGGCAATAAAACCGTGACACGGCGAAACGAGAGAGGAAGGAATCGCGAACTAAGTTATTTTTCCTGGAAGAAATCGGTATGCCGATAGGAGATCTGAGCTTCTGTTCCCCCCATTCTCGCTATCTGCATATGGGAAGTAGCGACGAGAGAAGCAGGGAGAAGCAAGTGCGCGGCCGGTATGCGGGAAACCCGCGTTTATAGCCGGGAGTTTCGGGCGCGGCTGGTGGAGCGGATACAAAACGGGGAGAAGGTTCCGGCGCTGTCGGAGGAACTTGGAATCCACCGCAAGCTGCTTTATGAATGGACGCGCCGGGTGCGGGAGGGTGGCGAGGAAAACCTGCGGCAGCGCGGGCGGCCGCGGAAGAGCGATGCGAGACCGGACGCGGCCGGCAACTTGTCGAGGCGAATCGAAGAATTGGAACGGCTGGTGGGACAGCAGCAACTAATGATCGATTTTTTCGAGCAAGCCTTGCAGCGGATCGAGGAGTTACGCCAGGAGAAAAGAGCGAATGGCGGGACGGCATCATTGAAACCATCGGGACATTGATGCAGCGGCAAGGCGGGTTGAGTGTGGAGACGATGTGCGAAGCGGCGAGAGTGAGCCGGGCGAGCTACTACCGAAGGGTGCGGGATTTGGCGATGAGGAATGCGAGTGCGGTACTCTGAACAATTGATTCGGGCGATCGCCAATCTGTTACTTGCCGTGTTCAGCCTCGGGCTGATCACGCCGGTTTTCCATGGCAACACGGAATCAAATCTTCCAGCTTGTTGCCGCCGCGATGGGAAGCATCATTGCGCGATGTCGGAGTCTGCCGATCGAAGTTCGGATGACGCCGGGATTCGCGCGGCAAACTTGCGGTGCCCCCTCTATCCGCAGCATGGGAACGTAAGTCAATTACATTCGCTGATGCCGGCGGACTCATCGTCGATTGCGATCAGCGAACAGCGGGCGGGGGGAATTTCCCGATCGACGCCGGCGGCGATTCGACCGAGCATTGGGCATCTGCAACGCGGCCCTCCTGTATTCTTCTAATCCCCAATTCGCACATATCCGCGGTGCTTGCAGTATGCGGATGAAAACTTGCGTTTCTGTTTGGAGAGAAGAATGTTCGATCGACGTTGGCTGTACCTGCCGGCTTTGCTGCTGGCCTTGAGTCCTCTTGCCGTAGGGGTTGTGTTGGGCTCGATACGGGGTGTTGTTCACGATCCGGATCATCGACCGGTAGCAAATGCGCACGTTGCGATCAAGGCAACCAACTCGGACTTTGTACAACTGTCGACGACCGATGCGAGCGGAACTTTCGAGACCGCGTTAGTCCCCATCGGGCGGTATGAAGTGACAGTAACGCTAGACGGATTTCAGCCGTCGGCGCAGCAGGTGGTGATCGCGTCGCGCCAAGCTCCGATCCTGCATTTTCAACTGGCGCTGGGAGCGGTAACGGAAGTGGTTCAGGTGGAAGATAAGGCGCTGACGGCGGGCGCCGAGACAATGACGCCGACGACGATCATCAGCCGCGGCGAGATTCGCGAAACGCCGGGCGCGGAGCTGAGCAACAGCATGAACATGATTACGGATTATGTTCCGGGCGCTTGGATGACGCACGATCAACTGCACGTTCGCGGCGGCCACCAGGTGAGTTGGGCGATAGACGGGGTGCCGATCCCGAACACAAATATCGCGAGTAATGTTGGCCCGCAGATCGATCCGAAGGACATCGACTATCTGGAAATCCAGCGGGGAGGATACTCGCCGGCTTATGGCGACCGGACCTATGGCGTGTTCAATGTCGTGCCCCGGACGGGTTTTGAACGGAACAACGAAGGCGAATTTTACTCGACGTATGGCTCGTTCGGGCAGACGAACGACCAGATCAACTTCGGAAGCCACACGGAGAAGTTCGCGTACTTTGCGAGCTTCAATGGCAATCGCAGCGACTATGGGCTTTCCACTCCGGGTCCGGATATTTTGCACGACCGGGTGTGGGGTCTGGGTGGCATGGCGACTCTTATTTACAACTTGAATCCGAAGGATCAACTGCGCTTCGTGGCGACACTGCGCCGCGACGATTATCAAATTCCGAATGACACCGATGCCGAGGCGAGTGGCGTCCGCGATCAAGAGCGCGAGCGTGACGCGGTGGTGAGTTTTTCCTGGGCGCATACGATTTCGCCGGGGGTTCTGCTGACAGCATCGCCCTTTTATCATTTCAATCGGGCGAACTACGACGGCGGCCCAAATGGCACGCCTGTCAGCACGACGCAGTATCTTGACTCGCAGTACGGCGGGGCGCAAGCGACGCTTTCGGCTACTTCGAAGCGGCACAACGCGGTGGTCGGGGTATATGGTTTCGGGCAACACGACGACCAGTTTGTAGGCTTGGTGGCAAACGACGGGTCTGGTGATTTCGTGCGCCAGAGAAATGCATCGGCGGGGCAGCTTGCATCCTTATTTCTGGAAGATCAATACAAATTGTTCCCGTGGCTGACGCTGACCGGGGGTGTACGGCTGACACATTTCGCGGGAGCGATTTCAGAGAACGCGGCGAATCCACGGGTGGGCGGATCGATTAGAATTCCTTACTTGCATTGGGTACTGCGCGGATTTTGGGGCCAGTATTATCAGGCGCCGCCGCTATCGACGGTGAGCGGGCCATTGCTGGATTATGCGGTGGCGCAAGGATTGGGATTCATCTCTCTACGCGGCGAGCGCGATCAGGAGCATCAATTTGGATTGACGATTCCACTGCGGGGATGGTCATTCGACGTTAACAACTATCATCAGAGGGCGCACAACTATTTCGATCATGGTGTGATCGGAAATTCGAACGTGTTTTTTCCACTTACCATCGATCAGGCGCGTTTATATGGCTGGGAAGTTGCGATCCGCTCTCCGCGACTCTTCAAACGGGGAGAAGTTTATCTGGCTTACGCCAACGCGCATGCCCAGGGCGCGGGCGCTGTGTCTGGCGGATTGACGGACTTTTCGCCGCCCGACAGCGGTTATTTTTTGCTGGACCACGACCAACGCCACACCCTGCATGCGGGGTTCAACTTCAGCTTGCCGGGGCGGGTGACGGCGGGCGGAAATCTTTATTACGGTTCGGGCTTTACCGACGGGTCAATCGATTATCCGGGGCACTTGCAGGAGCACACGAGCTTCGATCTTTCATTGGGAAAGTCTTTTGCGGAGCGGTTTACGGTTTCGGTGACGGCTTTGAATCTGCCGAATCGCAGATTTCTACTGGATAATAGTGTGACTTTCGGCGGTACACATTATGCGGATCCGCGACAAATTTATGCGCAGATTCGGTATCGGTTTCACTATTAGGGCGACGGGCGGGTGGGTGAAGTTTGTCCGAGCCGTCTTTTTCGGGATTGTTCGGGAAACGCCCTCGTAAGGTCGGAGTTAAATACGCTGTGACCAATCCGGTTGCCATAGGGGAGGCTAGGAGCGACCAAACCCTTGGAAAGCTCGGAGAAGGCAAGCATGCCAACACCTGGAAGATCCATCTGTTCGCCCGATTCGATCTTCTCTTGGAAGAACGGAATGGTGATACCGATTACCTTATTCGTCTCCTCATCCAGTCGCAGAATGCCACCGTCTACCTCCAAGTAGATTACGTTGGCATTCGGCTTGGCGAAAGTGATGTACAAGACATCTGCTATCTGGTCATAGGAGATGGTCATTTCGATTCCCCTGCTGGATTAGAGCTTCGGACATACAGAAAAGTTCCAACCTTCGATCTACCATATCGTACGGAATCCACCGGATATGCGGTTGTAACTACGCGTTTGGTATTTCCGTTCATAAAAACGATCTTCGTACCTGACGATAACCCTTAACAGATCTTCGGGTGCCAAACCCTGAACGTCGGCTTCGAAAACGGAGGCCATAATACTATCGGTGCTCGTTCTCACGCCACTTGGATTGACAATGCAGGGCTCAACCAGGTTTCTATAAGGTACAACTTCTGGGTGGAAGGGAGCAATATGCCTGTCCCAGGTATCGGCGTATAACGTGACCTGATTTCCTCGAAAGTCACTCACCTGGAAAACAAATGGGGATCCCGGCATTGGCGTGCCGGTCCGACCTATGATCATCTCTTTGTGTCCGTGTTTTGTGCATCGAAACTATTGAGCAAGGTGCCACGTAGTGCGTGAAGCAACCTCACAGGCAAAAATCATCCTCACGTCCACTACATAGAGATTTTTCATGCTCGCTGGCGCATTACTGCCACCAATGTACTTTGGGCTCGATTCTTCTGGCGTAGTTTTTCCTATTAGAAATCAAGTCAAGTGTAATGCTGGTGCCCCAAATAGTCCGTAAGACTATCACATTAGTCTGGTCTTATTGATGCGGGAGCAAAACGCCACTTCCGTGGACTAAATTCTAAATAGGCGCGCGTCCGTGGTTATCCGCCGGCTTCCGGGTCGATCCGCAAACAGGGCTCCAAATAATTCGAGAACTGAGTTCTGTCAAACCAGGCGTTAGGTGACGGCTAGAATTCCGCTTAAGGGGATGCCCACCCAGCTTGGCCGGGAGCTTAGTTCGTTGTCTAGTTCGTAGAAGGCCCGGCCCAGATAGAAGACTTCGAGGAGGCGGGCGAATTGGGCGTTGTCGGCGGGGACGAGGTTGGCTCCGGCGACGCGTTCGCGATAGGCCTTAAGGAAGGCGGCCGAGGTGGAGCGTTCCCAGAAACGGGCCCAGGGTTCGAGCCGTTTGTAGTCTTCGGGGCGGCGGGCGGTGTAGGAGAGCAGGCCCGAATAAGCGACGTAGCTGAACGAGCGTAGCATGCTCGCGACATCTTTCAAGGCCGATTGCTTGATGCGGCGGGCGTCGATGGGGAGTGTCGGATCACCTTCAAAATCGAGGATGACGAAGTCGTTTTGGCTGCTGAGGACTTGCCCGAGATGATAGTCGCCGTGGATGCGGATGCGGACGGAATTGGTCTCGAGTCCGGCGGCGCCTTTGAGGCGATCGAGCAGCCAACTGCGGCGGGCGAGAACGAGGGCGGCGCCACCGACAATTTCATCGGGAAGGGTTGCCAGGCTGGAGCGCAGCGCATCGAGAGCGGTGGTGGCATGGTCGATTACTTCACCCGAGAGATGCGAAAGATCGCTGCCGGTGAGAGGATCGGGGGCGAAGTCCGGCTCAGTACCGGGCGTGGCGAGGGCAAGGTGCATCTCCGCGGTGCGGCGGCCGAGGGTGGCAATGGTATCCAGATAGAAGCCGATGCGATCGCGAGCGATGGCGGGGATTTCGCCTTCGGGCAAAGCGACGGCGGAACTGCGATCGTCCTGCACTTCGGGGACAGCGGGACTGGTGGCGCAGAACTCATAGAAGCGTCCGACTTCTTCGAGGCTGGAACTCCAGCCATCGCCCTGGTTAGGAACCTGGCGCTGCAACATGGCGAGAGTAGAGATTGCGCCGCCGCGCTCATAATGGATGGCGCCGGCGAGCGCGGGCACACGATCGTAGCCGACTTTCCGGCTGAGGTAATCGATGGCTTCGTAATCCGGGTTGGCGTCCTTTCCGACGCGGCGGAAAAGTTTCAGCGCGAGTTGGCTGCCAAAGAAGATGAGAGAGTTGCGGTGCTCTGGAGCGATGCGATAAATGGGGCTCGATTCAGTGGGAATCCCTTCGAGCGCCTGGTCTGGGACGCAGCGCAGAGTTCCGTTCTGGGTATGAATTTCCTTGCCTTCGCGGATGGCCGCCAGAAGCGACTCACAAACGGCATCGCTAAAGACAGCATCGTGGAGGATGCCCAAGCCGCGGAAATCGTCGACACGGCAGAGAACGCATTCAGGGTGGGACTTCCGCAGGGCCTCCGCTGTATCGCCCATGGCAACGGCGAGGGGCAGCGAATAGGTTTGGACGTCGCCACCGGAAAGAATAGATTCGATAATCAATAGAATTGCGGGCGAATTACCGTTCGATATCCAGCCCCAATCGAGGATACGGGTGGAAGTAATTCTCGCGGGATTGCGATGAAAGCCCTCGCGTCCGATCCAGCCTTGGGAGGAAAGGAAGCGGGGAAGAATGGCGGTTTCGAGCTGATGCTGATTGCTGCCTTCAAACAGACCTTCCCAGCCGCCTTCGACGAGGAGGGTGGGGACTTCGGCGTCGTCATCGAAATCGACTGGAAGGGGGCGTCCATGGAGTTCGAACCAATAGAAACCGTAGGGAGCGAGAGTAACGGCATAGGGATCGCGGCCAATTTCGGGGAATTCGGTATAGCCGAGAATTTCCACGGGACGGAGACCGGCGAGTTCCTTGAGATCGAGTTCGACGGGCTGGGCGAAGCGCGAGAGATTGGCGACGCAGAGGATCTGTTCGTTCTGATAACGGCGGAGGTAGGCGAGCACTTTACGATTCGCCGGTTGGAGAAATTCCAGCGTTCCCCGGCCGAAAACTTTAAATAGTTTACGGAGGGCGATCATATTGCGCATCCAATGCAACAAAGAATGCGGATTATTCTGCTGATTTTCTACATTAATCGCCTCGTAATGATATTCAGGGTCGATGATTACCGGGAGATAGAGTTGTTGGGGATTGGCGCGAGAGAAACCGGCGTTACGATCGCGGCTCCACTGCATGGGGGTGCGGACTCCGTTGCGATCTCCGAGATAGAAGTTGTCTCCCATGCCGATCTCGTCGCCGTAATAGAGGATCGGGGTGCCGGGGAAGGAGAGCAGCAGGCTGTTGAGCAATTCGATACGGCGGCGGCTGTTATCGACAAGGGGGGCGAGGCGGCGGCGAATACCGACGTTGATGCGCATCCGGGGGTCGGCGCTATAGGCGAGATACATATAATCGCGCTCTTCGTCGGTGACCATTTCAAGCGTCAGTTCATCGTGATTGCGGAGGAACAGGGCCCATTGGCAATTGTCGGGAATTTCCGGCGTCTGGCCCATGATTTCCACAATCGGATGACGGTCTTCCAGGCGCAGCGCCATAAAGATGCGGGGCATCAAGGGGAAGTGAAAGGCCATGTGACATTCGTCGCCGTCGCCAAAATAGGGGCGGACGTCGATGGGCCACTGATTGGCTTCGGCGAGCAGCATGCGGCCGCTGTGTTCCCGGTCCAGCTCACGGCGGAAGGTCTTAATCACCTGGTGGGTTTCGAGCAGATTTTCGCAGTTGGTGCCCTCGCGCTCCACCAGATAGGGAACGGCGTCAAGGCGTAATCCATCGACGCCGAGATCGAGCCAGAAGCGCATCGCCTTGAGGAGTTCTTCCATCACCGCGGGATTTTCAAAATTCAAATCGGGCTGATGGGAAAAGAAGCGATGCCAGTAGTAAGCGCGGGCTTCGGTATCCCAGGCCCAGTTCGATTTTTCGGTATCGGTAAAGATGATGCGGGCATCGCGATACTTCTGGTCGTTATCGTTCCAGACGTAGAAATCGCGCTCGGGCGAACCGTGCGGGGCGCGGCGGGCGGCTTGAAACCAGGGGTGCTGATCGGAGGTGTGATTGACGACGAGTTCGGTGATCACCTGCAGATTGCGGGAATGGGCTTCATCGACGAAACCTTTAAAATCGTCGAGAGTGCCGTAACTGGGATGAACTTCGGTGTAGTTGGAGATATCGTAGCCGTCGTCGCGAAGAGGCGAGGGATAGAATGGAAGCAGCCAGAGGCAAGTTACTCCGAGGTCCTGGAGATAATCGAGTTTTTGCTTTAGGCCGCCGAAATCGCCGATTCCGTCGTTGTTACTGTCGAAAAAGGTTTTGACGTGCGTTTCGTAAACGATGGCGTCCTTGTACCAGAGCGGATCAGACGCGCTTCCCTTCAGTCTCAATGAACTTTCTCCCCTGATTAAGTAGACGCGAAACCGAAGCAAGCGATACCCGCCTGGTTTGACACGATTTCGCCCTGCTATCTATACTAAGAGATTGAGCACGGTAGAATTCTGTCTTGGGTAAGGGGTCCAGTGGGTCGTCTGCCCGGCTATTAAGGGAGCAACATGCCAAAACGTACATTTCAGCCGAATAACCGCAAGCGGGCAAAAACTCACGGGTTTCGTCAGCGCATGAAAACGAAGGATGGCCGCGCGGTATTGGCGCGCCGGCGCGCACGGGGCCGTCATAAGTTGACGGTGAGCGACGAAAGAGCCGTCCGGTACGCAGACTAATCCGGCACAGCACGACCTCAGCTTTCCTAAGAGCTCGCGAATCCTGCGGTCGAGCGAATTCCGCAAGATCTATCAAGAAGGAACGCGAGTAACCACGAAATTTTTCGCCGCTTTTTTTCTGGCCGCAATCGAAGCCGATCCCATACCCGCGCGTGTCGGCTTCACGATCCCGCGGGCCGTGGGGAAATCTGTAATACGCAACCGGATCCGGCGGCGAATGCGCGAGGCCTTTCGGGTGCAGTGGGCGGGGATGCAACCGGGTTGGAGTATGGTGATTAATCCACGGCGCAATGTGCTGACCGCCGATTTCGATGAACTGAAGCGGGAAGTGAAACGAGTAATGGACCGATGCGGAAAGTAGTGGTGGCGGCCTTGGTGTTCTACAAGCGCTGGATTTCGCCGATGTTGCCCACCGCCTGCCGGTTTCAGCCGACGTGCTCAGAATACATGATGCAGGCCGTGGAAATACACGGCGCCGGGCGCGGCATCTGGCTGGGCACGTTACGCCTGCTACGCTGCCATCCTTTCCATGCGGGCGGGCTTGATCCTGTTCCCCCGGCCAACCCGGAAGGAACCAAGACCTCCGGCACTTCGTATTCAACGATAGATAATCTGAGCCAACGGCAGACAATCTGATTTAACGACAGACAATCTGAGCCCATAATACCCGGCTTGCTACGATAGATTTGCGACCCTATGAATCCTAACCCCGGTAAGAAAGAGCTATCGATGGAGGTGCGATTAGTTATCGCCTTCGTGCTGATGGCGCTTGTCCTGTTTGTAACTCCTTACTTTTATAAACAAGTAAAAGTAACACCTGAGCAGGCCAAATCAGGGCAGGCAAACGCGTCACCGGGGACTCCGGCGGCCAAGACGGAGAGCGCGGCGAAACCGCCGGCTCCCACGGCCGCGGCGACTCCGGCAGCATCGCAGGCACCATCGGAAGGAGCTCCGCCCGAGGCCAAGGCACTGAAAGCGGAGCTGTACACAATCGATACCGACGTCTACCGGATCGTGTTTTCAAACAAGGGCGCGGTGGCAACCAGCTGGATTCTGAAGGGTTATAAAGATAACGCGGGGAAGCCGGTGGAGTTGGTGAATCCGGCGGCGGTGGCAAAAATTGGCGGTCCATTCGCGATGCAGTTCAAGAGCCAGGGACCATCGACGGATGTGAACCAGGCGTTGTATGTGGCGAAGCCGACGGAAGACAAGCTGGGTATCGATTTCGAATTTTCCGACGGCAAGGCGGTGGCCAAGAAATCGTTCCGGTTTACCAAGAATAGCTATCTGTCGCAAGTGAATACGGAAGTGACGCAATCGGGCGTGATGCTGCCCCATCTGCTGATGTGGCGGGGTGGATTTGGCGACCCGACTGTGCCCACTCCGGAATCTGTGGAGCACGCGCTGTATTACGACATTTCGGGTGGCAAGCTGAGCGTGAAGGTGGCCAAGGATGCCAAGGACGGTCCGGTCTCAAGCAGTGGGACGTATTCGTTCGCGGGACTGGAAGATACGTACTTCGCGGGCGTCTTCCTGCCGCGTGAAAACGGCAGCATGGAGTTGACTACTTACAACGATTCGCTGCAGGTGGTTGGATCGGACAAGCCAGAACCGCGAGTGGGCGCTGGAGTTGGCGGCGATGGACGGCAAGCTTTCGAATTGTTTGTCGGACCAAAAGATATTCAACTATTGTCGAAGATCAATCCGAAGTTGGAACAGGTTGTGGATTGGGGCTGGTTCAAACTGCTGGCGAAGCCGCTGTTTCTGGTGCTGAACTGGGTGAACGACAGCTACGTCCACAGCTTTGGCTGGGCCATCATTCTGGTGACCGTGACGATCAACATGATTTTGTTGCCGCTGAAGTTTACGAGCATGAAATCGGCGAAGAAGATGCAGTTGATTCAACCGCAGATAGCGTCCATCAACGCGCGCTATAAGAACCTCAGCCTGCGCGACCCGAAGAAGACCGAACAGAACGAAGAAGTGATGGCGCTGTATAAAAAGAACGGCGTGAATCCGCTGGGTGGCTGCTTGCCGGTGGTGTTGCAGATCCCCTTCTTTATCGCGTTCTACAAGGTGTTGACGGTTTCCATTGAGCTGCGCGGGGCACATTGGTTGTGGGTGACGGATCTCTCGCAACCGGAGCACATCGCTATCCGGCTGCTGCCGTTAATCCTGATCGCGACACAGTTTATTTCGCAGCGGATGACTCCCAGCCCGGGCATGGATCCGGCGCAACAGAAGATGATGATGCTGATGCCGCTGGGCCTGGGTTACATGTTCTATTACCAATCGTCGGGGCTGGTATTATACTGGTTAACCGGAAATCTGGTGGGCATCATGCAGCAGTACTTCACGAACAAATCGATGCCTACGCCGGCGCCGGTTATCGATGTAAAACCAGTGCTGAAGAAGAAAAAATAAGGGACCAGGACGCTGACTTGAGCGAAAAGAAGTACACCACCACGGAAACCGGACCGCGCATCGCGGCCTTCCTGGATGCGACGATTCGCAACGCCGGCTTTGCACTCAAGTATGCGATTAGCGAGGGTGACGATCCGCATCCGGATTTTGAGAATCCGGAATTGACGGTGCGGTTTAGCGGCGGCGATGTGGAGTTGCTGCTGGAGAATCGGGCGGAACTCCTGCTGGCCTTTGAGCAACTGAGCATGGAAGTGCTGCGCATGCCTTCCGAAGATCATTCGCTACTGCGCTTCGATGCCAATGAATATCGCGTGCTGCGAATTGAAGAGCTTCGCTTGAGCGCGCTGACGGTGGCTGAAACGGTGAAGAGATCGAAGATGCCGTTTCGCTTTAACCCGATGAACAGCCGGGAGAGGCGGATCATTCACCTGGCACTACGCAACGAGCCGACGTTGCATAGCGAGAGCGCAGGGATGGGTCCGGGGCGTCATGTGGTGGTGGTTCCGGCGGGTATGGCGATTCCACCGGAACCACCGCGGCCTCCGCGGCCAATGGAACGGTCGGGTGACCGGCATGGGAGCGGGCGGCCGGGTGGCAGTGGACCTTCCGGCGGGCGATCGGGCGATCGGCCTCGCGGACGCCGATAAGCCGTTTTTCCTAGCCGGAGAAGACGGGCAGGAATTTCTTTTGCATTGTCCCAAAACGTGATCAGCGCTGTTCACGACCGGGCCCTTGTGTGCACGGCTATTTGTTGAGAGCGGGAGTTTAGTCTTGCCGCAGGGCGACCATCGGATCGATTCGGCTGGCGCGATAGGCGGGTAGCCAGCATGCCAGGGCCGCCACCAGCAGCAGGACGGTGGGCACTCCGGCGAACACCGGGAGATAGATCACGCCACGGGCGAGGTGAATATCGACTACGAACGCGATCAGCCAGCCTGCCAAGGCGCCCGTGACCACGACGCCCATGGTTTGGCGCATAATCTGTCCTATAACGCGCCCGGAGGTTGCGCCGAGAGCGAGACGAACCCCGATCTCGGTGGTCCTTTGGGAGACCGAACAGGCCACTACCGCGTAGATTCCGATGGCGGCAAGCACGAGCAGCAGAGGACCGAGGACAGCGAAGAGCCGCGCTGGAACGCTTTTCAGGAAGGCGTTTTTTTCGACGTGATCGTTCATCGTACGGATGTCGTAGGCTTCCATCGCGGGATCCAGTTCCCGCACAATGCGGCGAAGATCGGAAGACAGGAGCATCTCGGCGCCCGGCCGGGTACGGATGTGAATTTCGCCCGACTGCTGCGGCCGGTCGCGATAAGAACGATAGATGATGGGAGCCGCGCGCTCTCCAATCGATTCGTAGGTGGAGTTGCGGACCACGCCGACGATGACGTAGCTGCTGCCCCGGGAAGTGATCTTGCGGCCAAGAGGTTCGGCGCCATCGAGGTAGCGGCGGACGAATTCGTCATTGACGATGGCCTGCTGCGGGGCGCTGCGATCATTGAGTTCCGCGAAATCGTGGCCACTGGCAAAGGGGATTCCCATCCCGGCGAAATATCCCTCGCTGACGATGTTTGCCAAAGCCTGATCGGGAGCCGCGCTGGGGCGTGCATGGCCTTCCACGGTGAAGGGCATGACGCGCATACCGTGAATATCCAAGGGTACGGAAGAGGCGATGGCGGCTCCTTCGACGGCGGGCAGGGCGCGCAGCCGGTCTAGTAAACGGGCGGCAAAGGTCCGGGCGGCATCGGCATCGGCATTGCGCCCTGTGAGGTCGTAGCCGGCGAGCAGTAGACCATCGCGGCGGAAGCCCGGATCGGTCCCGCGCGTTTCGCGAAAGCTTTGCAGCAGGAGCCCGGCGACTACGAGCACGATCAGTGCGAGGGCGACCTGCGTACCCATCAACCCGTTTCGTAGACGGCTGTAGGAACGCGTGCCGGCAATGCCCCGCAGCACCAACTGCGGATCCATGCGGGCCAGAGCCAAGGCCGGAGTTACGCCGAAGAGCAAGCCGCAGAGGAGCCCCAGCAGGATGGCGAAGGCGAGTGAAACGGCGTCGATACTGGATTGGAAACGGATGGGGAAGGTACCGATCATGGGCACGGCGCGGAAGGCTTCGGTGCCCCAGACGGCGATCAGAATACCGGCTATGGCGCCAAACAATGCCAGCAGCAGATTCTCAGTAAGCAGGAGGCTGAGGACGCGTCCCGGCCCCGCGCCGAGCGCCAGGCGCACACCGATCTCCCTTTGCCGCGCCCGAGTCCGGGCCAGCAAAAGATTGGCGGCATTGCCGCAGACGGCAAGCAGCAATAGCAACATGATGGCTTGCAGTATGCCGAGGCTGGTAGCCAACAATTGTTGCGGACCGCGCGGCGCTCGCCAAAATGAAACCAGGTGGCCTTGCGTCTTAGCGTTGGTCTCCGGGTACAGCCGGGCTAACTGGCTGAACGCGGCATTAACTTCCGCCTGGGCGGAGGCTTGGCTGAATTCGGGCCGCAGACGTCCCATTACCGAGTAGCCGCGCAGGCTGCGATCCTGAAGCTCCGGCGAGCCTGCCAGCAGAACAGGGGCGAGAGTCGCGGGTGTCCAAAAGCTGAAATCGATGCCGAGGACGGTTCCTTGAAATTTGGGGGGCGCTACTCCGACGATGGTCAGCGGATTGTCATTGACGCGAATCGTCTGCCCGATGGCGGCGGGCGAAGAGGCGAATCGCGCGCGCCAGAATGCGTAGGAGATAACCACTACCGGATCGGCTCCATTGCGGGAGGCTTCTTCGGGGCGAATGAAACGGCCCAGAGCGGGCTGCAGACCCAGCGCCGAAAAGTAATTGCCAGACACGAGGAGCCCATAAATTCTCTCGGTGCGGCCCGCCTCGCCGACGTAGAAAGGCACCATCCGGAAAGCCAGCAGACCATCGAAGGAATGCACTTGCCGGCGCACATCGCAATACTCGAGCCAGGACAATCCTGGATAGTTGCCGGCCTCTTCCCGTGCTTCGATGAGGCGGAAATCCCTGACACTGGAAACGCCGGGCAAGGGTTGCAGAACGACAGCCTGAATCCAGGAGAAGACGGTCGCATTCACCCCGATACCGACTGCTAAAGAAGCAACCACGACGGCCGCGGTGAATGGCATCTTGAGAATCATTCGCCAGGCATAGCGAAGATCGGATGAGAAGCGATCGAGCAGCCGCCCGGACCGGACATCGCGGACGGATTCCTTCACTTGTTCGATGCCTCCGAGTTCGATGAGAGACTGGCGGCGGGCGGTATCGGGGTCCATGCCGTTGCTGATCTTTTCCTCGATGAGGAGATCGAGGTAGGAGCGAACCTCGGCATCTAGCTGCGATTCGCCCTGCTTTTTGCGGATCAGATTGCGAAGAAGACTAATAAAGCGGCGCATGAATTTTGGGTGGTTCTATAGAGTGTCTATACAAGAGTATGGGATGCTCCTATAGAGTGTCAATAGGAGCCCACTGTAGTTCTATTCGATTCGGCGGCCGGCGTCGCTGGTGTCGTAACCTCCCAGGCCTTCCAGTTCGCGGCGGAATTTATTTCGGCTGAGGGTGTCGATCACGATCTGAACGGCGGGTAGGGTGAGGTGTTGCTTGCGAATCACCAGGTCATACCGCTCGCCGATCAGGGGCAGGAAGTCGAGACCAAAGACGCGGGCGGCGGCCCTGGTGGCGATGCAGGCGTCGGATTCGGCGGCACGCACGGTCCAGGCGGCGGGCAGGTGACCGAGAGCGATACGGTCATAACCGCGAACCTGCGATTTCTCGAGGGTGATCCGCTGGAGGTTCGTATCGAGCAGCAAGCGGCTGCCCGCGCCCGGTTCGCGATTCATGATGCAAACGTCTTTGCGGGCGAAATCCGCGATGCCCCGAATCCCCTTCGGGTTGCCCCTGGCGACCACAATCCCTTCTTCCCACATGGCGAAAGAAAAGACGGCGGCGGAGCCCTTGCGGAAGAGTTTGCGCACGGCGGGCAGGTTCGATTCTCCGGTGGCTTCGTCGCGCAAATGCGAGCCGGCGATATGCACGACACCATCCTTCAACAAGCGCAAGGCCTGCGAACTGTTGCGATGAGCGAGAACTAATTCCACACCGGCGAGGCGCACATGGCGGGCCAGAACGGACATTCCCGGATCGCAGCCGGCGACAAGCAGGCGATTTTCGAGCGGTGTGTCTTCCTGGAAAAGTTGCACGCGGGTGTGTTTGGAGTTCGATTCCAGAAGTACGGCATCGGCGGTGGGAAGGTGCCAGGCAACGGGAGCGGGCGAGGCGGCGATGATTCGCGAATCGACTTGGCAAAGCTGCAGAGGCTGGCCGGCCTCGACGTCCCCATCCCCCGGTAGAAGGTCTACGTCTTGGAGCCGGGGAGAGGCAGCGGGCTCGCCTTCCAGATGAAAGAGATCCTCGACGGAAACGTCGAGCGCGCGGGCCAGACGGAGCGCGACGGCGGTATTGGGAACGTAGCTGGCAGATTCCATCGCATATATGGTTTGGCGGCTGACGCCGGTCTGCTTAGCGAGCGCCACGGCCGACAAGCCACGACGCTGGCGAATGCGGGAGAGGTTGTTGGCTATGCTCATCGTCTTCTCTACTGTAATTCGCGGCGCGTATATAATCGGTGGTCATGTTGGCGACTTGGGCATTGGCATTGCTACTCACGCAGAATTTTACGGCGGAAGACCTGGCGGAAGGTAAAAACATCTTTCAGTCGAATTGTGGCGGATGCCACGGGCCCGATGGGACAGGCGGCCGGGGGCCTAATCTGGCGATTCCGAAGTTGAAGCGGGGGTCCGATGCGGCGGCTATCGGAGCTGTGATCGCGTACGGAATTGCGGGGACGGAGATGCCTTCCGGTTGGTATTTGGGTGAGAGGAAAGTGACGCTCTTAACGGTCTACGTGATGACCTTGGGAAGTACGGCGCGGGCGACAGTGAGTGGCGATCCGCTATCTGGCAGGATGCTGTTTAGCGAGAAGTGCGCCGGGTGCCACATCGTGAACGGAACGGGCGGAAGCATTGGGCCGGAGTTAGGCGATGTGGGCGCCCGGCGCAATGCGGTTTATTTGCGCGAGCTGTTGATAAATCCAGAATCGAAGCTGCCTCCGGGGTTTGTGATGTTGAAGGCGATCACCCAAAACGATGGCGCGGTGCGGGGTATCCGCGTAAACGAAGACACATTCACGGTGCAGATCAGGGATATAAGTGGACGCTTTCATTCTCTGGCGAAGAAGGACTTAAAAGAGCTGACGACGGAATCGGGGCGGACGCCAATGCCGAGTTATCGCGGTTTGGCGGCGATTGATCTGGATAATTTGATTGCCTACCTGACGAGTCTGCGAGGCGAGCGATGAAGGCGGGGAGTCTTTTATTTATCGCGGCGGTATTGCAGGCACAAGTTCCGTTTGAGCGAATCGTAAAGGCCGACCCTAAGGAGTGGCTGACCTATTCGGGCAACTATCAAGGACATCGATTTTCGCAATTGAAGCAGATCACGCGGGAAAACGTGGCGGGGCTGCGCCCGATATGGATGTATCAGATTAAAGAGCCCGATCATTTTGAAGCGAGCCCCGTGGTAGCCGATGGCGTGATGTACATCACCGAGCCGCCGAATGCGGTAGCCGCGCTGGACGCGCATACGGGACGGCCCTTGTGGCGCTATGAACGGACGCTTCCGGCGGACCTGCGATTGTGCTGCGGACGGGTGAATCGGGGCGTGGCGATTTTGGATGGAACGATATTTATCTCGACGCTGGATAGCCATGTGATCGCTCTCGATGCGGTGTCGGGGGCGATTCGCTGGGACATCGCGGCGGCCGATTACAAGACCGGCCATTCGATGACTGCCGCACCGCTGGCTATCGACGGCAAGATCATTATCGGCGTGGCGGGAGGGGAGTACGGCATTCGCGGATTCGTGGATGCCTATGATGCGAAGACGGGCAAAAGGCTGTGGCGTTTTTGGACGATTCCCGGCCCCGGTGAAGCGGGGAATGAGAGCTGGCCGGGCGATACGTGGAAGACTGGCGGCGCTCCGCCGTGGATGACGGGGTCATACGATCCGGAATCGAAGCTGCTCTTTTGGGGCACGGGAAACCCTGGACCGGATTGGAATGGCGATGTGCGGGCGGGCGACAATCTATATTCCTGTTCGCTGCTGGCGCTGGATGCGGACACAGGCAAGCTGCGCTGGCACTTCCAGTTCAATCCGCATGACGATCATGATTGGGACGCCACGGAATTGCCTGTGCAGTTCGAAGGGCGGATCGGCGGAAAGACGCGCAAGTTGGTGGCGATGGCCAATCGCAATGGATTTTATTACGTACTGGACCGGCTGACTGGCGAGTTTCTTTCGGGGGCGGCTTATGTGAAACAGACCTGGGCCAAGGGGCTGGATGAACGGGGGCGGCCGATGCGCTTGGCGAACAGCTCGCCGACGGCGGAAGGCACGAAGGTATATCCGAATCTATATGGCGGTACGAATTGGTTCAGCCCTTCCTACAATCCGCTAAACCAGCTTTTTTATGTCGCCGTGCGCGAGGTGGGCTCGAAATATTTCAAGAGCGATACGCCGTATAGCGCGGGGGCTCCGTTTCTAGGGGGCGGTGAACTTGCGGATACGGGCGACCTGACGTCGGGAGCGATTCGGGCGCTGGATTCGCTGACGGGGAAGATGAAATGGGAGTTCCCGTTGAAGTCGCCTCCGTGGAGCGGCGTGATGGCGACGGCGGGTGGCGTGGTGTTTGGCGGATCAACCGAAGGCAATGTGTACGCGCTGGACGCGGAGTCAGGCAGACCGTTATGGCAGTTCCAGACGGGCGGCGAAGTTTTCTCAAATCCGGTGAGCTATGAGTTGGACGGAAAACAATACATTGCCATGGCGGCGGGGCACGCGATTTTTGTTTTCGGTTTATAGAGAGGGTCATGAAAGTTTGGGTGGGGCGGATCGTCTGGATATTAGTCGCGGTGGCCGGGGCATTCTGTTTGGGAGGCATAGCGATCAGCCGGGGCGAGCCGGTAAACAGCATGTGGCTGGTTCTGGCGGCGGCTTGCAGTTACGCCATCGGGTATCGCTTTTACGCGAAGTTCATCGCCGCGAAGGTGATGATGCTGGACGACAACAGGGCGACACCGGCCGAGCGGCTACGCGATGGACACGACTTTGAGCCGACTAATAAATGGATCGTTTTCGGGCATCACTTCGCGGCCATCGCCGGGCCGGGTCCACTGGTAGGGCCGACGCTTGCCGCGCAGTTTGGCTACCTGCCAAGCGTGATCTGGATCATCGTGGGTGCGGTGCTGGGCGGGTGCGTGCAGGATTTCACGATCCTGTTCTGCTCCATGCGGCGCGATGGAAAATCACTGGGCCAGATGGCCCGGGAAGAGATCGGCAAGCTGGGGGGATTCGCGGCTCTGCTGACCGTGTTGATCATTATGATTATCCTGCTGGCGGTGGTGGGATTGGTGGTGGTCAATGCGCTGAAGGGTAGCCCGTGGGGCGCGTTCACGATAGCGGCTACCATTCCAATCGCCGTGTTCATGGGACTCTATCTGCGATTTTGGCGGGCGGGCAAGGTGCTGGAATGCTCAGCGATCGGCTTCGTTTTATTGCTGGCAAGCATTTTCGGAGGACAGTGGGTATCGCAATCGGCGGTGTGGGCGCCGTGGTTCACCTATAGCGGCGTGACGCTTTCGCTAGCCTTGATCGTGTATGGATTTTGCGCCAGTGTCCTGCCGGTGTGGCTGCTGCTTGCGCCGCGCGATTACTTGAGTACATTCGTGAAATTGGGAGTGGTGTTGATGCTGGGATTAGGGATCCTGCTGGTGCATCCGCAACTGGAAATGCCGCCGCTGACGCGCTTTGTGGACGGCACCGGGCCGATTTTCGCGGGTAAGATATTTCCATTCTGCTTCATCACGATTGCCTGCGGAGCGGTGTCGGGATTTCACGCGTTGATTGCATCGGGCACAACGCCCAAGCTGATTGCCAGGGAATCGCATGCGCGGCCTGTCGGATATGGGTCGATGCTACTGGAAAGTTATGTGGCGATGATGGCTCTGGTAGCGGCTTGCGCACTGCAGCCCGGTGTATTCTTTGCCGTTAACTCACCGGCGGGCGTAGTAGGCGCCACTCCCATTGCCGCGGCGGCGACGATAACCGCTTGGGGATTTCCAGTAACGGCGGCGCAAATGGCCGAACTGGCGAGCGAAGTGGGCGAAAACACGCTGTTTTACCGCACGGGCGGCGCTCCATCGCTAGCGTTGGGCATGGCCCATATTTTCGCCAAGACCGGCGGAGGCAAATCGTTTCTGGCGTTCTGGTATCACTTCGCGATTATGTTTGAAGCGCTGTTCATCCTTACCGTGATCGACGCCGGGACACGGGTGGGACGCTTCATGCTGCAGGACCTGCTGGGCAATGTGTACAAGCCCATCGGGCGCACGGGATGGATGCCGGGAGTGCTGGGGACAAGCGCGGCGATCGTGATGGCGTGGGGATATTTCCTGTATCAGGGCGTGCTGGATCCGCTGGGCGGGATCAATTCGCTGTGGCCATTATTCGGCATCGCGAACCAACTATTGGCGGCGATCGCATTTTGCGTCGCGACCACGATTCTGATCAAGATGCACGGCGCGAAGTATATGTGGGTGACTTGCGTACCGCTGGCGTGGCTGGTGTTGGTAACGTTCAGCGCGGGGTGGGAAAAGCTTTTCTCCGACTCGCCACGGATAGGATTTTTGTCGCAAGCGGGGCAGTTGGCAACGGCGCTGGGGGCGGGAAAAATCGCGGCGGCGAAGGTAGCGGAAACGCAAACGCTGCTCTTCAACGCTCGTCTGGACGCGGTGATTTGCGGCGTGCTGATGGTGTTGGTGGCGGTAATCCTGGTGGATTCGATCCGCATCTGGACGGGCATCTTGCGTGGCACGCGGGTCTCGATTTTAGCGGAGGCTCCGTTCGTGATGTCGCGTTTGAAAGCGGAGGAATTATGAGGCTGGCGATGTTGCGGGCGTGGCGAATTGTGGTGGGTGTGGTGCGTGAATTATCCGATCAAACCGCTTACGAACGGCATTTGCGAATTCATCAGGCCGTACACTCGGGCGAAGAATGGCGGCGCTTCTCAGATGAACGGTTGCGGGCGAAATACAAGCGGGCGCGGTGTTGCTAAACATGAATATTTTTTGAGCACGGTTCTCTTGGGAAGCGCGGCGTTCGCGGCGGAGACTCCCGCCAGGGTCGCGACAAAGCTTGTGCACTCGGCCGACCCAAATCCGCCCAAAAGAAAACCGCAGTAGTCCGCCATCTCTATCGCAGAGGAATGGAAGTGAAGAGCTCGACGAGCGTCCTGACGCGCTCTTTCTGACGACTGCGCGGAAATCGTTTGGTTCTTGTGAGCTCGGCGATACCGTGAAGGCTGGCCCAAAACAGCTCCGATAGAACCTCCGACTTCGCACCCTTCCCCTTAAACAACTCCATCAGTTGGGAAAACGCGAATCGCAGCTCCGGAGGAGTAGCCGCGGCATTGAACGGTACGCTCAGGCTGAGTGAAAACATCACTTCGTACAGTGCGGGTGAAGACGCGGCGAACTCCAGATATGCAGCTGCGACCGATTCGACCGTATTTCCACGCTTAACCGGCGGTTTCCGTGCCTTCTCCAAAGCTATGCCGATCTCCTGAAAACCCTCGATAGCGACCGCGGCGAGAATCCCTTCGCGGCTTCCAAAATGAGCGTATAGGACGGGTTGGCTGTAGGAAATTTCGTCGGATAGCCGCCGAACGGTTACGTTGGACCACCCTTCGAGTTCCGCGATTCGTCGTGCGGCACTGATAATTTGTGCCCGGCGGGCCTGCTTGTCACGCAGTTTTCGTTCCGCAATTCGGTTCCCTGCCCGTGTTTCTACCATTGATAGAAATGATAGCGCCTCTGGTACAAAGCTCGGCGAAGGTGGATCCTTTTGCAAATGCGCCGAATTTATTCTAGCAGTGCTATACTTTCTACAAGGCAAATATATAATGCATGATGCTATACTGCTTTCTGTAGCCGCTGTCTTGGCTTTGGCGATTATTGTCGTCGGTTGTTTCTACCTCATAGCTCCTGAACGAATGACAGGATCATTTGGTCTGAAGCCGCCTGCACCCGATGCTGACACTCGTGCCTGGCTACGCCTTAAAGGAATTCGGGACGTCGTATCCGGATTGGTCGTGCTGACACTGATGCTGACCACGGACGCGCGGACAGTAGGCATCGCTCTACTGGTTGAAGCCATCGTCCCTCTGGGCGACATGTCAAACGTCTTGGGGTCGGGCGGGTCGAAATCGGCAGCGCTCTCCATTCATGGCGTAACCTGCGCCGTCATGATTGTCGTCGGTTTCTTGTTGATCCATGCCGTGTAATTGTCAATCCAAATCGATGCAATAGGAGACAACGATGCGAACTTTTGAACTTCGCGTGTACACACTGCGCACCAAAGAGGCGCTCGATTTCTATAAGGAGCAAATCTATCCCCGTCATCTCAACAGCTTTCCGCTGTTCGGGATTGAGGCCCACGGCTTCTGGACCGCCAAGGAGGATGCCGAGCCACGGCTCTTCGTGCTGGCCTCCTATGCGGCGGGCGAAGAACCCGGCGAAGTCGCTAAGCGGTATATGCAAAGCACAGAATTCGCTGAGGACATCAGGGACTTTGATGTATCGGATATCGTTAGCGTTGAATCGACGCTCCTCATACCTTCAACAAGCTCCCCTCTCCAGTGATGCGTGAAACATGAGCGACCTTGTTGCTGGACTGCGGGGAAAACCGTAAGGAGAACATGATGCCGTTCAAAGCTGTTACACCCTCGATCAAATCCCTGAACTTAGGCATCTGCAACTGCTTTCTTCTACACGGGACCTTTGGATACGCAATCGTCGACACCGGTCACGAAAAGGATGGCGACGTGATCCTCAAGGCCATTGCCCAAGAAGGCCTGGCTCCCACCGACATCAGGTACATCCTGATCACCCACGCTCATGCAGATCACGCGGGGAGCGCCGCTCAACTCAAAGCCGCAACCGGAGCAACATTGGTCTCGCATGCGCTCGACGCTGAAATCATCGAAAGCGGCGTCCATCAACGGCCGATGACTCCGGCACCCGGCATCCTGAACCTGATCCTCTTTCAACTGTTTGTGAAGGATCTTCTTCCAGTCCCGCGCGTACTAGTCGACCGACATGTAAGTGACGGCGAGGCGATGTATGACCTTGACGGCCTAAAAGTCATTCACACGCCGGGTCATTGCGCGGGCCAAGTGGCTTTCCTCTGGCCGCATGAAGGCGGAGCATTATTCGTCGGCGATGCCGCGGCAAACACGTTTGGCCTGCGTTACTCGATCTCCTATGAAGATCTCGCGCTGGGCAAGCGAACGCTGGCGAAACTGGCGAAAGTCCCCTTTTCTGTGGCGCTGTTTGGCCATGGGCGGACGATTTTAAGTGGTGCTCAGCAGAAGTTCGGAAATAAATGGAGCGCAGAGTAATTTGTCGAAGCGCAAACATGAAAGTGGAGGATCCATTCTATGAAGGTCCTTGTTATTGGAGCTGCGGGAAAGAGCGGTAGGGTTGTTGTCGAGCAGGCCCTTGCCGCCGGCCATGATGTCACCGCCTTTGTCCACAAGGCTGAGGGCTATTTACCAGACTCGGGTGTGCGCGTTGTCGAGGGCGATGCTACAGACCGGTCCGCAATGGATTCGGCCATGCTCGGGCAAGATGCCGTGATCGACACGATAGGCGGCAAGAATCCGTTGAAGGCCACGACGCTTGAAGCAAGCGCCGCCGCGACCATCACTGCCTCTATGCAGTCAAGCGGAGTTCGCCGCCTCCTGGTCATTTCAATGATTGGCGAAGGAGAGAGCGTGGCGAATACGAACTGGTGGGAGCGCCTGCTCCTGTCGACACTCCTGAGAGCCGAGATGAAGGACAAGGCAGCTATGGAAGCGATTGTGGATGCAAGTGGCCTCGACTGGATTATCGTTCGCCCACCGTTTCTCAACGATGATCCAGGTACGGGAGACATTCACGTCTTCTCTGCTGAAACCGGAGAGACTGCTCATAAGCTGACTCGTGCCGTTGATCGGATTGTGGGACAGGCAACATTGACGCCGGTTGCGGGGTGGGGCGGGAGGGAAATGTTTGTCGGCGAAGAAGAAGATGCGCTGCTGGATGAGAACGGAAAGATGTCGTGGATCCTGCGGCGGCAGACGGAATTTCACGTCGTGCAGTGAGCTTCGTTTCCAACGGCCCGAGGAAGGGACTCTGGTATCGTGGAGTCGGAGGAAGACGGGTGGTACGGCCGGATCAAGGAAACATACAGACTGCGGCGGCGGGGACCGTAGGCGGATTTCGCCTGTTCGGCGTGCCAATTCGTCTGCATTTTACCTTTATTCTGCTGGTGGTTTATTTGCTGGTGACTGGAATGAGCGACCGCCAATCGAGTTGGATGTATATCATTTACATCCTGGCGCTATTCGCTTCCGTGCTGGCGCATGAGTTGGCGCACGCCTTTGTGGCTTCGCGTTATGGCGTAAAAACTTTAGAGATCGTGATGTTCCCCATTGGCGGAGTGGCGCGGATGGATCGCGGGTTGCGGCCGACCGAAGAGATTTGGACGGCGCTGGCCGGTCCGATGGCGAACGTGGCGATCGCTTCGTTAATATTGGCGCTTCTTTATTACGGGACGGCATGGTTAAACATCAGCGATCTGGCGCGTCCGACGGATTCAAATCTGGCGCAGAGGCTGGCATTAGGGAATTTAATTTTGGCGGCATTCAATTTAATTCCGGCATTCCCAATGGATGGCGGACGCCTGTTGCGAGCGATCCTTTCGCGATTCAAGCCGGAAGATGAAGCTACCCGGATCGCCGCCTGGGCCGGCCGGATGCTGGCGATCAGCATGGGGCTTTACGGCTTGCTCTCGGGCTTCTTCATGCTGGTGTTCGTGGCATTTTTCGTTTATCTGGGAGCGGCTCAGGAGAGCGCCGCGGCGATGGGGCGTTCGCTGACAAATGGAATCCCGGTACGAGCGGCGATGATGAGCGAGTATCACACGCTGGGCCACGGCAATACGATTCGCGATGCGGCAAACCTGCTGCTGGCGACATCGCAACAGGATTTCCCGGTCACCCATGGCGATCAGGTAGTGGGCTTTCTGGGACGTAATTCCCTGCTCCGGGCGTTGGCGAATCAGGGCGTGGAAGCGTACGTGGCGGGAGCTATGGACCGGGAGTTTCTGGCCATTGAACCGGACATGGACCTGGCCGCGGTGCTGCCTTTGATGACCCAATCCGGCACCTGCGCGTTGGTGATGGATGGAGACAAATTGGTGGGCTTATTAACTACCGAAAATCTCTCGCAGTTTTTGTTGTTGCGCAGATTTGGTGTCCAGCCAATCGCGGTTAAGGCCTGAGGGCCTACTGCATGTGCAATCCGCCGTTCACATCAAGGACGTGACCGGTGATGTATCCCGCGCCTTCACTGGCGAGAAAAACCACGGCGGCGGCGATGTCCTCAGCTTTACCGAAACGGCGCAGCGGTATATGAGCGAGCATATTCTCTTTCAGCTCCCCGGCGAGGTCTTCGGTCATATCAGTTTCAACGAAGCCGGGCGCCACAGCGTTAACGGTGATATTGCGCGTGGACATCTCCTGCGCCAGGGCCTTGGTCAAGCCGATGAGTCCGGCTTTCGAGGCAACGTAATTCGATTGCCCGGGATTTCCCGTTTGTCCCACGACCGACGAGATATTAATGATCCGGCCCCATCTTTCCCGCATCATTCCCTGTAGAACTTGTTGTGTGCAGAGAAAGGCGCCGGTGAGGTTCGTGGTCAGCACTTGATCCCAATCGTCCTTCTTCATGCGAAGGGCAAGGCCATCGCGGGTGATGCCGGCGTTGTTCACCAGAATGTCGATGCGTCCGAAATCCTTGGCGGCGGCGAAGGCTTCCTTGACCGAATCCTGCGAGTTGACATTCATCGGGACGGCGAAGGCTTCGCGGCCTTGATCGCGGATCTGGGTGGCCAGCTCATCCAGCCGTTCGATATCGCGCGACGCGATTACCACGCGGACTCCGGCTTCGGAGAGAGCCAAGGCACAAGCCTTACCGATGCCTCTACTGGCGCCGGTTACGAAAGCAGTACGGTTTGTCATACGATCTTCAATGATAGTAAAAGTTAAGGTTCCCTTGCGAATATGGCCTATTCCGACCTGAGAGAGTTTATCAAAGCATTAGAGAAGAACGGTGAGTTGAAGCGCATCCCGTTTGAAGTCGATCCACGATTTGAGATGACTGAGTTTGCCGATCGGGCCGTGAAGAGCGGCGGTCCGGCGCTGCTGTTTGAGAAGCCCAAGGGATACGGCGTTCCGGTATTGCTGAACGGCTTCGCCAGCGCCCGAAAGATGGAGATTGCGCTGGAGGTGGGTTCGGTAAACGAGATCGCCAAACGGATCTCGGAGTATCTGGAAATGCGCATGCCGGAAGGCTTGCTGGGCAAGTTGAAGATGCTTCCGAAACTTGCCGAGATGGGCGCGTTCTTTCCGAAGATCGTCTCCGATGGACCTTGCAAGGAAGTAATCCGCAAGGATAATTTCTCGCTCAAGGAATTCCCGATTCTAACTTGCTGGCCGCAGGATGGCGGACCGTTTATAACACTGCCGATGGTGTTTTCAAAGAATCCCGAAACGGGCAAACGGAACTGCGGGATGTATCGGATGCAGGTGTACGACGAGCGCACGACGGGGATGCACTGGCAGACCCACAAGCAAGGCGCGGAGCATTACCGGCGGCGGGTGAAGGCAGGCAAGCAGACGCGAATGGATGTCAGCGTCGCCATTGGATCAGACCCGCCAACGATGTATTCGGCTATCCTGCCGCTGCCGCCGGATCTGGACGAAATGATGATCTCCGGGTTCATCCGCGGCAAGCCGGTGGAGATGGTGAAGTGCGAAACGAACGACATCGAAGTTCCGGCTAATTCGGAAATCGTACTGGAAGGCTATGTCGAGTTAGGCGAGCTGCGGACAGAAGGTCCGTTCGGCGATCACACGGGATTTTATTCGCTGGAAGACGAGTACCCGGTGTTCCACGTGACGTGTATCACGCATCGCAAGAATCCAATTTATGCGACGACCATAGTGGGTCCGCCGCCGATGGAAGACTTCTACATGGGCAAGGCGATCGAGCGAATATTTCTGCCGCTGATGCGCTTGCAGTTGCCCGAAGTTCGCGATATCTGCATGCCGGCCGAGGGCATTTTCCATAACTTGATTTTGATCTCCATCAGAAAGTCGTATCCGCTGCATGCGCGTAAAGTAATGCATGCGATTTGGGGATTGGGCCAGGCGATGTTTTCCAAATGCATCGTGGTGGTGGATGAAGATGTCGACGTGCAGAACGTCAGCGAGGTGGCGTGGAAGGCGCTGAACAATATCGATCCGGAACGCGATATTCAGTTTGTGATGGGTCCTGTGGATTCGCTAGATCATGCCAGCCGGCTGCCGAATTTCGGTTCGAAGATGGGTATCGATGCGACGCGGAAGTGGAAAGAAGAAGGCTTCGTCAGGCCTTGGCCGGATGTGATCACGATGCCCACCGACGTGAAGAAACGGGTGGATGAATTGTGGAAGAAGGCCGGTCTTTAGCGGCTATCCCAGCGAATGCCGGCTCGCCAGAGACGCGGCGGGCCGATGTTTGGCGTGGGGCTGAAGGCGACCAGATACGTGCGGTCGAGTAGGTTCTCAAATGACAGGCTGGCCGAGACGTGGTTTAGCAAGCCTTGGCGCACGACTAATTGCGCGGTGGCAAATCCGGGTAGACGAAACTGATTGCGATCGTCGTCGAATTGGAGCGAATAGCCCCGCACTCCGGCCGATGCAAAGGTTCGCTTCCACTGATAGGTTACCTGGCCCGAGCCCTGATGCTTGGGAACCTGGGGAAGCAGGGGTCCGGTGACCAGAGCGGAATCGACGAACAGATAACTGGCCTCGCCTTGCAACTGTTTCCAATTTTGGCGAACTTGAAATTCAACGCCACGGCTCAGCGCGTCCGCAGCGTTCTGGCGTTGACGGAGAATCGAATTGCCGGTAGTGCTGAGGGTGACGTTGCTGATCAGATCTTTCAGCGAATTGCGAAACACGGTGATGCTGGCGCGGTGCGATTCGCCGACGAAATCCACGCCCGCTTCGGCACCGAAGAGCGTTTCCTGACGAAGCAGCGGGTTGGCCTGGGTGAGCGCGTTACCCTGCCTGAAATCGCGATAGAGCTCATTCAAGGTGGGTGAGCGAAAACTGCGGTTGATGGATGCACGGGCGCGGATCCAGCGCTGTTCGATGGTCAGTCCAGCACTGGGGCTGAAGAATGTCCGGTCAAGTCCGGTGAAGGTATGGCGGGCGCCGGCGAAGAATTGCGCGGGACCGAGGCGAACGTCGAACTGGCCGAAAACGCCGTGTTCGAGCAGCGTTCCACCGCCAACCTTGCGGCCGGTGGGAAACGATTGATCGGTACTGTAGCCTTCGACGCGCTGCACGTCGGCTCCGGCGAGCAAATGCCAATTGCGTTCCGAGCGGCGCCAGTAGGCGGCGGCACCCTCGGTCTCCGACGGCACGGTTTGGAGCGATGTGAGCCGCTCTGTATTGCGATCCGCCGCGACGGCTGAGAATGACGCGCGAAATTCCTCGCGCGTGTGATAAGCCAGCACCGAAATAACGTCGTGCGCGAATTCGCGTTCGTAGTGCGCGGCCAGAGTTCCCAAGCTGGTGGAATTGCGCTGGGCCACTGTGCCGTTGCCGCGATCTTCGGCGAGAATATCCAATTTGAAGAAGAGACGCTGCGTGGCTTCTAAATAATCGAACCGCGCGGCACCGGCGACGAAGCGAACATTCGCCAGTTGATCGGCGGCCCCACGCAGATTGCCAGGGACGATGAAATAGCCGTCGGTACTGAAGGCCCGCACTTGGGCCGATGCAGCGAAATCCCGCCAGCCCTGGGACGCCGACGCTTCCAGTTCGTGCGTGTTATTGGAACCACCCTCATAGCTGAAGTCATAGCGCGAAGGCCGGGTTTCGCGGGAGAACAAACCGACGGATCCGCCCATCGCCAGATCGCCAAAGAGGCTGGTGGCGGCACTCCGTGTTACCTCGACGCGCTCCAGTTGATCGGGCGCGACGCGGGTCCAATAAACCCATCCGCCAAAAGGATCGTTAATCGGGATGCCGTCCCACAGCACCAGCGTGCGGCTGGCGCCAGTGGACCCGATGCCACGCAAGGAGACGCCCTGCGTAGTGGGATTGGCAACCAGACTGGACGACCGGCGAAACAGGCTGAAGCCGGGGAGCACGCGCAGACGATCATCGAGATTGATTCCCGGCAGCTGCTGCAGTTCCTTTTCGCTGAAGGTAGTAATCGAAGCCGGAGCATCAGCGGTTATCTTTTCGCTGACGGTGATGGAGGTCTTAATCGGTTCCGGTGTCTGTTGGGCTGACGCTATCGGGGGCATTGGCAAAAGCGTCAAGACCAAGCAGCCGGCCGCCGCGGCTGGCGGTCCAACCAAGCGCTTCCATCCGTTCGGGCGCCGCGCTGAATACGATTTGATAGCTGTTCGGATCATCCGGTGCCGGCGGCGCCTTTCGCCGCGAGGGAGAAACCAGTGCTAAATATTTCAGGATAGTATAGACGTCGCCATCGCCCGGCAGAAGGATGTCGGCATCCTGCGAACGAAAACGCAGGCGCGCCCCACGCCTGGCGATTTCCCATGAAAGATAGGCACAGCAATCCACGGCGGATTCAAACCAGTCGGCACCTTCCGGCGGAATGTCGAGGTCAAGCAGAATCTCCACGCAGTTCTCTTCTTCACGCGTGAATTCGCGCACCTGCAAGTCGCCGGTGTGCGCTGTGGCCTTCCAATCGACATGGCGCGAACTCTCAAAAGCTTCATAAGGACGGATGCGGTAGAAATCGCTCCCACGCCCGCGAAACTGGGCTTCGATCTCGCCCGATAGCGAGGCGAGCAACTCCTCAAAATTCCCTCGAGGATCAATGGAAGGATAGATCACGATTTCACGGCGAAGCGTCACGTTCACCCGCCGTTCCATGAAGCCGAACGGGAAGCGGGTGGAGAATTGGAAGTTATTCTCCTGAAGTTCGCCGCGATGCGTGAAGAAGATATCGATGGAACTTTCCAGCGTTTCACCACCGGGGATGATGGGGTAATACAGTATGGAATCGAGGCCCGTATCCAGCTCTCCGGTCAGGTGAATGGAAAACGAAGGCACGTAGAATTTCGTATTACGAAGAAGAATCCGAGCGGGAATTTTGCGGCCGGCTGTAAGATGCTCGGGCACGATGAAATCGACTTCGAGCCCGGCGAGCGACAGGCGGCTGATGAATCCCGAGACAAGAAAAGTGGAGATCATCGCGGCCAGAATCAGGAAGAGCAGGTTGTTGGCCGAGGCGAACGCGGCGAGTCCGATGAACAAAATGGTGACGGTGAACCAGAAGCCGATGCGGGTAATATGTTGGCGCATCCCGCTTTCGACGGCGATCTTCAGCTTGCGCCAGACGCTCATGGATACCCCACTGATACCCCAGTTTCGCACGCGCGGTAAAGGCGTAGAATGAGGAACTATGACAAGAATGTTTCTCGTCTCCCTGCTCTTCGTCGCGAGCATGCCCGGCGCCGAATGGAAGCAACTTTTCGACGGTAAAGATCTAAACGGATGGCACCATGTCGGCCCCGGCGATATCACGGTCGACAACGGAATGCTAAAAACATCGGGCGGGATGGGCCTGCTGTGGTATGACGGGCAGAAGTTTGGCAATACCACGCTGCGCGTTGTTTTCAAAACCACCGGCCCGACGGACAATTCCGGGGTGTACATTCGTTTGCCGGAGAAGCCGAAGGACCCATGGTATGGCGTCCACAACGGCTACGAAGTACAGATTGACGGAGCGGGTGACGATTGGCATTGCACCGGCGCCATCTATTCTCTGAGTAAGGCGATGAAGCGCACGCAGAAGCCGATGAACGAATGGAACACGATGGAAATCGCGCTCAACGGCGATAAGACCACGGTCACTTTGAACGGCGAAAAAGTGAACGAATTCACCGGAAGCCAGCAGGTGCCGGAGCGCAAGCAGTGGTATGAGCCGGTCCGTGGGCCACGCCCGGAATCGGGATATATCGGCCTGCAAAATCACGATGAGCGCACGACGATCTATTTCAAGGAAGTCAGCGTACTGGCGCCGTAATTCGCAGAGCCTCAGCTTGGCCTCCCATTTGCTGGTAGAATCAACCCAGACAGTGGGAGGACTGTCTCGCGATGCCTATTTTCGAATACCGTTGTGAAGATTGTGGGACTAAGTTTGAAAAGCTGATCCGCGGTGGCGGGGCTGAGTCGATTGCCTGTCCCTCCTGTGGTGACCAGCATTTGGCGCAGGAATTTTCGAGTTTTGCGGCCCACGCCGGTGGGGCGAAAGCACAACCGCAGTCATTTGGTTCGTGCCCTGGCGGGATGTGCCGGACACCTGACGTTTGCGGGCGCAATTAGGGAATCCTAGACATTCTCTGTCTCCAAAATGGAGAAAATCGGCACTTACCGGATCTTGAGCGAAGTGGGCCGAGGTACGACCGGCGTAGTATATCGTGCGGAAGACTCGATACTCGGACGCACCGTCGCCATCAAGACCATCGAATTCGTAAGGGAAGGCGATCCCCTGGAGCAAGCTATGCTCCGGAAGCGCCTTCTGCAGGAAGCTCGCGCCGCCGCTGGCCTCTCCCACCCCAACATTCTGACGATTCATCAATTGGCTGAAGAGTCCGACTTCGCCTACATTGTGATGGAATACATCGATGGCCCCACGCTTGAAAAGTGGATGACGCCGGCCACGGATTATGAGGCCATCGTTGAGGTGCTACGGCAAGCGGCGTCCGGTCTCGATTTTGCGCATCGCAAAGGCATCGTCCATCGCGATATCAAGCCGGCCAATATCATGATCGACGAAAGCGGCGCCGTAAAAATCGCCGACTTCGGCCTGGCGCAGGCTGCTTCGCGAGGTGAGGCGGGTGAGAAGCAGGGTGAACGTGACGGGTCGCCTTATTTCATGTCGCCGGAGCAAGTGCAGAAGCGGCCGCTGACGGGGCAATCGGATCAATTCTCGCTGGCGGTAATCGCTTACTGGATGTTAACCGGAGTGCGGCCGTTCAATGGCGATAGCCTGGCACCGGTGTTGTACAAGATTGTGAATGAGAATCCACCGCCGGCGCAGATGTGGAATCCGATGCTTCCTCCAAATATCGGATCGGTGATTGAGACGGCGATGGCGAAGAATCCGGCAGGACGCTTTCCAACGTGCGGGGAATTCCTGGATGCGCTGGAAGCAGCCTTCGGCATGACGCCCGCAGCCAAACCATCAACCAATAATCGGCTGAGAATCTATCAGGAGCAGGAAACTCCGCAGCAGAAGCGCCATCACGCGATGGTTACGCTGGCCACGTGCGCCGGGGGCATTGGCATTCTGGCGATTGTCTGGTTCCTCCTCGAGTGGCAGGGGCGAACCACTCCGGCGACACGGCAGCAGGTATCGGAATCCTCACAAAGACCGACGGTTGTTCTAGCCGACCCGCCACCCGCTGCGCCGCCAACGGTTAAAACGGTTGAGCATCCTGTAACCAAGGATGGAAAGCCGTCCGCCGCCGAAAACGATGCCGCCGCTCCGGAGCGAGTCTACGTGAAGCAGGCCGAACAGGAACAGAAACTGATTTCGCGTCCGCCGCCCGTCTATCCGCCAGCGGCGAAAGCATCGGGGCTAGAAGGCGAAGTTCTACTGAGCGCAACTATCGATCAACTAGGCAAAGTGAAATATGTGAAACCGCTATACGGACATCCCGACTTGATCGATGCCGCTGTAAAAGCAGTGGAGCAATCTCTCTATAAACCGACTCTCATCGATGGCGCGGCGGTGGAAGTACAAACCAACGTCGTCGTGCATTTCGCCCTGCGCTAGTTACAATCCAGTTATGGCTTTTCCGATCCACCGTAAGCGCCGTTTGCGCGTCACGGAAGCAATGCGCGGTCTGGTGCGCGAAACACACCTGGAACCTGGGCAGTTCGTTCTTCCACTATTCGCCGTGCCGGGCGAGGGTGTCCGCAAAGAAATCAAGTCGATGCCGGGGAACTATCAACTGTCCATCGATGAAGTGGTGAAGGAGTGCGCGGAGGTCCGAGCGTTGGGAATCGGCGGCGTCATCCTGTTTGGGATTCCCGACACCAAGGATGAGGAAGCATCGGGTGCCTACGCCGAAAATGGAATCGTGCAGGAGACGGTGCGCGCGATCAAGCGGGAAGTTCTTACGCTCGTGGTGATTACCGACGTCTGCAATTGCGAATATACCAGCCATGGGCACTGCGGCAAGATCGTCGATGGAGACGTCGACAACGACATCACTCTTGATTGGCTGACGAAATCGGCGGTGTCCCATGCGCGGGCGGGGGCTGATATCGTGGCTCCGTCGGACATGATGGATGGGCGCGTGGCGGCTATTCGCGCGGGTTTGGATACGGCCGGATACCCGAACATTCCGATTCTTTCTTACGCCGCGAAATTTGCGTCGGTATTTTATGGACCGTTTCGCGAAGCAGCGGAATCGACGCCGCAGTTCGGCGACCGGCGCAGTTATCAGATGGATCCGGCAAATGGGCGGGAAGCCATTCATGAGATGGAACTGGATGTCGAGGAAGGCGCCGACATGCTGATGGTGAAACCCGCGATGCCCTACTTAGACCTGATTCGCCAGGCGCGCGATCGTTTCCACATTCCGATTGCGGCCTATCAGGTGAGCGGCGAGTTCAGCATGATTCAGGCGGCGGCGGCCAATGGCTGGCTGGATTTGGATCGGGCGATGATGGAATCGCTAACCTCCATCCGTCGTGCCGGCGCGGATATCATTTTGACTTATTTCGCGAAGGCCGCGGCAAAGGCTTTGGGATAGCAGCAGTTAAATTTTCGGTTTGATCCGCAATTCCGGAGTGGGGCGCGGAGCGTGATTCTGCATCGGATGCAAATTGGATTGCATGGCGTTGGCAAGCTTCATCAACTCATCCGCCGCAGCCTGTACGGCAGGTCGATCCGCAGGGTCGATCTTATAGGAATGGGCGGCAACTCCGGCGGCGTTGCCGATCAGATCTGCAAATGGAGTGTCGCCGGACTTCGCATAGCCTCGGCGGAAATTGACCAGCCAATCCTGCATTACATTCATCGCCGAGCGAAAACGGATCCAGCGGTGCGTCTCCCAACGGCTGTCGACCGGTGCGTTGAACTTTTCGACGAGCAATGCTCCGGCACGGGCGCCGCGATTGCTGAGGCGAGTAATGACCTCGGGGCCCATGTCGAGATTGAGTCCGCCTTCCTCACTATTCTGCCTTATGTGGACCACACGATCGCGATAACCGGGAGTTGCGGCAAGCAAGTGATCCTGCCAATTCTGCATTGTCGTGACGATGGCCGATAGAAATCCGATCAGGCTTCCGAACTCGCCCGGCTGCTCAAAACGAGTCCACTGCGGATGCCAGCCGGAGTTGTTGTTGGGCGGGAGAAAGACGGCATCGGTTTCCTTTTCCGGACCCGCGGGAAAATCCGTCAGATCGATGGCGAAGGTAGGCCAGCGAGGGATTGGGGAATCAAAAAACTGGATCGGCAGATTGCTGGTTTCCCCGCCATCGGAGAACCACACCCGCTCGGCGAATGGCTGGCGATCCTTGTTGAGGTTCGCGGGGTTGGTGTAATCGACCGTATAGAGCGGCACCGCGGCCAGCAGCACAGGAAAGCTCAAACTCATCCGCGTGGCCACCACCAGCGGCAGATCCCTGGGTTGGGGAAAGGCCACCAGAATTTTTCCACCTTCCGCTTGCGGCGTGCCCCCTACCCGTTCCGGCACGTGCTGCAACATGTGTTCCACCACCGAGCGCGGAAATAATTTATAGAATTCGTCGGGATTATAGAAAAAGATCTGGTTCGGATCGCGGAATGGCAAGCGATAAGGACGTCCGAGATTGAGGGCCGTGGTCATCATCTCGACATTCAGAGCTTCCTCGGAACGCTCGGCAAAAGCAGCTTCGGCTGGGCTTGCGGGTGCGTCATAGAGATCGCCAAACGTTAGCGGGCCCTTACTGGGATCCTTGCCTGCGAGTTGATTCAAATAGTACGTCAACCAATTGCTGAGCGGACCCTCCACGCTTTTTTCCGCGCTGTCGTAGGCCTTCGACAGGCCATAAAAATTTGCCGGGATTTTCTTTATGAAAAACGTACTGAGCCGTAACCCAACCACGATGCTGGCGAACAGCAGGCCTAACGCCAAGGCGCAAATCAGTTCATAGACGCTCCGCCATCCGGCCCAGGGCACGACGGCCAGATATCCAAGCAAAATCCCCGGAGTTAATCCAATGAGGATGGCGAACGGAAATTGGGTAATCAGAGCGTGGGCCAGCGAGAGAAGGATGGGAATAATCCCCTTCTTTCCCAGCACCGCCATGGCGATCGTGAAAACGGGCTTGGTCGTTTTGTCGGGACAGAACATGCCCAACAGCCGTCCATTCGATCCGATCCAATCCGGCAATTCGGCTAACTTTTCGAAAGCGTCGGGATTGCCGGTGCGCCTGGCATATTCAGCGGCGGCAGCGGCGGCGGCGGCAATCGCACCGGCTGACGCACCACCGATATTCTTAAACGAATAGGCTCTGGCGAGCTCCGAAATCGCCTTTGGATATACGACACCGCTGGTGATTCCGCCCTTCATCACGACGTCGCAGAGTTTTACCGGATTGGAGTAATCATTCGACATAGGGTGCACCATTATCTTGAGATATACATCGAATTACAAGAGTGATTTCCGGGAAGAAAGCGTTTCCCAAAAAGCTATGCACGTGTTGTCCAATGGTATTTGAACCACTCGCTGAAATCCGGCTTACTACTTATGGCTCTGCTGAACGTTGCTTCCGCACAAGAGGCTCTCTGGCTCAACCGGCATTCGATTGCCGTGAAATCGACGGCTCCCGAGGTGGAATGGAAGCTGGAAACCGAGGCTGGCACTTTTCCACTGGAAGAGACTGGCCAGCGGGTGGAAGAGCCTCCTTACTTGAAAGGTTTTCGCATCTTGCAGTTGGGCGATTTGGACGTGCGGCAGGCCGTCCGTGGCCCTTTGACGGTGATTGGCGGAGACTATCGGGCATCTCTGCAGATTGCCGGAGTGCTGGACGACGTCTTCGGTTATGACGGACCGTTAGGGCCCACTTTCGACGGCGATTTGGTGACTCTGCGGTTGTGGGCGCCCACCGCCAAATCGGTTAAGTTGCACATCGCCGGACAAAGCATCGACATGAAAGAGAGTGGCGGCGTATGGTCGGCTAGCGGCAACTGGAAAGATGAACCCTACGGTTATGAAGTGGTAGTTTACGTTTTATCGGCGGGCAAGTCGGTGCATAACTTTATCACCGACCCTTATTCGCTGGGGTTGGTCTTGAATAGCAAGGAAAGCGTCGCCATCGATTTGAACGATGCGGCGCATAAGCCCGAGGGCTGGGACAACTTGCAAAAGCCGCCACTGGCGCACTTCGCCGATCTAAGCATTTACGAATTGCACGTCCGCGACTTCAGCATCAACGATATGACCGTGCCCGAAGCGGAACGAGGAACCTATCTGGCTTTCACGCATCCCGATTCGAATGGCATGAAGCACCTGCGAGCCTTGGCCAAGGCTGGGTTGAAGGCGATCCATCTATTGCCGACGTTCGATATCGGGAGTATTAATGAGGACCGGTCGCGGCACAAGGTGACCGGCGATTTAAGCGGGTTCCCCCCCGATTCGGAAAAGCAGCAAGAGGCCGTGCACGCGATCAAGAAGGACGACGGGTTCAACTGGGGGTACGACCCGCTGCACTTCACAACGCCCGAAGGCAGCTACGCCGTCGATGCCGCCCAACGCACGCTGGAGTATCGCGAAATGGTGAAAGCGCTGAATCAGGCGGGCCTGCGAGTGATCGCCGACGTCGTCTACAACCATACATTCGCCCATGGGCAGAAACCACTGGCGCTGCTTGACCGGGTTGTGCCGGGCTATTATCACCGGCTGGACCTGCAAGGCAATGTCTTGAGCAGCACGTGTTGTTCGAATACGGCGACCGAGCATCGCATGATGCGCAAGCTGATGGTCGATTCGCTAGTGACTTGGGCGAAGGAATATAAGATCGATGGATTTCGTTTCGATTTGATGGGGCACCACATGGTGGCGGACATCCGGCAGGTTCGGGAGACACTGAACCGTTTGACGCTGGCGCATGACGGGGTGGATGGAAAGAAGATCTATATTTACGGCGAGGGTTGGGATTTCGGTGAAGTCTCACAGGATTCCCGCGGTATAAACGCTACCCAGAAAAATCTTTACGGCGAAGGGATTGGGACTTTCAACGATCGGATGCGCGATGCGGCGCGAGGCGGTACTCCGTTTGGCGATTCCCGTGAGCAGGGGTGGATCACGGGCAATCCCACGGAGAAAGAAAAAGAACTGCTGGAACTCTCGCTGGCAGGCAACTTGCGAGACTTCGTGGTGAATGGCCGGCGCGGAGGCGAGATCGATTATAACGGCAAGATGGCTGGATATGCGGCCACTCCGTTGGAGACGATCAACTACGTTTCGGCGCATGACAATGAAACGCTTTTTGACGCGATACAAATGAAGGCTCCGGCTTTGGAAGCCATTGCAATTCGCGTCCGGCGCAATAATCTGGGCTTGGCGCTGGTGGCTTTGGGGCATGGCATTCCCTTCTTCCACGCGGGCGACGATTTACTGCGATCGAAATCGATGGACCGCAACAGTTACGATTCCGGGGACTGGTTCAACAAGCTGGATTTCAGCTATCAGACAAACAATTGGGGCGTCGGCTTGCCGCTGCACGAAGACAATGAAACGGAGTGGCCGCTAATGAAGCCTTTACTGGCGAATCCAAAATTGCGGGTCAATCCGGCTTTGATAGCGCAAGCCCGCGATCAATTTCGCGAGCTTCTGGCAATTCGCTATAGTGCGCCGGAATTTCGCAGCGGAAAAGTGGAGTTTCTTCCGGCGCCGGCCTCGCTGATCGTGTTGGCGCTGGACGATCGGATCGTGGTTGTCTTCAACGCTTCCACTGAATCGCAAACGGTACAGATCGCGCCCAATCAGGGGTTGGAACTGCATCCTATACTGGCGGACTCGACGGATGAAATCGCGCGTACTTCCCGTTACCGCGAAGACGGCCAGATTTCGGTTCCGGGCTTGAGCACTGCGGTGTTCGTGAAACCGTAAGGTTATTTCACAGCCAGGATGGCATCAAGCGGCGTGCCTGTGACGCGGCCCTTTACCGTTTCGAAACCAGCGCTATAGAGTAGTGTCGCGTACTCGCTCAGAGTGCGTTCGCGGCCTTCCGTCACAACCAGCATATTGAGCGATTGCATGTGCGCGGCAACAGGCCCCCGGCGATCTTCGGCCATCAGCTTTTCGGCAATCAAAAGCGCTCCGCCGGCGGGCAGGCGATCGAAGATTTTCTTCAGTAGCCGGCGAAGCTTGTCTTCATTCCAATCGTGAAGAATTCTACCCAACGCGAAGAGGTCGGCCTCTGGCAATTCACCGCTCAGGAAGTCGCCTGCGATCAGTTCAGCGCGCTGGCCGACGAGTTCGCGCACGACAGCAATCACTGGCGGCAGATCGAAAACGGCGGCCTGGATCTGGGGATATCGATCGCGCACAGCGAGCGCCAAATGACCGGTGGCTCCCCCCAGATCGACTAACTTTCGATAGCCGCTTAAATCGAAAGCGCCGGCTATCGACGGCGAGGTCAATTGACCGAAGCCGTGCATGCCCATCAGGAAATCGTGCTTGGCTTCGGCGGTGCGAAAGAAGTAATCCCACAGCGGACCGTCGGTGCCGAAAGTCTGCTTCCAACGATGCGAATCTTCGCGTATGGCGTCATCCAGATGGCCCCACATTGGATAGAGCGCATCGTTGGAATAGACGATGTATCCATAAAAGGAACGCGGGCTGGAGCGCACCAGATACTCTTCGGCCAGTGGCGTATTAATAAATTTCCCGTCGCGTTTTTCCAGCAGGCCAAGCGAGACACAGCCGTCCAGAAGACGATCCATTGCAGGATGCTCAAAGTCGCTGGCGGCGGCCGGAGCTTCGTGTAATCGATCGAAAACGCCAAGTTTTACGGCGGTAAAGAGCGTTTTCGAACGGCGGAAAGCTTCAATCAAATCGAGGATAGGCGCGGGACTCATGGTTGCTTTCCATGATCATAACCTAGCGCCGGAAGTACTGCGCCGTGCAGCGTGACCAATCCCGGCTGGCCTTCGATCATGGTGCCGACGCGGATCGCCCAGCGTGGAGCGCGCGATTTCGGAGGCATGGTGAACAGCAACTCATAATCTTCACCGCCGTGCAACGCCTGCGGCAAATCGGACCCACGGTGAATAGGAATCGCGTCCAGAGCCGCTGCCAGATTGGAGGCCAGGCAAAGCCGATGCAGGTCAAGTGAGATGCCGTCGCTCAAATCCATGCAAGCCGTGGCTTTGCCGATCAACTGCCGCCCAAACTCGAGCCTCGGGACCGGACGAAGATTCTTTTGCCAGTGCTTTCCAAGAGGACCGGATACGTAGATGCGGTCACCCGGGCGAGCCGTATCGCGACGCAGCGCTTTGCCGCGCGGAACGCCACCGCAGACCACGACATCGCAGACTACCTTGGCGGAATGCGAGAGATCGCCGCCCGCGAGCGGCATTTTATATTGCTGCGCCAGCTTAAGAAATCCGCGATAGAAACCGCGAATCCAGCGTTGATTAGCCCACGGTGCAAGGGCCAGTGAGAGCAGGCAGAATCGAGGTACAGCGCCCATGGCGGCAATGTCGCTTAAGCCGCGGGCGAGAGCTTTGTGGCCAATAGCGGCGGCTGGAGTGGATTGGAGGAAATGGACATCCTCAATAAGAAAATCGGTTGTGAAAACCAGATCTTCAAAGGAGCGAGGCCGATAGATCGCGCAGTCGTCGCCGATACCCCGGATCAGTTCCGGGCTGGACAAGGCCGCCGACCAATTTGTGATTTGGCGAATAAGCGCGACTTCGGATTTCATCGGCGAAGCTGTGAGTTAACTCGCGCATTCCTTCTGCATGGAGGGCAGCCATTCGCGAAACCAGGTGAGATAGGCTTCCATCTTTTGGTCGCTATCGGGGCCAAGTGGACAGGCAGCGGGACCGGTCTTAATGCCACGCGCCTCAGCCGCGGCGATGATGGAGGCGGGAAACGGAACCGCGCGATACCAGCCGAGAAATTCAACCAGAAGTGCTTCCAGACGGGCGATGCGATCCGGCGCCTGGGCGACGATGGCCTTATCGAGGGCGACAATTAATTCCGGAATGCAATTCGAAAGTCCGGAAATGACACCCGACGCGCCGGCGGTTCGCGCTCTGATGAAAAGAGCCTCAGTGCCGGCAAATAAGGTGAATGGAGTGCGATTGCGCAGAGCTTGCAACTGCTGCAGGTATTCCCAATTACCGCTGGAGTCTTTGATTCCCGAGTAGACGCCGCCGCCGAGCAGTTCAACGGCAGTTTCGATTTCAATCCCGGTGGTGACAAGCGGCATGTTGTACAGATAAAGCGGGATTGACTTTTGCATTTGCGCGGCAAACTGGATGAAGAACTCGCGTACCGCTTCTGGACTGTGGCGAAATACGTAGGGAGGCATCAGCAGCAGGCCCGCGGCTCCTGATTCGGCGGCAAGATGGCCCATGTAAGCGGCGCCATCGAGGGTGGAATGTGAGACGTTCACGAGCACTGGTACGCGACTGCGCTTGCCGGCCAGCTGGGCATAACGAATGCGTTCTTCGACGTCGAAATGCGGGAATTCTCCGGTGGACCCTAACAGCGCGATACCCGCCACGCCCTGGTCGCAGAGAAAATCGATCAGCTCCAGACCGGAAGCCAAATCGATGGATGAAGTGCCTTGCCGGCGAGGCGTCAATGCGGCTACGTAGACGCCCTCCACCGCCTTCTGATTCTCGATTTTCATGGTTTACAATGGGTCAGTTCTTGAATCGCTTCGCCCATGACGGAGAGCTCAGTGTCTACTATATCTCGAAGATCGTTTTTTCAGAAATCCGGTACTGTAGCGGCGGCTGCCACTGCATTTACCATCGTGAAACCGGAGCTGGTGCGCGGCGCCGGTAAAGAGAAATTGAAAGCCGGTCTGGTGGGCTGCGGCGGACGCGGCACGCAAGCCATTATCGACATGATGAGCGGCACGGAGAATGTGGAAATCGTGGCGATGGGCGATCTGTTCGAAGATCAACTGGAAGCTTCGCTAGCGAAAATTCGCGGCCACAAAGACTTCGGGAAGTTTGAGAAACGAATTCAGGTTGACGCCGAGCATCACTTCACCGGCTTCGACGCGTACAGGAAAGTGCTGGCCTCGGACATCGACATCGTGATGCTGGCGACCCCGCCAGGATACCGGCCGATGCACTTCGAAGCAGCGGTGGAAGCGAAGAAACACGTCTTCTGCGAGAAGCCTTTTGGGACCGATCCAGTGGGCGTCCGGCGCTTCATGGCGGCGGCGAAAAAGTCGGAGGAGTTGAAGCTGACGGTCATGTCCGGCGCGCAACGGCGGAACGATCGCAACTACGTTGAGACGGTGAATAAAATCCAGAACGGCGCTATCGGGGACGTCGTTGCGACGTATGCCAACTGGATCGGCGGTCCTGTGATTCAACAGAAAGAAGGCCGCAAAGCCCAATGGGGCGACATGACCTGGCAGCATCGCAACTGGTATTCCTTCGTGTGGATTTGCGGCGATCAGATTGTGGAGCAGCACTTGCACAACATCGACGTGATCAATTGGCTGATGGGCACGCATCCAACGGAAGTGCTGGCGACAGGCGGCGCTATCTGGCGGCCGCGGACGGAAATTTACGGCAATATCTACGATCACATCTCGTCGGACTTCGTATATCCAAACGGCGTACACATGTCGAGTTGCTGCCGGCAGTTTCCCAAGGGATCGACGTCAAACATCAGTGAGAGCATCGTCGGCACGAAAGGGCGCAGCAATGCGCACGATCTGGGTCAAAATGAGAAGACCGTCCCTTACGTCGCCGAACACACGGCGATGATGAATAGCATTCGCGGCGACGGCCCTTATGTGAATCATGGGATGACCGTTGCCGAAAGCACAATGACCTGCATCATGGCGCGCGAATCCGCTTACTCGGGCCAGAAAATCACTTGGGAGCAGATCATGAACTCGCAGCTGGATCTGCAACCCAAGGCCTTCGATTACGACATGAAGATGGAAGTGCCGCCGCTTCCCATTCCCGGCGAATACAAGTTCGTCTAACGGCTGGCGGGCGGCACGATGCCGTTCATCCGCAGATACACCGCAAGCTGGCCGTAATGATCGAAGCTGTGCCAGACCGAGGCTGTCGCGATGTCCAGTCGCAACGATTTCTGATTACTGAACGGGGACTTGATCAGGTCTCGGGAATTCGTGTCGGTAACCGACATCATCGCCTTGTGTCCGTAAACCATCGATGCCTTGAGATATGCCACAATGTCGGCTTTCGTCTTTAATGTCGGGGGACCGTTCTCGCCCTCGCCGGCGGCGGCTGGCACGGCTTCACCAAGCGTCGCGGCCGAGACTATATATATGACCGCGGCGACATGAGAAACCTGTTGGCCGAATGTCCGAACACCCTTGAACTCGCCAGCAGTCGGCGCAAAATCGAATTTATCGGCGGGCATAGCCTCGGCTAGCGGAACGAGTTCGGATTCCACCATGCTTAGTTGGCGATCCAGAACCTTGCCTACGGTAGGCGCAACGGGATCGGCGGCAAATGCGCATCCGATGCAGAACAGAGCGAGTAGGGAAGCTTTACACATACTTTGATTTTCCTTTGAGTTACCCGAGTTATTGTACTAAAGCGCGCGGTCTTGTATGCTGAAATGCTTCCCGATAAATATGAAAACCATTCCTGCTCTGGCGATACTTTTCCTTGCACCCCTTTGCGCTCCGGCGGCCGATACGTATTGCCCGGCCACCATCGAGGTAAGAGAAGAGCTAAAGACCGCGATCCCTGGTTGGACGGCTGGAAATGAAAATCGTCCCCATGCTCTGGCGGGAATTACTTTTTTCGACGGACCACCCGCCGAAAAGGCATCTCTGGTTTTCGATGACGAAGTGAAGGGTAAAACCACCACGGCGGCCATCTGGAAGTTGGAAGCGAATTCCAAGCGCGGTTATTGGCTATCGTGCATTTACGATTCCACCGGCGTAAATGTGTCGAAGCGTCTGGCGCCTTCGCTGACGGAATGCCGGGTGGTTTATAGGCAGGGCGAGTCGCGGTCGGGCTTGCCGTTGATTACTGCCGTCACATGTAAATAATGCTGTGGAAGTAACGCTGTGTTAGGATGCGCGAATGAACGTTTATCGATGGGATGAAATCGAAAAGGAACAGCTTAATCCGCTGTTTGCCCGGCAGGTAATTCATAGCGAGACGATGACCGTGGCGAAGGTTTATCTGGCCCAAGGTTGCTCCGTCCCGGAACATAGCCATATGAATGAGCAGCTCTCCACCATGGAACAGGGACATTTGAAGTTCATCATCGACGGCGAAGAAGTGATCCTGAATCCAGGCGAGACGTTGCGAATTCCTCCCAATGTAAGGCATTCCGCCGAAGCGCTGGATGACGCGATAGCCCTGGATCTGTTTTCACCGCCGCGCGAAGATTGGATCAGAGGCGAAGACGCGTACCTGCGCAAATAGCCGTCGTTCAGTCATGCGATAGTGTTAGCTGAGCGTGTCTGAATTTCAGGACAATCCGCAAAACGAGCGTTTCGGCGACGCCTTGGACGGTACCGAACTCCGGATGGAACTTGATCGCGCGGCCTTGATCTTGGCTCGCATAGAGGTTCCCGAACTGGTGGCCGGACCTTACCTCGGCATGTTAGACGAACACGCCTCCAATATCGCGGCGCGAGTTAGCGATCTCAGCGACGGCCGCGAATTCGTGCTCAGCGCCAACCGCTACCTTTTTGACGAGAACGGATTTCGCGGCAACACCGCGGATTATTACGACGCGCGCAATAGCTGTCTAAACGAAGTTTTGGATCGCCGCCTGGGAATTCCGATCACGCTCTCTGTCTTATATATGGAAATCGCCCGCCGGCTGGCGATGCCGGTGTATGGAATCGGAATGCCCGGACACTTTTTGATCGAGTACAGCGACGCCGGGTATTCCACCTACATCGATCCGTTCGATGGCGGGAAGTTCTTGACCGCGGAGGATTGCTATCAACTGATCGAGACCCGCTTCGGGACCAAATTCGAGCGCGACGGAAACGTTCTGCGGCGAATGCCTAAAAAACAGATCGTGATCCGCATGTTACGAAATTTGCTGGGGGTGTACGTGCGGAATCACGCTCTGCCGCGGGCCCTGGAGGTGCTGGATTTGCTGGTGTCGGCTCAGCCCGATTCGGCGGAAGAATATAAGCAGCGTGGAATCGTTCAGATGCAGCTGAAGAAAATGCGAGCCGCCAAGGCCGATCTGGAACAGTATTTACTTCGCGCCGGCGACGCACCCGATGTTGCCGGGGTAAAGGAACAGCTGGAAGCGATTCATCGTTGGCTGGCCCGCCTGAATTAAGCGTTTTCTTCTCAAATTCCCCCAGTGCCGGTCGATAAGCCACACAGAGCTTATGACGGACCCTACATTTCATAGCGAAGCGACGCTGACGCGCTTCAACCGTTTAATGACCGAATTACTCCGCGCCTCGATCCATCGCAACACGTTTAGCCGGTGGGAGATCGATATCCTGTTAGACATCCAGGCCTGTCCGCTGAGCGATTCTTCCAAGCGCGTATTTCTAAAACGATATCAGAGAGCAGTGCAGCGCCGGCTGCTTAACGGCCACACGGCGCCCTTATTGTTTTCCGAGTATCTGGAGACACTGCGCCAACGGCGGGAGGTACGAAAACGCGCGTTGGAGGCCGCCTGATAGGCTATCCTGAGAATGGATTGTAGTTCGCGACGCGGACGGGGTCCGTCAGGAGAATCGTCATGGGTTGTGGCAGCAGCATCGCAGGAATTCGACCGGAAGAGGAAGGCGGGCGCAAGGTATTCTGCGTCAAGTTTCAGAAAGAAATGCCGGGCCTCGACGAAGTCCCGTTCGATGGGCATCCGCTGGGGCAGCGTATCTATGAGAACGTCTCCAAGGAAGCTTGGAAGCTTTGGCTGGAGCACATGAAAATGATCATGAACGAGTATCGGCTGAACTTGGGAACTGCTGAGGCCCAGGAGTTCCTGCTGAAGCAAATGGAAGATTACTTCTTCGGTGAAGGCTCGACGTTCCCGCCGGGATACGTCCCGCCCAAGTCAAAGTAACCGCTTAGAGCACGGGCAACGTCGTTTGAATCTCAAACTCCAGCGCGGCATGAGCCGAACGTAGCGCCAGTTCTACAGCGGCTATCTCCGCCGCGCGGGCAAACAGAAAGCCCAGGTAGCTGGAGCCTTCCGGTAGCGGGATCAAGCGCTGCCCCTCTTTCGCGGTGATCGTCAGGCCTTCTATTCCAGAAACGGCTTCCGCCTTCTCCACGCCGCTGACCCCGCCGTAAACCCCGCCGCGGGGGATGGGGATCATCATGACGCCACTGGCGTCGGGGTCCGCTTGAAAATGCGAAACATTCTCGCCCGCCGCATGTCGCAGGATAAATTCTTCCAGCGTAGTACTCCCGGCGAAGCGCAAGATCCTCGCGCATAATCCTCCAATCGGACGCGCGGCCACTTCCAACATCCAGACACCGTGCTGATTCACGCGCATCTCGGCATGAATCGGGCCCCGCTCTAATCCAAGAGCTGAGATCGCTCTCTTCGTAGTCTCAACAATCGCCTGCTGGGTGGCCTCGCTTTCTCGCGACGGCCTGATGTAGATCGTTTCCTCGAACAACGGTCCATCCAGCGGATCGGGCTTATCGAAAATCGCCAGGGTGCGCAGACTTCCGTCAATTAAAATACCCTCCAGTGCAAATTCACGACCAGGAATGAAGCTTTCCACCTGCAGGCTGCGATCGTACTGTTGACGGCGAAGATCGGGCGATTCGAGCATGGCTCGGATCCGTTCGAATGCCGCCACAAAATCCGCTTCGCTGTCGGCGCGAATCACCCCCCGGCTGGCGGAAAGTCCCAGGGGCTTAAGGACACAGGGATAGGCGGCGTCTCGCGCGGCCGATACGGGATCGGCGTCGAGTGACACCCGATGGTACCTGGGAACAAGCAACCCGGCTGCACGAAGGCGTTCGCGAGAAATGTATTTATTGCCAGCGGCAAAAGTCGCTTCGGGCGTGTTGTAACGCATCCCCAGGCGTTCGGCGATTACAGCGGCGATATAAGCGGGCCGATCGCCCAGGCCGACAATTCCATCGAATCGCTCACTCGCTAATTTTTCGGCGGCGCCTTGCGGATCTTCGAAACGCAGCGCGATCGCGTCGTCGCCCCACGGGTTGTCGAGCACATGACAACGATCGGTGGCGAGCCGCAAATCAAAGCCAAGCTGGATCGCGGCGTCGGCAAAAACGCGAGTTTGATATCCCGTAGTGGCGGCTACAAGAAGGATGCGCGGACGAGACACTATTCATTGTCGCGCTAGAGCGAAGCTAACTGCTCCGCGGTGGGCTCCGCTCAACAGAACCACGGTTCTTCCATGTAGGGGATGGTGGCGCGGGGCATCAGGCCGAAATCTTCTTTCGGCGCGACGCCATTCACCAGCTCCCAAATGTCCTCGAAAATTCGCCTGCGAGACAGTTTTGCGCGCTGTCCATCGTTCACCAGAGGAAGCACTCGCGACGCTAATTCGTCCATCGCCGGATCGGCATGACGCCAGCGATAGAGCAAAGCGGACTCATCAAAGTCTTCCACTTGACGCGAGATTTCTTCCAGTTCCAAGAGCCTTGAGCCCGCGGGAATTAAAAGCCGCAACCCAAGTTGCACCGGCGCGACGTTCTCAATCAAATCGAGTTCGGCGAGCGTCGCCAGAAGATCGCGATAGTCGTCAGGTGTCGTCCAGGGCGTAAACGGAATGAAAGTTGGCGAAAGTGTCAGGCCTATTTCGCGACAGACCTGGACGGCATCCACGAAGTCCCTCCGCGTATGACCCTTGTCGAGTTTCTCAAGCGTACTGTCCTGCACGGATTCAACAGCCGTTATCACGAACAGGCACCCGGTGTTGCGCAAGACCGGAAGCAGGTCGCGATGTTTCAGCAAGTGCTCAATCTTAATGGTGGCGTCGTAGGTGATCGCCGGAAACTCCCGATGTAGCGCTTCGACAATACGCCGGGCGTGCGCCGGGCCATTCAGAAAATCCGGATCGCCAAAGCTGATATGCTGCGCGCCCGCCGCTACTTGCTGCCGAACATCGGCCAGCACGATATCTTGCTGCACAACGCGAAACTGGCCTTGATACACCGGCACCACCGGACAATGCCGGCAAAAATGCTTGCAGCCGCGGCTCGCTTCCGTGTAGCCCGCGCGCCTTCGTTCTCCGTTTGCCAGCAGCTTGGGATATTGCGCGAACCCCGGAAGCCCGCTGCGATCCGGAATCTTAAACTGGAGGCGCTCGGGAACCGCTGCCGGCACGGTCTCGAACCCGGACGCCAGACGCCGCAGGTCGCCTTCGAACTCACCACCCAGAATGGTCGCCACACCAAGCTTCCGCAAATACGCCGCATTCAGTGGCGCATATAGCCCATAACAACACAGCGCCGCGGCAGGATTTAGAAGCCTCACTTTGGCGATCGCGCCGGCCGCCAAGCGGGTTGCCGTGTGCATCGGCAGATGGAAGGCAACCAACTCGGCTGTGCGAATTTCCAGCGACGGAAGATGCGAGATGGCAAGATCGACGCAGAGAACCGAGTGCCCGTCCTGGCGCAGCCAACCCGCGGGCGAGGCGAGCCCGAATGGCTGACGCCCAAGGTCATAAGTGGATATCAGAACAATGTTCATTCGCGTCGCGTTACTTCTTCATCGTCACACGCACGACGCCCGGCCGAATGTCGATTTGCTCCATGTCGTAATCCAGATCGAAGGGAGTGTTGATCCTGGCATTCGGATAGAGGGAAAGAAAAAAGGTATTAATTAGAAAATCTAGAACGCTGCCGGTAGCGGCCACGCCGGAGATCTCAATGCTTTTTAAAAATACAGTCGCGCGTCCTCCTGCCGAGCGGATGGCGACGTTGACTGTTACCGGCCGCTCTCCGGCCAACAGCTTCGATAGGAACCAATTCATATCCTTGCCGGTGGCATGCTGCATCTTCGTAAAGTCCATCGACGCAAATCCGTTGGCCATGCCGTTGCCGAGCTTGACGCGCTGCCCACGAATTCCCTGGGGCACCGTCTTTGGAACCTCTTCCCTAGCCCAGGCGTTGATTTCCCGCTCCGTGAATAGAGTTACTGATCCGCGGGGAACCTTTCCATCACGGATTAAATGCAGCTTGCGGATCGCCGATGAATAGTCCGGATCGGGGCTCGCGGCACACAGCGGGATAACAATCGACAGAACCAACGACAGCCGCCACATGCTTCCAGTATGGCAGCCCCGGCATCTTGGTCGACGGTACGCTTTATGTGTCCGGCACAGTCGGCACGGGCCCGAAAACCGCAAGAATCGCCAGGAGGTTCGAAGACGAAGCAAGGCAAACGCTGGACAATATCGGAACGGTTACCCCATGAAAGTCGCTACTCTTTTTTTCGCTTCGCGCGGATCTCTTCCAGACGCTCGGCGATTCGCTTTTCCATTCCACGGTCGGTGGGAAAATAAAATCGCGTTCCAGCAAGATTGGCGGGCAGACATTCCATGTCGGGAATTGCGTCCTCTGCTTTGTGGGCGTGCTGATAGCCTTTGCCATAACCCCAATCCTTCATCGCCTTGGTCGGCGCGTTGCGCAACGCTAAAGGAGGCGGCTCAGCCATCGTCTTCTGTACCGTTTGCATAACGGCGTTCAAGGCCTGATAGGCGGCATCGGATTTTTGCGCCAGCGCCAGATAAATCGTGATCTGCGCCAGCGCTTGATCGCCTTCCGGCTGCCCCAGGAAATGCACCGCCTGTTGTACCGCGATAGCTTGCTCCAGCGCCCGCGGATCCGCCATGCCAATGTCTTCAATCGCCATACGCACCAGACGGCGGGCCAGATACATACGGTCTTCCCCGCCCTCCAACATGCGCCCTAACCAGTAGAGCGCGGCGTCCACATCGCTTGATCGAACGGATTTATGCAGCGCCGAAATCAGGTTATAGTGTTCTTCGCCCGACTTGTCGTAGAGCATCAACTTTCGCTGCATGGCATCTTCGACGGACTGCCCGGCGATAATTCCGTTGACCGCGGCGGCTGCGGCGAGTTCCAGAATGTTATACGCCGATCGCGCATCCCCATTGGCGTAAATCGCAATTTGTTCCAGTAAAGAATCGTCTGTGCTGACGTGCAACTCCCGCAGGCCGCGCTTAAGCAGCGTCGTAACTTCGTCGACATGCAAGGATCGAAGTGCGTAAACCTTCGTCCGCGACAGCAGAGCCGAGACCACTTCGAATGACGGATTCTCCGTTGTCGCTCCGATTAGAACGATATCGCCGCGCTCCACGTAAGGCAAAAACGCATCCTGCTGTGCCTTGTTGAAGCGATGAATCTCATCAATGAAGATCACGGTACGCCTACCCAGCCGGTGATTCTTCTCCGCCTCCGCCATCACCGTTTTAATTTCTTTGATCCCGCTGAGCACGGCGCTGAAAGGAACGAAATCATATTTCGTCAGCCGCGCGATCAACCGCGCCAGACTTGTCTTGCCAACCCCCGGCGGTCCCCACAAGATCATCGAGCTCAATTGATCGCCATCGATCTGCGCTCGAAGCGGTTTGCCGGGCGCCAGAATATGCTGCTGCCCGACATAGTCGTCGAGATTTTCCGGACGCAAGCGCTCGGCCAGCGGACGCCGTGCATCGATGCGGGAAAGCGGTTCCGATTCAAAAAGGCTCATGCCGGAATATTGCGGACGCGTTGGCGCCGCGCCTCATAGAGTACGATGCCCGCCGCAACGGCTGCGTTCAAAGATTCCACTTTGGCCGTGGGAATCCGCAGGTCCAGCGCCTTGGCATTCAACGTCTCGCTCACGCCGCGCCCTTCGCTTCCAATCACGATGGCGCAGCGGCGCGTGAAGTCGACATCTTCCAAAGTCTTCTCGCCTCGAGGCATGGTTGCGTAGAGATCGACTTTCTTTTGCTGCAGCGTGGCCAGCAATAAGGAGTCCTCCACACCAATGACGAAAGGCACGCGAAACAGCGACCCCGCCGATGCCCGCAATGTTTTCGGATTGTGCGGGCTAACGGATCCTTTCAAGAATACGACTCCGCTTGCGCCAAACGCCTCGGCCGCGCGCACGATGGAGCCGGCGTTTCCAGGGTCTTGGATCGCGTCGAGTACAATCACCAGTGAGTTGCCGCGAAATAACTGATCCAGATTCCATTCCGGCGGACGCACCAGGGCAATCACGCCCTGGCTTGTTTCGGTCGACGAGACCGCCCGGAATAATGCATCCGGCAGAATCACAAGCCGTACATTCAGCCCCTTGATATGGGCCGCCACCACCGATCGCACGGACTCCGAGGCGACAACCAGGCGCACCTCGCAGCTACTTCGCAGCGCCTCCTCCAGCAGATGGAAGCTCTCGGCGACGCAAGCGCCATCTTCGGTCAAGACGCCTCTGGCGATTGCCCGGCGAATGTCCTTCAGCAACGGATTTTTGTCGCTCGTGATTGTTTCGGTCCTGTTCAATCAGTCACCGGTAAGTTCGTTGTCATCGCCGTTGAAGTCCTCCTGTAAAATAATCGTAACCAATGAGACGCATCGTCTGGATCGCTGCTGTAACCGCCATCATTGGGCTGGCCGGACAGCTTGCCTGGGTCGCGGCTGAGATCGGGCGGCAAAGCACCATCGACGAAGCACAACCAGCCGATGTGATTGTAGTACTTGGCGCCGCCGAATACCGCGGCAGGCCCTCGCCGGTCCTCGAAGCCCGGCTCAATCACGCGCTGTTTCTCTACTTAAAACGCCTGGCTCCGCGCATCGTCACGACTGGTGGAAAAGGCGGCGATCCCATTTATACCGAAGGCGAAGTGGGCCGCGCTTATTTGAGCCGGCGAAGCGTTCCTTCGGAAGCGATTCTTGTCGAGCCCGAAGGCGAAAGCACGGCTTACAGTATTCTCGCGGTGGGCGAAATCATGCGCCGGTTGAAGCTGAAATCGGCCATCGTCGTGAGCGATGGTTACCACATTTATCGTGTCAAGAAAATGCTCGAATCGCGAGGCCTGCGGGTACACGGGTCGCCTCGTCCAGACGCTGTCGTGAAAAACGATTGGAAACAAAAATGGCATTATGTGCGACAGGCCATAGCTTACGATTTATGGAATATTGGAATCACAATTTAACCAGGTGGGCGGTTGAGCGAACCCGGCCACTTACTGCCTACACCCTAACGAGACCACTCGCTTTCCGCTAGCCGCCACCATTGCTGGATTCGCAGTCGCTAATAATTCTTGCGCTTCGCCGGGCATTCCATCGCGCACATCGAAGCCGGCGGCGAAGGGCGAGAAAGCCGGTAGAATAATCGCCCGTTGTGAGATCAGGAAAACAGGCAGGCGCTGGTAAGCTCCCGCCGCATCGCGCAATCCGAAGGCTGGGTGAAAGTGACCGGCTATCGCGCGTTCGTTTTCGCCGACAGCCACTACCCGATCGCCGTGAATGGCTACCAGATTTCTGTGACGCCACTGCATGACGACGGGGATGCCGAGTTCGGCGAAGTCGCGACCAAAAGCCCGATCGTGATTTCCGCGAACGGCGATTACTTCCGTCTTATTCAGGATCGCTCGCAGGGTTTCTTCGATAGCGGCCCGTTCCCCCGGCGCCGGTTTGGGAGCGTGCACTAGATCGCCCAGGAATACAATTTTTTTTGGCTGCAATTCATCCATCATCGCCGCCAGCTTTTTGTCCGAAGCCGAATCGCGGACTGGACCCAATGCCCCTCGACGCCGCTGCGCCCAGCCGTATCCGAGGTGTGCGTCGGCTACCAGCGCGACGCCGGTTTCCGGCAACCACAACGCGCCGCTGGCATGGGCCATCAAGCCCGGTTCGAGCTCCAGCGTGGTCACTCCCATTCGGCGTACATTTCGGCCACCAGATCGTCCAGCGCTTTATCCGGATCCTGCGCCATCAGGGTCTCCCGATTGAATGCCGCGAAAAGCGGTAAGGCAAATGGCGATGGCCGTTTTAGATCGTAAATCTCGAAAGGCGAAGCATACACTCGGGCTGCCTGCTCCAGCGCTCGCGTGGCATCGCACTGGTCTTCCAAAGCTTCGCGAACCGCTTCACGCACCAACGGATGTTCCGGCTCGTGCAACAGCAGAGTTTTATATAGCAACGATCCGCTCCAACTCGACGAGCGCGCCGACGTTTCTCCATGCGGCGTGCGGCGCGGAAGCAACTGTCCCACTTCAGCGATGGCGCGAAATTTGCGACCCAGCGTTTCCGTATCCTCCAGCGCGCGCCGCAGATCGTCACTCCATCCTTGCGGATTAAATCCTTCGCGAATACGCGCTTCGTCGGGAGCTTTCCTGGCGTCCACTGACAACAGAAAGCTGTGGTCGTCGAAGTTTGCGACGACACTTCCACCATCGGCCACGCGCCGCGCCATCACCCAGGCCAGCGATCGATTCACCGCCCGTCCGCCGACCACGTGGAACAGCAACAGCAGCGTGCGCCGGCCTTCGCGAATCCGCTCCACTTGCACTGGCGAATCGATGGGGATGGGAGCCGCTCGATTTTGCCGCTCAATGAAGCCGATCAAATGTTCGATGGCCGTATCCCCCACACGCCAGTGATCGCGAAGCTCCACCCGGCATGCATCGCCGCCACCTTGTTCCCAGGCGCAGCGTAACGATCGTCGGAGGCGCAATTCTTCGGCACCCAGTTGGGCCGAGAGCGACATCTTGCCGCCCATCCAGCGGGGCGTCCGAAGCCGTTGCCCTGTAGCCGGCTCAACCAGCGCGAGATTTTGATGCAACTGTTTCACGGCGACCGCTTTACCGGCCAACACGAATCCTTCCCCGGGCAACAGCGACGCCAGGAAATTTTCTTCCACCTCCCCGATGCGCCGGTTGCCGCGGGAGACCACTTTGATTTGATAATCATCGCTGATAACGCCGGTGTTCAAGTAATACGTCCGCGCTACTTTGCGCGAAGCGACCGCAAATAGTCCATCGCTATCGAACACAATCTTTCCGTACGTCCCATAGGGCCCGAGAACCTTTCCGCCACCGGCCAGATACTCCAGCACGGCATCGAAATCCGAGCGTGGCAAATCGGAATAGGGTCCGGCGGCGCGCACCAATGCAAAGGCTTCATCGGGATCCCAAGGGCCTTCGATGCTCATCCCAAGCAACACCTGCGCCAATACGTCAAGGGGCGCCGACGGTATTTTCAAAGCATCCAAACGTCCGCTCTGCGCCGCCTCGCGCAGCGCCACGCATTGCAGCAGATCGGGCAGACTTAGCGGTACCAGCGCTCCTGTCGCTACGCCGTTCACGCGATGTCCGCTGCGGCCGAGGCGCTGCATGGCGCGGCTGACTCCACGCGGCGCGCCGATCAGTAGCACCTGATCCACGGCCTTGAAATCGACACCTAGTTCCAGACTGGTGGAACACACGACAGCCTTGAGAGACCCATCGGCCAATCCGCTCTCGACTTCATGACGCGTTTCCCGATCAACCGATCCATGATGGACGGCAATCTTCTCGTCCCATTGGGGCAGCAGAATTTTCAAGGCCAGGGCCAGTCTTTCAGCGGCGGACCGCGTGGATGTGAATACAAGACTGCACTGCGCGGCTTCCACCAAATCCGCTACCGGTTGGGCAACGCGATAGGGATTGTATCCAGCCGCCGGCAGCCATTCACCCGAAGCGGGCGCGGCAATTTCCAGGCGATGTGCCCGGCGCAAATCCACCGATGCAATGGCGCAATCGCGATTCCCGCACAGCAAGCTCATCGCCACTTCGGGTGGCCAGGCGGTGGCCGACAATCCAATCCGCTGCATCGGCTCCACGGCATGTTGCTCCAAACGTTCCAGTGCCAGCGATAGCATCGAACCGCGCTTATTCTCGGCCAGCGCATGCACTTCATCGACAATCGCGCACCGCGGCGCGAAGCCTTCCTTACGCCAACCGGCTTGCGAAAGAATCGCGCTCAGGCTTTCGGGCGTCGTCAATAGCAGATGCGGACGCTTGCGCTGCTGCTTGCCGCGATCGCTGAAATCGGTATCCCCGGTACGAAGGGCAACGCGGATCTGCCGTGCTTCCGGCAAGGCGGCATTCAGGGCCGCCAGCGGCTCGTCGAGATTTCGTTGGATGTCACGCCCCAGTGCTTTCAAGGGGGAAATATAGATCGCGCAAACGGAATTCGGCAGACCCGTGGCCTCGGCTTGCTTCGCCAGATTCGATAAGAGCGAGAGAAACGCGGCGAGGGTTTTGCCACTGCCCGTGGGCGCCAGAATCAGCGTATTCCGGCCAGCCAACGTATACGGGAGTGCCTTTTTCTGAATATCGCTAAAGCCGGGAAAGCGTTCGTGAAACCAGCGCTGCAGGCTTGGATGAAATTTAATCATGCGGTGCTGTCAGGTTCAATGACGATTCGTACAGCTCCCGAACCCGGTCCAGCGTGTCGCACTCTTCCGGCTTTTTATCTTTCCGCCAATTCAGAATTCGCGGGAATCGCAAGGCGAAGCCACTCTTATGACGCGGACTTTTCTGGACTCCATCAAATCCGACTTCGAGTACAATTTCCGGCTTCACCAGCATCACCCGCCCGAATTTATCGGTGGATAATCCCCGCAACAGCTTCGTCATCTCCTTAATCTCGACGTCGGTTAGACCCGAGTATGCCTTGCCGACATTCAAGTAGCGCTCACCGTCGCGAACGGCGAATGTGTAGTCGGATAAAACCGTCGCCCGCTTGCCGTGACCCTGCTCGGCGGCCGTAATTACGACGTCCAGAGTCCCGTAGGCGCGCTTCACTTTCAGCCATGTCCCACTGCGCCGCCCGGGTTCATAAGCACTGCCCCGATGCTTCAACAACAATCCTTCGTTGCCTCGCAGACGAGCTTCATCGAAGGTGCGGTCGAATTCTTCATGCGTCGATGCCACCAATTGCGGCGATAACAACATCGGGAGTGGTTGGTCGGTCAGGGCGGCCTCAAGCAGTGCTCTGCGCTCTTCGATGGGCGTATCCAGAAGCAGCATTCCGTCGCGGTATAGGATGTCGTAAGCCATGAATGCCACTGGAATCGCGGCAATCAGATCGGGCGAGACTTTCTTCCGCGCCAGACGCTGTTGGAGCATCGTGAACGCCATCGCCCGGCCATCGCGCCAGGCCAGCAACTCCCCGTCAAGGATCGTACTGCCGGGCAGGTTCTTCATCGCTTCGGCAACTTCGGGGTATGCGCCCGTCACTTCCTCCATTCCGCGCGAGTAGATATGGACCTGGCCATCGGCGATATGCGCCTGGGAGCGAATGCCGTCGTACTTATCTTCGACGATCCACTCCCCGGGGTCCTTTAAGTCGTCTAGAGAATCCAGCGGTTTGGCGAGCATGAAATCCATGGGATGGAAAAGTCTCGCCTCGATGGCGTGCAGTTCATCGCGCCGCGCGGCGAGCGCCACCTGGGCCAGATCGCCTAGCCGATTATTGGCTTCCCGCACGGCTTGATGTTTTAATCCAGTCGCCGCCGCCACGGCTTCTTCCACCATCTTTTCCTGGAGTCCAATTCGCAGATTGCCGCCGATGATCTTCACGAAATATTTGATCGCCAGCGGCCGGTAAGTGGAGAAGGATTCGGTAAGAATCGCTACCTTCTCGGCGGTCTTCCTGGTGCGAAACAGGCTTAAATAAATCTCTTCCGCGGCGGCCAGGGTGAGCGGAAGGTCTTTGGTCTTGCCGCCGATCAGGAGGGCGATGGTTTCCCCGCCATCACCCACTTCACGATGACAAAGGCCGACGGTTTCAGCATCCCAACCGCTGACGACTAAGAGCGCTTCGCGCAACGCCGAGTAACCGACGGATAGCGTCTTTGACTCGCTTCGTCCGAACATCGTACCTGTTGTGGGCAACGCCGCCACCGGGCGTCCGCAAAGAAAACGTACCGCCCGCAATAGATCGTCGTCGGACAGCGGTTTGAAATACGCTGAGAGTACGGCCACCTTCCGCAAGCGGCCGGAATATTTCGCGAGTTCTTCACAAACCAGCGCCAGTTGGTCCATTAGCCTTCCAATTCTTCCGGTCGGGCGATCTCCGCCAGCGGAGCCCGGGCGATAATCCCGCGCTGTTCCAGAATCCTGGCGAAGGGCGACGTATAGCCGTGCACAACATCCACTTCCTTAGCGCCGCTGAGCCGGACCATTTCCAACAATTCCTCAAAGTCGCCATGATCGGAATAGGGGATCAATTCTTCGGCGCCTGCCCGAGCCCGGGCGTTATCGAGAGCCGCCCACCCCGAAACATAAGCTAAGCGAATGTTTTTCATCTTCGCTTCCAGAACACCGCGAAAGTTGGGCACCACCACCAGCGCCTTTCCGTCCAGGGCCCGCGATTCATAGGGCATCCAATTGGGGAACGAGTATCCCGCCGCCTCATAAGCCGGGATGAAGCGGGCGATTGCGCCGTGGACCGCGGTAGGGATTCCGGCACTACACAGTACATGCGAAATTTCCTGCCCACGACCCAGTGGATAACCAACAAAGGCTGGAATATCGCCCTCCTCCAGACACTGCCTGGCGAAGCGGACGATCCGTTCGCGCGCCCCGTCGCGATTCAGAAAACGATAGATGGGGAGCCCGAAGGTGGATTCGATGATCAGCCGGTCGCATGCCGGCATCTCCGTGGTGGCGCCGCAAATCGGCGGACGCAGTTTGATGTCGCCGGTATACACGATCCGCTCGCCCTGGAACTCGATCAGCAGTTGCGCCGCGCCGACAATGTGTCCTGCGGGAAATGCCGTAAGACGCGCCCCGTTCCATTCCCGCGATTCGCCATAAGCCATCACTTCATCAGCGCCACCCGCTTCCGGCCAACGGGCGCGGTAGAATCCTAATGTTTCCGCCGTTCCAAAAACTCGCTCATGCAATCCACCGGCATGGTCGCTGTGCCCGTGCGATATCCAGGTGGCTGGGCAGGGATCGCGGGAATCGAGGGAGAGGCCAATTTCCGGAAGGCAAATACCGCGATGTTGAAAGTCAATGCGCATAGTGTCACTTCATAGATTACAAACCTGGCACTTTTTAGCCAGGAATTTAGCGCTGCATTCAAAAACGGGCATCCATAAAGCAATGACCGTCGGAATGAGGGCCAGTTATTGCACGAGCTAGAATCCAAGCCTTGGATGCGGGCCGCCTTATGGGCGGCTGCTGCCTATAACATCGTGTGGGGAACACTGGCGATCGCGGCGCCCTCGGCCATGTTCCACTGGGCCGGCATGACAGCGCCAAATTATCCGGAGTTATGGCAGTGCATCGGCATGATCGTCGGCGTTTATGGATTGGGCTATGCGATCGCCGGCTTCGATCCCTACCGCCATTGGCCCATCGTGTTGGTTGGATTCTTAGGAAAGCTATTCGGCCCCATTGGCTTCCTGGATGCCGCCCTGCATGGCCGCCTTCCCTGGGCGTTCGGCTGGAATAACGTCACGAACGACCTGATCTGGCTGATCCCTTTCGCCCTGATTTTGCGCGGCGCTCACGCGTTTTATCTGGAAGGCAAGATCACCACCAGCGGCGAAATTCAGGCGATGGCGTTGCGCGCCACGACACAAGAGGGGCAGTCGGTGCAACAGATGTCCAACGAGGCGCCGGTGTTGCTGGTATTCCTCCGTCACGCGGGCTGCACATTCTGCCGAGAGGCACTCTACGATCTGTCCGCCAATCGATCGGCGATTGAGGCCCAAGGTACCAAGCTCGTTTTGGTTCACATGGGGGTGGATGCTGAGAGCGAGCCTTTTTTCTCACGCTATGGGTTGGAAGATCTGCCCCGGATTAGCGACCCGCGGCGCTCTCTGTATCGGGCATTCGGGTTGACGCGGGGAACCTTGAATGCCCTCTTCGGGCCGAAGGTATGGCTGCGTGGATTTCAGGTGGGAATTCTCGACGGCCACGGAATTGGTGGATTGGTGGGGGATGGTTTCCAGATGCCGGGCGTGTTTCTGATTTACCATGGCGAAGTGATCCGCAGCTACCGCCACCAGAGTGTCACCGATCGTCCGGATTATTTACATTTTGCCGCAGACGGTAACACCACGCGTCTCGCCGGGTAGATCCGCGTGCCAAATTTACTGCTGCTCGCCAATCTGGCTGCGACGTTGTTCATGATAGGCGTAATCTGGTTTGTACAGATTGTCCATTACCCTTTATTTGAGCGCATCGAAGCCAATTTCCCCGCTTACTCGGCGGCCCACCAATCGCTGACGGGCTGGGTGGTCGGCCCGGTGATGCTGGTCGAGTTGCTTACATCGGCGCTGCTAATTCTGTATTCTCCACTACAAATCAACCGCTTACTGTTGTGGATTGGGCTGGCTTTGGTGGGCGTGCTCTGGGTGTCCACGGGAGTGCTTCAAGTGCCCGCGCATCAGAGGCTTAGCGCTGGCTTTGACCCGGCGGTTCATAAGCGGCTAGTGGCCACAAATTGGCTTCGTTCGGTAATCTGGACCCTCCGCGGCGCTCTTACCCTGGAGTTCGTCTGGCAAACAATGCGGTAACCGCGGCGCCCTAGCGTGCATCGTTTCCATAGTCCCAACCATTATGCGAAAGCTTGCCGCGACCTCGATTTGCCTTGCCGGTGCGTTCCTTTACGCCCAGCAGGACACCACATTTTCGACCGGCGTTAAGGTGGTAAGCGTACTGGCGACCGTGCGCAATGCGGAAGGTCAAATTATCAAAACGCTGACGAAGGAAGATTTCCGGCTCGCCGAAGACGACCGGCCCCAGGCGATTCGCTACTTCTCACGGGAAACCGATTTGCCGCTCACGCTTGGACTGTTGGTGGATACCAGCATGAGCCAGCGCCGCGTGCTGGCCGACGAGAGCCGGGCCAGCTATAAATTTCTACAGCAGGTAATGCGCGAGGACAAGGATCAGGCATTCGTGATTCACTTCGATCGCGAAATCGAACTGCTGCAGGACCTGACGTCTTCCCGGAAGAAGCTGGAAGAGTCTCTGAAGCTGCTGGAGGTGCCGGATCCGCAAAGCTGGCAGCAGCCGCGGCGATTCCAAGCCGGAACATTTTTCCAGTTTCCCGGTGGTGGCGGACGGGGCGGTGGACGACGCGGTGGCGCGGGCGGTCCGGCAAATGGCGGAATCCATCGGGCTGGCGGGGGTACCACGCTGTACGATGCGGTCTTGCTGGCGGCGAATGAATTGATGAAGCAGCAGACGGGCCGCAAGGCTCTGGTGATTCTTTCCGACGGCGTCGATAACGGCAGTAAGGTGTCGTTGACGGAGGCCATTGCAGCCGCTCAACATGCCGACACCCTGACCTACTCCATACTGTTCTCCGACGCCCAGGCTTATGGTGGCGCACTCCGCGCTAGATTGGGCGGCGGGAATCAGAGTGCCACCGGCAAGAAGGTGATGCAGAGAATCTCCGAACGCACGGGCGGTGGTTTTTTTGAAGTGTCGAAGAGCCTGTCCATCGACACCGCCTTTGCTCAACTGCAAGAAGAACTGCGCAGCCAGTATAGTCTCGGCTATACGTCAGACCGGCTGGACGCAGCCGCAGGTTTTCGGCATATCACGCTGACGGCCAAGCAAAGCGGCCTAATAGTGCAAACCAGAGACGGATACTTCGCCGATAAATAGCAGTGGCCGGGGAATTGCTCGCCTTCCGTTCAGAGGTCGTCATGCCGGAAAAAAGAACCTTGCAGCAAGCGCAAAAAGACAAGCGGGAAGGTAAGGCTGCCAGTACGCAGGCCGGTGAGTTCGTGCGCGAAGAGATCGATCACATTCGCGCCGGAAAGCATGGAGCCCGGTCAGCCAAGCAGGCCATCGCAATCGGGTTATCTAAGGCACGCCGGGCGGGCGTGAATTTGCCGGTTCCGAAGAAGGGCGCGGCTTCCGAATCCACGCGCAAGAAAGCCGCGCAGGATTCCGCTAAGGGGCATGGCCGCAAAACGCAGGTGTCAGCGAAGCGTTCGGCGGCAACCACGAAGGCTCTGCAGCGTGAACCCCAGGCAGCGGCATCGCGCCTGGCACTCTCACGCCACGCGAAGAAAGCCGCGGCCAAGCGGTCCGCTAAGAAGAAGTAGTACGCGCTGCCTGCTCTTCGGTGTCGGTAATGACGAACAGTTGGGTCAAGCGGCTAAGCTCTAGAATTTCCCGAATCCGTTCGGGAACCGCCACCAGCGCGATCACGCCGCCGGTTTGCTTGATCGAGTTGTAGCCCGCCACCAGACTACCCAGGCCGGCGCTATCAAGGTGAGTGAGCTTAGCCATCTGCAGGATCACGCGTTTGTGGCCCTCAGTAACAACCTCGTCCAGCGCCTTGCGCAGGGCGCGGGAACTCTCACCAAGCGTGATTTTCCCTTGTAGGTCCAGGACCGGAACGCCGCCGGTTTCATGACGGGAAATTTGCAATGTTTTGGTAGTTTTTGCCCGATCCATTCGACGATGAGAATATCACGAGTCATTTAATGTGCGTATGCTGAGATTGTTATGAGGACCATTTGATCGACAAGGCTGCGCCCACTGCCCGAGGGCTGCGGCACTCTTTACGGACACCTCTCAATCATGTGATCGGGTATGGCGAGATGATTCTGGAAGAGATAGATCCAGCGGCCATGCCGACGAGGACTTGTGTTGCGCAGCTACTGGCCAACGCCCGGGAACTGGTGAAATTTATTCAGGGGTCGTTCGCGACCGCGGGCGATCCGTTAAGCGTGGACGATATCCTCGAGTGCCAAATCAATATGCGTCCGCGTCTCTGGCAGCTCCGGCACGACGTCTCGCAATTGCAATCGCTCGCCCCGGCGTTCGAACAGGACGTCGCCAAAATCAGTTCCGCAGTGGATAGCCTGATCGCTTTTGCCGATCAGGGTCTGGATGCCTTTGCGCAGTTTTCCTATTCCGGGCTCACTGCCACGGAAGAGCAGTCGGAAGGGCTTCACGGACGAATGCTGGTGGTGGACGATAGCCCGGCCAATCGTGAGATTCTACGCAGGCATTTGGAGCGTCAAGGATACGGCGTGACAACTGCCAGCGATGGCCGCCAGAGTCTGGAATTGATGGGCACGCAAAAATTCGATCTGGTTTTGCTGGACGTCTTGATGCCTGTGCTGGACGGGTTCGAAGTCTTGAAACGGATGAAAGCATCGCCCGAATTGCGGACCATGCCCGTTGTTATGATCTCCGCGCTGGATGAAAGCAGCAGTGTCGTGCGCTGCATTCAGATGGGCGCCGAAGATTATCTGATGAAGCCCTTCGATCCGGTCTTACTGAGCGCCCGCATCGGCGCATCGCTCGAAAAGAAACGGTTACGCGACGAAGAGAAAGAGCGCGCGGAAGATTTGCAACGGGCCGTCGATGAACTGGGCCGCACCAAGGATCAGTTGCTGGTTCAGGAGAAGCTTGCTTCGCTGGGAGCCTTGACTGCCGGCATTGCCCACGAAATAAAAAATCCCTTGAACTTCATCACGAATTTCGCCACGTCATCACTGGACCTGATCCAGGAACTGCGAGAGGAATTAGTGGCCGGAGATGCAGCGGGCGCCGCCGATTTGCTCCCACAGCTAGAACAGTACCTGGGCAAGATCGATGAGCATGGAAAGCGCGCCGACCGGATTGTGCGCAGCATGCTATTGCATTCGCGGGGAAAGTCTGGAGAGCGGGAATTAATCGATCTGAACAATTTATTGAGCGACTGGATGAACCTGGCCTACCATGGGATGCGTTCGCAGAATCGAGAGTTCAACGTGCAATTGATCAAGGCGTTTCAGCCCGACCTGGGAAAGGTTTCCGGGGTGCCGCAGGACCTGAGCCGCGTTTTTCTAAACGTGATTACCAATGCCTGTTACGCGGCATATGAGAGAAAGAAAGCGGAGGGCGAACCTTTCCGCCCGGCCGTGACGGTGTCCACAATGCGGCGTGACAGCAAGGTGGAAATCCGTATCCGCGATAATGGAACCGGGATTCCGGTGGACATCTTGGCGAAGATTTTCAATCCATTCTTTACGACGAAACCAGCGGGATCGGGCAGCGGCTTAGGACTTTCAATCAGCCAGGACATCATTGTCCAAGGGCACCAAGGTACGATTAGCGCCGCAAGCGAACCGGGACAATTCACGGAATTTACGGTCACTTTGCCGGGGGAAGGCGGCGGATGAATCGCATCTTGATCGTGGACGACGAAGCCGATTTGGAATTGCTGATCCGGCATAAGTTCAGGAAGAGAATCGGCGCGGGCGAGCTCTTGTTTTCCTTCGCTCAGGACGGAGAGCAGGCGCTCTCGGTACTCGCCGCGGATGCCGGTATTGAGCTTGTGGTGACGGACATCAACATGCCGGTGATGGACGGCCTGACGCTGCTGACGCGCATCGGCGAGCTACCGCGCCTGCTGAAAACCGTGATTGTCTCGGCCTACGACGACATGGATAATATCCGCACGGCGATGAATCGCGGAGCTTACGACTTTCTCACGAAGCCAGTGGATTTCACCGACCTGGAAAAAACGATCGATAAAACCATGCGCGACGTGTCCGTGCTGCGCGCCGGGATGCAGGCTCGCGAACAATTGACGGCGCTCGATTACGAGTTGGGAGTGGCCACCAGGATTCAGCGGGCGATTCTTCCAGAGATCATTACCGGCAACAAAGAATTCGAGATCAGCGCCACGATGATGCCAGCGCGTCATGTCAGCGGCGACTTCTACGATTTCTTTTTGATCGATTCGCGGCGGCTGGGTTTGGCGATCGGCGATGTTTCCGGTAAAGGGATTCCGGCGGCGCTCTTCATGGCCGTAAGCAGAACATTGTTGCGCGCCACGGCGCTGCACGGAAGCCCGCCGAACGATTGTCTGGATCACGTAAACCAAGTGCTATTGAAGCAGAGCGACGGACAAGTTTTTCTCACTTTGTTCTACGGAATTCTGCATCTGGATACGGGCGAGTTCGTCTTCAGTGCGGCCGGTCAAACGCCGCCGTATTTATTTGGCACGCAGCCCGGCATCTTCCTTCGCGAACCTCGCGGGATGATGTTGGGTGTTCTGGAGGAAGCATCGTTTGAGACGCGAACCGTGCACCTGAATCCCGGCGATGGCTTGATTCTATATACGGACGGCGTCACGGAAGCCGAGAATCGCGATGGCGATTTTTTCACCGGAAGGAAGCTTAAGGAGGCGGTTGAGGCTCATAAGGGCGAGTCGGCAGAAATCATCCTCTCGGAAATCGTGACGTCGTTGCAAACCTTCACCGAGGGCTGCGAGCAGGGCGACGACATCACATTATTCGCTATACGATTTCAACCGGGCGAGGGCAATGCAACCGAAAATTAAAGCTGGGTATTTGCATTGCGCAGGATGGACGCGGCGGCTGTGCCAATGTCGATCCGCTCCAAGCCGGGTTGCTCCAGGCCGACATAAAACCCGATGCAACCGGCAGCTTGCGCCGCTTCTACATCCGCGCGAGAATCGCCAATCACGTAACAATCGTTGGCCTGGAAATTATGCTCTCGCATAGCCTGCGAGATCATGCCGGGAGCCGGTTTACGGCAATTACAGCCAGCGGCGGCGGAGTGTGGGCAAAAATAAATCTTGGCGATGGAGACGCTCTCGGCGGCCAAGAGCCGGAGTAATTTTCGATTGCCTTCGATGAATTCCGGCATGCCAAAATAGCCTAACCCTAAGCCTTGTTGGTTCGTGATCAGGCACAGCATAAAGCCCGCGTGTTGTAGTTTTCTGAGCGCTTCCCCCACGCCGGGAAGCAGTTCTACTTGCGTGGGATCGAATGGAACATCGCGCACCAGCGTCCCGTCGCGGTCCAGCAAAACCAGACCTCGATAGTCGCGCCGTGGAGCGGACTCAGGCTCGGCATGAATCGCCAGAGCCTGGATGCGATCGAACATCGCCGTGGTGCTGGTGGCGAATTGCGGCGCGATTACAATCGTCTTTCCGCCATACTCCGCGACCGCGCTTCCCGATCGCAGCGAGCCGCTTTGATAATCGCCGCCCTTGATGTAAAGATCGGGCTTCCAACGCAGTAGCAGAGAGAGGGGACGGTCTTCCTCGAGCACGGTAACGCAATCGACGGCGCCCATGGAAGCCACGACATAAGCGCGATGCTCCCATACATTCACCGGTCGCAGAACGCTCTTGTAGCGCCGAATCGATGCATCGGAATTCACGGCCACCAGCAGACGGTCACATAGCCGGCGAGCCTCGGCTAGATATTGCGCGTGCCCGGCGTGCATGACGTCGAATGCCCCGCACGTGAAGCCGATGCTATGGCCGGCGGCACGGGCCTGTTCCTGCCAGAGATCGACCGCGGCGGGCGTGAGAATTTTTTCCGAAGGGATACCGCTCATCCAACTCGCGCCGGAAGCAGCAGCACTTCCCCGCCCCAAGGTTTGACCACATCGCCGCCCACGGAGTTGTTCGTGCGCTCCACCAAAACGTCAGGGCGCAGAGCTTCGACGAGGGCAAGCGGCGTGTCCTCTTCATAGATCACGACTGCATTCACCGAGGCGAGCGATGCCAGGATCGCGGCCCGCGAAACCTGGTCTTGCGCCGGCTCCGATCGGGGATTCATACGTCCCGCCGATGCATCGCTTTGTACGCCGACGACGATGCGATCGCAACTGGATCGCGCGGCCTCAAGCACCGCAAGGTCAGCGGGATGCAGCAAGTCAAACACACCGCCCGTGAAGCCGACCCGCTGCCCGCGGCCTTTCCAGTGCCGCGCCCGTTCCACCGCCTCCGCCAACGGAAGGATCTTGGTACTCGCCAAAATCGCCGAACGATGTTGTACCTCGTGGGCGATCTCTTCGCGATGTACCACCGCGGTGCCCGCTTTCCCTACTACGATACCGGCGGCGATGTTCGCCAGCCCTACTGCCGATGCCGGATCCACGCCAGATCCTAAAGCCGCGGCAAGCACGGCGGCAACGGTGTCGCCGGCACCGGATACGTCGGAGACTTCCCGAGCCAGTGCGGGAAATTCGCGGCTCGCTCCGTCGCGCGGAACCAGTAGCATTCCCGCCGGACCCCGGGTTACCAGAATGAAGCGTGCCTCCGTGATGTCCAGAAGCTGCCGCGCGGCTTTGTCCTGCGCCTGGGTATCGTCAACCGGCATGGCGGTAGCTTCGGCCAATTCCCTGAGGTTCGGCTTGATCAATGTCGCGCCGCGATAGCGGTAATACTCGCGGCCCTTGGGATCGACAATCACGGGCTTGCCGGCGGCTTGCGCGATCCGGATAAATTCAGTGGCGTGATTTCCATTGAGGACGCCCTTGGCATAGTCGGAAAGAAAAACGATGGAACACTGCGCGACGGTCCGTGAGAACGCCTGTAGCAAAGCTTGCAAACTACTTGCGGCGATCGCAGCGGTGGTTTCATCATCCACGCGTAAGAGCTGCTGGCCATTGGCGACGAAGCGAGTCTTCACCGTGGTCTGGCGGCCACTCTCGCGTGGCAGGTGAATTTCACAACGCCCGATAGCCTGCAGCAACAAGGTAACGGTATCGGCCGGCGCATCCTCACCGACGACGGAAAACAGATGAATGCCGCAGCCCATCGCGCCAAGATTCCGCACGGCATTTCCCACGCCGCCCAGCATGGACTTTTGCGTTTTGATATTCAGGACTGGGATCGGCGCTTCAGGCGAGATGCGGGTGACGCCGCCGTGTACAAAATGATCGAGCATGATGTCGCCCGCGCAAGCGACGACGGCTGTGCTTAGTAAGTCGATTAGTGGAAGTAAGTCCGGGTTACTCATTGGCGCAACACAAGTTTACGACAATCCGGACTGCCTGCTATCTATGCCGGTAACTAGGCCGTTCCTTCGACAGGAGCTTGCCAGCGGAACAGGAAAAAGTGGCGTCCACAGAGCGAGCAGCGGTACGGCAAGAGCAGCCAGTGAATCGCTTTTTCGATGCGGTTTCGGACGCCGACGCCTCTGAAATCGACGGATCTGCAGAACGGACAACGAGTGGAAGAAATCATTTTATAAGTAGCCTCACTTAGCCAGTCGATTACTCATTACAGCTGGGCGCGTACTCACCAATCAGGTGGCCCTGGCGGTCCGGCCGCCGTTCCGAATCACAGAGCTCAAATACAAAACCGGTAGGCTTTCGCTTCATCAGAGGCGTACCAGGGTCTTCCAAATGATGTAGCAGCGTCGCTTGAATGTTGTCCGACTCGCCGATGTAGATCCACTCCCGGCGGTTGGAGATTCCATACACTCCCGAGGTCGCCGGCGCATACATATAGATATCGCGCGCGGTGAGTGGCTTGGGGACAAATTGATTAAACGGCATCGACGATCCCCGGACGGGCCGCTTTTATATCTTGATATCGAGGATTCGCCGCTATCATGCGCCGCACCTGATCGTTCAGCTCGCCCCAATTACGGATGAAGTAACCGGCTTGATCGTGGGCCAACACTTCGCCGCGTGTTGCTTCTAAGATCGCGATCACCGCGCGAGTCTTGCTGCCATCGGCCTGCTTCGAAGCTACTGCCTCAAAGGCTGCCGCAACACGATCAAACTCGGCGATTACCCGGGGCTTAATCTGTTCCGCCCACTCGATCTGGGCCGGCGTGCCGGTCATATTTGGGAATCGAACATACCACTCTCCTCTGATCGTGGATGGGCTAAGAGGAGGTAAGCGGATCGCCTGACTTAGTTCAGGTTATCCGTGAGTGGGCAGAAGTGCTCAGGCATTCACCAGTCTGGGTGAAGCAGGTTAGCATGTCAAGGGGCGCTACTGTAGGGCAAAGTGGACTTCTGCTTGATAAGATCTGGAGATATGGGCGAAGTAACACCGTCTCTTGCGGCTGAGACAGAGGCGCTAAAGCAAACATACGCTGCACTCAACCGGGACGATATTCCGGAACTGGTCAAACTATTTGACCCGCGGATCGAGTGGATCGAACCGGCGGATTTTCCAGGAGGCGGGACGCATCAAGGGCTCGCAGTAGTGCAGGCACACCTATCGAAGGGGCGAGAGAGTTAGGCCGAAGGAACTTGCGAGGCGGAGCGGTTTTTCGCCGCGGGCGATAAGGTAATTGTGTTCGTCTATGTGCGAGTGAGACTGAAGCAAGACATGGAATGGCGCGAAGGGCGTCATGCGGATGTCTACACCTTCCGGAACGGCAAGGCCATTGAGATGCGCATATTCAACGACAGGCAGGAGGCTCTGGAATGGGCTGGAGTCAAAGCCTCAGATGCAAACGGACCCACTCCCCTAACTTAGGATAGCGCTCGTTGCTCTACGTGTCGCCGCGGAAATCATAAAAGACACGAATGAGGTTGCCATCTAAATCGGCGGCCATAAACTCGCGCAGGTTCCAGGGCTTGTCCTCGGGCTCGGAAACCATCTTCGCTTGCGTGGCCTTCCACTGTGCGAAGAGTTCGTCCACCTCAGCCTTGCTGTCGAGGTTAAGCCAGAAAAGAATGGGGCCCGTGTTGCCGAAGGACTCGCGGAAGGAGCGATTGGTGATGAACAGTCTGCAGTTCCCTCGGAGATGCCGGCAATACCGCCTTCGTCGTCACCCCAATCGAAGGTGAAGCCTAGCGTGTCGACATAATAAGCTGCGGCTTTGTCGACATCGGCCGCGGGGATCTCCAGGACAGGAGCTGGAAACGTCATGGGCTCGTTTGGGGTTATCCTAGCACGAGCGGACGGCCAGGAACTCTGAAAGCCCGCGACGACCGGGGTATCAAGACTCCTTGGAGACGAGAGGAAGGTAATCCGTGATGAAACCGACAATACTTGTAGCGACATGGAACGACGGGCTGTTCGCAGTCACCGGCGATGGGCGCAAGCAAGAGATTGCGGGCACCCCCGTCAGAGGGCTTGTAGCGGATGGACGCGACGGTGCCCTGGCCATTGTCGGCGGACATTCGCTGCGCAGGCGTGCACCAAATGGCGAATGGGCAACCGTCGCCACAAGCGAGCCTGCGCTGTCGTGCTGTATGGCTGTTAAAGACGCCATCTACGTAGGAACGGACGATGCACGCCTGCTGCGGCTGAGCCATGCGGGCGGTGTGCTTGAGCCTCTCGATGGTTTCGACAACGTCGCGGGGCGAGAGGCTTGGTTTGCTGGTTCGGCAATTGTGAATGGAAAGCGTCTGGGGCCACCGCTTGGCATTCGTTCGGTTGCGGCCAACTCGAACGGTAGCGCACTGTTCGCCAACGTTCACGTGGGAGGCATTCCGCGGTCGACGGATGGCGGAAGAACCTGGCAGCCCACCATAGACATCCACAGCGATGTGCATGAAGTGCGCGCGCACCAGACAGATCCGGACATCGTCGCCGCCGCGTCCGCTATCGGCCTTTGCATTAGCCGCAACGCGGGAGAAACATGGACCATAGAACGCGACGGCCTGCACGCAACGCACTGCGCGGCGGTGGCGTTCTCAGGCGATGACATTCTTGTCTCGGCGTCGACAGATCCCTTTGCGGCTCAAGGTAGAATTTATCGCCGGCCGATCCGACCGGGCGGATCGCTAGTGGCCGTCGAAGGTGGAATGCCGGAATGGACCGCGGGTAGCGCCGATACTAGTTGCATCGCCACAAACGGCGCAACGATTGCGGTGGTTGATAGAGCTGGCACCCTGTACCTGTCTACCGACTTTGGGCTGGCTTGGTCAATGGGCGGCAGCAACCTGCCAACCCCAAGTTCCGTTCTAATTCTGTTTGAAGATCCACGCTAGGCTTCTGAATTTGTGCCGCTATTTAATTGAGATACTTCTTTAAGTCCGGATTCAACTGCCGTTGCACATCCGGATCGTTCAGGTTGCTTTTATCCACCAGGCGCGGATTCAGGTTGTGAATCTTCTGTACCGGTTTTCCGTCCAGTTTTGCGACCGCCGCCTTCACTGACTCGTAGCCCATCTGAAACGGATCCTGCACCACCAGCGAGTCTATAACTCCGTTCTTCAAATCTTCAAGCAGCGTTGGGCTGGAATCGAAGCCGACCAGTTTCACCTTGCTTCCGCGTCCCTTGATGCCTTGCGCGGCGCCGATCGCGCTCGACTCATTGGAAGCGAACATACCGTCGAGATCGGCATGACCGGTTAACATGTTTTCAGCCTTGGTGAGCGACATCGCGACCTCCGCCATGCCGAACTGCTTGTCGACAATCTTGATCCCCGGCAGGTTCTTCGCCGTGTAATCTTCAAAGCCTTTTTCCCGAGCCATAGTGGAAGCCGCGCCCGGCTGAACCGCAAGAATGGCTACCTTACCTTTACCGTTCAGGATCTTGCCCATCCGCTCGGCTGCTATCTCGCCGGCGTGATAATTATCGGTGGCGATTTGCGAAACGAAGTTTTCGGTGTCAACCGGGGAATCGAAAATGATCACCGGAATGCCTGCCTTGGATGCGCGATCAACGGCACTGACTAGCGCGGTCTTGTCAATCGGCGCCAATGCGATGGCATCCACGTGGCGGTTGATCATGGTATCGAAAATCTTCAACTCGCCGGGGATATCGGCTTCCGAGGCGGGCCCGTTCCATTCCACCTCGACCGCGTTTTCCCTCGCCGCCGCAACGGCTCCGGCATGAACGGATTGCCAAAACAGGTGGGCATTGCCCTTCGGGATCACGGCGATGATTCGCTTCTTATCGCGATTACAGCCGGACAGCCCAGCTATGCCGAGCAGCGTGACGACTACCAATAGTTTGTTCATGAATTAACCGCGAACGCTTGCCGCTGGAATCTTGCGAACCAGATCTTCCATCTCCGCGCGGCTCTCAGACCCGATGGTAAAACAATCGACGCAATCGAGTGAAAGCGCGAACTCCAGAGATTCATCCACTTTATTGCGCAATGCGCCCGCGCCTAGAATCTTCATTCCGATAACGCCTTTGCCCGCAGCCTTCATCTGGCGCAAGACCGCGATCACCGTTTGCGGGTCGGCATCCATTTGTTCCTGAGCGGGATTAATGCGCGCCAGATCCACCTCTACCCATTGCTCCTTGGCCGCCGTGCGCAAAGCTTCGATGGTATGGCAGGACGTGCCGTGGGTGCGCACGATGCCTTTTTCCTGCGCTTCGGAGATGACAGCCATGGCGCCCTTCTTGCGCTGATTCCAGTCGCCATCGGTCATGCAATGCAGCAGCAAGATGTCGATATAATCCGTTCCCAGTTCACGCCGGAAACGGTCGAGATCGGCGCGCATCTCCTTTTCGGTGCTGGCGTGCGTTTTGGAGAGGATGGCAACTTTCTCGCGCGGAATCGACTTCAAAGACTGCTTCACGTGAGGGTGTGTCCCATACTGATCGGCGGAATCGAAGAACGTGACGCCGTGGTCGTAGCCGGCTTTGAACAAGTCCGCCAGACCCCGCAAGCCGAGTTGTCTGGTCTGATTAGAACTGCCCCCGACGCCGTTGGTGCCTGTGCCCATTGCCAGGCGGCTCAACTCGATTTTGCGCGGCCCCAGAAAAATGCGATCGCCGGCCTGCTTGCGAGTTGTTCCGGCGAACAGATGATGCGGGAAGGCATTCAGCGAAATCGCACCCGCCGCGCCCATTTGCAGAAATTCGCGCCGTTTCATGTCCCCACGGTAATACTCCGGACCGCGAAAGACAAGCCCGTATTTAGTTGGTAGAGCGCTTCCGCTCGAACGGCGTGTTAACGTACTTGCCCGCCTCTTCCAGCGCTCCTTGGGTGTTGTCCTTCGTGCGCATTGCTTGCTTGTACTCGTTAACGGCGCGATCGCGATTGCCGGTGATGTCGAAGATCTTGCCTAGATGAATGTGAGCCCAGACCTCCGTCCATTTCGGTTCCAGATCGCCATTTAAGGAGTCGCGAAACTCATTGGCCGCCGACTGCCAGTTGTTCTGCAGGAAGAATAGCTCGCCCACGCGATAATGCGCCAGTGAGCTTTGCCGTGTGACGTCCAGCGCTTTCTGATATTCCTTGAGCGACTCGGCAAATTCACCTACTTCAGCGAACTGTTCACCGCGGCGGATGGCTACCGCCACGCGCATCGTGTTATTGAAACGCAGCACGCGCCCGGTGGGATCGATAATCACGTTTTTCGGTTTGCCGAACGTATCGACGATGAATTCGGTGCTGGGCCCAGTGACGTCGATGCGCTTTTCCTCAGGATTGCCTTCGGTCTCGATGCGCATCTCTACAGGCATCCGGAAGGTGTCCAGATCCTGGGCGATTTTGCCCATCACGCGGAAACCTTTCTGCGTACGGAACACCGTGTATTCCATCTTGAACTCCGGCGCGCCGCTCGATTCAATCCACTGAATGAAAAAATACTGCAGGTTCTGACCGGATGTTTGCTCGGCGATTTTGCGGAAATCGTCAGTGTTAGCCGATTTCCAACTGTAGGTGTCGGCGAAGTTCTTCAAGGTCTTTTGGAAATTCTCATCGCCAATTACCCAGCGCAACATATGTAGTACGGCCGCGCCTTTTCCCGCGGTGGCAGCCCAGTATTCAGGCGAAAAATCTTCCAATCGCGCGGCTTGCAGCAGCGGAGGATTTTCCACGGTCAAAGCCTCGGTATAGGTTTCCCGAATTTCCGAATCCAAAGCGCCCGGGCCGTTCAGATGCTCCACATACATGATCTCGGCATAGCGCGCCAAGCCGTTTTGCAACCACAGATGATTCCGCGAAGTAGGCGATACCAACACGCCCCACCACTGCCGGGCCACTTGGTTAGCGACTAGCTTGGTGGCCACTTGCTTGCCCATGGACTTCGGCGCCAAAAAGATAATTCCCGGAGCCGTGTATCCGTTCGGAGCGCCATTCTCGGTCTCAAATACGGTTAGATTAGCTTGCGGCGGCAGACCGAAGATGCTCGTGAAAAATGTCATCACCTTGCCGATTTCTTCGCCGTAAGCTGGCGCCATGTCGGCTGCTTCCTTCAGATAGAGAGTGGTATTCACTCCCACCGACGAAACCTTTTTCGGTTCGCCCTGCACCACGCCGATACTGCCCGGGAACGAGGCTTGGGCGTAATGATAGCTGTAGGTGGTCTTGTTATCCGCCGCGCGATCTGACTTTTCCTGCCCGCTGGCGACTACTTTAAAATCGGCCGGCACGGTGATCTTCATGTCGGCGCTGAAGCGGTCCACCGTATAGTCGTTCACCGGGAACCAGCGGCCCGGATAAAGCAGAAACGCCCGGTCGCTTTGGATGGAAGCGAACTTCACCCCGTACACCGGCGAATCTTCCGTACCCGTCAGCCGGCCGTCGTAGGTAAACGTGACGGTAGCGGGTTTGCCTTTAGGAAGGGGTGCGGGAAAATTCAAGCGAACGCTGAAATCCTGCTGCGATCGCGACGCGGGAATCTGCCGCCCCGCATCGTCCACCACGCGCGTCAAATTCAAGGCGTTGTTCAACTCAAAGGAAGCGTAATTCAAGTCGTCGATGGGCGTAAAGTGAACCTGCACGATCGCCGACAGCGATTGCGTGCGAGGATTGATCTCGGCGTCGATGACGTAATTCTGCACGTCCAATCGCGCCGGACGTTGCCGTTCCTGCGCGGGCAGCGCGGCGATGGCCCACAGCAAACCGGCGATGGCGGCCCAGCGAACACCATACCCAACCCAGGACTCACGAAGCATACGTCAATTCCCTCTCGATCAATTCTTTCTTTCTCAACAGCGCTTCAATTTCGCGGACCGCATTTTCCATAGGATCGTTGGCACTCCACAACAGTTTGGCGACGGACCCCAGTTCAGCGCGCATGGCGGCCCGGGCCGCGGAATCTTCCAGTAACCGTAAAGCTTCGCCAGCCAAACCAGCAGCCGTCATATCGTCCTGTATCAATTCCGGCACGACGCGCCGGCCTGCCACCAGATTCACCATGGAAAAAAAAGGCACTTTCACCAAATGCCGGCCAATGATCCAGCTTAACTTGGTAACGCGATAAAAGGTCACCAGCGGTGCGCCCAAGAAAGCTGCCTCAATGGTTACCGTGCCACTTGCCGCCAACGCGACGTCCGCATAGGCGAGCAAATCCCAAGTTTGTCCTTCGATTACTTGGATGGAGGAGCGGCGAATGCGTTCCGAAAATGTTCGATTGTTTCCAATCTTTGCGCCGAAGCCCTGGGGCAGCCCTAACACCACTGTCGCCGGACATTTTTGAACGATTCGATCCACGGCGGCAAGCACTATTGGCAAGTGACGGCCGATCTCGCCTTCCCGGCTGCCGGGCAATACGGCCACCAGAGGCCGGTCGTCTGTTAAATGATTGTTCGCAAAAAAAGCTTCCCGGGATTGCGTTTCCTTTACGATTCTTGATAGTGGATGGCCGATGAAAGTAGCGTTTACGCCGCGGGAGCGAAAGAACTCTTCCTCGAAGGGAAAAATGCAGAGCAGCAAGTCGATGATCCGGCGCATGGTCTTCACCCGTCCCTGACGCCATGCCCAAACTTGTGGGGCGATCAGGTAAATAACGGGAACGCCCGCTTCCTTTAGGCGCGCCGCAAGCCGAATGTGAAAGTCGGGACTATCGGTAAGAATCGCGAAATCCGGCCGTTCGCTGGCGATTGCCCGCTTCAGCTTGCGATATTCGCCGTAGATGCGGGGAATATGAGCCAGCACCTCAACCAAACCGACGACCGACAAGCGGGCGGCATCGACGATGGTCCGGACGCCGGCGGCCCGCATGAGAGGACCGGTACAACCGAAAAACTCCATGTCCGGGTGCCGTTCGCGTAGAGCGCCGACGATTCTTGAGGCATACAGATCGCCCGACGCCTCGCCCGCCGAAACTAGAACTCGCAACGCCACGGTATATTCAGTCTAACGGCAAAGACAAGGCTTGCGGTTTTACCAATTTGCTACACTGAGGTACTTCCCCGGCCTATCAAACGATGTCTTCGCACACAGAATTACCCCAACCCCGGGTTGTCAGCCCGGCCCAGTCGGCTAGAATCAGCGTCGGGCAGTTTGCCGAACGCCATCGCGGCGAGATGATCGCGCTCAGCACCACCTTCTCTTACTTCTGTGCCACGGTTCCGCTGAGCGAAGAAGACGTGCGCGAATATCTGGAAGAGCCGATCGCCGCCCTGCCCCCAGCCATTGGCGAACAACTACCGAAAGTTTCCATCCTTCTGGTGCCGTATCTGGAGAAAGGGCAAGCGAAATCGAAGGGGCGTTCGAATGGCGATTTCGTCTCCGATGAGAAGCCGCCGGAGAGCCGCCAATCGCTGGACGCGCAGTTGCGTCTGGGCGAAGAGGAAGTCCTGTTATTCGCGCTGAAAGAACAGGAAGTGGCCGAATATCATTATCGTCTGTATCATCATCTGGCAATGATTGTTGGCAATCACTGGACCGCGGATGCGCAGTCGCAATACACGCGCCTGTTGCGCGAGGAGTTGAATGCCGACGTCCATGGCGAAGTGGATGAAGACAGCTGGCGCTTAAAACAAGCTCTGCGCCGCCGCCAGGTTAGCGCCCGCGACACCAAAGCCTTTCGCGATTATGCGCGGCAATCCTTCATCGATACGTTGACGCTTTATCTGCATGGCATTTGTTGCGATATCGACGTGGAAACGGGTCCGCGGCAGCTACCCAGCAGGCATCTCAAAAAGCGGCTCCTGCTATTTCATACGATGTATCCGCCGCCAAAAGGCTATGCGGTATTTCCCGACGAGCTCAAAAAATCTTAGCTGGACTTTTTCCTAGAGCGACTTCCCGAATCCGATCGCTTCGCGGATCCATCGAATGATTTTCGGGAGGGTTCAAGTCTTATGTGGGTGCGCCTGGCGTTTCTTTTCGTACTCGCACTGCCGGCTTCCGCTCATGCGCTATTAGTAAAGGCGCTGCCAGCGGAGAACACAATCGTAAGTGCAAGCGACGTGCCGTTCGCCCTCACGTTTAATTCCCGGATTGACGCCTCCCGCTTGACGCTCCTATTGCCCGACAATACGACGCGGGTGATTGCGATACAAACGCAGACTCCCTCAGAAACTCTGCAGGCGCAGGCCACTGATTTAAAGCCAGGGAATTATCAACTGCGGTGGCAGGTGCTGGCAATCGATGGACACATTACAAGGGGCGTGATCACTTTTCGCGTGAAGTAAAGGTCTGGCTGTGGCTCAACTTCTGGATCTCTTCGGCTTCCTTGCGGTTTTATTGCGAGGACTAACGCTGTCGCTGGCGGCGATCGTGATCGGAGGAATCTTCTTTTCGCTGGTCACACTCCGGCCGCTAGCGCAAGCCTTGCCAAATGCCCGGATGGTGGGACAGCGCTGGATCCTCTATGCCGCTTTAGCTTTGGCGGCGCTACAGGCGTTCTGGCTAGCGACAAATTCCGCAGTCCTGATGGACACGGCGCAGCTCAGCTTTTCACAAGTGGCTGGAGCGAATTTCTTCCTCAGCGGATCGGCGGCTTTCGTGGCTGCTTTGCTGATCGCTGGGGCATCCCTACTTGCCGCGAATCTGCCGCTGTGGACGATCTTGCCCGCGGCCACGATTCTAATCAGCGAAGTATTCACCAGCCATGCGGCCGCGCGCCTGGATCACAGGGCAATACTTGCGGCGTTGACTCTAAGCCACCAGGGAGCTAGCGCGATCTGGGCCGGTGGTCTCCCGTTTTGGTTGATGAGCATACGCCGGACGACAGATCGCGCGGCGATGCAACGGCTGAGCCGAAGATTTTCGATTAGCGCCCAATGGAGCGTTGGGATCCTGCTTGCCGCCGGGCTCGGCCTGTCTTACTTCTATATAGGATCAATCGACGCCGTGTACGGCACCAACTACGGCGTAATGGTGGTGGCCAAAGTTCTGCTGTTTTCGATGCTGGTGCTTTTCGCGGCCTTCAATTACTTCATCGTGCATGGCACAGGCCCGCAAGCGGATGCGATCGTGGCGCGCTTGCGGCGTTTTGGGGAGGCGGAGATTGGCATCGCGTTCACAGTTGTACTGGCTGCCGCGTCTCTCACTTCGCAGCCGCCGGCGGTGGATCTAACGGCCGATCGAGTAAACATCCCCACGATAGAGCAGCGGATGAAGCCGATGTGGCCGCGCCTTAGCACGCCACCACTGGAAACGCTCTCCCCATCAAGCCGCGAACTCTGGAAAACGGAGCATCGGGTGCGTGGACAGGTGGAATCGTATATCCCGGGGACCAAACCATACACACCACCGACTGCGGGGGACATCGCCTGGTCGGAATACAATCACCATTGGGCGGGGATCGTCGTACTGCTGATTGGGATTCTTGCCGTGCTTTCGCGTAGTGGTTATGCGCCCTGGGCCCGGCATTGGCCACTGGCATTCGTGGGGCTGGCGGTGTTCCTGCTCTTGCGGGCCGATCCGGAAAATTGGCCCCTGGGTCCGAACGGATTCTGGGAAAGTTTCTCCTCGGCCGATGTGATGCAGCACCGGCTGTTTGTCGTGCTGATACTCGCCTTCGCGGCCTTCGAGTGGGGAGTGCAAACGCAGCGGCTGAAATCCTCGACGGCGGCCATCGTGTTTCCCCTGGTCTGCGCGGTGGGCGGGGCCGTGCTGCTGACCCACACCCACGCGTTATCCAATATTCGCGAAGAGCTCCTGGCCGAGTTGAGTCATATTCCGCTAGCGATTCTCGCTGTCGCCGCCGGTTGGGCCCGCTGGCTGGAACTGCGCCTTCCCCCAGCCGACCGGCTAATTCCGTCGCGCGTCTGGCCGGCTTGTTTTGTCCTCATTGGAGTCGTTCTGGTGCTGTATCGGGAAGCTTGATCCGTTACATTTCTTTGCAAATGTAGCCCCCTATCGTCGCTGACATGCTTCAGAAATCCGTGTATACTTAACACTGTTAAGTTAACGCAGTCAAACCCATTTTGTGGTCTTGGAGTGTTCATGAGATTCAGCTTTGCGATCAGTTCGTTGGCGATTCTTGCCGGTAGCGCGATGGCGGCAAATACAGGCGGCGGTGTTCCGACCTTCTCGAAAGATGTCGCGCCGATTCTATTTAATCGTTGTCTGGAATGTCACCGGCCGGGTGAAGCGGCGCCGATGTCGTTCCAAAATTACAAGGAAACCCGTCCCTGGGCGAAGGCCATCAAGCAGGCTGTCGCCACGCGCGAAATGCCACCTTGGGATGCGGACCCGGCGATCAATCATTTCTCCAACGACCGCCATTTGAGCGACACCGAACTCTCGACTCTGGTGAAGTGGGTTGACGGCGGAGCACCGGAAGGTAACGCAACGGATATGCCGGTGATGCCCAGCTTCACCAAGGGTTGGGTGATCGGCAAGCCCGATCTGATTCTGGATATGGGCAAGGATTTCACGATCCCGGCGAAGGGCGTTGTCGATTATCAATACTTCAAGGTAGACCCGGGCTTTAAGGAAGATACGTGGATCCAGGCGACGGAGGTTCGACCTTCGCAGCGCGCCCAGGTACACCACATTCTGGTATTCGTGCAAGAGGGCGGCAAGCGCGTAACCCGCGCCGGCGAACAATTTAGCGATATGCTGATCGGCTACGCACCCGGTGTCCCGAGCACCGTTTGGGATGGGGAGACGGCTTATTTGATCAAGGCCGGCTCGACGTTCCTGTTCCAGGTGCACTATACGACTAACGGAAAAGAAGCCGTGGATCGCTCGCGGCTGGGCTTGAAGATTCGCAAGGATGTTCCGAAGTATCGGGCGTTCTCTGGTTCGGCTACGCAATTCCGCCTGTCGATTCCGCCAAACGATGCCAATTACGAAGCCAAGGCAACTTCCGTATTTAAGGAAGACGTCACGCTACTTGATCTGACTCCGCACATGCATTTGCGCGGCAAGGCGTTCAAGTACGTCCTTACTTATCCGGACGGCCGGAGCGAACAACTGCTGACGGTTCCGCATTACGATTTCAATTGGCAGCTGAGCTACATTCTGGCTGAACCGCGGCAGGTGCCGGCGGGATCGAAGATGGACGTTACCGCCTGGTACGACAACTCGGCGAACAACAAGTTCAACCCGGATCCTACACAGACCGTTCACTGGGGAGACCAGACGTTCCAGGAAATGATGATCGGCTTCTATAACTACAAGGTGCCGATTGATCGTCCGGATCCCGCGCCGGTGAAACAGCCCGCTCGTCAGACCGGCAATTAATTCAACGCTTCGGAATTTTGATGGCGCTGGGGTGGATTCGCGAGAGTCACCCCGGCGCCATTTGCTTTTGGAGTCTACCGCTTTAGGCAAGAGCCGCTTTATACAAGGCGAGCAGCTTGCCCCAGGCACGCTCGGCTTCCGCTTTGTTATAGATTGGCGCACCATCCTGCGTAGGCATATCCGCTACGCACCATCCATGCAGCGTTCCCGCGTAGACTTCGATTTCAGAGGGAACCCGGGCTGCGGCGAAGGCTTCCTTCAGCTTGTCCTTGGCGTCGGGCTGACGCGCATCGTCATTCGCGGCCACACCGATATACAGATGAGCCTTGATCTTCGGCGCTAGATGATGCGGGCTATCGGGTTTATCGGTTACCAGGCCACCACCGTGGAAGGAGGCGCCGGCGCCGATGCGCTCGGGCAACGTGGCGGCTGTCTTCATAACCAGCGCCCCGCCCATGCAATAGCCTTGCGTTCCGATCTTCCTGGCCTTGTTCACCTGTTTTTGGGCATCCAGAAAGGCGACGAAGGCGATGGCATCCTTCTCGCAATTGCCGGGCGCGTTCGCCGACGCCATTAACGGACGAAGCTTCGCCACATCCGCGGGATTCTGGAAGCTGAAGTTGGCAAGGGTCGAGAACGGAGCTTTGGTGAGGCGATAAAAGGGATTCGGAACCAGAACGGAATATCCATCGGCGGCAAGGCGCTTGGCCATGTCGCGCATCGATGGACGTAAGCCGCCGGCATCGGGCCAGAGCAACACGCCGGCATGGGAACCGGACTTCGGATGAATGAATGCGGCGTCGCAGATACCGTCCGGAGTCTTGATCTCGACATCCGTTTCGATGGCCTCATGGCCCGCCGCCTCCGCCGAACCGGTCGATCCTGCCGTTATGCCCGCGGCCACCGAGAGAGCGACAAAATCGCGCCGCCCAATGCCGCTCGTCTGTTGTTCACGTTTTTGCTCTTCCGTCATGGTTACCTCTCAAGAACAATGTAACGCTACTCGAAGCGATATAGCGCGATCATGTCCGCTTGACGAAAGCACTCCTAGCCTTGTAAATTCAGAACTGGAGCACTTCGGGGTGCCACCAGCTCGCGGAAAGGGCCAAGCCCACCTGAATTAAATACTGACCGGTAACTGGACAAATCGACTGTCCTTTCAGCCTGACGATGCGAGCGATCGGGCGACATGAAAGGAGTCGTTTATGCCCAAATTTTCGCCTGAAAATCCCTCACTCGAAAATCTAAAGAAACAGGCCAAAGCGTTAAAGAAAGAATGGATGGGTGGCAAGCCACAAGCCATCGCAAGGATTCTTGCCGCTCATCCCCGCGCCGTCACGCCACGTCTTGCCGATTGTCAGCTTGTGCTGGCTCGTGAAGCTGGCTTCGATAGTTGGCCGCAATTAAAAGTATCGCTAGAGGCAGCGCAACGCGATGTTGCCGATGAATTCGTGGACCTCGCCTGTCTCTGTTACGACGATCCACATTATGATCATCGGTCGTTTCATGCTCGCGCGTCGGCGATGCTGCGCGACAAGCCCTGGGTCTCTGAGGCCACCCTCTGGTCCGCGGCGACTGCCGGGAACAGCGAAGCGGTCAAAGCATTTCTCGACGCGCGTCCGGAATCGGTTAATAGCCCTGGCCCGCATGGTTGGGCGCCATTGTTGTGCGCCTGTTATTCGCGCGCCGGCCCCTCTACTCTGGAGGTGGCGAAACTCTTGCTGGATCGTGGCGCGGACCCTAATGCTTACACGATGAAGGGCAACGCCGACGAGAGGTTGGATCAGCATCGACGGCGATTCACCGCGCTTACCGGATTGTTCGGCGGCGGCTCAACGGGCCTCGCCAATCAACCGCCGCATCCCGATTGGCGAGAGTTGGCCGAACTCCTGCTCAGTCGCGGCGCCAGCCCTGACGACGAGCAAGCTCTCATCATCAATCAAGACGCTTGCCTGGAAATCCTGCTGCGGCACGGACTGAACGCGGCCTTGATGAGCCGTGCTTTATCGCAAGCCGCCCGCCAGGGTGATATCGATCAGGTGCGGCTCTTACTGGCGCATCATGCACCGCCGGACAAGAAATTTCAGAGCAAGACGCCTTGGGAGCACGCCATCAGGCAAGGCCGTTCGGATATCGCGCAGTTGTTGGAAGAAGCGGGAGCGTCGACTTCGGACTTGGACGACACCGCGCGCTTCGTGTCAATGTGCATGGCTGGCGATGAGCGCGGCGCCAGACAAATGCTGGAGCACGATTCGGATCTTATGCAGCGGGCACCGAAAGATATGGTGCACCGGGCTGTTGGGAAAGGACAAACGAAAGCCGTCAAACTGGTGCTCGATCTTGGCTTCGATCCCAACTATCAGGAGGATAGTCCGGCCATCACAGCGGCCGGAGCTCTGTCCGCGAATGCCGAGTTATTGCCGCTTCTTCTGGCCCATGGGGCTTCGTTGACGCTGCGCGACCCTTGGTACGACAGCACCGCGGTCGGCTGGGCGGATTTTTTCAACTACACCGAACTGCGCGACAAACTGCTCAATGAACCGGGGATTTGTTTGTTCGATGCCCTGGATCATGACCGGCTGGATCGCGTTCCCGATATTTTGGCTCGCGACCCGGCCGCGCTGGAACGGCCGTTCGCCGAATGCCTTTCGCGGGAACCGAAGCCCGAGGACTGGCAGACACCCGTCGAGCGAATGATGGCTCGCGGAAAAACAGAGGCTGTACGGGTATTGCGCGAACACGGTGCGAGTTAAAGGCGCGGCTGGGTCGGCTTAACGGGATCCCACACCGCGGCGCCGCGGCGTTTCACCGGACGGCGGTAGATGCTATCGCCATCCGTCACGTAGAGCCACTGCATGTTCGCTCCGCCGAAGATTACGCCCAGTACGCCGGCGCTCTTCGGCGGATTGACGATCGCCATCACGCGGCCCGGCTGATCGCATATTTGCACGCCCAGAATCGTGGCGACGTAGAGAAAGCCATCGGTATCGAACGCCATGCCACTGGCCCCGGTCTCAGAGGCATCGTCGCCAGTTTCCAGGCGATAGAAAGGCTGCCCGTTGCGTAACGATCCATCGCTTTGAATTTGGAACGACCATACCCATTTCGTATGCGGATCGCTGACCACAAGCGACCCCTGATCGGTGGATATGGCTACCCCGCGAGGCCCATCGATTCCTTCATGGACCACACGCTTGTTTCCCGCCGCGTCGATGAACCAGACACGATGGGTGGGCGCCTCTGTGAAATAAATTTCGTTGCGAGCGGTCAGCGCCAGGTGATGAGTCTGCACGCCTTCGGCGACGATGGATTCTTTGCCATCGGGCGAAAAGGCAGTCAGTCGCTTGCGGTTATGCTGGCCAACATACAAGCGGCCATCCGGACCATAGCTGATTCCGTGCGCGCCACCGCTCCCCTGCTTCCAGATGGTGATTTTGCCCTCGGCGTCGATCTTGTGGATGCGATCATTCCGGTTGTCCGTAAAATAAACGTTGCCATCTTTATCCACCGTGCAATCGGCGGTCAAGTGATAGCCCTGGCCAAGCAGGTCCCAATCCTTACCGGGTTCCAGGAATGCATAGAGGCCGCGATCGTTGCTTTTTTCGGGCTTCGTGACGGGCTTCGGATAATCCTTCCAAGCCCAACGGAGAGCATCGGGGAGAATCGCTCCGCCATGCTTCCCATTGTGGCCTTCGGTTCCAATCGCGAAGGTGCTGTCATACCCGGCATACTGCAGCGCGGCGTACATTTCCTGATTGCCCAGGAACCAGCTTCCGGAATAGATATCCTGATCCGCTTTTCCATCCTGCAGAAATACGCGCAGTGGCTTCGGCTCCGTTTTGCGGATGCGCGACGCCAGCGTGTCGCCGCCACGCAGATTCGTATAACTTCCGATGAAGCTGACGACGCGGTGAAACAGATCGGGCCGGTTCCATGCGGCGTTAAAAGCGGCGATACCACCGGAACTGGATCCGGCGATAGCGTAATCGTTGGGATCTTTGGAGAGGTTGTACCGCTTGGCCACTTCGGGCAAAATTTCTTCGGCAAGAAAGCGTGAATAGCGGTCACCCAGCGCATCGTACTCGTAGCTGCGGTTGTAGCGATTCTGCTGGTTGGGCGACAGCGCCGGCAAGACTCCGGGATTGATGAAAACGCCGATAATCACCGGCAGCTCGCCTTTGTGAATCAGGTTGTCGAGAACGACGGGAACACGCCAGGCACCGGCTTCCGCCACCATCCCGCCGCCATCCTGAAAGACCATGACACACGCGGGTTTGGTGGCTTGATATTGGGCGGGAACATAAATCCAATAGTCGCGCACAGAGCCCGGATAGATTTTGCTGGTCCAGGTTAGTTGTGTAACGGTACCCTGAGAGACGCCGGGTTGCCGTTGCGAATCGGGACCAAGGGCGTACTCTTCGGCGGAAAGGGCAGAGGCGATCAGGAGCGCAAGAAGAAACAGTCTTAGCATGTGAGATTGGCGAACACCTATATCTTTGAAGAATACATCAATGAAGAATACATCAAAGCGAAATTGACGGGATTGGGATTGAATCCAGTATTTATGAACGATAATGCAACCGTCGGGAATGGGCAACCTTCTTCGATCTCTTGAAAGTAACCCGCCTCTGGACGGCGATCCGGCATTGCACGCCGACCCGGTCCGGCACCCACACTGGCAGCGTGAGCTCCGGCCGCGATGATCGCAGCGGAGAAATCTCAGGCTCCCAGCCCAGCCCCTCAATCATCCCATGACACGCCATACAGCCCTTGTGTAAAATCTGATGCGATGTGTCTACCAGGCGGAACAGAGCAAGCCCAAGCTGGAGCACGTACAGGCGATTGAAATGGGTTTTGTCCCGGCCGTAAGCCGCCTCGGAGGTCGAGATTTCCAATACTCGCGTCCGATCCAGCCGCAGCGCCTCGCGTTGCACTTCGTTGATCAACTCGCGGTGGCACGCCAGTTCGTCTTGCATTTCGAAACCTGGCTGCAGCACCCAGATGAGTAAGCCGCATCGGCGCTCCGTCAGAATCCGTGCCATTTCCAGCGTGCGGCCGGCATAAGTGGCTCTCCATTGCGCGGAGCCATAGGCGATCCATTGATTCTTCGCAACCGGAATGTTCTGCATATCATTAGATCCAATTTGCACGAAACACACGTCCACCGAGGTCAATTCGGGGGACTCGCGAAGCCACTTTGTGTAATCGAAATAGTCTGTACGTGTCAAACCGATGTTCGGACGGCTCCATCGAGTCAGCTGCATGTCATACCGCTTCATCAGTTCGGGGCGCGCGCGAATTGCGTTGTACAGGGAATCCGCGAAACTGTCGCCCACCGTTGCCACGCTGATTGCCTGACACGGTCTTCCGGACCAAAGTAACAACAGAGAACACCCTATCAGCGCTTTGCGCGCGCACTGGTCCCACATCGTCGTTGCCTCCGCTCTAGCGCGCCATCACATCCGCCTGAATTCAAATCAGCCGGGAGGCTTATAGCAAGAATGCTGCCAAAGACGGGGTGCACTTCCCGTGCACATGGATGTTGCAAACGAGGGCAGGAGTAATGCGCTCGGAACCGCTGCCTGGTGTGCACGTCCAGCTAGAGATTTTTGAACACAAAGTCAGCTATTTGTTTGCGGGCCGGATAATTGCAGTTCTTGTCAGACGCGGCTCACGATAAGTCAAGGTTGCGTGCCGGGGACTGGGGTTGCGCACTTTGGAAATACGCCCGATGGCGCGCATCTTTTGATCTGCGTCAGTCCATGACGGCAGTGAAGCTTCCGGCTGATCCCAATGCACGACAGATGCCTCGTCACACCAGTCCAGAAGTCGGGGCATCCCGGCGCGGTGGGAGCCCGTGGTTAGGTAATTCCGCATGGACTCCTGAGTATCCCAAGCTGTCATCGTCCAAAAGGTCCAATCCCGGTCGGCAAGAAAGCCTCCGCCCTGAAACCCGGAGGAAGCCTCCACCTGCCGGACGGCGCGGTGCGTGTAGAGCGCGAAGGAGGGTAGGAACCGGATCAATCTAATTCGCAAACGCGTGACACTGACGAATGGCATATATTCCCTTCGAGGGTCCTGTCCACATCATACCTGCCGAACATTTCGTTCCAAGAACCGGGTCGGACAGAGGCCAATAGATGAGTAAGGGGAGCGGCCACGGATTGCGCGACGTGCTCAATCTGGCGAAGGCGGGCTTTTCTGATGAGCGACCGATCAGGCGAATGCTCAGTGGGAAACACAGCAGCCGCAAGTCGCGCAGGACCGTCGATATCTGTATTAAAAACATCGAGTGCAAACGCAACTCACTCTCGTGATTTGAAGTAACGCTGCTCCATTAGCGCCAGCATCTTCCCTTTTCCCCAGTATGATTTTCCAAACTTGAGTTGGTAAGCGTCCTCAACTTGCGCTGGGGACTTTTCAACGTATCCGATTGGCACGTCGAACATAGAATCAGGGGGCTCAACCTCCACTAAGGACGTCATTTTTCTTTCGATACGAACGCCCGGGAGGGTAGCTGTTTCTTGCAGGGCAACGCAATCTAAGGCCGGCGCTACGAATTCGCTCTCCTTATAATTCGGCTGGTCTGGTTGTACAACCAACACCGTGTCGAACCCCAGCATTTGAACATGTTTTGCATCCGATAAGTTCGTAGTTGGCCCACACGCCTTCTGTCTTTGCTTTAGAATTTGTCGTTTAGCTACAGAGATATAGATCGTCGTTACTGATTTGGTGGAAGGCTCGAGGCTCATATACCGTCCAGTGCGGTAATCAACAATCTCGACCACCTGCTCAAGTTGCCCATCAGGTGAATCAGCAGGAAAAATGTGAACCGTAGATCCGTCGCTTCTGCGCACGTACATGGAATGCGTTACAACAGGCGCTACAGCATTGCTTGGTAGCCATTGATTCTCGACTTGTTGAGCAATGTATGGGCGGAATGATAAAGCAGCGGGTTGAGATTTTGCTTTATCAGCGAAGTAAAAGCTCAGCCCAGCCAAAACAAGCGAGGTGAAAACGAAGCCGCCGACCGCTTTAAGATTAATTTTTATTATCGTGGTAAGCTCTGTTCCTATTGTCGCTTGTGCATGGGCAGAAAACTCGCCGCTAGACTGTCAGTATCGCGACGACACTGGGTTGTGAGCCCGTGTTGTGCGCCTGGGAGAAGCTTTCGGCGGTCGCTCAGGCGCCTCCCTTCCCAGTCCCGGCTAGGCCCCGCAGTCCTTCGATTACACTTGATAGATTGTCATCCGTAAAACGCTTCTCAGCGCAGCAAGAGAGACTGGGGAAGTTCCAAATCGAAGGGGATTTGAAAATCATGACCGAGTGTACGATTCATACATTCTTGATGGCCGCAGCTCCATCCGGTGCAGCGCAATGATCGCGGGATTTTGCGCGATGGGCGTCCGGGGCGGTGCTATTGTGGGAACCGTTCCAGCGAACGGAGCGGCCAGCGGAGGCGGGCTGATTACGGCGGCCGTTGGAGCCGGCGGGGCCAATCATCGCAATGATGCCATGCTGATCCAATCTTTGCTCAACCTGGTGCCTGCGGCGGCGGGCGGACCAGCGAAATTATTGAAAGTGGATGGACTGGTGGGTCCGCTCACAATCGCCGCCATCCGCCGGTTTCAGTCGAAATTCGGGTTTAGTGATGGCCGAATCGATCCGGGCGGCCGAACCCTATCTCAGTTGAGCGCCTTCTCGCCAAAGGCGCAGGGCAAGGGGATCGTCGGTGCACCCGGCGGTGCCAAGCCCTCTCCACTCGCAGCCGCCATTGCGGCCACACCCTTGGCGAAACTGTGGACCACAGCCGCGATCGTACACCTCAGCGGATTGCAGCAAGGTTTGTTTGGGTCCGGCGGAGTGGTCTTTATCCCCGTCGTGTTCGATGTGGTTAACACACACTTCCACTTTGATCGCGAACCGCAAAGTATTATCGCGAATATCGGCAAGGCCATCGGAGTGTTCAATCGGATTCTGACGATGCTCTCCGATCCCGCCACTTTTTACCAGGAGGGCCCGGAAAACGACAAGTCCCACTTTGCAGATGCCCGCATGGGAGCCTTCTTCCTAGAAGGTGCCGCCCGTCACATCACGATTCGCACACAGTTCCCGGACTGCGGGCCAAATTGCCAGGCGGCGATGCTAGTGCATGAAGGCGCACACTTCTGCGGCGGACCCGGCGAAATCAACCATTTCGCCCACGAGTTCCCCATCCCAGACGGCCAGCCTCAGGGCGATGGAAATACGCGCAACTACGCGCAATTGACGACGAGCGAAGCCTTACGCAATGCCGCCAGCTACGCGGCGTTCGCCATTCACGCGGCCACTTTTCAAGACTTGCGTTTTGGACTGGATAAGCAAAGCCAGTAATTGCCGCCTTTCTCTAAACATAACTTAGCCACCAATCCCGACGTCGCGCTTTCACACCCGCTACCCACCGGCAAAACGGGTACATCAGAAGCACCACCAAGACCCAAACGGCATAGACGCCGGGCAGGCCAACGCCATAGCCCTTCGGGTAAAAGCGGTACGTGGTCATCATCTGGTGAAGGGTGAAACCCTGGGTTAGTCCCATCACCACGCTCAATACATGAATCAGGAAAAGATGTCCCACGTAGAAGGCGAAGGGCACGCGGCCAAACATCACAAGAGTGTCCTTGATGCGGCCCCTCAGGCGGTCCGCGAACGAGCACACAATCGCAGCCGGCCCGAGGGTCATCAGCAGATAGTCCAGGCTCGGAGGATACTTCGTTGTATTCAGGAAATCCATCGCAGTCGCCGCCATACCAGCCGCTTGTACCTCCCATGGATTCGAATCTCCGTAGACATGGCTCGCCCGAAGCAGCAGGAAACCGGCAATCAAAACCATGCCCGCACGACGCAGAATCAGGTCGCGGCGTGCCGAGGGCTGCTCAAACACCGACGCGATTCCGAAGCCGAGTAACATCACACCAATCCAAGGCAGCAGGGGGTAAGTGAACCGGAACAAAAAAGGGCCTACAGGAAGCGCCATTTGCGAGTGCAGTGCCACCCACATCGGCCAATGCCGATCAATGAGCTTGCTTGCCGGCCAGATTGGATCGAGCAAATTGTGGCATCCGACAATCGCCACCCCGAGGGCTAAACATGCTCGGCGTCCCAGCAACTGAAGGCCGGATAGGGCAATCATGCTAGCGCCAATAGCCCAGATCACCTGCATCGAAGTGAATACCAGTCCGCCGGCTTCCGCGATGCCACCGGGTGAGAAGGTATTCACGGTCGACAAAATAAAAACCTCTACGAAGATGAGCCACATTCCTCGTAGGAAGAGAAATCGCGCCAAATCATTTGGGGATCTTCTCGCCACCATCAGGCCGGCGCTGGTTCCCGCGAGCAGCACGAACACCGGCGCGCAGAAGTGCGTAATCCAGCGGGTGGCGAACAATCCCGCCGTGATGTTGGGGTTGGCCATGGGATCCTGTTCCGTATTAACCAGGAAAAAATCTCTAACGTGGTCGAGGGCCATTATGATAATCACCAGTCCACGCAAAATGTCGATCGCCTGGAGGCGATGGGCGCGATGGTCCAGCGAATTGTTTGAAAGGGTTTCTGTCGCAGCAACCGCGCTCAAAGATGACATCCGTTCTCATATCTCCTAACTGTAGATGCGAGATCGGATGGTCGATTTAGCGGGTGGTGGTGTGGAAAATCAGACCGGGCGGGTGTGGCACAAGTTGGGACTTTTGCATGAGTGTATGATCTCTCCCGCGCTATTTCCGCGATATTTCCTCGGCATATTGATCAGCAATCCGCATTAGCCGGTGTAAGGATGGAATCAAGATTCCACTGACTACTCGACTCGGCACCCGTTCTTTTGGAAAATCAGTGATCTCATTGATCGCGGCGGCAGCCAAGTCGGCAAACGCCAACAATTCGCGCAATTGGCTCGCTAAAAGTGGCAATAATGGTGTCTTCCGTGTCGGCACAGAACCCGGTGGCATGAGAATAAGCCAGAACTGTCGCTTGTTACGAAATATGATAGGTTCGGCCCGATTATGAATTATCTCGTCGCGGAAATCGCGGAGTTGCAAAAACCACTGCAAGTCGGTCGATAGCACTTTAAGAATCACTGGACGTACTCGCGACGGATTCTTCTTGGACCAATTGACCAAATCGTTTAAGCTCCTGGCAGGTGCCTGACGGGGCTTATCGCAGGCTTGGCTGGCCAACGCGGCAGCGATAGCGTCCGCCGCAGAACGAGCGGATACGAAGAATGCTTCTGTCATCGCAGAGACGGAGACAACAGATCTAGCCTTCACAATCCTTTCAGGCGTAAGCCATTTCAGGATTTCGGCAGTGTAAGTTGCCAAATTGACTAAGTCATGTCCGAAAACACTGGCGGCACGGGCAAGGACTGGATTTCGGTTTTCAAACTCTGGGTCATCAGTATGCCACCCATCGTAATAGTTCAAGAGGCCGCTGTATATCTCCCGGTCCGTAGTTGGGAACTTGTCAGTTTTGATAATCGACCCGATCACTCTCATGGCAGACCTTAAACAGATAAGTCACACTCTCCCGGGGAATCTCCTGGCGGCAAACTTGGAATACTTGTAATACGGGAAGAATACTGGGGACGTCCTGATCTTTCCCCTAATCACGCTATCGATAATATGATGGACCGCTGGAGTGCACCCCGAAACTGAGACAGAGAAAATGGTGACAGTTCTCAAAAGGAGAACGAGTGTCACAAGAGCAGAAAGAAAAACGAGAGTACACGGCTGAGTTCAAGCTTTCGGCGGTGAAGCGGGTGTTGGCCGGTGAG
>JBBSEX010000007.1:0-289111 GCA_038239345.1 Bryobacterales bacterium
AGAGATTGGCATTCCCGCAGCGTTCGCCATAGCCATTCATACAGCCTTGTACATGCGTGAATCCGGCTTCCACGGCGGCCAGCGCATTAGCTACCGCCAGCTCCGAATCGTTATGAGTATGGATCCCAAGCACACCATCGAAGCGCGCTCGAACCTCCGCTGCGATCTCCGTTAGACGATGGGTGAGGGTGCCGCCATTGGTGTCGCAAAGACACAACACATCGGCGCCGGCGTCTTTGGCGGCTTCGAGCGTGCGCAACGCAAATTCCGGATTGGCGATATAGCCGTCGAAGAAATGCTCGGCGTCGTAGACTACTTCCTTGCCGTTATCCTTCAGGAATTTTACGGTCTCGGAGATGATGACAAGATTTTCCTGTTCGGTGATTCCCAAAGCGCGGTGAACATGAAAATCCCAACTCTTTCCGAAGATGGAAACCACCGGGGTGTTCGCGTCCACCAGCGCCCGGACGCTGGGATCCTGGTCCACCGCATTGCGAGCGAAACGTGTCGCGCCGAAAGCCGTCAGGCGAGCATGCTTAAACTTGATATCCTTCGCCCGGGCGAAGAATTCCTTATCTTTCGGATTCGAACCGGGCCAGCCGCCCTCAATATAATCGATACCCAACTCATCCAGTTTCTGAGCGATCAGAATCTTGTCATCCACGGAGAAGGAGACGGCTTCGCCTTGCGTACCGTCGCGGAGTGTCGTATCGAAGGTTGAGATTTTCATATAAAAGAGTTGTAGGACTAGTCGGCTCCTACGGCTGTTTGTTCCTGAGGAACGCTGTCGTCTTTGCGCTTTTTTAAGAATGGCATCATTTCGCGCAGATCCTTGCCCACCGTTTCAATCCGCTGATGACGGGCAGCTTCGCGATCGGCCAGGAATTTGTGACGGCCGGATTTATTTTCGTCGATCCATTCCTTGGCGAATTGCCCGGATTGAATCTCCGAAAGAATCTTCCGCATTTCGGCGCGAGTCTCGGCGGTGACGATGCGTTTACCGCGCGTATAATCGCCATATTCGGCGGTATCGGAAATGGAATAGCGCATATAGCCGAGGCCGCCTTCCTGCACCAGGTCGACGATCAGCTTCAGTTCATGCAAGCATTCGAAATAAGCGATCTCCGGCGCGTACCCGGCATCCACCAGCGTTTCGAAGCCGGCGCGAATCAGCTCGCAAACACCACCGCAGAGTACCGATTGTTCGCCGAACAGGTCGCTTTCGGTCTCTTCTTTGAATGTCGTCTCAATCACTCCGGCCTTGAGACACCCGAGTGCCAACGCATAGGCCAGAGCTTGTTCCAGCGCTTTGCCCGAAGGATTCTGATGCACGGCGACCAGAGCGGGAACGCCCACGCCTTCGGTGAACAGTTCGCGAACACGATGGCCTGGCGCCTTGGGCGCGATCATCGATACATCGACATCGGCCGGCGGAACAATCTGGCCGAAGTGAATGCAGAATCCGTGGGCGAACATCAGCGTCTTGCCGGCTGTCAGATGCGGAGCGATCTCCTTGTTATATAGGTCGCCCTGAATATGATCGGAAACCAGGATCATGATCACATCGGCGGCCTTGGTGGCTTCGGCTGTGGATAGAACCTGCAGCCCCGCGGCTTGCGCTTTCGCCGCGCTCTTGCTGCCCGCGTACAGTCCGACAATCACCTGGATGCCCGAATCGCGCAGATTCAGCGCGTGCGCATGGCCCTGGCTGCCGTAACCGATGATCGCCACCGTCTTGCCTTGTAAGGGAGATAGATCTCCGTCTTTTTCGTAGTAACGCTTTGCCATCTATTTAAGAACTCCGTTGAGGATTTCAGCTCTTGCCGCTTCCGTGTCCATCGCGATGGGCGGAGCAAGTTTCAAACGCTTCGACTCAAGCGACACGGCCATGATGCCCGAGCGTGTAACTTCGATATCGCCATAACTGTCCATAACATTGATGAATTCGTCCAGCTTTTCCGGATCGCCGGTGACTTCGATGGCGTAACCCTCTGTTGAGGAATCCACTACGCGGGCGCTGAAGATTTCCGCTTCTTTCAGAATCGCCGTGCGATTCTCCATCACCGCGCGAATCCGCACCAACACCATTTCTCGGCGAACGGCGGGGGATTCGGTAAGGTCGGCCGCCTGCAGAACGTTAATCAGACGGTTCATCTGCTTTACCACCTGCTGCCGCAGATTGGGCTCGACATCGACCACGATGCTCATTCGAGAGAGCTCCGGATCAAGCGTACGAGCAACCGTCAGGCTCTCGATGTTGTAGCCCCGGGCGCTCAACAAACCGGTGACACGCATCAAGGCGCCGGGTTTATTTTCTAGTAGTACTGAGATAACTTGAAGCATATATTTGCCGTAACTATTGAGCCACCGTCACGGGTTGCGGCGGCCCCAGGACCATCTCATAAATCGCGCCGCCCGCGGGAACCATCGGATAGACGTTCTCATAGGGCGAAACCTTGACGTTCAGAAGATAAGGACCGGGTTCGGCGATGGCTTCTTCCAGCGCCGAGGATAGCTGAAGCGGACTGTCGATGGTGCGCCCTTTGAATCCATAAGCGCCGGCCAGCATCGCCGCATCGGGGAAAGTATTCAGTTCCACCGAAGACAGGCGGTTGTTATAGAACAACTCCTGCCACTGCCGAACCATCCCCAGATAACCGTTATTCATGATGACGATCTTGATCGGCAGACCGTGATTGGCAATTGTTGCCAGTTCCGGAATGGACATCTGGAAACCGCCGTCCCCGCAGATGGCGAAAACCAGTTTGCCAGGGCAGGCGAACTGCGCGCCAATCGCCGAGGGCAGCCCGAAACCCATCGATCCCAATCCACCGGAGTTGATCCAGAGCCGCGGGTGATTAAAGCGAATGAATTGCGCGGCCCACATCTGATGCTGGCCGACGTCGCTGGTAACGATCGCTTCCCCGCCCGACAGGCGGTCGATTTCATGCATCAGGTGCTGCGGCTTGATCTCCGAAGTGGAAAATTGCGGGGCCAGCGGATGCTCTTCTTTCCAGCCGCGAATCTGCTTCCACCAAGCCATGCGACCGGCCGAATTCTTCTCGCTCATCTCCGGCTTGAGTTCTTCGACGACCCGGTTCAGCTTTCCCAGGACGCGTTTCACGTCGCCTACGATAGGTAGATCGGCCGTGCGATTCTTACTGATTTCCGCCGGATCGATATCGACATGAATCACCTTGGCGTGCGGGGCGAACGTCTTCAGTCCGCCGGTAACACGGTCATCGAAGCGGGTTCCCAACGCGATCAGAAGGTCGCAATGGGTCATGCCCATGTTGGACGCGTAGCTGCCGTGCATTCCAGGCATGCTGATGAAATTCGGATGGCTGGAGGAGACTCCACCCAGCCCCATTAACGTGCAGACAGCCGGCACGTCCAGCAGTTCCACCAGTTCCGTGAGTTCCGCGGAAGCTTCGGCCGCGATGATGCCCCCACCGGCGTAAACGAAGGGCCGTTGCGCTTCCCACATCATCTGCGCCGCGCGGCGAATCTGGCCGGTGTGTCCTTCGGTATAAATCTTATAGCCGGGCAAATGGATTTCCGATACCGGCGCGTAATGCGCATGGGCTTGGAAGACATCTTTGGGAATATCCACCAGCACCGGACCCGGACGGCCGCTCTTGGCAATGTAAAACGCCTCATGAATGATGCGCGGCAGATCGTTCACATGCTGCACCATAAAATTGTGCTTGGTGCAGGAACGCGTGATGCCAAACGTATCCGCCTCTTGAAACGCGTCGGTGCCGATCAACTTCGTCGAAACCTGGCCCGTGATGGCGATCAGCGGGATCGAATCCATCATGGCGTCGACCAAGCCTGTTACCAGATTCGTCGCGCCCGGGCCGGAAGTCGCGCAGCAAACTCCCACTTTCCCAGTCGATCGAGCGTAGCCTTCCGCGGCAAAGCAGGCGTTCTGTTCATGACGCACCAGGACATGCCGAATCGGATGATCGTACAGCGCGTCGTAGAGCGGAATTGTCACCCCGCCGGGATAGCCGAAGATGCAATCCACTTCTTCCTGGACCAGGCATTCCAGAAGGATTCGCGCTCCGTTCATCAGCGTCGTCTTCGGTTCATTTACAGGAACTGACATCGTACTCTCCAGAATGTTCGGTCTCAAATGGAAAAGGCCACCGGCTGGGATGTTTTCCCCGCCAGTGGCCTTCGTTTATCTTCGAGGGACCGTTCAGGCGGGGCTTCTAACTAAGACCCCGATAATAATGGACTGAACGAGAACCACAGTAAGCTTTGCGGGAACAGCGCCGAGAGTGAAGTCCGGTAGGTCTCGAAATCTCATCAACATTCCCTATGTGTCGAGAGTAACCGAAGCGTTTGGTAAATGCAAGAGGATGTTGCCATAAATAATGCTTATGCTTCTCGGCAACCTTACCCAAACGGTCGCAGAAATTTGGCGTGCCTCGGGATATAGAGCCACGCCACGCCGCGGAGACTTACTTGATGCCCATGGAGATCACGATATTCAGACCAAACGCGAACAAGCCCGCCCCCAGCAGAACACATACGGGGAGCGTCAGTACCCAGGCCAGAAGCAGATTGCGCAGCGTGTCCATTTGCAGGCCGGAGCGATTGGCGGCCATCGTAGCGGCGATCCCCGATGACAGCACGTGCGTCGTACTAACGGGCAGTCCAAGGACGTCGGCCGCGCCGATTGTTACCATCGCGACCAATTCGGCGGAGGCGCCTTGGGCGTAGGTGAGGTGTTCTTTGCCGATCTTCTCACCCACCGTAACAACAATTCGTTTCCACCCGATCATCGTTCCCAACCCAAGCGCTAATGCCACCGCGAGCTTCACCCAACCAGGAATGAATTTCGTTACTTCTCCAGCTTGGTCTTGAGAGCGGCAGCTTCCTTCTGTTCCGCGGGATCGGTAAGCTTCTTGCCCTTCACGAGTTTTCCGAGAGATTCGGAGACCAGATAGATCCGTACGCAGAGCGCTGCGGCCAGGCCGGTCGAGCTCGGTCAGGTTGGTCTTGCCGCTCAGCTTGTCGGAGATCTCGCGGCATTTGGTGCCGATTGCGGCATAGGTGCGATCGGTGACGTAGCCCGTCGTTTTTAAATAAGACGACAATTCGTCGGAAGCCACTTGATACCCGCCCATCGCGACACCTGGAGCATGTCGATCCATCTGGAAAGAGATGGTCTGCGTGGTAGCGGTAATCTCCTTTATGGTGGCCGGGTCGGCATTCAAATTCACGGCGTAGGCGCCGGGGAGGATGCCGATCAGGATCAGCATGATGAGTCCCATGCCTTTTTGTCCGTCGTTCGACCCGTGAGCGAAGCTGACGCCGGTGCAAGTGAGCACCAGAAGCCCGCGAATCCACGTCGGCGGTGTCTTGCCTTCGGGCGACTTGTATAGTTCCGGCACCTTGATTAAGGCTTTGGCGAGCAAAAGCAGCAAGCCTGCGCAGACGAATCCGACGATGGGCGAGACCAGCAGGGAAATGCCTACTTCTTGTGCCTTCGCCCAGTTGACGCCCTCGCCGAAGACGTGACCTTTCGATAGCAGAGAGTTTGCCAGGCCGACGCCCATGATCGATCCAATCAATGTATGTGAGCTCGATGCCGGCAAGCCCAACCACCAGGTACCGAGATTCCAAATGATGGCCGAGATCAGAAGCGCGAACACCATCGCGAAGCCGGCGCCTGAGCCTACGTTGATCACCAGTTCAACGGGCAACAGGGCAATGATTCCGAATGCCACCGCCCCGGACGAAGTGAGTACGCCAATCAGGTTCCATAGCCCCGACGAGACCACGGCGACCACTGGTTTTAACGAATGTGTGTAAATAACGGTAGCCACTGCGTTCGCGGTTTCGTGGAATCCATTCACGAACTCGAAGGCGAGCGCCAAGGTAAGAGCAAGCAGCAAAAATAGTGCGGTGCCGCTCGTAAGCGTTTCTCCAAAAATCTCCACTCAACGTCGTCCCAGGACTGGTGTTTGTAAAACAGGATTTCCTAGCATAGGGACTATCCATTACAGCGGGATAACAACACGATGAAGAACTTTGAGTGCCCAAACGGCTGGTAAGGCGGCTAACTTTCGGGGCGGTACAATGAGGGCGACTTGCAAAAACGATGGGTGGGATTAGGCGTCGCCGTTGGATTTTTTCTGGCCTTCGTTATTCTCTTAGGCTGGAAAATTATCGTGCCGCATTTTGGCGGGGCGTCGCAGACCCTGGATTCGCAGGCCGTCGTCAAAGAAATTCGCAGCTTAAGCGAACTGATCTCCGTGAAGTACACGGTCCAGAAGGTGGTTGGCTTTGAAGAGAAGAAGATTCCCTTCGGAACCGAGAAAATTCTCCTGATCGTCCAGGCCGAGGTTCTCGCCGGTATCGACCTTTCGCGGCTCTCGCCGAAAGACGTCGAGATTCTCCGCGACCGCCGCATCAAAATCACGCTCCCGCCGCCCAAGATCGTGCACGTTGTGATCGACGATAAAGAGACCAAGGTTTGGGACCGCCAGGTAACCTGGTGGACCCCCTGGGTTCCTTATAATCCCGATCTGGAGCGCCAGGCGCGGCTAGCGGCGAAGGATTCCATTGAGAAGGCCGCGCTGGAGATGGGCATTCTTGGTCAAGCCAAGCGCAATGCCGAAGTAACGATTCGGAGTTTGCTGGAGACTCTGGGCGTGCAGGCGATCACCACCGAAGGTACGTAGCACGATGAACGGCACGGGATCTGACGCGCCGCTGATATAGTGAAACTAGTGAATTCGCCCCCCAGCATTTGGAAGGCAGTGCTGATCCTGCTCGTCCTATGCGGCACGTTTGTCCATCAGGCCGAGGCTCTTTCACCGGTTCATCAGCACAGTGCCGACAGCGAGCCGACTCACTGTTGCGGAGTCTGCCATAGCGGACATCTCGCGTTCGTCCAGCCCGCTCCCACTTCGCTTCACTCGAATTTTGGACAGTTACAATGGCGCTTCACGGCCGAAGAACCGTTAACGGTTTGCGATACTTCGGTTCCCTTCCGTCCCTCGCGCGCTCCGCCACTTAATCCCCTTCTTACCTCTTAATGGATTGCCAGGAGCATCAGCCGCTCCGATTCTATACGTTGGTTCCATCACAAAACGCAATGAGGAGATCGGATTAAATGCAGCAGTTTTTCTCGCGATTTTTGGCGCTGGCCGCGCTTTCATTTTCACTATCCCAGGTAGTGCCGGGCCAATCGGCAGGGAGTGCCGGTACGGTAACGGGGACGGTGACAGACTCTTCCGGAGCCGCCATTCCCAAGGCCGGCGTGCTCTTGCGCAACCCCGTCACCGGTTACAGGCAGGCCACCGCGACCGACGGCTCAGGGGCTTTCACGCTGCGCAACGTGCCTCCGAATCAGTATCACCTGGTGGTAACCGCGCCAGGATTCTCCACAAGCGATCAGGATTTTGCCGTGCGAACCTCGGTTCCGATGAATCTGACGGTACCGTTAACGGTGGCTGGCAGCAAGACTACGGTGGACGTAGAGGCATCGGGCGCCGCTCTGGTGGAGAACACCCCTTCCTCGCATACCGACGTCGATTCGGCATTGTTCTCGAAACTGCCCACGACCTCGCCAGGCTCGGGGTTGAACGATGCGATTCTCTTCACCTCGCCCAGTGTCGCGGCGGATTCCAACGGATTCTTTCATCCGCTGGGCGACCATGCCCAAGTCTCTTATTCGGTCGACAATCAACCCATCAGCGATCAGCAAAGCAAGTTATTTTCCACTCAGATTCCGCTCAATGCGGTGAACTCCCTGGAGTTGGTGACAGGCGCTCCGAATGCGGAGTTCGGGGACAAGACGAGCCTTGTTGTGAATGCCACAACCCGCTCCGGACTGGGAGCGAAACCGTTCGGGAGTTTCGTCGCTCAATATGGATCGTTCGGAACGGTGAGCGAAGAAGCGACGCTCGGTCTGGGCAGCGCGAAGTTTGGAAATTTTATCGTGATCAATATTTTGCGCTCCGGACGCTTTCTCGATACGCCGGAGTTTTCGCCCTTCCACGACGTGGGAACAAATGGAACGATCTTCGATCGCATCGACTATCAGCCCAACGCCCGGGACGCGATCCATCTGAATTTATTCTTTGCCCGTAACTGGTTTCAGGTTCCAAACACCTATGATCAGCTGGGCCAGGATCAGCGGCAGCGCGTGTTGACGTTCAATATCGCTCCCGGCTACCAGCACACATTTAACGCTCAGACCTTGATGACCATCAGCCCTTTCATCCGCCGCGATCATCTGAACTATTACCCCAGCGCGGATTTCACGCAAGACACCCCGGCTACGTTATCGCAAGAAAGATTGCTAACAAATTACGGAGTGAAAGCGGATGTTTCTTATGTCAAGGGGATCCACAATCTGAAGGTTGGAACGCAGATCATGCAGACTCGGCTGAACGAAAGTTTTAGCCTTGGCCTAACCGATCCGGCATTTAACGCGGTCTGCGTGGATGCCGGCGGAAACCCGCTTGGCTTGCCCAGCATTACCTTGCCAAGTGGATGCGTCGGCGCCGGCGCGCTGCCTAATCCCGATTTGCAAATTGGCCTGGTGCCGTTCGATCTGACGCGCGGTGGATCGTTGTTTCACTTCAACGGCAAGAAGAATATAAATCAATTCGCCTTCTATATTCAAGATCAGCTCACGCTTGGCAATTTTACGTTGAACCCCGGGCTGCGAGTGGATCAATATAATGGCATCGTCACCGACACCGGCTTCGAACCCCGCATCGGCGCATCGTATCTTGTAAAGCGAACCAAGACCGTACTCCGGGCATCGTATTCGCGCACCTTTGAAACTCCCTATAACGAGAATCTGATTCTTTCCAGTTCGACAGGCATCGGCGGGCTCGCGTCCAATGGAGTGGGCGGGACGTCGGAAAACCCCATTCAGCCCGGACGTCGCAATCAATACAACACAGGCGTACAACAAGGTATCGGCAAGTACCTGCAGGTGGACGCCGATTACTTCTGGAAATATACGAACAACGCCTATGATTTCGACACGCTGTTCAGTACGCCGCTCACCTTCCCCATCTCCTGGAAAAAATCGAAGATCGATGGCGTGGGAATCCGGGTCAGCACAACCGAAATTCATGGGTTCCAGGTATTCACCACGATGGGCCATACGCGGGCGCGCTATTTTGGCCCGGAAGTGGGAGGCGTCATTTTCAATGCCGCGATCGACAACAGCGTCTTTCGCATCGATCACGATCAGGCTTTTCAACAAACCACGATCCTTCGTTATCAGCGGCCGAACCACGGACCGTGGATGAATTTCACCTGGCGCTACGACAGCGGCCTGGTGGCGGGAAGCGTACCCGATATCGCTACGGCGCTATCGTTCACGGGCGCGCAACAGCTGGCCATCGGTCTGCGCTGCGGCTCCCAATCGCCGACGCTGACCACGCCAATCACGAACTGCGCGGGCAATGCAATCACCAGCCGTCTGCGGATCCCGCCCGCCGGGACCGAGAACGACGACACTAACCCGGCACGCGTCGCCCCCCGGCATCTGTTCGACGTAGCTGTCGGCACGGACAACCTGTTGCACGGTGAGCATGCCCGTGTCACCTTGCGCTTCACGGTTGTCAATCTCACCAACAGCGAGTCGCTCTATAATTTCCTGTCGACCTTTAGCGGAACGCACTTCGTGGAACCGCGCTCCTACCAGGCCGCCGTCGGAATGTCATTTTAATTTACGGCGATTGGGCCATGTTCTTTGCGCTCTCGGCAACCGGATGATTCTCCGGTGGGAGTGGGATATCGATTTCTACTAGCAGACCGGGACTCATGTTGACGGCTGTCAGCTTGCCGCGATGCAAATCCACCGCACGCTTGGCGATTGCCAGGCCGAGCCCGACACCGCCGCTTTCCCGATTGCGGTGCGAATCCACACGATAGAACGGATCGAAAATGTGCGGCAACGATTCCTCGGGAACACCGGGGCCGTAGTCGCGGATGCGAATTTTCGCCCATCCATCCTCGCGCACAGCACGCACCTCGATAGCCGTGTCCGCGGGAGCATAGCGGATGGCGTTGCGCAAGACATTCTCAATCGCCCGGCGAAGCAGCTCGCTGTCACCCTGTACGGCGATGGCCCGTGGAGAATCCAAATCGAGCGTGCAACCGCGGGCCTGGGCTTCGATGGAGCAGTCTTCCACAAGGTTCAGGAGAAGGCGATCCAGCGGCACCTCCTCCGTTCGAAGGCGGCTGGCATCCCCTTCGGCGCGAGTGACCTGCAACAATTCGCCGACCAGCGCATTCAGCCGCTCCGCCTCTTTCTGAATTCGATTCAACGATCGCTCGTCGGTGCTACTCTGCCGCGCCAGTTCCACGGCGACGCTCAGCCGCGCGAGCGGCGAACGCAATTCATGAGAGATATCCAGCAGAAGGCGGCGCTCGGCGTTTAACAACGTCTCTGTCCGTTCCGCCATTTGATTGAACGTCCCGGCCAGTTGGCCAAGTTCGTCGCCCCGCGTCGTCGCCGCGCGGGCAGTCAGATCGCCATGGCCGAATCGATCGACGGCCCGTTGCAGCGCTCGGACTGGAGATGTCAGATGATACGCCAGCCCATAGCAGAGCACCACCATGATTCCCAAAATCCACAAATGCTCCGGCTGGAGATACCAGAACATCCAGCTCTTTCGCTCTGTGGCGAAGATCAGCCAGTACCGTCCATCGATTGAGCGGCGGGAAATAATAATGCCCGATCCACGCACGAACGGGAGGCGCGAGCGAACTCGGGCTTCTTCGAGCAACGCCCTTCGATCGGCGCCGGTGATCAGATCGGTGCCCTTGGCATCGGTAAAGTACAGAGTATTGCCGAGCGTCGTTTGCATCGCCAGCAGCGTCGACTGTAAAGCCTCGCGTCCACCCGATTCGTAGGACGATTGCAGATCGCGCATCGACAATCGAAGCAGCATCGTCAAGGGCGATTGGCGCAACGATTGATCGTTTACGTTGAGGGCTGTGGTGTACACCAAGGCCACGCCGGTAATGGTGACGCTGGCCAGGAACCATAGCAAAATTTTGGCAAACAGAGATCGCACTGGACGCCTCCTAACGGGCTAATCGGCGGCATCTTCGGGAGTGCGGCAGAACTGATAGCCCACTCCGCGAATGGTCTTAATCAACGTCCGGTCGCGTTCCAACTTCTTGCGCAGATGACTGACATGCATGTCGATCGACCGGTCAAAGGGAGTCGCCTTGCGGTTGTACATGCTCTCCATTAACGTGTCGCGGGAAACGACGCGGCCCGCCGAACGCAGCAGCATTTCCAGGATGTCGAACTCAAGCGTGGTCACCTCCACCGGCTGTCCGCTAGAGTGTACTTCCCGCGTCCCGGGATTTAAGGCCACACCATTTACTTCAATGCGTCCGGAGACCGATGGCTTGGCGTCGATCCTCCGCAAGATAGCGCGGATCCTCGCCGTAAGCTCGCGCGGATTGAACGGTTTTGGAAGATAATCGTCGGCACCCAGTTCCAATCCGACGATGCGGTCGACATCTTCACCGCGGGCGGTTAGCATCAGAACGGGAACACGGCTCTGCTCACGCAAACGCCGCAGGAGTCCGAAGCCGTCCAAGCCTGGCAGCATGACATCGAGAATCACCAGGTCGTCCTCTTTACGCAAAGCGCGCTCCAGGCCGAGTCTGCCGTCATGCTCGAAATGAACGGAAAAGCCCTCTCGCTTCAGGAACTCTTCCAGTAGGGCGCAGAGTTCGACATCATCGTCGATCACCAGAATCCGCACGCTATCGAATGTATCACGCGCTAAGCTAAATTCATGCGTTCTACGTGGCTCGCCGCACTGTGCGTTTGGACGCTCCAGGGCGCCGCGGTGAAGTCCTTCGACTTACCCGATACCGATGGTGTCCGCCACACAACGGGCGAGTTCCGACAAAACAAAGCCACCGTGCTTGTGTTCATCGCCACAGATTGTCCGATTTCCAATAGCTACATTCCCGAGCTGTCTAGAATAGGCAACGACTCTCGGGATGTGGCATTCTTTGCCGTCTATTCAGACCGGGATAAGGGGATCGCTGAACTCCGCAAGCACCGTGGCGAATATCGTATCGGGTTCCCCGCTCTGGTCGATCCGCAAGCGACCCTGGCCCGGCAAACCGGCGTCAAGTATACGCCGGAGGTCGTGGTTCTGGGCCCTGATGGCACGGTTCTATATCGGGGCCGGATCGATAACCGTTACTATGACTATGGAAAGACGCGGACCATGGTCACACAGCGTGATCTACGGGATGCACTGGCGGAGATCGCCGCCGGCAAACGAGTTTCCACTCCGCTGACCAAGTCACTTGGGTGTGCGATTCCAGGAGTAAATTGATGCGCTGTTGGGGATTGTTTCTATCCATTGGGTTCGTTTTGCAAGCAGCTAAGACGACGCCCGCCGGGCCGACCTTTAACAAGGAAGTATCGGCAATTCTCTTCGCCCATTGCGCCGGATGTCACCGCCCGGGGGAGGTAGCCCCGTTCGCTTTACTGACCTATCAGGATGCCGCCAAACGTGCGTCGCTGATTGCTTCGGTAACCGCGCATCGCTTCATGCCGCCCTGGAAACCCGAGCCGGGCTTTGGAGAGTTTCAAGATTCCCGGCGTCTGAGCGATGCCGATTTGGCCACACTGCAAGCCTGGGCCAAAGCGGGCGCGCCGGAAGGCGATTCACCAATACCGCAGCCGCCGAAGTTCGCCGAAGGTTGGCAGTTGGGTGAGCCCGATCTGATAGTGAAGATGCCCGAGGCGTTCACGGTTCCGGCGGAAGGCAACGATATCTACCAATGCTTCGTGATCCCGCTGAATCTGACGGAGGATAAGTCCGTTTCGGCTGTCGAGTTTCGTCCCGGCAACCGCAAGGTAACCCACCATGCGATTTTTTATCTCGACGCCAGCGGAGCCGCTCGCAAGAAAGATGAAGCGGATCCCGGGCCGGGTTATCGCTGCTTCGGCGGTGCCGGAATCACGCCCTCTGGAGGTCTCGGGGGTTGGGCTCCTGGCGCAGCGCCGCGATTCCTGCCCGATGGCATCGCCAAGCCGCTACGCAAGGGTTCCGATCTTGTTATGCAGGCGCATTATCATCCCACCGGCAAGGTGGAGTCGGATCTGTCAACGGTAGGCATCTACTTTGCGAAATCTACTCCCATGGAAACCACGGGATCCATTCCGCTTATCAAGCGCGACCTCTATATACCGGCGGGCGACAAGGATCTGCGAACCGTCACATCCTTCACGATTCCGGTGGACGTGAAGGTAATCGGAATCTTCCCGCATATGCATTTGTTAGGGCGGGATATGAAAGTTACCGCCACTCTACCCGATGGAACGGTCAGGCCGATGATCTGGATCAAGGATTGGGATTTCAATTGGCAGGGCGAGTATATGTATAAAGACCCGGTCCTGTTGCCGAAGGGAACGCGGCTCGAAATGGATGCCGCCTACGACAATTCCGAAGACAATCCGCGCAATCCGAATCATCCTCCGAAGAGCGTCAAGTGGGGTGAACAGACCACCGACGAAATGGCTGTGGCTTTCATCGAGTATGCCAGCGAACGTCCGGCCGAACAGTGGACGATTTTGCGCGCGTTGATGGAACAACTGAACCTCCGCAGGTCGCAACATCCGTAAATTTTGTTGAGAATTTGCAGCGCCCGGCCGCACTACATGCTCATATGCGACTGGCTGCTCTCTGCCTGATTTTCTGTTTTTGCGTGAATGCCGCTAATAATGGCGGGCACGTGGAATACGTCGGCGGCACACGATCCGACCTGCCCGGCGGCAGCGGTGGAAACATCGAGGTTTCCGACGATCATTACATGGTTTTCTGGGCCAAGAAAACCAACGTCCGCGTGGCTTACGACAAGGTCAACTTACTGGAATACGGCCAAAAAGTAGACCGCCGCGTGGCCATGGCAGTCGTCATTTCTCCACTTTTTCTTCTTAGCAAAAAGCGCCAACACTTCCTGAGCATTGGCTACACCGATGAAGAGGGACGTCAACAGGCACTTATTTTTCGCGTGGAAAAAAGCGACGTGCGGATGATACTGGTCAGCCTGGAAGCGCGCACGGGGTTGAAGGTGCAGTATCAGGACGAAGAAGCTCGCAAAGGCGGTAAGGGATGATCGCGATCGGGACCATCCTGCTCGGTTGCACCTTGCTCGCTGAGAAACCGGCAATGGAAGCCGATCCGCAACGGCAGTTAACAACGATTCGCCGGGTGTTCGTCGATCGTCTGACCGGAGGCAAATCCGCCGCGCAGATGCGCGATTTGCTCATAACCGCGCTGCAAGCGTCAAATCTGTTTGTGATTACCGAAAATGAGGAGCGAGCCGATGCGACTCTGCGCGGAGCCGCCGAAGATTTAGTATTTACCGACAACTACACGTCGTCCGATAGCTTGAATGCCCACTCGCAGATTGGCGGGTCCGATGCGTCCTCCACGGCGCGGGTTGGCAGCTCACGCTCCAGCCGCTCATTGGGCGTCACCATCGGAGAATCGGAGTCGTCGCACATTCAGGAGCGCAAGCACGAAGCGATGGCTACGGTACGTCTGGTCAATAAGGATGGCGATGTTCTATGGTCCTGCACGCAGGAAAGTCTCGGTGGAAAATTTCGCGGATCGAGCGCCGATGTCGCCGCCAAGATCGCCCGCCAGTTAAGTCAGGACATCGAAAAAGCCAAGCGCACTCAAGCGCCTTAAGAATTGCCCTTGCTAACCGATCCTACGATTAGCAGCGCGAAAGCTATCGTGAGGAGTACAAGACGCCAGCGGTGAAGCAGATCCCATCTACGCCGGTACGTCTTCCAATCGGGCGGCGGATCGGACTCGAGACGGTTATTGATCGGCACAAGGGCGGTGACCGAATACAAAATCGCCAAGATCCACAAAACTGCCGATGTAGCGATCCAGATCGGTAAGCGGCCAAATTGGTGCCATTGGATTCCAACCTCGCCTAACGTAAGCAAAAAGACGAGAATGTACCAAATCGGCATGACTGTCCCGCTCACACGAGCGAGGGCGCTTGCAGCTGGCAGATGAACATCATCCGGGAGCTTATTGAGCGTTGGATTAACAAGCGCGGCAATGGCCAGTTCATTTCCAACCCATCAATCCAGCGACGATAATTGCGACGACATGTAGAACTTCCATCATGATTCCTCCATAACCAGGACTTCCCCATTGGTTCTCTCAAATGGCATGGATCAACAAGAGGCCGACGACAAGCATTACTGCGCAGGTTAGGCCATGAACTGAAAACGCTTTCGACTTCGACCCGCCCGACCCCAAGACGTTTGACATGTCGCCCCGAGGGACGAGGGCTTCAACGAGTAGAACTATGCCTTCTGTCCGCGCGTCCGTGGTCAGCATCAGTGTCGGAACGACCAACCCAGATACGACGTCCCGAGCTCCGTTAAGTCGTAGCCAGGCACGAGTCTCAGCATCGGATGCGTGCGGCTTCAGACCGAATGATCCTGTCATTCGTTCAGGAGATATCAGGTAGAAATAACCGATGACAATGATCGCCACAGCCAAGAGAGTAGCTAGAGAAAGCAGCAAAGCGTTATTAATAATATGTTTCTTTACTATAAAAACTAGCAACGCTAATTAAACGCCAAAGATTGGAAATAGTTTGGCCGTCCGTCAAGGGTCGGTTCCAGCGGCGCTGCACTGCTATCGAAGGCAACGACGCTGGCAGCTAACCGAATTGCGGAACGAAAACTGCGTGACAAGCAGGCACGCCGGGCACAGATTATCAGTGCCGCACGACGAATCGCGGAACTCGAAGGGTGGTCCAACGTAACCGTTCGACGGCTATCCGATGAAATTTCATACAGCCAACCCGTCCTATACGCTCATTTTGGGAGCCGCGAAGGAATTCTCACCGCAGTTGCTCTTGAGGGTTTCCAGGAGATTGGCCAGGCTTTAGAGAAGGCACGGAAACCGGTAAAGCGTGGGAACATGGTCGAATCGATCGCGGCCGCCTATCGGAAGTTCGCCGCGTCTTCACCAGCACTGTATGAAGTGATGTTTTCGCTGAGCCTGAGCGTACCATTCAGTGACCCGGCTATTCCTCCGGAGCTGCGATTCGCGTTTTCCCAGCTCTTGGAGTTGTTCCAGGGGCAGGGTGCGAAGTCGGAGGTTCTATCGGAACTGTTTTGGGCCAGCCTTCACGGTATCGCCGAGCTTACAAGAACCAAGCGATTTCCGCGCAGTCGTCAGAAAGAGCGTGTGAGGGCGCTGGTCGAGCTCTTCACTTTCCAAGATGAAACGGCACAGTTAGTGAAAGCGCGCTGACTGTGCGGAACGAGCTTGACGACAGGCTTCCTGGATGTGAAGTCTAGCTGCACTTTCTTAAACGTCGAAAATCTGTATTGCCTGTTCCAATGACGCGATGGCATCGCGGCCCTCGGCGGGACTGTACTCATGGGCGATATAACCCTGAAATCCGCTAGCGGCGATCGCTTGCGCCACGAAGCGATAATTCAATTCCTGGGTATCGTCAATCTCATGCCGTCCGGGATTCCCGCCGGTATGAAAATGCCCGATCCACTGAATGTTGTCGCGAATGGTGCGCACTATGTCCCCTTCCATGATTTGCAAGTGGTAAATATCGTAGAGCAATTTCACCCGCGGTGAATTAACGCGCTTGCAAACATCCACGCCCCAAGCCGTGTGATCGCACATATAATCCTTGTGATTCACCTTGCTGTTCAGCAATTCCATGCAAATGGTGACGCCCTTATCCTCAGCATGAGCCTTCACTTTATTCAGAAACAGTACGCAATTCTCCGCGCCTTCGGCGTCCGACAGAGCCCGGCGATTGCCTGAAAGCGCGATCACATTAGGAACGCCCGCAGCGGCTGATTTATCGATGATCTCGTTCATCGTCTTTTCGATGCGGTCGTGATTTTCCTTGCTGTTGATGCCGTCGGGAATGGTTCCGCCATATGGCGGCGGCGCCATCGTCGGCACCAGGCTATATTTTTTTAGCAACGGCCAATCGCCGGGCCCAATGAGATCGAATCCCTTGCAACCCAGGCGGGCGGCTTGACGGCATTGTTCTTCAAGGCTCATCCCCTTTCCGAAAACACCACGAGTGACGCATTGCTTCAGACGGCCTTTGCGCTGCACTGGCTGATCTGTTTGCGCGACCAGCGACGAGGCCAGCGCACCGGCCGTGGCCATGGCGGGAAGGAAATTTCGACGAGTCATCGGGATATGATACCGAATGTCCGCAAGGCTGGGAAAGGTACGTCTAATGGATATCGATTCGACGATCACAGCGGTAACGGTTTTTGTAGATAGGGCGCGAGTGACCAGGACGGCGGGGATTTCGCTGGAGGCCGGAATTCAGAAAATAGTATTGCGCGGATTGCCGATGCGGATTGACCCGGAGTCTGTGCGCGTGGCGGGACGCGGCGATGGCGTGAAGATCGCCGGAGTGGATGTAGTGACGGAGTTTCATACCGAGGCCCCGGAGGCGAACGTTTCGGCGTTGCAGACGCAGTTGGAGGATCTTGCGCTGCAGGATCGAGTGTACGCCGATGAAGAAGCATCGTTGGCGGTCCGCGCCGACATGCTGGATAAATTGAAAGCTTCCAGCGGAGCGGAGTTCGCCAAGGGCCTGGCATTCGGGCGAATCGGCGTGGATGCGCTTCACGCAGTGACCGATTACATCTTTGAGCAGCACACGGCGATGGCCGCCCGAAAGCGAGAACTCGATCGGCAACGGCTGCAGTTGGCAAAACTGATCACGGCTGTCAAAGGACGCCTGCAGCAGGTGGAACAGCCGAAGAAAGAGCAGCGGCGTTCGATCGCGGTGGAATTGGAAGCCGCGCAGGCTGCTCAGGCAACGCTGGAAGTAACGTACATGGTGACGGGCGCGAAATGGAAATCGCACTACGATTTGCGCCTCAACGGGGACACCCTGGCGGTTAGTTACCTGGCAGGCGTAGAGCAACAAAGCGGTGAAGATTGGCCCAGCCTGGCGCTGTCGCTATCAACCGCCAGACCCGCCACGACAAAGACCGTACCGGAGCTGCCACCGTGGTATTTGAGCGTGTTCGTGCCCCGTCCGATGCCGCAAAGTGTGCCCGCGCCGGTAGCTGCCGCGCCAATGATGGCGCGCCACAGGGAGTTTTCAACAGCAGCCGCGCCCGAACCCCCACCACCCCCGGCCCCGATGCAGAACTATCAAGCTAGCGTCGAAGCAAGCGGCGCATCGGTCACTTACCGCATCGGCCGGCCACTCGCCGTCCCTTCCGACGGATCGACGCATCGCGCCTTGGTGGCGAACTTCGATCTTCCTGCACAACTGGATTACATCACCGCCCCGAAGATAGCGGAAGAAGCCTACCTGCGGGCCAAAATCATGAACAACTCGGAGTATGTGATGCTGGCCGGGAAAGCCAATATTTTTCACGGCGATGAGTTCGTGGGCGCCACCGAGATTCCCGTGACCGCGGCCAAGGAAGAGCTGGAACTGCAACTGGGCATAGACGACCGGGTGAAAGTGGAACGGGAACTCGCCAGCCGCGATGTCTCAAAGACGTTTATCGGGAACAACCGGCGAGTGCAGTATGGATATCGCATCAAGCTGCAATCGTTGCTCGATCGTCCCGCCAAGATCACAGTGTTAGATCAGCTCCCGCACTCCACCAGCGAAGAGATCAAGGTGAAGCCGATGGAGATAAAGCCGCAACCGCTGGAACATAGCGAGCTTTCGATTCTACGTTGGGACACGACGCTGCTGCCGAATCAGAAGGTGGAAATTGTTTTTGGATTTCAAGTCGAATATCCGCGGCAACTCAACATCACGGGTCTGCGCGATTAGCCGAACAGACTCGCTCTTCCCGCTTCGAGATCGAGAAGAGCTCGCTTTCGCTCAAGCCCCCCTCCATAGCCGCCGAGTTTGCCACCCGTATTGATTACCCGGTGGCAGGGGACGACGATGGAGATGGGATTACTGCCGTTCGCCGTACCCACCGCCCGTACCGCATCGGGTGCCTGCACTTGGCGAGCGACTTCGGCATAGCTGCGCGTCTGGCCATAGGGAATGGTTAGCAGAGCCGCCCAAACCCGCTTCTGAAAGGGGGTGCCACGTAAATCCAAGGGAAGATCGAAGGTCTGGAGCTTGCCGGCGAAGTAAGCCCGTAACTGGCTGACCGTTTCTTCTATTAGTGGAGTGGAATCTTTTACGCCGGGCAAAGCATCACTAGGTTCTGTGAACAGAATATAGCGCAGACCGGCTGGGCTGGCCGCCAAGTAGAGCCGGAAGCCGGGCACGACGTCGACGACTGATGAAGTTTCGTTCATATGAGCGGCACCAGGTTCCGGTATCGTGAACATATTGTTATAATAAGTCTTCCTTATGGCTATCGATAGCTTGGCTACCCAGAGCGCGGGCAAGAAGATCATCCTGCTTAGACCGCGCGGATTTTGCGCCGGAGTCGTACGCGCTATCGACGTGGTTAAGATCGCCCTGGACCTTTATGGGGCTCCGATTTATGTGAGAAAGGAAATCGTACACAACCGCCACGTAGTGGATCAACTGCGCCAGGCGGGGGCGATTTTCGTGGAAGAACTGACGGAAGTTCCACTGGGCGCGCGCGTTATTTTCAGCGCTCACGGGGTTTCCCCGGCGGTGCGGCATGAAGCGAAGGAACGAAAGCTGGAAGTAATCGACGCCACTTGTCCGTTGGTGACGAAGGTGCATTTAGAGGCCGTGAAGTTCGCCCGCAAAGGCTTCACGATTATTTTGATCGGCCACAAAGATCACGACGAAGTGACCGGGACTTTGGGGGAAGCGCCGGAATCGACGATTCTGGTTTCGACTCCGGAAGACGTGGATAAGCTGGAAATTGGCGATCCCAGTAAGATGTCGTACATTACGCAGACGACTCTCAGCCTGGACGAGACCCAGGACGTGGTGGCCCGGCTGAAAGAACGTTTCCCGCAGATCATGGGTCCGGCGGCCCAGGATATTTGTTATGCCACGGAGAATCGGCAACTGGCGGTGAAAGCGGTTGCGCCGCTGTGCCAGATGCTGCTTGTGGTGGGGTCGCAGAATAGTTCTAATTCCCGGCGTCTGGTGGAAGTTTGCGGCAAGGCCGGCATCCCCGCTTATCTGGTGGACGATAGCAGCGAAGTGAAGGCCGAATGGATTCAGGGAATAGAAACCATCGCCGTGACAGCGGGCGCATCGGCCCCGGAAAACCTGGTTCAGGAATTAATCGAGAGCTTGCGCCAGTTTGGATTCAACAGCGTTGAAGAAGTCGAGATTAAAGAGGAGGACGTGCGGTTCAATCTGCCGTCGAACCTTGAAAGATCCGTACAGCTCCACACTATCGCCCGCGTATGAGTCCTAGCCTTCAAATTGCTGATGCGTTGACCGCCGGGTGCGAGAAAGCACTGCGCCGCTCCGCCGATGCCCTGCTTGATATGCAGACCGAAGAAGGGTATTGGTGGGCCGAACTGACGGCCGATACCACGCTCGAAGCGGATTACATTCTGCTTCAATTGTGGCTCCATCCGCCCGAGGACGGCGTTTGGAATCCGCCCACCAAACCAAAGATCGAGCGGGCCGTGCGTTCCATTCTCGATCGCCAGCTGCCCGATGGCGGGTTCAATATCTATCCCCAAGGCCCGTCGGAAATTAATGCCACCGTGAAAGCCTATACGGCGTTGAAGCTGTCTGGCCTTACGCTCGATCACCCCAGCCTCAGCCTGGCCCACGAGCGCATCTGCGCCCTGGGGGGAATTCAGGCCACCAATAGCTATGTCAAAATTAACCTCAGTCTGTTTGACCTCTATCCACGCGAGGACACACCGTCTATTCCGCCGGAAATAATGTTGCTTCCCGGCAACTTCATTTATCAGATGTCGTCCTGGACGCGGTCCATTGTGATTCCGCTTTCGGTGGTGCACGCTCATAATCCGCGCCGGCCGGTACCGGCGGGATTCAATCTGCGGGAACTGTTTATTCCCGGCGTATCGGGCCTGATCGGGAAGAATAAAACATTTCTCTCGTGGCGCAATGTTTTCGTAAATATCAATCGCGGGCTGAAGTTGTGGGAACGCTTTGGGTCGCGCAGCCTGCGCGGCAAGGCCATCCGGATGGCCGAGGAATGGACGCTCGAACGCACGAAGTTCAGCGACGGCGTGGCGGCGATTTATCCCCCGATGATGTACGTCATCATGATGATGGACGTTCTGGGTTACGGTCCTGGGCATCCCGACCGGGTAGAAGCCGTGGAGCAGTTCGAACGCCTGATGGTGGACGATGGCGAGCGATTCTTCTTTCAGCCCTGTTTTTCCGTGGTCTGGGACACGGCGATCGCGGCCTTTTCGATGGGCGAATCCGGTACCGCTCCGCCCAGTGCGATGCGGAAATGCGCCGATTGGCTATTGACCAAGGAAGTGCGCCGTAAGGGCGATTGGTCGGTGAAGCGGCCCGCTGTCGAGCCTTCCGGCTGGTACTTCGAATTCGCCAACGAGTTTTATCCCGATATCGACGACACCGCGATGGTTCTGCTGGCTTTGAGCCATTGCCAGGCGAGCAATCCGGCGGCGCAAAAAGCCACCGAGGAACGGGCCGTCAACTGGCTGCTGGCGATGCAATCGAAAGATGGCGGCTGGGCGGCATTCGATGTCGACAACAATTGGCGATCGTTGAGCGACGTACCGTTCGCCGACCATAACGCGATGCTCGACCCCACCTGTCCTGATATCACGGGCCGGGTTCTCGAAGCGCTGTGCTGCTTTGGAATCGACAAGGAAAGCGAACCGATCCGCCGCGGGGTGGAGTATTTGATCCGCACCCAGGAGGCCGATGGAAGCTGGTATGGCCGCTGGGGTGTCGATTATATTTACGGTACGTTCCTGGCTCTGCGCGGCCTGCAGGCGGCGGGCGAGGATGACCGCGAAGCTTACATTTTACGGGCCGGCGAATGGCTTCGTTCCATTCAAAACGCCGACGGCGGCTGGGGCGAAAGTTGCGCCAGCTACGATAACGCAACCTTCACGCCCGCACACAGCACGCCTTCGCAGACAGCCTGGGCATTGCTCGGCTTGATCGCCGGCGGCGATACGAATAGCCGTAGCGTTAACAGCGGCATCGAGTATCTGATCGAGACGCAGCGTGAAGATGGAACCTGGGACGAAGATCTAGCCACCGGTACCGGTTTTCCCGCGGTGTTTTATTTGTCTTACCATTTATATCGAAATTCCTTTCCGGTACTGGCGCTGGCCAATTACCGCAAGACGAAAGTCCCCCAGCGACTGGAGCGTAAATGAGAGTACCGCTAACCCTTGTAGCCAACATGGCAGGCTACATCGCCAAGAACAAGATCAGCCCCAAGCCCGAGTGGCAGCGGACTGTCATCGTGAAGGACGACTCGGCGAATCCGTTCAAGATTGTGCATACCCGGGCGGGCGTGAAGACGCAGCATCCGATGATCGAAAAGCGATTTCCCATCGTGCTGATGTTGGAGCCGCTACACACCTGCAATTTAACCTGCACGGGCTGTGGCCGCATCCGCGAGTATGAAAGCACCATCAGCCAGAAATTGTCGGTTGATCAATGTCTAGCCGCGGCCGACGAGTGTGGTGCGCCGATTGTTTCCATTTGCGGTGGCGAGCCGATGCTCTATCCGGAAATTGGTTTGCTGACCACCAAGCTGCTGGAACGCAACAAGCACATTTATCTCTGCACGAACGGGATGTTCACCCGCAAACGCCTGAAGGATTTCACGCCGCACGACAGCTTCTACTTCAACATCCATCTGGATGGACTGGAAAAGAATCACGATCTGGCCGTGGAACGCGGTGGCGTATTCAAGGAAGCCATTGAAGGCATCAAGGTGGCCAAGGCCGCCGGTTTCAAGATCGCCACGAATACCACGATCTACAAAGAAACCGACATGAACGAGATCTGGCAGCTGTTTGAGCTTCTGGAGACGCTGGGAGTAGACGCCCATACCTGTTCGCCCGCTTATGGCTATTCGGCGGTGAACGATCGGGAGATTTTCCTCACCCGCGACGACGTTTATGAAAAGTTCGCCGACATCGACAAGTTCGCCAAACGGTTCCCGATCATCCACAATCCGGTATATCTGGAATTCCTGAAGGGCGACCGCAACCTGCCCTGTACCGCCTGGGGAACACCCACCTATAACGTGAAAGGCTGGAAGGGCCCGTGCTATCTGATCACCGACGGGCACTACGAAACGTTTGAGAACCTGATGACACAGGTCCAGTGGAACAATTACGGCGAAGGCAACGATCCGCGCTGCGACCATTGCATGATGCATTGCGGTTATGAGCCGTCGGCGGCATACGGAATCAATTCGAAATTTACCGATACGTTCAAGCAATTGAGCTGGCTGTTGTCTTGAGGCTGGCGCGTTGAAGCCGACGCTAGTTACCGGCGCAACGGGATTTGTCGGCTGGCACGTCGCGCGCAAACTATTGGAGCGCGGACACACGATTCGGGCTCTAGCCCGTTCTGGCGGCCAGATCCGGGAATTGGAAGTAGAACGAGTAGCGGGCGATTTGCGCGATAGCGATTCGCTTCGGGCGGCGGTGCAAGGGTGCGGCATGGTGTTTCATGTCGCCGCCGATTATCGGTTGTGGGCGAAGGATCCGAATGAGTTGTACCGTTCCAATGTGGATGGAACGCGTAATTTATTGCGTGCCGCGCGGGATGCTGGCGTGGAGCGCATTGTTTATACGAGCACGGTAGGCTGCATCGGGATGCCAGCGGATCGCGAAGGCGATGAGAATACGCCGGTGGGCCTTAGCGATATGAAAGGGGCGTATAAACGCTCTAAGTTTTTGGCCGAGCAGGTTGCCCTAGAATTCGCCGGCGAAGGCTTGCCGGTAATCATCGTCAATCCGACGGCGCCGATCGGCGATCACGATTTCAAGCCGACGCCGACAGGGAAGATCGTAGTCGATTTTCTGCGCCGGGGGATGCCCGCGTTTTTGGAAACCGGATTGAATCTGGTGGACGTGGAAGATACGGCGGAAGGTCATATTCTGGCGGGCGAAAAGGGCCGGACGGGGGAACGGTACATCCTGGGGTGTACAAATCTAACGCTGAAACAGATATTCGGGCATCTGGAGAAATTGAGCGGAATACCGGGACCGCGGCGAGAGATACCCTATGCGGTGGCCTACGCGGCGGGTGTGGTCAGTACCGCCTGGGCCAATGTAAGTGGAATGGAGCCCAGGGCTCCCTTGGACGGAGTTAGAATGGCGCGGAAAAAGATGTTCGCGTCGCATGCGAAAGCCTCCAGGGAATTGGGCTTTCAACCGGGACCGGTGGAACACGCGCTACGAAAGGCCATCGATTGGTTCCGGACGAATGGATATGTCTGATCCGGCGCTGCTGATTGTCGCCGCCGAAAAGAGAGAAGTAGCCGGGCTTTTGAAGCATTCTAAAGCAGTAAAGAAGTTGTCCTGGGGAGTCGATTTCGCCAGCGCCGGAGAGCTAAACGGGCGCCGGATATTAGTGGTAGCCAACGGTGCCGGTCCCGTGTTGGCGGCCGAAGCGGTCGAAGAGGCCCGACGGCGGGAAGAATTTAGCGCGATCGTGAGTACTGGTTTTTGCGGCGCGCTCGACCCGGCGCTGGCAATTGGCGATATCCTGGTAGCATTGGCCGTGGTAGATGGCGAAGGTGGAAAGATGTATCCAACCCGTTCGCCGATTTCGACGGGGGTTCATTCGGCTGGTAACATTATCTCGGTGAATCGGGTTGCCGGTACGGTAAATTCGAAACGAGAGTTGCGCGACAGGGGAGGTAACGGAGTGGAAATGGAAGCAGCCGGAGTAGCGCTGGCCGCAACCAGACTGGGCGTGCCGTTCTATTGCATTCGCTCAGTATCCGACTTGGCTGGCGAAGAGTTTGCCGTGGATTTCAATGCAGTGCGGGATGTGAATGGCCGGTTTCAGGTAAGCAGGATCATTGCCGCCGCGCTCCGCAAGCCGCTGACTTCCTTTCCGGCCTTGATGCGCCTGGCGGGAAACGCCAGAATCGCCGCCCGATCGTTAGGGGATTTTTTTGCAGACTGTCGATTCTAACTTGTCCGCGCCACCGACTATGCGAGCGGCCGTTTACAAAGGCCAAAGCCTAGTCTCGGTGGAGCACATCCCGACGCCGGAGATTGGACCGGGCGAGTTACTGGTTCGCGTCGAGAGCTGCGGCATTTGTCACACCGACCTCAAGAAAATCGAATACAATCTACTAGCCCCGCCCCGGGTCTACGGTCATGAAACGGCCGGAGTCGTGGTGGCCGCCGGATCGAACGTAAAGTCTTTCGCGCCGGGCGACCGGGTGATTGCCTTCCACCACATTCCCTGCCAAAATTGTTTTTATTGCGAGCGCAAACTGTACGCCCAATGCGCAACCTACAAGAAGGTTGGCATCACGGCCGGCTACGAACCGGCAGGCGGTGGATTCTCGCAATATGTGCGGATCATGGACTGGATTGTGCGCCAGGGCGTGGAAAAAGTTCCCGACAGCGTCTCCTTCGACCGCGCTTCTTTCGTGGAGCCGGTGAATACCTGCGTAAAAGCGATGCATCAATTGGATCCGCAACCAGGCGAGGTGGTGGCCATACTTGGCCAGGGGCCAATCGGGTTGATCTTTACCATGCTCGGTAAGCTTCGCGGTCTGCGGATGTTCACTACCGACACGTTCCGATCGCGGCGCGATCTTTCCCTGCGTTTTGGCGCCGAAGAATGCCACGATCCCAGAGAGGCCGGTGTGGAGAACGCAATTCGCCAGGCTACCGCTGGGCGCGGCGCGGACGTCGTGATCGTGGCTGCATCAGCGAAGGGAATCGTCGAGCAAGCCGTTCGCTGTTCCCGTCCCGGCAGCAAAATAATGTTATTCGCCCAAACTTCGCATCAGGAACGAATTGACGTATCGGGTGCCGATATTTGCGTGGCGGAACGAATTCTGAGCGGAAGTTACAGCGCTTCCGTCGACCTGCAGAAGGAGTCGGCCGGCCTGGTGTTCAGCGGCGCGCTCCCGGTGGAAGAATTGATTTCGCATCGCGTACCGCTGGACCGGATACACAACGGGATTGAACTCGCATTGCATCCCGCCGGGGAATCCTTGAAAATAATTGTTCAGCCACAGAGGTGGTCACAGTGAATCAGCAGATGCTGGCGGCTGTTCTTTACGGAAAAGAACACGTGGAGATCGAATCAGTCGCCGTTCCGAAGATCGAAGCGGGCGACGTCCTGGTGCGCGTCCGCACGGCGTTGACTTGTGGGACCGACGTGAAGGTCTTTCGCCGGGGATATCATGCCCGGATGATCGTACCCCCGGCGCTGTTCGGCCATGAATTGGCGGGCGACATCGTTGCCTTAGGCTCTGAAGTTTCGAATTGGAAAGTGGGTCAGCGCGTGGTTGCGGCAAATTCGGCGCCCTGTGGGGACTGCTATTACTGCCGCCGCGGCGAAGATAACCTGTGCGACGATCTGCTGTTCAATAACGGCGCGTACGCTGAATTCATTCGCATACCGTCGCGCATCGTGCGGCGCAACATGTACGAATTGCCGCCCCATGTCAGCTATCAGGACGCGGCGCTGGCCGAACCGCTGGCTTGTGTTCTGCACGGCATTGAAGAAACCGGAATCCGCCAGGGCGATAACATCGCCATCATTGGATTGGGCCCCATCGGCATGATGTTCGTGCAGTTGGCAAAGAAGGTATACGGCGCTCGCACCATCGCCATCGGCCGCCGCCAAAGCCAGTTGGACCGGGCAATCCGCATGGGTGCCGATGAAACTGTATTAAACGCCGACGGCATGGATGTCGAGAAGTCCGTTCGCGATCTGACCGATGGCCGCGGCGCGGACGTTGTCATCGAAGCCGTTGGATTGCCCGAAGCCTGGCAATTGGCGATACGCCTACTGCGTCGCGGCGGTACCGTGAATTTCTTCGGCGGATGCCCCAATGACAGCAAGATCAGCCTCGATACCAACTTGCTGCATTATTCCGAACTTACCTGCAAAGCCAGCTTCCATCACACGCCAAAGTTGATCAGCAAAGCTCTGGAGGTTCTCAGCCGGGGCTTCATCACTTCACAGGATTTCGTCAATCGGGTGGAACCGCTTACCAATCTACTGGAAGTGATGCGCCACTTGATGAGCCACAATGGCCACATGAAGACGGCTATCGTTCCTTAGCTTCGATGCGGCGATAAGACGAGCCTTCGATGACGCCGCTAGCGCCAAAGGATTTTGTCCGTTCGCCGGATGCCATGGCGGCGGTCTACTCGGCCGATGAGGGCGAGGCCTACACTCGCAGGCTGGCAACCAGCCATTACGAAAACTTTCACGTCGTCAGCTTCCTGCTTCCCAAAAATTTACATCAGGATTTTTACAACGTATATAGCTTCTGCCGTTGGGCGGATGATTTAGGCGATGAGCTCGGCGACACTGAGGAAAGTCTACGGATGCTCGCTTGGTGGCGTCATGAGCTGGAACGTTTCTATGCCGGCGATACCGCTAGGCATCCGGTTTACGCGGCGCTCCGCCGGACGCTGGATCGCCACGCGCTGCCGATCGATCCTTTCGCCGATCTGATTACCGCGTTTGAACAGGACCAACGCATAACCCGCTATCGGGACTTCGACGAACTGTTTGCCTATTGCCGCTATTCGGCCAATCCCGTGGGACGGCTGGTGCTGTATCTTTGCGGCTATTCCGACGCGCCCCGGCAGCGGCTTTCCGATGCGACGTGCACCGCTTTGCAACTCGCAAACTTCTGGCAGGATGTTACGGTCGATTTTGAAAAGGATCGCGTCTATCTGCCGCTCGATCTTTTAGCCAGGCACGGCTGCACGGTAGACGATATCGGCGCGCGACGCTTTACACCGGCGTTCGGTGAGGCTATGCGCGAGGCGGTTCAGGTTGCCCGCAAGCTTTTTATCCAAGGCCTGCCTTTGGCCGGTCAGGTCAACCGCCGTCTGGGCGTCGATCTCGATCTCTTCAGCCGTGGTGGACTTCGCATCCTGGACAAGATTGGCCAGCAGGGTTACGATGTCCTCACCAAGCGTCCGTCTGTTTCCAAGGTGGAGCGTGTCGGCTTGCTGTTGGCCGCCATCCTCCGGCGCACATTCTCCAAAGCCGCATGACTGTCGCGGAATCATATACGTTTTGTACACGCATCGCGCGGACACGGGCGCGGAACTTCTATTACTCGTTTCTACTGCTGGACCGCCCGCGGAAAAACGCGATGTGCGCGATCTATGCGTTCATGCGTTACTGCGACGATCTGAGCGACGACGGTCATCTTGCCGATCGCGCCACGGCCATCGCCAACTGGCGTAAGGATCTTTCGCAGGCGTTAACCGGCAGCCTTCCGGATCATCCGGTCTGGCCCGCCTTTCGCGATGCGGTGGAGCGCTACAAAATTCCCCACGAATATTTCCACCAGATGATCGATGGTGTCAGCTCCGATCTGGAACCGCGGCGCATCCAGACCTTCGAAGAGTTGTATCGCTACTGCTATCAGGTGGCATCGGTTGTTGGATTGACGGTGATTCATATTTTCGGATTCAAGTCGCCCGAAGCATTACGGCTGGCGGAGAAATGCGGCATCGCCTTTCAGTTGACCAACATTTTGCGCGATGTCCGGGAGGATATCGGGTTGAACCGGGTCTACTTGCCCCAGGAAGATCTGGATCGATTCGGCGTGCACGTCGACGATGTGGTGCAGGGCCATTCCAATCCCGCGTTCCTGAGCCTGATGCAGTTGGAAGCCGATCGGGCCACGGAATATTACAACGAATCGGCGCCACTCGTGTCTCTGGTCGATGCCGCAAGCCGCAGTTCCCTGTGGGCTCTGATCGAGATCTATTCCCGGCTGCTGCAGCGAATTAAGGCTTCGAATTACGACGTGCTGTCGCGGCGAATCAGTTTGCCCGCATGGGAAAAGTTGTGGGTGGTGGCGCAGGCCTTCGCGCCGATCAATCGGGGCCGCTAGTGCGTTCGGATTAATCCAAGATCGGTGAGTCCGTTTAAGACGAACTGCACGGCGATAGACGTCAGCAGCAAACCCATCATGCGCGTCATAATGCGGATCCCCGTCTCACCCAGATAGCGGCGCACACGGTCGGCGCCGGACAAGACCCAGTAAGAAATGAACGCCGTGAGCAGAATCGACACATAGATGGGAATGGTCTCCCACCAGGCCGTCGCTTGGCTCACCAAAACCATGACAGTTGAAATAGACCCTGGGCCGGCGAGCATTGGCACGCCCAGGGGAATGATCCCCGCATCTTCTTTTTCAGCGCCTTCTTCGGTCTCACCGGGCGTCTCCTTGGTCTGCGATCGTTTAGCCTGCAACATATCCAGTCCGATGAGGAGCAGGATGACACCACCGGCGATCTTGAACGCGGGCAATGTGACGCCGAACAGTTTGAATATCAGGCTCCCGGCAACCGCGAAGCTGCACAACACGATGCAGGCAGTAATAGCGGCTCTCTTGGCGATATGCCGGCGGCGTTCCGGCGCGGCGTCACCGGTAATAACCAGGAATGCGGGGATAGCGGCGAAGGGATCGACAAGAAAAAAAACAGATGTAAACGCGATTAAGAAGTATTGAAAGGTCGCGGCTACGTTTGCTTGCATCACGTCGGGAATTCCAGAGTACAAGGAATTCTAACTAGATGCAGCCCGCGCTGCGGGGATTCGAATTACAACGGGACGTAATCGGCTTTAGATTCGGAGGCCGAAGCTACATCTTCTCCGCCCGATTGCGAGAGGATGTCCTTGGCTGTGTCGGCCCAATCGGAATTATCACAGTGCACGGAAACCAACAGTCCGCCCGAGCGAATCCTACCCTCATAGCGCTTCGCCTCATACTCGGGAATTCCCAGGCCGATCAGTGCCCCAGTAAATCCGCCAACCGCGCCGCCGATTCCCAGTCCACTCAGCAGACCCATGATTGGTCCGGCCGCGATAAACGGTCCCAGACCAGGGATCGCCAACGCCCCAACGCCAGCTAGCCACCCAAGAGCCCCACCGATGATTGCCCCGGAACTCGCGCCCGCTGTGGCCCCCTCGGGTGCCTTCGTACCCTTTTCATGCGTGAACTCGCGAACGCCAGGGTTATCGGGCACTAGTAAGGAAACATCGGCACCGCGAAATCCGGCGATGCGCAGCTTTTCGATTGCCTTCTCTAACTCAATCTGATTGGGGAAGATTGCGAATACGGATGTATTTTTACCTGACATAGTGCTCCTGATTCATGGGGGTGGCGAGGCCATCGAGGCATTCGCCACCTCCCGGATCACGTACGCTAAGCTCTGCGCGCCAAGCCCATCACCAACGACACCAGGAACAATACGACGAATAGGAAGAACAACAATTTCGCGATTCCGGCGGCTGCAATAGCGACTCCACCAAACCCGAAAACGGCGGCGATCAAAGCGACCACCAGGAAGACCAAAGCGTAGTTCAACATGATTTGTCCTTTTCATTCCGCGGATTCAGGAGCCGCGGGAGTTAGTGAAATTGGTGACCCTACCCGAGAAATTCTTGCCGGGGAGTAAAGTTAAACGATGTTTGTTTCGGGCGCATTCATCTCACGGTTGAATGCTTCTTTGCCAGCGTCGACTGCGGCCCGCACGCTTTTTTCGGTACGCTTTGCCGTTTCGGCGCCAACATTCACTTTCTCTTCGACGGTCTTCTTTACGTCAGAATATTTCGCGGCCACTGTCTGTTTCACGTCCGCATAGCGTGACCCCAGATAGGCTTGCCCTTCGTCAGCCTTTTCGGAGAGCAAGGATCGTGTATGCGCACCCGATCGCGGAGCGAACAAAACAGCCCCCGCAACACCCAAACCGAGACCCAGGAAAAAGTAGGAGAAGCGACTATCGCTTGTATCGTTGTTATCGTTCATATTATTAGCCTCCGCCCAAGAGTAAGCAATTCACGCGCCAATCGGCAGGCAGCGTAGTAGCGGATGAACATGTGGGAAGCTACCCCATGTGAAAGCTGCAACAAATCAGAGCTTTGCGAACCGTTGGCCGTATCGGGAGCCGAGTCCGTGAATTTAAATCACCACCCGCAAAATAGAATCGATAAAGCAACGAAAGATTTGCAGTTTCGTGCAAGATGTTCCGCATAGGCCTATCTCTCAAGATCGCCTTGAGCAAATCTTACATCTCCCGCTAGTCCTGTGCTACAACAACGCTATGAGTCTGGAGATACAAAAGCGTGAAGTCGAAGGGGTCAGCATTTTCGACATGAAGGGCCGGCTAACGGTGGGTGAGGCATCCAAGCCGCGCGAAGCGTTGACCGAAGAACTCAGTGCGGGCGGGCGGCAGGTGATCTTCAACTTGAAAGATGTCGAGTACATCGATTCAACCGGTCTGGGAGCGATGGTGATTTGCTTCACCGCCGTGCAAAAGGCGGGCGGCGCCCTAAAGTTGGAAAATCTCAACAAGCGGAACGTGGAACTCTTGGTGCTAACCAAGCTTCACACCATCTTCGAAGTCTTCAGCGATGAGCAGGACGCTATCAATAGTTTTTTCCCGAATAGAGAGATTAAGCGCTTTGACATTCTCAGCTTTGTAAAGCAACAACAGAAAGAAGAAGAGTCGTAGATCGCGGTGGTGCATTCGGGACTGGTTAAGGAACTGGCTCGCGAATGCGGATTTGAAATTTCCGGGATTGCGCGGGCAGTGCCCTCCCCCGATTCGGATCGCTATTCGCAGTGGGTTGCCCGGGGAATGGCCGGTACGATGGGCTACCTGACCGACCGCCGGGCGCACGTTCGTAGCGACCCAAAACTCCTGCTGCCAGCAGTAAAATCTATCATCTGCGTGGGAGCACTATACAACACTCGCGCGCCATCGCCGGAGGGCATCGGCAACCGCGAGCTTGGCTGGATTTCGCGTTATGCCTGGGGTGACGATTATCACGACGTCCTGCGCTCCGGTTTGACGACGCTCGCCACGCGCCTCCAAGCGGTGGAGCCGTTCGAATTCAAAATCTGCGTCGACACCGCGCCCTTGCTGGAGCGTTCCTATGCACGCGACGCCGGCCTGGGTTGGATTGGCAAGAATACGTGTCTGATTAATCAACCCTTGGGATCATGGTTCTTTCTCGGCGAGATTCTTACTTCGCTCGAACTGGAACCCGATAGCCCTCCGCCGGACCGTTGCGGGACCTGCACGCGCTGTATCGACGCCTGTCCGACAGAGGCGATTGTTCCATCCGCCGATGACTACGCTCTCGATGCCCGGCTGTGCATTTCCTACTTCACAATTGAATCGCGCGATGCGATACCCGAAGCGCAGCGCACGAAAATCGGACCGCATATTTTCGGGTGCGATATCTGTCAGGACGTATGCCCCTGGAATCGAAAAGCTCCTTTTTCCGAAGAGCCTCATTTCCAACCTTCGAATTTTGCGCCGCCTTTGGAAAAACTGGCGCACCTTTCCGGGGAGGAGTTCCGTCTACTCTTTAGCGGATCTCCGGTCATCCGTTCGAAGTACGCCGGATTTCTTGGCAATGTGGCGATCGCGATGGGAAATAGTGGTGCCGCCAAGTTCCGCGATCCGTTGGAGAAGCTGGCGAAATCTCCAGACCCTACTGTTGCGGAACATGCGCTGTGGGCGCTAGGGAAATTAAATAAAGAAGGATGATCTGCATTGCGGATAGGTTTGCTGTTTTTTCTCGCTTACGGGCTGCAGGCCGCGAATATACCGAATATCGATCCACTTAGCGCCAAGGGATTCGATCACTTCTACAGTCTGGAATACAACGAAGCGATAGCGACGTTCCTTAACGTAATCGCCCAACACCCCGATGATCCGGACGCCTATAACCACTTGGCGCAATCCGTTCTGTACCGGCAGATGTTTGCTACCGGTGCGCTTGAAAGCGACCTGCTGAGTGGCACTAATCCCTTTTTGCGCCGGCCCAAGATGCCTTTCAGCCCAGCCGATCAGAAGCAGTTTGAAGAAGCTCTATACAATGCCACGACGATCGGCGAGCGCCGCCTAAAGAGCAATCCCGACGACATCGGCGCGCTCTATTCCTTGGGAGTGACGCATGGTTTAAAAGCGAATCACTCATTCCTGGTGCGCAAGAATTGGATCGATGCATTGAAAGAAGCAACGGCGGCGCGCAAATCCCATAACCATATTGTTGAACTGGACCCTACGCTGATCGACGCGCGGCTGGCGCAAGGGGGGCACGACTATATCGTCGGCAGCCTGCCTATCGGTTACAAGTTTTTAGGATTTCTGGCGGGGGTTGCTGGTGACCGCGATAGCGGGATTAAGACACTGCAACTGGTGGCGCAGCGCGGCCGGATAAATCGCAACGATGCGGCGATTATTCTAGTTGCAATCTATCGACGTGAAAAGCGTCCCGGAGACGCGGTTCCTCTTTTGCGGGATCAGATTGAAAAATTTCCACGCAATTATCTGCTGCGGTTTGAACTGGCGCAAATGTATGGCGATTTGGGCGACAAACCGCGGGCCCTGGGATCTCTGGCGAAGATCGAAGAGTTGCGCCGCGCGAACGCTCCTGGATACGCCCGCGTCGCCCAGAAAAAGGTGGAGTATTCCAAAGGCAACATACTATTTTGGTATCGCGATTTCGACGGGGCCATCGCCGAGTTGAAGAACGCGACATCACGCGTCGATGGGGATCTCACCAGCGGTGTTCTAGCATGGTTGCGACTGGGGCAAGCCTACGATATGAAAGGCCGGCGGGAAGAGGCACAGGCAGCTTATCGGCGGGCCATTGACTTCGCACCGCAAACCGACGCCGCTCGAGAGGCAAAGGATTATTTATCCAACCGCTACACCCGGCCGGACAAAGATTGACCTAAGCCCCGTGACACTTTTTAAACTTCTTGCCGCTACCACAGGGGCAGGCGTCGTTACGTCCAGGGGGCGCGGAGGGAGTAATCGTTTTCGATGGCTCTTCCTCTTCTTCGTCCTCGTCGCCTTCCTGCGAGAAGATCGGCTCCAGGCCGTGGAATGCCAGCCTCTCATCGAGTGCCAACTCCACTAGTTCCGCTTCCCCCTGTGACAGCCCCTCGGCGAGCTCTTCAATTTTGCGGAAGAGCGCCGGCATGCGGCCGCGGGAAATCTCGGCCGGAGTAGACAAGGCGAAGGCGAACAACGCGTCGGGACGGAATTCTTCCTCGTTGAAAAACTTCTTCAATTTTCCGGCTTCCGCGCTGATGCCCAGATAGCCTACGCCCCATATGGCCTGACGCCGGATATCCAGATCGGCGTCGTCCAGGTGCTTCGGGAAATAAGATGCGAAGCCGCGATTGAGTGATCGCCACATGGCTTCCATCGCCTTGGAACGGGCCTCGGGAATTTCGTAGAACTCGCGCATCCGCTTGTCCACTTGCGGATTCTCGGAGATCTGCGCCAAGCCCACTAATGCCCCGCTCCGTTCTTCGATTGGCGCTTGCTCGTTGTTCACCGCCGCCAGCAGTGCTTTACGAATTTCGGGTTCTTCAACAGCCGACGATAAGCCTTCCCAACAGCGCGCCCGTACGACAGAATCCGGATCGCCCTTGGCAAGCTGGATCAGGCGCGAACGAATCGGTAGCGGTAGCTCTTTATTGCGATAACTTCCCGCGGCTTCAGCCCGATACTCCGCGGAGGCAGCATTCAGCATTTCCAGTTTCGCTTCATCGCTGAGAAGATCCACCTGCGGAGATGACTTCTCGGGGTACAGCTCCCAGATGTCGGAATTTTCGTGCTTGGGCTCGGGCTCCGGTGACGGCGCGTCCAATTGCTCCAGCGCGAAAGTGACTTCCCGGCGCAACTCCCCATCTTCGGCGGGGATGCCCGTCAGCAACTTCTCAAGGGCAGGCTTCGCGGCGGGGTCGCCATACAATCCGAGACAGAAAGCACCGTCGCCGGCATCGTATTCCAGCCGCTCCAACAAAAGCTTATAGACTCGCTCATCGTGAATCCGCAGGCTTGCCAGAAGAAACGCGACGTCGCCGCCATTCTCTTCCCCAATTTCCTCATAGAGTTTTAACAGCGGATCCAGAGCCACCGCACCAAGGTTGAGAAAAGCCTCCAGCAGCTCATCGGTGACGTCTTCGGGCTGGCGGCGTAGGCACTCGATGTAAAACGGTAGGGCCTCCGGACTATGCAGATCGTGAAAAATGGAAATTAAATCCTCTTCCAAATCCACCGGTTCGGCGGAGTGATCTTCGGTGCCATATCTAACCAGCTCGGAGACCGCCGCCGTGCCACGACTCAGAATTGCGCGGATGAAGCGCTGATCGATGCCCACATATCCGCGAGCCGCCGCTATGAGCAATTCATAGGTGGGAGTCGCCTCAAAGTGAGCGGGGTCTGGGAATGAAATTGTTTGTACAGCCACTTCTGGCATCGTAGCATCTCCCGCGCTTTACATAGGAGTTTCGCCGAGGGTGCCCGCTACGGCGCGACCGCGATAACATCCAGGCCGAAGGTAGCGTCCAGGGACGGCAGGCCCTCAAAGATCAATAGCGTGCTGGCCGGGGGTTTGTCTTTCTCGTAATAATCGGCGCGAACCTTGCGGAACTTTTCCGTAGTGGCATTGGAGAGACTATAGAGATGCGCCACCGCGACATCGCGATAACCCACCTTCTCCGCGGCGAGTGCTCGTTTCAGGCGGTCAAACGCCAGGCGCATATCGGCTTCCTGATCGCGAAATACAAGTTGCAAACCGCTGAACACCAATCGCGGCGCGGAGACTAAAGCGATTTGCGCATAGTTCGGCGACGCCGTGAGCGCGGGCGGATTCAGGAATTGTAGCGGGGCACCTGCCGGGCTCCGCAAACGCCCGATCGCCTCGCACTCCGCTATCTGTCGCGCCGGCGCCCGTTCCGTCTCCACAAAATTCAAACCGGCCGAAGGAAACGCCGCCTGCACTGCGGGACGGAACGAAGCCAATCCTTCCAGCGAACTAAGAAAGCAGGTGACTCGCAAAATATCGTCAGGCTGAAGACTTGCGGAACGCACCGCCGTTCGCAATTGCTTCAGCGATCCATCGGCGGTGGGCGATTGCTGGCCCGAAAAAAACGCTAGTCCATTGGGATTCAGCGACCTCTTTTCGGTGGCCGCCGTCTCCAGAACCACCTGCGCGCCCACCATTGGTAGAGCGCCGACCTGGATCACGGTCATCACCGGTAAGTTCAATTTTTTCTCGGTAAACACTTCGCTCGCCACGCGTTGCACTGTCCGCATATCGCCGGTCCCCGCTACAAAGGCGCGCAGAGCGACGATGGAACCCGTGTGGTGCTGGCGCAGCAACGCCTTCAGGCCTTCGCGAATCTGATGGGTTAACAGACCCTTGGCCGAGAGCGGTGAAATGTCGAAACTAAGGCGGTCCGTATCTACCGTGATCGCAAGCGGTGGATCCTTCGGAATGGCTAGAACTTGGGTGATCTCCTCCTCGCTCTTTTTTTTCTTTTTATCGGCGTGCGCCACCGTGATCAGGGCGGTTGTAAGAAACAAAGCTGCCATAGCTCTGGGCATTCGTTTGCAGTTTAACAGTACGACGGCGTGACAAATTCGGGGTATCCGCAGCCAGTCCAATATGGTATGCTTCGGGTGTTTCCGATGCTTCCCATTTTCCGAGTTGACGAGCAGTCCGAATTGCCACTGTACCGGCAGTTATACCTACATATTCGCGAAGCTGTGCGGACAGGTAAGCTGGAAAAAGGCGAGCGCTTACCCGCCACTCGGGAATTGGCTGGCCTGCTTGGACTGAACCGGACTACTGTTTCCGCTGCCTATGAGCTGTTGGAAACGGAAGGGTTGATCCGCGGTCATGTAGGCCGTGGCAGCTTCGTAAGCGGCGATGTCAGTCTTGCCTCGACCGGTCTGGATTGGGAAGAGTTGCTGCCGCCAGAATACGCCGGAGCCCGTTCTGTCGACGCGATAGGCGCCGATGGAATCAGCTTTGCCGCATCGCGACCTTCGGAATTGCTGTTCCCGCTGAAGGAAATTCAAGCTACGTGTCAGGAAGTAATCACCAGCGGCGAAGCGGCCTCGATCTTGCAATTAGGCTCTACAAGCGGTTATGCTCCTCTGCGCCGCTACCTGCTGGATGGGGCGCTACGAGAAGGCATCGCCCGCGATCGGGACGAGATTCTAATTACGAACGGCTGCCAGCAAGCGCTCGATCTGTTGCAACGAGTGCTCGCCGCAGCGGGCGAAGTGGTGGTTGTGGAAGACCCGGTTTACCTGGGTGTGCGCAACGTATTTTCGCGTGGCGGTGCACGGGTAATCGGCGTGGCCGTAGGTCCGCAGTCGATTGAAATCGAGGCCCTGGGCCGCGTTCTTTTGAAGGAACGCCCGAAGCTTCTTATCGTAACGCCGAATTTCCAGAATCCGACCGGTGTCACGCTGCCGCTGGCCTCACGCATTGCGATTCTGCGAATGGCGCGTGAGACGGGAACAATAATCGTCGAAAACGATTTATACGGCGATTTGCGCTACGAAGGCGATCCGATTCCGACATTGAAGCAGTTGGATCAAGCAGGCGATGTGATCCTGCTGCGAAGCTTTTCGAAGATTGCGTTTCCCGGTTTGCGTGTGGGTTGGGTAATTGCGCCGTCACCTTTGATAGCGCGTTTAACGGAAGCCAAGCAATGGTGCGATCTGCATACCGATCAGCTTTCGCAGGCAGTGTTATTGCGCTTCGCCGAATCCGGCCGGCTGGAAGCGCATCGGCGAAAGATGTTGATAGCCGGCGGCGAACGTTTACGCGCGGTGTTGACGGCATGCGAGCGAAGTTTGCCGCCCGGATCGCGCTTCACGCGTCCACAAGGCGGAATGAATCTTTGGGTTCGTTTGCCCGAACCGCTGGATGCAAGTGAACTTCTGGCACGTGCCCAGCGTGAAAACGTAACGTATTTGCCGGGTAAATTTTTCGGCGTCTCGCGGGTGGAAGCGAATGCTTTGCGGCTGAGCTTTGCCGGACTGGCGCCGGAACAGATTCGCGCCGGCATGGCGATTCTTGGCGATGTGTTTACGAAAGAGCTGAATCGGGTTCGAGCTACAATGCGCGGCGAATCCGCGACGGCCATGGTGTAAGAACAGAGGAGATGGCAATGTTGATGAACGAACAATTCCGGCTGAAAGTGGGCCTGGCTCAGATGTTAAAGGGCGGCGTGATCATGGACGTCACTAACGCCGAACAAGCGGAGATTGCCGAAAAAGCGGGCGCCTGCGCCGTGATGGCTCTAGAACGCGTGCCTTCGGACATCCGCAAGGAAGGCGGCGTGGCGCGCATGGCGAAAATCAGCATCATGCGCGAGATCATGGCCACGGTTTCCATTCCCGTGATGGCCAAGGCCCGGATTGGACACTTTACCGAGGCCCGCATTCTTGAGGCGCTGGCGGTGGATTACATCGATGAGAGCGAAGTGCTGACACCGGCCGATGAAGAACACCACATCGACAAACGCGCTTTCAAGATTCCCTTTGTCTGCGGTGCGCGCAATCTGGGCGAAGCGCTGCGCCGGATTGGCGAAGGTGCGGCGATGATTCGCACTAAAGGCGAGGCCGGCTCGGGCAATATCGTCGAGGCTGTGCGTCACATGCGCACCATCGTAAAAGAAATGAAGCAGCTTACCGTTCTGGGCACGGAAGAGTTGATGGCCGAAGCGAAGAAGCTGCAAGCTCCTTTAGAGCTGGTGGAATATTGCGCCAAACATGGCCGTCTGCCGGTACCGAACTTCTCCGCCGGCGGAATCGCCACGCCAGCCGATGCGGCGCTAGTGATGCAACTGGGAGCCGAAGCGGTATTCGTAGGTTCAGGCATCTTCAAATCGTCCGATCCGGAAGCCCGCGCGAAAGCTATCGTGAAAGCAGCCACCTATTTCAACGATCCGCAAAAGCTGCTGGAAGCGAGTGAAGAACTGGGTGAAGCGATGCCGGGCCTGGAGATTTCCAAGCTGCCGGAATCGGAGTTGATGCAGACTCGCGGATGGTAGATCCGTGTCTCGTCCGGATAGCGCATGACGAGTAGCCGGAAGACCGTCGGCATCCTAGCGTTGCAAGGTGATTTTGATATGCACCGCAACGCCGTGGAGCGAGCGGGCGCGCACGCCGTGGAAGTGCGGACCGCCGAGGATCTGGAGAAGATCGATGGCCTGATTATTCCCGGCGGCGAGAGTACGAGCATGTTGAAGGTGATCCAGATCGAGAATCTCTTTCAGCCGCTTAAAGATTTCGGCGCCCGTAAGGCAATATTCGGAACCTGTGCCGGCGCGATTTTGCTGGCCACGGAGGTCACGAATCCCCAGCAAGAATCTCTCGGCTTGATGGATATTGGCGTCGAACGAAATGGATACGGGCGTCAGCTGGATAGCCGGGTTACCCACCTCCGCACCGAAGACGGTGTCGATCTGGAAGCCGTCTTCATTCGAGCGCCGATAATCCGTAACGTAGGCGCGGGCGCGAAAGTGCTGGCGCGTTATCAAGGCGATCCGGTGCTGGTGGAGCAAGGTAAACATCTGGCGGCGACATTCCATCCCGAACTGACCGACGACATTTACATCCATAAGCGCTTCATCGACAAGCTAGACTGATTATCGAGATGGCGGCAACACGTAAAGTTCTGTTCTTGTGCATCGGCAATTCCTGCCGCAGCCAAATGGCCGAGGGATTCGCCCGCGCCTACGGCAACGACATCATGATTCCAGCAAGCGCTGGCTTGGCGCCGGCGATGGGCATAGCACCGCTCACCCGGCAAGTGATGGCCGAGAAGAATATCGATATTGAAGATCATTTTCCCAAAGGCGCGGAGATGCTTTCGAACGTCGATTTCGACTTGATCGTAAACATCAGCGGCCGCAAGCTTCCAACGAAGATGGCGGCGCGCGTAGTCGATTGGAAGATCGAAGATCCGATCGGCAAAAAAGAATCCGTTTATAAAACCGTCCGAGACCAGATCGAGGGTTTAGTAATGAAGCTAATCCTGGAAATGCGCACGTCGAAAATTTGACTTAAGACAAGCCCGTTGACGATACTGAAATGGTAGTTCCCACATGCGGATGTGGCGGAATTGGCAGACGCGCTAGATTCAGGTTCTAGTGTCCGAAAGGTCGTGGAGGTTCAAGTCCTCTCATCCGCACCAAAAGTTTTCAGCAAAGAGTCAATCCTTAGCAATATTCCCCTACCGCTTTTGTCAAAAATTGACAACTGCTGTTACAGCGGATTAACGTTCGAATATGAACGTCAATCTCGGCGCCGTCTTCATCGCCGACCTTCTCAAGACCGGGCTTTACCAGTCGCAAAGCGAAGTGGTGCGCGAAGGTCTGCGGCTGCTCAAGGAAAAGGAAGATTTGAAGAGTCTTCGGCTTGCCGAACTGCGCAAGGAAATTTCCGTGGGCAGCGAGCAGGCCGACCGCCGTGAGTTCGTTGATGGTGAAGAGACTTTTGCTGCGATCCGGCAACGCTGTGTCGAGCGCAAACGCGCCAGTGGATGAGGCGGTTTGTCCTCACGCCACCCGCCAAGCAGGATGTCAACGACATCTGGGATTACAACGCCGACGATAGCATCGAAGCGGCAGACCGCATTCTAGATGCATTGGTCAACGTAATGGCCAGATTGGCGAAGAGCCCTGGCATTGGCCACTGGCGCGAAGAATTAGCCGACAAACGGCACCGTTTCTTTTTGATCTATTCGTACCTGATCGTTTACCGTCACGAGACCAACGCACTCCAAGTGATCCGTGTTCTCCATCCGGCGCGTGATGTGCAGAGCATACTTGGCCTCAACGCTGTCGAGCCTACGTGATTGCGCAAGTGACACAATCCCCGAAGCGTTGCTCGGGCCTGTATCACCACGCAACAAACCGGGCTTCAACACCATCATCGGGAAGCAAAACTGTAGTACCCGGGATAATGAGATAATTCATGGATTGCATCGAGTTCAATTTTAGTGCTGGGAGACCGGAAAGCTTCAATGCCAGGCAACGTTACTCATTGCCCGGCGGCCCCTGTTCAAGGGACTTCGTCGCAACCAGCGAAGATCTTAGCTGTTTTTCTGCTAGCGACCGCGTTGATTGGTTGCCGCCAAACTCCTCGGGAACCGGTGACGTTACGCTATACCTATTCCTGGAACGAAGATCGACCGCAAACCAGGGCAGTGTTGCAGCAGTTCACGAAACAAACGGGGACTCTTGTGAAAAGTATTCCGATTGCGGAGTACACTCGCGATTATCTTGAACTTGCACGCAAGCTACTAGCGGATAGCTCCGGCGCCGATCTCCTCAACATCGATTTGATCTGGTCCCCGCTACTCGAACCCGATTTGGTCGACCTGCAGCCCTACCTGGCGGCGGAAATTCCACTGCTTGAGCCCGAATTGCTACGCAGTTACACAGTGAACGGAAAGCTTGTGGCTGTTCCTTTCAACGTTCCGCTAGGAACCCTCGAATACCGAACGGATCTTCTCCGCGAATACGGCTACGATCATCCTCCGAAGACGTGGAGCGAACTAGAGAGCATGGCCGAGCGGATCCAGTCGGGTGAGCGCGCCAAAGGCGTGAAAGATTTCTGGGGCTACGTGTGGCAGGGAGCGGATGGGGAAGCCTTAACCTGCAATGCCCTGGAATGGCAAGCCGCCGAAGGAGGAGGGCGGATCATTGAGCGGGATCGGACGATTAGCGTGAATAACCCAGCGGCGATTCGGGCATGGCAACGAGCCAAACACTGGATTGGCTGGATCTCGCCGCCTAGCGTTGTGTCGTACCGGGAGCTCGATTCGATGCTCCTTTTTGACTCGGGCCGAGCCGCGTTTAACCGTATGTGGTTACTCACTCCGATGACTGCGGCTGGGCAAGCCAGGCGGATCGGCTGGCGGAGCCGGGCCCCGGTGATCAAGACCGGTTTTGCGAGAATTCCTGGCGGGCCAGGAGGATCGGCCGGAGCTTTGGGCGGGACCGGCACCGCTGTCTCCTTACATTCAGCGCATCGCCAGGAAGCGATTGCCCTTCTGCGGTTCCAGCTTCATGCGCAAATGGAGGCGAGCGAAAAGGACAGCCCTTCCGGCGGTCCGATGCAGACTGTATTCTCCAGTGCGCCGTCAATTTCCGATTCACCCGTTTCTCCGGCAGAATCGATGCAGCGCGCGGGCATCGTCGCCCGGCCTTCCGTCGAAAGCGGCACTAAATACAAGCAGGTTTCCAGAGCTTACATCGACGTTGTGCACTCGGTTCTGACTGGACAGAGAGGCGCACCCGAGGCCGCAGCCGAACTGGAAAAGCAACTGATCGAAATCACCGGTTTCCCTGCCGCGCCCCCGAAGACGGACAAGACGCTTCGCTAGGACAAACAATTATTCGCCGTCGCCGGTTCTAATTGCAATTTCCAGCGAAAAACGTGGGCGGAGATGATCTAAGGCAAGATCGAATGAAGTCATCAGACAGCAACTACTTCAATATCGGCCGCCGTTTAACGCTCATCTTGGCTCTGTTAATAGCGCTGATTCTAGGCGGAAACGGACTCGTGATTTTGCAGTTCGAGAGAGCTCGCCTGCAAACCGATCGTCTCACCGGCGTAAGCCAGCAGTTGATCGCGGTCCTGCGGCTTCAGGAAGGTCTTCTGTCTTTTCATCAGCGGCTGAACGAACTCGCGCAATCTAAGGACGCCCCTCGCTTGGTGGCCGAAGCCAAGCCATTGCGTACGGCTCTGCTGGAACAGACTCAAAGAGCACGGAGCGATCTTGCTTATTTGCCGTCTGAATTTCATGTAGACCCAGCATTTCTAGCGGCTCTGGATGCGTTTGAGACTACGCTGCCATCGCAACTTCAGGACATCACCGACCTGGCTAACGGAGGCGACTGGACGGCTGTTCGCCTTCGCCTGGACAACGAACTAAGCCGCATGGAGACGACGACCTCCGCCCTTGTCAAGAACATTGACCGGGAGCTAAACGAAGAGCTGCCACGTGCCGTCGTGAACATGAGAGATGTCCAGCGCAGGGCCTTTCTCATCGTGCCCGCAACGGCGATCTCCACCGTTCTTATCGCCGCATTCTTTGGCTGGGCCATAGCGCGACGCATCCTGGAACTTCGCCTGGAAGAGCGGCTGAGCGAGCGCACGCGAATCGCCCGGGAATTGCACGATACCCTGCTGCAGAGTTTTCAAGGTGTGTTGATGAAGTTTTCCGCTGTGACATACATGATCCCCGATCGCCCCGCCGAAGCCCAGAAGGTTCTGGAGGGTGTGGTCGAGCAAGCCAGGCAGGCGATCAAGGAGGGCCGGGATGCGGTGCAAGGATTGCGATCGTCGAAGGTTGTCATCGGCGATCTTGCACGGGCGCTGCAGATGCTGGGACAAGTGTTTGCCGCCGATCAAACAGGCCCCGCTGCTCCAGAATTTCGTGTGGCCGTGGAGGGCGCCCCAAGAGAACTCGTTCCGCTTCTGCAGGACGACGTCTACCGGATTGCAGGCGAGGCGCTGCGCAATGCCTTCCGCCATTCAGAAGCGGGACGAATCGAGGTGGATATCCGATATGAACAACGGCAGCTTTCGGTACGGGTCCGTGACAACGGGAAGGGCATTGACCAGAAGGTTCTCGACCTAGGAGGGCGCGCCGGGCACTACGGTTTGGCTGGAATGCAGGAACGGGCCAAACTCGCCGGTGGCAAGCTGACGGTCTGGAGTCAACTCAGTTCCGGGACAGAGATCGAGCTGAGCATTCCAGGGTCGACAGCATTTGCAAAACCATCCGATGCGCGGTGATTAATCGCTTCGATCCGATCGCCGGAGGTCCTGACGGAGGCGTTGGTAGGATCGTTCCATGGCTTGCATGCGCCAGGATCGGAACAGATGAGACAGCGGGCGATAGTTTTTCTTTGTGCGGTTTCACTGGCGTTTTCGCAGACTCTGGATCGGCCAGTGCGGGCCGTTACCGATCCCGGTGTCGTCACCACCCGGCAGAGCATTACTCCGGCGGGCATTCCGCTGATTTTCGCGGGCCGCGTTTACGGGGCGGGCTTCGGTGGAGCGGATGATTTGTGGGTTCTCAGTTCCACTCATCTGTATCGCGTCGAGTGGCGTAGCGGTAAGGTTCTGGAATCAGCCGCGCATGAATCCGCTCCCGCCCCGCAGGGCTTGGCCATGGCCGGCGATCGTCCGTACATAGCGGCGACTGTACGCCGCGGCAAGCCGGGACTGTTCACGATGGCCGAAGGTCGATGGCGGCCCGTCGCGACGGATTTAGGCAAGATTAACGCGGGCTCCGTGGGAGTCGGCGGAGGTGTTGCCGTCGTACCGGTGACGGCTATTAACAGCGCCGCCGTAGTCGAATTGGAGTCCGGTAAGACCCGGGGGCAGATTCAAACAGGCATCGCTCCGTTTGGCGCTGTTGTGAATGGAGCGGGAACAATCGCGTTCGTCTCCAACTGGGGCGGCCGCGTTCCCACGAAGGGAGAGCGCACGGCGTTCGCGGGAACGAGTAAAGATGCCGACGCGGTGCTTGTAGATGCACTCGGCATTACGGCGTCGGGTACCGTATCCAGAATCGATCTAGCTGCAATGCGCGTTACCCAAACGATCCCTGTCGGCCTGCATCCCAACGGGCTCGCCTGGGACGAGGCAGCGCAACGGCTATACGTCGCCAACAACAATAGCGACAGCGTCACCGTGATCGATACGAAAACGAACGAAGTGCTGCGGCAGATCCCAATCCAACCGTTCGCGATGAATTTGGTGGGCATTGCGCCAACCGCGGTGGCGCTATCTGAGAATGGGCGCAAGCTATATGTGGCGTGTGGCGGCATCAATGCAGTGGCCGTAATCGACACCAAATCGTCGGCATTGGACGGGCTGATTCCAACGGGTTGGTATCCCGCGGCGATCGCTCTCGGTCCCGAACAAAAACATCTGGCGATCTCGTCGCTTCTGGGCGTGGGATCGGGATGGCGCGAGAAACCCGATCACCGATTCGTCCACAACTATCGAGGGTCGGTCAACGTCGTGGCGATTCCAGACGACGCGCAGTTAGCGAGTTTCACGACTGCGGTGGCCGAGAATAATCATCTACCGCTTGCCGGGGCAACGGTGGCGGTCGCGCCGCCAGACAGGACTCCGCGCATCGTTCCATCGCGTGCCGGAGACGCCTCACTGATCGAACACGTTGTTTATATCGTCAAGGAGAATCGCACTTACGATCAGGTATTGGGCGACATGTCGAAGGGGAATGGCGACCCTTCGCTAGTCATGTTTGGCCCCGAAGTGACGCCGAATACACATAAGCTTGCCGATGATTTTGTCCTTCTAGACAACTTCTATGCGTCGGGAGGAAATAGCGCCGACGGGCACCAATGGGTGACGCAAGCCAATGAAGTGTCTTACGCGTTGTGGCCCGGATATCAGGGCCGTAGTTATCCCTTCAACGGGACCGATCCCATGGCGATCTCACGCGGTGGAACAATTTGGGATTTAGCGCGCAAGCTCGGTAAAAGCGTTCGGGTATACGGGGAGTATGCGGGGTCGGCGCCGGATATGGGCAGCACACGGGCCGAATACCTGAAGCGCTGGAAAGCGGGTGAAGACTTCAGCGCCATCTGGAATGTCCAAGCTCCTATCGCGCATATGAACGAGTTTCTGGCGCACAACTATCCTCCGTATTCAAACACTGTTCCGGACGTGGTGCGGACCAGCATTTTTCTGAATGAGCTGGGCCAGTGGGAACGCGGTGGCACGATGCCTAACTTGTCGATTCTGGAAATAAATTGCGATCATACCTCCGGCACGGTACCCGGCGGGTCGACTCCAAAGGCCATGGTGGCCGACAACGATCTTGCCTTAGGACAAATAGTGGAAGCGTTGACGAAGTCGAAATTCTGGCCGAAGATGGCGATTTTTGTCGTGGAGGACGATGCGCAAAACGGGGTCGATCATGTGGACGGGCACCGCACTGTGGCGCTGGCGATCAGCCCCTACACCCGGCGTGGGCATGTCGATTCTACATTCTATTCGCAGCAAAGTATGCTGAAAACGATTGAGTTGATGTTGGGATTGCCGACGCTATCGTTGTTCGATTTGATCGCTAACGATATGCGCGCCAGTTTCACAAGCACGCCGGAGCTTACGCCCTATGCGGCCTTGACTCCCCAGCAGAATCTGTTCGAGACGAATCCCAGGATCAAGGCGCTCAAGGGACCGGCTCGATCCGCCGCTGTCGCTTCCATTAAGATGAATTGGTCGGTGCCCGACGCGGTTCCCTCTGAGCGGCTGAATCGCATTCTGTGGGGGCAGATAAAGGGGTGGCAAACGGCCTACCCCATTGCCCGGCATGCTTTGTTCGCGCCGCTTTCAGTGGATATCGAAGATGAGGAGCGCGGGGAAAAGTGAGGCACTTTGTCCTTGTTTCACGCGTACACGGGTAGAGGAAGAAACTTGTCTTACAACACAACAATGGGAATTCGGAACGGGATGTCTCGCGTCTTATTATTCGCAATCTTAGGTAGCGCCTGCGCATTCGCCGATCCGCTGACGATCACAATTTCAGGAACTGGTAGCGGAACGTGGGGGGGGCGCATTTTTTATCAATCGGCATTCACGTTTACTTCTACTACCGACAGCAGCACCGTGGTGAAGCCATCCTGTTGCAACGCACTGACGACGGGCAGTGGCACACCGACTACCTTTACCGTCGCGGCGCTGGGGAGTGGAAGCCTCACCGGCGATCAATCGGTGTACACATTCGGCAGCGCGGGATCCGTGGGGCTCACTCACTACAACGGCAACGATGTTCTCGATTTCGACGATCCAGCACTGAAGGGATATGCATTCGATAAGAGCATCGGTCCGCTGACGGGAATGCCGTCCTACGTCGGCGCGTGTCCGGGTAGTAACTGCAGCAGCTTTGAAACGAACGCCGGAACATTTTCGTTTAGTGCTGTTTCTTCGGTTACGCTGACAATTGTTCGCGGAGGCACCGCGACACAAGCTCCGGCCATCACCAAGGTGTTGGATCAAGCCGCGGGAAGCACACATCTAACCGCCGGAATGCCGATCGAAATCATCGGCGCGGGGCTCGGCGCCTCTGCTACGGACGCAGCAACAATCATGATCGGTTCACGGACCGCGCCAATCCTATCGTTCATCACTTCCACTGACTTGATCGCCCAGATTCCCACCGACGTACCTGTGGGAACCACGGCCGTCACGGTAAGCTATAAGGGCGCCACGTCAGCGGCATTTCCGATTCAGATCGACTCGCTGGCACCGCATATTCAGAAGCCCGTGAGCGGAGCATTTTTCGACACCGCGGGCAAAGTAATTACCGCCGCGCATCCCGCTCCGCCAAACACACAGGTGTACCTGGTGGCTATCGGATTAGGGGCCACGAATCCGGCGCAAGGGACGAACGTTATCGCGGCCAGCAAGGCTGCCACCACGCTTCCAGTCCAGGTAATGGTTGGCAACAAACTGGTGCCGACCGATTATGCGGGCTTGTTTGTTGGCGGCACCCCTGGCACCTACCAAGTGCTTTTCAAGGTTCCGGCGGATGTTCCGGCTGGCGATCAAACCGTAACCATAATCGTCGGCGGCATCACTAGCAACCCGGTTACGCTTACCGTCGCGGCTCCAGGACCCGTCATCGGCGCTGTCGTGAACGCAGCGACATACCAAGCCAAGGGCGCGGCGCCCAATTCGTTCCTGACGATTTTTGGTACCAGCTTCGGCACGCAGGATACCGCCACCAACATCTTCCCGGCAACGGCATTCCAAGGAGTGTCGGTCTTGTTCAACGGCGTACCCGCACCGCTTTATTACGTGTTCGGATCGCTGGGCCAGATCAACCTCGTGTTGCCCAGCGAACTGCCCGAAGGCGGCACTGTGAATGTACAAGTGCAAACCGCACAAGGCACCAGTGCGGCATTTCCAGTGCAGACTGCAGCGGCGGATGTGGGCCTGTTCCGCATCCCCGATCCGTCCAAGCCATCGCGAAACAATGGCGCCGTGCTGATCGCCAATACCGTGTGGCGCGTCATGCCGTCGTCGATGGCCACTGCGATTGGCTTCCCGTCTTGCGCCGGAGCTACCCCCTCAACCGTTTGCGGCCAACCGGCGAATACTGGCGATACGTTAGTGGTATTTCTTACCGGACTGGGTAAGGCGACACCCAACGGAGACGCCGCGGGCCAACCGCTAGCCACCGGATCCATCGCGCCCGTTAGTGGATCGCCACTCTATTACACGGTGTTGAAGCCAACAGCCAAGATCGGTGGAATTGCTACGCCAGTGCTCTTCTCCGGCATCACTCCGGGGAATGCCGCGCTATATCAAATCAACCTCGCTATACCAGGCGGAGTGCAGCCGGGCGATGATGTGCCGATCGTCATCACGATGCCCAACGGCAGCACGGATACGGTGACCATCGCCGTCCGCTAGCTGGATAAGAATCGAGCACCTCGCCCCTGCGCGGGGTGTTCGATTTAATTAAAGAATGACCGCGCCAGTTCCGCGAATTCGATACGTCACACTGCCGGATTTGATCGACTCCGGGTGGAACGTTCGGCCTTGCTCTTCAGCTTCGTGCCGTGCCTTTTCCACCGCCGCCTCTTTAGTCATCTCGATCTTCTCCAGCTTGCCTTCCGCAATAGCCGTCTTGCCCACCGCGTCTTTTGGGAACACGATCTCTCCGTCGTTCACACTGATCCGGATCATCTTATTGGATGCCGTGTCGATCAGCGCCATCCAGCAGCCGGCCATCTGGCAAACCTCGGTTACCTTCCCTTTCACCTGCACGATCTTTCCGACATAGTCCGCTGGACTCGCACTCAGGCGGTCAATGGAAATGGGGTCTTTCAGAGTAAGGGGGACACCAAGTTTTATCTCGGCGGCAAACAAGGAACCTGTAAGCAGAAAGGCGGCGGCAATTCTCATATCGTCTTGATTATCGCAGCAATTTACGCAGACGGAACCATCGCGATGACTGCAATCGATTGAGGTCGCCGCGCGCCAGATCCAGCTCCGACGACAACGTCACGACGCGCCGATTCTTTTCCTCGATCTCAGCGTCAAGCTTCATCGCCCAATCGGTACGCTCTCCAAATTCGGCCTGCAATGTGCGCATTTGTTCGTGACTCTTGAGCGCGTCGGCTTGCAACTGGGTGGCCCACGCCGTCCGCTGCTGCAGTTGACGCTCCAGATCCTGCGCCCACTCCGTGCGAGCGACAAGATCCGCTAGCGCCTCGTCCCAGAGGCTTTGCAGCGTCGCCAACTGCTGCTTGCTCTCGTTAATTTCCTGGCCGCGCAGGACCAATGTGGCGTCACGCTGGTCGAGCTCTTTCGCCATGCGCTCGCAATTCCGCTGCTGCTCGTGGATGTGTTCGACGAGTTCCCCGATGGCATCCGGCGGCGGAGCAAATCGTTGTTTTCCCGCAACCAATGGCAACGACCATGGATGGGGATGCAGGATGCCGAACTCCGGATAAGTCTGTGGCGCAAACTCGACGTGATCAAATCCGGCATCGCGCAGCACCTTTCGCAGACCTGTTTCGGAGAAGCGTCGCATCTCCAAGGTCGAACCGTCGCCCCCGTGGAATACGAGGTCTTCGAAGATCTGTAGCTCGCCTCCCGCTGTCCGATTCACCAGGATCATCCGGTCGCCAAGCGTGACCACGCTATAGCTTTTCAAGTCCGCAAAATGCTCGGTTGTATCCGGATCGAGCGAGTATGGGACCGTCATGATCAACATCCCGCGGGGCTTCAGCAGACGCTGAATGTTGAGGAAAGCATCCTCCACCGGCGGCGCCGCATGCTCCAGCACTTCGCTCGATAGAACGACGTCGAAACGCCCGAAATCGTTATCGTCCAATTGCGTAATGTCGAGTTTTGGTTCTTTGTGGAAGAACGTGTTCGTATAGTCGAACTTCTCGACGAGCTGTTCGGCGTAATCTTGCGAGTCGCTCATCCCCAGAATCCGAATGCGCTTCATTACAGGAAACTGCGGCAGGATCAAGGCCGCGCCGAAAAGCTCCCGCGACAAGAGATGAATCAAAGCGCGCAAACGAACGGAAGAGCCACATTGAGCGCAGCTTTGGGTTTCACGCTCCATGGTCCCGCTGAATTCGTTTTGCTGGCCGCAGATATTACAAACGAAGTGCAAGGCTTTATTGTAAGCACTGGGCGCGGGTTGGATACACTTTGGAGATGCGCAAAGCCCTTCTCAGCCTGCTTCTGGCTACCTCTGTATTTGCAGCGCCCGCGGTTACCGTCATCAAGGGTGCGCGGCTGTTCGATGGAAAGAGCAATGCCGTGGTCTCGCCGGGAATTATCGTGGTCTCGGGCACAACGATTCTAGCGCTGGGGGCGAGCGCCACGATTCCCGCCGGCGCTCAAATTATCGATCTTGGCGATGTCACGCTACTGCCGGGTTTCATCGACGCACATACGCATCTTTCCCTGCCCTATCACGACGATTTCAATGCCGGAACGTTAATCGACATGCAGAAATCCTCCGCCGAAAAAGCTCTCGACGCGTCCGTCGTAACGAGAGTGACGCTGCTGGCTGGCTTCACAACCGTTCGCGATGTAGGCGCGGAAGATTTTCTCGATGTAGCTTTGCGCAATGCCATCGCGAGCGGCAGCATCGTCGGACCGCGGATGCTGGTGTCGGGGAAGGCGATCGGCACCACTGGCGGTCATTGCGACGGACTTGCCGGCTTCCCATTTAATTTCTACGGCCGCGAATCGGGAATACAAGATGGCATCGCCAATAGCCCCGATCAGATGCGCCAGGCAGTTCGCTTCGACATCAAATATGGTGCCGACGTGATAAAGACCTGCGCTACCGGCGGCGTGTTATCGCCGACCGACGCAGTGGACACCCCGCAACTGACGCAAGCCGAGCTGGATGCGTTAGTGGACGAAGCACATTCTCTGGGACGTAAGACCGCGGCCCATGCGCATGGAGCGGCCGGAGCAAAGCGGGCCATTCGCGCGGGTATCGATTCGATTGAACATGGATCGTTCCTGGACGATGAGGCGCTGGATATGATGCGGACAAAAGGCACGTATTATGTTCCAACGCTGATGGCGATCCAAGGCCTGCGGGAGCGCTTCAATCAAGGCGGCCATATTCCTCCGCTGATGGAGGCTAAGGCTCGCGCGGCGATGTCGGCGCTGGACGAAACGGTAAGCAAGGCGATCCGCAAGGGCATTAAAATCGCCCTCGGCACAGATGCGGGAGTTTATCCACACGGACGCAACGCGGAGGAAATGGGACAACTGGTGAGGCTCGGCATGAAGCCGATTGACGCCATCAAGGCGGGTACGACGGTGGATGCCGAACTTCTGGGGATGTCCAATAAAATCGGCTCGCTCGAAGCAGGCAAGCTGGCCGACATCGTTGCGGTGCCCGGCAATCCACTGGAAGACATTCATCGCGTGGAAAAGGTTTTGTTCGTGATGAAGGAAGGCACTATTTACCGCAATGACAAGAAATAATCTGGCACTTTGCCTTGCCGGCCTTGTGGCTACGACTTGTTTCGCCGCCGACACGACATCCGCGAAACTGGTGCAGCGCGCGGGCGGGGAAACTCCGCTGATGGAAGATCTCAAGGAACTCTGCGACCGGATCGGTGGACGGCCGACGGGTTCCGTTCCCTGCAATCAGGCAATCGATTGGGCCACCCAAAAGCTCAAGAAGGCCGGCCTCGCCAATGTCACTACCGAATCGTTTACACTGCCGAGTCTCTGGCTTCCAAAGACGGCGGAGGCCGCGGCGATCTCACCGGTATCCTTTCCCTTACGCATTGCAGCGGCTCCATTTTCGGCGTCAATGATGAAGCCGATCGACGCCAGGCTCGTCGATGCAGGCGACGGCTCGATCGACGCGTTCGCGAAACTGGGACCCTCCGCCAAGGGCGCCATCGCGCTTGTCCACAGCGTGGAGATGAAGACGTTTGAAGATCTCTTCGCCGAGTACACACGAAACGCGGCACTGATCGAGGGCGTTAAACAATCGGGCGTGGCGGGCTTGCTGTTGGAATCCACCAGACCGCGCGGCCTGCTATACCGGCATCCACTCACGCTGAACGGGATGTCCACCAAATTTCCGGCGGCGATCCTCGCTCGCGAAAATGCCGAGCGGCTGGCCCGACTGTTAGAGAAGGGCGAAGTCCGCGTGCACTTGATGATCGTCAACAGGACCGGCGGGCCGTTCGAATCGAAAAACGTCGTGGCCGAAATTCGTGGACGCGAGAAACCGGATGAGGTCGTACTGCTGGGCGCGCATCTGGACTCGTGGGATCTGGGTACCGGCGCCGAAGATAACGGCATCAACGCCGCAATGGTAATCGACATCGCGCGGGCCTTCGCGCAGCTGGGAATTACTCCGCGCCGCACGGTTCGGTTCGTTCTCTTCACCGGAGAAGAGCAGGGATTGTGGGGTTCCGTCGGCTACGTCAAGAAGCATCAGGCCGAACTCGATAATCATGTGGCGGCGCTGATATTCGACACCGGATCAGGCAGGACGAAAGGATTCTATTTGAACGGACGCGACGAGCTGCGCAAACCCGTTAACGATGCGCTCGCTAGCGCAGGACTTGCGGCGAGTGCGCACACTCTGGAAGGCATGGACGGCACCGACAATTTCGATTTCCTTCTATCGGGCGTACCCAATTTGGTGGCGGCGCAGGACCCCATTCCGTATCTGCCCGACTATCACGCCGAGTCCGATACGGTCGACCGCGTCAATGTTGCCGAGGCGAAGCGCACCGAAGCGATCGCAGCGGCGATGCTCTGGGCATTCGCGGAAAATCCGGAGCGCATTGCAAAACGACAGACCCGTTCAGAAGTGGAGAAATTACTGGTGGACACTAAGCTGGACGAACAGATGAAGCTATTCGGCCTGTGGGATTCCTTCCAGTCAGGCAAGCGAGGGCTCTGGTGATGGCCCTGCGCTACACTTGATAAACAGTTCCTGTATGGCCGTGAAGCCAGATTGCGTTATCGCGATTTATCCCGGATCTTTTGATCCGATTACCGCCGGGCATCTTGATCTGATTGCGCGCGGTTCCAAACTGTTCGACAAGCTGATCGTGGCTATATTGCGGAACGATATTAAGCTACCGCTCTTCTCCGTCGAGGAACGTGTGGCGATGCTCGAAGATGTGCTGGGGCCGTACCCGAACGTCGAGGTCGGCTGCTTCAATGGGTTGCTGGTGGACTACGCCGCGGAACGAGAGGCGACCCTGATTCTTCGCGGCATTCGAGCCATCTCCGACTATGAAGGCGAGTTGCAGATGGCGCTCATGAACAGGCGTTTGGCGCCCGATATCGAGACCGTATTTCTGATGGCCAGCGAAGTGAATTCGTTCATCAGTTCGCGTCTCGTGAAAGAGGTCATTCGTTTGGGCGGCAATATTTCCGGTCTTGTTCCGGCTTCCGTGGAAGCCCGATTGAAAGACCGTTTTCCAGGAGCGAAGGAATAAGTGCAATCTACTTTGGAATTGGCGGAAAGATTATCGACGATCACTGTTTCCTCGACGATGAAAGTCTCGTCGGATGCGGATCGTCTGCGGCGCGAAGGTGTCGATGTGGTCGATTTCGGCGCCGGCGAGCCCGACTTCCCCACCCCGGACCATATTAAGCAAGCGGGCGTGGATGCAATCGAGGCAAACTTCACCAAGTACACGCCAGCCGGTGGAACGCAGGAATTGCGCCAAGCTTTGGTGGAGCGTCACAAAACGGACTTTGGCACTAATTACGCCGCGGCGGAATGTGTTGTGAATGTCGGAGGAAAGCACGCGATCTTTAATCTGATGCAGGCGCTGGTTAATCCCGGCGACGAAGTGATTATTCCGGTGCCATATTGGGTTACTTACAAGGACGTGGTGAATTACGCCGGCGGACGCTGCGTGTTCGTGCAAACCGACGAGCACAAGGGCTTTGCGCTCACCGCGAAGATGATTGAGGCGGCCATCACGCCGAAGACGAAGATTGTGATTATCAATTCCCCTTCGAATCCCAGTGGCGCGGTGTTGAGCCGGGAAGAATTCGAGCGGATTTATCAAGTAACATCGAAGCGCGGAGTTTGGCTGTTGACCGATGAGTGCTACTGCCAATTTCTCTACGACGCCGCGCCGTTTTCCATCGCCGCTTTGCCCGGGGCGAAGGAGATGGTATTGGTAGCGGGATCGTTGTCCAAGACGTATGCCATGACGGGCTGGCGTATTGGCTTCGTACTCGCGCCCACGCCGGTGGTGAGCGGGATCATCAAGCTGCAAAGTCACTCCACGTCGAATCCCACCTCCATCGCCCAGAAGGCGGCTCTTGCGGCGGTGCGCGGTCCGCAAGGGGCGATTGCCGTGATGCTCGGCGAGTATCGCACGCGCCGCGATTTCGTCATCGAACGGTTGAAAGCGATCCCGGGCGTGACGTTAACCGTACCCCAGGGCGCATTCTACGCCTATCCCAACATCTCCGTGACGTACGGCAAGGGCAAGATTAACTCGTCGATGCAGTTCTCTGAGCGGCTGCTTACAGACGCCCACGTCGCCGTTGTTCCCGGGGAGGCTTTCGGAACCGACACGCATGTTCGAATCTCCTACGCGACTTCGATGAAGGAATTGGACCGCGGCTTGGAGCGCCTGCATCGCTTTATCGTCGAGAACAGTTGATGCCTCCCAGCATTGAGAAGCTCGAGCCTTCCTTCCGTGAAAAGATGTGGGGCTCGACTCAACTTGCGCCTTGGTTCCCGAATTCTAAAGACAAGATCGGTGAAGTGTGGTTTAGCACGGAAGAGATCCCGTTGCTTGTGAAGTTTCTTTTTACGACCGACAGGCTTTCCGTTCAGGTTCATCCCGATGACGACTATGCCCGGACTCACGAAGCCTCGCTCGGCAAAACAGAGATGTGGCACGTGCTTCGCGCCGATCCGGGTGCCCGGGTGGCATTGGGATTTCGCGATACCATCACGCCAGACCGGATGCGCGAGTCCGCGCTGAGTGGCGACATAGAAGGGCTGTTGCAGTGGATCGATGTCTCGCCCGGGGATACGATTTTCACGCCTCCTGGCACGGTTCACGCTATCGGCGGAGGGCTCGCTCTATGCGAAGTCCAGCAAAACTCCGATCTCACCTATCGGCTTTACGATTACGGGCGTCCGCGAGAACTACACCTCGAAAAAGCAATGGACGTAGCCGCGTGCGGTCCACATCCGGGGAAGCATTCACGGCAGGAAAACGTTCTAGTCAGCTGCTCTCATTTTCATACGGAACTATTGGAGCTCGATGGCGCTTTTACGCTGCAGCCGGGCACCGATCGCGCCGAACTTCTAATCGTATTGTCGGGCTCGGGCCAAGTGCAGGGAAAAGAATTTGCCGCCGGCGATGTGTGGCGAATCCCCTATGGTTCAGAAGCATTTTCGATTAGAGGAAAAGCGCAATTGATGCGCGCGTTCGTGCCACCCGATGCTGCCGCCAGCAATCGTGCCTAGCGTGCGCGTCCACCAGGCGTCGCCTGTCTCATGCGAAACTTACGGTAAGGAGCGGAACATTCCGCCGCTCCTTACCGTAGAAAGAATTGAGAGGTCCTTGCATGAACTCCGCATTACGAAACTTAACTCTTCCGGCCGTCCTATTATTCTCGGCAGCGGCCGCTTCAGCCGCCGTCGATCCCGCTCTACTCAACCTGTTGATGCCCGATACTAAGATCCTGTCCGGCATGCAGGTACAGCAAAGCAAGAACTCGCCATTCGGACTGTATGTGCTTTCGCAGATGCAGTTGCAGAGTCCGGATTTTCAGAAATTCATCTCCGAGACCGGCTTCGACCCCAGACGCGACTTAAACGAGATCGTCGGCGCCACCAGTGGTGAAAACCATGGGCTCCTTGTCGGACGGGGCAGCTTCCTCCCATTTAAAATCGTGGCCGCGGCGCGCGCGCAAGGGGGAACGGTCACGGCTTACAGGGGCATCGACATCGTGACTGGAACGGAAAAGAATGGCAACAGCGCCGTGGCGTTTCCCGATGCAACGATTGCTGTCATTGGCGACCTGGATAGCGTCCATGTGGCGATTGACCGCTATCGCGACGGCAGCGCGATTGACCCCGTTCTTTACGCCAAAGCCAAACAGATTAGCGCCACCACCGACGCTTGGTTCGTGACACTGGCTCCGCTTTCCGACTTCATTGCCGGACGCGTCGCTAACCCCGATCTGAATGTCGCCACCCAGGGTAACCTCCTGCAAGCCGTTCTTCAAGCTACGGGCGGAGTGCACTTTGGCGGCGCCAACGTGCAGATCAACGGCGAGGCGCTGACGCGATCGGACAAGGACGCGGCGGCCCTTCTCGATGTCATGAAGTTTCTGGCCGGCATGATCCAGTTGAATCGCGACAAAGACCCGCGGACAGGGAAAGTGGCGTCGTTACTCGACACTCTGACGCTCACTACTGTCGGCAGCACATTAAAGCTCACGCTGATGATTCCTGAAGATCAGTTGGAAAAGATGTTCGGACCATCCTCTTCCACGAAGACCTTGCACGCCAGCGTTCGCTAATGAACCATCAGCACCGTCAGCGCGACCGCGCTTCCGGTAGCGGCCGCGCCCATGGCGATGTACCAGATCAAAGACCGCTTCGTCAAAATTGCCAGCGATGAAAACACGATAGCGATCTCCAGAAATATTTCACCCAGGTGGAGGCGAAGCGCTTTCTTGCCGGCCCTCTCGCTCTCATGCTCCAGGTCGCGAGCCTTATCCTGAATGGCTTCGCCTTCCTTGGCATATTTTTCGATATTGCCGTCATAGTGCGTCGCCAACTGCTCATCCCCGCCGCGCATCTTTAAAACGTCACGAGCGATTTCCGATTCATAGCGCCGCGTTGATTTCGCCTGATAATACGCCCACTGATCGGACGCTTTCTGCACGCTAACCAACTCCTCCGTTACCATCAACTGGCCGAAAACCGATACGACCGCCAGCAGTGCAGCGACCACCGCCATCGTAGCGGCCACTCGCCGGTCAAATGGATCCTTAGCGTGTTCTGAATGTTCTTGCAGCTCATCGTCGACTGACATTGCCTCCACGGTAGCACTGAAGCCCAGGTGGTCGCGGAGGCAAGACTTATCGCAATTGGAAGAAGAAGCCGCCCTCTACCTTGCCAAAGGTATTGGTGAAAGCGCCCGTGGTGGGCTTGTATACTTTCGCTTCCAGACGTACGCCAAATCGCTGATTGATGTAGTAGCGCAGACCGCCGCCAAAGTTGATCGCGAAATCGGATCCGCCAGCGACGAACAGCGGTTGCGAATGAACGCCCGTGACGTCGGTAAACTTTACGGTGGGCGTGCTGTCGAAGTGCGTCAAAGCCCCCATCCCAAACACGCCATAGGGGACCAGTCGATGCTCGCGAATCGGGAACCGGATATGGACGCCGCCATGAAAGTCGGACAACGGAATACTGTACGTGTTAGTAAAAGTCAGCCCATCGACAACACCGCTCTGTTTGCGGCCGATCCCCGGGAAATAGCTGTACTCGGCGTAAGGCAGGATGTACTTTGTCAGCGCATAGGTGACGTTGCCGCCGCCCATCAGGCGAGTCTGATCGATGCCGTAGCTGACTCCGGCGAATCCACCCACCTCAAAACTTCCGGTGCGTATCACCGACGCACTCTGCGCAAAAGCACCTGTCGCCATTACTCCCAGCAACACCGCGCATCGAAATCCCGGAACCACCATAAAGAGTCTCCTCATTTTCCCATTAATGTCTTGCGGACGTCCGGGCTGTCTTCCAGAACGCAGCGGAAACCTACGAGGTTCCCTTCCTTGCCACCTCTGCGAAACGAGATGCGCAGGTGCTCTTTCGGGTCGCTATCCCATGATCCGCCGCGCACTCCGTGCTGCTTACCCGCTGCCGGACCCTGAGGATCGGCGGCAGGCGACACGCCGAAGTACCCGTCGTCATACCAATCTTTCACCCATTCCCAAACGTTGCCCGCCATATCGCGCAATTTGAAGTTAGGGCTGGGATCGAAACTACCTACACTAGCGGAAAATTCGAAGACATCGTTCCCTTGCCGGCCATGAAAATTTGCTTTATCGCGACTATTTTCGCTATCAAGCGGGTAAATCTGATCGGCCTGTCCATCGCGGGCAGCGTATTCCCACTCCGCTTCCGTTGGCAAACGCCCGCCGGCAGCCTCGCAGTACGATTCAGCCTGATCCCACGTCACGCCATTGATCGGGTGGTTCAACTCCCGCCATTTCTTATCCCAAAGCGGGGCCGAGGGCATCTTGCGCTGCTTCTTATCCAGATCCACAAAGCGGGTGAAAGAACTCACTTGCACCTCATTCTTCCCCATCCACATTCCCTTGGAGATCTTTACCGCATGCCGCGGTTTTTCTTCGTTCTTGCAGCGAGTATCGGCTGGCACGCAACCCATCGAGAACGATCCTGGTGGTATCCAGACATAATCCTCGCGATCCTTGGGATTCTGAAAAGGCACGCCCAATGGCGGTCCGGCGGCCTCTACTTTTAGCGGTTCCAGAAAATAAAAATCGCCGCTAACCTTCGATAAAACGAAAGGCTGCTGCCGTTGATTGGATTGCTTTGAGATTTCCTTGGACACCTGCAGAAACAGGTCCTCCGCGCGCACCCGCTGCTTGCCTATAGCGCTCGAGAGGGTCCGCGCGAAAAGTCCACTTTCACCGGCAGCTAAATCATCCAGTGGCTGATTGGGCTGCGTGGCATAGACGAAAATGATCTCATTGCTCTCTGTGGTGTCGGGGTTCGCCAGGCCCGGCACGCCTTTCTCGCTCGGCGGCACCGATCGCGGAGCATCCAGCACAATTATTTTCAAGCCCGCTTTTCGATCGTCGACGAACTGCTGGAATCGCGTGGCCGAGTAAGCTCGCTGCGTCAGAGGTGTAGTCTGTTTGGGATTGAAATCGACTGGAAGAAGAAAGTTCGCCGAGGCTTGCAGAGTGTACCCGGCGTAATAGAAAAGGCACACATCGCCAGCCTGTACCTTCGGCAGGAAATTCTGTTCAATCTCCCGTAACAACTGGCTCAGTGAAGCATCCAGCAAGGTGGTTACTTCAAAGCCGGCTTTTTCAAGCACCGGCTGCAGAAGGCGGACGTCATTGGCGGAAGAAGCGATCGGGGGCAGTGATTTATAGGCGCCGTTGCCGATCAACAACGCTCGCCGTTTCGGTTGTCTGGGAAGGTCCTGGGCCGCAGTGCACACAGCCAGCAGGAGAAATATTAACGCGAACTGCCGCATAGAAAAGAGCCTTCATTGTAACCCTAGCGGCGCTTTCCCACTTAACGGACATGCCAGCGAACTTCCAGCAACGATATTGTATGGCCGGAGTTATTGCGCAGCCGTATTCGTCCGAATTGATTTCCGGCGGAAGGCGCTTCGTCGACAATCACGCCCGCCGTGACGCTGGTGATCTCGACGTTTGGCCCCGGCAGTCCTTTGTCGATTGATCCTCCCCCGTCCATAACGCCCGCGGTTCCGATGGTGACGCGTCCCCCCTCCACCAGTTCACCGGTCCAGCGAATTTTGCCGCGCAGGTCACCCAGGTAGGGACCGGTCGGCAACTCTGGCGGCTTGATAACAGGCGGGTCTTTCACGGGGTCTTTCACCGGATCGGTTTTTGTAACGATTGGCGGATCGTTCTTTACGATCACGTCTTGCGGTTTTTTAATTGGATCTGTTTTCGCGATCGGCGGATCTTTCTTTGGGATCACGTCGGGCCGTTTCGGAAGTTTCACCTCGGGAGGCGGTGGATCCGTCTTCACCACGGGTGGGTCGTCCTTCTTGATCGGGATATCGTGCTTCACTGGGGGGTCCACCACGGGCGGTTTTAGGGCGCGCCAGGTTACAACCGATGCCGAGGCAACCGCCACCACCGCCGCCGCGATGGCCCACTTGGGAATTCCCTTGCGCTTTCGAGCGCCCGCCAGAGTGGTGTCGGCCCACTCGAGCAATTGCCGCAGCCGGGGCTCTTCATGATGGATCAGGTACGGCGTTAGTTCCCGCTGCAGTGTCTCGGCATCACCGGCGCGGCGCAACGATTGCCAGCGTTGGAACTCCGCATCCGCACGCTGCCGTTCTTCCGCCACCAGAGCTTTCTTCAGCAGCTGTTCCAACGGGCCGTCGCCGGGAAACTTTCCCAACACGCCGCGCAGAAGAACGATGGCCGCGGTGGACTGGCCCTGATCCAGCAGTTGTTCGGCGTGCGCCCGCCGCTGCACGAGTTCTTCTTCCAACTGCCCGCGCTGAACCTCTGTAGTGGCGGCCGACGCCAATTTTTGAGCTTCGGCGTCATCCGGGAATTCCGACAAGACGCCTTCCGCCGCCCGTAGAGCCTCGTCGAATTTCTTCTGCCGCAGATACTCCCGAACGCCCGCTATACCGTCCTTGCGCGATTTCTGCCGAGCCGCCTCGCGCAATTCGGCTTCATGCTTTTCGCGTGCATGATTGATGCTGTGTAAATCACTCTCGGGAAGGTCGTTGGGATAACGTTGCCGGAAAGCCAGCAGAACATTTCGCGCGGCTTCGAACTGCTGCTCCCGAACTAGCTTGTCGGCCTGGGTCTTGGCCCGGGAATACTCTGCGCGCGTTCGCGCCGCGGCAAGATCCTCCAGCAATGACGCACCCTCCGCGTCCGCCGGATAACGGCCCATAATCTCGCGCAAACATCGTTCCGCCTCGTCAAGCCGGTTGGATTGCAGCAGATCGCGCGCCGTCCTCAGGTCATTACGCCGAGCCTGTTCCTTGGCCGCTTGTGCCGCCGCACGCAGCGCCTGTTGATGACGCTCCCGCTCGCCACCGATGTGCGCAAGCAAAGCCCTCAACTCGGCATCGCCGGGCGTCCGCGTAAGCAGATTGCTCACGGCGCGTTCCGCCTCGGAGAACATCTCACGCCGCAAGAAATCGTGGGCCGCGGCTATTCCATCACGCCGCGCCGCATCGAGCGCAGCCGCTTCCTCTAGCTTGCGCTGGCTCTCACTACGGCTGGCAGTCGCGGTCCGCAGGTCTTGCTCCAGCTCCTGGTTGTTAGGAAATCGCTTCAACAGCGCATTGATCGTTTCGATAGCTCGATCGAAATCGCCTCGCTGATTTGCCTCGCGGGCCTCCGCTCTTCCGGCTTCTAGTGCCCGGCGCTCTACCTCTAAACGCTGGCGTTCCTGGATCGATTTCAGAAGCTCCCGGGCTTCTTCGTGATACGGCTGAGCAGCTAGTACAGGGGCCAAGGCTGTAGCGGCTTCCTCCATCCGCCCTGCTGCGATATGACCCTGAGCCGCTTGCAATCCGTCGCGGCAAATCGTTTCGCGCCGCACTTCCTCGGCCAAGGCTCGCAACGATGGTTCGTCCGGATAGGAGATAAGGCCGGTGGACGCAGCGTCCGCCGCTCCAGCTAGATCGCCTTGCCGAATCTGCTCCTGAATGGACCGCGCTACTGTCTCGATTTCGTGCTGATGTTCTTCGCGATGAATTTGATCCAGCAAGCCGGAGAATGCCGACTGACCGGGAAAATCCAAATGAGCGGCATCCACTAACTTTCGAGCGCCGCTCCAATCCTTCCGCTCGATCTGCTTTCGGATCTCTTGCAACGCAGACGAGACTTTTCGCGCCTGCTCGGCTTCGGCCTGTGCCTTGTGAATCCGCTCGCCCGCCGCTTTCAGATCCTCGGCATCGGGATATTTTTCAAGAGCCTTCTCCAGAGCCCCCAGTGCCGCCGGCCATTGCCGCGCCGCTTCCAAGCGCAGCACCTGATTCAACAAATCTTGCGTGTGGCGCTTCTGCTCCTGTTCCCTGTCGCGAGCCCGCGTGGCCTCAAGCAAACGCCCCAGTCCGCTATCGTCGGGATACAGCGCGACTGTCCGTTCCAACACTTGTACCGCGGCATTCGCCCGGCCCCACTCGATTAGTTCTTTCGCCTCGGTGGTTGCCTTGCGAATCGTATCGGCACGAATCGCGTTCTCCCTGTCCCGTTCGATTTCCTTGCGCAGATCGCGCAACGCCGGATCTTCGCCGAATTCCGAAAGGGCTCGCTCCACAACGCGCAGCGCCTCTTCCCATGACCCTCGCTCGCGAAGTTGTTTGCACTCTTCCAGGGCTTTAAAGACGGCCTGTTCGCGCTCATGGGCAGCCTTGGCGGAACGCACCGCGGCTAGCAAACGGGCCAACACCGGGTCATCCGGATGATGCCGCAAGCCTTGATCGAGCAGCTCCAGCGCCGGACCAAATTGCAGACTCTTCGATAACGCCCAAGCCTCACGGCCCATCTTCTCGACGTTCTCCGTACGCTCACGGCTCAGGGCTTCGCTTCGGGCGTGGGCCAGCAATTCGCTGATCGAATCCTCGCCGGGATGCTCGCGGGTAAGCTCCTCCAGCCGCTTCACCGCGGGACCGAATTGCAACTGCCGCAGTAGTTCTCGCGCGGCTGTCAGCTCCTGGCTCAACTTCTCCCGACGCTCCTCGGCGGACCGTTGTTCTTCCTGGAGCTTGTAGCGATCCTCACGGGCTTTCAGTTCCTGCTTAATCGATTCCGACAGGCGGATCGCATCCGGGTTTTGTGGATCGATGCGCAGCGCTTCCGACGCTTGCTGAAATGCGCCCGTCAGATTCTGCAGTTCCAGATAACGCTGCGCCTCGGCAATCGGCTGGGCCGCCCGTTCCCGCTGATCCTTAAGGTTGCGCACCTGGACGATCCGCGACTGGATCAATGTATTGCCGGCATCCAACTTCGCGGCCGACTCCAGCTGCTGCAAGGCCTTCTCGAAGCCGTTCTGCTCAATCGCCTTTTCGGCTTCTTTAAGAATTGCCTCCACCCGCGGTTTCAAATTGCGCAGCCGCAATCGTTGCTGCACCCGCTCCCGCAGTAGCCGGGCTTCGCGGTTGGAAGCATCCAGGTCGAGGATTCGCCGCACCATCATCTGCGCGGCGTCCAGTTGATCCTGGGCGAACAGTTCCTGCGCCTCAGAGAGGAACCGCGCGGCGTCCTGTTTTCGTAGCTCGATGCGGATCGGCTCGATGTCGAACAGCGCGTCCTCAAGCGTCTGATATCGCGCATCGCGATCCTTGGCAAGAAGGCGCCGCATCACCGCTTCCAAAGCTTCCGGGCAAGCGGGCACCGTCTTTGAAATAGGATCCGGTTCCTGCGTCGAAATCTTGAACATCACTACCCGCGCGTCGGCCGCCTGAAAGGGATGAGTGCCAGTCAGCAACTCGTAAAACATCACGCCATAAGCCCAGATGTCGCACAGTGCGTCCACCTCCTGGCCACTCAATTGTTCGGGCGCCATATAAAGGACTGTGCCGATCATGAACCCGTGCTGCGTCAGGCGCGTGGATTGATCGCGAGTCAGACGGGCGATGCCAAAGTCCATCATCTTCACGCTGCCATCGCGCAGCACCATGACATTCGCCGGCTTCACGTCGCGATGCACCACGCCGTTTTGATGGGCGGAGTGCAGCCCCTCGGCCACTTGCACCATGATGTCCAGTTTTTGGGCCAGCGTGTTGCTTCCGCCGTTGGCCATTACCCGCTGTAAATCGTGACCTTCCAGAAACTCCATCACCAGATAAAAGAGTCCGTTGTCCTCCCCGAACTCATGAATGGTGATGATGTTCTTGTGGTGCAGATTGCCGGCGGCTGTGGCTTCGTTTCGAAAACGATTTAAAGCGCTCTTGTCATCGGTTGCGTTCAGGACCTTGATCGCCACCAGCCGGCCCACGGTAGGATCGTAGGCGCGCAGAACCTGGCCAAATCCGCCTTTGCCCAGTTCGCCCTGAACTTCATATTTTCCGATGCGCTTGATCATGCCGGTCCCGGTACGAAGCGTGAGATTTCGCGTCTCCGAACCAATTCGCTCGCCGCGTGTTTTAACGCTCGCATTATAGCGAATCGGCGCTCCGCACCTGGATTTACGGCCAATCGGCGGTTAGTGCAAAACGATCGTCACCACGGGACTTGTCTGTCCCGCCATGGAGACCGTAACGGGTACGTTATTCCCGGCTTGCACGCCACCCGGAATGGTCGCGTTCACCTGATAGAGTCCCGGGAAACCGGGAGTCAGACCGGCGTAGAGAATCGCGGCGTTGACGCCTCCAATGCTCACGGTTACGGGAATTACGGTAGGCGTCGCGACAGTGACAAGGCCGCCTGAGGGCGCGGGTGGATTGGTTTCACCCAGTCCCGTGCAGTAAATCACAAGCGTCTTTCCAACGGCCGTGGGCGCGTTCAGATCGACGATCTGGTTTGCGGCGGAATCGACGATAACACCTTGCCCTTGTCCCGATTGGCTGACCGTGAAAATGGCCGGTTGCGCCGGTGCCACGGTAAGTGCTTCGGGGACTGAGATTGTAACGCCGCGCTGCACGAACACCTGGCTTTGGGCGTTCAGCGCCAATCCGTATGGCACCTGAACGTTTAGCTGAGTGGCGCTCGCGTAAAGGATTGGCAACGGCGTCTCGCCCAGAAAGACCTGCGTATCGCCCACCTGCGTGGGCAGCGGCACCGATCCGGAAATGCCGGTGGCGGTAGCGAGACTTCCTCCGAACACCGACACCAATTCCCCTGGCGCGATGGGTGAGTTCGCGGCAAAGCTGGCGGCGTTCAACACCGCGCCCGACGCCACCAGTGGTGCGCTGGAGCCGGAACTGATCGACACTGGGATCGACAGATGGCCGGGAATCACGGTGCTGTCGGCGCGGGCGAGGAATGCGGTAACCGAGATGGTTCCATTCGACGGCGAGATGCTCTGGGGCTTAAACGTCTGCACCCAGTGCCCATTGTCGGTGTATGTCATTTTGCCGCCCTGGTTTGAATCCGTCGTGTAATAGGCGGACACTCCGGCTCGCGATCCGGCATCGGTGACGATGTTGCCGCAACTGTCGGTTGCCTGAATTTCCACGCTGGTGGCCTGGCCGACGACGGCCGCTAATGGATTTTGCGAAGACGTTTGGGTGATTGTAATTTTACTTGGCGTGCAGCCGCTCGCCTGCCGGTCGCCGCTGCTGTCGGAGGTGACATCGGACGTGATGCCGTTGGCGCCGGACGAAGCCACAACCGCTAAAATATTGACCGTCTGCGCGCCGTCGGGAAACAGGAATGTAATTACGCCGTGGTATTCACCTGGCAGCAGACCCAACAGATTGGGCGCGACGGTGACGCGGAAGGGCTGTGCCGGATCCACCGACGCGCTGGCGGGAATGTATTGGAACCATGGGCGTCCGTCGAAGGTGAAGCCCGTGCTGCGGAATTCGATGGGAGCGGCGCTACGGTTGGCGATGGTGACAATTTGCGATCCCGCGTTCCCGCCTTGGACCGCGGTGAAAACCAGGCCGCTAGGGCGAACTTCCGGGGCCAGGTTCGCGCCCGCTTCGGTGATATGCAGCAGCACCGAAACAAACTGCGGTGAGTTGTCGGCTGATGCCGTCACTTTCACCCGACCGAAATAATCGCCTACTGCGAGGTTTGACGGGTCGGCTGTGATATCGACGAATGACACTGTCGAATTCGCGATTGCGACGGTTCCGCTGGTGGCCGAAGCGGCAAGCCACGGGCCACCCGAAAGAGTGTTGGTTTGTAGTTGCCAATCCATCGAACCGCGGCCGGTATTGAGGATCCCGAAAGTCTGCGCTAGCGGCGCGCCTCCGCCAACCGTAGCGTTAAATGTCAGGCCCGTTTGAGATAGCAACAGGACGCGAGGACTGTTGGTGACAGTGAGCGCGATGTTCACTTGCGCCGTCACACTCGCGCCACTGCTTGCTGTACCGCTGGCCGTGATGGTGCCGGTATATGTTCCCGGCGGCAAGCTTCCCGGCGTCGCGGTGATCGTTAGAGCGACCGGATTGCTGGGCGTAACCGTTGTTACGGGCGCGGTCACCGAAAGCCAACTCACGGGCGCCGATATGGCGCTTACTTTGAACGTTACAGCAGATCCGCCAATATTGCGCAAGCCGATAGTTGTGGTCACCGGCGATCCACCCTGCATCGTGCTGACCGTCTTTGAAGCCAAATCCAATTTGAGAGCCGGTGGAAGTGCCGCCCCAACGGAAATCTGAACAGTAACGGTTTGCACCGGCGGGGTGGCGCCGGGGGCGGTCACGGTCAAGGTAGCGGTATAACTTCCCGGCGGCAGATTCGACGGGTCGATGATGATATCGAGGGTCGAGGGCATAGACCCACTGGTGGCGCTTACTTGAAGCCAATCGCCGCCATCGCTGGTTTTCGTGGTGACGGAAAATTGCAGACCGGGCAGCGTACTGGATAGCACAAGCGATTGATAGGTGGTGGCCGCGGCGCCGCTTGTGATCGCACCTTTTGGCGATCCGAGAGTGGCGCTAAAGGTTCCCGATGCAGCGTAAACTTTGCGGATTCGATTATTGAACTCGTCGGCGATATAGAGATTGCCCGCGGCATCCAATGTCACTTGATCGGGTTTGAAGAGCGAGGCACTCGTCGCCAATCCACCGTCACCGCTGAACGCCGGGCTGCCATTGCCGGCCACGGTGGATATAATTCCGGCGGCATTAATTTTGCGAATCCGATTACCGGCCTTTTCCACGATGTAGATGTTGCCCGCCGAATCGGCTGTCATCCCGACCGGTAAATTTAACGTCGCGCTGGTTGCCGGGCCACCATCGCCCGTTGAACTCGCCGTGCCATTGCCAGCGATAGTCTGAATCACACCGTTGGCAACACGTCGAATACGGTTGGCTAAGGCATCGGCGATCAGGAGATTGCCGCTGGAATCAAAGGCAATGGATGTTGGATAAGACAAACCGGCGCGGGTTGCCGGACCGCCATCGCCTGAAAAGACGCCGTTGCCATTGCCCGCCACGGTGACGATCGATCCATCGGGCCCTACGCGCCGGACCACGAAATTTTCGAGGTCGCTAATATAGACGCTTCCTTTACCGTCGGGCAGAGCGCGCGATGGCGTGTGCAAAATCGCGCTGGTAGCGGCGACGCCATCGGCCTTCGATTGCCCACCGCCGGCGAAGGTGGTGATGATGCCATCGGGCGTAACCTGGCGAACGCGATTATTCGAAGCGTCGGCGATGAAGGCGTTGCCGCTGGGGTCGAAATCGACACGAAAGGGCGCATCCAAAGAGGCGTTCAGCGCACTTCCGCCGTCCCCTTGATAGCGGGAGATTCCGTCGCCGGCAAACGTATTCGTTGTCCCGTCGGCGTGGACGACGCGCACCTTACTGTTTAGCGTGTCGGCGATATACATATTACCGGCGGCATCGAACGACACGCCTTTGGGATTGAACAGTAGAGCCGAGGTGGCCTGCGTGCCTTCGGGGAAAACGCGGAATTGACCGTTGCCGGCAAGCGTGGTGAGCGTTCCGCCCGTATCCACTTTCAGTAATCGGCGATTCTGATAATCGGCGACGATAATGTTTCCAGCCTGATCGGAAGCAAGTCCCCAGGGACGGAACGCGGCGCGTAACGCGGGCCCGCCGTCGCCGGAGAATCCAGGTCCGCCGCTACCGGCAAACCGTGTGATCTTGCCCGCGGTATCGACGCGAAAGATCATATTCTGGCAAGGGTCGGCGACATAGAAATTGTTTGCCGGATCAACCGTCACTCCCGTGGGGCAGCCGAGATTCGATCCCACGGCCGCGCTGCCATCGACGACTCCGCCAGTCCGCCCACCGCCCGCAACCGTGCTGATTTTGCCATCGGTGGTTACGCGGCGAACTCGTCCGTTGCCCACATCGGCGATATAGAGGTTTCCGTTTCCGTCCAAAGCGAGCCCTGACGGCTGCGATAATCCCGCCTGGTTGCCGGGTCCGCCATCCCCGCTGAATACCGCCTTGCCGACGCCCGCGGCTGTGGTGAGAACCTGCGAGGGGGAAATTTTGCGTACGACGTGGTTCTTGCTGTCGGAATAATACAACGTGCCATCCGGTGCCACCACGACATCTTCCAAAGTCCCCACAAGCGCCGTGCTGGCGGGAATATTGTCTTGTGAGAATCCTGCAAATCCACCGCCGGTGATCGTCGAAAGAGTCCCGTCGGGGTTGATCCGGCGAATCTTCCAGTTCAGCCTGTCGGCTATGTAAATTGACCCGTCGGGACCTTGAGCGATTCCTACGGGATTGTTCAAGGAAGCTCCGGTGGCCGGAATGCCGTCAGGACTTCGGCCGGCTATGCCGTTGCCCGCCACCACATGCAGAATGCCCCTGGCATCCACCCGAACTACGAGTTGATTTTCCAGATCGCCTGCATACACCGATCCATCCTTCGCGACAAAGGGGAAGAACATGATACCCAGTGCCGCCTGCGTCGCGGGACGCCCATCGCCTTGGAAGCTGACATCTGTTCCGGCAACAGTGGTGATGATGTTCTGCGCGCGCAGCGAAGCGATGGATAGCACTAAAGCGAATATCGATTGTTTGATAACGGGTCGGGACATGGAGGTTACTTCCTTCGGGTCAACTCAGATATGGTATCGAACTTGAATAGCGGAATTTTGCTGCTGGACGGGGCAAAATAGCGAGAACTTTAATGTATGGGAAGGGCCGCCAAATTCCCGATGGCGGCCCGTCCGTAGCTATTTCAGTGGCAGGAGAACGGAATTACTGGTCTTTCCGTTCACGGTTACCTTCAGCGGCACGGTGGACCCCGACGGCAGCACGGAGGTGATCCGGAACTGTACTATCGAGGTACCGACGTACCCCGATCCGGCTCCGGCGAAGATCGTATCCAGCGGAATGTCGCCCGCCGTAATCTGCAGCGGATCCACCAGCGGGTTCTGCGACGCATCGGCTGCGAAGCCATCTACAACCGGCTTCGTATAAGGCCCAAATCCGGTACCGTATACCGTAATTACCTCGCCTTGGATCGCCGGACTATCGGCGGTGATCGGGGTACCGTCCGCATGAAGAGCGACAGTATACAGTTGTCCGTTAATCACTTGAGCGAACAAGCCAGGCGAGTTGCGGGCTACCGTGAAAGTTCCCAGGATGTCGGGATTGCCGGGCGCTTGAACCTTCAGAGTGTAAATGCCGTCCGGCACATCGGAGAAGAGCTGCGCGTTGATCTGCTGGGGAGATACGAACAGCAGCGGCAGCACACGGTCATTGACGCTGACCGTGACATTGGAAATGGTTTGGGCAAGCGGATTGGTTGGACCGACTGCAAGGCCGGGCGCCAGGCTCTCGCCGTAAATCGCCAGGATGGATCCCGGAGCGATGGTGCCATCCGGAGTATCGCCGGCGGCGTTCTTGATTCCCGCGGGCGGGATGAAAGGTACGCGATCCAGCAAGGCGATGACGGTGTGCGGCGCCGACATCACGACCACACCCCCGTTATAAGTCCCCGTGAGATCACCGGCAAAGCGCCGGAACTTGAACCCGGGCCGGGCCGTAGCGACTACCGACACCGCGGTGCCGCTGGTATAGAAGCCGTCCGCCGAAGCCGGGGTGTTGACGAAATCCGCTCCGCCGGCCGGATCGGACGTCTCGGTCAACTTATAAGACGTCTGATAGTTGACGAAAATGTTCTGCGTGTCGGCATTGAAACTCAGACTCCGCGTGCTGGTGTTGATGCCATCGGAAAATCCCGCGAAATCCAAGCGCGCGGTCAGCCCCAGGGGAATCGAATCTGGCGCGGTAATCTGCACTTGGCTACCCAGTGCATGGTCGATCACGCAGGGGGTTTTGCAAACAGTGCCATCGACAGTTAAAGAAACGCCGGGCTGATTGCTGGTAATAGTCGCCTGGGCCAACAAAGCGAAGTTCGCGGTCAGGCGTAGCGTACCGACGGCGATGTCGGGTGACACGGTTTGGCTCGCCCCGCCGCCATTGGACCAACTCACGAAGGTGTACGTACGGCCCTTAATGGTCTGCGTTGCGGGCGCCACGATGGTGTGCTGCGTGCCCGTACCCCAAACGAAGTTATAGCCCGGCCAATTCGTACGCCCGTCGATCTGCAAGTTCAAATTGCCAGGCACCGTGACGAAGCTCGCGCGCACGCCGCGGATGAAATTAGCGACGACCGTATCTTTGATAGTCGTATCCTGCCCCGCGGTATAAACCGTATTTTGAGCGCCGCCAGTACTGAATGAATCGAGTACGTAGAGTTGGCCCGAACCATCGACTTGCGAATCCGGGGCAGCCAGAATATGCGTCGAACCTGGTAGGAAATCGAATTCCCCATAGCACAGCGGTACAAGCCCAGCGGGCGCCAACGGCGGCAGTTTATAGGGATCCGGCGTACAGACACCTGTGCCGTAAGGTTGATTAGGGTCAACCAGATAGCCGCTGGAAGTAGGAGTCGGCGAGCGATCAATCAACAACTGCAGGCCATAGGGGTTGGTAACGAACTTTACCCGCTTGGCGGCCAGGAATATCGGGTTGATGACTGTCGGGCCATTAACCGTGACAGTGCTCACATACGACGAATAGAAGACGCCGTTTACGGAATATCCGTAAAAAACATAGCCGGGATAGGGGAACGCTGAGATCGGTACCGGGCCCACCGGTTGAAAGCTGATGAGATTCGAGCCGATACAGGTTCCGCCGATCGACACGACGCCCGGGCGGTTTCCATCTTGCGGTGGGTTGCCGGGGGCTCCGCAGTTGGTGACCGGGCCTGAAGGATCACTGGAAAAGAGTACACTCACGCGGACCTGGACGGTGACTATCGCCGTGATGGAGGTGACGGCTGGGTTCGCTGTTACGGTATAAACTGGCGCGGGCGAAGTTTGGCCAGTCGAATCCGTCCATCCGCCGAACTGGTAGCGATACTGTCCATCCAGACTCTGTTGATAGAGAGCGGTCGAGCCGTCCGGGAGCTGCTGAACGGCAAACTCCAGGATGTGTTTACTACCGGTTGGCCAGGTGAATACCTGCCGCGAAGTGTAGAACTGGCCGTCAACATAGAACCGAACGACCCCCGCCGACGGCCCGACAGAAACACTGCTTGTACTACCTTGCTGTGCCTGGACGAGAACTGCGGTCGCTTGCAACAGTAAGAGAAATATAGAAAAAACAAGACGTTTCATGATTATGTAAGTGACCCCAAGACTGCGACTTGGCGCTCTTGACGAGCAGACCAGGTCTACCGATATTCATACTGCTGATCGGCAAAGGAATTTAAGATCTTTAGGGGATTAGGCCGTTATAATGCGGAGGAGGTCCTTCGATGCCCCTTCGCGCTATCGTCTTGCTCATTTATTTGCCATTAGTTTTGCTAGCGGAGAAGAAGACGCCGCCCCTGGGTCAGATGGGCAATGAGAACCTCGATATCTCCGCTAAAGCGATCGTTGATCGCACGGAAATCCATAATACGCTAGGTGCGGATCTGGGCGAGGGTTATGTATTGGTTCAGGCGACGGTTTCGGTCAGGTCCGATAAGCCCGTGTCGGTCAGTCTGAATGATTTCGAGTTGCTCAGCCACAATGACGGCCAACGGTCTACTGCGTTTACTCCCAGCCAGATCGCCGGTAAAGGCGCACTCGTCGTCACCCGCCCAAATGCGAAAACGAGTAAGACATCGGTGGGCGGTGGAATGGGTCCGTTCGGCGGGGGCTCACCGGGGGTGACCCTCACTAACGACATGGACGCGAAAACGACGATGGACGAGAAGAGCTCCGGCGATAGTCCTCTCTTCACGATCCTGAAGAACAAGGTGTTTCCGGAGAAAGAGATTTCCGACACGGAAAGCGGACTGCTCTACTTTCCCATTGAAGGCAAGAAGATCAAGCTGAAAGACCTGGCACTCATTTATAAAGGACCCGGAGGGCGCATGGTCTTGGAGTTCGGACCCAGCAGCAAATAGCCTTCTTCCGTTTGGGGATACACTACAAAGAATGTCCCCACCCGATGAGCAGCCGCACGGATTAGAAAATCAGCGCATGGACGCTCTGTCGGAGGCGATCGGGCGCGTATTGCGGCGACTGGAATCGCTTGAGGGACGGTTGACCGCTATTGAGCAGCGCGTCGGCATCCCCGCATACCAGCCGGTTGCGATGGCGCCCCCGATTCCGCGGAACGAACCCATTCCACCGCCGCTGCCGATTGCTGTGGCGACACCGCCTCCGATGAATTTCGGTCCACTGCCGGATGGGGAAACGCTCCCACTAGCCGAGGTCCAGCCGGCCCGCCCCAAAATTGAAACCCGCTTTGGGCTGACGTTGGTAAATCGAGTGGGCGCGATCACCTCGATTATCGCCGTAGCGTTCTTCTTCAAATACGCCGTCGACAATGGGATGATCGGCGAAACGGGCCGGGTGGCGCTGGGTATCATCGCCGGACTGGTGGCTTTAGCCGGCGGCGATGTGCTCTGGAAGCGCGGTCAAAAAGTGTTTGCCCAGGGCATCACGGGCCTCGGCATCGCCATCTTATATCTGTCGTTCTTCGCCGGTTTCGCCTACTACCACAAGCTTCCGCAATCTCTGGCATTCGTTTCTATGTTGGTGGTGACCAGCGCGGCCGGAGCCTTGGCCCTGCGCTATAACGCCGTGGCGATTGCTGTCTTAGGGCTGTTTGGCGGATACGCCACACCCCTGCTGCTCAGCACCGGGCAGGATGCGCCGTGGATATTCTTCGGGTATTTGACGCTGCTCAATGTTGGAGCGCTGGCCATCGCTCGCGCCCGCGGTTGGATTCTGCTGGAATGGCTAGCCTTTATCTCGACCGCGATTCTGTATCTGGCGTGGGTCGGCCAATGGTATAGGGCAGGAAAAGAACTGGTGGCGACGGTATTCGTACTGTCCTATTACGCGATGTCGTGCACGGTGCGCTCGCGCTGGATTCACGCCCTATCGCACGCCTTCACGGCTATGGCGCTGGCGGCGATTTTCTCGCCATCCAGCAGTTCGGTACCGGCCTTCCTGGTCTTGAGCGTCCTGCTTGCTTTCGCCGGCATGGCCATCGCCGATCTGCGCAATTGGGGTACGGCGCTCAGCGTCAGCTTCACGTTCTTCTGGCTTACATTCCTGGGTTGGGCCTCCGATCACAATTGGGTTTCCGATCATACGTCGAAACCGATCGGTGCCCTGTTCCTTACCATTACAGTCGCGTTCTTGTTGTTCTTCTTCTGGATGCCCTGGCGCGTTGTGTACCGCAAGGTACCGATCCGCCGCTTCGAGTATCTGATTATCATCCTCAATGGAGCCGCTTACTTCGGCATGGGCTACGCGCTGATGGAGCCGGCGTATCATGCCTTCATCGGCCTCTTCTCGGTGGCTCTGGCGGCCCTGCATCTGGGATTGGGGATGTGGGTTTGGCAATCGCAACCCGCCGATAAGCGCGATGCCCGTCCGGTGCTTCTCTCCGCCGGTGTCGCTCTGTGTTTCCTCACGCTGGCTGTACCGATACAGTTCGTGGGCTATCGCATCACGCTAAGTTGGGCGCTGGAGGGCGCGGCGCTGGCCTGGATCGCCAACAGGACGAAGGAGCGAAAGATGCTGCTCGGCGTCTTCGCAATCTTCCTTCTTGTTCTGGGCCGTTTGTTCCTGATCGACGGAATTCCCACTCCCGCCAATACGCACGCCGCTCTGGCTAACCCGCGTTTCCTGACATTCGTTGTCTCGGCGATCGCGATGTGGCTGGCGGCGTGGTGGATCCGCCCCAGCAAGCTCGCGGCCTTCCCCTATATCGCCGGTCATTTTGTTTTTCTGATTACCTGCGGAATGGAGGTCCTCGATTCGGTGGAGCGCACCACCACGCCGGCCAATGTCTCGAATTCCTCCAGCACCTGGATGTCGATCCTGATGGCGATTTACGGCGTAATGCTGGTGACTCTGGGCGTCTACGGGCGGTCCGCTCTCAATCGCTATATGGGATTAGGGTTGCTTGCCATCGTCGTGCTAAAACTTTACCTCTACGACGTTTGGAAGTTAGGTGGGGCCTACTTGATTGGTGCGTTCGCCGCGCTAGGAGCGTTGCTGCTCTTGACCTCGTATGTATATTCACGCTACCGCTCGACAATTGAAAGCTGGTTAAAGGATGCGCCCAGTGAAAATCTGCCGTCTTAGTCTCTGCTTTTGGACGGTGTTGGCTTTTGCGGATTTCACGGGGGCGTCGTGGCATTTCCGGCGCTCGATCAGCGTTTCTGGCCCGGCACCGGTAACGGTTGGTCTGGATCGCCCCGTCTATGCCGGATCGCGGGCCGATCTGGCGGATCTGCGCGTGCTGAAAGACGGCAACGAAGTTCCCTATTTGCTGGACGTACTGGCCGGAACTTCTGAAGATCGCGAACTCTCCGGACAGGTCCTCGATAAGGCAACGGTTGCCGGAACGGGCGTGCAACTCACGGTCGATTTAGGCCAGCAAGGCAAGCACAATCGGCTTCGTTTCGCGATTGACGCGAGCGATTTCAGGCGCAAGGTGCGCATTGAAACCAGCGCCGACAACCGCAACTGGTCAGTGGCCAGAGCCGACGGCTCAATCTTCGATTTCGAGCACGATGGACGCAAGGTATCGGTGCTTAGCGTCGATTATCCGGTTTCGACACGGCGCTATGTGCGAGCCACCATCTTTGGCCTCGACAATCCAAATCTGGTGAGTAATTGTTGGGCTAATTTCCATCGGGAAACGGACGCCCGCCGGGAGACGATTCTGGAGAGCAAGCCAACTCCGATTGAGGAGCCGAAGACGCAAAGCACCGTCATCGATATCGACCTGGGAGTGGAGGGATATCCCCAAGATCGGGTTCGTTTGGATATATCGACGCCGGAATTCTACCGTGCCGTGGAAGTATCGGCCAGTCACGAGCCCAAGGATTATGAGTATGTTGGCAGCGCGGCAATTTCCCGGGTGGGGGGCGATGAGCAACTAGGAGTGGCCTTCCCCGAGCAGCATCTCCGCTATCTGCGTCTACGGATTTTCAATCGCGACGACCGGCCTCTGGCAATCGGAAAAGTTTATGTCGAAGCGCTCAGCAGAAGAGTAAGATTTCAGGCCACCGCCGGCGCGTATTGGCTTTATTACGGAAATGCCGAAGCAAAACAACCGGCGTATGATTTGCCTTTCGTGGTGGCCCACTCCGCTCCGAAAGACGAACTGCGGGCGAGCCTAGGCGCGCAAGAGACGAATCCCGAATATCGCGAACCAGCCGCGCCGTCGAAGCCGTGGAGTGAGCAGCATCCGGAAATTCTGTATGTGACTTTGGGATTGGCCGTAATTGGTCTGGGATTTGTGACGATGCGTTTCTTACGTACAGTAAAAATGTAACGTTTTAGTTTCGACACACAGAGTTAGAGTAATACCAGTCTGATAAGCCTATGGCCGACTACGAAGTCCAGCAGGGCGATTGCATTTCCAGTATTTCGGCGGAGCGGGGTTTTCTGCCGGAAACGATTTGGAATCATGCTAACAATTTTGCCCTGAAGCAGAAGCGCAAGGATCCCAATGTCTTGTTCGCCGGCGATATCGTATTTATTCCGGATAAGGAAATAAAGGAAATCGCCTCAGCCACGGATCAGCGCCATAAGTTCAAGTTAAAGTCGGCTCCGGCGAAGCTGAAGCTCCGTCTACTGCGCGACGATAAGCCCCGCGCCGATGAGAAATATCAACTGATTATCGACGGACGCGTTCTAGAAGGATCGACGGATGGGGATGGTTGGATCGAGCAGGCGATCTCACCCAACGCCCAGACTGGTACGCTTCGTCTGCTCGATACGGACGAAGAGTACCCACTCAATCTAGGTCATCTGAATCCGATCGATGAACCAACCGGAGCGATGGAAAGGCTGAAAAGTCTTGGCTTCACCGGAGATGGAGAACTTCCCGGAGCGCTAGCCGCGTTTCAGAAAAGCAAGAAGCTTGCGGTGAGCGGAAATCTGGATCAGGCAACCAAGGATGCGTTAAAGGCCGCTTATGGGAGCTGATTTTGAAGATCTTGCTATTTTCGCTAATGCTACTGGGGGGCACGGCCTTCGCCCAGAGCGATTGGCAGCCACGGGCAAAAGGACAATCCATGCGGATTAATTTCGAAGGTTTCAGCTTCGATTCTCCGGCAGGCTTCGAAGATAGCTCCAACTATACTTTTAAAGATTCTTCGCGCCGCGAGCTTTTGACCGTCAGCTTTGGCGCGCGTCCAGCCGAAGCCACGGATTTGCCGGCGCTACTAGCTTTGCGAAGGGATAACCTGGATATCGTCGTCCCCGGTAAGGTCACGCTTGAGGCCGAGGCGGGCGCGCGAGTAGACGGCATGGCGGCGCGGACGTTGTCGTTCACGTTCGAAGCCGATGGGGTTTTGTATCGCGAACGATGGGCGGTTGCTTTGCCGACGCCGGAAATCTATCTGCAGATCTCCTACGTTGCCAGGGCGGCCGACAGTAACGCCCAACAACGGTTCGAGCACATTCTGCGCAGTGTTGTGCCAGCCCGGCGCACCCCAACGATCGCGACGCCATCCGCTTATGTCCGGCGTTGGGCCAAGCGCATGACGCTCGATGTACCGAAAACACTTTCGCCGCCGAGGACGATTCAGTTCGCCTCCCTCACTGGTCACGCCGTCCTGGGATTTCAGTATTTCGACGCAGCGGACGCGATCGCGCGCCAGCGATTTTTAGAGAGCGAAGGAAGGGAAAACGCGAATGGCAAGGATCGCAAAGCGGAGTCCGTCGACACAAAACTAGGGCCTGTGGAGATTGTCTCCTACATGCTTACAGTCCCGGGAAACGAGGATCCGCCCTCAGCCGTACGCAAGGCCGCGTTTACGATTGGGGCGATCCAGATTGAAGCTTTCACGCGGGGTCCGGCAGCGGAGGCAAGTCAGATGGATGGCTTGTTCCGGCAGTGGATCGGCACCTTTGAAACGGTTCATTAAAAGCGATGCCGGCTATCGTCAGACAGGGTACCAACACTCTAAACACGCGGCGAGTCCCCATCATTTTCGTGCCAGGGGTGATGGGTACGAGACTGCACTTCCCGGTGGCGGACGAGGATTGGGATCCCGACAGTACATGGGCCATGCTGCACTGGGTTCGTGTCTCCGCCGATGACGCTCGCAACGAGATGGGGTTTTGGCAGCCCGCGACTGTCATCGATACCAACAAGAAATTGACCGCCGCTCAGATCAGGCGCGGATGGGCCGGCGTCGTGACTGACTTTTACATTGAGTATCTGCGGCAATTGGAAGGTTTGACGACGCTCTGCGCCCAAACGCCGGTGTGGGTGGTGGGCTATGACTGGCGCCAGGGCAATCGAGGCTCCGGAGCATTCCTGAATACGGCAATAACGCGAATCCTGAAAGAGGAGAAAGCGGAAGAATTTATCCTGATCAGCCACAGCATGGGGGGCATTGTGTGCCGCTCCTGCCTCTTTGCCAATGGCGGGACGGCCGCTAAAGCCCAGGGCGTTATTCACGTGGTGCAACCGGCCACGGGCGCCGTGGTCTTTTATCGGCGAATGTACACCGGAGCGATCAAAAAGCTGGATGGAGGCTGGGGACTGGCGAATATCCAAGGGACCACTCCGGAGGAATTCGCCACACTTCTCAGCAGTCTTCGTGGGCCCTGTGAACTGATACCCAACAATGACTATCGGGACCTCACGCTCGACTGGCTGTGGGACGATCGTCTGTCGAAGCCGGCCGCTTGGACCAGCCCGATGTTCCGCTGGTATCTCGATCCCGGTGGCCCACCAGGAATTGTGTGGCCCGTAGCGGGAAAGAGAGCCGTTGCGGCCGACATGCGGTCGCGGATGACGGAATCCGATGCTTTCCATAAATGGTTAGGCAAGTACAAGCACCCGAAGACGTGGGCGATTTATAGCACGCGAGTTGAAACCGATGTCGCGGCGCGATTCAATACCCCCGCCAAAGGAGACAAGCAGCGGGGCATTCAAATCCAACGCCGCGATCAAGGGGACGGAACCGTTCCCGAAACCAGCGGCAGCAGCCTTTTCACGATGGCCGAAACATCCACCGACGCGACGGGAAATGTCTTCGTTCGAGATCCTTCGATGAGGCAGTTGGAAGTTCGCGGCGTTGATCACGCCGACGCGTTTAATAGCGGAACCGTGAGAACGGTAATTGAAAAGATGCTGTTGGTTGCGCTGGGTTGTGTGGTTCCGGCGCCACCGGATACCGCAGAGGAGATATTCACAGCCGATAATTCGACTTCCGAAGCGCCGCGGGACGAGTCGAGCGCAACAGATGAAGATGGCGGGGGAGAGCAGGCGGACGATCAGGGTCCGGCGCCGGCCCCCGAGGATTGGTCGATTGCGTAGATGGCCGGGCAGTGAAAATATCTTGAAACCTTGGTAGACAAATTGCTCCGTTCTTTGCTATTCTTACGGTTGCGTTTCATAAACGCTCCTTCAGTGGGAGGCCGGGCTATCTCTTGATTGGGATAAGTTCGAGCCGTCTGCACCAATGAGGCCCAATGGCGAAAACAGGTAAGAAATTTCAATCCGCGGCGCAGCAGGTTCAGCCCCGCCCCTACACTCTCGAAGAGGCCGTGCCTCTCGTCCAGAAAATCAAATTTGCAAAGTTCGATGAGACTGTCGAACTACATCTCCGCCTTGGCGTAGATCCAAAGCATGCCGACCAAATGGTTCGGGGCACCGTGGTGCTGCCGAATGGTTTGGGTAAATCGAAAAAGGTGCTGGTGATCGCCTCTGGCGACAAGATCAAGGAAGCGCAAGCGGCCGGCGCCGATTATTTCGGTGGCGAAGATATGGTGACGAAGATCCAGACCGAAGGCTGGACCGATTACGACGCTATCATCGCCACGCCGGACATGATGCGCTCGGTCGGTAAGCTCGGTAAGATCCTGGGTCCGCGCGGTTTGATGCCCAATCCGAAGACCGGCACGGTGACCAACGACGTGATCACCGCGCTGAACGAGATCAAGGCCGGTAAGGTCGAATTTCGTGTCGATAAGACGGGTGTGATTCATGCGCCGGTGGGTAAAGTCAGCTTTACCACCGAAAAGCTGTTTGAAAACGCCGCCAGTTTGATTCAAGCGGTAATCAAAGCCAAGCCGTCGGCAGCCAAGGGCAAATACGTCAAGAGCGCAACCATCTGTTCCACGATGGGCCCCGGCGTCCAGTTGGATACAACCGTTTACAACGCGAAACAGATTTAACGATTGGGCTGGGGCGGAAACGCTTCGCCGAGCCTTGAAATTCCCCGAGGATTACGTATGAAAGAACGATCGGAAAAGCAAAAAGACCTCGAGCAATTGAAGAAAGAGCTGGTTACCACCAAGCACATCTTCGTCGCTGGATACGAGAAGATGACCGTCGCTCAGGATTTCGAACTGCGCAAGACGGTTCGCGGCGTGGGCGGTGTGTATCAGGTAGTGAAAAACACCCTGGCCGCCAAGGCATCGGAAGGAACGTCGACTTCGGAATTGCTGGGCGATTTGAAGGGTATGACGTCGGTAGCCTACACCAATAACGATCCGGTGGCCCTGGCTAAGGCTTTAATAAATTATGCCAAGACCAATCCGGCGCTGGTTTTCAAAGCGGGGATGGTGGATGGCCGGGTTATCGAAGTAAAGTCGATTCAGGAATTGGCGGCGCTTCCTCCGAAGGAAGAAGTTCTGTCCAAGCTATTGTTCATGATCAACGCGTCGGCACAGCGGCTTGTGACGGCGATTGGCGGCGTGGGCCGGAATCTGGCCATCGTGGTCGATCAGGGCGTCAAGGAAAACAAATTTCAAGGGTAGTGGCTTCGACGGCCTACCACCTCAGACCTACAACCTATAGGAGTTAAGGAAGACAAAATGGCGGACATTAACGCAATCGCGGAACAGATTCAAGGGTTGACGCTGCTTGAAGCATCGCAGCTCGTCAAGTTGCTGGAAGAAAAGCTGGGCGTATCGGCGGCGGCGGCCTCGGTGGCGGCTCCGGCGGCTGGGGGCGCGGCGGCAGCGGCTCCGGTAGTGGAAGAAAAGACGGAGTTTACGGTCGTGTTGACGGCTGCGGGCGCCAACAAGATCAATGTCATCAAGGCAGTACGCGAAGTTACCAGCCTCGGCTTGAAGGAAGCCAAGGATCTGGTGGACGGCGCACCGAAGCCGATTAAAGAAGGCGTCACTAAGGACGAAGCGGAGACGATTCGGAAGAAGTTCACCGACGCCGGCGCCACTGTCGAGGTTAAGTAGTTTCCAAGCCCTGTCGAGGATGGCTGCCGTGGACGGTGCGCCATCCCGATGGGGATCCCATGGATGCGGCATTTGACTAGCGCGATTCCGTTTGCTACCCTAAAGTTGACCCAAACCGGAGATTTCGCCGGTCCTTCTTCTTGTGACTTTCGCATCCTGCGATTTGATGTGCTGTTCTTCCGGAGCTGCACACAGCTTTGCCCTGCGCGCAAGTGCTCAGCGTGAAGTGTGTCTTTCCGTATCCGCTCTCATCGAGCCGTTTCCGAATCCTAACGTAGTAGCCATCGTGCATCGTGGCCTAAAGCCTTCTGTCAAGGGCTGGCTTCAGGCTCTCCCGCTGGTATTCAGCGATTCAGCGCTCTCTGTGGAAACACAGGGCGCTGCTTAGTTATTTGTCCTTGTCGTGTGCCGTTCGACCCTGAGGAGTAGAAAATGCAAATTCTGGCAAGAGGCGCAACCCGCGAGCGTGTTGATTTTTCGAAAATTAAAACTTCGATCCCGATCCCGAACTTGATTGAGGTCCAGAAGAAATCCTATGAGCGATTTCTGCAAATGGACCTGCTGCCGAGTGAGCGTGAAGATACGGGTCTGCAAAGCGTCTTCAATTCGGTGTTTCCGATCTCGGATTTCCGCGGCCTGAGCCAACTGGAATTCGTCGATTATTCGATCGGCAATTGGGAGTGCAAGTGCGGAAATTTGAAGGGCCTGCATCACTTGCGGTCCACTTGCCGCAATCCGAATTGCGGCGCTACGATTAAGACCGATCCTTTTCATCTAGGCGATGTATTGTGCCACCGCTGCGGCACTTTCAATAAGAACATCGTTACCTTCTGTAATCGTTGCGGCGACCCTGTCGGCCTGCAGTTGAAATATGACGTGGCGGAATGCGAAGAGCGGGGCATGACGTACGCCGCTCCATTAAAAGTGACCATCCGCCTGACCGTTTACGATAAAGACGGAGAAACCGGCGTTAAAACAATCCGCGATATCAAAGAGCAGGAAGTGTTCTTTGGCGAAATTCCGCTGATGACGGAGAACGGAACGTTCATCATCAACGGTACCGAGCGCGTGATCGTGTCCCAGTTGCATCGTTCCCCGGGCGTGTTCTTTGAGCGCGTCGCGGCGCAGGGTTACTTCCTCGGCAAAATCATTCCCTATCGCGGCAGTTGGGTGGAGTTCGAGTACGACAACAAGAACCTGCTCTATGTCCGAATCGACCGCAAGCGGAAGTTCTATGGCAGCGTGTTTCTGCGGGCTTTAGGCCTGAAGACCGATGCTGAGATTCTGCATGCGTTCTATAAGGTCAGCGATATTTCCATCGCCGAAAACAAGCTGTTCTGGAAGGTCGGTGACGGCCTGATTGGGCTGAAGCTATCGCACGCCATCCTGAATAAAGCAGGCGATACGGTTGTACCGCAAGGGCGGAAGATCACGGCTAGTGTTTACCGTGAGCTGATGAAATCCAAAGTCGAACAGGTGGAAGTAGCGCCGAACGATCTGGAAGGCGCCTATGTGGCGGCGGATGTCGTCGATATGGAGACCGGTGAAGTCATGGTGGAAGCCAACCATGAACTGACCGCCGTTACCGTCGGCAAGCTGATTGAAGCGGGCATTCCGAATTTCGAGATTTTCTTCCCTGAGCGCGACGAATCGGGTAATGTGATTTCTGTCACTCTGCGCAAGGACGCGGTGAAGTCGCAGAACGACGCCTTGCTCGAAATCTACCGCAAGCTGCGCCCGGGCGATCCGCCCACCATCGATACCGCCACGCAGTTATTCCAAGGCATGTTCTTTGATGCCAGGAAGTACGATTTCTCCCGTGTCGGTCGAATGAAGTTTAATATCAAGCTGCATGACAAGGCCGATTTTACGGGTCTGGACAAGCGCACGCTCGATCAGAAAGATTTCATCGACACCATTAAGTATCTGTTGAAACTCCGCAAAGCTGTCGGTACGCCCGGTGGTCCGCAGGTGGACGATATCGATCATCTGGGTAACCGCCGTGTTCGCGCCGTGGGCGAATTGCTGGAGAATCAGTTCCGCATCGGCCTGGTTCGGATGGAGCGGGCGATCAAGGAAAAGATGTCGGTCTACCAGGAAATGTCGACGGCTATGCCGCATGACCTGGTGAATGCGAAGCCTGTGATGGCGGCGATCCGCGAGTTCTTCGGGTCAAGCCAGCTATCGCAATTCATGGATCAGACGAATCCGTTGTCGGAGATCACGCATAAACGCCGCCTGTCGGCTCTCGGACCGGGTGGTTTGTCGCGCGAACGAGCTGGATTTGAGGTTCGCGACGTGCATCCGACGCACTACGGCCGCATCTGCCCGATTGAAACGCCGGAAGGTCCGAACATCGGTTTGATTTCGTCGCTCTCCTGCTTTGCCCGGATCAACGAGTACGGCTTCATTGAGAGCCCGTACCGCAGGGTGAAGGATGGGGGCGTCATCGACGATGTGAAGATTCTGAACCCGGGCGAAGCCAATTACAAGGTTGGCGACGTAGTTCTGCGGGCGGAAATCGAAAAGCTGAATGCCGATGGAAAGCTGAAGCAAGCCATCGAATTTGAGGCTTATTGCGATTACCTGTCGGCGTGGGAAGAAGACAAATACATTGTCGCCCAGGCGAACATCGAGCTCGATCCGGCCGGACGCATCGTAAAGGAACTGGTCAACGCCCGGCAGGCCGGCAACTTCGTGCTGAAGCATCGCGATGAAATCCAGTACATGGACGTCAGTCCGAAACAGCTGGTATCGGTGGCGGCGAGCCTGATTCCGTTCCTTGAAAACGACGATGCGAATCGGGCGTTGATGGGATCGAACATGCAACGCCAGGCGGTCCCGCTGCTGCGCGCCGAAGCCCCGTACGTGGGTACCGGCATGGAGCGCGTGACGGCTCGCGATTCTGGCGCGGTGGTAATTAACAAGCGCGCTGGCGTGGTCGATTCGGTGGATAGCGAACGGATCATTGTCCGAGTCGAGGGTAACGTCCAGGAAGGCCAGATGTCGCGCGAAGTCGGCGCCGATATTTACTCCCTGACGAAATTCAAGCGCTCCAATCAGAACACCTGTATCAACCAGAAGCCGATTGTCTTCCAGGGGCAGCGGGTAAAGAAGGGCGACGTGCTGGCCGACGGCCCGTGCACGGAAAATGGCGAGTTGGCATTAGGGCGTAACGTGCTGGTGGCCTTCATGCCCTGGCGCGGCTATAACTTTGAGGATGCCATCGTGGTCAGCGAAAAGCTGGTCAAGGAAGACTATTACACCTCGATTCACATTGAAGAATTTGAAATCGAGGCTCGCGACACTAAGCTTGGACCCGAGGAAATCACACGGGACATTCCCAACATCGCCGAGGGCTTCCTGCGCAATCTCGACGAAAGCGGCATTATCCGCATCGGCGCAACCGTGAAGCCGGGCGACATTCTGGTAGGCAAAGTGACGCCAAAGGGCGAAACACAGCTGACTCCCGAAGAGAAATTGCTCCGGGCCATCTTCGGCGAAAAGGCCGGCGATGTGAAGGATGCTTCGCTCTACTGTCCGCCGGGAATTGAAGGCACGGTTGTCGATTGCAAGGTGTTTTCCCGTAAGGGCGCCGAGCTCGATGAACGTTCCAAGGCGATTCTCGATCTGCAAGTGGAACGCCTGCACCGCAACCTGGAAGACGAAAAACGCATCCTCAACGACGAGCGCGCCAAGCGTCTGGGTAATCTGCTGGACGGCAAGGAATTGCTAGCCGACCTGCACGATGAAAAGACCAACAAGAAACTACTCTCGAAGGGCGTGGATTTAAGCCGCGACATGATCGAGAAGCTGCGAGCCCGGGACCTGAAGCGGATGAAGCTGAAGGACAAGGACATGCGGCTGAACGAGCAGATCGACGAGATCGAGGAGATGACCTCGCGGCAAATCGCGGTGCTTGAGAAGATCACCGACGAGAAGATCGCCAAACTCCGCAAGGGCGATGAACTGCCGCCGGGCGTGATCAAGCTGGTGAAGTGCTACATCGCCATGAAGCGCAAGCTTTCGGTGGGCGATAAGATGGCCGGCCGTCATGGAAATAAAGGTGTGATCGCGCGCATCGTGCCCGAAGAAGATATGCCCTATCTTCCCGATGGCACGCCGGTGGAGATCGTGCTGAATCCGCTTGGCGTTCCGTCCCGAATGAACGTCGGTCAAATTCTTGAGACCCATCTCGGCTGGGCGGCGGAAGGCATCGGGAAGTTCTTTGCGACTCCGGTGTTCGATGGCGCGGCCGAGAAAGACATCAAGGCCCAGCTGGCTACGGCACAGCTGCCGAGTTCAGGCAAAATCAACCTGGCCGACGGGATGACCGGCCAGCCGTTTGAACAACCGGTGACGGTCGGCTACATCTATATGCTGAAGTTATCGCATCTGGTGGACGACAAGATCCACGCCCGTTCCATTGGACCGTATTCGTTGATCACGCAGCAGCCGCTGGGTGGTAAGGCGCAGTTCGGCGGACAGCGTTTTGGAGAGATGGAGGTCTGGGCGCTGGAAGCATATGGAGCCGCTTATGTCCTGCAGGAACTCCTGACGGCGAAGTCCGACGACGTGTACGGCCGGGCGAAGATTTACGAGGCGATCGTGAAGGGTGAAGCGGCGGCGGAACCGGGCGTGCCGGAATCGTTCAACGTTTTGATTCGTGAATTGCAATCCTTGTGTCTCGACGTGGAATTGATGAAGAAGCCGCGGGAAGTGCCGGATACGGCATTGGCGGCCGATTAATCAGTCTTGGGTGGGTGTCCGCGAGTTGTAGGATTCGCGGCCCCATGGCCCGTGTAAGCCAGATGATTTCCGCTGCGGGAGTAGACAGGGGTTCCTACGGCCTTTAGTCCGCGATCCGCAGCCTAATTAGGAGATATCATGTACCGTTCCTCTCCGTACGATCGAGCGAATCTAATCGCCGACTTCGATTCGATTAGAATCAGTTTGGCGTCCCCGGAAAAAATCCGGAGCTGGTCTCATGGCGAAGTCACCAAGCCTGAGACGATCAACTATCGAACGTTCAAGCCGGAGCGCGATGGATTATTCTGCGCCCGTATCTTTGGTCCGATCGCCGATTGGGAGTGTCTCTGCGGCAAATATAAGCGCATGAAGCACCGCGGCGTTATCTGCGACAAGTGCGGCGTGGAAGTGACTCTATCGCGGGTTCGCCGCGAGCGTTTGGGTCATATTGAATTAGCCAGCCCCTGTTCGCACGTGTGGTTCTTCAAGGGTCTGCCGAGCCGCATCGGCTACCTGCTGGACATCACGCTGCGGGAGCTGGAACGCGTCCTTTACTTCGAAGCGTTCGTGGTTGTCGATCCCGGCGAAGTCCCTGGTCTGGGCCGGGCGGAAGTGATCAGCGATGAGCGCAAACGCCAGCTGGACACCGAATATTATGGCAAGTACGTCGCCATGATGGGCGCCGAAGGCATTAAGGAACTGCTGAAGAAAGTCGACGTGGAATCGCTCAGCCTGGAAATTCGCGAGCGCATGAAGACCGAGGCTTCACAGCAGAAGAAGCTGAAGTACGCCAAGCGCCTGCGGGTTACCGAGAGCTTCCGCAAGTCCGGCAATAAGCCGGAGTGGATGATTCTCGATGTCATTCCCGTCATCCCCCCGGAACTTCGTCCCCTGGTACCGCTCGATGGCGGGCGCTTCGCCACGTCTGATTTAAACGATCTGTATCGCCGCGTGATCAACCGCAATAATCGTCTGAAGAAGCTGATTGAACTGCACGCACCCGACGTCATCGTGCGCAACGAAAAGCGCATGTTGCAGGAAGCCGTCGATGCGTTGTTCGACAATGGCCGCCGGGGCCGTGTTCTGCGGGGCGCCAACAATCGTCCGCTGAAATCGCTCTCCGATACGCTCAAAGGCAAGCAGGGCCGCTTCCGGCAGAACTTGCTCGGCAAGCGCGTCGATTACTCCGGCCGTTCGGTAATCGTAGTTGGTCCGGAACTAAAATTACACCAGTGCGGTTTGCCGAAGAAGATGGCGCTGGAACTTTTCAAGCCCTTCATCTATCACCGTCTGGAACAGCGTGGACATTGCACCACCATCAAGCAGGCCAAGGAGTTGGTTGAGCAGCAGGATCCGGTGGTGTGGGACATTCTGGAAGAAGTCATTAAAGACCATCCGATTCTTTTGAATCGTGCTCCTACACTGCATCGTTTAGGCATTCAGGCGTTTGAGCCGGTGCTTGTCGAAGGCAAGGCTATCAAGCTTCATCCGCTGACCTGTACTGCCTTCAACGCCGATTTTGACGGCGATCAGATGGCCGTCCATATCCCGCTGTCGCCCGAAGCGCAGATTGAAGCTTCCACGCTGATGCTCGCGTCGAACAACATTCTTTCGCCGGCGCACGGCGCTCCTATCGCCATTCCCACCCAGGACATGGTATTGGGTCTTTATTACCTGACGAAATCGCGGCCCGGCACCAAAGGCGCTGGCCGGACCTTCGCCTCCACCGACGATGTGCTGATTGCGCTGGAAATGGGCGAAGTGGAAACGCTGACCCCGATTAAGCTGCGTTATACGGGACGCGTGATCGATCTGGTGAAGGCGTTCGATAACCAGAACGTCATGCATACCGAGCCGATCGAATTCGCCAAGCAGTACATGGACACTACCGTCGGCCGCGTCATCTTCAACGACGTGATGCCCGACGATATGCCGTTCATCAATGGCTTGCTGAAGAAAAAGGGCTTGGCGCAGATGGTGCAATACTGCTATCTGAAGTTCGGCCTGCAGGTTACCGTGGGGATGCTCGATAAGGTGAAGAACCTGGGCTTCCTTTACGCCACGCGCGCCGGTATCTCCATCGGTATCGACGACATGGTAGTGCCGGAATCGAAGGCGGCACTGGTTAAGGATGCTGAAAAGGCTGTGATTGAAGTGCAATCGCAGTATCAGGAAGGCGCCATCACTCAGGGCGAACGTTATAACAAAATCATCGAAATCTGGTCGAAAGTCACCGAACGCGTCTCGGACGAAATGTTCAAGTCGATGGAAGAGGACGATCGCACCGGACGCCATCTAAACCCGATTTACATCATGGCCGATTCCGGCGCCCGCGGTTCGAAACAGCAGATCCGCCAGCTCTCGGGTATGCGCGGACTGATGGCCAAGCCGTCGGGGGAAATTATCGAAACCCCGATCACGGCGAACTTCCGCGAAGGCCTGAACGTGCTGCAGTACTTCATTTCCACGCACGGTGCCCGTAAGGGGCTGGCCGACACCGCTCTGAAGACCGCCGATTCGGGCTACCTCACACGCCGCCTGTGCGACGTGGCGCAGGACGTCATCGTCACCGAGAACGATTGCGGTACCAGCGACGGCATTTACGTTGAGCCAATCATCGAATCGGGCGAAATCATCGAACCGCTGCGCGACCGTATCGTCGGCCGCGTGGCGCTTGAAGATCAGCTGGATTACGAAGGCAGCGTCATCGTTCACGTCAATCAGGAGATCACCGAAGATCTGGCGGCGGCGATTCAAGCGGCCGGTATCGAGCGCGTGAAAATCCGCTCGGTGCTAACCTGCGAGTCGCGGCGCGGTGTGTGCCGTCTGTGCTATGGCCGTAATCTGGCCACCGGGCGCATTGTCGAACGCGGCGAAGCAGTGGGAATTATCTCCGCCCAGTCCATCGGCGAACCTGGAACACAGCTCACCATGCGCACGTTCCACATCGGTGGTACGGCCACTGGATCGAGCGAACAATCGAAGCAGGACGCAAAGTCCAACGGCTTTGTGAAATTCCTGGCCGTCACCACCATTAAGAACGCCAAGGGTGAGTTGATTGCCATGAATCGCAACGGCATTATCGCCATCCTCGACGACAAGGGACGCGAGAAAGAACGCTACCCGGTTGTATACGGCGCAAAAATCCTCTTCGAGGACGGAGCGAAGGTTGGGGCGAATCAGATCCTGCTCGAATGGGATCCGTACACGTTCTCCATCCTTACCGAAGTCACCGGCGTCGTGCACTTTAAGGATCTGCACGAAGGTGTCACGCTGCAGGAGCAGGTGGACGAAATCACCGGTATGTCGCAATGGGTGGTTACCGACGCCCCCGATGAAAAGCGGATCCCGATGGTTCTGGTACGCCCGACCGGCGGCACCAAGGCCGACGAAAAGCGCTATCTGATGCCGACCCATGCCCACTTGATGGTGCAGGACGGCGAAGAAATTCACGCCGGCGATGTTCTGGCGAAGATCCCGCGCGCGACCACCAAGACCAAGGACATCACCGGCGGTTTGCCGCGTGTCGTCGAACTGTTTGAAGCCCGCAAGCCGCGCGAAACGGCCGTGATCAGCGAGATCAACGGCATCGTCAAGTACGGCGAAGTAAGCAAAGGACAGCGCAAGATCTACATCACGGCCGAGGACGGCGAGCAGCGCGAATACTCGATCGCCCGCGGTGTGCACATCAACGTTCAGGAAGGCGAGCGAGTGCGCGCCGGCGATCCTTTGATGGATGGCCCCCGCAATCCGCACGACATCCTCAGCGTGCTTGGAGAGAAGGAACTGCAGAAATACCTGGTGAACGAGATCCAGGAAGTCTATCGTCTCCAGGGCGTCAATATTAACGATAAACACCTTGAAGTCATCTCGCGTCAAATGATGCGTTGGGTGAAGGTGGAGGATATCGGCGACACCGAATTCCTGCCCGAAGAGGTGGTGGATAAGTTCAAGTTCCGTGAGGAGAACCAGCGGGTAATCGATGCGGGCAATCGTCCGGCGCAGGGCAAGCCAGTCCTGCTCGGAATCACGAAAGCATCGCTATCGACCGATTCGTTTATCTCCGCGGCGTCCTTCCAGGAGACAACGCGTGTACTCACTGAAGCCGCGATCAACGGCAAGGTGGATTATCTGCGCGGCCTTAAGGAGAACGTCATCATGGGCCGCCTGATTCCGGCCGGCACGGGTATGGATTACTACCGTGGCGTGAAGATCGCCGGCGAGGATGTGGTGGAGGAAGAATTGCTTCCCGAGGCCGATGTCGCGCTGGCCGATGGAATCCCCGGTTACGACGACGATGCGCCAACGTTGTACACTGGCGGATTGAGCGAAGATACCGGTGGCGACTCGCTTGCCGAATAGGGTCCGCAGAATAGTGTCAGCGGAATAATTATCGAAGGCCTTGGGACGCAGTCACGTCTGCGGCGCCAGAGAGCAGTCGGCTCTGGCGCCTCTTTTTTTGCATACGACCAATGGAAATATCTTCTGAACAGCGGCCCGGCGGGACTTTCGAATATGTCCGCGATTGGGCGAAGGAATGGGCCGATCGCGGCTGGTGGCATAGCTTCGAGTTACCCGGCGGGCGGCGTATCGATGGTGTTTGCGATCTTCCCGGACTGAAGAACCGGCTCTCGCAGTTCCCAATTCCCGAAGATCTTCGGGGGAAACGGGCGCTCGATATCGGGACCTGGGATGGATGGTTCGCTTTTGAGCTGGAACGGCGTGGCGCGGCGGTGGTCGCTATCGATTGCTGGGATAATCCGCGCTTCCGCGAAGTGCACCGCTTGCTCGGCTCGTCCGTCGATTACCGCCAGATGGACGTTTATGAACTGACGCCGGAGACGCTCGGCAAGTTCGATGTCGTCTTGTTCATGGGCGTGCTCTATCATCTGAAGCATCCTCTGCTTGCGCTCGAGTGCGTGTGCGCCCTGACGACGGACCTGGCTTGTGTCGATTCGTTTGTCCTGCGGGAAAAGCACTGGCCGAACGTCGGCGTTGAAAATCGCCCGGTGATGGAGTTTTATGAGACCGATGAGTTCGGCGGGCAAACCGACAACTGGGTGGCTCCTACCGTTCCCTGTCTGTTGGCCTATTGCCGCACGGCTGGTTTCGCCCAAGTGGAGCTTCGCGCGGTACTGGAAAACGGCGCCTGCATCGCTTGCCGCCGGGAGTGGCCGGAGGCAGGTACAGGCACACCGCCGAAGCTATTCTCAGCGTTAAACAGCGCCAACTTCGGATTGAATTTTAGGAGCCATTGGGACGAATACGTTGCCTGCTGGTTCGAATGTCCCGATACGCCGTCGCGGGCCGATGTCCGTCCGGAAGTGAGCGGCCTGGGCGTGATTCCCATTCAGTTATCGGCGCGGGAAGGACGCTGGCAAGTGACCTTCAAATTGCCACCGGGTCTGGCGCCTGGATGGCACGACGTTCGCTTGCGGGTGGGCGAGAGCGCTGCCAGTAATAGCCTCCAGATCGCTGTCGATATTCCGTTGACCGCGGGCTCGCTGGCAATCACCGGCGTCGCCGACTCCACAACCTGGTCTAAAAACCAGATCGAGCTAAATCTGGGCGCCTCGCTCGCAATCTGGGTGCAAGGGCTTCCCGCCAATGCCGACCGCACCAATGTCGGCGTCGCCCTAGCTGGAATACCGGTTTCCGTCCTTTTCGTGGCTCCCGCCGAAGGTGAATCGCCGCGACAGGTAAACGTCAGAATCCCACCCAGCCGAGGTACGGTCGATATCACGGTCTCGCTCGCCGGAAAGACCAGCGATCCCGTGGGCATCCAAATAATTTCGTAATGCTACACTCTGGGTTGGCGACCGAGCTTTCCCTTCCCCGGCGAATTATCCGCGGTCTTTTGCGCTCTCTAAACCAACGAGTAATGGCGCGGTCCACTGTGCCAGCCGAGCCCTTCGATCCCGATCTATTGCGTCGCGCCGAGGCGGCCTTGCATGCCTTGCCCACGCCCGACGCGGATGGCAAGCGCTACCTGGAAAAGCATATTCCCAGGCTGGCCCGTACTCTGGCGATGGTTCCGCCGCCGCAAACGACGGGCAGAGTGCTGGAGCTCGGCTGCTATGTACAGATCACGCCGCTGCTGCAGCGCCTCTCCGGTTATCGCGAAGTTCGCGGAGGATATTACGGCAAGCTGGGTGTCGTCGATCGTAAATCGATGCAGTTTCCCGATGGCGAGTTCACCTGTCTCGTCGATCATTTCGATGCCGAGCGGGACACCTTTCCCTACCCCGATGGACATTTCGATCTGGTGATTGCCGGAGAAGTGATTGAGCATTTGATGTACGATCCGCTGCACATGCTTCTGGAAGCGCGGCGCGTATTGCGCGATGACGGCTTCCTGTTGATCACGACACCGAATGTGGGAAGCGTCACCAGCGTGGCGAAGACGCTGGATGGCAAGGATAACCCTCAAATCTTTTTCCTCTATGGGCGGCCGGTGCCTGGGGAAGCGCCGGAAATCGGGCACGTGCGCGAGTACACGGCTTACGAACTGGGCGAAGCGGTGAAAGCCGCGGGCTTCGAACTGAACAGCCTCTTCACGACATTCATCTCGGAATTCTCCACTCACCGGCCGCTGCTGAATTTTCTGGAAATCAACGGCTACTCAACGGAAAATCGCGGCGAGCAGACATGGTGTCTAGCCAGTAAACGGGCGTCACTCCCCATCGACCGCTATCCGTTTTTTATTTATACTCCGTAAACTTTCGTGCCGTACGCTGGTAGCGTAATGCGCCCCTTCCTTTTCTCTCTCTGTCTTCTCGGTCTATCGACCAACGCCGCGGCCCAAGCGAACATCAGGCTGAATGAAATTCAGATCGTCGGTAGCCACAACAGCTATCACGCCGGACTTGGGGCCAATACAATGGCCTATCTCCGCAAGTCCAATCCGAAAGCCGCCGATGCCTTGGACTATCGTCATCCGGCGCTTACCGTCCAGTTGGATGCCGGCGTACGGCAATTGGAAATCGACATCTTCGGCGATGCCAAAGGTGGACTATTCGCCAATCCAGCTATGCAGCAGATTCTTCCCAAGGCTGGATTGCCGCCGGATCCACCATTCGATCCGGAAGGCATCATGAAAAAACCCGGCTTCAAGGTGATTCACGCGCAGGATCTGGATTACCGCAGTAACTGCCAGCCGTTTATCGCTTGCCTGGCGGAGATCCGAACGTGGTCCAAGGCCCATCCGCGGCATCTCCCGATTTTTCTCCTCATCGAAAACAAGGATGGAAATCCCCGCCCCGAATATATGATCGATCCGGAAAAGCTGACTGTGGATACCTTCAATGCGCTTGATGCCGAGATCCGCTCCGTGTTCGGACCTTCGGAGATGATCACGCCGGACGACGTTCGCGGCAACCACAAGACGCTGGAAGAAGCGATCCTGACCAGCGGTTGGCCAGCGCTCGACAAGGCACGCGGGAAGGTGATCTTCCTGTTGGATCAGCGCCGGGTTGGTCCGCTCTATACGCAGGGCCATCCGGCGCTTGCAGGACGTGTCCTGTTCACCAACGCCGAACCTGGCTCCCCCGACGCGGCCTTTGTCGAAGTGAACGATCCAGTCACCAACCCGAGCCGGATCCCCGATCTGGTGCGCAAGGGATATCTGGTTCGCACGATGACCGATCCCGGTCCCGCGGGCGTGCGGCTTGGCGAGACCCGGAGGCGAGATATCGCTATCGCCAGCGGCGCGCAAATGCTGAGCACGGATTATCCGTACGATGAAAAGTCCGCCGTCTCGGGCTATTCCGTTCGCTTCGATAAAGGAAACGTACGATGTAATCCTGTGCTGCAAACAGCTGCTTGCAGCGCGGAATTTCTCACGGAGACGGGACCAGTTTCTGCTGGAACCGCCAGCCCTCAGATTCCGTAGTAAGCAGTTAAGGTCTGGGGGGAGCGATATGAATCATCTGTGGCAGGACGTGCGTTATGGAGTTCGCCAGCTATTGAAACGGCCTGGATTTTCGGCCGCCGCCATTTTAGTTCTGGCGTTAGGCATTGGCGTGAATAGCGCCGTATTTAGCCTGATTAACGCATTTCTGCTGAAGCCCGTTCTTATCGAAAAGGCCGAGGAACTGACCGGCCTGTTCAGCCGCGATTCGAAACACCCCGATAATTATCGCGGCTTCTCGTATCCCAACTACGTCGATATTCGCGACAACAACCCTGTCTTCTCGAACCTCCTGGCGCACACCATGGCGATGATTGGAATCCAGGAAGGCGACACCACACGAAGGGCATTCGCGGGAGTGGTCTCTTCCAATTATTTCGCAACCCTGGGTGTTCGGCTAAAGGGCCGGGCATTTACGCCAGCGGAAGAAAAGCCCGGGAGCCCGCTGGTTGTCGTCGCCACGACGCCCTATTGGAAGAAGACCGGTCAGGATCCGGCTTTGTTAGGCAAGCAAGTCCGCATCAATGGCCGTAATTTCACCATCGTCGGTATCACGCCGGAAGGCTTCACGGGAACGACGGCGATGGTTGGACCGGAGTTATTCCTGCCGCTCGGCGCATTCAATCTTGTGATGAACGATTTCGATGGACGTGGCAAAGTGCTGGCCGACCGCAACAACGACACGTTGATTCTGGTAGGCCGCTTCAAGCCCGGCGTGACGCAGCAGATCGCCGACACCAAACTCGCGGTGATCGCTTCGCAAATGGAGAAGGCGTTCCCCGCCGAAAACAAAGATCAGACACTGATCGTGCGGCCCCTCTCGCGAATGGGCATCTCAACGAATCCTTCCAGCGACACGGGCCTGCGCATGCCCGCCCTCCTGCTGCTATCTCTGGCCACCGTCGTACTTCTGATTGCGTCATTGAATCTCGCCAACATGATGATGACCAGAGGCTCGGCCCGGCGGAAGGAGATCGCGATTCGTTTGGCGATCGGCGGCGGCAGGCGGCGCATCGTACAGCAGTTGGTTACCGAAGGCATGATGCTGGCGATTCTTGGTGGCGCGGCAGGACTCTTCGCCGCCTCCTGGGGCACTACGCTGCTGATCGGGTCGCTTTCCCGGATGGCTCCGATGGAGGTTATCTTCGACGTCACCCCCGATGCCCGCGTCATCGGCGCGACACTGCTGTTCTGCACTTTCAGCACGGTGATCTTCGGCCTCTTCCCGGCCTGGAAGTTATCTAAGCCCGACGTTTGGCTCGATCTGAAGGAGAATTCCGGCGAAGACGTTTCCGGTGGCGCGCGCCGGCTGTTTTCACGGCGCAACATTCTGGTAATGGCGCAGTTGTCGCTCTCTCTCATGATGCTGAGCGCCGCCGGTTTATTCGTTCGCAGCGCCATGCGAGCGGCGAACATCCAGCCGGGATTCACCTTTGATAACGAGATTCTGGCCGAGGTCGATCCTAGCCTGATCAATTACGACGAAGTCCACGGACGCCAGGTTTATCGGGCACTGGAAGAGCGCTTGCGCCAAATTCCCGGAGTGCAATCCGTTGCCCTGGCCGCTACCGTTCCATTCGGCATGGTAAGGCTGGGAAAGGGTATTACACCGGCCGACAGCATGGCTTCAGCGGATCACCCGGCGCTAAGCACTCGATTTAACGTGGTGAGCGAAGACTATTTTCAAACGCTGAATATCCCGTTGCTACAGGGCCGTTCGTTCTCGAGTGGGGAAACGATGGCGGCAACCAAAACGCGAGTTGCAATTATCGATCAGGTGGCGGCCACCAAGTTGTGGCCTGGCGGCAATGCGCTGGGCAGACATATTCGCCTTACGGAGGGTGCCGCGCCTGGAGCCGCCGGAATTACCGTGGATAGTTCGGATTCTGAACCACCGCGAGAGTTAGAAGTTGTGGGCATTGTGGGGGGCACGCGCGACGACATCATAATGGGCGGAGCGAATCAGGCGCATCTTTACGTTCCCTTCGGGCAGGAGTATAGAGCGAACATGCAAATCCACGTGAAATTCGCCGGCGGCGGGACGGATGCGGAGACGCGGATGTTGGATTCCGTGCGCCGCGAGATTCGCTCGGTGGATGAACGTCTGCCGCTGCTGGCTCTGAAAACCCTACGCGGCCATTTGGAATCGGGCATGGACATCTGGGTGGTGCGCACCGGTGCCCAAGTACTCGAGATCTTCGGCGCGATCGCGATTTTCCTGGCGGTGATCGGTCTCTACGGAGTGAACGCCCAAGCAGTGGCGCGGCGGACGCGGGAGATCGGAATTCGAATGGCCCTGGGGGCGGACGCCGGGGCAACGCTCAAGATGATTCTGCGGGAAGGGTTGCGGGTTACGGCGGTTGGGCTGGGCGCCGGATTCTTGCTGGCTGTGGCGCTGGGCCAACTGCTGCGAGGGATCCTCTACGGCGTCGGCAGAATCGATCCGGCAGTGCTGATCGGAGCTTCGGCGATACTCGGATTCGTGGCTCTAATGGCCTGCTATTTTCCGGCGCGCAAGGCCTCGCAAGTGGACCCAATGATCGCCTTGCGCTACGAATAATTCGCCTCGGGCAATCCATCCCGTTCCATGTATACTAGGGAATTACCGCAAAGCTGGTATACGATCTTCGGACGCAGTCACGTCCCGGCGTCAGGGTGTTCTTCACTCTTGACGCCGTAATTTTTTGTGGCCTCATTTTATCGTTTTATTTCTGAATCATGTCGATTTCGACAGGCTCTGTACGGGCGTCGCCGAAATGAACTACGACGGTAGCTCTATGGGGCGCGGAGAGTTCGTGGAGCGGGATATTCGCCTGGCGATAGCCGCTGTGGTCTTGCTCGGAAACAAACTCGATGTGCTGGCGGCGGCCATCGACCAGGACTTTCACATTGTTTCGATCGGCGTTATCCGGAAGACCGGCGAGCCAGATGCTGAGGAAGCCCTGCCCTCCCTGGCGGACACACACTTCGTTGCCGCGCCAATCCACGCCATCGCGAATTCCAACGACACGGATTGGGCCTGCGGCTGGCAGCATATCGACGGCAATGCGCTGAGCGTTGCTGAATTCGCTATCGGCCAAACGTAGTCGAACCTGGTGCCAACCCGGCGCCAGACCTGGCGGGAGCTTGAACGTTACCAGCCAGGATCGGGGTTTGGTCTCAAGGACGTGAATCGGCTGCACGCCAAATCCACTCACTTCCGGCAGAACGTTGTGACGGCCCAGTTCGCGATTCGAATGATCGAAGGCGCAGCTTACATATTCATCGCGAGCGGTTTGGAAATTGATTCCGTAATTGCGATAGTGAGCGGCTTCGACCAGCACGGGGGGCGTCTGCAAAGGGGTTGCCGCCGGGGGCTCCCAATGGCGATAGCAGGCGACGATCGCGCGTCCGCCGACGCAGGATTGCAACGCCACTCGAGCGAAGCCGGCCGTGCGGCAAAGCGCCAGTAAACAGGCGACGCTGGGGCCAACCCAATTATCGAGTTGTTCGCCCAGTTCATCGGTTTCATAGAACTCCATCCGTGGGAAGACTTCGCCGCGTGCCAGTTCATCGTCTACGACGTACGATTCGACTATGGCCAGTTCACGAGTGAGTTCGCAGACGCGCTCTAACGCTAGTAGGGGATGCTTTAAGTGATACAGCACGCCGAGAAAGAGGACGACGTCAAAGTAGCCGACATTCTTCGGAAGAATTTCCAGGACATCGAGTTCCTTGTAATCCACTTGGGAACGGAGTCGATTGCGCGCGACTAAAAAGTTCTCCACTTCCACGCAATCGACGGCCGTTACGCTTGCGCCGCGGCGCTCCAGTTCGAAGCTATACCAGCCATCCCAGGCGCCGATATCAAGCGCTCGCTTCCCGGTGAGGTCGGCGGGAATGGGCATCGCGGCCAGGCGTTCTTTGAGTAGTTCCAGACTCAAGACGCCGTCGAGTATGGAGCCGTCGGGCAATTCCATACTGTGGTACCAGCCTTTGAACGCCAGTTCTTTTCGAAAGTTCAAGCGCCGGCGGGCGACGATGTCGGATACGGCAAAAGGGGATTCGGACATGGATTACCTTGCTTACCAGGAGAGGGTCCGGCCCAAGGCAAGACCATGTTTCGCCGCCAAGCCCGCGCCCATCTCCACGATGAACAGAGCCGGCTGATGGCCGCCGTAGGTTTGGCAATTGTTCGCCGATTTGGTGTCCAGGCAAGGCGGGACATTCGCCATGATCTCCACGATGGATCGGTTCTTATCCAGCCAGACTACGTCGAGCGGTAGGCGCACCTGATAGGGCCAGAACGGATATTGGCCGGCCGACGCGAAGAAGAGAATCATGCCGCGATCCGCGGGAAGCACATCGCGAAACATCATGCCGCGCACAACATCCTTGGGCTTGCGCATCGATTCGGCGACGATCACGGCGCCATCGGGAAGAGTGATTTTGGTCGCCGAGAAATCTTCTACGGTAGGGGGTGACGTCCCACAGGAAATGGATAGAAGGGCCAGATAGAATGCCAGACAGAAACGAAGCATGAAACTCCGATAATAACCGGACGGCGACCGGGTCTATCCAGTGCGCCGTTTATTGAATGGTCGCCTTCTTGATGAAATCGAGTTTGGAAAAGCTGCTCAACAGATAATCGTTGCCGCGGACTTCAATCTTCACCGGATCGGGTCCATCGCCGTTTGGTGGAACGTCGCCATAGCCGGAATAGAGCGCGTCGACGACGTCCATGCCTTTAATCACTTTCCCGAAGGGGACAAAGCCTGTACCATCCAGGCGTTGATTATCGGAAAGATTGATCACGATATCGGTAGTGCGGGAATTGATCCCGGCTCTGGCGAAGGTTAACGTGCCGCGGGCATTACTCTGTTTGGAAGGATCGTCGAGAATCGTATTTCTGCGCCATTTTTCATTTACATCCGGGTCGCCATTAATGCCAAATTGCGCAACGTAACCTTTCATAACGCGGTAAAATCGGCAGCCATCGAAATAGTTCGCCCGCGTTAGCTGATAAAACCGGTCGGCTCCAGAAGGCGCCCACTTCCGTTCCACCGCGACCTTGAAGTCACCCTTGGTGGTTTCGAAATTGACGACGAATTGTTCTGGAGTCTGGTTTTTTAATGCTTTCGCGGTGCCATCCGTTCCATCCTTGGAATCCGATGAGCAGCCGGCTAACAGCAAACAGAAGGCACTGGCACAGGCGACGAGGTGTCTCGGTTGCATTTGCCTTCATTCTATTACGAACAGCGAAACTACTGTACCTTGCATTCTTGGAGTTTATGCGCGGGGGGCGGTATTATCTGGAAAGGCCTATGGAAAACCCCGATATTCCCCAACCGCCCAGCGCGGGATCGGCGCTTCAGAGGCGTTCCAAGGAACGGCAGGAAAACGAAAAGGAAGCCGTCGCAACGGGTCCCTCGGTGGTGGGCGACCTGGTGGAGACCCCGCAAGAGTATCTGCACGACTCTCCGAATCTGGCTCCGGTCACGGCGCGGCAAGTGGATAAGCGGCGGTACCGGATTCTGGCAATCGCGATCGGGGTCGTCATTTTTGTCAGCGGGGCAGTCTATCTGGGAGTGAAGCAGGCGGAAAAACCGCAGCAGGCGGCGACCGAACTTCGGGGAGCCGAACAGTCGGCTCGTGCGGGGAAGTATTCAGAGGCGGGTCTTGCGCTGGACCGGGTAATCAGTCTGCAGCCGAAGTCCGTGCCTGCCTGGGCGCTACGGGCAACCACTTATAAGAATCAGCAACAACTTGATAAGGCCTTGATGGCTTATGGGCGACTACTGGAACTGGACCCCGCAAACCCCCAGTACCTGTTTGAGCGGGGGGCGATTTATTCGCTCCAAGGAAAATATAACGAAGCCGTGGGGGAATACGACCGCTACCTGCAGGCGAAGCCGGAATCCGCACGAGCGCTTTACCTGCGGGGAGAGGCACAGGTTGCACTAGGCAGGGATAGTTTGGCCTTGGCGGACTTGCGGCGGTCCGTTTCGCTGCAGCCGACGGTGGAGGGTTTTTATCAGATCGGGGTGGTGCAGGAAAGAGGGGGTCAACTGGATTCCGCTCTGGATTCTTATACGAAAGCGATCGATCTTGACCCCGGGCGAGTGTATTATTGGTCCGCGCGAGGGGCGCTCAAAAAGAAGATGGGCGATCTAAAAGGGGCCGACGCCGACTATGCAAACGCGAAGTCCAGATGGCATATGTAGATCGTGCTAACTTTCCTCTTTGTAGTACTTTAGTGGGTCTGGGTACGGGTACTATTGAGTCTTGACAGCCATCGCCGATACAGATTATGCTAGTCAGGTACATCGACCGGCTTTCCCGCTATAGAGGATAGACCGGCCAACTCGGAGGAGTTAATGAGTTTGTCGTCCAATGTGTTTCGCTCTGTAGCACTTGCCACTGTCATGGCAGGTGGAGCGTCGGCGGCGTTGACACAGTTTGCCCAGTTTCAAACAGCGGGTGCCGCGAGCTTTTCCTACTGCGGCACGACTGGCGGCGCCTGTACCAATTCACCGACGGATACGGGGGCTTTGTTCACGTCATCGCAGGTTGTCGACTTTGCTTTTCTTGGAGTCGGCGGCTTCTCTAACACGCCTTTGGCGGGTAATTTGAACTACAACACGAATTACAAGGGTACCCTCACGTGGAGTTTCAATACTGCAAATAAGGTAGTCGGCGGTACCTCAGAAGGCGGATTTGTGGGGTCTTTCGCGATTACGTTCTCCGATCCAGTGGATCCGGCGGGCGGATCGGATCAAGGTAAGGTTCTCTTAAGTGGAGTGGTTACCACCTTCGGTCCGACTCCCGTGGGAGCGACTCTGTCTACTTCGCCAACTTTCAAGTTTCCACAGTTCACGGCGGATTCGACTGATATCGGAACACACCTCACCTATTCTTCTTTTTTCCTGCCGAACGTAATGAACGATTCGATAAACACGTTGACCATCAACAATTCAAATCTAACTTTGGCGGTCGGCTCATCGGGTTATTATCAGCAGTTCTCAGGACCCTTTAACGGGAACTTCTCGGCCGATCCTCCGCCCCAGCTTCCCGAGCCAGCCAGCGTGTTGCTGTTTGCGAGCGGTTTGGGAGCATTAGGAATCGCCAGTCGGTACCGGAAAAAGAGTCGCGGCTAGCTTCACTATTTCGGTTTGTGTTATTCTACGAGGAGCGCTGGAAACGGCGCTCCTTTTCAATTTTATGCCTAAGTTAAAGACCCATAAGGGCGCGGCAAAGCGCTTCAAGAAGACAGGTACGGGCAAGGTGGTTCGCCATCATGCTTTTGCCCGCCACATCTTGACGTCCAAGTCCCGCACCCGCAAGCGGCGGTTACGACAGAGTGTGGTGGCGTCAGATGCCGATCAACCGAGTCTGAAGCGGATGATTCCGTACTAACCGCAGTTTCCGAGACATTCGCCGTGGGAACAGAGCGCTGCACGTGCCTGATTCGCCGGCATTCAATCCAAGGAGAAAAACGTGCCAAGAGTTAAACGCGGTACACATCGCCGCCAAAATCGCAAGAAAACACTAGGACGGGCTTCGGGGTTCTTCCTCACCAAGAGCAAGCTGCACCGGGCCGCTCAGGAAGCGGTAGAGAAGGCGCTAAAATACGCCTACGTCGGCCGCCGCCGCAAGAAGCGTGACTTCCGCAAACTGTGGATCATCCGCATCGGCGCCGCCTGCCGATCCGCAGAGATCTCCTATAGCAAATTCATGGGCGGTCTCAAGAAGGCCGGCATTGAATTGAACCGCAAAGTATTGGCCGATCTTGCCGCCAACGATGACGCCGCGTTTCAAGTGCTGGTGCAACGGGCCAAGACAGCGCTGGGAACCTAATCCATGCCGGCGATTCGCGAAGAAGAAACCGATTCGCTTGCCAGCCTGGAAGAACGAATCCATCGCGCCGTGGAGTTGTTAACCGTTTTGCGCGAGGAAAAAACCCAGGCGGAACGACAGCGCGACGAGGCGGTGACCGACCTGGAAACCTCCCGCAAGGAAACCGCTGCGGCTTTGGATAAAGCGCAGCGCGTCGCCCAGGAGTTGGATGACTTGCGCAGCGAACGAAAACAGGTCCGGACCCGAATTGAGAAGCTTCTCGGACAGATGGATTTGCTGAGTAACGCCTAAAGAGAGGCGCAATGGACCCGGATATCCCACAAAAGAAGCCGGTCCGCGTCACTATCTTCAATCAGAGCTATACCCTGCTCGCGAGTGAAGACTCGCAAGAAGTACTGGCCCTCGCCCATACGGTGGATGACCTTATGTCATCCATCGCCAAGCAGGCCGGCAACATCGATTCCACCCGCACCGCCGTTCTTGCTTGCCTTCACCTAGCCGATCAATTGCGAACCCTGGAACGAGACCTGGAAGACCTCAAGCAGCGGGTAGATGCCAAATCTAAACAATTCTCGTTCCTTCTGGATCGCGTCATCGACGCCTAACTCCGGCTAGAAGATTTTCTCCTGCCTCTTTAAAGTTCCGAAAGTACCGATGTTAGAAATCGCAAAGGCGACGCGGAACTGGTTTTCATTTCGCGTGAATCCAAAGCGCCGGAACTGCACGCTGATGCCACAGCAATCCGTGTTGTACGTCAATTGTGCGGTGGCGGCCTGTAATTGCTGCTTTTTGTAATCGTAATAAGCGTTTACTCCAGCGTTCCAACCCTTGCGATTGTCGTTTCCAATTCCGATTGAAGCGCGTAGCTGATTGTAGGGCGGACTCAGATTTGGATCTCCGCGAACCTGATTGTGGCCGAGCGAAAAGAAGTAATTCGATACGTGGGTGTCGATAGTGACGCCGCTATTCACAATTCGCCCGAGCAATGGATCATAATCCGTGCGCCATTCCACTCCGAGGTTGTAGCTATAGTTCAAACGCAGGGCGCTGACTACCGGCGAATAATTTCGTGGTCCATTTAGAAATGTGTAGCCGGTTAAATCGGTCGAGCTCAGCAGTACGTTTCGTTGACCGGCCACCAGTACGCCTCCAAAGGTCGGATCGAAGAAGCGGCTTTGCGACACCGTCCAGGTCAGCACTTCATTCACGATTCCATCCTTGGATTTTGTATAGAGGCGGTTGATGACCGAGAATTGGATCTCGTTGGTATTGGAAACCAGTTCCGTTTGATCGAAGCGAATCAGCCGCTGAAAGTCGTCGATGCCGGTGACATAGCGGTAAGTGGCGCGTTCTTCAATCAGATGCTTGACCTTCTCGGCGCGCATCCACTTGGGGGCGTCGAAGATTTTAGCCAGCGACGGAAAGATCACGTCGACGCTCAGTTCACGGGTGCTGCGGATCTGATCGCCGCCTTTGATCAACCCCAGATTGTCGTAGCTTGAACCGTAGTAGGTCTCGCGAATTCCAACCGTGGGGGCGATTGAGATTCCAAGGAAATGGATGGCCGTCGTCAGGTGGGGGTTCAGATCGATGCGAGGCACGAATTGCCGCGTTTGGAACAGCTGCTGCGTACGTTGCATCAGGCTGGCGGTGCTATCCATGGAGAAGTAGATGGGCAAAATTTTATCCGAGAGCTTATGCTCGCGAATGAAAAGATCCACTTCCGGAAGTTTTCGAATAATAATCTTGTCGTCGGGCGCTACGCTTTGGAATACTTCGTTCCGCTGAAACAGGAATGTAAGCCCAAAGTCCAACCAATGTTTATCCACATAGGCGTTGGAATGGGACTCCGAAAAAATGGCTTCGTGAAAGCTTTCCGTAAACGATTGGCGGAAGAGGAATGAGCTCAGGTAATTGATGTTTGCCCGGCCTTCCCAGCCATGCCCAAGGTCGGATTTGGCGTGGACTTCGAATAGGTATCCACCTTGCTTCTGGAGAATGTCGCTAGTGCTTCCGTCGGCATTCGTGGTGGTTCCTACCTTAAGCCCGCGATCGTTTACGCCGTATAGAACGAAGTCAAAGTCCGTCCCCTCACGAACTTTGCCGCGAAAATCAATGTGATGGGCGAGCCCGCGTTCAGAGAAATATTGCTCGCGAACCAGCACATCGTAGCTCCGATTAATTGCCCAGAAGTATCCTAATCCGGCCATCGCGCCACGCCGCGAGGAATTCCCGACATTTGGTGTGAGAAAACCGGACTTCCGCGGCGACTTATTTAGTGCCTTGTACAAAACCGGCGCATAGAACAGAGGAAGATGCTTCAGCAGGAATACCGACTTGTGCCCCAGAGCGCGGTCACCGGGAATGATGTCGAATGTCTGGCCGCGAAGAATCCACCACGGACGCGGCACTTTGCAATCGGTGATGAACCCGTCATGCAGAATGTACTTTTCCTTAATTCGTTCCGCCCAATCGCCCTCGAAGTAGAAGGGGTTGCTGGTAGTCAGCATCCCGGGGCGAACCTGGACTTTCGCCGGCGACGATCCAGTGACTTCGTAAAACTTTCCGGTCTGGGCTTCGATGTTATACTCCGCCCGGTCGGCGGTCATCTTGTCGCCTTTGCTAAAGTCTTCGAATTGAACATTACCCCGGGCCTCGGCATCGCCGGTCTCAACGTTATAGTCGATCTCGTCGGCCTTCAGCAACATGTCCGTAGTTTCCACCTCGGCCTTGCCGCGCAAGTGGCGCAAATTGCCATCGGCTTCCTGGGTGACGGCGCGAATCAGCACATCGTTAGGACCGGGAGCGTTGGGCCGCATGGGTCGCGAAACCTTCCCCGGCTCGACGACATTCACCGGGTCGGGCGCGATGGGGCTCGCCACAAAGGCGGGGCGATCCGCTTGAGCTAGAACATTCGGGACGAAAGTTGTTGCAATAAATAGCAAAGCCGGTATAAACTGGCTAGGCACAGCGGCAAACCTGTAAAGTTTGTAACGATTTCGACCGATTATCTTAACCAAGGGTTGAGGGCGTTTCCGCAGCTGAAACGAAAGTTCCAACCGAGAAGCGTAACAGGGACACGGGGCTCTCCGCAAGGGCTCAGCCGGGTGCGGAATCGATGTTTTGAACGGGCTTCAAACGGGGCGTTACCGAGGGTACGTATTTTGGATTTAGCAGGGAGAGAATTGTATGACTTGCCGATTTTGCCGCGCTGGCGCTGGAGAAGGAGATCATCGCTGCCAGCATTGTGGACGACGGCTTCGTAGCGCCTCCTCCGTGCAGCACTCCGCTCCGTTTCCGATCACTACAGCAACCGCTCCGCAGTTGGAGATGGACGAAGAGAGGATTACGGAACCGCGTCCACTCGCCCGGCCGGAAATCAAGGATCGGCCGAGGATTTCCTATCAACCTTCGCTGTTTCGGGAAATGCAGACGGTGATTCCGATGCCTTCTTCGAATCCACCAGCGGCGCGACGGGCTTCGGGCCGGCCATCGCAATCGCGCGCCAGGAAGACACCAGAAGGGCAGCAGAGCCTGGACTTCCCTTCCGATTTGCCCGTGCTTGGCGGCACACCTGTGGAGACCGCCGTGTACTGTAATGCGCCGGTGGCGTTGCCCGTGCATCGCGCGCTGGCCGCTGCCTTAGATGCCGCTGTAATCGTTCTCGCCATGACGGTTTTCCTGGTCACCTTCTCAATCGGAGGCGGCGAGATTGTATTTGACCGGCAGACGATCCCGCTTTTTATCGGAATCGCGACCGTGCTTGGATTGTTCTATCATTTTCTGTTTTGCTTGTCCGGTGGCGATTCGCCTGGCATGCGCTGGACCCAATTGCGGATGTTGAATTTCGACGGCCAGCCGCCAGATCGCGAGCAGCGCTCATTCCGCTTAGCCGCCAGTTGTTTAAGCGTGGTGGCCGCCGGATTAGGTATTGTCTGGGCCCTGGTGGACGAAGAAAGCCTGACGTGGCACGATCATATGTCGAAGACGTTTCCGTCGCCGTATGGACAGGCCCCGAAAGAGATTTAGGGGGTAGGTGATGGGTGGTGGCCAGCGAGAGCTTCTACCGCCCACCGCCTAGCGCCTGCCCCCTTACAACCCGCCCGCTGGCTCCACGACCGCCGACATCGATCCCTTCGATTCCGGCATTCGCCAATCGGCTCCGTAGGCATGGATTTGATCGCGTCCGAATTCCGCCAGGGGCAGTTCGCAGGTCATCACGATGGTGCGCTTCATCGAGTCCACTTCCAGGGCGCATTGCAGCGCGCGATCTTCCGACAAGCAGAATAGGCGCTGGAGCATTTCCACCACGTAGTCGTAGGTGTGCTCATCGTCATCGAGCAAGACCACGTGATAGAGCGGTATCAGCTCGTCCTGGGTGCTGTCGCGCACCTCTGGCGACGAGATTGTCTTGGCCATTAGCGTCCATTATCGCGCACCCGGTTGGGAACTCTATTCGTTGGTAGTGTCTTTCGCGGCGCCCTTCACGTAACGGTCGAACCAGTTCACCATTTCGTACAGAGTATGCTCAATCGATTCGCGTCCCGAATATCCGTGCGATTCGTAAGGCAACGTGACATAGCGAACGGTGCCGCCGTTCCCCCGGATCGCCTGATACATTCGCTCCGATTGAATGGGGAAGGTGCCCTGATTGTTGTCCGCTTCGCCGTGGATCAGCAGGATGGGCGTCTTGATCTTGTCGGCGTTCATAAACGGGGACATGCGCATGTAACTCTCCGGCGCCTCCCAGAGAGTCCGGCGCTCACTCTGGAAACCGAAAGGTGTCAGGGTTCGATTGTATGCGCCGCTCCTGGCAATACCGGCCTTGAATAAATCGGAATGCGCCAGCAGATTCGCCGTCATAAACGCGCCGTAGCTATGCCCACCCACCCCCACGCGGTTGCGATCGGTAACGCCCATCTCAACAGCCTTATCGATGGCTGCCTTGGCATCCGCCACTACCTGCTCAATATAGGTGTTGTTTACGGTCTCTGGCGTCCCGACTACAGGCATGGAGGCGTTATCAAGAATCGCGTACCCACGCAGCAGGAAAAACAAATGGGAGGGTCCACTGAAGCGGTTGAAGCGCTGGGTGGATCCGGTGATCTGGCCGGCGGTATCAGCGTCATTAAACTCCCGCGGATAGGCCCATATCACGGTTGGGAGCGCGGTACCTGGCTTATAACCCGGCGGAAGGTATAGCGTGAACGATAGAGGGACGCCATCGGGGCGGTTGTAGGTAACCAGTTGTTTCTGGATATTCGCCAGCTGCGGTGTGGGATTTTGAAAATGCGTCAAGGCTCGAGGCGGCGCGTTCGAAGTCAGATCGCGGACAAAAAAGTTCGGCGGCTCGGTTGAACTCTCGCGGCGAGTGACGACGCGATCGCCCTTATCGTCAAGCAGCGCCACAACCGTTTCAAAGCTCGACTCGGAGGATTGAAAAATGCGTTGCGACTTCTGAGTCGTCATATTGAAGCGATCGAGAAACGGCCGGTCTCCCGTGGGGGTAGCGCCCAGCCCCAGCAAAAGAATCTCGTCGCCGATCTGTTGGATCGCCACTTCGCCGCTCGGTTGGCGGCGCACCACCGGGCGGCCGGGATCCTTATACGCATCCTGGACACTGCGGCTCCAGATTAGACGGCCTTTATCGCCTGGCTTATCGAGATCGATTTGATATGTGCGATGCCATCGACGATTCCGTTCATAGTCGTCGACTATGGCAAATCCACCCTGGGTTCCCATCTGCAATCCAGCGAATCTTTCCTCAGTCTGGAAAATTTCGACGGGCTGGCCGGCGAAGGGCGATTTCCAGGCCAGTACGTGATCCCGGTGGGGCACCATCTCCTTCGGATTACCGCCGTCCAGAGCTTCCACCCACAACAAAGTGGCGGATTCGTTGGGACGCCAGCGAATTGCCCGCGGGCCGACAGGGACGCCTTCAATGGGCACACGATCGGCTAGCGGAAGGCTGGCCACCTTGTGTTCCACGACGCCCTGGCGATTCCAAACTTGCACTTCTTTGGGGAAATCGTACACCGGATGGAGATAAGAGTAGGGCCGGTGAACGGTGGTCATCAGAAAATGATTTCCGTCGGGCGAGGGGTCCAACGTGTCGTAAATCGCCGGCTTTCCGATTAGGGTCAGCTTGCCGGTGGTAGTGTCTAGAAATGCGGCCTGGGCCGTGGCATAGAAATCGAAAAGAGCCTCGTCATGCGTGTTGGCAAGCATATCTTCGTAAGTGCGTACCGGACCGGAGCGGCCCGTGCTCTCCTGGATGTGCGGTCCGGGGGGAAGCGCAGGCTCCTCGGGTGGCTTGCCTCGCTTCGCTGGAATTAGCTGCACCAGCATTGTTCGATTGTCACCCAACCACTGTTCGGGATCGCCGTAGACGGCGTTGATTCGCACATTCTCCATTTGCCGAACCGCGCCAGTTTGGGTGTCGCCTACCCAGAGATCCACAGTGCCGGCGGTTGTATTGGTGAAGGAGAAATGCAAGCCATCGGGACTAAAGCGCGGCGCACCCATTTTCGCGCCGGCCGGTGTTGCCAATTTAACTTCCGAAGCATCATCCAGCTTCAGCAGCGTGAAAGATTTGAAATGTGGGGCGAGGTGAGGCCCGTTATTTCGCGGATCGATTCGCAGACCCCCCAGCCGCAGCATGGGACGGGCGAGTTCCGCGATGGGAGGATACGTCTCGGCCTGAGCCAGCATTCCATGAGTGCGGGAGGGACTTACCCATAGTTCTGGCGTACCTGGAGCGTCCAATACATCGAGGATTTCTTTGGGCGGCTTCTGATACGTGGGGGTGTCGGCGAGAAGGGGAATAGTGATGGCTAGCAGCATGCAGCGGTACATGAGGGGAAGCTTAACATTTTGCTTACAAACTCGGGCTAAAACTACCGCTCCACACCCGTGGAAAAGGGGAGCATGCCCCCGTTCCCGCGGCGTGCGGATGTACAGCTACTCTTCTTCATCCTCGTCGAGCTCCTCGTCTTCATCGAGCTCTTCGTCATCCTCGTCATCTTCGTCGTCTAGATCTTCTTCGTCAGTTTCATCCAGGGCGAGTTCATCGTCCTCGTCGTCGTCGTCCTCATCGTCCTCGGATTCATCGTCCTCGTCTTCGTCGTCATCTTCATCCGGATCGTCCGCATCGGCTGCAGCGAAAATCGAGACAGGCTTCAATTCGTCTTCTATCGGGTCCAGGAACATATCGGTTTCTCCAGAAATTGGGATCACAAGCAACAGCACGGTAAATCAATCGCCGATAGAGTAACTCCGGCGGGAAGCCTCAGCGTAACACTACTGGCATCCGATCTCCATCGCGCAAGTAGAGATTCCGGGGCTTATTTTTTGCCTGATTCATTAATGCGGCTGTAAACACGCACGCCGCCCCGCTGGCCGATCAGGCGGCTGACGGGAACTTCCAGCCCGAGCTTCTCATCGTCATGCTCAGAGGCATCGGCAAACGAAATCGAAGTGTCATACGACATGTCTTTATCCACAGCCGGTTGTTCGCGCTGCACGTAGTCGATGTAATGCTGATCGGCCTTCCCGATGCTGCCGCCTTGCATAATCTCCATCACCCGATCCTCATTCGTTTCGTCCGTATCCACCGCCAGCACGTAGTTTCCAAGCCCCGCCGCCTCGGCGTATCGGCCACGATCCTGGTCTTCGGCCGGCGAACTGAAGAAGTCTTCCAACCAACCAACGATGCCACCGGGCGGGGGCTCATCCGTTGGATCGGCTTTACTCTGGTTTCCCAAATGAATGTTATCTCTGGGGATGCCGAGACCGCTTATCTGCCCGGCGATTGACGCCGCAGTAGCTTCGTCGGGAAAGACGCCAACGACAGTATTTTGTGTAGATCGGGCCATCCTGCTCTCCTTGTCGTTCTCGACCGTTGGACCACCATGGAGAGTCTTGGTTTCATCCTAAATCGGCCGGGAAGACGCGGAACGGAAGTTAAGATAAGAAAGATGAAAAATCATGAGGCGGCGGGGCCTCTGCAAGGAATCAAGGTTTTAGACTTTTCCAGTTTCATCGCCGGGAGCTACACCGCGATGACGCTAGGTGACCTGGGGGCGAGCGTCATCAAGGTTGAGCCTCTTACCGGCGATCTGGCACGTGCCTGGTCGCCATTCCTGGCTGGCGAAAGCCGTTATTTTCAGGGATGGAACAGAAATAAGCGGAGCATCGCGCTGGACTTGACCCAGGCGCCGGCGCGCGAAATCGTGTACAAACTGGCCGCCGCTGCCGACGTTTCGATCGAGAACTTTCGCCGCGGCGTCACGACCAAGCTGAAAATCGATTACGAAACGTTGCGCGAGCTGAACGCCCGGCTGATCTACTGTTCTTCCACTGCCTTCGGATCGCGCGGACCCGATCGCGATCGGCCCGGCTACGATCCCCTGCTCCAATGCCTATCGGGAGCCGCGCGCGCGAATACGCGATTCAACGGCGGCACCGTGGCAATTTCATCCGTCGCGGCGACCGACTATCAAGCCGCCATGCTGCTGTCGACCGCTATCTCCGCCGCCCTTTATCATCGCGAGCGAACCGGAGTGGGCCAGAAGATTGAGACATCGTTACTGCAAGCCGCGATCTCTGTGCAATCTCATTTCTTCATCAAGGCTCTGGAGCGCGAAGAGGAAGGCGGACTCGGCATCTATCCCTATCGCCTCTTCGACACCAAGGACGACGTCATTTTTATTGCCGCCGGCACAGACCGGTTCTGGCGTCTGTTGTGCGAAGCGATTGGCCTGTCCGATCTCGCCAGCGATCCGCCTTATGCCACCAACGCCCAGCGCGTCTGCCATCCGGCCGAACTTACGGCGCGTCTGCAGCCAGTGTTTCTGGAAAAGACAACCGCCGAATGGGAGGCGATTCTATTGCCTGCGGGCGTCCCGGCGGCGAGCGCCAAGACGTACCAGCAATTTTTCGTCGATCCGCAAGTTGAGGCGATGGAAATGAATCCGGTGATCGAACATCCGGTTATCGGTCCGATGCGCGTCGCCGGGATTCCCTTCAACTTTGAGAAAACGCCCGGCGCCATTCAATCGCCGGCTCCGACATTGGGTCAGCATACCGACGAGATCCTTCGCGAGGTTGGCTATGACGACGCTGGAATCGCCGGCTTGCGATCTTCACGCTGCGTAGCGTGATTGCGCCGGCCATCGCGTACCAGCAGAATAAATACGGAACACAGGGTGGCAGTGCCCATTAAATAATAGAAGCCCGCCGAATAATTGCCGGTCCAATCCTTCAGGCTGCCCATGACAAATGGCCCCAGATAGCCGCCAAGGTTTCCAATGGCGTTGATCAATCCGATGGACGCGGCGGCGGCGGATTCGCTTAAGAAGGTGGTCGGCAGCGCCCAAAAGATAGGCCGCGCACTGGCCAGACCCATGATGCCGATGGTGAAGGCGAGGATCGGCAGCCAGAGGCCATCGCCCGCGAACTGTACGGCAAGCATCGAGAATCCCATCAACAGCATGCAAAGTGCGATATGCCAGCGGCGTTCCCCGGTCTTATCGGAATGCCACCCGACAAGTAGCGACCCGGGGATTTCGCCAAGATGTGGAATCGCGGCAATTAATCCGATCATCGCCACGCCGTACGTCGATATCCTCTGCACGATCTTCGGCAGAAAAAAGTCGAGCCCATAACTCGCCGAGGTTAAGCTGAAGTAAGCCAGCATCAAAAGAAAGACATCGCGATTGTGCAGCGCCTGCCAGACGCTAAACTGGCGCTTGGCTTTCTTCTCCTGCGTTTCACGGGCTAACTCCTGTTGGAGCCATTCCCGTTCGTCAATGGGTAGCCACTTCGCGTTTTCCGGCCGATCTGTCAAATAGAAAATAGTTGCGATGCCCAGCAGCACGGCCGGTAGACCTTCCAAGATCAAAAGCCAGCGCCAGCCCGCAAACCCGAACCAGTGAATCTTCATCAACAGCCCGGAGATGGGACCACCCAACAACTGCGATACACCGATGGCACTCATGAACATCGCGACAGCCTTACCGCGATCTTCGTAGCGATACCAGTGGCTCAAATAGACGATCACGCCAGGGAAGAATCCAGCTTCCGCCATCCCCAGAACGAAGCGCGCTCCGTAGAATTGGCCGGCCGTTGTGATGAAGCCGGTGAGCGACGCAACCAGACCCCACGAAATAAGAATTCGCGCGATCCATTTACGAGCGCTCCATCGCTCAACCAGCATTGTGCCGGGAATCTCCAGCAGGAAATAGCCCAGAAAAAAAATGCCGGCGCCAGTGCCGAAGACTTTATCGGAGAACTTCAGGTCCCGTGTCATTTCCAACGCCGCGTAGCTGATATTCACGCGATCGAGGAATGCGACCATGTAAAGCACCAACAGAAACGGCATCAATCGCTTGGTGACACGGCGTCGCGTGCGGTCGGCGATCGTGGGAATGGGCATTGGGATCGCCCAGCATATCAGACACGAAGTTCATAGCCGGCGGCGCGCATATGTTCGATCACAGCCAGGCGGATAGCCCCAATTTCCTCGGCTGCCAAGGTCCGGTCTTCGGCACCTACGGTGAGGCGAAAGGAGACGCTTTGCTTCTCATCGGGCAACGGAAACTGGCGCAAATATTCGATCAATACCAGATCGGTTCGGGCACCAGTCTTGAGGTCGCTCTCTATCACACCGGCAAGATCCCGGGCTCTGGCGATCACCGAAAGATCGAAGGAACTTGTCGGATATCTTCGCAGTTTTTGATATTTAGATAAGGTGGTTTGCCGTTCGTAAAGCTGTTCCAGATCCAAGTCCAGGACGGCGCCACGCCCCACAGCGAGCAGTCGCGGATGGAATTCGAACAGGCGTCCAATCACTGCGCCGTCGGCAATAACATCGGCCGCGCGATGGGGATGCTCAATCGGCCGCACGTCCGAAGTGGGGCTAACCGCGAGGGTGCTCAAGAGGCACCCGGCGATTCGTTTCAGTTCGAACAGCGCCGCAGTGCCGTCACCGGCGGAGTGAATCGCTACAGCCAAGTGCGGTGTCTCGACGGGAAGCCCGGCCGTCTGTTTGTGAATTTCTTTTCCAATTTCGAAGAATCGAAATTCCTGCAGATGCCTGGCGTTGTCCTCAAAGTTCTTTCTGATCCCCGGCAGCAGACTTGTGCGCAACAGGCTTTGGTCCGCCGCAATCGGGTTCGACACGGCGATGAAGTGCGCGCCGGGATCGTCATCGAAAATTCGCGCTGTCTCTTCACTCAAGAACGAATAGTTATAAACCTCGGTGTATCCGTTCGCCGCCAGTAATTCCCGAACCTTGTGATGATAGGCACGCTCCGGATTAGCCGGTGGAACCGTCGCCGCAACCATCGGGGGCAGCGGTGTAATGGATGAGTAACCAATCATCCGCCCAACTTCTTCCACCAGATCTTCCTTGGAAGAAATGTCTTTCGTAGCGCGCCAACCTGGCACCATCACTGCGAAAATCCGCGGCTCGATCTCCGTTACAGTGAATGCGAGGGACTGGAGGATTGCGCGTACTTCTTCGGTCTCAAGCGCCTTACCGAGCTTGCGATCAAGCCAGTCAAGCGGGAGTATGACTGGAGGCGGCGCGGGCTTTGGCGTGTAGACGTCGATTAAGCCGCCAACCATGCGAATTCCCGGCGAGACCTCCTGCAATAACTGAAGCGCGAGCTTTAATCCCCGAAGGGTATTCTCCGGATCTTGCGACTTTTCGAATCGCATGGAAGCATCGGTACGCAATTTTAAACGCGTTGAGGTTTTGCGAACGCTACTCGCGTGAAAGTTCGCGCTCTCAAGGACGATGCGCGTGGTGCTGGCACTCACCGCGCTTTCATCGCCGCCGATCACACCCGCTACCGCTATGGGACCGGAGTCGTCGGCAATCACGAGGTTCGATGGATCGAGTGAATACATCTCACCATTCAGGGCCTTGATCGATTCCCCAACTCTGGCGGAACGAGCCGTGATGCCGCCGCGCAGTTTGTCGGCATCGAAGGCATGCATCGGCTGGGCGATCAAGGATGGCACGTAGTTCGTCACGTCGACAATATTGTTAATCGAGTTGACGCCGATGGCCTCCAGCCGGTACTGCAGCCACGCTGGCGATGGCCCGACGGTAACGTTCTCAAGCACCAGCGCGCTGTAGCGCGGACAAAGGTCAGGGTCTTCCGTGCGCACCACGACCGGCGCGGGGCCTTCGGGTAAGGCACCCGTTGGGACCGGATCCTTCAGCGCTTTCCGCAAAATCGCCGACACTTCCCGAGCCATCCCGTAGTGTCCCCACAGGTCCGGCCGATGGGTCAGCGATTTGTTGTCGATCTCAATAATCTGATCCGTCTTCAGCGTCAGAAATTCCGTGGCGAGTTCAACTATGCCCGTGTGATCGCGACCAATGCCCAACTCGGCGGCGCTGGCGAGCATTCCTTCACTCTCCACATCGTCAATCGTGATTTTGCGAATTTCGCGATCGCCAACTTTCGCACCGATCGGAACATACACCGTTGTGATTCCAGGGCGGCAGTTTGGAGCACCGCAGACAACCTCGCGTTTCCCGTAACGCTCGGTCTCTACCAGAGCTTTACGATTGTGGCTGCCAGCTATTTGCTCCACGGCGATAATTCGCGCGGCGCACACCTCGGCCAGCAGGGGAGCGACTGTTTCCACGCCATCGCACTCCGCCGTTTTCATCGTGATGAGACGGCCCAATTGCACGGCATCGACATTGACGCCGTCTACTAATTCACTAATCCACTGATAGGAAAATTTCATCGGTCTTCTTAGTTGTTAGAACTGCCGCAGGAAACGCAAGTCGCCACTCATCAGCAGGCGGATATCGTCGATGCCATAGCGCATCATGGCAAGGCGGGTTAGACCAAGACCGAAGGCGAAGCCACCCCATTGTTCCGGGTCGATACCGCTCATCCGCAGCACGTTCGGATTCACCAGGCCACAGGGCAACAGTTCCACCCAGCCGCTATGTTTGCACACCGGACATCCAGCTCCATCGCAGATCAGGCAGCGGATATCCAGCTCGAATCCTGGTTCGACGAAGGGAAAAAATCCCGGCCGCAGGCGCACTGTTACTTCGCGCTGGAAAATCGCGCTGAGCAGGGTCTTCATGAAGTAAATCAGGTTCGCCACTGAGACGTCCTTATCCACCATCATGCCTTCCAGTTGATAGAACGTATGCTCGTGTGAGGCGTCCACTTCCTCATTTCGGAACACGCGTCCGGGCGCGATCATACGGAATGGGGGACCCAGTTTTCGCATGCCGCGCACCTGCACGGGCGAAGTATGGGTCCGCAGCAGATTGCCGTCCTCTAACCAGAATGTATCCTGCATGTCGCGAGCAGGATGATCCGCCGGAATATTCAGAGCGTCGAAATTATGCTCTTCATTTTCGACTTCAGGCCCATCCAAAACAGCGAACCCGAGAGAGACAAATAGCTCTTCGATTTCTTTCTGAATCTGCGTCACGGGATGGATACTGCCGCGGTCGGGACCCGGAGCGGGAAGCGTTAAATCCAGCCATTCCGATTCCAGCCGCGCATTCATAGCGTCGTCGGCAAACGAGGTCTGCCGGACTTCCAGTGTCGATTCGAGCGAAGCGATAACGGTATTCAGCAGTTTCCCGATCCGCGCCCGCTCGTCCGCCGGCAGCTTACCGAAATCCTTCCGCATCCCGGCCAGCGTGCCCTTGCGGCCCAATATTTCCGCGCGCACCGCTTCCAGATCTTCCTGCGTCAAAGCGCCGGCGATGCGTCTCCGCGCCGTGATTTCCAAGTCGGCTAATTGCTGTTCGAGCATGTATAAAGTTAGTCGCGATCGAGCAGATCGACCACCGATTGATGGCCTTTCGTCAGTGCCAGATCCAGCGCACTCTGATTGTTTTCCGCTCGAGCTTTCGCATCGGCGCCGTTTTGTAATAGCAGCTCGACGGTGGGCAAGTCGCCATTCTGAGCGGCGGCATGCAACGGAGTCCAACCGCCGTGCTGGCGGGCATTCACATCAGCGCCGCGTTCCACCAGAACACGAATGACATCCGCCTTCTTACCCGCCGTAGCGGCATGCAACGGAGTATTTTCCATCGCATTGGTGGATCGCGCGTTGATTTCCGCGCCAGCATTCAACAAGGCTTCCGCGGTTTCTTTGTGGCCGAAAAAGGCCGCCAGATGGAGGGGTGTCCATCCGTCGTGGCTCATCAATTTCACCAGCGATTTATTGCCGCTTGACAACTCCAGGATTCGCGACGTTCGGCCCACCATCGCCGCCGCAAAAATATCCAACTGCGCCCCGTGCAGCTCCAGCAGTTCCGCGATGTCTTCTTTCCGGTTATACTTCGCCACCGTGAATGGAGCCAGTCCACTAGCGTCGGGCGTATTAACCAGGCTCGGGTCGGCGGCCAGCAATTCTTTCACCTTAGCGCTATCGCCCGCCTTGATGGCATCGAAGAATTCGATCATGCAGTGAAAACTTCCTCTGTCTTGGCCACTTCCCAGCCCAGATGATTCACGTAAAACAACAACACCGCGTGTGGATATTTACCGTGAAACTCATCCAGAACTTTTCGTTGCCAGCCTTCTGTCAGGTAGGTGCTTGGGTCCAAATCCTTGGCGAAAAACCCGTCTTCATGGGGTATTTTTAAAAGGTCCAGCACAGCCTTGATCATGTCCAGGTGCGAGACAAGAATCGCCTGCCCCAGTTCAGTGGCAAATTCCTGGTCGCCTTCCTTCAGCCGGGCGGTAAATCGCGGTGCCGCCTTGCGCAGGCTTTCAGAGTTGAGTTTGTTCAAATGAAAGCGAAGTTTCAATCGCTCATATAACTGAAAAGTCTTCAATTTACCGATCGACACTGCCCGCAAAAGTTGCTGAAAATTCTCGTCCCCAAGACCCAGGAAGATGTCTGAAAGCTGCATTAGACATATTGTAACTTGCCGCCTGGAAGTGTGCCCTTCGGTGCAAATGCTATTTTGGACAAGAGTGAAAAACAGCTAGAACATGCGAATCCTGTTGCTTCTATTTGCGTTACCGGTATTTGCTGTTCCTCCACCGCCGGCCCGCTTCCTGGAACATACCATCGCCACGGGTTTGAGGGATGGTTACCAGGTGGTCGTCGCGGATATGAATCACGACGGAAAGCCGGATCTAATCGCGCTGGCAAGCGGGATGGCGGAGCTCGTGTGGTATGAAAATCCCACTTGGCAGCGGCACATCATCGCCGGCAATCTGCATCACATGATAAACCTCGCCGCGTACGATATCGATGGCGATGGCATCCCCGAAATTTTATTGGCTCACGGATTTTCCAACAAAGCCGGCGAACGGCCGGGGATCGTCTCCGTGCTGAAGCACAATGGCGACCCACGCCAGCCCTGGACTGTAACTGAAATCGATCGTTTAACCACGTCTCATCGGATTCGTCTGGCCGACTTCGACCGCTCCGGCCACAAGGTTTTCCTTAATGCGCCCCTGACCGGAGCGACCTCCGTTGCCCCCGATTATCGCGAGCATGTCCCTCTTGTTTTCTACCGGCCGGAAGATTGGAAGCGGCGCACGATTGACGCCGAGAATCAAGGTGTGCAGCACGGAATCTACGTCGTCGATTGGGACCGCAATGGCCGCGATTCCATTCTTACGGCCAGCTTCAGCGGCATCCATTTGTTGAAGTTCGATGGAAAGCGTTGGTCTCGCACGGAGATCACCCGGGGCAATCCGGCGCCTTGGCCGAAGTCGGGAACAAGCGATATTGCGGTCGGCAACAGCGCGAAGTCGCGATACATCGCAGCCATCGAACCGTGGCATGGAACGCAGGTAGTCGTTTACCGGCAGCGGCGGAAAAACTGGCAGCGCGAAGTCTTGGACAGTTCTCTGGTGGACGGGCACACCATCATCACGGCGGATTTAAATGGCGACGGCCAGGATGAAGTGATCGCCGGTTATCGGGGCCAGGGGCAAAGCGTCATTATCTATTCGCCGCTTGGACGGCGGTGGACTAAACTGGTGCTCGACAATGGGGGCATGGCTGCCGCCAGTTGCGTGGCTGCCGATCTGAATGGCGATCGACGGATGGATATCATTTGCATCGGGTCGGCCACCGCCAACCTTAAATGGTATGAAAATCTGGGCTCCTAGAGTCCGCTCTTCCGCGCCCTATGGCACAATCAAAAGTTGCCGCCACCCAGAGTCACCGTAGTGATTCCCACGCTTGCCGCGGACTCGACATTGGCCGATTGTCTGCAATCCCTACAACGCCAATCGCTACGAGATTTCGAGGTCTTCGTCGTGGATAATAGCGGCTCAGGGAAGGCGCGCGAATACACCGGCGGCGACATCCGCTTAATCGAAAATGCAGTCAACGTCGGCTTCGGTGTGGCTGTCAATCAAGCCATTAAACAATCGACAGCGCCATTCATCGCTACTCTCAACGATGACGCGGTGGCTGATCCGCGCTGGTTGGAGGCACTGTTAACGGCTGTCGACGAGCGGGCCGATGTCGGGATGTGCGCCAGCAGCGTGCGTCTATCGCCCGAGTCAATCGATTCCGCTGGAATGCGCATTTGCCTTGATGGATCTAGCAAACAGCGGGGCCATCTGGAACCGCCGGCGAAATATTCGCGCAAGCAGGAGTGTCTTCTGCCTAGCGGCAGTGCGGCGCTTTATCGCAGAAAAATGCTGGACGAGATTGGACTATTCGACGATGCTTTTTTTCTGTATTGCGAGGATACCGATTTAGGGCTACGCGGACGATGGATGGCCTGGGAATGTCTTTATGTTCCAGACGCGATCGTCGAACATCGATACTCTCATTCGGCTGGCCGCGCTTCCGCTCTTAAAGCCTATTACGTCGAGCGCAACCGGCTGTTCCTGGCAGTTAAGAACTTTCCCGCGCTGGTCCTGGCAGCGGCGCCTTTTTATACAATCGCCCGATACTTTTGGCACTCCGTATTGCTGCTTCAGAATCGTGGAAAGGCCGCCCACTTCGTCACCGACGGGCAGAGCGCCTTAACATTGCCGCTCCTGGTGCTGAAAGCGCACTGGGCGACGTTCCAACAACTGCCTCGACTGTTGCGGCAACGGAAAGAAATTCTCAGGACGCGGCGTCTCTCCTCGCGGCAGTTCTCACGTCTGCTGACCCGTCATTCGATATCGCCCCGCGAGGTCGCAGTTCTGTGAAAACACCGGCCGAAAAAGAACTGCTCATCATCATCCCCGCTTTTAATGAAGAGGGCGCGATCGGCGGCGTCGTGAAGGAACTGCGCGGAATTCTTCCCGGCGTTCCCGTTCTGGTGATAGACGACTGTTCGGCCGATGGCACGCGCATTCTTGCCAGGCAAGCCGGAGCCGATGTACTTTCCGTGCCCTATCATCTGGGCTTGGGTGGCTGCGTGCAAGCGGGATACAAGCTCGCCTTCGAACTGGGATACAACTATGTAATTCGGATCGACGGCGATGGCCAGCACGATCCGAATTATATTCCAGCGATCTTTAAACGATTGAAAGAGTCCAGATGCCAGATGGTTATTGGATCGCGATTTGTTGAGCGCGACGGCGAGCACACCAGCTTCTTTCGCGGCGTCGGCATCACTTTGTTTCGCATTGTCCTGCGCCCGATTCTAGGTCGCGCCGTGCATGACCCAACCTCCGGCTTCGTGGGAGTAAATCGTGAAGCGCTGGCCGTATTCAGCCGCAGTTTCCCGCTGGAATATCCGGAGATTGAAGCCTTGGTCGTGCTCCAGCGAAAGGCTTTTCGCTTCGAGGAAGTGCCTTGCAAAATGCGCCGCCGCCGCAGCGGACGCAGCACCATCACAGCGGTAAAATCGTTCTACTACATCATTCATGTGTTGCTGGGTGTATTTGTGAATATTCTGAAGTTTGAAGGACGCTCGCGGAGAAAATCGTAATGGATCGTCTCTTGAATGTGATGAGCCTGCTGAGCCTCGCTCTTGCGGCTCTGGTTCTTTCTTCCGTTCGCCGATCTCATATCCGCGTGGAGTATTCCGTCAGCTGGCTCGCCGCGGCGCTCGTGTTGTTCTTGGTATCGCGATCGCGGGGGATGCTCGATTGGATCGCCGGAAACCTCGGGCTGACATACCCACCGCTCGCTCTTATCATTTTGGTTGCCTGCGTATTTCTGGTCGTCTTCTATCGGTTTTCTGTCATTATCTCGGATCTGAAGGACTCTAACATCGCGATGGCGCAACGTGTCGCCATCCTTGAATACCGCCTCGAGTCTCTGCATGAAAAGCCCCAAGAAAAATCCCGTTAAGCCCAGCGTCGCCGCCAAAGTTATCGAGCCTTTGGCTGCGGTCCGGCATCCACTCATCCTTTATTGGAAGCAGTGGCTGGCAGGCCTTGTCGTCGCGTTTATTGCCGCCTTCGCCGTGTATCAACCGGCAATCAACGGTCCGTTTCTGTTCGACGACCGTTACTTGCCTTTCATGTCTCCGGGATACGCCAACGCGCCTCTGATCGCCTGGTTGCGCGGCGTGCGGCCGATGCTGATGTTCTCCTTCTGGATGAATTATCGGATCAGCTCCATCGAACCTTATTCTTATCACCTGCTGAATCTTGTACTTCATTTTTTCAATTGCATTCTGACCGGCGTAATCCTGAAGAAGATACTGCACTGGGCGGGCGTGGGCGAACGATCGGGAATCATCCTCTCCATCTTTGGGGCTGGCATTTTCCTGCTGCACCCTCTGCAAACGGAATCGGTAACTTACGTCGCCAGCCGTTCGGAAAATCTAAGCCTCTTCTTTTTCTTCGCTGCGTTTGCCGTCTTCGTTTGGCGTAGATCGATCGAAGTTACCTGGCTCACGGCCGCCGCGATCCTAACTCTTTTCGGCGCCGCGGTGACGGTCAAGGAACACACCGTCGCACTTCCAGCATTGCTCCTGTTGACCGATTATTTCTGGAACCCTGGATTTACGCTCGATGGCATCAAGAAAAACTGGCGGCTCTATCTGCCCATCGCAGTTGGCGGAGCTCTCGGTGTGGTCGTCGTACTTCGGGTCTTAGGCGCCGCGGACACAGCGGGCTTCAAGATGAAGGACCTGACCTGGTACCAATACTTTTTCACGCAATGCCGTGTGATCTGGTTGTATTTGCGATTCTATATATTCCCGTTCGGGCAGAATATCGACCCTGACTTTCCCATCTCACGCAACGTGTTCGACCATCTCGCTATCGTGGGAATGCTTGCCCTGATCGCGGCCGCTATCGCAGCATGGATTTATCGGCGCAAATATCCTCTAGCCGCTTACGGTTTTTTGTTGTTTCTAATTCTGCTTGCACCCACGTCGTCCTTCGTGCCGATCAAGGATGTCGTGGCGGAGCGCCGCATGTACCTGCCGTTCCTGGGCTTGATTTTGATGACTCTGGAAGTAGTTCGACGCTGGCATCCCGGGACTGGAACACTGGTGGCGGCGCTGCTGGCCGTGCTGGCCGCGGAAGGCGCCGTTACATACAACCGCAACCAGGTGTGGAGTAATTCGGTCTCGCTCTGGCAAGACACGGTGAACAAATCTCCGGCGAAGGCGCGGCCGCGCTTTCAATTGGCGTACGCCTTTTTTCAAGAGGGGCAATGCGCGCTGGCGGCGCAGGAATATTCGAACGCCTCAAAATTGCAGGCTCCCGATTTTGGGCTCCTGGTCGATTGGGCACTCGCTGAAGATTGCGCGGGAAATTCCGCATTGGCCCTAGAGAAGTTACAACAAGCCGCGAAGCTGGAACGGAGCGCCCACGTCTTCGCGTTGCTCGGCATGGTGTACGGCAAGGCGGGTAATCGCGCCGATTCGCTCGCCGCTCTAGACACCGCGATACAGTTGGACCCGCGCTTCGATATGACTTACGTTTATCGCGGCAACGTTTATGCCGGCAATCAGGAGAACGCCGCGGCCGCGGAGGAATACCAGAAGGCGTTGGCGATCAATCCGTCTAATCAATCGGCACAGGCGGGGCTACAGATGGTGTCGCGCAAGTGAACATCGGCGTTAACGCGCTGTACCTGATTCCTGGTGGAGTGGGCGGCACGGAAATTTATCTCCGTAATTTGCTCGCGGCTCTTGCCGGCATCGACACGGCGAACCGCTATTTCGTGTTTACCAACAAAGAAACTGGCAATGATCTTGTACCCGCTCAAGAGAACTTTGTTCACTGCCCGCAAGCGGTGAACGCGACATCACGGCCCGCGCGAATCATCTGGGAACAAACGCTGCTGCCAATTGCCTGCCTGCGCAATAGAATCGACGTTCTCTTTAATCCCGGATTCACCGCGCCGATTTTCGCATCCTGCCCCCGCGTCACCGTCTTTCATGACCTGCAACACAAACGCCATCCCGAGCACTTCCGCGGATTCGACTTGCCTTTCTGGCGCTTCCTGCTGTGGGCTGCCATCCGCCGATCGCGGAATGTCGTCGCCGTTTCGCAGGCCACTGCCGACGATCTAAAGCTCTTTTATCGCGTTCCCGATAAGCGAATCACGATTGTCCCGCATGGGGTCGAAGCGGAATTTTTCGCCATCGCCAAAACACGGGCAACAGATTCATTCCTGCTTTGCGTATCGACGCTTCATCCGCATAAAAACTTGGCGCGCCTTGTACGGGCCTTTGCTGCTTTCGAGCGCAAGGAGCCGGGATTTAAGCTGATTATCGCCGGCATGCGTGGACACTTTGCCGAAGAACTCGAAGGGATAATTGCGGCGGCGAATCTCAAAGAATCGGTAACCCTCACCGGCTGGGTTCCGCGCGAGGATCTTTACGATCTTTATCGTCGAGCCCACGCCTTCGTCTACCCTTCCACTTTTGAAGGTTTCGGCATGCCCGTCCTTGAAGCAATGGCGGCGGGCGTACCCGTCGCTTGCTCCGACATTCCACCCCTTCGGGAAATCGCCGGCAAAGCTGCCATCTTCTTTAATCCCGGGGAAGAAGCCGGTCTGGAATTCGCCTTAAGCGAAATCAGCATCGATCGCGCTCTGCGCTCGCGTCTTGCAAAAGCAGGACCCCTGCAAGCCGCGCAATTCACCTGGGCCGAATCAGCGAAAAGAACGCTCGCCGCCCTCCAGTTACACTAGAGTCTACGTCTCCATGGACTTTGTCGAACACCTTAAGTCCTCCATCGATATCGTCAAAGTTGTTGGCGAATATGTGAACCTGAAAAAGGTCGGCGCTACGGCCCGCTATGTCGGGTTGTGCCCGTTTCACACCGAAAAATCGCCCTCGTTCGGAATTAACAGCGCACTGCAGTATTACAAGTGTTTCGGCTGCGGCGCCGGCGGCGACGTTCTCAAATTTGTCCAGGAAATTGAGCGTATCAGCTTTTACGAAGCTCTCAAATTACTGGCCGAAAAGAACGGCGTCCCTATGCCCCGGCGCGCCGAATATTCCGATCCGGCGTCGAAGCTGAGTGCCGCGATTTTGGAAATGCATGAGATCGCCGCGCAGTTCTATCAGGCCAATTTGCAATCGCCCGGAGGATCGGAGGCGCGTGCTTACATCACCAGGCGAGGCATCTCCGAATCGCAGGTTGGTGAATTCGCTCTCGGTTATTCCGATGCCAACGGCAACACACTTTTGCGACGGCTGGAATCGTTTACCGCCGAACAACTGGAGAGCTCCGGTCTGGCCGGCAAGAGCGAAGACGGGCGAATGTACGATCGCTTTCGCGGCCGGCTGATGTTCCCCATCCACAACGAATCGGGCAAGGTGATTGGATTCGGCGGACGTGCGCTGCGAGACGGGCAGGAGCCGAAATATCTCAACTCGCCCGAGTCGCCCGTTTATCACAAGAGTGCCGTGCTCTATAACCTTCACCGTGCTAAACAGGCGATTCGTAAGGTGGAGCATGCCGTGCTCGTTGAAGGGTATATGGACGTGATCGGGGTCTCCGCGGCGGGTGTGCAGGAAGTGGTTGCCAGTTGCGGGACTGCGCTTACGAACACACAGGTTCGCGTGATCAAACGCCTTTCCAGCCAAGGGCAACCCAACTCCGCCGGGTCGATCATAATGAACTTCGATCCCGACACGGCGGGCGCCAACGCAGCCGAGAAATCCATCCAGATGCTGCTGGAAGAAGGGCTGCGCATCCGCGTTCTTACCCTTGAGAATGGACTGGACCCCGATGAATATGTGAAGCGCTTCGGCGCCGATATTTATCGGGCGAAACTTGAGAAAGCTTCCGGTTATTTTCACTGGCTTGCCGATCGTGCGCGGAAAAAATTCGATATGCGCGGCGCGGAAGGCCGGATGGACGCCCTGAAGTTTCTGCTGCCCGTGATTCAAAAAATTTCCGATAAGCTGGAGCGCGCGGCTATCGCCAGCGACGTTGCCAGTTATCTTGGCGTCGATCAGGGAGTGGTGCTGGATCAATTTAAAAAATCCGCCAGCGACCGCAAGGCGCCCCCACAATCCGCGACGCGCCAGCCGTCGATTCCAGCCGTCGAGCGTCTCTTACTCAATGGCCTTCTCCACAACGCCGCGGCGCGCGATCTGATTCTCGGCCAGTTGGAAGAAATGCCGGCGCTGGAACGCTTTGTTACCAGATCGATATTTGAGGCGGCGATTCAAACCTTCGCGGCGCAAGGCAGCGTGCCGTTCGCGCAGTTGGAAGCGCGGCTCACAGAGTCGGATAAAAATATTTTGCACGCTCTGATTGCCACCGAAGAGGCGGTGGAAGAAGAATCGATCATCGCCCAAGCCCAAGCATGTTTGAAGATGCTGCAGCGCGCCGATGGCAAAGCGCCGCGCGACGACCTGAAGCAACAAATCAAAGTTGCCGAACGCGAAGGAAGAATGGAAGATGCACTTCGTCTCTATGCGGATCTAGACAAGTTAGAACGCGGCGCGCGGCTACTTGACGGGCCTAATGGTGTTGTACACTGAGGTAATTCGTGGTTCGATATGAATATGCGCCAGGGTCTTTCAGCGTAGTTCATAGGGTCCAGTAGCGACGGAAGCATTAAGCGGACGATTAACTCAGCTCATGGACATGGGAAAGGAAAAAGGCTTCGTTTTATACGACGAAGTCAACGAGTTGGTCACCGAGGGATTCTCGGGCGGCCGCGAGCTTGACGATCTTCTGCAAGATCTCGATAGCGATGGCGTCGAAATACTGGAAGAGCCCAAGCTTGAGAAAATCGAGGAAGGGGAAGAAGTTCTCGACCTGGATATCGCTCAGGATGTCGGCGATAAAACCAACGACCCTGTCCGGATGTACCTGCGCGAGATGGGCACCGTCCCGCTGCTTACCCGCGAAGGCGAGATTGAATTGGCGAAGCGCATTGAGCGCGGCCAAGGCAGCGTCCGCAAGGCTTTATCCCGCTCCCCACTAGTAATCCGCGAGGTCCTACAGCTGGGCGACGAGCTTCGCAAGGATACAATCTCCATTCGCGACGTGCTCGTTTTGCCGGATCTTCTTGTAGCCGACGAGGAATTGGGCGGCCAGAAAACCGACCTTCTAACCACGGTTGAAGAAATCGATAAGACTTATCGGAAGGCGCAGCAGTTTCGCCAGAAAATACAAGCCGTTCCACGGCAATTGAAGCCCAAGCAACACCGTACGCTCCGCTGGAATCTGGCCCGAACGCTGGTTAAAATCTCCCGTCTTATTCGAGGCCTTCAATTCAGCTCTGGGATTCGACGTACGTTAGCCGGACGTTTGCGACGGGCCGTGGAAGACTTAAAGCCGCTGGAACGCGAGATTGCGCGCATTCAGCGCAAAGCCGAAGAGCCCACTAACGGTAACCCGGCGAAGGATCTGCGAAAAGAACTGCGGCAGTTCAGCCAGCGCATTCAGCAACTGGAAGAAGAGAGTGGCGCGAGTTCCACCGAACTTCGCCGGACCTTGCAAATCGTCGAGCGCGGCGAGATGGAAGCCGAGATTGCCAAGAAGCAACTCATCGAAGCGAACCTCCGGCTTGTGGTTTCCATAGCCAAACGATATACAAATCGCGGTCTGCAGTTCCTCGATCTAATTCAGGAAGGCAATATCGGCCTGATGAAGGCCGTGGATAAATTCGATTATCAACGCGGATATAAATTTTCAACGTATGCAACCTGGTGGGTGCGGCAAGCGATCACCCGCGCTATTGCCGATCAAGCCCGCACCATTCGCATCCCGGTGCATATGATTGAGACCATCAATAAGCTGGTTCGCACGCAGCGCTTGTTGCAGCAGGAATTGGGGCGCGAGCCAACCACCGAGGAATTATCGGTAAAGCTCGAGCTACCGCTAGGCAAAGTCAGAAAAGTGCTTCGCATCGCGCAGGAGCCGATCTCACTGGAAACGCCGGTGGGTGAAGAAGAAGAATCTCATCTGGGCGATTTCATCATCGACCGGCGGGTGGTCTCCCCATCCGAGGCGGTGATCAATCTCAATCTCCGCGAGCAGACCGCAGAAGTTCTGAAGACCCTTAGCCCGCGCGAAGAGAAAATTATTCGTATGCGGTTCGGACTGCAAGATGGGAGCGAACATACGCTGGAAGAAGTCGGCCAACACTTCGCTGTAACTCGGGAACGCATCCGCCAAATCGAAGCCAAGGCGCTCCGCAAATTGCGTCATCCGAGCCGCAGCCATCGTCTGCGGGCGTTTCTCGAAACCAATATGCCGGATTAGTCCGGCACCTAAATAGTTCACACAGAGCATACGCTTTTCGGGCTGGTGTGTTAGTCTTCGGCTGATGCGATTTCTTCGTTGGACCGCACTCATTGTCATCGCAATTTGGCTGGTCTTCATCGCCGCAATCTACGCGATGATGCGGCAGCAACCGGAGACCTTCGGCGCCGGGATGGCCCGCATCCCGGGTCCCCTATTCCTTGTACTCCCCTTTGAGACACTGTGGTTGCAAGCTCGCGGCGGGGTGCTTCATGTTGGCGACGCTGCCCCCGGCTTCGATCTGGAAGCAGTGGATCATACCCATCGCGTCAAACTCTCCGATTATCGCGATAAGAAACCTGTAGTTCTGGTCTTTGGAAGCTACACTTGACCGCCATTTCGCCGGGAGGTTCCCGCGCTCAACGAACTCTTCGATAAGTACAAGGACCGTGTGGCTTTTTACATCGTCTACATTCTGGAAGCTCACGCCAGCGATGTTTGGCAGATGGAATCGAATGTGACTCAGAAGGTGATTTTCGCCACGCCGAAGAGTTATGGGGAACGGGGAACGGTTGCCGAGTCATGCGTGCGGAACCTCAACGTTCACATGCCCGCGCTGCTGGATAATTTTCAGAATACGACGGAGACGGCCTACACCGGCTGGCCCGATCGTCTCTATTTAATCGACCGCCAAGGCAAAGTTGTCTTCAAGAGCGCCCCTGGTCCGTTCGGCTTCCATCCGAAGGCGCTTGCGGAAAAGTTAGCCGCGCTCGCCGGCACGTAAGATCGCCTTCACGGCATCGACACAGAGCACGGCCGCGTGCCGCGATTCCATAGGGAGGCCGCCCAGAGCTTGATCGATCATATCCGCCGTCAACTCCGCCAGCGTCATCCGCTGTTTCGCTTCCAGCCACATGGTCAGTACTGACCCAGCGGCAATCGACGCCGTGCATCCCCGCGTCTTATAACGCACGTCCGCAACGATCCCATCCTCAAACAAAACCGATAGCCGCAAAATATCTCCGCACGCGGGATTTGTCACCTCCACCGTGATCGCCGGAGCCACAAGTTCACCCACATTCCGCGGGCGCTGGAAATGATCGAGAAGAAGTGGATCGTACAAATCACCATTGTAGGAGCACGGTACTCCCTTATACGCAGGCAATATTCCCGTTTTGTGATACACTCACACAATCTAAAAAAATTGCGGTGCTCACGTGATCGCATCGCACCCGGATTCACTGCACGGGCAATCGATCTTGTTGGTTGGGGAAAGGGACATCATGAAATTCAATCAACTCCTCCGGGGTCCCGGAGTAGTGTTTTTTATTATCCTGGCCTTTCTTGCTTCACTGCAAATGGGTTTCGGTCAGGAAACCACAGGCACCATCGAAGGAACCGTAACGGATCAATCCGGTGGGGGAATTCCTGGGGCGGTAGTGGAAATCTCAGGCACAACACTCGTTCGTGCCCAAACCACGCCTACGAACGCCAGCGGGTACTACTCCTTTCAGACACTTCCGCCCGGAGCGTATCGTTTAACTCTTGTCGCAAAGGGTTTTGCGACTATGAAGCAGGAAGGGATCAACCTGTTAGTCGGCCGAACGGTGCGGATTGACATGAAGCCCCAGGTGGGATCGGTGAATGAGACAGTCGCCGTCACCGCGGAAGCATTGCAGATTGACACGACCACTACCACCATTGCGCAGGACGTTACGAAGGACTTCTTCGATCGCATCCCCAAAGGACGCAACTATGATTCACTAATTGCCCTTGCGCCTGGCGCGCGTGTTGAAAACAAATCTGGACAATATCAAATTGATGGATCCAGCGGTTCGGAAAACGCCTTCTACATCGACGGAGCCGATCAAACCGATATTCAAAACGGGAGCAACCCAGTGCAGGCGCGCATTCCATTTGAATTCCTGAATCAATTCCAGATCAAGAGCAGCGGTTTTGAAGCGCAATACGGCGGTGCAACGGGCGGGGTCGTACAAGCCGTCACGCGAAGCGGTAGCAACGATTTCCATGGCGACTTCGCCCTGTATCTTGGAACCGATTCTCTTAATGGGGGACCTCACCCTACGCTGCAGCTTAACCCCACCAACGACAATCTTCCCTTCTATGTGGCCAACAAAAAAGACGGCGATTTGTTTTTAAATCCCGGTGGCGACATTGGCGGCAAAATCATCCGCGATAAGCTATGGTTCTTTGTGGGCTGGTTTCCGCAGTTTCATTATCTGGATCGAACGGTGACATTCCTCCGCGATAGTTCCACGCGGCAATTTGACAGGGTCGATCGTCAGGATTATCTCATCTCTAAGCTGGACTACGCGCCTTTCTCTAAGCTGCGCCTGTCCACCACATACTTATACACGCCACAGAAGCAGAATGGCGTGCTTCCAGGCTACTCAGGTACGTCCAATCCGACTACCGACTATAAACATCAGGGCTTCCGCCGTCCGGCGTCCAGCTATATTGGGTCTCTCGATTATTCAGTTAGTAGCAAGCTGCTGCTCAGTTTCCGCGGCTCGCATAACTACGAGAACTACAAGGATTACGGTATCCCGCGTGGGCTTTACCTTAATTACCTCGCGCCCAGCACGGGGTTGGCCGGCGTACCCGCGCAATACCAGGCTGCCTCCGGCCAATTTACTCCGTCGAACTCGCAGTACACCATCGACGAAAATACTCGAGTCAATTTGTCCTTCGATGCCTCCTACAGTACCTCTCTTTTTGGGCAGCAACACACATTCAAGGCCGGCTGGTCCACTAACAGGCTGCACAATACGGTGTTCAATGGTTACCCCGACGGATACTTCCGTATCGGCTGGAATCGTGCCATTGCCGGCGTCACAGTTCCCGGGAAAGCGCAGGGCACTTACGGCTATATCGTGGACCGCAGTACGCTCTCAACCACTGGCGACGTAGGTAGCAATAACACCGGCTTCTACTTTCAGGATCAATGGCGCGCGACGAAGCGCCTTACGTTGAGCCTGGGCCTGCGTCTGGAACATGAGTTCGTGCCCAGCTTCAGCAGTGGCAAAAATGCCGACGGGCTCGCTTTTAATAGCCAGCCGATTGAATTTGGCTGGGGTTCGAAGATTGCGCCTAGACTCGGCTTCGCCATGGACGTTCTCGGAAACGGAAAGCTGAAATGGTCCGGTTCATTCAGCCGCTTCTACGACACGATGAAGTACAACCTGCCGCGGGGCAGTTTCGGAGGAGACGTCTGGAAGGACTATGTCTATCCGTTGAACGGTAGCGATCTCTCGCAATTGAAGCCGGGAGTCGCCCCTTTCGGAGCGCCCTTGTTTGAAGTGGTGGACTACCGCATTCCGTCCAACGACCCTAGCGATAACCTGATCGACCCGAATCTCAAGCCGTTTTCCGTTCACGCCTGGGACACGGAAGTCGATTATCAACTGACAGGTAACACGGTCGTTTCGGGGCGCTATACCCGGCGCCGTGTCGATCACGCAATCGAAGACGTCGGTCTACTGCTGGCTGCCGGCGAGACTTACTTCATCGCCAATCCGGGATACGGCGTCAGTATCGATCCGAAGAACTTCGGAGGGGGCATCCCGGTCACGCCGAAAGCTGAGCGCAACTATGACGCCATTGAAATCAGAGCCGACCGCAGGTTCAGCCGCAATCTGACTTACTCGCTAAGCTACACGTACAGTCGGCTGTACGGAAACTACTCGGGCTTGGCGAATTCCGACGAATCCTCCAACGGTGCGGCGGGGCGCCTTGCTCCGAACTCCGATCGTTCCTTTGATCTGCCGTTCATCAATTATGATTCGCACGATAAGCCGATTTTCGGGCCGCTCGCAACGGATCGCCCTCACACATTCAAGGCCTTCGTTGCGTACACTCATAAGTCGCGGCTCGGCGAGACGACAATCGCTCCCGTACAGCAGTGGTACAGCGGCACTCCGCTCACAACTGAAGTACAAATCTTCAGCATCGCGACATACCCCAACAATCGTGGCGATCTCGGCCGTACACCAGTCTTCAGGCAGACTGACCTGTTAGTTGGCCACGACATTCCGTTGAGTAAAATTCGCGAGGGCTTCAAGGTTCATCTGGAAGCCAATTTTACGAACCTCTTGAATCAGGACACCGTTCTGGACAGGTACGTTACCTACTCCCATCCAAACGACGGCGGATTGCAACTACCGGCGCAGGCTGATTATTTCAAAGGTTTCGACTACAAGTCCCTCCTGACGGCTCAGAAGATTCGAGTCGATCCCCGTTTTGGTTTGCCGGCTCTCTGGCAGACTCCACGTTCCATCCGGTTCGGAATGAAGTTCACGTTTTAGTCCAGTTACCAGTGGCAGGGGAAATGATTCTCCCCTGCCACTGCCCGCCTGCCACCACACAACCTGTACAATGTTCCATTGTGAATGCAGCTTGAATCGAAAACAGTACATGCGCCGGAGTTTGGCCAGATTTGGCTAAATACTCCGCCACTATCCATGCGTGCTTTGCGTGGAAGCGTGGTTCTGATTGACTTCTGGGATTATAGCTGCGTCAATTGCATTCGCACGATCCCCTATGTCACGGAATGGTACCGGCGTTATCGCGACAAAGGTCTAGTCGTCGTCGGCGTACATGCACCGGAGTTCTATTTTGGCAGCGTTACCGAACTGGTACAAATCGCGATACAGGATTTGGGCATTGAATACCCCGTGCTGCTCGATAATGATTACCAGGTGTGGCAGGCGTTCGCCAACCGCTACTGGCCGTGCAAATACCTGATCGATGGCGAGGGCTATATCCGCTACCTGCGGCCAGGCGAAGGTCACTACCTGGAAACAGAGGAGGCTATCCAGGCGCTGCTGCGGGAACTCAATCCGTCCGCGCTTCTTCCCACGATAATGAAGACGATCCGCGCAATGGACGAGGCCGAAGTCCTACAAGCCTGCGAGCGTCCCACCCCGGAATTGTATTTGGGGACGAAACGCGGACCGGGCAAAGACACCGAAAATGTCGCGCTGCGCGGATCATGGGAGCTGCGCGAGGAATGCGCCGAAGTTGCCGCTACAACCGGAGGCGATCCGGCCCGGTTGCGCCTGTCCTATTCGGCGGCCGAAGTAAATATTGTTCTGGCTGCTGGGGCCGCTTGCCCGATCGCTCGTCTCTTTATATCGGAATACAACGCGCCGTTGGCACGGGATGCCTGGGGCGCCGATATGCAAGCCGATCCACAAGGGCGCACCTTCGTCGAAGTGACGCGGCCGCGCATGTATTCGCTGATCCGCCGCGATCGATTTGTCTCGGCTACGGCGGAGTTTGCTTCAGATTCCACGGGCCTTCAACTCTTCGCGTTCACCTTCATTAGTTGTGTTCCCCGAGTGGAGGTACATCAATGATCCGACCCCGAGTCATCGTGGTCGCCGCCGTGATCGAATGCGATGGCGATGTTCTTATCGGACAGCGTAGAAAAGGCGATCGTCACTCGCTCAAGTGGGAGTTTCCTGGGGGCAAAGTGGAGTTTCGCGAGCATCCACGCGATGCGCTACGGCGGGAATTGTCGGAAGAACTCGCCATCGAGGCGGAAATCGGTCCGGAGATTACTCGCTATGAATTCTCTTATCCTAAGCGCACGCCGCTGCAGTTGATCTTTTTCAGGGTCACGCGATTTCGCGGTGAGCCGGAGAACAAATGCTTTGAACAGATCTTGTGGACGCCCGCCACGAAGTTGCCGGAGTTCGATTTTCTCGAAGGCGATCACGACTTCGTGCAGCGCTTAGCGCGCGAAGCCTTAGCGCGGTAAATGGAATTCCACGCGGCGCTCATCGTTCAGCCGTTTCGACAGCTCCCGATCAATCAGATCGAGTGTCACCCGGTTGTGCACGCTGTCCTGCGTTATGTAGTTCAACGTATCGCCATCCAGCCAGTAAGCTAACGCCGGTAGGATCGTATGATCGCGAAAAGCGATCAGATAGATCGTCGGCTGATCGAACCCGCCAGGCTGTGCGGTATTGACACCCGCAAACGGTGTTGTTGGCGATTCGTGCAAGGTCATCCCCGTCTGCGGAGGTCCGCCTATTTGCGGGACGCCGGCAGGCAGATTGCCATCCGAATAATCATGCATCACCGGATTGAGCGGTTCACTGCGGAAATTCTGATTGATGATCACGACGGGCGAGCCCTGTTGGGGTGAACCTTCTCCGTACCCGGCTTCGTAGGGTGGCGGATAACCCCCACCCGGAGGAAAATCGTTATACCCGAAGGATCCACCATAGCCGTAGGATCCTCCGCCGTAAAAAATTGGGAACCCGGCGGAATTGTTTCGATAGTAGCCCCGGCGTCCGCCACCTTGCGGCAAGCCACGAACACTATTTCCGAGGGCCGTTCCAAAGCCGGTGTTTGTAATCGCGCCGGGAACTTGTGTGCTTGGCGCTCGGCCGGTTCCGGGATAGATTACGTTGCCGAAGCCACCGGGGGAAAAAGAGCTATTCGAGCGGACAGCGGAATGTGCCGCGCCACTACTTCTGGCAGCACCGCCGCCGCCACCGCGGCCCTGCGCGAAGGCAATGGAGGAAATTAATAAGAAGAGAAAAATGCGAGGCATAGGCACCCTCTACTGAAAGCTTACCACCACTGTGGCGATGTGAAATAGACCGCCAGTCACCGGCAGAAGGATTGGATCCGAAGGAGCGTTTCATTGGCTTTTCTGAGGTGAAAAAGATCTTGCAGCACTATGCGTTACGTGCGACAATGTGGCAGTTTAAAACAGAGATGTGCCCGCGAACGCGAAGAAAACGGCATCTTCGATTTGGGGAGAACCGCGTTTGAGCGAGCAAGGGCGCTACGTACTAGCTAGGAGAATTAAGCAGTGAGAGAAAAAGGTGTTGTGAAGTGGTTTAACGCCGCGAAGGGCTTTGGATTTATTCAAAGAGCCAACGGCGAGGATGTGTTCGTACATTTCTCAGCTATCCAGATGAATGGCTATCGTTCGCTGGAAGAAGGGGCGGAGGTAGAGTTCGAGGTGAAGCGAGGCCCCAAGGGCTTGCAGGCCGAGAATGTAAATCATCCCTTATAGTTGCGGCAAAAACTTTGAAGAATCGGGCCGCCCCCAGTAGGACGGCCCTTCTCACGCTATGATTCTTCCATGCGCAGCGCCGTCGAACAGATTCTTCGCTTCAATCGCGGTTTTGACCGGTATAGCCTCTCTCTAAAACTTGCTCGGCTGGAACTATCGGCCTTCAGCTTCTTCCGCGGCACCTATCATATTTTCTGTAGCGACATCCAGGATGGCCAGTTCCGAAAATGGCCCACCACCTCGGCATCGGGCCCGATAGTGGGCGATCTACACACTGAAAATTTCGGAACTTTTCGGGCCATCGACAATAAAATCGTATACGACATTAATGACTTCGATGAAACCACGACGTCACATTATGAGTATGATCTCCGCAGGCTGGCGACTGGAGTTCTTCTGGCCGCGCACGATAATCAGCAACGCACGGGAGATGGTCTAAATGCCGCCGAAGCCTGCGTTCGTTCGTATCTGCAGACATTGATTCGATTCGAAAAGGCAAAATCCCGCCAGGCCTTTCAAGAAACCAGCAGCCCGAAATTGGTGCAACGCTTACGCGGTACCGCGCAGGAAAAGAAACGCACGGCGATGTTGAAAGATATTGTCACGGAGAGCACGCCGGGCGCGTTCCGTTTTGTGGCCAGCGAAAAGCATCACGCGGTGCCCGATAAAGAGCGCCTGGCAATCGCCCGCGCAGTACCTAAATTTCTCCGGACGGTGCTTGCGCCTCAAAGATCCAACCCGAAGAAATATAAGTTGCTCGACGTCGCTTTTCGCATCGCCGGTTGCGGAAGTCTCGGCCGTCACCGTTATGCGCTTCTCTTCGGAAAGGGCCTCACGGATCCGGAAACGATCGAGACGCTTCGACTCATCGAGTGGAAAGATTCCTTGGATTCCTGTCTCGATGTGAAGTCGCCTCACCAGAGTCCGGGCCGGGCGATTCACGTGTTCAAAGCGATGTGCAACTTCCAGTTGGATCCGAAGCGCTATCTCGGTTATGCGACAGTATCGGGGAAGCCGGTGCAGGCTCGGGAAATCGGAGCCAACGATGCGCGATTCGACCACAAGACTTTTCTTGCCATCGACAGTTTTCTTGCCGCAACCCAAGCCTTCGGCGAAATCACGGCTCGAGTGCACTTACTCGGAAATCTGAAAAAGCGAGGCCCACGCATGCTTTTAACCGAATTAGCTAATAGCGAAGACCGGTTCGTACAGCGCATCCTGGCCTTCGCTGTAGCCTATACCGACCGGACCTTGGACGATTACGACGAGTTGAAACGGCGGGGCGCGGAAATTCGGAGAGCCTGGTCGGTATGATTATTTTACTTGCGCGGGAATGGTTACCGACCCCATCGCGCCACTCGAATGGTCCACCACCAGAGCTCGAATGCGCAGGACCTCTGGTTGAATTTGAACCGACTTATAGATGAGTATTCCCTCTGTCATCATCTTGTTGTAGCCTGCTTGGTCGACATTGATTTGTATGTCGTCGGAGCTGCCACCCCGCAGCTTGCCCTCAGCGCTCAACTGCGCGACGATCACGCCTACCGACCCCACGAAGCGATCGCCTTTACGGTCGATGTTGACGCCGCGCGGCTCAACTACCATCACCAGTTGTGGCTTTGCCGCGGTATGATCGAACCGGACCAACAGCGGAATGGCGGTCGCATCCAAAGGGCTGATAATCCCCTGCCCTACTTCCCGTTTCTCCTTTCCGTCAGACTGCGGTTCGTCCGGTAGTGCGAAGTATCCTTTTCTGTATCGCAATTCCGCGCCCTTGCGTTCCACCTTGACCTTGATTTCGCGGAATCTTCCATCGAGTTTGGCGATGTCGGGATAATAGCCGATCGTGTAGGACACCTCTGCATCGTTGACAGCTTCACGAACTGCGCGGCTGATATCGTTCGTGTTGTAGAACGCTTTTCCCCCAGTCCGCTCAGCGAGGATTTGCATCGTGTCCAGACCCGCCAGAAAGAAGTCCGACGATCCGCTATTGGTTCGAGCCTGCCGCGCGGTCGTCCGGCTGGAAGCAGCTATCATTTTATTCGACGTTAACCCGCGAGCGTCAACGGGATAAATTGCGATATTGGCCTCATTGATCACCCGCGTCGCCCGGGCTATTTCGGAGCTATAATTTCCTTGCGCTCGAGTAGTATCAAGGTTCATTGTCTGCGGTCCAATCGAGAACGGGAATCCACTTGTGATCCAGACGACGTTCTTGCGCCCCGGTAAATATCCCACGTGATGAGCTAACGATTCGAGTGCCCCAAGGGTGACCTCGATCCGCCGATTGATGTATAAATCGGCGATTTTACCGGAAGCCTCATCCAGGAATTTATCCAGATCGCTATTCCCCGTGTTGGAGGGATCTGGTTCAGAGGCGTCCACTTCTGTTGCCACCCGGACGTGTTTCGCAAGCTTGCGGATAAGGTCTTTCGGGTCGTCGGTGAAATCTTGCAGAACACGAAGGTCCGACCCCAAGCTGTACAGCGCGATGCGATCCCGCGGCCCCATTTGCTTGAGAAAGCTCACCACTTGGTCTCGGGCGTGAGCCTGATCGGCCATTTGCGTATTCAGCGCATCGAACAGAATAACCGTGACGCCAGTTGGGGTCTCTGTCCGATGCTCGGTACGATTCGAATAAATGTCGGTTGGCAGCGGAACCGACGCACGCGCAGCTTCCTTGCTTGAGACCTTGGCGAACGTCGCGATCTTCTGTTCGGAACCGTGATCGAGAATGGTGAAATCATCTTTCTTCAAGTCATCGATCGGTCCATTCTTATTGCGGACCACGACATTCACTTCCACCAAACGGGTGTTGACTCGCACGGTCGGCTCGACGGCCGGTATTTGCGCGAACATGGATAGAATCGCGAGAGTACTGAGGATCATCGGTTATATTTTGGGGCGACGCCGCGCAGCTTCGTCCACAAGCGGTCGCAGGCTTCAGTCGTCCCGGCATCCAGTGCACCTTCGGAAAGCGAATCCAGATTTTCTTCCAACTGCTCAAGCTTCGACGCACCCAAGATGACGCAGTCGGCCTCGGTGTGATGCAATACCCAGTTCAGCGCCAGGCTTACCATGGAGCGCTTGGCCTTCTCGGCGATTCCGCGTAGTTCATCGACGGCATCGAACACCGCGTCGTTCCAATAACGATCCAAATACATTTTGTTATTGTCAAAGCGAGTCCCGCTGATTGGCGCCTCGCGCTTCTGCTTTCCCGTTAGCAATCCGCCGGCGAGGGGATTGTAGCAGATGGTAGACAATCCGAACTCCTTTACAAAAGGAAGAAATTCCGGTTCAATTCCCCGGGCGATTAAATTATACATAGGCTGGGTGATATATGGCGGCTTCCAACGGTTCTTTTGCGATATATAGAACATCTGGCAGGCTTGCCACGCGCTGTAGTTCGAGATAGCCGGATAGCGAACCTTGCCTGAGCGCACCAGCTCGTCCGTTGCCGCAAGGCTATCTTCAATAGGTACCGTGTAATCCGGCCAATGCAAGTAACAAATGTCTAGGTAGTCGGTGCCCAGGCGACGTAAGCTATCGTCCACCGATCGCAGCATCGACGCCTTCGAAAGGCCCTCCAAACCGTCGCTCATGTGGCCGCGAACTTTGCTTGCGAGCACAAAGTTGTGTCTACGTCCGGCCAGCGCCTTGCCGGTGATCGTCTCCGCCGCGCCATCGTTATATACATTGGCGGTATCGATAAAGTTCACCCCGCGATCGACGAGACGATTCACCATCCCCAGCGCCGCCTCCTCGCTGGTTTGTTCGCCAAAAGTCATGGTCCCAAAACAGGCCCGTGAAACCGTCAGATCCGTGTTCTTCAGCGTAATCTTCTGCATCGTCATTCCAGTGTACGGCTGAATGGCTGCTATCCTCGAACTGCATGGACCAGGATCATCTGCGGAGTCTGCTGGAGAATGTTCGCGGTGGAACGGTGAATGTCGATTCGGCCTTGGAACGGCTGCGCGATCTGCCGTATGAAGATTTGGGATTCGCTAAATTGGACCACCACCGCGAACTACGGCAAGGCATGGCCGAGGTGGTTTTCGGGAAGGGCAAGACGGGCGACCAAGTCTGCGAAATCGCCAAACACTTACTGGATCGCTCCAGGAATTTATTGATCACACGGGCGGAACCGCAAACGGCGCTGCGCCTGATTCAAATGTTCCCCGAAGCCGAGCATTTCCCCGCTTCCGGCGCAGTAAGGGTTTGGAGAGATAAGACGATTCGCGGCAAAGGGCGGATCGCGATCGTTTCGGCCGGCACCAGCGATTTATACTGCGCCGAGGAGGCACGCGTCACCGCCGAGACGATGGGGAACGATATCGATTTCATTCAGGATGTCGGGGTGGCAGGTATTCATCGCTTAATGCACAATCGGGAACGCCTGACGGCTGCGCGAGTGATCGTGGTCTGCGCTGGAATGGAGGGCGCCCTGCCCAGTGTCGTCGGCGGCCTGGTCGCATGCCCGGTGATCGCAGTGCCCACCAGCGTCGGCTATGGCGCAAGCTTCAACGGTCTGGCGGCTCTACTGGGGATGCTCAACAGCTGCGCCAGCAACGTCACTGTCGTGAATATCGACAACGGATTCGGCGCCGGTTATGTCGCCAGCCTGATTAATCGCGTTTAGCCGCTGCAATCGCTTTCACGAGTTCATAGAAGAACGCTCGCCCTTCATACAATGCAGTCGCGGCAATTCGTTCGTCTCTGCCGTGGGCCCGCACATCGTCATAATCGTCAGCAATCCCTGAAACCCCATAAGACGGAATACCTACCCGGCGCAGAAATTTGCCATCGGTGCCGCCGGCCGACATGACCGGCACCACGGGAACTCCCGGCCAAATCTTCTCAGTGGCCGTCTTGACCGCCTCGATCACATCGGTGCGCAAGGCTGAAGGCGGACTCACCGCACGGTTCAACGCTCCTCGCGGCGTGATGGTTATCTGGGGATCGTTCAGTACGGTTTGTAAAGTCGCGACAACGCTCTCGGGGGTTTGTGACGGCATAATCCGGCAATTGATCGTGGCCTTCGCACTCTGTGGCAAAGCGTTCTCGGCATGCCCGCCCTGCAGCATTGTGGCGACACAAGTTGTCCGCAATAATGAATTCCAATCAGGCGACTTCGACAATGCGGCGGCAGCTGAAACATCCGGCGGATTGCTGCTTACCAAGCGATTCATGATCGCCGCCGTCTCCGCCGTTTCGCGCACCGCCAGCGCCTCAAAGTAAGCGCGGATACCGGCATCGATCATCACGGGAAAATCAAATTTCGCCAAGCGCGCCAGCCCGTCCGCCAGTCGATAAATTGCGTTGTCTTTCTCAGGAATTGAGCTATGGCCGCCTTTATTTTTTACTTCCAGATCAAATGTAAGAAATCCTTTCTCGCTGTATTGCAGCTCATTCAGGAGTTTTTTACCCTGCTTGGTTTCCAGATTTCCACCATCGGGATTCAAACAATACTCGGCGTCGATTAGGTCCATCCGGTTATGCAGGAGCCAATCGATGCCGTTCTCATCGCCACTTTCTTCGTCGGCCGTCAAGGCGACGATGATGTCGCGGTCGGGTTGAAACCCTTCCTTCTTCCAGCGGATCAAGCTGGCGACCAGGATCGCGTCGCCGCACTTAATATCCATTGTTCCGCGTCCATAGAAGTAGCCATCCTTTTCCACGAACGAAAACGGGTCTGTCGTCCAGTCTTCTTTACGCGCTTCCACCACATCCAGATGCCCAATCAGCAGGATCGGTTTGTGTGCGCCCGTGCCGTGATAACGCACGACGAGATTCGCGCGCTCTGGCCGTGGGCCGACAATCTGCATGTCGGCGCTGGGAATGCCCGCTGCCCGGAGCCGCGCGGCCATCGCATCGGCGGCCTTCCCGGTGCTGCCGGTGGAATGCGTGGTGTCGATCTCAATCAGTTCCTTGAGAAGGCCGCGCACCAAAATGTCGTTAGCATCGGGTTGCCCGAAGACAAAGGTCGTGAAAAATATTACGGATAGCGGGAGTCGCACTTCTAGCACCCTAACATATGAGTCCACTCAGTTGGCCCGGCGGAACACAGTGAAATCCCCGACGGGAATGCAGTGGGGGCCCTATAGTACTTCCGACGGTGTAGTTTATACTTATCTGGTCAGGCCCCATGAAACAGCGATTCGCCACCTTCATTTTCACGGTTCATCTCGCCACAGCAGGACAATTCACCTACGGCCCCTTCGGCTCGAAAGAGATGAAGGTGACCATCCAGGTCCTCAAAGCTCCAGAAATTTACCTTGGCGCCAAGAACGTGCGCGTGCTCTTCGGTTCAGCCGGCAAGGATGTGAACGAAGGGGAACGAGCGCAGGTGGGTGAGAGGGTTCGCCTGGCCGTGGAGCAGCAATTTGCAACCGACTTCGACATCGCTTCCGAGCCGCCAGATTGCCGGATCGTGATGCGGATCACCGAATACACGCCGCCACAGGTGAATATCTTCAATGTGAGCGAGAAGCATCGATTCAAAATCGGTGAGCGCGTCGTGGAAGCGAAGACGCTCAGCAATAACGGCACCACCGAAGAGGTTTATCAGGATCGAGTCGTGCTGGTTCAATACTGGCAAGGAACCGGAACGCTGAAGCTGGATGTCGAGGTGTACAATGCCGGTGGTACGCTGATCGATAGTTTTTCGCCCGCCGCCACTTCCTCTGAAAAAATCACAGTGGCAATCGCCGGTGAGTCGCAACTGGCCGGTCGAATTCTGCCTACCCGGGAAGATGTACTGGAATCGTTGGTGGCCCAGGCCGCTAAAGTTTTCGGATCGCGATATTTAAAAGTCAGGCGTGACGAAACGTTTCAGCTGGCGGTAGAAGATGAACTGCGGCCCGGCAACGTTCGCGCTATCGCCGGAGATTGGCCGGAAGCGCTTCGCCTATGGGAAGCCGCTCGGATCAAGAAAAAGCAGAACGAAGGCGATCGTCTGTTCAACATGGGTGTGGCGAACGAAGTATTGGCCTACAAGGCTTACTCGGCAGGCAAGCTGGAAGAAAGCGACCCACTCTTCAAGCTGTCCATCGCGCTCTACAGCGACGCGGAAAGAGCTGATCCGAAGGATCATCATATGGTGGAAGGAAAACTCCGAGTGACTGCCGCTAGGAACGGCATCGATCAATCGCTGAAGCAGTACACAGAGCAACGCGAGAAACTTCGGCTGGCGGACGCCGATAGAGCCAGGCAGGAAGTGGAGGCGAAGGCTCAGGCGGAAACTGTCGCAAAAGCCGTTGCTTTCGTCCGCGAAGATACCTCGGATGAAGCGAATTTCCGTAAGCTGATCGCTATTGAACTGCGACGCAGCGCGGCAACCCTCAGCGCGGAAGACCATACCAGACTGGAGCAGATGGGCGTGCCGTATCATTTGCTCCCGCTGGAAATCAAACGAGTCATTGGACAGGAAATAATCAAGCGTGACGAACATCGATCTAACCTGGAAAAGTATAGATCTCTGTTCGGTACATTGGCCGAAGACAACAAGATAACCAAGGAAGAACGTGAGCAATTAGCATCGGCGAGCCGGAACCTCAACCTGGCGCCGGATGAAGTGAAGACCATCGAGGCGCAATATCGCTTCACGGAAGACTGGGCGAAGCCGAAGACCGTGCCCGCCAAGGTACGCCCGCATAAGCTTGCGCCGACGACGGAAAAATCGGTTTCGAAAGATGGAAAGCCCTAAGCCAACATCTGTTGAACCGCACGCTTCGCGCTGGTGATGGCGGCGTGAACGGTGCCCCAATGTCCTTCCGTATCGGTAGCCTCGCCGGCGAAGAACACCGTATCCTCGACGGGTATCGTCATTAAATCCGGCGCGTCGATTGCGTCTACGGGGACGTAGCTGTATGCTCCACGGGCGAATGGATCGGCGGTCCAGTCATGAAAATGCCAGGACACCAATTCATGGGCGACCTGCGCGGCCGTCATTTGAAAAACCTGAGCGAGCTCCGCTATCGCGCGGCCCGCTAAATCATCGGTGCCGGTAGTGCATCCAGATCGCGCGGTCCACGCCGTCAGCACTGGCGTGCGAAGCGGCATTTGGGTCCACCAGATTCCAAAACACTCGCCATCGGTGTGAAGGAATCCGAGATTTTCCATGCCCTTTCGCGATTCCCAAAATCGCCTCCGAAACCGGAGGACCAATCTGACGACGGATCCCATCGCCATTCGATTCGCGGCCTCCAGCGGTGGCACCCGTGGTGTGAAGCTAATTGAACCAGATTGCAGGACACCCAGCGGGACCGTGATCAGGCATTGGCGCGCGTTCGCCGGCGGGAGTTCCACACCAGATCCATGGCGCGCATGGACAATGACTCCGCCGCGCTGCCAGTGAACCGCGGTGGCAATATGGTTTAGGTAAACACGATCGCGAGCATTTGGAATGGCCGCGTACACCGAACGAACGAGGCCATCGTAGCCGCCGGATGGACGCAGAATTCTATCGCCGCCAATTTTGTTTTCCGCTTCGGCTTGCTTGCGCAGCGCGTGAACGCTAATGCGATTCGCATCCGCCGCGTTAAAGCCTTCCACGAAGCCTGTAGCCATCTGCTTGACCTCGTCGGTTGGTTCGACACCCGCTATAAGAGCAGCCCAGGTCATGTCCGGACCCTTCTCCGGCAGACTATCGATCAGCCTGGTGACCTGTTCCATCGCGCCATCGACTTCGACGATGGCACGATTGCGAACGGACACTTGGTCGCCCGATCCTTCGAACGTAGCGATGCCGGCTCGATCCAGTTCGGCGATCAGATTCGGATGGCACCCATGTACAAATTCTGCGCCGAGTTCAATGGGAGTGCTGCACTGCGGGTCATGTACCGTATGGATGCGCCCACCGATACGATCGCGCGCTTCGATCACAACAACATCGCGCCCCGTGGCGCTCAACTCGCGCGCGGCGATCAGCCCGGCAATGCCCGCTCCGATAATGACGATGTCGTGCTGATTTTCCATTGCGCTCTAAGAATAGCCGACCAAGGGCCGTCTCCGATAATTTTGCGGCCACTTCGATTTGGTTCCGCGGCCGCGAAACTAGTGCCGACAGAGTGCCCGGTACAATAGAATTACATGGGTTTAACTGCGCATCACTTTAGTGCGCGTTTCTGGTCCTTGATCGGCGCGACATTTTTAGGGTTTCTGGGAATCGGGACGGTATTGCCTGGTTTGGCGCCGCACGTCCGGCATGATCTACATGGATCGGATCAAACTGTCGGGTTCGTGATCGGAATCTTTTCGTTCGTTGCCCTGGCGAGTCGATTCCTTTCGGGACCTCTAGCGGATCGCCGGGGCCGCAAAATCGCATTCATGACCGGGCTTCTCAGTTGCGCGTTGGCGGGCGGCGCCTACCTGCTTCCCTTGGGAATTCCCGGTGTGTACCTTAGCCGCATCCTGCAAGGTTTCGGGGAAGCTTTCCTATACACTGGCGCTGCTGCGTGGGCGGTGGAAATTGGCGGCATTCATCGCAGTGGGCAAGCGCTGGGATATCTCAGTAGCGGGATTTGGGGAGGAATTTCCTGTGGACCGGTAGTCGGACAATGGCTGGGATCTTTTGAACGGGCGGCGATGATGCAGGTGGTCGCGGCATTGATCGCCTTCGCGATCCTGTCCCGTGTACCAGAGGACTATCGGCCGGAGATCAATCCCGCCCGCCGTAAGTGGATACCGTCATCGCTGATTGCGCCGGGCATCGCGGTAGGGTTCGTCAACGTACATTATCCCGTCGTGGCTGGATTTTTGATTCTGCATTTGGCAAAGCATGGCACGGCGGGTCCGGCGGCATTTTCGGCCTATGCGCTGCTGGTTCTCTTTTCGCGATTTTTCCTCGGCGGCTTACCGGATCGTATTCGCCCGCAGATCACTTACTACGGTGGACTCGTGGCGATGGCGCTCGGACTAATCGTGATTGCGATGGGGCCTTCGTCAACGTTAGTCACGATTGGCGCAGCGGCGATGTTGGGCTTTGGCTTTTCATTCCCATGGTCTGCCGTCGCATCCACGGTGATGAAGCAGACACCCGAGCGGGAACGGGGTTCGGCTGTCGGCGTGTTAAGCGCGTTCTACGATTTATTTGTCGGCGTCAGTTCGTTCGCCGCCGGGGCGGTAGCCAAAAGCTTCGGTTACTCGGCTGCATTTCTAATGGCGGCGGGAGCCCTGGCTGCAGCGGCAATCGCCGGACGATACGTTTTCCCAACGACCGTTCCGAAACCGGTGATAGAAGAAGAGCTGTGCGAAACACACCCTTAATCCTTAATTCTAATTCCTAATTCCTAATTCGGTGTCAGACACCTCTGCCACTATTAATCTTTGTCCTTGCGGTCCCTTAAGTACTTGCAAGCAATAAGTTCGCGACGTCGGTTTCCCGTCCATCACCAGAATAGCCGCCAAAAAATTGAATGCTGGTTGTTGATTCTATTGGCCACATCTTTTGGAGTTGATGGCCTCCGCCCCTAGAATCGCGCCTTCGGAACCGACGAGATACCGTAGCTATTAGCCCGTATCGAGCCGAAACCGACAACAGCAAGGACTATAAAGCAACAACTTAGCCATGAAAGTCCCGAGATCGGGCAAGAATTGGGTGGCAGAGGTGTCTGACCCCCATTCCAGAGGGGCGCCTAAATGGAACTTCCCCCGGTAACCTTTCGTTCCTTCCGCTGTAGGTAAAGTTGAAGCCGCCCAAACCGGGCGAACAGATTCTCGTCTAACGGTCAATCATGAGCACACTCTGGAACGATCTGCGATATGCCTTCCGAACGCTATTGAAGTCGCCTGTGTTTACGATCGTCGCGGTACTCTCGCTCGCATTGGGAATCGGCGCCAATACCGCGATTTTCACTTTACTCGATCAACTTCTGTTGCGGGCGCTCCCCGTGAAGAACCCCCAGGAACTGGTCGCTCTGCGCATGCGCGGCATGCATTACGGCAGCAATTGGGGTTCGAACGCCATCTCCTATCCAATGTACGGCGACTTGCGGGGCAATAACCAGGTTTTCAGCGATGTGTTTGGAAGATTCACGGTGCCCGCCAGTCTGACCTTTAGCGGACAGACCGAACGCATCTCCGGCGAACTCGTAACTGGCAACTACTTCTCGTCGCTCGGAGTGGGAGCGGCAGTGGGGCGCACCTTCACCGGAGATGACGATCAGACGAAGGACGGACATCCCGTCGTCATGCTCAGCTACGCCTATTGGAAGAGCCGCTTTGCCGGTGATCCGAACATCATCGGCAAGACCGTAATCCTCAACGGACGGAATATGAATGTGGTCGGGATCGCGCAGCCGGGGTTCGATGGCATCGAACTGGGATATATCACGCAGGTCTTTGTCCCGATGCTAATGAAGGCCCAATTGACGCCGGGTTGGGACGACATGAAAAACCGCAGGCAGCGTTGGGTGAATGTCTTCGCGCGTCTAAAACCAGGAGTGACGCTCACCCAGGCCAAGGCTTCATTACAGCCATTCTTCCACAGCATTTTGGAAATGGAAGTAAAAGAGCCGGCCTTCAATCATGCGTCCGCCTATGACCGCCAACAGTTCCTGAAGAACGTTCTGGACGTGATGCCGGCCGCTCAAGGGCGGGAGGGCGCGCGAAGACAGTTGGGCACTCCTCTCTGGGTGCTGCTGGCAATCACTGCCGGCGTTTTGCTGATCGCTTGTGCGAATGTCGCCGGCTTATTAATCGCCCGGTCCGCCTCACGCCAAAAAGAGATGGCGATTCGACTGGCGATGGGCGCGGGGCGCTTCCGCATCATTCGCCAGCTATTGGTAGAAAGCCTTCTGCTTTCCTGCACCGGCGGGCTGCTTGGAATAATCCTCGCCATCTGGACCGATAAACTGCTACTCGGTTTCCTGCCTCCGGAAACAGCGGCGCTGAATGTTTCCAGCACACCCGATTTGCGTATTCTGCTTTTCACGATTTCGGTAGCGATGTTCACGGGTCTGGCCTTTGGATTGGTGCCGGCATTACAAGCGACTCGCCCGAGTATCGCTCCCACACTCAAGGATCAAGCAGGCTCGGTCCTCGGTACCGGTGCCCAAGTACGTTTTCGGAAAGCGCTGGTGACGGCACAAGTCACGTTGTCACTCCTACTACTTGTGGGCGCGGGGCTGTTCATTCGCAGCTTGAAGAATCTGCGCGATCTGGGTCCCGGCTTTCGCTCAGAGAACCTAATCGCTTTCAACGTCGATCCTTCCTTGAATGGCTATGACGGACCGAAGAGCAAAGCGTTTTACCAGAGGTTGACCGACGAGGCGAAATCGATTCCAGGCGTGCAATCGGCAGGTTTGGCCACCGTACGGATTCTTGAAAATAACGAGTGGGATAGTTCCGTCACGGTCGACGGCTACGACGCGAAGCCAGGGGATCACCCATTCGCATACATGAACACGATTAGCCCGGGATATTTCGAGACCTTGGGCGTCCCCATTCTTATGGGTCGCGATTTCACGATCAAGGATAACGAAAGAATCAAGCATGGACCCGATGCGGATGACTTCGCGCCGAAGTACGTAATCGTCAACGAAACATTTGTGAAGAAATACCTTGGCGGGAAGAATCCGCTGGGCCACCATGTCGGCTTCGGCAGTGATCCCGGCACGAAGACCGACATGGAGATTGTCGGCGTGGTGAAAGACATCAAGTACACCAGTCTGCGTGACGAAATTCCCCAGCAGATGTTCACGCCTTACCTGAGCAGCGACCGCCTAGGCAACATGACCGTGTACATGCGGACCACGCTCGATCCGAACCAGGCGTTCACGGCGGTGAGGGCGAAAACGCGGGAGTTGGATGCGAATCTGCCGATGTATGGAGTACGCACGGTCGATAAGCAAATTTCGAATTCGCTGCTTGCCGAGAGTCTCATCGCGTCGCTCTCGACGATCTTTGGAGTCCTGGCGACGCTGCTGGCGACGATCGGATTATACGGCGTTATGGCTTACACGGTGGCTCGAAGGACGCGGGAGATCGGAATTCGTGTTGCACTTGGGGCGATCCAGGGTGACGTGATCTGGCTGGTGATGCGCGAAGTCGTGCTGCTGGTGGGGATCGGCGTCATTGCCGGATTGGCGGCCGCTTTTGGGCTCACTCGTTATGTCCAAAGCCAGTTGTTCGGGATCACGAATAGCGACCCGATGACGTTAGTGCTGGCAACATTAGCGATTGCCGTGGTGGGTTGCCTGGCGGGTTATGTACCGGCGCTGCGGGCGAGCCGGATTGACCCAATGCGGGCTTTACGTTACGAATAGCTGTGGCCAAGTGGCGAGTAATTCCCGCCAACTGGCCGACATTGTTGTATGCTTGAAATATGAGGCGCCACGCTATTCAATTTAAGCATCGCGGTGCAAGCCTGGGCCTTTCCGCTACCAAAATCGACGAGTTGATTCGCCAGGTGGAGCGCGGGCTTTCCTTCGGCGCCATCCGGTCTCTCGAATCCGTCAGTGGATTGGCCGCGCCGGCGATAGGCTCGGCCATTGGAATTCCAGAGCGAACGTTTGCCCGGCGTAAGGCCACCGGAAAATTAGCGCCCGATGAGTCGGAACGTTTAATCCGCTTGTCGGCGATTTTCGAGAAGGCCGTGGGATTGTTTGAAGGCGACGTGGAAGCCGCGATGTCCTGGTTGACATCGCCGAAGAAGGCTCTACAGCAGAATTCCCCTATCGATTATTTGCGCACGGAATTGGGCGGACGGGAAGTGGAAACACTCATTGGCCAACTGGAACACGGGGTTTTTGCGTGAGTGTCACCGCTTGGCGAATCGTCAAGCGCAAATTTTCCAAAGACGCATTTCAAGGCGAAGGCGCAAGGTTGTTCGGCGGCCGTTGGAATAGCCCCGGAGTGGCTATCGTATACACCGCGCAATCGCAATCGCTCGCCGCGCTTGAGATGCTGGTTCACCTGGAATCGGCGCACCTGCTGCTGGACGAGTACGTCTTGCTAGACGTCGGGATTGAACCGGAACTGATCCGCCAACTGGAGCGAAAGACGTTGCCCAAAAACTGGCGATCCGACCCACCACCACAAAGAGTCCGGGCGATCGGCGACGCCTGGGTCGCGACAGGTTTATCGGCGGTGTTGTGCGTGCCCAGCGCAACAGTGCCAGCGGAAAACAATTACCTATTAAATCCAAGGCACTCCGATTTTAAGAAACTTCAGTTGGGTGAGCCGCAACCCTTTCAGTTCGACCCACGCTTGAAATAGCCTTACTTAATCTCTCTGATCTTGATATTGCGGAACATCACGATAGAGAACTGATCGTGCAGTTGCAAGCCGATCGGTCCGGTTCTTGAACGCTTGGGGTCGCCGGGATGTTGGGCCACCAGGCGATCGTTCAGATGCACTGTGATCATGTCGTTACGCGAGGAGATTTCCATCGAGTTCCAATCGTCGTCGTGCTGGGCATCTTTCGGAGCGCTGGCGAAGTTATAGATGCTGCCCGATGGTTTTGGATCGGGATAACGATTGTTGATCTGGATCTCGTAACCGATGTGGGACGGTGTCTTGTCGAAAATCATCGGGTGACTGATGGCATATTGGGCGCGCGAGGTATCGCGAATCGATACGCCGCTATTACCGTGAGTCTTAGTCCAATATTCGACGTGTAAATCGAACTCGGCGAAGTCGTTGCGAAGCGTATAGAGCCACGCCTGATTGTTGACCCAGACGCCATATTCCTTCGGATCCTGTAGCGGACCGCCGGGGGCCAACATCTTGCGATAATCGCCGGTACGCTGCCCAAGAACGGTGCCGTCGGCCATCACTGTCCACTGGCCGTCGCCGCGTACTTCCCAGCCATCGAGATCCTTCCCGTTGAAAAGCGGCTTCCACTCTTGCGCGAAAACGGTTGAGACCAGCAACGATAAAAGGACGAAGCGAAGGATCATCTTCTTAATAGTAATGCGGAATTCTTGCTTCCAAATGCGATGCAATTCGCCACGGCGTAATCGATGTCGAGTTTGCGGCCCGTCTCCGGGATATAGTCGAGGTCGCACTCCGGATCGGCGGTCTCAAGATTGTTCGTGGGATGAACCACTCCGTCGCGCATGGCAAGCAGCGTAGCCGCAATACCCGCCGCCCCACAGGCGCCTTGCGGGTGGCCGATCAGGCTCTTGAGAGAAGAACCGGGAAGCTTGTAAGCATAGTCGCCGAACGCCAGCTTCACCGCTCGAGTCTCGATCCGATCGTTCAATTCGGTGGACGTGCCGTGATAGCTGATGTACTGCACGTCTTCGGGATAAATGCCGCCCTCTTCCATGGCGAGGGTCATGGCCCGTGCCGGTTCTTCGCCGCATTCTTCCAGGCGCACGCGATGGAAAGCCTCGCAGGTGGATCCATAGCCGGCAATTTCGCCGTAAATATGGGCTCCGCGCGCGAGCGCCCGTTCCCGCTCTTCGAGCACGAAGAACCAAGCGCCTTCGGCAATGACGAACCCCGCCCGATCGCGAGAGAAAGGGCGCGATGCTTGGGGCGGGCAATCGTTCCAGGCCGAGGCGAGAATCCGCATCGCCATGAATCCGCGGAGAATCAACGGCGCAATAGGGGCATCGACTCCGCCGGCTATGATTTGATCCAGCACGCCGGTTTGAATATTGCGATAAGCGTAGCCAATGGCGTCGGTGGAAGACGTGCATCCCGTGGAGACGACGTGGCTGAACCCGCGAAAACCGAAACGCATGGAAACTTCGCTGGCTAGGGTGCCGATGGTGGAAGTGGGGACGACGTAAACGCTGCATTGCCGCCGGTTTCCGGTATGAAAAAGGCGATACTGCTCTTCCGTGAACTCGACACTGCCTCCGCCGGACCCGAGAATAACGCCGATCTTACGGAGTTCATCGCGATTGAGAATGGATGGATCGATGCCCGCATCGGCTACGGCTTCGCCGACCGCGGCAATGGCCAGCGGGACGACGCGCGATACGTGCGGCCGATCCTTGGGCGAGACGTAATCCTCTTCCACGAATCCGGTAACCTCGCCGGCGACGTGCACTCCCATGTCTTCGGTATCGAACCGCGTAATCTTTTTAATACCGCTCACGCCATCTTTGGATGCCCGCCAAAAAGCCTCGCGACCGATTCCGTTGGGGCTGACCGCGCCCATTCCCGTAATGACAACTCGACGGTGCATTAAGTGTGGATGTCCTCCGCTGATTGGGGCTCGATTTGGCCGCTGTGTGCTAGTATAGGCTGTTTTGAATGGACGACGAGAAGTTTAGTTCGCCTGAACCGACGTCGTGGATTTTGTTTGCCGGACTGCAAGCGGGTGTCCTTGGTGGGCTCGCTATGATGGCGGTCCTGTTTCTGAATTCTCTGCTCCATCACAAATCTGGCTGGACCATAGCGAACTTATACGGCACCACACTTTATGGTAACCGGGCAATGCAGCGCGGATTCGGCATGGCGGCGTTATCGGGCATCGCCCTTCGCCTGCTTGAGTGCGGCACCGTCGGAGTAATCTTCGCCGTGCTCTTTGCGCGCCAAAGACTTTCGCCATTCCGATTCATGATGATCGGCGTGACTGCCGGCTTGGCGAATTTCTACATTTCGCAGCACATCCTGTGGGCCTGGATCAATCCGCTAGTCCCATTCTATTCGCCACACTTCATCATCCTGCTGTCCTATTTGTTATTTGGCTTGTTCCTGGGACGAACTCCCCATTACCTGGCGGAAATCGCTAAGGCGTAGAATGTCTGAATCATGTGGCGGGAGCCCGGGGTTCACGTCGGTAGTCGTCCTGTCACTGGCTCTAGGCATTGGCGCCAACACAGCGATCTTCAGTCTGGTGCATGTACTCCTTCTACGTACGCTCCCCGTGCTTGAGCCGGAGCGGCTTGTAGAATTGCTTAGCCAATATCCAGGTGGGCCGCGCACGAGTGTTTTCAGTTGGCGATTTTACGAATACTTTCGCGATCATAACCACGTGCTCTCAGCGCTCATCGCTTCATCGCAGCCTGCTGACTTTCACTTGGACGATGAGATTATTCATGGCGAGTATATAAGCGGGAATCTGTTTTCCCTACTCGGCATGAAGCCCGCGGTGGGTCGCTTGATTGCTCCAGCGGACAATGCCGGGGTGGCAGTGTTGAATTGGTCATTCTGGAATCGGAGGTTTCAACTGAATCCAGCCATCGTGGGCCGGCAGATCATCTTGGATAATCTACCGACGACGGTTATCGGCGTCACTCCGAGGGAGTTTTCGGGCCTGCAAGCAGGGACCCCGCCGGATGTTTGGGTAATGGCGTCGAGCACTCTGGAAAGCAGCATCGGAATAAGGCTGATGGGTCAATTGAACCGCGGCGCGTCGTTGGAGCAAGCGCGAGCCGAAATTCAGTTGTTGAATCGCTGGCGTGTTGAAGAACTGGCGAAGACTAGCAAGGATCCGCAAGTTCGGCTGTTCAAAATGGACGTCGATTCCGCGGCGAATGGTTTTTCATCCCCCGCGACCGGTACGGCAAACCGCTTCTGGCGCTGCTAGGAATTGCAACGATTCTGACCCTGCAGGCTTGCGCGAACGTGGCCGGATTGCTGTTGGTGCGTGGCGCCTCTTGCGAACGGGAAATGGCTTTGCGCGTTTCGCTTGGCGCAGGACGCTTGCGCCTCGTTAGGCAGGCACTTACCGAGTCGCTGCTGCTTTCTTTCATGGGCGGCTTACTTGGACTTCTATTTGCCGCTTGGGGTACGCGATTGATCGTCAATATTGTCGCCAGCGGAAGGGATCGAATGGATCTTTCCGTTCCCGTTGCTCTAGTTCCGGTGCTGTTCACAGCCTTTTCCACACTATTCACTGGACTGCTGTTCGGCCTGGTTCCCGCAGTGTGAGCTTGGGCATCGACGCCTATTTCCGCTCTGCGCGGCGTATCGCGATCCGGGAGCACTCTCGGTCAAATTCTTGTGGCGGCGCAGGTAGCATTGTCCGTTGTGTTGTTGTACGCCGCGAGTCTTTTTGTGCAGCAATTATCGAATCTGCGAAACCTGGAACTCGGCTTTGATCGAGAGCGCGTTCTGCTGGTTACGCTCGACCCGGCGCGGAGAGGTTATAAACGAGAGCAATTAGCCGCAATGTACGAGGATTAGCTTTTGCGTTTGGAACGGATCCCCGGCGTGCGCTGGGCATCATTCAGCGGGGCACGCCGATCTCGGGTGCGGAGCCAGCCGGATGGCGGATGTCGAAGGATTTCGCGAGGATCCCGCTCAGCACCGATACGTCTCACTAAATTGGGTGGCGCCGAAGTATTTCCAAACGCTGGGTACGCCCTTGCTCGCGGGCCGGGACTTCACCTTCAACGATAAGGAACATGCTCCCGTGGCGATTATCAACCGCGCGATGGCGCGTCATTACTTCGGAGAGAATAATCCCCTGGAAAGGCACGTCAAACTGGACGGGGACGACAATCGTTATGAGATCGTGGGCGTGGCCGGTGACGCCAAGTATCTGGAGTTGCGCGAGACTGCGCCGCCTACCATCTACCTGAACGCTTTCAATCGGCTGGACTGTTCTCTCATTTCTTACTTCGAACTATGGTTGAGCCGCGGTCTCTAACGAATGCTGTCCGGCGCATCGTGCGGGACTTACCCGTGAAGAACACAACTACGTTGGCCGAGCAAGTGGATGCCTCGATTGTTCCCGAGCGTTTGGTGGCGACGCTGTCCGGATTCTTTAGTGCTCTGGGGTCTTTATTGGCCGCCATTGGACTCTACGGATTGCTCGCCTTCACGGTGGCGCGCCGTGCTCGCGAAATCGGAATTCGAATGGCCTTGGGGGCTTCGCGGGGCGATGTGACCGACATGGTAGTTCGCGAGGCTTTGCTTGTAGTGTGTTCTGGCGTCCTCATCGCGCTACCGATCGTGATCGTGGGAAGTCGATTTGGCGCCCACTTCCAAGAGGTACTCGTCAATAGAACCGCAGCGGCGATCATTCCGATTGCAGTTCTGGCGACGATCGCAGTTCTCGCCACGTATGTCCCGGCAAGCCGCGCCGACCGCGTGGATCCGCTGGAAGCCCTGCGCCACGATTGATCGAGGGTGTAGTACCGCCGACACTTTAGTCCAGTTGACCTATTCCCAACTCTTTCATAGAATTAGAAGTATCTGGTTGTAAGGGAGAACTTCACTGCCGCAGTTTATGGGCTCTTCAGCATCTTGGACAGCCCGCAAGATGGATATCCTCCGTTCGATTGTGGAGGAATACATCGAAACGGGCGAGCCGGTGTCGTCGCGGAGCATATCGAAGCGCCGCCACGATAATCTTAGCCCCGCATCCGTGCGCAATGTGATGGCCGATCTGGATGAGGACGGCTACCTCACCCAACCGCACACTTCGGCGGGTCGCGTTCCTACGGGCAAAGCATTTCAAGTGTACGTTCAGTCTTTGACGGCAAGGCCGATGCATGGCCCTGAGATCGTTCGGATGCAGGCGGAATTGAATCGCGCCGAGTCTGTGGAAGGCCGGGTGGAACGTTCGTCGCGCATGTTGCGGGAATTGACGCGAGGGTTGGGCATTGCGGCGGCGATACCCAGTTCCGGACAGACGCTGGAGCAAATCGAGTTGTTGTCGTTAGCCGACGGACGGGTGCTGATGATCGTTGTGACGCGCGACCGTATGGTGCGAAATCGCGTGGTTTCCCTGGACGAAGCAGTTTCGCAGGATGAACTGAACTCGATTCGAAATTACATCAATCGCAATTTTAGCGGGTGGATCCTCTCCGAAGTGCGGGTGGAACTGCGCCGGCGATTGGCACAGGAAAGCGCGGCCTATGACGAGATTTTAACGAAGGTCGATTTGCTGTACACAAAGGGTTTGTTGGATGTGGAAATGTCCGCCGAAGTGCACATGGACGGCGCAAGCAACCTGGTCGGGTTGGATCTGCACCTAACGCGTGAGAAGATGCGTGAACTTTTCCGCACGCTGGAAGAGAAGAAGAAAATTCTTCAGCTGCTGGATCAATTTCTAGAACTGCCCACGGGAACGGTTGCGGTACAAGTGGGGCTGGCCGACGCACATCCTGGGATGAAAGAATTGTCGTTGATCGGGCTTTGCATTCTTCTGCCTAACGGGCTCTCGGCGAAAGTTGCCGTGATTGGTCCGATTCGCATGAATTACGGCAAAGCCATCTCCGCCGTCATGCACGTCGGCCAAGCTTTTCAAAGCATACCCGTTTAGCCGCCGCGGTACGATTCCCCAACCGCTTCCTGGCACTAGCGCAAGGCCTGGATGCTCATAAAAACCCACTTTCAATGATATTCTGGAATCAGAAGAAGGACAGAAAAACGATGGAACCAACCGCTGAACCAATGGAAGACAATGCATCCGCGGCGGATTCCGTGGAAGTAACGGATACAACTTCGGCAGTATTGGCGTTGACCGCGGAACGCGACCAGTTATTGATAGAGAAAGCCGAGTTGCAGGATCGCTTTCTGCGCCGGCAGGCTGAATTCGAGAATTTTCGCCGCCGCAAGGATCGCGAGCAGGTGGACATTCTGGAGTACGCGAGCATGGAGAGTGTACGCGCTCTGGTGCCCGTACTGGATGATTTCGATCGGGCGTTGAAGATTGAAACCGCCGACGCCAATTATGCCAAGGGCATGGAAATGATTTATCAGCGGTTCTTCGAGGCGCTGAAAAAATTGGGCCTGGACCCGGTTCCGGCTGCTGGTCTGCCATTCGATCCGCACGTACATCACGCTGTGGAGATGTTTGAGACCGAAGAAGCAGAAGATGGAATCGTGTTAGAGGAATTTCAACGAGGATTCAACTTCAAAGCCAAGCTATTGCGGCCCGCGATGGTGAAAGTGGCGGTGAAGCCCACGAAATGAGCGTGATAAAGCGTGACTATTACGAGGTGCTGAGCGTAGCACGGGATGCGGATGACCAATCGTTGAAGGTTTCGTATCGGAAGTTAGCGTTACAGCATCATCCGGACCGCAACCCGAACAACCCGGAAGCGGAAGAGCGCTTCAAGGAAGCTGCCGAGGCTTATAGCGTTCTGTGCGATCCGCAAAAACGGGCGACCTACGACCGTTTCGGCCATCAAGGACTCCAAGGCGCGGCGAGTCAGAGCTACGACGAAGCTACCTTCCAGGATTTTGGGGACATTGTCGGCGATCTATTCGGCTTTGGCGATATGTTTGGCGGCGGCCGCAAACGGAGCAGGACGCAGCGCGGCGAAGATCTGCGGTATGACCTGGAGATCGGCTTTGAAGACGCGATCCGCGGGTTAAGCGTCGATATTCAGGTGCCCAAACACGACGCCTGCGGACGTTGTAAAGCCACGGGCGCGGAACCGGAAGATGGATTGACGACATGTCCCACCTGCCGGGGGCGGGGCGAGGTGCTCTATCAACAAAGTTTCCTGTCGGTACGGCGGACTTGCGGGACGTGTAACGGGCGGGGTCAAATCATCCGTAGACCGTGTAAGGAATGTAAGGGCGAGGGCTACATCCGAAGCGAGAAAAAGCTGAAGGTGAATATTCCAGCGGGGGTCGATAACGGCACTCGTATGCGGCTTACGGGCGAAGGCCAAGCGGGCGGGAATGGCGGCCCTCCGGGCGATCTATACGTCATTATGAGCGTCAAAGAGCATCCGATATTTGAACGCCAGGAAGATGACTTGCATTGCACGGTGCCGATGAATATAGCGCAGGCGGCACTCGGAGCCGAAGTCGATGTATTGACATTCGACGGGCTTCAGACGATCAAAGTACCGGAAGGCATTCAATCGGGCGGGAAGTTGCGGATTAAGGGGCTCGGCGTACCGCACGTAACCGGCAGCGGCCGAGGCGACCTGTACGTTCATGTCGACGTTAAGATCCCGACCAAGCTGACACGCGAACAGAAGAAGCTTTTCGAACAGCTGCGGGACACGTTGCCGGTGGAGAACGAGCCACAGGAAAAGGGTCTCTTCGACAAGGTCAAAGATTATTTCCTGTAGCCCGAGCTGGTTACTTTAGTGTCTGGTTACGACGATCGTGCGCCAAGCAATTACCCCGCGCATATCCGTGGCGCGCACGGTGATTGTGGTGGTTCCGAGCAGTAATGGGATTCGCGAGATGCTCCACATGGTCGTACCGCTGGCCGTGCCCGAATCTGCCGCAGTGCTCCAGGTGATGGAAGCGATGCCGGCCGACGCGCTAGCGGTTCCCTGCATGTTCAAAGTCGAACCAGTTGCAGCGTAAGTCGTACTCGAAGGCGACAGGATGGTCAGCGTGGGCGCCGTAGCCCCCGTCGCAGGGGTGTACGTGACAGCCAGTGCTTTTACGCCGACGCTGCCACTTCTGGCCCAAGCGCGAATCGTTATGTTGTTGATCCCGGCCACAAGCGCAATTGGGCCGGCGTTCCAGCTTGTGCTTCCACTCGCGTTGCCGCTCGTCCCCCGGTCGTTGCTCCAGGCCACATGGTCGATTCCGCCGCTTTGTTGGGCGGTGCCGGAGAGAGTAATTGTCGACGCGTTGGTCGCGTAGGTGCTGGAAGTGACCGGTGAGACGATCTGCACAATCGGTGCGCTTAAATTCAATGCCGCGTAGGTGACAGTGATGGTGCGGGAATCGGAACTTCCACTTCTGGCGTATGCGCGAACGAGGATTACGTTCGACCCTGCCTGCAGCGCGATGGAGCCGCTATTCCAAGAAGTTGTGCCCGATGCGATTCCCATTCCACCGCGGGAATTCGTCCAAGTGAGGTGATCGATTCCACCTGAAGCGGATGCTGTTCCAGATAGCGTCACGGTTGAAGATGTCGTCGAGTAGGTTGAGGACGTAGCCGGCGAAACAATCTGCAGTGTCGGCGGGGCAGCGTCCGCAACTCTGGTGATTCTTACGACCTGGGTCACCTGCGATAATTGAGTGTCAACGGCCTTCACCGTCACGACATTAACTCCTACGCTCAGTGCAAGTGCCGAGATGCTCCAGGCGGATGAACCAGCTCCGATTCCCGATGCGCCCCGATCGGTCGAGTAAGAAACGACGACCGGACCCGTACCCCCGGTTGTTGTACCGGAAAGCGAGACCGAGGCGGCGGCGGTGGTGGCCGAGGGCGTGAGCACAGTGAGTTGCAGAGGAGTTGCCGGCGTAGTTGTGGTTGCCGATTGTGCGGCGTAAAGCTGTTGTATGGCGCCGATATCTTCCGTGCTCAAGGTGGTGGCTCGGCGGTAGTAGGGATACATGACGGCGGTAGGCTGATCGGAGTGGCCGAGTCCGAGGGCATGGCCGATCTCGTGTAGAGCAACGCTAAATAAGTCGATATCTCCCCCAATATGCCACGATTCATCGGCATCAAAGTGCATGTCGCCAGCGATCGGCTCGGGGTTTGGGGGGGCGGGATAAAATGTGTGCGCCAAGGTGCCGCTCGGACCGTCGAAGGGGAATCCATCCCCATGATCTCCGCTCGCAGTGAGGATGTTAATCGACCGTAAGGCGTCGCTCTGGGAGGTCTGCGTGAATGAAATCTTGGCATACTTGCTCCACTCGTTGAGTGCTCGCACGATCTCGGCCTTGGCGGCATCGGTGGGCAGTTTGTTGGTGACCGACGTAAAAGCATAGAGCAGGTTCGCCGCGCCTTGCCCCGGACCGTCCCACCCCTCGCCGATTTTTGGAATCGACTGGCCTACGGGGCCATTCTGAGTAAGGGCACCGGCGCAAACGCTGGCGGGCAGGCCTTGGATTAGGTCGTCGGAAGCTGGAAAAATGTAGGCGACCTCATCCCGATCGGCGAGGTTCATCGCACGGGACAAATCACCCCGGATCAACAAGTGATTTGCGGCCAAATCGGGGTGCTGCAGCAGTTCTAAGGTTTGATTAAGAACGATTGCACGGCCGGAATTCAGGTTTACGTCCGGATGGAACTCAATCACGAAGTAGCTGGAATCCGCCGCGGGGCTGTCCAACGTGCCGAGTAAAGGACTGATCTTGTCTTCCGGCTGCATCAACCCGGCCCAGCGGACACCACTTACCATCAGATTGACGCCAGCTTCCGCGGAAACAAGCAGGGCATTCTCCGGTATGTAGCCGAGGACAACGGCGCCGATACTCTTCAGATTCTGCAGGTCCTCCGCTATTGGAGGGTCGACAAACTGCACAATCGAGTGAACCGTTCCACTTTCCAGGCGGGGAACTACTCGAGTGCCGCGATGCCCGGTGGAACGTTTTAGCGGATCGATGTGCCTCGTTTTGAATTGGAGGACCGGCTGCGCTTCAGCTACGCCAAACGCCGCCAGCAAGAGGAGAGTCAGAGTGATTGTCTTATGTGCCACAAAATGCTTTTCGACCGCGCGGCACAAAGTCTGAGCGAATTAAACAAATTCTGAGAACTATTTGTACCGGCTAGTACTCCTTGATGTGACTGCCCGAACACATACCGCACTACTATCCGGTCTATTCCTACTGAGCCAGTACGTTCTAGGCGCTGCCTCATATAACATTCAGACCGTCGCCGGGAGCAATTTTGCGGGCGACGACGGGCCCGCTGTGCTGGCGCTGTTGAACCATGTTGAGGGCATCGCAATCGACGGTCAAGGAAATCTCTACATCGCCGATACGATTGATAATCGCGTTCGTTGCGTCTCTACCGGCGGAACGATTCGAACGATTGCCGGGACAGGGACGGCCGGTTTTAGCGGCGATGGAGGCTTGGCGATTGCCGCGCAACTGAACGCGCCTTACGGCCTGGCGGTGGACCGGTCAGGAAACGTTTATATCGCCGATCTAGGAAACGCTCGGATTAGAAAAATTACGGCGGACGGCAGAATCGATACGATTGCCGGTGGAGGGGATCCAGCAGCGGGGGCGTTTGCAGACGGTGGGGCTGCGACGATGGCGGTGCTGGTGTCGCCACGCAATTTGGCGTTGGATACTGCGGGGAATGTTTACTTCTCGGATTTTGGGGGGCAGAAGGTATACGAAATCCTAGCGAAGGGTACGATGCTTACCATCGCGGGTACGGGCATCGCCGGGCTATCGTCCGACGGCGGGTCGGCTACACAGGCGCGGCTCAACTTTCCGGCAGCGATCGCGATTGACCGGCAGGGGAACGTTTATATCGGCGATAGCGAAAACCGACGCATTCGCAGAGTTTCGGGCGGAGTGATTACCACCGTTGGCGACACCGGACGGGCGGGAGCCGATTCTTCCCTAAACGTGCGTGGTCCTACGGGTATGGCCTTTGATTCGCAGGGTGATTTGTGGATCGCCGATAGCGGAAGTGGGCAATTACTTCACCTGAATATGTTCGGAGCTATCACGGCACTGCCGACGTCTGCGAGGGATATCGCGTTCGATTCGAGTGGCAACCTCTACTTGGCCGACGGTCCTTTCGTTCGTAAGATGACCCCGACCGGGGTAAGCTTCACGGTAGCGGGCAGTGGCGTAACGTCCTTCGCCGGCGATGGCGGCTCGGCTACGATAGCTCGCCTTAATTATCCGTCTGCGGTGACTCACGATTCGGCCGGGAATCTTTTTTTTGCGGATCAGGGGAATCATCGGATTCGAAAAATCTCGGTGGATGGCATGGTAACGACGGTAGCTGGTAACGGTCAGCCGGGATTCAGCGGGGATGGTTCGGCGGCGATTCTGGCCCAACTGAACTCGCCTACCGCGGTGGCTGTGGACGCGAAAGGAAGCCTATATATAACGGACACCGCAAATCATCGCGTGCGCAAAGTAACGGCCGGCGGATTCATCTACACGATTGCGGGTAAGGGAACGCGAGGTTATTCCGGCGACGGTAGCTCGGCAACGGCTGCCCAGATCGATTCACCGGATTATGTCGTTGTAGGAAATGACGGGACCGTTTATTTTTCCGATAACGGAAATTCGCGGGTACGGGAAATTAGCGTGGCGGGGACAATTTCCACGCTCGCCGGTAACGGTCTTATCTCGACTCTGGACCCCCGAGGCCTCACTCTGGATACCTCGAACACTTTATATATCGCCGACACGGCGAACTCCAGGATCCGTAAAGTGGCTGGGATAGGAACGATGGTGACGGCGTTTGACGGAAAGAACGGGCTGCTTCGCGCCCCCCGAGGCGTGGCGATCGATTCCCATGGAGTGCTCTTCGTGGCGGATTCAGGGTCGCATCAAGTGAAAACAATTGACCGCGATGGGACAGTAGCGGTGATCGCCGGCGACGGTTCTCCACAGCTTGCGGGCGATGGGAGTGCGGCGGCAACGGCGGAATTGAACACTCCATTGGACGTAACGCTAGACGACGCCGGAAACATCTGGATCGCGGATTCGGGAAATAATCGGATTCGCAAGCTTACGCTGGGTGCGGACGTGGTCACCCCGCCACCTCCGGTTCAAAGCATCGGAGTAACAAACGCCGCCAGTCTGCTGCCGGGAGCGATTGCCCCAGGCGAAATCATTTCCATATTTGGATCGGGCATCGGCCCCCAGATCGGCGTGGGCGCGCAACTCGCGACGGCCCAAACACTGGCGATGACCATCGGTGATACACAAGTATTGTTCAACGGAACGCCGGGGGCTCTGCTGTATGCGCAAGCCCGCCAAATTAACGTACAAGTGCCCTACGAGATCGCTGGTCTGGCCAGCGTCGATATCCAAATCTTCTATGCGAACGTAGCGAAGGCAAAGTTTACCGTGGGCGTGACGGGCTGCGCTCCAGCCATTTTCCCGGTCGCGCTGAACGAAGACGGACGCTTGAATTCGGACGTGAATCCCGCGGCCCGCGGCGGCATTCTGATCTTCTTCGCGACCGGCGAGGGGCTGACCGATCCCGACGGCGTGGATGGCAAGCTTGCCAGTGCGCCTTATGCCCGCCCGTTACTGCCCGTCACTGTCCGTGTTGGCGCCAACGATGCGGAAGTGCTCTATGCCGGAGCCGCACCAGGCTTCGCCGGACTGATGCAAGTGAACGTGCGGCTGCCAGGCGGATTTTCTCCATCGGGACCTCTTCCTGTCACGTTGCGCGTCGGTACAGTGGTGAGTCCCGCGGTCACCGTCACGGTGCGATAGGACGGGCCCGTCTCACAGAATGTTGACGCCGCGCGCGGCCAATAGCGCGATCGTCGCTAATGAGATCAGGGATTGTATCATCATCAGGACTTTGGCCCAGCGCGATAGTACGGGACAATCCGTCGGAGAGAACGCGGTGCTGGTATTGAAGGCCAGGAAAAGGTAATCGACAAAGCCAGGGTTCCAGCATTGTTCGCCCATCGCGCGCCTCGTTTCCTGGTCGAGTGTCATTTGCGGAAACAAAAAAGCGCCGTCGCTATGAACGTTACGCAACTCGCGCGCGTGCGGTCCTCCCGCGTCCAGCCGCCAGTACCAGGATGCAAAAACGAGAATATTCGTAATCCATAACGCCGCAGCGGAGCGCAAAAGGTCTTGTGGTTTCTGGGTATGCACGGGAAGAGCCGCCACAAGCAAGCCAAGCGACCAGATCATGTTGATCGTCACGACGGATGTCATGGCGTGCCCCAAAATTATATTTGCCTTGTGAAATTTGCGGTGGCGCGTCCATATAGTCGGGATAGCCAGCAGAAGCACAACCGTGATCAGGAGCCAGCCTGGTCCGAAGGAGAGTGAAGGCGGGATGGCAAGACGCAAGCCGCCCGATGCTAACAAAGCCATTAGGGCAGGCCATCGCGGCTCAGGGACTGCCGTCTCGTTTGTCATAAGGAACGACTACCGCACCGCTACCGTGATGCCGGCCTGGCTTCCAAATGAACCGATTGAGATGCCAACAGAGACGGTACTTGAGGGAACGACGGCCGCAGGAATTCGCGCATTAACCTGCAGCAATCCCACCGCTCCGGGCGCGGCGCCGGCAAACAGAATCTCCGCCGGCCGGCCCGCGATATTGACGCCAACCGAGAACAAAGGCGCTGGTAAGGGGAGTACGTTGCCGGCTGGCTGGCCATCGATTCGCGGCGGATTCGTCAGCCCTTCGCCGGTTGCATAGATCACGATAATCGAACCAGCGGCCGCCGGATTCCCCGGTGAGTTGATAGAGCCGTCCTGGTTTAGAATCGCACCCGGCCCCACTCCAGACGCATTGATCGAGAAGATACCGGGATTAGCAGGACTCACTGGCAGCGTAAAAGCCGCGGATTGCCGGCCCAGATACTCGGCTTGAATCTGCGTCGTCGTGCGAGCGAAGGTACTGTACGGGACAATCGCGCTGACTTGGTTCGCCGATACATAAATCAATGGGGCAGCCACGCCGTCGAAAAGAATTCGCGTTCCGGCGAGTGAGGCCGGCAACGATCCCGCCGCTGTTAACTGCGCCGAGAGGCCGGTAGCCGGTCCAAGCAAGACGCCGAAAAGCGTGACGATCTCGCCCGGGGCGACAGGACCGGGAACCAGGCTCGCTGCGTTCACAACCGCCCGGACCTCGGTTCCGGATACACCGAGTTTGCGCACCCGATCGTTGTCCTGATCGGCGAAGTAGACGGAGCCCAACGGGTCTATGGCGACATCGCGCGGGGTGTTCAAGTAAGCCGCTTGGGCCGGGCCGCCATCGCCGCCATCACCCGATGCACCGTTACCAGCCGCGGTGTTGATACTGCCATTCGCACTGAGCACGCGGACTCGTTCATTCACGGTGTCGGCGATGTACAAGTTGCCGCCGCCATCAAGCGCGAGACCCGCGGGCAAATAAAGTAGAGCCTGATTCCCCAAGCCACCGTCGCCGGCGTAACCTGGGATGCCCGTGCCCGCCACTGTAGTTATGGCGCTAGTCGTCGCGCTTACTCGTCGTACCCGGTTGTTGAAAAAATCGGAAATATAAACATCGCCATTGTCGGCTGCGGCGAGCCCCCGAGGATAATTGAGCTGCGCGGCGGACGGTGTGCCACCATCACCGCTGAACCCGGGGAAGCCTCTAGCGGCGTCGCCCGCGAAATTGTGAATCAAGCCATTCGTGCCAACGCGGCGCACGCGATTGTTGGCGGAATCGGCGATGTATAAGTTGCCGCCACGATCGAAGGCCAGAGCCGTCGGGTTAAATAGATTTGCCCCCGTGGCCGCGCCTTCGTCGCCTTGATTGCCGACAGTGCCTGTCCCGGCAAAAGTACTGATCACGCCGCCTGAAATTTTGCGCACGACGTTATTCCCCGTGTCGCCGACGTAGACATTGCCGGCGCGATCCACCGCAATTCCCTCGGGTCCGTTGAGCTGCGCCACGATTGCCAAATCGCCATCTCCGGAATACCCAGCGACCCCAGTCCCCGCGATAGTGCTGATCACGCCTTCTCGGTTTATGCGGCGTACTCTGTTATTGTTTGTGTCCGTCACATAAAGGTTACCGGCGGCATCGAAGACGACACCGCTGGGTGAAAGCAACCTTGCCGCCGTAGCCTGCCCTCCATCGCCTGCCGCCGTATCGGATCCCGCCACTGTTGAAATTCTTCCAGTGAAAGTGACTTTACGAATGCGATGATTGTTGACGTCGGCGATGTAGATGTTGTCCTGGGCGTCCACCGCCAGACCTTCGGGTCCGTTGAGATAGGCCGAGACGGCGGCGCCGTTATCACCCTTGAAGCCCGGGTCGCCAAAGCCCGCGACCGTGCTGATTACGCCTCGCGCGGAAATCTCGCGCACGCGATTGTTGCCGGTGTCGGAGAAGAAAATATTTCCCAATTGATCCGCAACGATCGCCGTGGGCATATTGATGCTGGAAAAAATCGATTGGCCGCCATCGCCCGCAAACTGCGGATTTCCGCTGCCGGCGATTGTTGTCACCGTGCCATCGGCGGCGATCTTGCGAATTCGATGATTCAGCGTGTCGGCAATATAAATATTATTCCCAAAATCCACCGCGATTCCGCGTGGATAATTAAAATGCGCACGGGTTGCGACGACCCCATCCTGATCGGACCCAGGCACGCCTATACCGGCTACGGTAGTGATGAAAAGATCGACGCTTACCCGGCGGACACGGAGATTGTTGGTGTCCAGAATATAAAGGTTTCCCGCGGAATCAAAGGCTATATCGCGCGGGAAATTAAGTTGAGCGTTTACGGCCGCGCCATTATCTCCGGAAAAGCCCGCAACGCCGGTACCGGCCACCGTCACGATGTTGCCGCTTTTATTAATCTTGCGAATCCGATTGTTGCCCGAGTCGGTAAAAAACACCTCGCCCGCAGGGCTTACCGCCACGCGGCTGGGGATGGAAATTTCAGCGCTGGACGCCGGTACCTGCTCCGCGGATTTCCCGGACGATCCTGTTCCGGCAATCGTCGCTATGGATCCGTCCGCTTTAACCATGCGGATGCGAGCATCGGTCGCGTCGGAGATGTATAAATTCCCCGCTCCATCCACCGCGACGCCGCGCGGAGTGGCCAAGACAGCGGAGGTAGCCTGGCCAAAATCGCCATTGTTATGGGGTACGCCGACCGCTGCTCGAATCGTATAAGAGGGGATGATCTGGGCCTGTGCCGCGAGAGCAAGGAGAAGAACGGTTAGAAAGTACTGTAACACCTTGAATGAATACTCGATCCTTGAAAGTTTGGGCTATGCAACCACTGCTGAGAGGTTAGCAGTTATGCGCTACGTTCGTAAACGCTCAAGCGATGGTCCGCGCCTTACCATACAGTGCAATCAAGTTCTCGACAAGGCGTAATCCACAATTAGAATCGAGCGACAAGATGGACTCAGGATGGAATTGCACGGCCTCCATCGGCAGCGTCTTATGACGGACCCCCATGATAATGCCGTCTTCCGATTCAGCCGTAATTTCAAGACACGCGGGCAGCGCCGATCGGACGGCATAGAGCGAATGATAGCGGCCGACTTTGAATTTCGCGGGCAATCCATCGAACACGCCTTGACCGTTATGAGTCACCATTGAAGGCTTGCCGTGCATAGGATAATCCAAAACGGCGAGTTCCCCTCCGAAGGCTTCCACCATTCCTTGCAGACCCAGGCATACACCGAATACCGGCACTGCGAGCTTCGCGGCATGACGCACTAAATCGGGTACGCCGAAGTCGCTGGGCCGGCCGGGTCCGGGAGAAATCAAAATCACGGAGGGCGCAATCTCTGCGATTAGCTCCGGCGGAAATCCGGCGCGATATGTCACCACTTCCGCACCCGCCTGCCGCGCGTAGTTGGCCAACGTATGCAGGAAGCAATCGTCGTTGTCCACTAAGAGCAACTTCACGCCGTCGGAAATCTTCGAGGTGCCTATAGCAGCGACAGTGACAGCCTTCACTCGCAGTGCCCGGAAGAATCCTGTGGCCTTGAGCCGCGTTTCTTCTTCTTCCGCCTCGGGAATGGAATCGTACAGTAGAGTAGCGCCGACGCTATAGCGCGCTTCTCCATCGCGCAGGTGTACAGTTCGTATCAGGATTCCAGTATTGATGTCGCCATTGGTGGAGAGCATGCCGATCGCCCCGCCATACCATCCCCGCGCATCTTTCTCAAGATTTTCAATCGCTTGGGCAGCCCATTTTTTCGGCGCGCCGATAACGGTAACAGCCCACATGTGAGTGAGAAATGCATCCAGTGAATCGAATCCCGCGGCGAGTGTTCCTTCCACATGATCGACGGTATGAAAAACGCCGGCATAAGACTCGATAAGCCGCCGTCCGATCACTTTCACCGAACCCGGCAGGCACACACGCGATTTGTCGTTCCGGTCGACATCGCTGCACATCGTCAACTCGGACTCTTCTTTCGCGGAGTTGAGAAGATCACGAATATTGTCGGCGTCGCGCAGCGGATCTCCCGTGCGGCGCGCCGTTCCAGCGATCGGGCAGGTCTCGACGCGAGTTCCCTCCACCCGCACGAACATCTCTGGAGAAGCACCGATCAATTGCTCATCGCCCAATTGAAGGAAGAATTCGTAAGGGCTGGGACTAGCTTCCTGGATGCGCTCAAACAGGGCGGATGGACTTTCTGAAAAGGGTGCATGGAAGGTCTGGCGCAGCACCACTTCGTAGTAGTCGCCCTGCCGCATTCGCTCGCGCACCGTCTCCACCTTGGCCATGTATTCCTGTGGCTCATGGTTGCTGACGATTGGGCCGGGCGCTGCCCGTCGCGCCTTGGGGATTGCCGCGCCATCCCGCTTCAGGCCGGCGGTAGACAGGCCACCCCGCGAGAAATCGTACTGGCAACGAAGAATCTGCTCCTTCTTGCGATCCATAAAGTGGATGTCGTCGCAAAAGAACAGATGAAGATCTTTCTGGCCCTCGCGTGGAAGCTTCAGTTCGATCGGGTCGAATTGAAACAACAGGTCGTAGCCGAACGCGCCTACCAGCGAAAGATGGGGATCGCCGAGCGGACGAAAATCGTCCATTATCGCCCGTATAATTGAGAAGGCCGAGGGCTGTTTGCTGCGCTCTTCTTCGGGAAATAATTTCGGTAAAGGCTTCAGACGTCCGTGCCAGGAATCGCCGCTCTGTTCAAAGGATTCCCAGTGCTTATGCGACTCAACCAGAGGAAGCAGAATGCGACAGAGCGCCCGGCCTCGCTCATTGAGAGGTCGAAACTCAATCACCCGGCCCTTTCCCACAATCTCCAGCGGTGGACAAATGGACGCAATATCCCAGCGCGAATACCGTTCGGGATATTCGTATCCGGAGGACAAGTAAAATCCCCGCCGCGTATCAAGTTTGCGCAGCAGATACTTCAATCCCTTCGCGTAGGGACCTTTACTTACAGTTTGATTGACTTCAATTCCGCTGGGTGTAATCACGGGTGTAATTCGGTAAGTCCGAGTTTAACCCAGATTCGCTGTACACTGTCACCAATGGACCGCCGAAATTTCCTTAAAACAAGTGCCGCCGCGGCCACGATGGCAGGCTCAAATCTCACCGCGCAGAATCCTTCGGCGATCAAATCGTCAGTGATGCTCTGGACGCTGAAAGGCACCTTCGAGCAGAAGCTGGAAATCGCCGCCAGGGCCGGCCTGGATTCTGTGGAATTAGTGGACGAGCACATAGGTTGGACGGAGGCGCAATTCGCTAGCACGAAGAAACTTGCGCGGTCGTTCAACCTGGGCATGGACACAATCATCGCGACGCCCGATTGGAAGCGGCGGCCCGTATCGATGGTACGGCCCGATCAGCGCAGTGCCTTCCTGGCCGACGTCAAGCAGTCCATTGAGTTTGCCAGGCGTTTGGAAATTCCGCAAATCATTTTGATCAGCGGCGATGAAGTTCCAGGAATCCCGCACGAAGCGCAGGCCGAGTGTCTGGTGGAAGGGATGAAGCGAGCGGGAGAGTTAGCTTCGGCCGCCAATCTCACGCTGATCATTGAGCCGCTGAACAGCAAGGTGGATCATAAAGGCGTCTTTCTAACGAACTGCGTCGAGGGATTGAAGATGATCCGGCAAGTGGATAATCCCCACGTGAAGCTGCTGTTCGATATCTATCATGAGCAAGTCCAATTGGGCGATGTGATTCGCACCATCCGCGACGCCGCGTCCCACACGGCTGTCTTCCACATTGCCGATAACCCCGGGCGCAACGATCCAGGCACGGGCGAAATTCACTACGACAATGTGTATAAAGCTATTCGCAAGACTGGGTATGGCGGATACATCACGATGGAATATCTGCCAATCGGAGATCCTGTGACCAGCCTGAGTACAGCGCTGAAGCAGATGCGGGCGGCAATTGGATAATTCGTTTAGCCCTCGGAGCGGAGTCGCGGGAGAGCGGCCAAAACAAGGCTGATCAGCAGCACCGTGGTGGCATAGGCGAGTTCCGGAGCGATCTTCGCAAACGGGACTATGCTCATTACCAAGGGCTCCTCGAACCGCGGCAGCAAAAGAGTACCGGCCCCGGCCATCACTCCGCAAGCCACCGGACTGGGCGTCATGCTGGGCGTACTTGAGGAGGGCGGCGAATGGTCGGTCGCCGGAATTCCTTTCCTGGTTGGATGCGTGCTGCTGGGCATCGGTTTGTCGATGAACCGCCGGGCGCGCAGGCAGAGAAGCTAGTTAGCCTTGGGGTCCATCGCGGCTCCCTGGCGCACTTTTCTTACCGTGGATATGATTCCATAAACTACAATCGCCGCCAGGAACGCGTAGACCCAAACCGGAATATTTTTGCCCGCGATAATCAGATAAACATACGCCGATACGAAGCAACATGCGGCAGCCAGAACCGGTAGCACAACTGACTTTTTCTGACGAAGGTTTCGAATCAACCAGGCAATCGAAAGTGCAAACAAGGGAATCGCGCCTACGTAGATGCTGCCGAAAATGATGGGGTTGACGCCATACTTCGGCCCCAGGCCGAGAAACCACTGCTGCAAAGTTGCCCACATAAATTCCTTACGAACCGTCCCGCATGAATTGCAGGATCAATGAGGAAAGCTGTTCCGGAGCTTCCATCGCCGGTAGGTGACCGCACTGCGAAATGACTTCCAAACGGACGTGGCTGAGATGCGGCAAAGTGAGCCGCTCTTGAATCGAAGCCGGAAGCGAGGGGTCTGCCTCTCCCGCGATTACCAGCGTTGGGCAATCGACAATTCCGATGCTGGCCGACCAGTCTTCTTTGCTGCCTTGTTCGAGCCATGCGGCCCAGGCGGCTGGCGAACATTGAACGAAATCCTCTATCGCCCGTTCGCGGATATGGCCGGTCAATGGACGTGCGGTGATGCCATCCAGAAAAATCGCCGCATCCGCGCGCCGACGCTGAAGGCCGAGCATCTGCAGGCGATCCGCCTCAGGAATGGGTTCTGGCGAAGGTGGCGAGGGTGTCACCAGGATCAGGCCTCGCAAGCCGGTGAGGTTTTGAGCGGCCAGACAGAGAGCGAGTTTGCCGGACATCGAATGACCGAGCAAAACGAACCCATTCAGGCGGAGTGACTCAATGGTTTCAGCGATTTGCCCAGCCATTTGTGCAACTGTGTACCCGGTGATATTGGCGGCCTCGCCAAAACCCGGCAGGTCCATCGCGATGCACTCATAGTTTGACGAAAGAATCGCCGCCGCTTCTGTCCATTCGCGCTGCGAACCACCGAAAAAGTGCAGCAACACGATTGCCGGGCTTGTTGTTCCTTGTCGACTCAGCGGCAACATTAGTTTGTCTCCTTGGCGAATATCATTGGCGCAGAAAGAAATCAGCCGAACGCAAAGCGAGGGCGATGATGGTGAGCGCGGGATTTGCCGGCAAGGCGCTGGGGAATGTCGAATTGTCCGATATCCATAGGTTAGGAATATCGAAGCTGCGCCCCCAAGGGTCAACCACCGCGCGATCCGAATCCGTACCCATACGGCAGGTTCCAATGGTGTGCGCGGTGCGCTCCGCGGTCCAAAGATCGGAGCCTCCAGCCGCGGCCAGAATCGCTCGCATCAGGTTGTCGGCGTGATTCCGCATCTTGCGTTCGTTCTCGCCAAAAGACAGATGGACGATAGGTTTCGGAAAGCCCCGGGCGTCGAGTTCGGTGGACAATTCCAGAAAGTTGCCGCTGCTGGGCAAGCAATCGCCGTTAATGCCGATGCCAGCGACGTGGTTGAATTTGTGAATGTAATCCACCAGCCGAGTGCCCCAAAATCCCCGAGACCGCGCCACTTGCACGGCCCAGGTGACTGGAACGATACCGAGACTCTGTGTTAAATAGCCTCCGGCAAAATCGGCGCCCGCGGGCCGAATCGTATCTTCACTGATAAGCGACGCGGGGAATCCTTTATAGGGGCGGACGTCTTCGGCAAACGTGCCCCAGACCTGGGTGGCGACATGCGCCAGAAAATTCTTTCCTACCTGGCCGCTGGAGTTGGCGAGGCGGCCGTGCAACAACAAACGAGGTGTCTCGATCGCGCCGGCGCAAAGAAATACTGCCCGGCAGGGTTGACGGAAGTCCTCCCCTTGATGCCGGTAGACGACGCCCGTGATGCGTCCCTGGGTATCCAAGGTGAAATCGTGGACAAAGCATTCCGACCGAATTTCCGCTCCTGCTTGCACCGCAAGAGGCAGATAGGTAACGTCCATGCTCGACTTCGATGAATTCAAACAACCCTGGTGACAGAATCCGCAATGGATGCAGGCTGGACGTTCGTCGTAGCCGGGCTGCGCGTACGGTTGGGAAAGGGTTAACAGGGGCGCTACGGCGGTGCGAACGCCGAGCTCGCGGCAACCGCGCTCCATCAATTGCGCCGGACCGTTCAAACGTAGCGGAGGCAGCGGGTACTTACGGCCGGGGTCCCACGGATAAAACTCGGGTCCTGAAACGCCGAGGAATTTTTCCGCTTCCTCCAGGTACGGCAAGAGCTCATCGAACTTCACTGGCCAGTCTTCGCTTACACCGAATTCCGTGCGCAGCAAAAGGTCGCGGGGGTCGGGACGCGGGGCGAATGCACCGTAATGGAGAGTGGATCCGCCCACGCCACAGCCGCTATTGTTTTTCCCGAACGCAGTTGGATCGGTGCCGGCGCTGAGGCGTTCATCCAGCCAATACAGCGGACTCTGGGCGACTTCATCCTGCGCGTATTCCGTGGCCGGCGACCACCAGCGGCCTGCTTCCAAAGCGACTACCGAACGGCCAGCCTGAGCCACACGAGCCAACGCCGGTGCGCCGCCCGCGCCGGTTCCGATTACGACGACGTCGACAGTTTCCGAAGTGGGATGCCGGCGCATTTCGTTTCTCATCGCTCCTTCGGCTCCCAAAGTTGCGCAGAGTTCAATCCGATGGCTGGCCATTCCGGCAAAAATGCGATTCCGCTAAAGGCCATCGACGCCAGAGTGTTGGGGTGCGAGACGTATATCTCAGCGGCGCCGGCAAGAAGATCTTCAAACCAGCGGCGAGCATCGAGTTCCGGCCACGTCAATTCGCCTTTCTGCACCTGCCCAAGCAGCGTATCCTGGCCCGCGAAATCCAGCGACGCGAAGGCCGCACCATGCCGCGTTTGAGCGGCGGATTCCAGCAACTGAAGTCCTAACACCAGGGCAACTCCGTCGGGTGGCATGTTGGCGTAACGCCACCCATCACCGGCATTCTTTTGGGAATCCATTAGCGCCGCGATATCGATGAAATTGTCTGATTCGTTCCTCGGTATCAATCGCTGGAGCACAGCTTGCAAGACGACGAAATTCTCGTTCGCAATCGACTGCGGCGCGGGCTCAGTGTTGTTTTCCCGCTGCAGTAACACTTCCCGCGTTCGCTTCGCGACGCGATCCGATTGAATGAGCGCCAGATACGATTGATCCATTTATCGAACTCCTTTCACGGAATACCGGGCGGCTTACAGTTGTTGTCTGACGCCAGCTTCCTTCGACACACGCTGCAGTTGATTCTGTAAATCGCCTTCCATTGCGGCCTTCGCTCGACCTCGCCGAAACGTCATGGGAAGTGGCCGTTGCAGCACATCTTCCATTAAGAAGCCCAAGCCGCCATAGATTGAGAAAGCTGTCAACAGTAATCCCAGGATCGGTGTTGCGATGACGACAAATCCACCTATTCCGAAGTGCACCAGCGCGCCGCCAATGGAGCGCAATACAGCGATGGTGAGCAGAACGCCAAGCAGCGGTTTTCCGGCGAATGAAACAATCGCCAGGATCAGGATGAAAATCGACAGCGACAATAGAAAGACAGCCATGGCGGGGCTGGCGGCATCTGGATCCGGCAAAAGCAAACGAATGCCCTGCACTACCCAGGCGGCCGCGAAAACTCCCATGGCGGTGGCCCCTCCAGCGTCGCGGGACAAGAATCCGAAGATGCAAGGGATCAACTCGAGCGGTGCGACGAAGGACAGCAGCATCACCGCAACTTCATGCGTGCCCGAAGTCGGAATCCAGTGCAATGCTAGAGCGGCAAGCAACGCATTCCCTACACCAAAAGCGAAGAATCCGAGGGGCATAGCGCTGGCGTAAGGCCGGACCACCACTCGAACGACTGCTGTCGATTCTTCGCTTGCGTTCATATTGTCCATATTTCTCTTACGATCGCGGCATTTCACACGGAAACGGGATGCCATTTGCGCATCAGCCAACGTCTTACCAGTTCGACGGAGAAACCATACAATGCGTGGGTGGCGAGTTCACTTGCATGCTCACGCAATGGCTGCCGGGCGGGCGAATCGTCCAAGCCAAGCAGCGGCAGGAGGGATTCGTGGGTGGTCAATAGCACTACGATTCCGAAGCCAACGCCATATCCGATAGTCACTATCGGCGCTACCTCGGCGGCGGCACCGTAGATGGCTCCGATCATAGCGCCCGAAGTCCAGTGGAAGGCTTGGGTGGCGATAGTTTTTTGGCTATCGTTTAGGGCGTGGCCCGCCAATTTCTCGGCTAACACTGCCGGTGGCGGCGCCTGGCCCAGGGTGCGTGGAGGATAGATGGCCTCCCCGATAAGTTTCGCGCCCGATCCGGCAAGCCCGCCGATGAAGCCGGCCAGCAGGCCAGCGCCGATGAAGACGTTCGTCTTTGTAACACTCATGGACAGCTCCTTGTTTCGGGTCCGATCGTTGCTAATTGGCCGGTCTACCTAAAACGGGAAAGCATCGCCTACCAGTGCTCCTAAGCGATCCCAAATACCCGCCGTCAACGAACCAGCCGGGGCCTGGTGTACGATATGCATACTTCCGCTCTTGCTAAGAACTTCCATCTTCGACTTTCCTTCGTCATCGCGCCTGAAGCGCAGATCGGCGCTCCCATTTCCCAGACGCAGATTCCGCAACGTGACATCCGGAAGCCACTCGGGCAGCTTAGGATCGACCGCCAGTACATTGATGGTCGCTAAAGGTTGCAAACCCAGCATCGATTGCAAGAGCAACGGAAACGAACTCTGATTCCACGCCTGGGGCACGTTGGCTCTGGGAAAGGCGCCCGGATGGGCATAGTCTTCGCGTCGATAGCCGCCGACGCATTCGGGAATTTGTGAGCCCTTCCAAAGTAATGCAAGGTCGTATAGCGCTCGCGTCAATTGCAGCGCTTCGGCGTCGAATCCATAGCGGCGCAAGCCGAACACGATGGTTGCGTTCTCAACCGGCCACACAGTTCCAAGATGATAGCTAAGCGGATTGAACGCCGGATTTTTATCAGAAAGCGTGCGTATGCCCCAACCGCTAAACATGTCAGGCTGAAACAAACGCCGCACCAATCGGGGCAAACGATCATCATCCAGGATCCCGGTCGCAAAGCACCCCGCGTTTGATGCGACTGTTCTAATTTGCTTCTTGTCTTTGTCTAGGCCGATCGCGATACAGTCTTCTTCCTCGATCCAGAAGTCGCGATTGAATCGTTTCTTTAATTCCGTCGCGGCTCGCCAATGCGCCAATCCATCGGCCGATTGTTTCATCACAACCGACAACGCGGCCATGATTCGCAGCGCCATGTAGAGATACGATTGCACTTCACAGGCAGCGATTGGCGCCAAGACCTGCGATCCGTCTTCGCGGACGATGGCGTTGGAACTATCTTTCCATCCTTGATGCTTTGGCCCCTGTTCGTTGAGGGTGAGGTACTCCAGATAGCCGTCGCCATCCTTGTCGGCATAATCGCGAGCCCAATCCAGAACACCGCGGGCAGCGTCCCAATGATTCTCCAAAAAATGCGTATCACCGTTCCAGCTGTAAGCGTGTCCCATCGCGAAGATGAAATCGAAAGGACTGGCGTAATCTGCGTAGTAGCGCTGATGCGGTATTTTTTTCAACCTCGCTAAAGGGCCGGTTCGCGCTTGATAGATGATTCTGCCTGGTTCTTCATCCAGCGAATCGTCGACCTTCGTCCCCTGCATTCTCGCCAGACGGCGCAATGAGGAATCGGCCATACGGCCATGATCGAAGGCCACCACGTGATAGGAAATCGTTCCGGCGTCGCGGCCAAACAGGATGGGATATAACGGAACCGCGGCAGCGGGCGTTAACCACTCGTTTTCGTTTCCTTCCAAAAGGGCGAAGGATCCAACGCTTTGCATAGCTTGGTTGACGATAGTTACAAAAGGCGCTTCGCCCGGAGCGCTGACGGTAGTAAGATTGCCTAGCCACTCTTCCAGAAGCGCCTCGCGAAGCTTGGCCTTTTCGTCATCCAGCGGATCTTCGCAATCGATAGCGGAGACGTTCATTCGCAATTCCAAGCTTGCGGAGCGCTTCAATTGCAAGTGGGCAGCCAGGCGGCCCTCCTGAAACTTCCAATCACCTGGCCCGGCGATCGTGACTAGAGTCTCCAATGGGAGATCGGGATGGCCATAGCGAAATCGAACGCCATTGTGTTCGGGAATACTCTCGACTGGAGCGTCCTGCTGCCGATCGCCACCTTCGGCTTCGTTCAAATCCGCAAAGTCGGCTGACAATTCCCAAGCCAAATCAAATTCGACGTCGGCCCAATGGCTGGTGATTGTGACAAGCGCTTCCAGCGACGAGGGCCGCACGCGATATCGCAGGCGAAGATCGAGATTGCGAAATGGCACTCCTTCTTTTTCGCCTTCACCGCTTGCGCCTTCGGGATACAGATGGCTCAGCTCAATCGTGTGGAAGTCCACCTCGGCGATGCCGCACAGGGTTGGATCTTCCCCGTTGATGAGAAAGCGAAGATGCCGCAGGTATCGCGTCTCACGGAAGAAATAACCAGTTTGAACTTGGGCGCCAGCCCGCCCGCAAGCATCGGTAACCAGCATCGACGGGCCACGCCAGGCGTAACAACTGGTAGGTCGATTACGCGCTGTAATATAAGATCCAGGACGTTCAGGCGGCAGACGGTTCACCTGTTTTCGGCGTCGGTGCTTGGCGATTTCGTAAGCGATTTTGGGGAATCATCATTTAGTAGAGGCTTGATGCCCACGCACCGTACATCGCGTTCCCCGCCGTTTTATTCCGGGCAATGGAATATTTGGGAACACGATCGAAACATTCTCATCTGATACTAGTGTTGAGGACTAAATGAGCCAGACGACTCCCCTATCCACTGAAGAGCTCGACGATATCAATGCCTATTGGCGCGCAGCCAACTATCTGTCAATCGGCCAGATCTATCTGTACGACAATCCGTTATTGAAGGAGCCGCTACGGCTGGAGCATATTAAGCCGAGGCTTCTTGGGCATTGGGGAACAACGCCAGGTCTGAACTTTGTCTACGTCCATTTTAATCGCCTGATCCGTCAACACGACCTCAACGTCATTTACATCGCCGGACCTGGACATGGCGGACCGGGCATGGTGGCCAATACTTATCTGGAAGGCACCTACTCCGAGTTCTTTCCAAATATTCCGCAGACGGAACATGGGCTGAAGCTTCTGTTCAAGCAGTTTTCTTTCCCAGGCGGAATTCCAAGCCACGCCGCGCCCGAGACGCCGGGATCGATTCACGAGGGCGGTGAACTCGGCTATGCTCTGGTGCACGCCTATGGAGCGGCCTTCGATAATCCAGATCTGCTGGTGTGCTGTGTCATCGGGGACGGCGAGGCGGAGACTGGTCCGCTGGCTACGAGTTGGCATTCCAACAAATTCCTAAATCCAGCACGCGACGGAGCCGTGCTGCCGATTCTGCATTTGAACGGTTATAAAATCGCCGGACCCACCGTTCTGGCGCGCATCCCCAAAGAAGAGTTGACCAGCCTGCTAACCGGGTACGGGTATGAGCCGTTGTTTGTCGAAGGGGACGATCCGGCTATCATGCATCAGCTGATGGCAAGCGCGCTGGACATGGCGCTAGCCAAAATTCAAGCGATTCAAAAAGACGCCAGGGAGCACGGATTCCGTGAGCGCGCCCGCTGGCCGATGATCGTTCTGCGTTCGCCCAAAGGTTGGACCGGGCCGAAATTTGTCGATGGTAAACAGGTGGAAGGCACGTTCCGCGCGCACCAGGTTCCGCTTGACGGTCTGGCTACCAATCCCGAACATGTGCGGTTGCTGGAAGAGTGGATGCGCAGTTATAAGCCCGAGGAACTGTTCGATGAGTCGGGCAAATTGCAGCCCCGCTTAGCCGATCTGGCGCCGAAGGGTCTCCGCCGCATGGGAGCGAACCCGAACGCCAACGGCGGACTGCTGCTTAAGGATCTGGTAATGCCGGATTTCCGCGAATACGCCGTCGGCGTGACTAAGCCTGGAACCACGATGGGCGAAGCAACTCGCGTCATGGGAGAAATGCTGCGCGACGTTATCAAGGCGAATCAAACGAACTTCCGTTTGATGGGTCCGGACGAAACAGCGTCCAATCGTCTGACCGCGGTGTTTGAGGTTACCGATCGCGAGACCACTGCCGAAGTTTACGCCAATGACGATCATGAAGGTCCCGATGGCCGGGTAATGGAAGTACTCAGCGAACATATGTGTCAAGGCTGGCTGGAAGGATACTTGCTAACAGGCCGGCACGGATTTTTCTCTTGCTATGAGGCTTTCATCCACATCATAGATTCGATGTTCAATCAACACGCCAAGTGGTTGAAGACTTCCAAGGCGATTCCCTGGCGACGTCCCGTCGCTTCACTGAATTACTTGCTCACATCGCATGTCTGGCGGCAGGATCATAACGGCTTTAGCCATCAGGACCCGGGTTTTATCGACCATGTGATGAACAAGAAGGCCGACGTCGTGCGTGTGTATCTGCCGCCAGACGCGAACACTTTACTATCGGTGACCGATCATTGCCTGCGCAGCCGCCAGTACGTCAACGTCATCGTGGCCGGGAAACAGCCCGCGCTGCAATACCTGGATATGGATGCGGCGGTTCTCCACTGCACCACGGGAATCGGAATCTGGGAATGGGCCAGCAACGATGAAGGCGTGGAGCCCGATGTTGTTATGGGGTGTGCCGGGGATGTGCCGACGCTGGAGACTCTGGCAGCCGTGGATCTTCTCCGCCAGCATTTTCCCGATCTGAAAATTCGCGTAATCAACGTCGTCGATCTGATGACGCTGCAGCCTTCGTCGGAGCATCCACACGGGCTCTCCGATTGGGATTATGACGCGCTCTTCACAACCGACCGCCCTTGCGTTTTCGCCTATCATGGCTATCCTTGGCTGATCCATCGCCTGACTTATAAGCGGAACAATCATGACAACCTGCACGTTCGGGGATTCAAGGAAGAAGGAACCACCACCACGCCGTTCGACATGACAGTGTTGAACGATCTGGATCGATTCCACCTTGCGGGCGATGTAGTAGACCGGGTTCCTCGTCTGCGAAACATGGCCGCGCGCTTCAAGCAGTTCACGCATAACAAACTGATCGAACACAAGCGCTACGTCCGGCAATGCGGCGAGGACATGCCGGAGATTCGTAACTGGAAGTGGCCTCACTAATGAAGATTCTGGTTCTGAACGCCGGATCCAGCAGCTTAAAAGCCGAACTGTACGAAATCGGGAGCGGGGCGCCGACTGACGACGCTCCCGAAGCGTCCTGGGAGTTGCGGGCCGATTGGGGTAGCCATAGCGGCGAGGCCGACCTCACTATTAAAGCCGCCGGAGAAACGACTGAGCAAACAAAAAAGATAGATTCTCCGGCGGCCGTTTTCGATGTCGCGCTGGAAGCTGTGCCCGATCGCGCTTCGCTCGATGTTGTCGGGCACCGTATCGTACACGGCGGCGCCGCCTTCCGCGAACCATCGCGCATTACACCGGAAGCGAAAGCGGAAATCGCCAAAGTTGCGGAGTTCGCACCTGCCCATAATAAAATTGAACTCGCGGCGATTGAGGCGGTGGAGCGCATCATCGGGCCGCAAGTCCCTCAGGTAGCGGTGTTCGATACCGCATTCCACGCGACACTCGCGCCGCCCGCTTACGTTTATCCGGGGCCTTACGAGTGGCTGGCCCAGGGTATCCGGCGTTATGGCTTTCATGGGATCAGCCATCAATACACCTCGCATCGGGCGGCTGCAATTTTAGGGAAGCCGCTTGAGTCGGTACGGATGGTTACGTGTCACTTAGGGAACGGCTGTTCACTGGCCGCGATTCGCGATGGGCACAGCGTGGACACAACGATGGGGTTCACTCCGCTGGAAGGATTGATGATGGGAAGCCGCTCGGGATCCGTCGATCCGGGCATTCTCCTCCATTTGCTGAAGCGTGGCGAGCATGCCGCCGACGATCTAGATCGCGTGCTAAATCAAGAATCCGGCTTGAAGGGAATCTCTGGAGTCTCAAGCGACATGCGGCAGATTCTAGCCGCCATCGATAACGGGAACCAGCGGGCGAAACTTGCCTTTGACATCTTCGTGCATCGCCTGCAATCGGAAATCGGTTCTATGGTGGCGAGCCTCGGGGGATTGGATGTTCTTGTGTTCACTGGTGGAATAGGGGAAAATGCCGCCCCGGTGCGCGCTGCTGTGTGCGAAGGAATGGGCTATCTCGGCGTGCAGTTGGACAGCGCGCTGAATGCCGACAAGCTAGTTGGGGATGTTGTGATCAGTCAGGCCGAATCGCCAACCCGGTTATTGGTAATAAAAACGCGCGAAGAGTGGCAGATCGCACTCGCCTGTCAGAGATTGATGGTGTCGTTCTCTAAGAATTCCACGCTTTCAGCATAGCGATGTTAGGTGACCACACGCTTTCGGCTTGCTGGCGATCGCAATCGTCCTCATCGGGTTCCCACGCGGGCGAGATATCGGCTTTGGACTCCCCTTCGGGCAATGTGAGTTCTTCTGGCATGGCGGCTTCACCAGGTTGGGCGCATCTGGCATGTATCCGGTTACGCGTTTCCCGTTAAGCTTTGTAATCGAGCGATGATCTTCCGCTTTCGCGAACTCGATTTCGCTAACTAACAAAGCTTAACCATCTCTCTTGCGGGCTCTTGCGTCTGAAACTCAGGTGCAACCTGAATGAGCTCTCAACTACAAGTCTTACAAACCCTTACGGACTCATCGCTGCGGCTCGTGTTAACTTCTGGTGTGTCGCTTTTAATGGTCGATGACGATGCAGAGCTGTGTGAATTAGCTCAGGAATTCCTGGAACAACAAGGAATCCAAATCGCTTTCGTCAACGACGGTCCACACGCGCTGGCTATTTTAAAAGAGCAATCCTTCGACCTTCTTGTACTGGATGTGATGCTTCCCGAAATGGACGGATTCAGCGTTCTACGTCAAATGCGGCAAGAAGAGAACCAAACGCCAGTGCTGATGCTAACCGCATGTTCCGACGCCGCCAGCCGGGTAGCGGGGCTGGAACTGGGAGCCGACGATTATCTGGCAAAACCCTTCGAGCCTTTTGAATTGGTGGCCCGCATTCGAGCCATCCTGCGACGGACCCGCCGCGGCCAGGAGCCGGCCCCGTTTCTGGAAGTGAATGGGATTCGACTCAGCTTTGAAAATCGCCAGGCTTACTCCGATTCGCAACCAGTGGAGTTGACGACTACTGAATTCGACATCCTGGAACTGCTGATGCGATCGGCTGGAAAAGTGGTTTCGCGCGATGATCTGATGGCCGGTTTGTATCAGCGTGAAGCGTCGCCGTTTGACCGTTCCATCGATGTTCATGTTTGCCATCTGCGGCGGAAGTTAGACGGGACTCGTCCGTTGATAAAGACTATTCGCGGCACGGGTTATCAGTTCTGCGGCGCCCCTATGATGCCGACTCCAATCAATTCATGAGATCGATTTTCGCCAAAATCGTTCTGTGGTTCGTTGTCACCACGTTCGTATCGTTTGCCGCCTTCGTTCTCACCACTATCTTCCTGTTGAATCGCGATCCTAAGCCCGGCGACGCGGCTCCCGGCTTCGTTGCCATGCAGTTTGAAGACGCGCGGATGGCCTACGATAGCGGAGGCAAGCCGGCGCTGGAAAAATACTTCCTGCGGTTGGATAAATATTTTCCCGCGCCCCGTTTTATGTTGGATCGCTCAGGCGTCGACCTGATCACCGGTAAAGATTTGAGTCGCGATTTCGGCCGGACGTCGCCACAATCCTGGTGGCCTACGCGGCACCGCTTCGTTCTGACCTCCGCCGATGGCCGATATCGTTTCATCACGACTCCCCACCGGCCACCCGATGTTTGGCCGTATCTGCCGTATTACCTCTGGATCTTCTTCGCGGTTGCTCTGCTTTGCTACGGATTCTCAGTGAATCTAGTGACGCCGCTGCGAGTGATTCGCAACGCCGTTGAGAGATTCGGGCAGGGGGAATTGTCGGAACGGCTCAACTCCCGCCGCAAGGATGAATTCGGCGCGGTGGCCCTGGCCTTCGATCAAATGGCCAATCGCATTCAGACGCTGGTTTCGGCTGAGCGCCGTCTGCTGCAAGATATTTCGCATGAGTTGCGATCGCCTCTGGCACGGTTGGGGTTCAGCATTGAACTCGCTCGCACCAGCGCAAATCCGCAGGCATCGCTCAATCGAATTCGCAAGGAAGCCGATCGCCTGAATGAACTGGTCTCCACCTTGCTCGAAGTCACCCGGGCGGAGGGGGATCCGGCGGCGCGTCAGATGCAAACCGTCAACGTCACGCAGCTGGTCGAGTCGTTAATCGAATCCTGCCAGATTGAGGCGGAAGCTCGCGAATGTTGGTTTCGATTTCAAGGCCGCAATGAAGTGACTCTGCGCGGCGATGGAGAACTTCTGCGGCGGGCGATTGAGAATATCGTGCGGAACGCGATTCGCTACGCGCCAAACGGAACGGCGATCGACGTCGATCTTGGCGCCAGCAAAGGCGTGGCGTCGGTGGCGGTGCGAGACTACGGCAGCGGCGTGCCGGAAGAATCTCTGAAAGACATCTTCAAGCCATTTTTCCGCGTGGAAGCGGCACGAGATCGTAATAGTGGCGGCGTAGGTTTGGGCTTGGCGATCGCGAAAAGGGCAGTGGAATTACACAACGGTGAGTTGAAAGCGAGGAACGCAGGTCCGGGCCTGCTGGTGGAAATTGAGCTTCCCGTTATGCAGGCGTTGAAACAACGCGCATCGTGACAATGGCCTGCGCTTCCGCCGAGCGCCCTTCCCCGACGGGTCCAATATTTTCCGCGGTCTTGAATTTCACTGAAATACGGTCTACTTCCAGATTCAGGGCTGCCGCCAAACGTTCGCGAATCGCCAAGCGATAATCTTTTAACTTCGGCCGCTCCAGAATGACAGTGCTGTCCACATTCACCAACTCGAATCCCAATTGCTGAGCGAGATGATGAGCGTGCTGCAGGAATTGAATGCTGTCACAGCCCGTCCATTGCGGATCGGTGTCGGGAAAGTGCATGCCGATGTCGCCCAGCGCGACAGTACCTAGAATCGCGTCGGTGATGGCGTGCGCCAGGACGTCGGCGTCAGAGTGCCCGGCCAAACCAAAGTCGCTGGGGATTACTATGCCACCAAGAATCAGCGGGCGCCCCAGAACAATGCGATGCACGTCCCAGCCGAGTCCACTACGGTACTCGCTCATGCGTGCGGCGCCAGTTCTTCGGCTAAAAACAGGCGCGCCAGATCCATGTCGGTGGGCCGGGTGATTTTAATATTGCGATCGGTCCCTTGCACGACGCTCACTTCCACTTGCTCCAAGCGCTCGACCAAACTCGACTCATCGGTGCCGGCAAAACCGTCGGCGCGGGCCATTTCGAAAGCTTTCCGTAGCAGATCGAAGCGAAATACCTGCGGTGTTTGGGTCAGAATCAGATGTTCGCGGGGAAGGGTGGTGCGCACCTTATTCTTATGCACACGCTTTACTGTATCCACGGGAACGATGCCAACGATAGCGGCGCCGGTTTCCGCGGCTTCGGCAATTACTTTTTCGATGATAGTCTGATCGATAAAAGGACGAACGGCATCGTGGACGGCTACCAGATCCGTGTCGGACGCCAGGGTGGTTAAAGCGTTTTCCACCGATTGCTGCCGCGAATCGCCACCGGTGACCAGGCGAACGGGCTTTGAAAAGCGCTCTCCACTGAGAAGCTCCTCCGCCCACGGCATGTCATCTTCGCGCAATGCAATCACGATCTCGGTTACGGAATTCGCAGCTACAAATTTACGGATTGTGTGGATCAAAATAGGCGATCCATCTAGCAACATAAACTGCTTGCGGCTGGTGCCCGCCTTTTCGGGAACGCTCTTACCCATACGCGTCCCAAGGCCAGCGGCCGGGATAATTACGGATACTTTCATGGACTTTTGATTGTAACGCGTTTATAAAGGACGGGATCGGAGCGTCCGATTACTTACTTAAGCCCCGGGGCTAGCGGCTTGGGCCGATTGTTCGCGGGCACGCTCAGGCCGTTCGGTGACGGGCCGGTCATGGACGGCGTTCGTGCGCTCGTCAAACCGCCCGAAGATCATCTTGCCGGCGGTGGTCTGCAGAACGCTGGTGACGCAAATGTCGATGGTGCGCGAGATCATGCGCCTGGCGTTATCCACCACGACCATGGTCCCGTCATCTAGGTAGGCCACTCCTTGATTGTGTTCTTTACCTTCCTTCAGAATAAAGACGCGCATTGTTTCGCCGGGCAGCACAATCGGCTTTAGCGAATTGGCAAGCTCATTGATGTTGAGGACTTCGACGTGATGAAGTTGGGCCACCTTATTGAGATTGAAATCGTTGGTCATGATCTTGCATTTATAGACCTTGGCCAATTCGATAAGCTTCATGTCGACTTCCCGCACGTTGGGAAAATCGTCGTCGACGATTTGCACTTTAAGGCCCGTCATCTTTTGAATACGCTGCAGAATATCCAAGCCGCGGCGGCCGCGATTGCGCTTCATCGAGTCTGATGAATCCGCTACCAGTTGCAATTCCCGGAGGACAAATTGCGGGATCACGAGGATGCCGTCGATGAATCCGGTCTCCACAATATCGGCGATACGCCCGTCGATAATCACGCTTGTATCCAGGATTTTGAACGTGTGATTAGATGCCGTTTCCCCGCCAAACAGCCCGCCCAAAGCGGACAGATTCAGCATTTCGCCCTTCGATGCACCCACCACCATCCCGACGTAAGCGAGAAACAGAAGAAGGAGTACCTGCAAAAAAGGGATTGTGGAATCGCTGCCTGGCAGAGCCTGCGACAGGACCAAGGCGATGAGATAGGCCCCGAGTATGCCGGTAATCGCTCCGGCTGCAGCCCCAATCAGGCGCGTCAAACTAATTCGCTTGATGCGAATTTCAAAGAAGACAATAGCGAGTCCGAAAAGAGTGCCGGCTCCGGCCGCCATGCCGGGCGTCAGGTCAAAAGGCCGCAGATAGAACGCGGCGCACCCTAAAAGAAGGACAAATGTAACGCGTAGTAACAATAGTTCAGTCACAGAACCGCCCCCCATGAGCAGTTTTGCTATAACTCATTGCAGATATCCGAAAAGTATAGCACTGGAAGGAAAGTCGTGCTGTTTAGGTCAGGCGAGGAAGTGGGAGATCAACTAGCGGAAAAGAGGTCAAAGCGGCGAATTTCATTGAAATCCGCCGGACCAGTTACAGAGCTTTGGCTAATTCCTCGGCAAACGCACTTTGCGGACCCTGCGTACCATTTCCGGCAGGTCTGCGGTGCTTCTTGCCAGCGCGGCGATTACGGTCGAGGGCATTCGGCACAGCGGCTGTGGCTGTTGTTGTTGTCGTCGTCGCCGCCCTTGCCGGACCGGCGGTTTGACCTTGAGTGGGTCCTGTTACCTGTCCTTTGGGTTTGGGCGGTTGAGCGGGATTTGCACGAAGCAGTCTATCTTCAAGCGGTGCGCGATCAAAACGGCGGATGATGGAATTCATCTCTTCCGCGTTGGGAGCATCGATAAAGGCGAACCCTTTCGACTCCTGTGTCTCGGGATTACGAATTACTTTGACGGCGTCGGCAACGAGGTTTTCCGCAGTGAGCCACGACTTGATATCGTCGGCAGTCACCCAGATGGGCAGATTTCCAAGAAACACAGTGAAACTCATTCAGTGGTGTTTTTAACTCCAATAGGGATTTGCGGGATTTGCTTCAGGGGAGTCCATGAAGGCACCTATATCCTAACATAAGCTTTCGCTGGCGGTAAACAGTAAAGTTGATTGACAGCGAATAGCACTGCGATCGCTTATGTCCAAGCTGGCAATCGGTGTTTCTACTTACGCAATTATCGATTCTTTCGCTGGAATCGCTGCTTCCGCATACACCCGCTGCACCGCCGCGACGCCCGATCCGAACGCTACGTCAAAACCATTGGCTGAAAGAATCAGCTCGAGCTCCGCGATAACCCCAAAAAGGTCGGCGAAATCAAAGTAACCAAGGTGAGCGATGCGGAAGATCCGGCCCTTCATCTCCCCTTGTCCATTAGCGATGATGGCGCCGAAGCGCGTGCGAAACTCCTTCACGATCACCCCCGAATCCATCCCCTTCGGCGCCTTGATTGCCGTTACCGATGCACTGGGGCACCCCGGCGAAAATAGCTCTAAACCGAGGGCGCTGGCCGCCGCGCGAGTTGCCTTCGCAAGCAATTCGGCATTTGCGATCAGCTTGTCCACGCCGATCGATTTGATGTATTTGAGCGCCTCGGCAAAACCGATGATCAGCGAAGTCGCCGGAGTCCAGGTAGATTCCCCGTTCGCCGCGTTCTTGCGTTCTTTCTTCAAATTGAAATAAAAGCGCGGATTCCTGCCGGTCTCGGTCCGAGCCCAAGCCTTCTCACTCAACGACAGAAACGCCAGGCCGGGCGGAATCATGAAAGCTTTCTGCGATCCACCAATGACGACGTCAAGACCCCATCCAGCGATATCAAGGGGCATCGTGCCTAGTCCGGTGATGGCGTCGAGTACAAAAATTGCGCCGGTTTTGCTGACAGCTTCCCCCATCGCACGAACATTATGCTGCGCGCCGGTGGACGTCTCGGATGCTTGTAAGAAGACACCGCGAACGTTCGGATTTTCGACCAGCGCTTTTTCAAGCTGCGCCGGTTGCACCGCATCGCCATAGGGCGCCTGCACGACGATCGGAGAAAGATTAAAGGCCTTGGCGATCTCAATCCAGCGCTCGCCGAACTTGCCGGCGGTGCAAACGATTACCTCGTCGTTTGGCGAAAACAGGTTGGAAACAGCCGCTTCCATGGCGCCCGACCCAGAGGAAACAAGGATGACAACATCGTTCGCCGTACCCATCACTTCCTGTAAATCGGCAAGCACCCGCCGATAGATACCGCGGAACTCTTCCGTCCTGTGATGAACGTCGGAATCCATCATCGCGTACAGCGCTTTGGGATAAAGGGGGGTGGGGCCGGGCGTCAGCAACCGGTGTTTCTTGATATACATGAAGGCTAACTAAGAATTAGAATAACAGACGACAATGCCACTTCTAGACCAGATTCAGAAAGACATGATTGTGGCCATGAAGGCCAAAGATGAAGCTCGGCTCAGCACGGTCCGGATGATCAAGACCGCGCTCAAGAAGCACGAAATCGATTCGATGAAGCCGCTTGACGAAGCCACCGAAATGCAGATTCTTACCACCTTGGTGAAACAGCGCCGCGATTCGATCGACATGTTCCGCAAGGGTGGGCGGCCGGAGTTGGCCGAGAAGGAAGAAGCCGAATTAAAGATGGTGGAAGGCTATCTGCCTTCGGCCCCAACGGCGGAAGAGATGGACCAGGCGATTGCCGAAGCGATGGCGGAAACCGGTGCCACGTCGGCCAAACAAATGGGACAAGTGATGAAGGCAGTCCAGGCGAAACTGGCCGGAAAGCGCGTCGATGGCAAAGTGTTGAGCGAAATTATCAAGGGTAAGCTCAGTTGATTCTGGGCCGGGCGAGGATCAGCTCGTGGCTGTCTCCGCGCCTTGGCGATTGCCTCTTTCTGGCGGTTGTATGCTGGCTTATATTCTTCACGCTGAGCGGCGGGCCGACCGGTCTGCTGATCGACACCGACACCGGCTCCCATATTCGAGTAGGCGACTTTATTCGGGCCCATCATGCCATTCCGACGCAGGACTTTTTCTCCTATACTCGTCCGGGAACTCGGTGGCTTGATTATGAGTGGCTAACGCAGGTTCAGTTTTCCTGGTTGTATCAGGCTGGCGGCTTCAAAGCGCTGATCGTTTTTTCCGCCGCTCTAATCGCTCTCGGGCTAATAGTGTTACTGGCCCACCTCGCCTCGATAACGAATGCCTTGGTGGCGTTGCTCCTTCTTCATCTGGCGATGGGCGCGTGCTCGATTCATTACCTGGCCCGGCCGCACTTATTCACCTTGTTATTTGTGGCGATCGCGGGTTCAATCCTGGCGAAAGACCGCCTGGCACCGAGTCGATTCGTGTGGATTATCGTGCCGCTCACAATACTGTGGGTCAATGTTCACGGCGGATTTCTGGCGATCATTGTGATTACTGGCGCTCTGGCGGTGGGGTCGGGGGTGGAGTGCTTGTTCGACCGAGAGACTGCCGCGGCAAAACGCAAAGCCGCGATCCGTTACGCAACTCTCTGCATCGCCTGCCTGCTTGCCGCCGGAATCAATCCAGCTGGCTTCTATGAGCACTATTACATGGCGCGATACTTTCAACAGAAGTGGGTTGTCGATCTGGTGAAGGAATACCAGTCGCCTATCTTTCACACGCCCGAATCGCGTTATGCGGAACTGCTGATTTTTGCGGCCCTGGCGACGGCGGGGTTGCTGCTTAGCCGCAAGCAGATTGCTTCGGCTTTGTTGATCCTTGGCTGGACGCACTCCGCTCTTGTCTCGGCGCGCCACATTCCAATTCTGGCCATCGTTGCGACGCCCTTTATCGCCGCCGAAGTAAACCGCCTTTGGGAAATGTTCACAGCGGGCAAGGATCGCCGATCAATCGCTGGTATCTTGCGCGGAATCGCCGAAGATCATCGCACCGGAGTCGGACGTCTCAGTGTGTGGACGCCGGTTTCGCTTACGCTCCTGCTGCTTGTGCCGTTAGGCATTGCCTGGCCGACCGATTTTCCAGCGTCCATCTATCCGGTTGCAATGGTCAGCCGCCACGCGGATACTTTACCTGGTTCGCGTGTGTTTTCCACCGATGGCTGGAATAGCTATTTGGAGTTTCACTTCTATCCCAGCCAAAGAATATTTATCGACGGCCGAAGCGATACGCTGGGCGAAACCGTGGTGCAGGAATACGGGCAGCTTTTAAACGGTGGCGAGGACTGGCACAAGATTCTCGATCGCTATGGGATAGACACTGTAATGGCTCCGCGGGGAAGCGCCATCGGTTCGCTATTGAAAGAAAGAACAGATTGGAAGTTGATCGACCAGGACGAGATGGCGTTCTTCTTTAAGAAAAACTAAGCGTCGCGAGTTCCGCCAAATCCAGCCGCCCGGTATAGATTGCCATTCCCAAGGCGGCGTCGATTCGAAGGCTATTCAGCTCGCGAATTTCGTCGATTGTTGTGATCCCTCCGGCAGCAGTGATCTCGTGTTTTGTGGCGGCGCGCAGCTTTCGAAACCAATCCAGATCGGTACCCTGCATCAAACCTTCTTTATCGACGTAGGTGCAAAGAAAGCCGCCGCAATAGGGCTCCAGTTGTTGGATGACTTCTTCGGCGGTTAAGTCGAGCGCCTGGCGCCAACCCTTGACGACGATTTTGCCGCCCTTAGAATCGAGTGCGATAAGGATGCGCTCTTTTCCAACGGCGTCGGCGACACCGGACAAGAATTTGGCGTCGACACCATTTTCAGTAAAAGCCGAGGTTCCTATGATCAGGCGGTGCGCGCCTTGTTCGATGAGTTTGCGGGCGCGATCTACCGAACGAACTCCTCCTCCAACGCGCGTCACCGCCTTCGCGGCGATTAACTCAACAAGATCATCGTTTGATCCACTTCCAATCGCGGCGTCGAGGTCGATCACCTGAATTTGCGGAAATGCAGCGAAGCGGCGCAGCATATCGAGCGGATCGTCCACTTCAAGAGCCTTGTCCCGGCCCTGGACAAGTTGCACTACTTTGCCGCCCATCAAATCGATACACGGAACAATCATTGCGCGGGCCTTATGGGAATGTTTTGTTGTCCGAGGAACGTCTTCAACTGAGCAACCGTGTAAGTGCCGTAATGAAAGATGGATGCAGCGAGCGCGGCGTCGGCGCAACCAGCCGTCAAAACCTCGGCGAAGTGTTCAGGGTTCCCCGCCCCGCCGGATGCGATCAGGGGAATGTGCGTTGCTTCGGAGACCGCGCGAGTCATTGCGCAATCGAAACCGGTTTGAACCCCATCGGTATCCATTGAAGTGAGCAAGATCTCGCCGGCGCCAAGTGACTCGCCGCGTTGAGCCCACTCCACTGCGTCCATCCCTTCGTCGTGCCGGCCACCCCGGGTGAAGACGTTCCATCTACCAGTTTCGCGGCGCCGCGCGTCGACTGCCAACACCACCGCTTGCGCGCCAAACTCTTCGCTTAATTCGTGAATTAGTTCGGGACGGCGGACGGCGGCTGTATTGACACTCACCTTATCGGCGCCGGCACGCAGGATGCGCAGCGCGTCCTGCACGGTGCGGATTCCACCGCCGACAGTCAGCGGAATAAACACGCGCCGGGCCGTTCGGGCAACTACGTCGGCCATCGTTTCGCGTTCATCGCTGGAAGCCGTGATATCGAGGAAGACAAGTTCGTCGGCGCCTTGATCGTTATAGCGTTCGGCGAGTTCGATTGGGTCGCCGGCATCGCGAAGGCCCACAAAATTCACGCCTTTAACAACGCGTCCCGCGGAGACGTCGAGACAAGGAATAATTCGTTTCGCCAACACTTCAGAGCTCCACGAAATTCGTTACGATTTGCAATCCAGTCTTGCCTGATTTTTCTGGATGAAACTGCACGCCATGAATGTTCTGGTGTTCTAGTACAGCAGTATACGGAACAATATAGTTGCAGGATGCGGCGGTGGCCGGAACCAGCGGAGCGTAATAACTGTGGGCGAAGTAGACGAACGGCTTCGCTTCCGTATTGCGCAATAAGCGTGATTCCGTTTGTCGATCCAAATCATTCCACCCCATGTGTGGGATGCGTGCATCTCCCTGAAACTTTCGAACCATGCCGGGGAAGAGTCCGAATCCGGGCAATTCTGGAGCTTCTTCGCTGCCCGCAAACAAAGCCTGCATTCCTAGACAGACACCCAGGAACGGCACGCCGGCGCGAATTCTATCAAAAAGTGCGCTCCGCACGGCCATTGCATGCAAGGCCCGCATCATCTGGCCGAAGTGGCCGACGCCTGGAAGCACGATTTTCGTAGCTCGCGCTACAGCGTCCCCGTCGCGAACAAGATCATAGGGCGCGCCGATTTCATCCAGAGTGTTCTGGACAGAACGGAGATTACCCGCCCCATAATCGAGAATGCTGATCATAATAGCCCTTTTGTGGATGGCAACTGATCGCGGAGCCGTTTATCGGTGGATGCGGCGTACTTCAGTGCCCTGGCGAAACATTTGAAGATGGCTTCGATTTTGTGGTGATTGGATCTTCCGTAGAGAATCTTGGCGTGCAGATTCGCTCCGGCGTGATTGACGAAGCCACCGAAGAAATCCTCCACGAGTTCTGTCTGCAGGTCGCCCACCAGGCGCGTCTTAACGCGGTCTTTATAAACGAGCGCGGGGCGGCCGCCGAGATCGAGCGCCACGACACAAAGCGTTTCGTCCATCGGCAAAACGAAATATCCAGCGCGATTGATTCCCCGCCGATCACTTAGCGCTTTGGCGAAAAGCTGGCCTAAAACGATGCCCACATCCTCGACAGTATGATGCTGATCCACGTCCAGATCGCCTTTGGCGTGCAGCTTCAAATCGAAGCCGCCATGCTTGGTGAAAAGTTCCAGCATATGATCGAAAAAACGGATCCCGGTAAAAATGTCGTACGCGCCGCGGCCCTCGATTTTTAACGAGCCTTGTATCTGCGTCTCTTTCGTATCGCGTTGGATAGCGGCTTTTCTCATTGCGGGTTGTCTTTCAAAACGCCGTCCAGCTCATTAATGTTATCCAGAATAGCCACGGCCTTTTCGGCGCGGAAAAGCGCGAGCACATCGTGATGCCTGAGCTGCTGCGCGGCGGCGATGCCGATAAACGGAACTGCGGCGGCAGCGGCGCTGCGAGCGTCATCCACCGTGTCGCCGATGTACCAAATCTTCTTCCCCGGTGAGTGCCGTTGTGCCAGGAGGATGCCGTCTGGCGCGGGCTTACCGTTCTCCACATCATCGGCACAAATGATCGGACTCCACGGGATGTGCGAGGCGAAACGACCCAGAGTAATGTCGAGTTCGTAACGCAGACGCCCGGTGAAGATTCCAAGCTGATAGCGCTCCGCCAAAGCCTCTAGCATTCCTGCGCGGGCGATCCACTGTTCGCGATTCACCAGACCGGCGGTTCCATTTTCGCCCAGAAAGAGCCGGTTAAATTCCTTGACCACAGTGTCGTACCTGACCGCGTGACCAAGGTCGGCCAGAATGCGTTCACTGAGGCGCCAGTCATTATTCCAACCGCCTTCGTTTTTGTATTGCTGAATCAAATCGCGGGAAATTTCCGTACCGCTCAAGTGCTTCACGGTCTGAACAATAGTCTCGCGATATGATTCGGATACGTCGACCAACACGCCATCCATATCGAACAAGATCAGATCGCCGTTTATCGCCACAATTTCTCCAACTCGTCAAGAAAACGCTGTGCTTGGGCAACCTTGCCTACAGTGACCCGCACGCAGCCGGCGATTTCATAACCGCGGTCGCGAATCAAAATGCCATGCGCGCGCAACCGGTCCCGAATTTCGATCGCGCGGTCACCGGCGTCAAACAAAACAAAATTCGCCTCGCTGCGGTAATAGTGGATTCCCAACTGAGCCAAGCCTTCGTAAATCAATTCCCGCGCGGCAATGACTTCCTTTACATAAGCAGCGACATAATCGGTGTCGCGGACCGCCGCTCTGGCAGCCAGCGCAGCCAGCATATTCACGCTATAGGGCGATTGCGCCTTGTGGAGAAAACTCACGTTGGCGGCTTGCGAAAACAGGCAGCCACAGCGCATGGCGGCCATCCCATAGACCTTGGAAAAGGTCCGGCTGACGAAAAGATTTGCATATTCCGCCAGCCGATTCAGGGTGGTCAAGCCGCTGAACTCAAAGTATGCCTCATCCACGAGCACCGCGGCGTTCGGAGCGGCGGCTAGAATCCGTTCAATCGCTTGTAACGGGATGGCGGTACCCGTGGGATTGTTAGGATTCGCGATCAGGATCGCCCGCGTCGCGGGACGGATCGCAGCGAGAAATTTTTCCACTGGAAAAGAAAGATCATGGGCGTTGTAATCTACCTCTAGAACGGTAGCGCCCGCCAGTTCGGAGTAGAAGCGATACATCGCGTAAGATGGCCGCATGAGCAATACTTCGTCACCGTCATCGACGTAGGTGTTTACCAGTACCTGGATGGCCTCGTCGGTTCCGTTCGTGAGAAGCAGTTCTGCTTCCGCGACGTGAAAGAAAGCGGCCAACTCGCGTTTGGCATCGGTGTATTCCGGATAAATGGTAAGCGACGCCGAGTGTAAATTTTCCTTGAGGAACTCGATCACCTTCGGCGAGCAACCCACCGTATTTTCATTGAAGTCGAGTCGCAATTTATCGGCGCGTGCAGCAGTTGGCGGCGAATAGGGCGTCATCCGCAATACGGCGTCGCGCGGGGTAAGCACCTTGGTATTAGTCGGCAAGACGAATCTCCACGGATCGGGCGTGCGCTTCCAGACCCTCGGCGCGAGCTAACGTCGTGACCGCCGGGGCAATCTCCAGCAGACCGGCACGGCTCAACTGCTGCACTGAAATTACCTTCACGAAATCGGCGGTGGACAATCCCCCACGCTGCCGGGCCGCACCCGATGTCGGAAGGACGTGATTCGGACCGGAGGCATAATCGCCAGCGGCTTCGGGGCTGTTCGACCCGATGAATACACTGCCGGCGTGCTTGATGCCGTCGAGCAAACGGGAATCATGGATGCTGAGATGTTCCGGGGCGAACCGATTGGAGAACTCAACCGCTTGATGCATCGTTTCAACCAGGATGATTGCACTATTCTTGTCGATCGCCTGGCGAGCTACCGGGGCAGTAGATAGCGTTTGCAATTGGCGTTCGATCTCGACAGCAACCGCTTCGGCAAGCGTTTTCGAGGTGGTCAATAAAATCGCCGAAGCGTCAACGTCATGTTCCGCCTGGGCGAGCATGTCGGCGGCCAGATAGGCAGCATTGGCGTCCTCGGCAATGATCACTATTTCCGTAGGTCCGGCGACAAAATCGATCCCAGTTTCACCGGCGAGCAACTTCTTGGCGGCGGCCACATAAATGTTCCCGGGCCCTACAATGCGGTCCACTTTCGGAATCGATTCCGTGCCAAAGGCCAGCGCGGCGATTGCCTGTGCGCCGCCGACTCGGAATACATGTTGAAGCTTTAGAAAATGGGCGATCCCTAGAATTTCGGTGCTTGGATGCGGACAGCAAACGCAAATTGTTTCTACGCCCGCTGTCTGCGCGGGAATGGCGGTCATCAGCAAAGTGGAGGGGAGGGGATAACGCCCCGCCGGAATATACGCGCCCATCGAATCCAGGGGGCGAATGATTTGGCCGAGGCGTCGTCCATCTGCATAATCGACGAAATTTTCCAGAGGTAACTGCGTCTCGGCATAGCTACGAATATTCGCCCCAGCATCGGAGATCGCGTCGATGAATACACGCGGCAGCTCGGCAAATGCCAACTCGCTTTCGGCGGTCGATACCAAAAAGTTAGAGCCGTCAAATTTATCGAACTTACGGGCGTAATCGAGAACGGCGGCATCTCCGCGCTGGCGAACATCTTCCAGAATCGGCGCGACGATAGCTTCCGCTTCATTCAAACGAACCGCTTTTCTGGTGATCAACTCGCGAGCGCTTTTGCAATCGATGATTCTGATCATAGCCGCCCCTTACATCACGATCTTATTCAGCGGATATTCGACGATTCCCTGCGCGCCAGCTTCCTTCAGGCGGGGAATGATGGAACGAACTGTGGACTCATCGAGGATCGTATTCACCGCCAGCCACTCGTCATCGCTCAGCGTGGACACGGTCGGATTCTTCAGCGCCGGCAGAACTCCGAGCACAGCCGTTAGATCGTTCTTCCTCACGTTCAACATCAGCCCAACCTTACCAAGAGCGTTGATCGCACCCTCCAGCAACATCTTCATATCTTCCAGCTTTCGCCGCTTCCAATTGTCTTTCCAGGAGTCGATGTTGGCTATTAGTTGCGTGTTCGATTCCAGAACGGTTTCGATAATGCGCAATTTGTTGGCCCGTAGTGACGATCCGGTCTCAGTCACTTCGACGATCGCGTCCGCCAACTCTGGAGGCTTTACTTCGGTGGCGCCCCAACTGAATTCCACCTTGGCGTTCACGCCATTCGCCGCCAGATAGCGCTTCGTGGTCTCCACTAACTCAGTGGCGATCACCTTACCCTCAAGGTCTTTTACGCTGCGAAATGACGATGCTTCCGGCGCCGCGAGTACCCAGCGGACTTTTCCGAAGCTCTGCTTGGCATAGATCAGATCGGCGATGGTTTCCACCTTGGCTTCGCTCTCGGCAATCCAATCGCGGCCCGTCAACCCGGCGTCCAGCACACCGTCTTCGACATAGCGCGCCATTTCCTGCGCTCGAATCAGCATGCATTCGATTTCCGAATCGTCAATGGAGGGGAAGTATGAGCGGCTACTCGTAGTGATGTTAAATCCGGCTCGGCGAAATAGATCGATGGTCGCATTTTCCAAACTGCCTTTAGGAATACCGAGCTTCAGCTTCATAGTTTGTTTCCGTAAACAGCTTTCGGATCGTACGCCAGGGGTTCCGATTCGGTCCATTTCCCGTTTTCCAATTTGCGATAAAAACAGCTTTGATAGCCCTCATGGCAAACCCCGGGTCCGAGAGACTCACATTTCAATAAGATTGTGTCGGCATCGCAATCGGTGGAAATTTCCTTCACAATCAAGCGATGTCCAGAGCTTTCCCCTTTTAGCCAAAGCTTGTTACGGCTGCGGCTAAAGAAAGTCGCGAATCCGCTTTCCACTGTCTGGCGAAAAGCCTCGTCATTCATGAAGCCCACCATTAGCACGCGTCCAGTCTGGTGATCCTGAATTACCGCGGGGATGAGTCCGTCAAGTTTGCTGAAGTCCAGTTCCATCGGTTGCCTCGAATTCGTTTTCGGAAAGAAAAAGCCCACCGGGAGTGCGGCAGGCTCTGTTTTTTTTATGACTCAAAAGTGCGTTGCTTTAGAAGTCGGCCCGCCGCGGCGTGATATGCGTGTGATGATGTCGACGGTACGCAAGCCGAGGTGCAAAAGCCATGAAGACTCAGTGTATCAAAGAAGTAATGATCGAGCGAGGCTTACAACGATGGCTCCCACCGGGTGTAACATAACTACTTATGAACCGGCGCGAAGTCCTTAAGCTCACCGCCAGCGCGACCGCCATCCCGTCGCTCATACAAGCCATGCCCGGGGCTGGCCCGGCGCCTGAGTGGAAGCCCCTAATTCTGGACGATCATCAGAACCAAACCGTAATCGCCCTGAGTGACCTGATCATCCCCGCAACCGACACGCCGGGCGCCAAGGTGGCACAGGTAAATCGTTATATCGACCGCTTTCTGAAGGCTGGTCCGGCCACAGAACACCAGCGTTTTATCAACGGAATGGCCTGGCTGGACGCTTATGCCATCGCCCGCTACTCCCACGCTTTTACCGGGTGCGCGCCTGGTCAGCAGACGGCGCTGCTTGAAGCGCTGGACGCCAACAAAGAGCCCGCTGTTGAGCCTGGACACCAGTTCTTTCGCATGGCCAAGAGTATGATCGTTCAAACCTATTACAATACCGAGATCGGCTACAAGGAATTGAACAAGGGCGGCCGGGTTCCCGCCACCTTCGGCTGCGACCACGCCGGTCATGGCTGACACGATCTCCCGGCCTGAGCCCGCGCTGCAACGCGAACTCGGCCTGCGAGATCTAATCCTTTTCACTATCGCCGGCACGGTGGGAGTTCGCTGGCTGGCGGCATCCGCGCACGTCGGACCCGGTGCGGTCGTCCTTTGGCTACTGGCCATCGTACTCTTCTACATTCCCTCGGCATTTGCGATTGCCACGCTCGCCGCTCGCTATCCGCGCGAAGGCGGCCTGTATGTTTGGACTAAAAGTTCGTTCGGCGATTGGCATGGATTCCTCTGCGCCTGGGTTTATTGGATGGGTATCGTATTTTGGTTTCCCAGCGCCGCCATCGCCTTCGCCAGCATGGCCGTTTACATGCTTGGCCCGAATTACACGTACCTCGCCGAAGATCGCACTTACATCCTGACGGCCTCGCTCCTCATCGTCTGGATTTCCCTCGGCGCGAATTTGATCGATCTCAAATTTGGCAAGTGGACAGAGAACCTCGGCGGCATGGCGGTCTATCTCATCGGTGCCGCCATCGTCGTGCTCGCCATCATTCTCGGCTTTCAGCGTGGACCGGCGACGCCCCTCCACATCACCAGCGGCTGGAGCTGGGAGCGCGTTAATTTTTGGTCGCAGATCGCCTATGGACTCACCGGCCTTGAACTCGCCCCTATCCTCGGTGGCGAAATTGTCGACCCGGAACGTAACCTCCCGCGCGCCGCCTGGATTAGCGCGATATTTTGCGGATTATTTTATGTAGGCGGCACTATCGCGATGCTGGTTCTGCTGCCCGCTGGCGATATCAGCCCGATTCATGGCTTGGCGCAGGCGGCAAATGTGGCGGGAACTGCCTTGCACTTGCCCTGGCTCGCCCCGCTGATGGCGGGAATGATTCTCTTCGGCGCCATGGGTCAATTAGGCGCCTTGGGGACCGCCAGCGCGCGATTACCGCTTGTTCTTGGCGTCGATTCGTACCTCCCGAAAGTCTTCGCGAAACTACATCCGCGTTGGCATACGCCGTATGTTTCTATCCTCACGCTGGCCTCCGTCGCCACATTCTTCCTCATAGCGATGCACCTTGGCGAAACGGTGCGCGCGGGCTATCAAGTGCTGGTCGACCTTACGGTCATCTGCGGCTTCATTCCCTTCATCTACATTTTTCTCAGCGCCTGGAAAAACGGCCGTCCCCTGAGCGCTTTCCTTGGATTATTCGTCACAGGCGTCGCCATCCTCGCCTCCGTCGTACCCACGGCGGACGTCTCCTCGGTCTGGATCTTCGAAATAAAACTCATTGGAGGGACACTTGGCATCGTCCTTGTCGCTTGGATTGTTTTCAACCGGCGGCGCCCATGAATTATCCCGATTCCGTGAGTTTTCTCTACGCCCTGGGCAATGAGATGAAAGCCGCGAAGTTTGGCCTCGATCGCATTCGCACGCTTCTGGATGCTCTCGGCTGTCCACAGAATTCAGTTCGCATCGTTCATGTTGCCGGAACGAACGGTAAGGGATCCACCTGCGCCATGATCGAAGCCGGACTTCGTGCTGCCGGCCGGCGCACGGGATTATTCACTTCGCCGCACCTTATCGAACCCACGGAGCGCATTCAAATCGACGGCGTGCCGGTTAGCTCGGCTGATTTTGCGCGGGCCTTCGATCAGGTCCATCAAGTATCAGAGAAACTCATTCAGCGCGAAGAAATCGACGTTCATCCGAGCTATTTCGAGACAGTCACGGCGATGGCCTTCGTCCTTTTCCGAGCGAATAGAGTGGAATGGGCCGTAGTCGAAGTCGGACTGGGCGGGCGTCTTGACGCCACCAATATCGTTTGCCCGGAACTCTGCGTGATCACGCCGATCGACTACGATCACGAAGCATTCCTCGGTTCCACGCTATCTTCCATCGCTCAAGAAAAGGCTGGCATCCTGAAGCCCGGTATCCCCGCTATCATCGCGAAACAGCGTCCCGAAGCCAGCGCGGTGATCGTCGATCGCGCCAAGGAAATTCAATGTCCGCTTCAGCAGTCTACGGATTGGCCTGTTGAAAATCTCACTATCGATGCCCGTCGCTCACAATTTGCCACGCGGGGTCTGGCCGTTGCATGCCCGCTGGCTGGTGAACATCAGGTGGAAAATGCCCTTCTCGCCGCGATCGCGCTGCATCACCTGGAAGTTTCCACTTCGGGAATTGCTACTGCAAAATGGCCAGGCCGGCTGGAGCAAATTGCCCGCCATCCCGATGTCATCCTCGATGGTGCTCATAACCCCGCTGGCGCACGGGCATTAGCGAATTACATCAAACGCTTTTATAAGGATCGTCGCATCTGGTTTGTCTACGGCGCCATGCGTGACAAGGCAATCGATGAAATCATCAGCGTTCTATTCCCTCTAGCATCGGAGATCATCGCCACTGCTCCACGATTTGATCGGGCCTTACGGCCAGAGGTGATTCAACAATTGCATCCCGCGGCGCACCTCTCGCGCGACGTTCCACGCGCACTTACCCTGTTTCAAGAGCGCGCCCAAGACAAAGATGTTGCCTTCGTCACTGGCTCGCTGTTCGTGGTTGGGGAAGCGCGCGCCGCGTGCCGCGATATCTTCAACCAGTGCCTTCTGTAAGCCGGGGTTCAAAGCACAGTGCGATTGACGTAAATAGTGAAACCTCGGTTTGACACCAGTATCTAAAGAACATAATAATTGTCGAATCACGACAGGTCGGCGTTTAGCGTTGCTGAAATTTAGCCATGCTGAAATGTAGGCCGTGATATTTGCGTAAATGGTTCTTCCACTTTCAGAGAAATCGTTACATACTGGAAGCACAAAATTTAGCGGTATTTAGAGTAAGTCTGGAGCCTCTGTTACGATGGCGCAGCTCTTTCAGCGTAGTGCTAATTCGATTGCCAAGGTCAGCATCTTCGCCGCAGTCTTCCTCGCTGGCAGCGTGATCTGGGCAGCGTACAGCATCGATCGCGGATCCTTCATCACCGATGTGGGCGTAGTTAAAGAGCAGCCAGTACCCTTCAGCCATAAACATCACGTCAGCGACGACGGTATCGATTGCCGGTATTGTCATACTTCGGTGGAGACTTCTGCCTTTGCGGGAGTGCCGCCCACTGAAACGTGCATGAGCTGCCACTCCCAAATCTGGTCCAACGCGGAAGTTCTGGAACCGGTCCGGGCCAGCTATCGAACGGGTGAATCACTCAAATGGACTCGTGTTCATGATCTTCCCGATTACGTTTATTTCAACCACAGTATCCACGTCAACAAGGGAGTCGGTTGCGCTACTTGTCACGGACGTGTGGATCAGATGCCCTTGATGTACAAAGTAAACACGCTGTATATGAACTGGTGCGTGAACTGCCATCGGCAACCGGAAAAGTATGTTCGACCAAAGTCTGAAGTCTTCAATATGAGTTACGAAGCCCCTTCGGAAGAAGAGCAACTGAAGCTTGGCGCGAAGCTGGTTTCCGAATATAAGATTCAGAAGCTAACCGATTGTTACACGTGTCATCGCTAGGCTGATGCGCTACCGCAGAAAAGGTATGGGAGAATGAGTCGAAACAACTCGCTGGATTTGGACGCTCTTCGCGCTCGCCTGGAAAGCTCGCATGGACCCAAATACTGGCGCAGCCTGGAAGAAGTGGCTGAAACGGCCGAGTTTCAAACATTCCTCGATGATGAATTTCCCAACCGCACGCCCGACTGGAATGAGCCGCTAAATCGACGCAACGTCCTGCGCGTAATGGGCGCATCCCTTGCTCTCGCCGGACTCACGGCATGTACCAAACAACCGGCGGAACTCATTGTCCCTTACGTTCGTCAGCCCGAGGACATCGTCCCTGGAAACCCTCTGTTTTATGCCACGGCGATACCTCATTACGGCGTCGGTACTGGAGTGTTAGTGGAAAGCCACATGGGCCGCCCGACAAAGATTGAAGGCAATCCCGATCATCCCGCCAGCCTCGGCGCCTGCGACATGTTTGGCCAGGCGTCCGTGCTGGCACTCTATGATCCCGACCGGGCTCAGGTAGTAACTCACAATGGCGATATCGGTACCTGGGGAAGTTTCGTCGCTGCTCTTACAGCGGCTCGTGAAGTCGCGGGACTCAAGAAAGGCGACGGCCTTCGCATTCTTAGCGAAACCATCACTTCGCCCACTCTCGGCGACCAGATCAAAAAGTTTCTTGGCGACTTTCCATCCGCCAAGTGGCATCAATACGATGCTGCCGGACGCCACAACGTCTATGCGGGTGGCATGCAGGCGTTTGCACAACCGGTGAATACGATTTACAATTTTGCCGCCGCCGATGTCATCCTCTCCTTGGATTCCGACTTTCTGTTGAACCTGCCGGGATCGCTTCGTTATGCTCGCGAATTCATCCGTAAACGCGATGTCGCAGGTAACAATACGATGAATCGCCTCTACGTCGCGGAATGCGCTCCATCCATCACCGGCGGCATGGCCGACCATCGTTTGCGAATGCGTGCCGGTGAAGTTGAGGCTTTTGCATTCGCTATTGCGCGGGCCGTGGGAGTGGGAGCAAGCGGTGGCTCAAGCGGAGTACACGGCAACGCCATCGCGGCCATCGCGAAGGATCTGCAAGATCACAAAGGAAGCTCCATCGTAATTACCGGAGATTTCCAGCCGCCCTCCGTCCATGCGTTGGCCCACGCCATCAATCAGGCGCTAGGCAATGTAGGCAAGACCGTTCTTTACACTGACCCTATCGCGGTAACGCCGGTAGATCAGATGCAATCGTTGCGCGATCTTACTAACGACATCAACTCGGGAAACGTGGAAACCTTGTTGATTCTCGGCGGCAATCCCGTCTACGGCGCGCCCGCCGATGTCAATTTCTCCGCTGCGCTGGACAAGGTCAGACTTCGCGCGCATTTGACGCTGGCGGAAAATGAAACTTCCGCGCATTGCACCTGGGTGGTCCCCGAAGCGCATTACCTAGAAAGTTGGAGCGACATTCGCGCTTATGACGGTACCGTATCCATCGTGCAGCCACTAATCGCGCCGCTCTATGGGGCGAAGAGCGCCCACAATGTCCTCTCCGTGCTTGCCGGTCAGGGCGACCATGAACCGCATGATCAGGTTCGCGAGTATTGGCAATCGCAGCACAAAGAAGCCGACTTCGAAGTGTTCTGGCAAACGGCCTTGCACAACGGTTCCATTCCCGATACGGCTCTGCCGCCCAAAAAACTACCGGCGCCCACAACCCCGGTAGCCTCTACGCAAACGGCCAACAGCGCGATGGAAGTTGTCTTTCGGCCGGACCCCACCATCGGCGATGGAACCTGGTCGAATAACGGTTGGCTGCAGGAAACACCCAAGCCGCAAAACAAGATGACGTGGGACAACGCGGTATGGATGAGTCCCGCGACGGCGCAACGTCTGGGGGTGTCGCCAGCGAAGATGGATGACCTCCAATCCCCGCGTTACAATGCTCCCGTCGTCGAGTTGCAAATTGACGGCCGCAGCGTTCGCGGACCAGTCTGCATCGTGCCCGGTCATGCCGATAATTCCGTTACTGTGCACTTGGGCTACGGTCGTACGCGCACCGGACACGTCGGTGAAAATCTCGGCTTCAATGCGAATTCAATTCGTACTACCAGCCATCCCTGGCAAGCCTATGGCGTGGCCATCGCCAAGACCAGTGAAACCCGGCAATTTGCCATCACACAACACACCCAGACGATGGAGGAGCGCGATCCGTTCCGCGTCGCGTCCCTGGCCGAATATCAAAAGGACCCGAAATTCGCCCAGATCGCCGAGAAAGTTATCCCGCCGGAGTTATCGCTATTCCCCGGCGAATTCGCTTACAACGGATACAAGTGGGGTATGGCGATCGATCTCAATTCGTGCATTGGATGTCATGCTTGTGTCGTCGCCTGCCAGGCGGAAAACAATATCGCCGTCGTCGGTAAGGAAGAAACCGCAAAGGGCCGCCACATGAACTGGCTGCGTGTCGATCGCTATTACAGCGGCAAGTTGGATGACCCCGAACTCTACTTCCAGCCCGTCCCCTGTATGCATTGCGAGAACGCCCCCTGTGAATTGGTCTGTCCCGTCGCGGCGACGGTTCACAGCACCGAAGGGCTGAATCAGATGGTCTATAATCGCTGCGTCGGCACGCGCTATTGCTCCAACAACTGTCCCTATAAAGTGCGCCGATTCAACTTTTTTCTTTACTCCGACTGGTACACAAAGAGTCTCGCCGGCCTTCGCAATCCGGACGTCACGGTCCGCAGCCGCGGGGTTATGGAAAAGTGTACCTACTGCGTGCAGCGGATCAGCGCCAAGAAAATCGAATCGGAACGAGAGGACCGAAAAGTGAAAGACGGCGAGATCGTCCCCGCCTGCGCCCAGACCTGTCCCACGCAAGCGATTACATTCGGCGATCTGAATGACCGAGATAGCCGAGTGAGCAAGCTCAAGACTCAGCCCCGTAACTATGGCCTGCTGGAGGAACTGAACACTCGTCCTCGCACTACGTATCTCTCACGCGTACGCAACCCCAACCCTGATTTGGAGAGAACCTGATGCCGCCAACTCAGCCTCACGATCTCGAACCCACCCGCTCCACGACCGATCTCGATCCAGGACCGCGAAAGATTATCGGGCCCGGTCACGACTTTGGCACGGTAACGGACAAGATCGGCGGCGTCATCATGATGCCGTTCAACAAGACGCCGAAACAGTGGTTCATCGGCCTCGGCATCGCCTTTATTGTGATGAATCTGTTTTTCGTAGCCGCTGCATGGCTCTTCATTCGCGGGGTGGGAATCTGGGGAATCATTGTCCCCGTCGCCTGGGGATTCGCCATCGTCAACTTTGTCTGGTGGATCGGCATCGGCCACGCCGGCACGCTCATCTCGGCAATTCTCTTGCTGCTGAAGCAGGATTGGCGCACATCCATCAATCGCTTCTCCGAAGCGATGACGTTGTTCGCCGTCGCCTGCGCCGGCATGTTCCCGATTCTCCATCTGGGGCGCCCGTGGCTCTTCTATTGGCTGCTCCCGTATCCGAATAGCATGTGGCTCTGGCCCCAGCCCCGCAGCCCGCTTATCTGGGATGTCTTCGCGGTGTCGACATACGCCACCGTCTCTTTAATGTTCTGGTACGTCGGCCTCATCCCCGATCTCGCCACCATGCGCGATAAGGCCGAAAAGCCATGGGCTCAAAAAATATATGGCGCTCTAGCACTGGGCTGGCGTGGATCGGCGAAACATTGGGCCCGGTACCAGAAAGCCTATCTCCTGCTTGCCGGACTCGCCACACCTCTCGTAGTCTCCGTCCATACGATCGTCAGCTTTGATTTCGCAATCAGCATCGTGCCCGGTTGGCATACCACAATATTTCCGCCTTATTTCGTGGCCGGCGCAATCTATTCCGGCTTCGCTATGGTGCTTACGCTGGCCATCCCCATGCGCTCCTGGTACAAGCTGCAGGACCTCATCACCATGCGCCACATCGAGTGCATGGCCAAGGTCATGCTCGGCACCGGCCTCATCGTTGCCTACGGCTACGCCATGGAAGCGTTCATGTCCTGGTACAGCGGAAACCAGTACGAAGAGTTCATGTATTGGAATCGCGTCACAGGCCCGTACGGCTTCATGTACGCGCTGTTACTGCTGTGCAATATCGCTATTCCCCAACTACTCTGGTCGCGCAAGATACGCTTGAATATCGCCGCCGTTTTCATCATCTCGCTCATCGTCAATGTCGGCATGTGGCTGGAGCGATTCGTTATCGTCATCACCAGTCTGCATCGCGATTTCCTGCCATCGGCGTGGGGAATGTATTACCCCACCGTCTGGGATTGGTCCACCTATATCGGAACCATCGGACTGTTTCTCTCCCTGATGTTCCTGTTCGTTCGCGGCCTGCCGGCGATCTCAATCTTTGAGATGCGGGAAGTGGTCCATGAAGAAGTACACAAGCGTGCGCATGCGGAGCCAGTTCCTAAAGCGGTTTAGCTTATGAGCCTCCCAGTCGACGATCGTTTCGGACTACACGGACTGATGGCCGAATTCCCTAACCCGGAATCTCTGGTGGAAGCCGCGCGGGCCGCCTACACCGAGGGCTATCGCAAAATGGATGCCTACGCTCCACTTCCGGTTGAAGGTCTTGCCGATGCCATCGGATTTCGCAAGAATGCCGTCGCGCCTTCGGTCTTCATTGGCGGTTTGCTCGGCTGCATCGGCGGATTTTCGCTCATGTGTTGGATTGCCATCGTCGCTTATCCCCACAACGTCGGCGGCCGGCCGCTCTATAGTTGGCCCGCGTTTATTCCCATCACATTCGAATGCACGGTGCTGCTCGCGGCGTTAACCGCTGTCCTCGGCATGCTCGCCATGAATGGTTTGCCACAGCCCTATCACCCCGTCTTCAATGTTCCGCAGTTCGCCCGGGCGTCGCGCGATCGTTTCTTCCTCTGTATCGAAGCGATCGATCCCAAATTCGATTTTGAAGGCACTCGAACCTTCCTCGCCCACCTCAATCCGGCGGAAGTATCGCAGGTGGATAAATGATCCTTCGTCCAAGATTGGGAGTCTGTTTGCTGCCGCTGCTGCTGGCCGGCTGCCGTGACGATATGCACAATCAGCCGCGTTACAAGCCCCTCGCCGGAACGGACTTCTTTAGCGATGGCCGCTCCGCTCGCCCCGTCATCGATGGCACCGTCGCCCGAGGCCACCTCCGCACCGACACCGCGCGCTTTACCGGAAAAGCTGGCGATCAGGATGTTGCCATGTTTCCGTTCCCGATCACCCGCGACGATCTTGCGCGTGGCCAGCAGCGTTACCGGATTTTTTGTACGCCCTGTCATGGTGAACTCGGCGATGGCAATGGGATGATCGTCAAGCGCGGATTTAAGCAGCCACCCACCTATCACAGTGCGCGCTTGAAGAAGATCGAGATTGGCCATTTCTTCGACGTCGTCACGAACGGTTATGGCGCGATGCCCAGCTACGCTTCGCGCGTTCCGGTGGACGATCGCTGGCGCATCGCCGCCTACATTCGCGCGTTACAACTCAGTCAAAGTTCTACAGTCGGCGACCTTCCGCTCGATCAACGGCCGCAGCTGGATCCGCCGGCTAGCGCGCGCAAGGAAGGGGGCGAATGACACCTGCCATCCCTGCCGATGAAAATTATTCATTGATCGACACCTTGCAGCGGCGCTCCTTAATCGCCGGCGCGATCGGATTGCTCATCTGTGTAATCGGAGCCGTGCGCGACCCCAGCCAATTCTTCCGCTCCTATCTGTTTGCGTTTCTATTTTGGAGCGGCATGTCCTGCGGCGCTCTGGGGATCCTGCTGCTCCATCACGTTGTTGGCGGACGCTGGGGCGTTGTCATCCGCCGCCTCCTGGAAGCCGCGGTTCGCATCTTTCCGGTGGTCGCGATCCTGTTCCTGCCCATCCTCTTTGGCCTCCAGACCCTCTATCCATGGGCCGTACCGGAGATCGTCAAAGCCGACGCAAATATTCAGCACAAGGCCGCTTATCTGAATGTGCCGTTTTTCATCGCCCGGGCCGTGTTCTACTTTGCAATCTTTACGGCGTTCGGATTTGTACTAAATCGCTGGTCGATGCAGCAGGACCGCACGGCAGACCCAAAGCTGGTTGATCGCATGCGGTCCTTCAGCGCTCCCGCGCTTCTTGTCTTCGTCTTCACCGGCACCTTCGCCTTCATTGACTGGATCATGTCCCTTGATCCGCATTGGTTCTCTACTATCTATGGAGTGATGTTCCTTGTTGGACAGGTGCTGGAAACGTTCGCCCTGGTCATAGCCGCCGTCGTGGTCCTCTCCCGCCGGAAGCCCCTGGCGGACGTCATGACGAAACAACATTTTCATGACCTCGGCAATTTGCTATTCGCCTTCACCATTCTTTGGGCTTACCTCTCCTTCTCACAGTTCCTGATCATCTGGGCTGGCAATTTGCCGGAAGAAATTCCCTGGTATCTGAAGCGCCTCAGCGGTGGATGGGGGTGGATTGCCGTTAGTTTGGTGGTGTTCCACTTCGCTTTGCCGTTCCTTTTACTGCTGCAGACTGGTGTCAAGAAGCGGGCGGACCTGCTCATGAAAGTATGTTTGTGGATGATCTTCATCCGCCTTGTGGACGTCTATTGGGTGGTTGAACCCAGCCTCAACCCGAAGGGCTTTATCTTTCATTGGATGGATCTGGCCACGCCGGTCGGTGTGGGCGGCATCTGGCTCGGCGCGTTCTTTTGGCAGCTTAAGAACCGTCCTTTGGTTCCGATTAACGATCCCCGTCTCTACGAGATTCCCAAAGCAACGGTGACCCAATAACGAACATGGAAAAGAATACCGCCGACAGCACGAACGCAGGTCACGAATTGAGTGAGGTGGATATCCGCGGCATTGCCTGGAGCGGCGCCGGGCTAGCCGCCGGCACTATCGTGGTGTGCTTTTTCGTGTACTTCCTCCTGCGCTTCATGACGACGATTCATCCCATCGCGCAGGCGCCCTTGCATCCCCCGCCCGAGCCGCGGCTGCAGGAACATCCGTGGGAGGAATATCAAAACCTGAAAACCTCCGAACTCAACCAGCTACACAGTTACCAGTGGGTGAATAAGCGGGACGGCGTGGTGCGAATACCGATCGACCGGGCGATGGACCTGCTACTGGAACGCGGCTTGCCAACCCGAAAGGACAGCGATGTCAAGAAATAGCCTAGTGCTCTTTTTCGCCGCGGCATTGTCGCTGAACGCCCAATCCTACGGGCGGCCGGCGGCGCTTCGCAACGTCGGAATCGATCAACGGCTGAACCAGCAACTCCCGCTCGACGTTTCCTTCAACGATGAATCGGGCAAGGCGGTTCCGCTCCGCCAGTTCTTCTCCGGCGATAAACCCGTCATCCTCGCCCTGGTCTATTACCGCTGCCCCATGCTCTGTAACATGGAGCTCAACGGCCTTACTCGCAGCCTGCGTCAAATCTCACTAAACGCCGGCGAAAAATACGAGTTGGTTGCCCTTAGCTTCGACCCTCGAGAAACGTCCGACTTAGCCGCCGCAAAAAAACAAACTTACGTGGAGAAATATGATCGCCCCAGCGCCGCCAGCGGATTCCACTTCCTTACCGGGCGCGCCGAGTCGATCAAAATGGTGGCCGATGCCGTCGGCTTTCACTACTCCTACGACATTGCCGGGGATCAATTCGCCCATTCCAGCGGCATCGTTATTCTTACGCCCGAAGGCAAGGTTTCGCGTTATTTCTATGGCATCGAGTTTAATCATAAGGACCTGCGGCTGGGCCTGGTTGAAGCTTCCGCTAACAAGATTGGCACTCTCGCCGATCAGGTGCTCCTGTTCTGCTTTCACTATGATCCGGCCCGGGGAAAATACGGCCTAGTCATCTTCAACGCCTTGCGGATCGGCGGCGGCGTCACTGTCCTTGCCATCGCCGTGTTCCTCTTCGTCATGCTTCGCCGCGATTTCCATCCTCCCGCCAACCTGACTGGAGGCCGCTATGTGGGATAAATTCTCCATCTTCCCCGCCCGCGCCTCTACCAACGCCGGCGAAGTCGACGCGCTTTACACATACCTGGTCGTCGTGTCTCTGGTGATGATGGTCCTCATCTTCAGCGCGGTTTTTGTCTTCGCCATCCGCTACCGGCGACGTAACGATACCTATCGTCCGAAGCCAATCGAAGGTTCGTTGCCCCTGGAGCTGTTCTGGTCAATCACACCGCTGGCGATCATGATCACCTTTTTCGCCTGGGGAGTGAAAATTCACTTCGCCAACGCGGTTGCTCCGCCGAATTCCCTGGAGATCTTCGCCACCGGAAAACAATGGATGTGGAAAGTACAGTATCCCGGCGGCCAGCGCGAGATCAACGAACTGCACGTCCCTGTTGGGCGCCCGGTGAAAATCACGCTCGCCTCGGAAGACGTCATCCATAGCTTCTTTATTCCCGCCTTCCGCGTAAAACACGATGTCGTGCCAGGCCACTATCAGAGCATTTGGTTCGAAGCCACCAAACCCGGCCGCTATCATCTCTTCTGCGCCGAATACTGCGGCACGGAACATTCCGGCATGGTCGGCTGGGTTACCGTGCTGGAGCCGGCAGCTTATGAAAACTGGCTCTCCGGCGGTGGCGCGGAAGGTTCCATGGTCCAGCAAGGTGAAAAACTTTTCGCGCAATTAGGCTGCAGCACCTGCCACCAACTCGATCAGCAAGGCCGCTGCCCCATCCTCCGCAATGTCTATGGAAAGCCCGTTCTGCTGGACGATGGCCGCACTGTAACGGCGGACGACAGCTATGTGCGCGAATCGATCCTCAACCCGAACGCTAAAATCGTTGCCGGCTTTAAGAAGGATGTCATGCCGACTTTCGAAGGACAAATCAGTGAAGAAGGCTTGCTGCAGTTGATCGTCTACATCAAAAGCCTTTCCACCCCGGACAAGCCGGTTGCCGGGCAAGCCACTGGCAAACCTGTCGCCGCGCCGCCAGCGGCCGGACAAACAAGGAGGACGCAATGAGTACCGTTGCCGTCGAACATCAGGTGGAACATCCCGGCGTGCAGCCGCCAAATTATCTAAACGCGGCGTATGGTTGGAAATCCTGGCTCTTCACCACCGATCACAAACGCATTGCCCTGCTCTACCTGTTTTCGCTTACCGCCTTCTTTTTTATTGGCGGATTTTTCGCGGTCCTGATGCGCATGGAATTGTTAACTCCACAGGGCGATCTGGTTACCTCAGACACTTACAACAAGCTCTTCACCATGCACGGGATCATCATGATTTTTTTCTTCCTGATCCCGTCTATTCCCACCGTCCTTGGCAACTTCCTGATCCCACTCATGATCGGCGCGCGGGATCTGGCCTTCCCCAAAATCAATCTTCTTAGCTGGTACATCTACATCATCGGTGGAATTTTTACGCTCAGCGCCGTAGTCGTGGGCGGCGTCGATACGGGCTGGACCTTTTATCCGCCCTACAGCACCGACTACTCACGCACCTACGTCACGATGACGGCGATCGGCGTTTTCATCACCGGCTTTTCCTCCATCCTTACCGGCTTGAATTTCATAGTCACCGTTCACAAAATGCGCGCCCCCGGCATGACCTGGACCCGCCTTCCGCTCTTCGTCTGGGGCCACTACGCCACCAGCCTGATTCAAGTTCTCGCCACGCCCGTTCTCGCCATCACCGTTGTCTTGCTTGGACTCGAGCGCATCTTCCGCATCGGTATCTTCGACCCCAGTATCGGCGGCGACCCCATCCTCTTCCAACATCTCTTCTGGTTTTACTCGCACCCCGCCGTGTATATCATGATCCTTCCCGGCATGGCGGTGATCAGCGAAATCGTACCCTGCTTCTCGCGTAAGCGTATCTTCGGCTATAACTTCATCGCGCTCTCTAGTATCGCCATCGCCGTTTTCGGCTTTCTTGTCTGGGGGCACCATATGTTCGTCACCGGCCAATCGATGTACGCCAGCATGGTTTTCTCGCTGCTTAGTTTTCTCGTCGCAGTTCCTTCGGCGATCAAAGTTTTCAATTGGACCGCCACGATGTATCGCGGGTCCATCTCCTTCGATACACCCATGCTCTACGCCTTCGGTTTCATCGGCCTGTTCACCATAGGCGGCCTCACCGGCCTGTTTCTGGCAACACTTGCCGTCGATGTTCATGTCACCGATACTTACTTCGTGGTCGCGCACTTCCACTACGTTATGGTAGGCGGCATGGTCATGGCCTATCTCGGCGGCATCCATTTCTGGTGGCCCAAAATCACCGGCAAGCTCTATCCCGAAGGTTGGGCGAAATTTGCGGCGTTGGTGGTTTTCGTGGGATTCAACCTAACGTTCTTCCCGCAGTTCATCCTTGGTTATCTCGGCATGCCACGTCGCTACCACGCCTATGCCCCCGAGTTTCAGGTGCTGAATGTACTCTCAACCGCCGGTGCGTCCATTCTCGGAATTGGTTACCTGATTCCGATGGTCTACTTGATCTGGTCGGCCTTGAAAGGACCCGCCGCGAGCGCCAACCCCTGGGGCGCCAAAGGGCTGGAGTGGGAAAAAGCTCCCTCACCGCCGCCGACTTTCAATTTTCTTGAGCAGCCGGTAGTCACCGAAGAGGCGTATCACTATTCCGACAAGGAGGTGGAAATTGCCGGATAGCACCGTTGCGGCTCCCCCGCCCGAACATCCACCTTTTCTACAGCATCATTTCGACGATGCGGAGCAGCAGTACGAATCCTCCACGCTCGGGATGTGGGCATTTCTGGCGACGGAAATTTTGTTCTTCGGCGGAATGTTCTGCGCCTACGCCGTGTATCGCGGCATGTACCCCGAGGCCTTCGCCGCCACCAGCCGCTACATGAACGTGAAGCTGGGCGCGATCAATACAGCCGTCCTGATCTGCAGCAGTCTAAGCATGGCTCTTGGGGTTCGCGCGGCGCAACTCGGCCAGAAAAGAGCGCTGATTACCCTCCTGCTTTCCACCATTTTTCTGGGTTCCGTTTTCCTGGGAATCAAGGGCGTGGAGTACAAAGAGAAGTGGGACGATCACCACATCCCCGGCCATATATTCGGCCGTGATTTCCAGTTTGAAGAGAAGACCGCGCCGCATGACTCGAACCTCGTTCGCCATGTTCAGCTGCTCTATTTCTTCTATTTCGCGATGACCGGGATGCACGCCGTCCACATGATTATCGGCGTCGGCCTGCTGTCGTTCCTGATCTGGGCGGCGTCAAGAAATCGCTTTGGGCCGAGCTATTACACACCCGTTGAGATGGTGGGATTGTATTGGCACTTTGTCGATATCGTGTGGATTTTCCTGTTCCCGCTGCTCTATCTGATTGGTCGCACCCGATGAATCAACACGTCCATTCCGTCGGCTTCTATGTTCGAATTTTTCTCGCCCTCCTGATCCTTACCGGGACTACTGTTTGGGTCTCCACTATTGAACTCGGCAACTTCAACTTTATCGTCGCCATCTCCATCGCGATCCTCAAAGCGCTGCTGGTAATCCTGTTTTTTATGCACGTGAAGGAGGCTAGCCCCTTAACGAAAGTTTTCGCCGTGGCTGGCCTGTTCTGGTTCTTTATCCTTCTTGGCCTTACATTGAACGACTATCTCACCCGCTACGGACCCCTTTCTGCGCGTTGGTGGTAGATTAGACCGACAACGCATATTTTGCCCGTACGTTCCCGCTTTCGGCCCCGCTAGGTACAACAAACGGTAGACAATCCTTTTTGGCACGGCAGTTGCTCCAATTTCTATGCACGGTTTAGGATTGGAGGAGATCTATGGTCAATTGGGCTTTAACTTTTCTATTCGTGGCGCTCTTCGCCGCATGTATTGGCTTCTCGGGAATCGGTCTGGCATCTGCCGGCGTAGCTAAGATCATCTTCGTCCTCTTCCTCGCATTTGCACTCCTCACCTTTAAAATCCATCGTCAAACTCAGGTCTAAATTTTTCCATGAAAATGAACGGCACTTTTAATGTTTACTTGATTTCCGGCTTGCTGACAGCAGGTTCGGTTTTCGCCAGCGACACCCCAGACAAACGGCAAACTAAGATCCAGGAGATTCGCGGCGGTACCGGAGTGACGGCTCTGAAGTCCTCGGTCTCCGGCAAACAGGCATAGAATATGGACAAAGGAAAAAACACCGCCGTATACGCCATATACGCGGACAGCGCAAAGGCTGAGAACGCAGTTCAGTTGTTGAAAGACGCCGCCTTCAAGAATACGGATATTTCACTCATCTTCCCTGATAACCACCCTAATAAAGGATCGGTAGTCGCGGCGGATCCGACGCCAGCAGGCCAACCAGACGACGCGCCAGTGCCGGTAAAGGAAAAACAAACCAAACTTCCCGAGGCTGCTACCGTTGGTGCCGCTTCGGGCGTGGTCGCTGGTGGCGTATTCGGTTGGTTAGTAGGTATAGGGGCACTGGCGATCCCCGGCTTGGGTCCGATTATCGCGGCAGGGCCAATTCTGGCGATGCTAGGCGGAGCAGGGGTCGGTGGCGCGCTAGCGGGAATGCTTGGCGCTCTGATGGGTTTAGGAATCCCTGAGTATGATGCGCAGCGATACGAAGCACGCATCCGCCGTGGAGAAATCCTCGTCAGCGTCCATTGCGATAGCGAAGAGTCGATGAAAAAGGCTCGCGAAATCTTGCAAAGCGCCGGTGGTGACGATATCAGCGCCACGGCCGAGACAACGAACAATTACGTGGCCCCTACAACCGTATAAGGAGGACCCATGGCAGGGAAAAATAGAGCGGCGTTTGCTATCTACCCGGATCAAGCCACGGTGAGCGAAGCACTCGATTCCTTCCGTGAAGCAGGCTTCCGTAACACCGATATTTCCGTTTTATTTCCTGAGAATCCCGGATCAAAAGATCTGGGTATTGAGAAGCACACAAAGATGCCCGAATCCGCGCTGGCAGGCGCCACAGCTGGAGCGATCCTAGCCGGTGCGTTCGCGTACATCGCCGCGACTGGCACATCAGTCTGCCAGACCTCGCACCTTATTTAGCTTCGGGTCCAGTTATGGCGACGCTTGGTGGGATTGGCGCGGGTGCAATGGCCGGCGGCTTGGTTGGCGCGATCTATGGAGTCTCTATTCCCGAGTATGAGGCTAAGCGCTATGAAGGTCGTGTGCGCAAGGGTGGCATTTTGCTCTCGGTACATTGCGACAATTTCGCGTGGCTCAAACGGGCGAAAACTTTGCTCCATCAAAGCGGAGGGCTCGATATCGCGTCGACAAACGAAGCCAAAGCCGATTTCGCCGTCAGCGAACGTCCCGCTCCGCGCACGCGCACCGGCGCATTGCAAAATTAAACCATCGTTAGCACAACGCGGCCGAGTAATGATCCAGCCTTCATCTCGTCGAAGACCCGATTCACCTGCTCCAGCGGTCGGGCTTCGACGCGGCAACGAATCGGCGCATGCGTGACAAGATCCAGTAACTCCTTGAGGTCCTGACGCGTGCCCACTGCGGTCGCCAAGATTCGATATTCGCCGGAAACCATCGCTACGGTCGAAACCGGAATTGGATCGGGTCCCATACCGACCATCGATAGCGTCCCGCCTTTTCGTAGCGATCGCAAAGCCGCTTCGTAGGCCGGTTTGCTAGCCGATGTGACTAGTGCGACATGAGCCCCACCGAGAGCCTTGATCGCCTTGTGTGGTGGCCCGTCGAGCGCATTCACTACCCAGTCCGCACCGCATTCCGACGCCAGGGTAAGCTTCTCGGCGCTCAGATCGACGGCGCATACTTGCACTCCCATTGCCTTCGCAATCTGTATCGCGACGTGGCCTAATCCGCCGATTCCAAACACCGCTAGCCGCTGTCCCGCTTGCACTCCGGAATCCTTGATTGCCCGATATACCGTCAGGCCCGCGCATAACAGTGGTGCGGCATCGGTGGGTGATAACGATTCTGGCAGCTTTACCGTATGGCTCGCCGGTGCCTTGACATAATCCGCGAATCCGCCATTCACGGTCACGCCGGTAATCTTCTGTTTCCCGCAAAGGGTTTCGCGGCCCGCCTGGCAGTATTCGCATACTCCACAAGTCCAGTGCAGCCAGGGAATTCCCACATAATCGCCGGGGGCCAGTGAGTCGACGCCTTCCCCAACGGTCTCCACCGTGCCCGCGATTTCGTGGCCCAGGATCAGCGGGACGCGCGTAATCGGCTTCAGCAAGTCCCATTCTCCGAGCGCTACATGCAGATCGGAATGGCATACTCCACAAGCCTTCACCCGCACCAGAACTTCACCCGCCCCGGGCTCCGGCCGCGCCACATCCTGGATTTCCAACGGCCTTCCGATTTCGTTAAGAACCGCAGCCTTCATCGCGTCTTACCCCCCGATCGTTACGCCACCATCGATCACGATCGTCTGCCCCGTAGTCCAGGCACCAGCCTTCGACGCCAGAAACACAGCCGCCCCTGCGATATCGTCCGGCTCGCCAATCCGCCGCAATGGAGTTCCCCGCTCGACATTCGCCAGCATTTTCGGGTCTTCCCACAATGCTTTCGCGAAATCCGTCCTGACCAATCCCGGCGCGATGCAGTTCACGCGAATGTTGTAGGGACCCCACTCGACCGCTAAATTGCGCGCCAGCTGCATATCGGCCGCCTTTGAGATCGCGTAGATACCCAGCATCGCCGAACCTTTCAACCCACCGATGCTGGACACAATTATGACGGCGCCATCCTTACGCTCCGACATCTCCGGCAATACCAAATTGCACAACCATAAATTGCTCCGGACATTCGTATCCATGACCTTCGTGAACGCTTCGTCGGGTAGCTTCGCCATAGGGCCGAAATACGGATTTACCGCCGCGTTGCACACCAGTACATCGATCTGCCCAAAGTGTGCCTTTGTGTCCCCCACCAGCTTCCGCAGTTCCTCCAGCTTCCCGATATTGCAGGCAATCGCGATAGCTCTCCCGCCGCCCGCGGCATTGATCGCCGCCGCAACCTCGTCGCACTTGTCTTGCTTTCGACTGGAGATCACTACATTAGCGCCGGCGTGGGCCAGAGCCTCGACGATAGCCCGCCCAATCCCTTTTGACGACCCCGTAACAATCGCCGTCTTCCCCGTCAAGTCGAATAGTGATCTCGTCATTCAGAATCCCCGGCTTTAATCATTCAAATCCACCCACACGCTCTTTACTTGCGTATACAAATCCAAGGCATGCATACCAAGTTCCCGTCCAAACCCGCTCATCTTATATCCGCCAAATGGCGATGCGGCATCCAGAATGTTATAGGTGTTGATCCACACCGTACCTGCCTTGATGGCGCGCGCGGCTTTATGGGCTTTCTTGATATCGCGCGTCCAGACCGCGGCCGCCAGCCCATACATGGAATGGTTCGCCTGCTTGATCGCGTCATCCACATCCTTGAACTCCATCGCCGCCAACACCGGCCCAAAAATTTCCTCTCGGGCGATCGTCATCCCGTTATCGACACCGCCGAAAATTGTCGGCTGCACGAAAAATCCTTTTCCATCGTTGATCTCGGCTCGCTCGCCGCCCGTTACCACCGTGGCGCCTTCCTTTTTTCCGGAAGCGATGTAGCCAAGCACCCGATCCATCTGGTCTCGCGACACCAGCGCGCCCAGCCGCGTCTTCGGATTCAGCGGATCGCCCGGCACCAGCTTCTCCGCTCGCGCGATCAGCTTCTCCATGAAAGGTTCGCTAATCGATTGCTCCACAAACAGCCGCGATCCCGCCGCGCACACTTCGCCTTTCCCATAAAAGATTCCATTGATCACCCCGCGCACCGCGGCATCCAAATCGGCATCGGCGAATACGATGTTGGGCGACTTTCCACCCAACTCCAGCGAGACCTTCTTCAGCGTGTCTGCCGCGTTGCGCATTATCTGCTGCCCCACGACCGTCGATCCGGTGAAGGCAATCTTCGCCACGGCCGGATGCTTCACCAGCGCCGCGCCGGTCGCGCCGAATCCTGGAAGAATGTTCAGCACGCCGTCGGGTAGCCCGGCTTTCTGGCAAATTTCACCAAGCTTCAATGCCGTTAATGGTGTCTGCTCCGCCGGCTTCAGGACCACCGTATTTCCGCAGGCGAATGCCGGCGCCAGCTTCCATGAGGCCATCAGTAGGGGGAAATTCCAGGGGATGATCGCGCCCACCACACCCAACGGCTCGCGCAGCGTGTAGTTTAAATAGTTGCCTCGAACGGGAATCGTCTCGCCTTGAATCTTCGTCGCCCAGCCCGCGTAATATTGGAAGCATTCCGCCGCCGCCGGAATATCGACGTAGCGTGATTCGAATATCGGCTTTCCGTTGTCCATCGTCTCCAACAGCGCCAGTTCATCGGCATTTTCCATGATCAGGTCGCCGATCTTCCACAGAATCTTCCCTCTGTCCGACGCGCTCATCCGCGGCCACAGCCCGTCCTCGAAGGCCCGCCGGGCAGCTTGCACGGCCATATCGACATCTTCGTCCTGGGCATCAGCGACAGACCCCAGCACCTCTTCAGTGGCCGGATTAATCGTCTCGAACGTCTTGCCCGAAAGGCTGCCACGCCATTGGCCGTTGATCAATAACTTGCCGGTCACGTTCAGTTGGGGAGAGACAGTTTCCATAAAAACTCCTAATTCACTTGCCGCTTTATTACCTTGCCCGGTAGCGCGTTTGTCGCCTTACCTTCCGCGATAACGGGCACGCCATTCACCAGCACGAACTGCATCCCTTCCGATATCTGGTTCGGATTTTCGAAAGTCGCCTTATCCGTCAGCTTCTCCGGATCGAAGATCACCATGTCCGCCCACATTCCCAGTTTCAACACACCGCGATCCGTGAAGCGCATCCGTTGCGCGGGCAGCGCCGAAAATTTCCGGATGGCATCTTCCAGCCGCAACGCCTTATCCTCCCGCACATACTTCCGCACTATCCGGGGGAATGTTCCATAGGCTCTGGGGTGCGGATGTTCCTTGCCCAGCAGACCGTCCGTCGCCGTCCCTTGTGAGTCGTTACAAATCGAAACCCACGGACGCTGTAGCGCCAGAAGTACATCGGGCTCGGACATTCCAAACACCGCCACCGATGTGAACGCCTGGTCTTCAATTAACAAATCAAAAATCGTGTCGAGTGGATCTTTGTTCCAGCTCTTTGCAATCTGGGCGATTGTCTTGCCCTGTAGCGGCAGCAACTTTGCACTTTGCACTACGCCCACCAGAATCGCTTCAGGGCCTGGGATCTCATGCCACTCGTTGTCCCACCCAGTAGTGACAGTTTCCATTTCCTTACGAATGCGCGCCCGCATCGCTGGATCCTTCAGACGCTCTACAAGTTTTTCATCGCCCCCATCGTGCGCCCAGGGGGGAATAAAGGCCGAAAAGGTATTGAACCACGCCGGGTAGGCATAGGTGTCGGCGGATATGTCCACGCCCGATGCCCGCGCCTCTTCGATGTGCGCAAGAATTTCCCCCATCCGCCCCCAATTCGGTTTGCCCGCCGCCTTCAGGTGCCAAATCTCCACAGGGATGGAAGCCTCGCGCCCAATACGAATCGCTTCGTCCAGCGCCGGAATAATTCCGTTTCCCTCGTTCCTTACGTGGCTCGCATAAATGCCGCCGAAGACCGCTGCCTCGCGTGCCAATGCGATTAATTCTTCGGTGGTCGCGTACGGCGCGGGCGCATACTGCAGCGATGTCGACAGGCCCACCGCGCCCTCTTTCATCGCCATTCGCACCAGCGCTTTCATCTGCTCTAATTCCGCCGGCGACGGTGCCCGATCCTCATCGCCAATCACAAACCGCCGCACCTGTGTGGCACCCACATAGCTCGCCAGGTTGATCCCCATGCCCTGTTTTTCCAGGCGCGCGAAGTACTCCCCGAAGGTCGACCAGTCGGCCTTGATGCCATAATGCTCAAACATAATATGATCTGCCCGCCTTAGCCTCTCGTTCGTTGGAGCGATCGAACTGCCTTCGCCCGTCACCTCCGTCGTGATCCCTTGAAACACTTTCGAGGGCAAATGCGGATCCACCAGAATGCTCATCTCCGATTGCCCCAGCATGTCGATAAATCCCGGCGCAACCACCATTCCCCGGGCGTCGATCACACGAATGCCACTGGCCTCCGCAAGGTTTCCGATGGCCGCGATCTTCCCCGCGCGAATTCCGACGTCCCCTGAATACCACGGCGATCCAGTGCCATCGATTACATGCCCGTTGCGCACGATCACGTCATACTGTTGCGCGAAGAGTTGTACTGCCAGGAGTAAAAGAATAGCCAGTTTCATCGTGAGTTACGTTCCGCCAATACCTCTTTGCCGGCCTTCAAAACCTCGAGGATTTGTTCCACATCGAAAACACAGCCGCCCCATGTGCCGCCACTCACGTCCTGCAGCGCCGCCCACAGACGCGTATCGCCGGGAAGCGCGGCATCGGCCCTTAAATCGGACCGCAGTCCCCGCCTCGCCAACTCGCGCGTTCCTTCTTCCGCTCCGAAGTGTACCCCATTTGCTCCGGCTAGATTCACCGTAGCTTCCAGCCGATTCCGGTCCACGATAATCTCAATCAGATCGCCCTCCAGCAGTTTCCCGACTGGCCCGCCCGCAAGTGCTTCCGGTGATATATGCCCAATACAGGCCCCCGTCGAAACACCACTGAAGCGGGCGTCTGTTAACACCGCCACATGCTTGCCGAAATCCAACTGCTTCAGTGCCGACGTCACCTGATACGTCTCTTCCATGCCCGCGCCAAAGGGACCGCGGCAGATCAGCACAATCACGTCGCCCGCCACGATACGCCCTTCCTTAATCGCCGCGATGGCCGCCGGTTCGCTCAGAAACACGCGCGCCGGACCCGTCTTGCGGTACACACCGTCGTCTCCGACAACAGACCGATCGATGGACGTACTCTTGATCACGGCTCCCTCCGGCGCCAAATTTCCATGCGGGAAACATACCGTCGACGTCAGCCCCCGCTTCACCGCCGAGGCAGGATTCAGAACCACATCATCCGGGTCCACGCCATCGCGATCCTTCAGCACCGCGCGCAACTTGGTCCGCCTCTCGGAACGTTCCCAAACGTCCAGATTCCGCCCCAGCGTATCGCCCGACACCGTCATCACTTCGGTCTCAAGCAAACCCGCGCGCCGTAGGTGTAGCATCACTTCCGGCACCGCCCCCGCCAGGAACACTTGCACCGTCGGATGATTTCGCGGACCGTTCGGCAGCGCGTCCACGATCCGTGGCACCAGGCGATTAATGCGCGCCCAATCCTCCGCCAGCGGGCGCCTCAATCCCGCGGCATGGGCGATCGCCGTCAGATGCAGAATTACATTAGTCGACCCGCCAAACGCCGCGTGCGTCACCATCGCATTGCGTATCGCCGCATCCGTCAGAACATCGCGCATATGAAGGCCCCGTTCTTCACAAGCCATCACCGCCCGCGCCGAGCGCCGCGCCATATCCAGCCAGATTGCATGGCCCGATGGAGCCAGCGCCGAATGCGTCAACGACATACCCAATGCCTCGCCCACCACCTGCGCAGTCGCCGCCGTCCCTAGAAATTGACACCCGCCGCCCGGTGATCCGCAGGCCCGGCATCCCATGTCCGCGGCGTGTTCGAGCGTGATCTGTCCATGCGCAAAACGCGCGCCGATCGTCTGTACTTTGCCCGCGTCCTCGGCGTCGTCGGCCATCAGCGTCACACCGCCCGGCACCAAAACGCAGGGTAAATCATGCATCGCCGCCAGCGCCATCATCATTGCCGGCAGTCCCTTGTCGCATGTCGCGACGCCGATCACACCGCGCCGCGTTGGCAAGGATCTTATAAGTCGTCGAAAGATCTGGGCCGCATCGTTTCGATATGGCAGGCTATCGAACATGCCTGTGGTGCCCTGCGTACGGCCGTCGCAAGGGTCCGTGCAATACGCCGCGAATGGCACGGCGCCCGCGGCTTTCAACTCCTTCGCCGCAGCCTCCATTAGCAGACCCACTTCCCAATGGCCGGTGTGTAGACCTAACGCCACCGGCGTGCCATCGGGCGCACGAATCCCGCCATGTGTACTCAGAAGCAGAAATTCCTTGCCACCTAAAGCACGCGGATCCCAGCCCATCCCGGCATTTTGGGTGAGCCCGAAAAGATCGCCGGAAGGGCGATGCAACAGCATTTCAGTTGTTATAGGAAGCTGCCCCCGAGGACCGGGGGCGTGCGTGTGGATATCGTACAGGGAATCGTCGCTGGCATCATCGCTCATCACGACCCCCGCGTCGATCTATTTCTTTACTGCTGGAGTCGCCGCAGCAGCCGGCTTCTTGACCGCGGGAGCAACAGGCTTCTTCGCCGGAGTTGGAGTCGTCCCCGCCGGTGCCGGACCAACGCGCTTGAAGTTGATTGCTACAATCCGAATCGGCGTGGTCGGCTTGTCATTACCGTTCTTCGGAACGTTGGCGATCTTCGTCACCAGATCCTGACCTTCCACCACCTGGCCGAAGATCGTATGCTTGCCATTCAAGTGCGGGGTGGGAACCTCCGTGATAAAGAATTGGCTGCCATTCGTCGCTGGACCCGAGTTCGCCATCGCCAGCCGTCCTGGAATATCGAACTTGAGGTTCGGATCGAACTCATCCTGGAATTTATAACCCGGATCGCCGGTGCCTGTCCCTAGCGGATCGCCGCCCTGAATCATGAACCCGGTAATGACACGGTGAAATATAGTCCCGTTATATAGCGGGCGGGTCACCTTCTGTCCAGTTTTGGGATCGGTCCATTGCTTCGTCCCACGAGCCAGCCCGACAAAATTCTTTACCGTGATCGGCGCTTCTTTCTCATAAAGCTTACAAACAATTGGGCCCATCGATGTTTGGATCGTCGCATAGTAGCCATTTTCGAGCGCGGGTCCCGTGGGCGCCGCCGGAGTCGTCGACGCGGCCGGCTTGGCCGTGCCAGTCTGCCCCAGCATCGCAGCGGCACATAAAACAAAAGCGGTAATTAGCTTCATCATGAAAATTATATCGCTTGCTTCTTCTATCGAGGAAATTAATCCGAGTCTATTGTTGTTGCCAGCCGACCCGCGAATCGGCATTGGCACCACGATTCCGGCCATCGGCTTCCTGAGACTTAGCGAGCGCCAGCAGATCCTCATGGAAACGAGGAACGCTCATCGGCTCCGCGGCAGGTATTTTCACGCGATCCTCCCACGGAATTCGCATCCGCCGCATCAACCCCATCCGGTATTCCAGCACCAGCGCAATCATCCGCATGCCCAACTTGAACGTCTTCCAGAAATCGCCCGTCACCGAAGATTTACCTACCCTCTGTCGATAATTGACCGGGATCTCGACAAAGGGAATACCGTGGGCGATCACTTCCAAAAGTAACTGCGGCCCAAAATGCGAGCCCCCGATGGTGAGGTGCGGACGAATTCGTTGCAGAGCTTCGCGCCGGAATAAACGGTGGGTGCAGCCCATATCAGTCAGAAGCGTGGTGTTGAACAGCACTTCGGTCATTTTGGCCACAGCCCAATTTCCCCATCGCAGGAAGAGCCCCATGTTGGCGCCATCCCAGATGAACTCGCGGCTGGTACGCGTTCCAAAGACCACCGGTACATCTTCCGAGTAAGCTAACAGCTTCATCAAATCATGCCCGCTGAAAGTACCGTCGGGTTCGGAGAGTACGATTAGGTCGGCATCCGTTTCGTCGATGCCTCGCAACAGCGCATGGCCGTAGCCCTGCTTTGTTTCAAAGACCAACTTTGCGCCTGTGCCCTCTACTTCTTCCGACGTGCCGGGAGCGGCGTTGTTGTTTACGACAATGACTTCATCCGCCAACCCGGTCTGGAAGTAGTCGAGCGTCGCTGCCCGAATAGAGTCCTTTTCGTTATACGTCGGGAAAATAACCGCTATTTTTTGTCCATTCCACATGTTGGTTCGAGCTCGTCGAGATCGTTGATCCGCAATCAGTCAGCGAAGAATGCGAACATCAGCAACGTCTATCTTATCCGAAGCAACCGCGAAAAGCTAAACTTTCGCTGGCATAGTACTAGTCGGCGACTAATCCGCCCTGGTTGAGCGCCCTCTGGCCATTCCGCCACACCTTTCTCTGCTATCCTCTCAGGTACGGTTGCACGACACGCATCCGCGATATTTGAAAACTCATCCGTAAGTGAAGAATGCTCGGGAAGGCGGTGAAATTCCGCCACTGCCCCGCAACTGTAAGCGACGTCTATCGGCCTCGCGCGATCACTGCCTAACCGTGGGAAGATCGCGCGTATTTCGGAGCCAAGTCGCAGAGTCAGGAGACCGGTTCTTCGCAAGCATAACGTGACGAGCGTTTCGAGGGAGAACGTCTCATTGAATAAACTAACTCTATTTCTATTTCTATGTGGCCGATTAATGGCCCAACCCGCGGACCACATCAGTGGCACCGTGGTCGATCCATCCAACAAGCCTGTTCCCGGCGCGAAAATTGTCTGTCGAACACTAACCGCCATCACCGATTCCGAAGGCCATTTTTCCTTCGCCACCGATGAGGCCTGCAATGCATCCGTGCAAAAGATCGGCTTTCCCACTGCCGACAGCAAGCTGATCGCGGCAAGCGATAATCGAATCACGCTGGAATTGCCGACGATCAGCGAGCAGGTCATCGTCACTGCTACGCGAACTCCAACGCCAATCGAGCAAACCGGTGTCGCGGCGAACGTCATCACGCGTCAGGATTTTGAAGATCGCCAACTACCGCGCGTGTTCGATCTTCTGCGCGAGGTCCCCGGACTCACGGTGGTGCAAACCAGCCGCAATGGCGGCATTACTTCGCTATTTACCCGCGGATCGAACAGCAATGGAACGATCGTCTTGCTGGACGGGGTGCCTTTAAACGACCCCGGGGGCTCCATCGATTTCGCGCACATCAGTTCCGCCGGGATTGAGCGCATGGAAGTGATTCGTACACCGGAAAGCGTCTTGTTCGGAGCCAGCGGATCCAGCGCGGCGGTCCAGCTTTTCACGCAGCGGGGCGATCCGGAAGCGAGGTATCCGCATGGCGAGGTCACATACCAGCGCGGGAGTTTTCAGACGGATCGCTGGTCGGCGAATCTCAACGGCGGGATTGGTTCACGCCTCGACTACTCGCTGATTGGCGATCAATATCACACTGTCGGGGAATATCCCAACGATTATGATCGCGTTACTACCGGCAGCGTTAACCTCGGCTTTCGAATATCGCCGGCGACGCAATTTCGTGGAGTCTTCCGCAGCTTCGATTCGATTGCCGGCGCGCCAAACCAGGTTGCCTATCACATTTACGATTTCGATTCTAACTCCGAAGATCGCGACTCGGCTATTTCTCTGCGGCTGGACGACACGCGCGGCTCGCACTACACGCAGCGAGTCTCATTCGGCTACCACCGCCTGCGCGATCGCTACAACTCAGACGTCTTCGAAGGACCATACGACATCGCCGCACTTCTACGGACGGAAGAAGGAACGATACCGCGAGTCTACTTCGCTGGTCTTGTAAATCCAGCCAGTCCCCCGGCATCGCTGCCGCCCGCCTACTCCTACGTACATCCCGATCCAATCTCGCTCTACCCGTTTCCAGGGCTCTCTATCACTGATCGAACCTCAGCCGGGTATCAAGGAACTTACAGCCATACAGGTGGGACTCTCACGTTTGGCTACGACTACGAGCGCCAAGCTGGGGCCATCTCCGCTACCGACGTCGAACGTCATAACAATGGCGGCTTCGTGCATGAACAGTACAACTTCGGCCAGAGAATTTTCCTTACGGGCGGCGCCAGGCTGGAGCGCAGCAGCACCTTTGGGAATAAATTCACTCCGCGCGGCGCCGTCACGTTCTTGCTCTTCAAGGAACACGGTTTCCTGAACTCCACTCTGCTCCGCTTCAGCGCGGGCCGTGGGATCAATGAACCAACTCTCATTGAGAACTTCGCGCGGGAATCGTTTTATGTGGGCAATCCCGCGCTGCGTCCCGAGAAGACTACTAGCTATGAGACCGGTCTTGTGCAGGACTGGTTTGGAAATCGTCTACACACAGAAGTCTCCGTCTTTCGCAATTCGTTTGAAGACCTGATTTCTTATGTTTCGTTGCCTTATCCGGCTCCGGGAACCTGGGAAAATATTCAGAAAAGTTGGGCTCGTGGCGCGGAGCTCTCGGGCTCTCTCCGCTTGTTGCGATATGTCCACCTGAACGGCCAATACACTTTCGTCGCGACGAAAATCACCGCCTCCACTTCACCCGATTCCCTGGTTACCGGAATCGGTCGCGAATTGCTTCGCCGGCCGCGAAACTCGGGATCAGTAACGCTCTCCATCGCGCCACGCCGATTCTCCATCGTGGCTGGTGGGCGCTTCACCGGGGAACGGCAAGACTCGGACTTCCTGTTTGGCGTCAATCGCAATCCGGGCTATCAAAGCGTTTTTGTGAGCGCTTCTTATCTCGCTACGAAACATATTGCCCCGTTTTTGCGGATCGATAATCTGCTCGATTCGCACTATGAGGAGGTTCTCGGTTATCCGGCGCTTTCCCGGTACGCCATCGGAGGCATTCGAGTGGAATGGTGAAGAAGTTCATCGCGGCGTCGCTGTGCGTCGCGTTTTTGTTGCTTGCTGAGGTGCCGCGGAGAATTGTCTCCACGGCACCCAGCATTACCGAGATGCTATACGCGCTCGGGCTCGGCGATAGGGTGGTCGGCGTTACAAAATACTGCCACTATCCACCCGATGCCCAGACCAAGCCGAAGATTGGCGACTACGTCAACCCCAGCTTGGAAACCATCGCCTCGATGCGGCCTGACCTGGTTATCATTCAACAGAATCCGGTCCAGCTTGCCCGCCGGTTGACGGCCCTGCACTTGAAGACGCTGGAAATCGATCACGAATCCATCGAGCGGATTTATGTCGCTATTCGAACCATCGGCGATGCCGCGGGAGTGCGACCGCAAGCGGACCGATTAGTGGCAAAGCTGACCGCCGAGCTGGCCACTATTCGAAACGCCACGTCGAAACGGCCAAGGACTCGCATGATGTTCGTCATCGGCCGTACACCAGGTTCGCTCGAGGGTCTTATCGTCGTGGGAAAATCATCCTACTTGAATGAAATTATCGACATCGCCGGGGGTGACAATATCTTTCGCGATGCAATCGCCGCTTACCCCAATGTCGCGCAGGAACAAGTGCTGGCCCGCAATCCGGAGGTCATTGTAGATATGGGGGAGATGTCGGAAACGGAGGGCGTAACGGAACTGCAAAAGCAGTCGGTGGTGAAGCTCTGGGGCCGTTACCCGACATTGGCGGCCGTCAGGAAGCATCGGGTGGTGGCGGTGGCATCGGACATCTTCGTCGTGCCTGGCCCGCGCGTTACCGAGGCCGCTCGGGCATTCGCCGCAATCCTGCAACCGGAGGCGCATTTCTGAGCGCGCGTTTCGTACTTAGCCACGCCGGTCTTCGATACGGGGATGTGCGCGTATTGCACGATATTACGATTCAATTCCCAACATCCGGACTGGTCTCCCTAGTGGGTCCGAACGGAGCGGGCAAGTCCACCATGCTCGGCATCATGGCGGGCTTACAAACGAATTACGACGGCTCATGTACCTACGCCGGGATTGAAGTCCGGAAGTGGCAACGGCGAGCTTTGGCACGGCTCATATCGTTCGTGCCGCAAGCGTTGCGACTGGAATTTCCTTTCACGGTGGAGCAAGTTGTCTTTATGGGACGCACGCCCTTTTGCGACGGTCTATTTGAATCGCCCGGCGATCGCGCCGCTGTGGAAAACGCAATGCATTCCACGGACACGGGTGGGTTTCGCGGCCGTGATTTTCGCACGCTCAGCGGCGGCGAACGGCAGCGCGTGATTCTCGCTTCGGCCCTCGCCCAAAGCCCGGAAACGCTGATCCTGGATGAGCCAACTACTTTTCTCGATCTGAGTCATCAACTGGCAATTTATCGACTCCTGCGTCAGCTTGCGAATCAAGGTCTGCTAATCATCGCGGCCACGCATGACCTGAATCTCGCGCTGACTTATTCGGATCAAATCGTGCTTCTCGATCATGGTTCCGTCGTCGCTGAAGGACCGCCAGCCGAGGTACTGGTGCCCTCCCGCATTCAATCTGTCTTCGGCGTTGCCGCGCAAGTGCAGCAAGATCTGGCGGGCCGCGGCTGGATCACGTATGGCTAGCATCCGGCCGTCGATTGCCATCGCTGTCTCAGCCGCCATTCTCGCCCTCGTGGCGATTGTGACGCCGCTGATCGGAGCCACGCACATCGATTATGGGCGTGCTTTTGCCGGCATATCGCCTGACCACGAAATTCTCTTTTACGCCCGCATTCCACGCGTGCTGCTGTCACTGCTGGCCGGCGGCGCGTTATCGGTCACGGGCCTTTTGTTCCAGGCACTCCTGCGCGATGCACTCGCCGAACCCTATACCCTGGGCATCTCTAGCGGAGCTTCGTTCGGGGCGGTTCTGGCGATTTCATTCGGCTGGCGAACGTTTGGCGGATTCTCCAGTGTCTGGATCGCAGCGTTTGCCGGGGCTGGCATCGCGCTGATAGCGGTACTCGCCATCGCTTACGAAGGACAGCGGATGTCTTCGTTTACGCTTCTGCTGGCAGGAGTCACCATCAACAGCATCTCGCTCGCGCTTATTCTTTTTATCCACAACATCGGCACGTTCTCACAGTCATTCGCCATCACCCGATGGCTTATGGGTGGGATCGACGCCGTCGAATATCCTACTCTCGCCTGGCTCGCGGCCATGGTTCTAGTGGTGTCCATCTTAATCTTTCTTCGGGCTCGCGATTGGAACCTGATCGCGGTTGGTGAGGAATGGGCAGCGGCTCGCGGGATCGCCGTCAACCGTGTGATGCTCTTCGGATATTTCGCCGGCTCCATTCTTACCGGCTCGATTACGGCCCTGACGGGACCCATCGGATTCGTCGGCCTCATCGTTCCCCACGCCCTGCGCATGCGGCTCGGCGCGGATCATCGCGTTCTTATCCCCTGTTCGATTTTTCTCGGCGCGGCGTTCCTCGGCATTTGCGACACAGCCGCGCGCACTATCCTCGCTCCGACTGAGGTCCCGGTTGGCGTCATCACGGCACTGCTCGGCGGACCCTTTTTTCTTTGGCTATTGCGATCCAAGCGGAGAAGCTTGTGGCTGTGATCCTTATCGGCGGGGGAGCTCGCAGCGGGAAAAGCCGTTATGCGCTGGAACTCGCCCGACAGCGTGGCCAGCGACTGGGCTTCGTTGCTACCGGGCAGCCTTACGATGACGAAATGCGGGATCGCATCGCCTTGCACCAACAGGAGCGCGACCCTATCTTCAGCACGATCGAGGAACCTATCGACGTCGCTCGCGTGCTTGGCGACACTACTTTCGACGTCATCGTGGTCGATTGCCTCACGCTATGGCTGAATAATATTCTTGATCGCGACGTCGAAGCCGAATTTGACAGCCTCATCGCCGCCGTTCGGGAATCACCCGCTCAGATAATCTTTGTTACTAATGAAGTCGGCTGTGGCATCGTTCCCGATAACGCCCTTGCTCGCCGCTTTCGTGACGATGCGGGCCGCCTCAACAGCCGCGTCGCCGCCGTCGCGACGGAAGTCTACTGGATGGTGTTTGGCTGCCCGATGAAAATAAAGTGACCATGTTTCGTAATCTCATCGGCGCGTTCCAGATTCTCACCATCATCCCGGTGCCGTCGTTGCGGGCGCCGGCCGAGCCCGGTCAAGCGGCGGTTTTCTTCCCTTTCGTTGGCGCGCTACTTGGGGTTCTGGGCGCCGGCCTTTATCTGATACTCAGTATCGCGATTCCAACATCCCTCGCCGCCTTGCTCACTATCGCCTTCTGGGCCTGGATTGGTGGCGCGCTCCATGAGGATGGAATTGCCGATACAGCGGATGCCCTTCGCGCGGGCCGCACAGTGGATCGTATGATGGCGATCTTAAAGGATAGCCGGATCGGGGTCTTCGGCGCTCTCGCGTTATTCGTCACGTTCCTGATCCGCTGGCAATCGGTGGCCGCCATCCCCGTTAAGCCGGTGTTCGAATTCGTCGCCATCCTGGTTGCCAGCCAAGCCGTCTCGCGCGCCGCCCTGGTGGTGATGGCTTGGATTTCGCGACCCGCTGGAATTGGACTCGCGTTCGGTTTCTGTTCCTCGCTTACTACTTCGGCCGCCATCGTCGCCATCCTGCAGGGCATACTTTTCGCCTTCCTCTGCGGCGCACGGGCCGGCGCGATCGTCGTACTCGGCGCGTACATTCTGATTCGCATTCTCCGTGAGTGGTTCTACAAACGGCTCGGTGGTATCACGGGCGATTGCCTGGGGACCACAAGCCAAATAGTCGAGTGCTTCGTCCTGCTGGTATTCACATGCCGAAACTGTATCTCGTAAGACACGCCGAGCCGGAACGCAGCGACAGCCTTCTGGGTAGCTTCGATGCGCCGCTTACCGCGCAGGGCCGTCTTACCAGGATTTCTTTGCCCGAACCCGCGGCCGCCGTTTACACAAGTCCGCTAATTCGCGCGCGTGAAACCGCGCTGCAACTGGCTCCGGAAATTGTCGTTATAGACGGTCTGCGCGAAATATCTTACGGCGAATGGGATGGGCTCCGCTGGGCCGACATTGAACGACGCGATCCAGAACTTGCTCGCGCCAAATTGAACGATTGGTTCCACGTCACGGCCCCTAATGGTGAGCCTTGGGATGAGTTCCGCGTGCGGGTTCGCAGTGCCCTCGATCGGGTGCTGGCGGGCCCTATGCCCGCTGTCGTCATCGGACATTCAGCGGTGAATTCCATCATTCACGAAGCCCTGATCGGACAAGACCCTTTTGAGTTCCGGCAGGCCCATGGCGAGGTTTTCGAATATGAATTCTGAACTAGCGTCGCGCATCCAAACGCGGCTTGACTCACTCACCAAACCGCCCGGCAGCCTCGGCAAACTGGAGCAACTTGCGCTTCGCTTCGGCTTGATCCGCGGCACCGCCATGCCCACTATCCATAAGAAAGTGATGTACGTCTTCTGCGCCGACCATGGCATCGCAGCCGAAGGTGTCAGCGCCTTTCCTCAGGCAGTGACGCGCCAGATGGTGCTCAATTTCTTGGCCGGCGGCGCAGCCATCAATGTCCTCTGCCGCCACCACGCAATCGATCCACGCATCGTCGATTGCGGCGTGATCGGACCTGCCGCGCCTGGCGTAATCAATCACAAGATCGCCGAAAGCACGCGCAACTTCGCGCACGAGCTGGCGATGACCCGGGCTCAGGCTGAGCAAGCGATTGCTATCGGCCGCGACCTCGCGCGTGATTGCGATATTCTCGGCGCGGGGGAAATGGGAATTGGAAACACCACGTGCGCCGCAACTTTACTCAGCGCGTTCACCGGCCTCGACCCCAGCGAGACTGCAGGCCGCGGCACCGGGCTCACGGCGGACGCGTTGGCCCATAAAACGGGAGTCATCCGCGCCGCCCTCGCTCTGCATCACCTCGATCCGCAGGATCCCATCGGGGTACTCGCTGCGGTCGGTGGCTTTGAGATCGGCGCAATAACCGGCCTGATTCTCGGTGGCGCGGAACGCGGTATCCCAGTCATGCTCGACGGATTCATATCGTGTTCGGCGGCCCTCGTCGCCCGGGCAATCGAACCCAAGTGTCTCGATGCCGTCTTTTTCTCGCACCGTTCCGCGGAGCGCGGTCACAAGCGAATGTTGGAAGCGCTTAATGCCGAACCGCTACTAGATCTTGCAATGCGATTAGGTGAAGGCTCAGGCGCGGCATTGGGGATCGGCCTGGTGGAAGCTGCCGTCAAGCTGTATAACGAGATGGCCACCTTCAGCAGCGCCGGGGTATCGAGCTAGACCTTTTGCAATTTCCATTTTCCCCGCCGGAAAGCAAGCACGCTTGCGACGGCTAAGACGGACTCCGCGATTGGGATAGCCAGAAAGACGCTTCGCGGCCCCAAATGCGCGTGAAACGCCAGCACGTAGGCCAAGGGAATTTGAAACAACCAATAACAAAAGACATTAAGGATGGTGGGCGTCACCGTATCGCCGGCGCCGTTGAACGATTGCACCATCACCATTCCGAATGCATAGAAAATATTGGCCGAACTCACCAGCCGCAGGCAGCTGGATGCGATAACAGCTACGGCTTGATCTTGTGTGAAGATGCCGATGATCTGCTCCGCAAAGCACATGAACACGATAGAAACGGACCCCAGGAAGATCATGTTGTACAGTCCGGCCATCCACGCCGATCTTTCCGCACGCTCCGGTTTCCCCGCGCCAAGGTTCTGGCCCACCAGCGTTGCCGCCGCATTGCTCATGCCCCACGATGGCAATATGGCGAAGACGATGACACGCAGTCCCAAGGTGTAACCGGCGATTGCCGGCGCCCCAAATGTTGAGATGATACGCACCAGTCCAATCCAACTCCCCATCGGAATGAAGTACTGAAACATCCCGCCTAGCGAAAGGCGCAGCAGGCGGACCATCACTGGAACATCCAGGCGAATTTGATTACGCCCGATAACGATCCGTCCGCGCCCTTGAGAAAGCATCCAGAACTGAAAGAGCACGCCCACGCCGCGGCCAATCGTAGTGCCCACCGCGGACCCGGCCAGGCCCATCGCGGGGAACGGACCCAGGCCGAAGATCAAGCAGGGATTCAACACGATGTTGATCGCATTCGCTAGCCAGAGCGCCCGCATAGCGACAGCCGGATCGCCCGACCCGCGAAAGATCGCGTTCATCAGGAACAACAAAAAGATCGTTCCGCTACTGCCCAGAACAATTCGCGTGAACGTGTGGCCGGTGGCTATCACGCTCGGCGGCGCACCCATCAGCTGCAATAGTGAGGCGCCATAGACGACACCGAGTAAGCCCACTAGTAGCGAAACTGCCAGGCCGATCGCAATCGACTGCACGGCCGCCACTGCCGCCTGTTCTGGATTCTTCTCGCCGATGCGCCGCGCTACCACCGCAGTAGTCGCCATGCTTAAGCCAAGGGCAACCGCGAAGAGCAGTGTCAGCATCGATTCGGTTAGCCCGACCGTCGCCACCGCGTCCTGCCCCAACTTCGCCACGAAGAACACGTCGACAATGCCGAACAAGCTCTCCATCATCATTTCGAGAACCATCGGAATCGCCAGGAGCGTGATGGCGCGGCCGATGCTGCCCTCGGTATAGTCGCGTGCGGATCCGCTTAGCGCCTCGCGCAACGAGGGAAAGAATCCACGCGGATTCGGAGTACTGACTTCTAACGACACTGCAACCTACTTTAGGAAGATTTATTTAGTCGCCGAGAATATCCAGCGCCGCTTGCATTTCACTCAGCGCATGCTGATTTCCAAGGCGGGTAGTGACCGCGACCCCGCGCCGGTAATACTCCCGCGCTTCGTCGATCCGGCCAAGTTTTTCCAGCGTCTGCCCACCGTGAAAATAAGCAGCGTGATAATCCGGATTCTCGGCAAGCAGCGATTCGTACTCCGCCACGGCGCCCGGCAAATCGCCGCTACGTCCGTATTCATTGGCCAAACCATAGCGGATGAAGCTGTCGCTCGGGTTTTGCGCCAACAGGTTTTTGAGCGTCTCCAACCGGGTATTGTCCATGAGTTCTATTATTTTATCAGTGGCCTGCCCCTTCTTTATTCCTACCCATCGGCTGGATAGCTGGATATCCCAACCGAGACTTTCGCTCGGTGACGCGTATGACGGATTCTGTCAGGCGGCTGCTCTCAGCTGGCACCCCAGCGAGACCGCCGTCCGGGAATTCTGTAACGTCGGCTATGCCGCATCTACCTGCTCCCATTTCCCGTATGACGCCGCTGCCGACGCCGTTCGTTTCACCATCGTTACCGTTTCCGCTGGCGCGCCGAGCGTCCACTACGTTCTCGAGAAGAATCACTGGCCTGTTCGCCACGGCGTAATCGGTGCCGATTCGCCTGAGCTCCTGCAAAAGCAAGCGCAAGCGGCAACCGATAGTTATCTGCGTAAGGTCTCCAAGTGAGCGCGGCTCCAGGCCGGCCTGTTCGGGACTCCATCTCGGAATACTCGGAAGTTGCCATGCCCAACGATGCCAATCCGCTGGGTCATCTATTCGGGGGCAAGGTAATGAATCTTGTCGATCTGGCCGGGTCTATCGCCGCCGCCCGCCACGCCCGCCGCCCGGTGGTGACGGCATCGGTCGACAACATGAGCTTCCTTCATCCGGTGCGCATCGGCCAACTGGTGGTGCTCCGCTCCGCGGTTAACCGCGTCTTTCGCACGTCGATGGAAGTGGGTGTAAAAGTCTTCGTCGAGAACCTCATGACCGGCGAAATTAATCACACTTCGTCGGCCTATCTCACCTTCGTCGCGCTCGGGCCGAACGGCGAAAAGATCGTCATTCCTCCCGTAATTCCAGAAACCGAAGCCGAGCGCCGGCGCTATGACGAAGCCCTGCAACGCCGCGAATATCGTCTGGAAATGCGCCGCAAATCCGCCGAGTGGGGAAGCGCGAAGACTCAGTAAGCGCCGTATGTTCTAATCTTGAAATGCGCTTTACCCCTGCACTCCTGGGACTTGTGTCTCTCGCCTTCGCCGCCACCGAAGGCGTCAAACAACCGGTTACCCAAGCCGACATGCTCCGGATTCGCCGCGTCACGCAGGTCGCTGTCGCGCCAGACGGGGCCTTTGCCATTTATGGCGTGCAGTCGATGTTCAGCGAACCGGCTCCGGCTAACAAAGAGGAGATCAATTACGGGTACCGCACACACCTCTGGTTTATCGATCTGAATGATTCCAGTGCCAAGCCCGTCCAACTAACGTTTGGCGATCGCAATGACAGCGCCTTCGCGCTCAGCCCTGACGGCAGGACCCTGGCCTTCGTCCGCGATGACATCACCAACAAGGAAAAACCAAAGCCGCAAGTTTGGATGATGCCGGTTCGTGGTCCCGGCGAGTCGCAGCTTGTCACCAAGCTGGAAGAAGGCGCGGCAAATCCTGTATGGCGGCCCGACGGTAAGGCCATCCTTGTGATCAGTTCTGTCCCTCTCTCCAAGATTTCCGGGAAGCCCCATTTCGATCTGGAACGGCCGAAACGCGACTGGCTGGATTACGATCGTCCCGACCCCGCGAAATCCGACGACAAGAAACCAGAGAAGATCGACGCCCGTCCCGATGGCGACCGGCGAGCCATCCGTAATTGGCTCGAGAAGAACGCCGCCAAGGACAATCCCACCGACATCAATCGGATGAATTTCGAAGGCGAGATGGGCCTTGAGCCGGAGATGCGGATCCCGGAGCTCTTCGTCGTGGACCTGGCTAATTCGAACAAAGCCACCCAGATCACGAAGGATTTCTACAATCACGGCGATCCTCAATATTCGCCCGACGGGAAACAGATCGTCTATGTCAGCTCGCCCCCCGGCCCCGCGCATCCCGATCGACTGGAACGCCACAGCGCAATCTGGATCGTCAATGCCGACGGCTCCTCGCCCCGTGTTTTACTTCACAAGGACGCCTATAGTTTCTTTTCTCCCCGTTACTCTGCCGATGGGAAAACTCTGATTGTAGCGGGCGTTGAATCCGACGAGCCGGGTTATAAGCAAAGCAAAGTCGCTCGGCTCGACACCGCCACGGGCGACATTAAATGGCTAGCGCCGAATTGGGATTCCTCGGTGGGATCGCTGCATATTGCTTCCGATTCCAGCATTCTATTCGTCGCTAACTGGCAGGGCGGAGCGCCCCTGGTTCGCATCGATGGCAATGGAACCGATTTCAAGCCGTTGAATGATGCCGCCACGGGCGTCAGCGCCTACGATGAAGCAGCCGGCAGGATTGTTCTGGCTCTGATCAGCGCTGCGAATCCGAATGAACTCTATCTTCGCGATAAGAACGGTTCCCTACGTCAACTGACGGACCTGAATCAAACCTGGTTCGGCAACAAAATACTGTCGCTGCCAACCGAACATTGGATCACCCGTCCCGATGGAACCCGCGTTCAATATTGGGTGATGAATCCCACCAATGCCCAGCCCGGCAAGAAATATCCCTTCGTGCTCGACATGCATGGCGGGCCCGCCGCTATGTGGGGACCCGGCGAATTTTCCATGTGGCATGAGTTCCAGATTTTCTGTTCCTGGGGATACGGCGTCGTTTATGCGAACCCTCGCGGGTCGAGTGGTTATGGCTATTCCTTCCAGCGGGCGAATTACAAGAATTGGGGTGACGCGCCCTCAGCCGACGTGCTCGGCGCCCTTGACGACGCGCTCAAGAGTAATCCGCTGATCGACAATGACCGCTTGTTTATAACCGGCGGATCGTATGCCGGTTACCTCACCGCTTGGATCGTCGGACACGATAATCGCTTCAAAGCCGCGGCCGCATTGCGCGGTGTTTATGATCTGGCCACCTTCTACGGCGAAGGAAATGCATACCGGCTGGTGGAAAATGAATTTGGTGGATTTCCCTGGGAAGCCACATCGAAAAAACTCCTGGAACACGAATCTCCGTTTACTTATGTGGACAAAATCCAGACTCCGCTACTGATCATCCACGGCAGTAACGATCTTCGTACAGGGTATGTGCAAAGCCAGATGATGTTTCGAGCTCTGAAGCAGTTGAACAGGCCGGTGGAGTACATTCGCTACCCGAATATCGGCCATGAGCTCACACGCTCAGGCCCGCCGCTCCAGCGCATGGATCATATGCTGCGGATCATCGAATTCTTCGAACGTTACTCGAATAATGATCGGGAAGCACCCCAGGATAAGTAAGCGTGAAAATGTATACGTCTAGAACTCGACTTGCTACACTTGAGGTAACCGCCGTATGCCGGATGGTCAAATGATAACCCCACGCCTCAGCGGGGCAAAGGAAGCCTCGATGGACAAGTCAGCGCAAAACATTCAGGAAGCGTTCCTTAATAACGCGCGCAAGGACAAGACTTTTCTCACTATCTATTTGATGAGTGGTGTGAAGCTCTCCGGACGAATCCGGAGTTTCGATAAATACTCCGTTGTGCTTGAAACCAACAATCAGGAACAGCTCATCTTTAAGCACGCAATATCGACGGTCGTCGTGTCGAAACCCTTCCATTCCGGCGCCGGTTCGCATTCTGGCGCGCCCGTATCCGCGACGGCCGGCCCTGGACAGTCGGCGCCGGGAGTTCCCGTCACCGAACAGTCCGAGGAGTAGTTCTTTTTGTCAGAATCCACCGCCCGTACTCCGGGACCCGAGCGTGCACTCCTTGTTGGAGTGGACATCTCATCCAAACCGTCGCGCGCCGATGGAACCGTAGTTTCACTCACAGATTCTCTCGAAGAACTTGCCGCGCTGGCCGATAGCGCGCAAGCTGTCGTGGTTGCGACCGCCATCCAGAAGCGCGACCGGCTGGATGCTGCTACCCAGGTTGGTTCCGGCAAACTGGAAGAAATTCGCGCCGAGGTCGCTTTACACGAAGCCGACGTCGTCATCTTCGACCGCGAACTCACTCCCTCCCAGCAGCGGAATCTGGAAAAGGCGCTCGACGTAAAGATCATCGATCGCACCCAACTGATCCTCGATATCTTCGCCAGCCGAGCGCGAACCCGGGAAGGCCAACTGCAGGTCGAGCTCGCGCAGTTGAGTTACTTACTGCCCCGCCTGGCCGGACGCGGCATTGGAATGTCAGGGCAGGGCGGTGGAATTGGAACCCGCGGCCCTGGTGAAACGCAGCTTGAAACCGATCGCCGAAAAATCGCCAGCCGCATAAAAATTATTAAACGGAACCTGGAAGCGGTTCGCGCCGGACGTTCCATCCAACGCCATCAGCGGCAATCGGTTCCACTCGCCACGATTGCTTTGGTGGGTTATACCAACGCCGGCAAATCCACGTTGTTTAACAGGCTGACTGGCGCGTCGGTTTTATCCGACTCGAAAATGTTCGCCACTCTCGATCCCACCGTGCGCCACATCACTCTGCCCTCAAATCGCCGTGTCTTGTTGAGTGACACCGTCGGTTTCATTCGCAACCTGCCTACTACCCTGGTCAAGGCCTTTCGCGCCACCTTGGAAGAAGTGGTCCAGGCGGAGTTGCTGTTGCACGTCGTCGATGTATCTTCTCCTCAATCCTCGGAACAGACCGCCCGTGTCTCAGAAGTGCTCGCTGAAATCGGTGCCGATGAAACACCGCAGATTCTGGTTCTGAACAAGATCGACGTCTTACCGGAAGGCTCCTTCGATGCCGACACCGCGGCGCAGCGAATCCTTTCCGAGAATGAACGCGAAGTCGCAACCCGGGCAGCCGGCGTCTCAGCCCGAACAGGCCAGGGTTTCAATGAGCTTTTGGCGCTGATCGACCGCACATTGTCGCTCGATCCGGTCTCTAGCGCCGTTTTCCGTTTCCCGATCGGTGAGGGTGCTCCCCTCAATTTATTGCATGAGCGCGCCCGGGTGACGAAGACCAATTACACCGGCGACTACTGCGAGGTGGAAGCGGAAACGCCCCAATCCATCCGCCGCCGTCTGGCTCCCTACCTGATTTCCGATCCGCTACTAACTTCGTAAATGCGCCGGGTGTTCTAGAATTTAATTGGCGAATGAATATCCCGAATTCACTCACGCTTCTGCGGATTTTCTTCGTCCCGCTCCTCGTCGCCGCGCTTGTTCAACAGGACCTGCGCTTTGAATGGGACGGCGTCGTAATTATCGGCAAGGAATTCCTGGCTCTGGCAATTTTTCTGGCCGCCGGAGCAACAGATTTATTGGACGGTTATCTCGCCCGCCGCTGGGGCCAGATCACCACAGTCGGAACACTTCTTGACCCCATCGCCGATAAGCTACTGGTCTCCGCCGCGCTAATCTCCCTGGTGCAGATTCACCAGGTGCCGGCGTGGATGGTAATTCTCATCATCGGACGCGAGTTTGCCGTTACCGGCCTGCGTAGCATCGCCGCCGCCGAGGGCTATACAATTCAAGCCAGCGACCTAGGCAAGACGAAGATGGTTACCCAGGTAATCGCTATCTCGCTTCAGATGATCAGTATTCGCTGGGCGGCATGGAGCTGGATTGCGAATCTCGCCATGTGGGCTGTCGTAATCTTCGGAATCGCTTCCGCCATCGATTACTTCCGTAAGTTCTGGCGCAAGGTAGATGATGGCACCAAGCGCAGCCGCCGGGCGAAATTTCTAATGGTGCAGCGCAAGAAAAAACGCGCCGCGATTTCAACCGGGCTCTCCGCGCGCGACTAAACCATGAACATGCCGCCATTGATTTCAATGGTCTGTCCGTGGATATAGCGAGAACCCTCGCTACACAGAAATACGATCGTATCGGCGATCTCTTCATTCGTCCCGAGTGTCCCTGCTGGAGCGGATGCCCTCATCGAATCCAACATTTGCTGCGTTGAAAATACTTCGTGAAAGTGGTTGTCGACAGTCCCCGGGCTGACTGCATTCACTCGCACGCCCTTCGCCGCAAACTCCTTGGCTAGGCCCTTCGTGATTGTTGAAACAGCGGCCTTGGCCGCGGAGTAGATCGTTGCTCCGATACCGCCGCCGTTTCGGGCCGCAATGGAGCTGAGGTTCACAACAATGCCCCAGCCCCGCTCCGCCATGCGCGGTACGAGTGCCTGGGAAATGAAGTAAACGCTTTTCACATTCAGGTTCATTACTTCGTCGAACAGCTCTGGCGTAAATTCCGCAAGCTTGGCGCGCTTCACCAGCGACCCGGCGTTATTGATCAGGATATCTACTTTGGGGGCGATCTTTTCCAAATTCTCAATGAACTGCCGGATGCCTGTATCGGTGGACAAATCGCCGCCGATAATCTCGGCCTCCACGTGCAGGTCGCGCACCGCCGCGGCTGTCTCTTCGGCCCCCTGCTTGTAACCGCCATAGTGAATCACCACGCGCGAAACGCCAGCCCGCGCTAATGCCACGGCGGTGGCGGCGCCAATTCCCCGCGATGCGCCAGTAATCAGCGCCGTCTTACCCTGTAACTCTGTCGACATCCAGCCTCCTCATTTTCCAGCTACAATCAAAACTCGCCATGAAACAGCTTAGCGTTGTCGCCCTACTCTCGTTCTGCCTCTTCTCATCCGTGTGCTCTGCCGATCCCAAGTCTGAAACCGGCGACATTAATGGCGCCAAGTTTCGTATCGACATTCCTGAAAAATGGAACGGCGGACTTGTAATTTACTGTCACGGCTACAGCGCCAAGCCCGTAACGTTTGAGGGCGCAAAACAGAATCCGGTGCTGCAGGTTTTCCTCGATCAGGATTATGCCGTGGCGCAATCCGGATACGCCGCCGGCGGTTGGGCAATCCAGGAAGCGGCTGTTGATACCGAAAGCCTCCGCCGCTATTTCAGCGGCAAGTACGGTCTACCCAAAGAGACTTATATCACGGGGCATTCGATGGGTGGATTTCTGGCCATGATGCTGATGGAAACGTACCCCACCGTTTATGACGCAGGCATGCCGATGTGTGGACCACTGGCCCCGACGCTATCCTTTATGGCTCGCGGAGCCTTCGACGGCCGCGTGCTCTTCGACTATTATTTTCCTGGCATGCTCCCCAATCCAGCGAAGACTCCAGCGAATTTTGTGAACGATCGTGAAGTGCAGGTGAAAATTTTACAGGCGCTTGACGCCGCCCCGGAGAAAGCCACGATCCTACGGCGCGCCAATAACCTGAAGAATAACCGCGATCTGGCCAGCACTCTGGCGTTCATCACTTATCTATTGAAGGAACTGCAGGAGCGCGCTGGCGGCAATCCGTTCGACAATCGCAACGTGATCTATAACGGGACGCTCGATGACAACGAGCTGAATGCTTCTATCGCCCGTTACGATGCCGAACCGAGGGCCGTGGCCTACATGCGCCAATACTATACGCCCACCGGCCATATTCTTCACCCGATGCTGGCGATCCATACAACGTATGACCCGCTAGTACCGGTCAGCATCCCCAACAGCTATCAAGCCACCATCGACGAGGCCGGCAACTCGAATCTTTTCGTGCAGCAGTACGTGAAGCACGATGGACATTGTGCCATCGATCCCACGGAAACAGCTCGCGGCTTTGCGCAACTACGGGAATGGAAAACGAACGGCACTCGTCCAAAATCCGGCGAAAACAAGTAGCTAGAGCCACGGGAAAGGCGTAATCTTCATCGCGCTCCTATCGGTTTCTTGCTAAACTTGGCCCGTGTTAGCCACCGCGAATAATCAAATCTACTCGCGGGATGAAGTTTGCCGCGTCCTTTCTATATCTCAACGGCAGTTACGGGGTTGGGAGAAGCAAAAGCTAATCCACCCCGCGGAGACATTCGGATTTTCCGATCTTCTGGCGCTCCGCACCATCGTCAAATTACGCCAAGCCAAAATTCCGGCGATGCAGATTCACAAAGCTGTTACTGCCTTGCGCAACACGATGCGTCATGTCGTGAATCCACTTACGGAACTGAAGATCTTCGCCGTTGGGAAAAAGATTCGCGTCGAGGCCGACGGGCGGATGATGGAGCCGGTTTCAGGACAACTGTTGCTTGACTTCAAGGAAGCCGAGTTGAAGCGGCTACTGCAGTTCCCCACGCTTGCGCAGCCACCCCAAAATTCCCATCAACGTACGGCGGAGCGGTGGTTTGAGAAGGGGCTGGAACTCGAGCAGACCGGGGCCCCAGTGGAGGAAATCGTCAGCGCTTATGAACAGGCGGTTTCGCTGGATCCGCAATCGGCGGGTGCGCTCGTAAATTTGGGAACCATCTATTTCAATACACGATCGTTTGCCGAAGCGGAACGCTGCTATAAGAAGGCGATCGCCGCCGATCCGAACTATGCGCTGGCGCACTTCAATCTGGGCAACCTTCACGACGAGCGCGGCGATAGGACGAAAGCGCTGTTGCATTACTCATCGGCGGTGCGCCTGAATCCCGGCTATGCCGACGCGCACTATAACATCGCACTTCTATTCCAATCCAACGGAGAGGTGATGAAAGCAATGCGTCATTGGAAGACTTATCTGAAGCTAGATCCGGGAAGTTCGTGGGCCGTCATTGCCCGCCGCGAGTTGGATAAACTGCGGGACGCCACACTGGTCCGCGGCACACGCCTGTAGCCCGCTATCAGTGCGCGACGGCACTAATGTAACCGCGCTCCAGGGCAAAGCCCGGCCCGCTTCCAAAGCCCCGATTCGCCCCACACATCGCAATCAAGCCCTTAAAGGAAGACCATACCTCGCGCTGGAGAAAGAAGTTCGGAATGATGGCTGGCGCACCAAATACGGGAACCATACTTGCCATCGCCGTCACCTGCCAAGCTGCAAACGCAATGGCCGATGCTCCAAATAGCAAGATGCTGGCACTGCCACCCTGCATTAGCCGAAACGGTCCGAAGTTGGACCCGGCCGATAAAAGAATGCACCCGCCGGAGAAATCCCGTAACTGCAGTGGCGCCGAGGTGAGCGTATATACTTTCCCCGCCGAGAACATAGAGGAAGTGGAGCCATCCCCATTCAGCGGAATGGAAATACTGAGACCCGCACCGGCGGCGGCATATCGGGCACGCACGCCTTGGGGCGGCAGGGGTGACCTGCTAGTGAGATCTATGAACCCAGCCGACAACGCGACGATTCCGACACCGGCGTCGCCCCCGCCGGATGTTTGGAAGTTCCAACCGGACTCTCGAGCGCTTCTCAAAACAGTGGATAAACTCATTTTCTGTACCTCTGATTAAAAAGCGTCTTCCCAAATACAATAGGGACACCGGCTCGGCGAAAATTAGTAACCTTCCTGTAAAGGAATTCGGCTAACCGCGTAATAGAAGACCGAGGAGCTTACACAATGAACAAAGTGTTACTTGGCCTGCTATTGGGGGCGTTTTTGGGGATTTTCGATGGACTTACGTCGTGGTTCACGCCGGAAGCTCGCCCCGGTTTAGTAGGAATCGTGATCGGGTCCATGATCAAAGGGCTGATCATCGGCGTGTGCGCCGGATACTTCGCCAAGAAGGTCCACTCGCTACCGCTGGGAATTCTGTTCGGACTTGCGCTCGGCATGTTTCTCGCATTCCTTGTTGCGCGGATGCAGGGCAAGTATTACTTCGAAATCATGTTACCTGGCAGTATTTTGGGTGCGGTTGTCGGCTTCGCAACCCAGAAATATCCCTCTACGGCGCTGGCAAAGTAAGAAGGGGAATCCCGGCGTAGCGAACCCCGGGGGATAACGGGCGCTCCGCCGGGATTCGTTTTCCCCGCTGTTTATTGGAACACCAGAAGAGCGTGCGCGATGCGTTAATTCTTGTTATTAGCCCGAAAGGGCTAGCCTGCGCCACCCGCGCGTCGAGGCTTCTTTACCGCTATGGGACCTGATTCGACCGATGCCGCTGGTTTCTTCGCCAAGTCCAGACTGGCCCGCAACGCCTCCAGAATATCGATGACCTTCCCCGATTGCGGCTCCGGCAGGGCCACAACTTCCTTGCCTTCCTTCTTGGTCTCAATCAACTGCAGAAGATTCTCGCGGAACGTGTCTTTGTATTTACTGGGATCGAATTCCGCCGCCAGGGATTCGATCAGCAACATCGCCAATTCCTTCTCTTTATCTTTCACCAGACTGACGTCGGTACGAAACTCGTCGATCTTGCGGATCTCGTGGGCGTAATACATGGTGTGCATCAACACGCCTTGCGCTCCTGGACGCAAGATGACTATGTGCTCGCGATTGTGCATCGCGATCTTCGCCACACCTACGTAACCAGAGCGCTTTAGGGCATCGAAGAGTAAGGCGTATGGCTTTTCGCCGGCGTCGTCGGGGGCCAAATAGTAGGAACTTTCGAAATAGACGGGATCGACTTCGTCAGTCTTGACGAACTCCAGGATTTCCATCACCTTCGCGGTTTTAGGAGCTACCTTCTTAATATCCTCGTCATCGATTACAACGTAACGGTCCTTCTCATACTCGTAACCTTTGACGATCTCGGAACGCGGGATCGGCTTATCCTCGGACTGGCAGAAGATCACCTGCTTTACACGTGATCCGTCGGTCTTATGCAGTTGGTTGAAACTGATACTCTCGCCGCGCGCGGCGCTAAACAGTTTCACCGGAAACGATACAAGACCGAAAGTGATGTGACCTTTCCAGATGGTGCTCGCCATAACCGACGTCCCCCGAGCTTACTTCATACCACAATCGGGAAACAGGTTCAAGGGATTGTGTTTTATCAGCGGGCGTCGCTGTGGTCAGCCTCTCTTCGGCCGACAATCCAGCCCGCGACGTTTTTCTATCTCCGACGTCTCAGCTTTTGAAACCGAATCCCTTCGCGCGACATCAATCGGGGCAGTAGCATTGTCCCTTATAATAAAAGTCAGGTTTTGGCCGAAAGGTAAGCGCATACCATGAAGTTGTTCGATAGAGTTCGCCGGCGGAAGGTTTTGTCGTTTTCGCTGCTGCTATTCACGCTGTCCCTTGGAATCGTGATCGGGACACTTGTAAATACTGGCGTACACGCGGCTCGGGCGCAATCGGCAGCTCCAGACGCCACACCCTTGACCATCCCGAATCCCGTCCTGATCGGCAATGAGTTCACCAAATTGGCCAAGAAACTGGAGCCTTCCGTGGTAAACATTACCGCTGACGCTTCGGCGAAAGAGCAAGACGCTCCGAAGGGCACGCGCCGTGGACCGCAGCCCCCGCAAGGCCAGGATGAAGAGGATAACAACGAAGACAACACGGACCTCTTCCGCCGGTTTTTCCATCAGCCGTTTAATAACGACATGCCCCAGCGAGCCCTAAAGCGTGAACAATCGGGTACGGGCTTCCTGGTGGACGCCCATGGATACATCCTCACCAATAATCACGTGGTGGATAAGATGGACCACATCAAGGTGCGCTTACACGGCGATCTAACCGATTACAAGGCTCGACTGATCGGCGTCGATGTGGAGACGGATATCGCCGTTATTAAGATTGAGCCGCACAGTCCGCTGACGCCGGTGACGATCGCGAATTCCGAGGGTGTCCAGGTGGGCGATTGGGCAGTGGCGATCGGGTCGCCATTCGGCCTCGAAGCTTCGGTTACCGCGGGTATCGTAAGCGCGACAGGGCGAGACATCGGGACACAGGCCTTCCAGCGATTTATTCAGACTGACGCAGCCATCAACCCCGGCAATAGCGGCGGTCCGCTGTTGAATATCCGGGGCGACGTGATTGGCGTGAATACGATGATCGCGACGCAGAGTGGCGGTTACCAGGGAATTGGCTTCGCTCTGCCGATGAACACGGCCGTAAAAGTTTATAACGACATCATCAAGACCGGCCGGGTCACTCGCGGATCCATCGGTATTAGCTGGAATAAGAATGATAAGCCAGAATTGTTGAAGGCGCTGGGTGCAAAGAACGGCGTCCTGGTGGCCGATGTCAGCAAGGGTGGCCCGGCGGACAAGGCGGGACTCAAAGCTGAGGATATCGTGGTTGCCATCAATGGCAAGGAAATCAAAGATGGCGACGATCTAGTGACGCGTGTCGCCGATATGGCGATCGGCGCGGCAGCGACGCTGACTGTGGATCGGGGCGGAAAACGAATGGATTTAAAACTCGTTATCGCCGATCGCTCGGAAGTATTCAAGAACGACCCGCGAGTAACGGGATTGCCGCCCGAAGCGAATCCGTCGAAGGTGGAGGGCACTCCCGCTAAGTTCGGCATTTTCATACGTGACCTCTCTCCCGCCGAAAAGGAAGCCGCGAATCCGCCAGAAGGCCACGGCGTACGAGTCACACGGGTTGAAGCAGGGTCGTTTGCGGAAGATTTGCAAATTCAGGATCAGGACATTATCGTTTCCATCAACCGGCAGCCGGTGTCTTCTAAAGAGGATGTGCAGAAGGTTCAGAGCGCTTTGAAGCCCGGCGACGCCGTGGCATTCCGGATTATGCGTTCCATTCAGGCGGCGCCCCGCGGTGGAAAGCCGCAATACAACACGTTCTTCGTGTCGGGTACGTTGCCGCCAGTCACGGAATAATTAGCCAGCGGACCTTGGCCCGAGTGAACCACCGTCCGCGAAGGCACAAGGCTGTTACACTTAAGACCGTGTTTGCCGCAAAATTCCTCTTTTTTTTCGCGACACTCGCTGGCCTTGCGCTGGCTGGGAACCCCGTTCGCCATGCAGTAACGAAGAAGCCTGCCGTGAGCAAAGCGCAAAAGCCGGCAGCGGCGAAAACGGTGGGAACCCGGGCGGCCGTTTCAAGAGTTGGCACCCACCGCGTGAATACGCGCTACACCAGCGCCCGGTCAAAAGTAGCTGTTTCAACGCAAGCCCGGGGGCGCACCGCGCAGCGTACGCGGCAAGCACCACTCGCTACGAGCTATCACCCGACCCAACAGGAGCCGTCCGCCGAGAGGTATCACCAGATTCAACAGTCCCTCGCCGACAAGGGTTACTATAAGGGCGAACCAGGCAGTTCTTGGGGCCCGGAATCAGCAGTCGCATTAAAGCGTTTTCAGCAGGATCAGAATTTACCGCCCAGCGGGAAAATCGATTCACTCTCCGTGATTGCCCTTGGCTTGGGTCCGAAAAGATCCGCCACCGTAGATGGACAGGGGCCGGCCATCCGCCAACAACCACTGAATTCGCCTGAATCGAAACCGTAAATTACATGATTATCGGAGTTCCGAAGGAAGTAAAAGATCATGAGACTCGTGTGGGTCTTGTACCGAGCGGAGCCACTGCTCTCATAGAGGCCGGCCACAGAGTACTGGTTGAAGAAGGTGCGGGCAAAGGCAGTTCACTCGGCGATGAAGAGTATCGCGAGGCGGGCGCAGAGATCGTGTCCAGTGCCGCGGCGGTCTGGTCGCAAGCTGACTTAATCGTGAAAGTAAAGGGCCCGCAACCGCCCGAATATCCCTATCTGCGGCCGGGCCTGCTGCTGTTCACCTATTTGCATCTCGCCCCGGCGCCGGAATTGACCGATCGGCTCCTAGAGGCCCGTGTCAACGCGGTGGCCTATGAAACCATACGGGAAGATGACGATTCCCTGCCCTTATTGACGCCAATGAGTGAAGTGGCGGGCCGCATGGCGGTGCAAGTAGGCGCTCAATATTTGGAAGCCCCGAACGGCGGTCGCGGCGTTTTGCTGGGAGGCATTCCAGGTGTCGCGCCGGCGAATATCGTAATCCTCGGCGGTGGAATTGTCGGCCATAATGCGGCAAAAATGGCGGTTGGCTTGGGCGCGAAGGTGACGATCATCGATCATAATTTGAATCGACTTCGCGATTTGGACGACATCTATGAAAGCAAGATCGTGACGCTGGCATCGAACGTCTATACGATTCGGGAAGCGCTTCGCCAAGCCGATCTGGTGATTGGCGCGGTTCTAATTCCAGGCGCTTCGGCGCCGAAACTAGTGCGCCGGGAAATGATTTCCGTAATGAAAAAGGGCGCGGTAATTGTCGACGTGGCTATCGATCAGGGCGGATGTTTGGAAACCTCGCGCGCCACCACGCACACCGATCCGGTTTACTATGTCGAGGGCGTACTCCACTACTGCGTCTCGAATATGCCGGCCGCCGTCCCCCACACCGCAACTTTCGGGCTGACCAATGCGACTTGCCCATATCTGCTGGAGTTAGCGAATAAAGGATTGGCCCAGGCCTGCCAGGATAGCAACGCGATCAGCGAAGGCGTGAATACGTATGACGGGCACATTACGTATCGCGCCGTTGCCGAGTCGCAGAATAAAGAGTGGGAGCCGATCAGTGCCGTGCTGTGAGCTTAAGCGTTGGCTTCGATTGTGGCGCTGAGGTCTTCCCATTCGGCCATTAATTTATCGGCGGACGCGCGATCCGCTGCCATTTGATCGCTGAGCCGCTGGGTCTCGTCGGCGTTTTTGAAATTACCCAGTTCGCGCTCGCTGTCCGCAATGTTCGCCTCCAGACGTCCCAGCTGCTGCTCGATTTCTTCCGTGCGCGATTTGAGTTGCTTGACCTTCATCGGATTCAAGCGCTTCACGTTCAGCGGAGGCGCGGAGCCATTTTGCGCAGCGTGAGCTTCCACCGCCGGCGGAACTGCGGAACTCAAACTGAGGTCGACATGACTGCCGCCCTTCCGCCACAGATAATCTTCATAATTGCCGGGGAAGATGTGAACGCCACCCTCGCCCACTTCGAAGATTCGCGTCGCTAATTTATCGATGAAGTAACGGTCGTGCGAAACGAACACGGCGGTGCCGGTGTAGCCTTGCATCGCTTCCAGCAACACGTCCTTGGCGCGCATGTCCAGATGGTTTGTAGGTTCATCGAGCAGCAAGAAATTCGATGGCTGAAGAAGGATGCGAGCTAGCGCATACCGGTTCCGCTCACCACCCGAGAGCACGCCGATCTTTTTGAATACATCGTCTTCGGAAAATAGGAAACAACCCAGAAGGCTCCGCAGTTCCGTCTGGGTGGCGCGCGCTGTCGCACCAGACAGATCGTCAATCATCCGGGCTTCGGTGTTGAGTTCCTTATACTGATCCTGGGCGAAGTAATCGGCTTCGACGTTGTGGCCAAGCTTGTATTCCCCCGACGACAACGGTTCCGTACCAGCCAGGAGCTTAATCAGAGTCGATTTGCCCGCGCCATTCACACCCACCAGGGCGATGCGGTCTCCCCGCTCAATGGTGAAATTGACACCGGCGAATACATGCTTCGCGCCGTAACTTTTGGCCACGTTGTTGAATTCAGCGACAATGCGGCCACTAACTTTCGGCTGCGGAAAGGAAAAATGGATAGTCTTCTCATCCGGCGGCACTTAAATGCGCTCGATTTTTTCCAGTTCCTTGATGCGGCTCTGTACCTGCTTGGCCTTTGTCGCCTGCGCGCGAAAACGGTTTATGAACGACTCTAGCTGCTCAATGCGCTCCCTCTGATTTTTATAGGCGGCTTCCAGTTGTTCGCGCCGTTCCGTCTTCTGAACAATGTATTTGTCGTAATTGCCGCTATAGAAAAATACTTTTTTGTTCCAGATCTCAACCGTCCTGCTGACGGTGACATCCAGAAAATACCGGTCGTGCGATATAAGAACGAAGGCATTGGGATAGTTGGTAAGGTATTGCTCTAGCCAGTTGCGGGCTTCCAGGTCAAGATGGTTTGTAGGCTCGTCCAGAAGCAGCAGGTTGGGTTTCTGCAATAACAGTTTCGCCAGTGCAATCCGCATCTGCCAACCGCCTGAGAACTCTTCGGTGCGCTTCTCCCATTCCTCCTTGCGAAAGCCCAAGCCATCCAAAACCGTGCCCACCTGAGACTCGATAGAGTACCCATCTCGAGTGTGAAGCTGACTATCGACAAACTGGAACCGATCGGCGACTTGCGAGTATTCCTCGCTCAACGGATCAAGGACGCCCATCTGGTGGCCAAGCGTTTCTAACTCTTTTTCCATGGCCCGAAGGTCATCGAAAACAGACATGCATTCGCTGAATACACCGCGGCCGGATAAGCTCAATCCGTCTTGCGGCAAATATCCGGCGGTGATTCCTTTGGTTAAAGTAATGTTTCCATAATCGAGGGATTCGATACCACCTAGCACCTTTAGGAGTGTCGACTTCCCGGTGCCGTTCGCACCCACCAGTCCGGCGCGCTCTTTCGGTCCAATCAACCAATCTAGATTTTCGAATAGAAGCTTGTGGCCGAAGCGTTTCCCGGCCGAAGAAAGTTGAATCATTCCGTGTATTCCTATTGTCTCATTGGTGTCTGGTTAGTTTGCGCCTGTAGAAATGGCTAGCTAGCGCAAATCGCCCGGCGATGTGACCATACGAGTATGGCGAAGCCCGCTTTATTGACGATTGACGACGATCCTGAAGTGCTCCGCAGCGTTGAACGCGATTTGCGTAAAAAATACGGCGCGACGTATCGTATCGTCCGCGCGGAATCCGGCGCCGTCGCCTTGGACGTATTGAACCAGTTGAAGGCGCGCAACGAGACTGCCGCCCTGCTGCTAGCGGATCAGCGCATGCCGCACATGTCGGGCGTCGAGTTCTTGGAGCGGGCGATGAAGATCTTTCCCGACGCAAAACGCGTCCTATTGACTGCCTATGCCGACACTACCGCCGCCATCGCCGCGATCAATACCGTCCGTATTGACTACTACCTTCTGAAGCCGTGGGATCCACCCGAAGAGCAACTGTATCCCGTGCTGGACGATCTTTTAGACGATTGGCAGCAAGGTTACCGTCCGCCCTATGAAGGCATCCGCGTCTTGGGCCATCGATGGTCGCCGAAGAGCCATCAGTTAAGAGATTTTCTAGGCCGACATCATGTCCCGTACCAGTGGCTGGACGTCGACATGATGGAAACCGATCCAGAGATCAAGCGAGCTTCGGAATCCTTAAATGGAAATCATCCGGAATTTCCAGTTGTACTGTTTTCCGACAATTCGCGTCTGGATGCACCGGAGACGGCGAAGATCGCCGAAAAACTTGGACTGCATACTCGAGCCGAGACAACGTTTTACGATTTCTTGATTGTCGGCGGCGGCCCAGCCGGACTGGCAGCGGCTGTTTACGGGGCTTCGGAAGGGTTGAAGACAATGATCATCGAGCGCGATGCACCAGGTGGCCAAGCCGGGATGAGTTCGCGGATCGAGAACTATCTAGGTTTCCCGTCGGGGCTGAAGGGGGCCGATTTGGCGCGTCGCGCAGTAGCCCAGGCGCGCCGGTTCGGAGTGGAAATTTTGTCCCCGCAAGAAGCCGTCCAGTTGCGGTGCGAGGGACCTTATCGGATCGTCAAATTAGCCGACGGCAACGAAGTAAGCTGTCATGCATTACTGATCGCGACGGGCTTGTCCTGGAAGAAACTGGACATCCCAGGTTTTGATCGTTTGCGCGAGGCCGGCGTCTACTATGGGGCCGCGATGACCGAGGCGATGGCCTGCAAGGACGAAGACGTCTACGTAATTGGTGGCGCGAACTCGGCTGGCCAAGCGGCGATGTACTTTTCACAGTACGCCAGGAAAGTGATTATGCTGGTACGCGCCGAGTCTTTGCAGAAGAGCATGTCGCAGTACCTGATAGACCAGATAGCGGCAACGCCGAATATTGAAATATCTCCCTGCTGCGAGGTGGTGGAGGCGCACGGCGATGATCGTTTAACGGAATTGAGTATCGCCGATAAAAGTAATGGCGAGACGCGCCGTGTTCCAGCAAGTTCGCTATTCATCTTCATCGGCGCTGAGCCGTGTACGAAATGGCTTGGCGAGTCTTTACCGATGGACGAACGAGGCTATCTTCTGGCTGGACCTCACCTCAGTAAAAACGGAGAGCGGCCCGTTGGATGGAAACTCGATCGCGATCCATTCCTGTTTGAAACGGGGATGCCCGGTGTTTTTGTAGCGGGGGATACCCGTCACAACTCCGTAAAACGCGTAGCATCGAGCGTGGGCGAAGGGTCGATCTGCGTGCAAATGGTTCACCAATATCTCAGCAAGGTACGTTGATGCAACAAGACCTGACGGAACAACGAATGTTCCCCAAACTGTCCGAGGATCTGATTGGGCAACTGCTGGCTCACGGGCGTGAAGTGGAGCTGAATGACGGCGATAAACTTTTCACGGAAGGCCAAGTGGGCTATCCGTTTTATGCCGTGCTGTCGGGAATGGTGCGGGTCACTCGCAAGGTGGGCGACGAGAATCAGTTATTGGCGGAGCACGGACACGGTAGCTTCGTGGGCGAAATTTCGATGATAAGCGGAAGCCCGGCGCTGGCTACGGCGGTTGCAGTGGGGCCATTGCGCGTAGTGCGTTTGGAAATTGAGGCGTTTCGGAAAATGATAGCAGAGTGTTCGACACTCGCCGAAACAGTGCTGCAAGCGATGTCGGCCCGATCGCAAGCGATCGAAACGGCTCAGCGTCAACAGGAAAAATTGGCGTCAATCGGAAAACTGGCGGCGGGGTTGGCGCATGAGTTGAATAATCCGGCGGCGGCGGCGCAACGAGCGGCGGCGAGCATGCGCGAGCACATGGACCGCTCGCGCGATCTTTCACTCGGCTACGACGAGCGCTTTGCTCCCGAGCAGAGAAAAGCTTTAATCGAACTAAAACACAAGCTGTACGCTCAGAAAAAGCCGTTACTCACGGCACTCGACCAGAGCGATCGCGAAGCACAGGTTTGCGAGTGGCTGGAAGCTCATCAGTTTACGGAATCCTGGGATCTATCGCCGACTCTGGTAGCGGCGGGAGTAACAATCGAGCATCTTGACCGGCTATCGGAAATCATTCCGGACGCGAAACTCGTTGGCGCCATCGGCTGGCTGGAATCCACTCTCCGCATTATCGACTTGGCGCTGGAAATTGAAACCAGCATGAAGCGCGTCTCGGAGTTGTTGAAGTCCGTCAAGGTTTACACGCGCATGGATGAGCCGCGTTCGCAGGAAGTCGACGTTCATGAGGGCATCGAAGCCACGCTGAAAATGTTCGCGCCAAGATTGCGCGGCGCCATCGCATTGGTCCGCGCCTATGATGCCAGCCTGCCGCTCATCTGTGCCTACCCGAGCCAATTGAATCAGGTGTGGACAAATTTGATCGACAACGCACTCGATGCCATGAAGGACGTTGGACGATTGACCATCCGCACCCAGCGCGAAGCTAACGGTGGTGTTTTAGTTGAGATCGGCGACACCGGTCCGGGTATTCCACCGGCATTACAGACACGCATTTTTGAACCCTTTTTTACAACAAAGCCCATCGGCGAGGGAACGGGTTTAGGGCTTGATATTTGTCACCGTATCGTGACGCGGGTCCATGGCGGCGCACTGGGCGTTGTGTCCAAACCAGGCGACACGCGATTCGACGTTCATCTGCCAAGCAACCCTCCAAAGGAAAAATAATGAGCTGCAAGCACCTCTCAAAGATTCACGACGTAAAACCGAAAACAAACGGCTGTGAAGAATGCTTGAAGACGGGCGACCGCTGGATTCATCTGCGGCTTTGTCTGTCATGCGGTCATGTCGGCTGCTGCGACTCATCGAAGAATCGTCACGCGACGAAACACTATAACGCAACTGACCATCCGATAATGCAGTCTGTCGAACCGGGCGAAAATTGGCGTTGGTGCTTTATCGACGAGGAGATGGTTTAGTCCGCCAGCGGGCTAATTGACGGATCTCCGCAGGACGCGGCCCGCGTGACCATCGAGAATTTTCCCGTTCTCCACGGCGATCTTTCCGTTCAGCATAATCATGTCGAAGCCTTGTGAATACTGGTGCGGTTTCTGGAACGTCGCGGGATCTTGAATCTTTGCGGGATCGAACAGCAGAAGATCGGCGACGAACCCCTCACGAATCTGGCCGCGATCGTGAAACTGGAAAGTTCGCGCCGGTAAAGACGTCATGCGGCGGATCGCATCCTCCAGCGCCAGTGTATGTTTAGTGCGCACAAACTCCGCTAAGACGCGTGCATTCGTGCCATAAGAACGGGGGTGCGGCACACCTTTTCCGAAATCGATTACCCAACCATCGCTCGCCACGGCGGTGTTCGGATATTTCATGATGCGCTCTACGTCCTGTTCGCCCATGCAATGGAAAACCATCGACGCACTCCCGGCGGCCACCATATCGAGGATCGTCTCGGCTTCATTCGCGGATGTCTTGTCGCGCCCTTTCAAAACGTTAATCTCCGAAATGTTCTTTCCGTTATAGCTGGGGTCAGGCTCAAAACTGGCGACAATGGCGTAGGAATAATCGGGTTGACCCAGCGAATCGATCTTCGCCAGCATCTCGCCGACAATCTTCTTGCGCATACCGGGATCGCTTAAGCGCTCGACTATCTTCGCCTGTCCATCGGCGAGGGCCCATGTCGGAAGCATCGTGCTAAGACTGGTGCTGGAGTGATCGTAGGGGTACTGATCGATCACAACATCGACACCTTCGCGGCGAAACTTCTCCACCAGATCGAGAGACTTGTCACTCGCCCCCCAGAGCCGGCGATTGTCGATCTTGAAGTGTGACAGCTCTACAGCCATTCCCGCTTCCTTGCCGACCGTAACGGCTTCCGTAATGGCGTCCAAAACATGATCGCCTTCATCGCGCATATGACTGGCATACACACCGTTATATTTCGCGGCGGCTTTAGCCAAGGCGACTACTTCCGCGGTGTTTGAATAAGTGCCGGGAACGTAGATGAGGCCGGTTGCGAATCCAACAGCTCCATCTCGCATGGCTTTCTCGACGACAGCTTGCATCCGCAGAATTTCCTCCGCGGTGGCCAGGCGATTGGCTGTTCCCATCACTTCCGTCCGGACTGCATTATGACCGATGAGTGAAGCGACGTTGATCCCCAGGCCGAGTTTATCTAATTGACCAAACCATTCAGCGAGATCGATGTGCGAGGTGCCGCAATTGCCGGTGATAGCGGTTGTGACGCCATCGAGCAGAAAATTGTCGGCCTGGGGTACCTTTTCAATCATAGTTTCCAAGTGCGTATGAACGTCGATGAAGCCGGGCGAGAGGACGCGGTTGTTGGCCTCAATAGTGCGTGTGGCGGTCTTGCCATTTAAGTGCCCAATTGCGGCAATCTTTCCATCTTTGACTCCGACGTCGGCGCGGTACCAGGGATTGCCGCTGCCATCGACGACCCGCGCACCGCGAATCAAAACATCGAAATCGGCGGCGAATAGAGAAGCGCCGAGGAGCAATCCAACCAATACAAGTTTGGGCATCTTGAGAATACTTTTAATATACGAAACAGAGCCAGCCTTCGCGTTCGATTACTTCGGCGGCTGGCGGAAGGCCGTCCATCGATGGGAAGCCCGACAAAATCAAGTGCCCGCCGGATTTGCGGATGCGATTGAAGTCAGGCCAGAGATCGAGCACTACCGCTTCGCTGATGTTTGCCACGATCAAATCGAATGAGTCGTTGCCCACCGCGTCGGCCGAACCTATGAACAGCGGGTTGTCGACGCGCTCTGCGGCGGTAGCCACGGCATCGGGGTCGACATCGCAACCAACAATCGTTCCCGCTCCAAGCAACTTTGCGCCAACCGAAAGAATCCCTGAACCGGTACCAACGTCAAGCACCGAATCTCCTGCTGTCAGAATCCGCTCCATCGCTTCAAGACACATTTGCGTACACGCGTGCCAGCCAGTACCACACGCGCGGCCGGGTGTAATTTCCAAACGGACGCGGCCCTTGGGTGGCGGTTCAGCACACCATGGCGGAACCAAAAAGAATGTCTCGCCAATCAGCAGCGGCGGAAATGCGTCGCGGGTTTGCTGTTCCCAATCGGTATCGGGATGTTCTACCCAATGTGCCCCCCGCTGCGAAAACTGCGCAGTCAAAGGATTGCGGACCTCGACGAAGAAAGCCTCAAGGTAAGAGTCATGCTCGATGATGCCTTCGGCACCCAGGTCCCATAATTCGGAACTGAGAAGGTCACGATCGTCCTCATCGCAATCGAGTACCAGTGCCTGCATCAGCCTTGCACACGCTTTTCCTTGCCGGCCCAGAATTTTTCCTTGAGGACAAGCTTGCGTATTTTGCCCGTGCCGGTTTTAGGAAGCGGCTCGTCCGTGAACTCGATGATGCGGGGCAGCTTAAATTTGCCCAGGCGTTCCTGAAGGAAGGCGAGCAATTCTTCCACCGTCAGGGTGGCGCCGGGCTTCAGTACGACAATGGCGGCCGGCACTTCACCCCACTTTGAATCGGGCGCGGCAACCACGGCGCATTCGAACACATCGGGATGGGCAAAGATCTCTTTTTCCAGTTCCAGCGAGGAGATGTTCTCGCCGCCGCTGATAATAATTTCTTTCTTTCGGTCGACGATGTGAATGTATCCGTCGTCATCCCACACGGCCATGTCGCCGGTGTGGAACCAGTGCCCGGTCATCACAGCGGCGGTGGCTTCCGGCTCACGGAAATATCCCTCCATCACGTGATCGCCGGACGCCACCACTTCGCCGATCGATTTCATGTCACGCGCCACGTCGTTCATGTTTTCATCGACGACACGCACTTCGACGCCGAGGACGGGCCATCCGGCCATTGCCTGACGGCGATAACGCTCCGCTTCGTTCGCTGGCACCAGCCCGGGCTTACGCCGCGCGGACGTCAAAACCGGAGCAGTCTCCGTTAAGCCATAGCCGGAAAAGGCTTCGCACTTGAGCGCTTTTTCTACGCGTTCCACCAGCTCCGGCGTGGATGCGGAACCGCCGAGCATCACGTGCCGCATGCTGGAAATATCATAAACGCCAAGGTCAGGCGCATTAATCAGAGCGTTCGCCATGGTCGGAACCAGACTCATGTCCGTTGCCCTGTGTTGCTGGATCAACTTAAAGACAAGCGTCGGCTCAAAGCGCCTTACCATCACCTGCTTGATGCCGAGCATAGTCGAAGCTTGGGGCCGGCCCCAGCCGTTCGCGTGAAACATAGGGATAGTGTGCAGGTCCACCGCGCTGTCTACGTCCAGAAACATTCCAGCGACCGAAAGCGCGTGAAGGTAGAGCGTGCGATGCGTTAGCGTGACCCCTTTCGGCGTACCAGTGCTGCCGCTGGTGTAGAACAGTTCAGCGATGGCATGTTCATCGAAGGAGAAAATATCCGCGCGTTCGGCGTGTCCTTTGTCGAGCAGTTCTTCGTAGGTGTAATCGGCGATAGGGATTGCGGAGTCGAGCGTAATCCAGCGTTCCACCGAATGACAGAGTGGGCGAAGACTCTCCAAAAGGGGCGCGAAATCGTTTTCGAAAAGTAACATCCTGGCACCGGAATGGTTCAGGATATTAACGAGTTCCCCCAAAGAAAGCCGTACATTTAAAGGCATCACGATGCCCCCAGCCTGCACGACGCCGTAATAACCTTCTATCAACTGGTGAGTATTAAAGCTGAGGAATGCCACGCGGTCACCACCACGGAGTCCTTCCTTTTTCAGAGCGGTTGCCAGACGTTCGCATCTTTCTCCGAACTGAGCGTAAGTGAACGCAAGATCACCCGAAACGATGCCCACTTTCTTGCCAAATAAATCCACGGCGCGGTGCATACAACGGATGGGAGTTAGAGGAACGAACATAAGTGGGCATTGTACATCCGATTGTTCTTGCACCGCCACCTCAAACATTTTCAGGCCGCCGGGTTTAGAAGGCCCTGGATTGTTTATGTAAGCCTCCCGATGTTCGGCGGCCAAGGGTAGTCTTTCGCGAAACGATTGTGTAACCAGGGCCGTCTTGACTCCGTCGTATCCAGGGAATAGAATCCATATCGGAGAAGTGAGGTGCCCATGTCGGCAGAAGTCGCTCCGTACGGTCGATCCACGCAAAGGCCGCCAGATGTGAAAGAAGTTCACGTGCTCTGGATTACAGCGGGCTTGGGCTGCGATGGCGATACGATTTCGATCACCGCCGCGTCCCAGCCAAGCGTGGAAGATGTCCTCCTGGGAGCCATTCCCGGCCTCCCTAAAGTCCACTTACATAACCCCGTCCTTGCCTATGAAAACGGCGACGATTTCATGAAGTATTGGTATCAGGCATGGGAAGGTAAGCTCGAGCCTTTTGTCCTTGTGGTGGAAGGTTCCATTCCCAATGAAAAGATAAAAAACGAAGGCTACTGGGCTGCTCTTGGCACTGATCCTGACACGGGCCAGCCGATTACCACTTGCGAATGGATCGACAGGCTGGCTCCGAAAGCTACGGCTATTGTCGGCGCGGGAACGTGCGCGACGTATGGCGGCATTCATGCGATGGAGGGCAACCCCACTGGCTGCATGGGTCTGGCCGATTACCTCGGTTGGAAATGGAAGTCTAAGGCTGGCTTACCGATCGTCAACGTCCCGGGGTGTCCGGTGCAGCCGGATAATTTCATGGAGACGCTGCTCTATCTCCTCTACCAGCTTGCCGGTCTGGCGCCGATGATCCCGCTTGACGATCAACTACGTCCGAAGTGGTTATTCGGTGGAACGGTTCACGACGGTTGTGATCGCGCGGCCTCCTATGAGCAAGGCGATTTCGCTGAGGATTATAATTCGCCGAAGTGTCTGGTCAAGGTTGGTTGTTGGGGACCCGTCGTCAACTGCAACGTCCCGAAACGCGGGTGGATGAACGGCATCGGCGGATGCCCGAACGTCGGTGGCATCTGCATCGGATGCACCATGCCGGGCTTTCCAGATAAGTTCATGCCGTTCATGGATGAGCCGCCCGGCGCAAGAGTCTCGGCGGCGGCCATTAGCGTTTATGGAGCGGCGGTGCGGTCTCTCCGCAGCCTCACGAACTCAACAGTCAATAAAGAACCAAAGTGGCGGCATGCCGGAACCCACCTGACAACGGGCTATCGGCCGCGCGCATTCTAGTTAGTTGACGGGCGCATAAAGGAGCATACATGGCAACATTATCCGAACCCGGAGTATTGAAAGATAGTTCGCAACGCCGCCTGGTTGAGATGAATTGGGATCCGATTACGCGGATCGTCGGCAGTCTTGGTATCTACACAAAAATCGATTTTGCAAATCGCCAGGTAGCCGAATGCCATAGCACCTCGTCCATTTTCCGCGGCTACAGCGTCTTCATGAAGGGCAAAGATCCTCGCGATGCCCACTTCATTACAAGCCGTATTTGCGGAATTTGCGGGGACAACCACGCCACCTGCGCCTGCTATGCGCAGAACATGGCATTCAACGTTCGTCCGCCGAATATGGCGGAGTGGATCACGAATCTTGGCGAAGCAGCCGAGTACATGTTCGATCACAACCTGTACCAAGACAACCTGGTGGGGGTTGATTTTTGCGAACAGATGGTGAAGGAAACGAACCCCGGCGTCCTGGCGAAGGCGGAGCAAACTCTCTCACCGCATGGGGACCAGCATGGATACCGGACCATCGCCGATATCATGCGGGCGCTGAATCCGTTTACCGGATCGTTCTATCTGGAAACTCTGCAGATGAGCCGCATGACCCGTGAAATGTTCTGCCTGATGGAAGGCCGTCACGTGCATCCATCCACTCTTTATCCAGGCGGCGTCGGAACAATTCCGACCGTCCAATTATTCACGGACTACATGGTCCGCCTGATGAAGTACGTGGAATTCATGAAGAAGGTGGTTCCGCTTCACGACGACTTATTCGACTTCTTCTATGAGGCTCTTCCCGGCTATGAGAAAGTAGGTCAGCGGCGCATCTTATTAGGATGCTGGGGATCGTTCCAGAACCCCGATGTCTGCGACTACAAGTACGAAAACATGGATAAGTGGGGCAAAGCCATGTATGTTACTCCGGGGGTTATAGTAGACGGCGAGTTAGTTACCAATAACCTGGTTGACATCAATCTTGGCATTCGCATCTTACTGGGAAGTTCCTATTACGATGGCTGGGAAAACGAGGAGATGTTCGTTAAGAACGATCCGCTCGGCAACCCTGTCGACCGAAATCATCCATGGAACCAGACCACCACTCCACGTCCACAGAAGCGCGATTTTAAGGGGAACTACTCCTGGGTGATGTCGCCGCGTTGGTTTTATAAGCGCACTGGCGATTATCTTGCGCTCGACACCGGCGGCGGACCCATCGCTCGTTTCTGGTCTACGGCTCTGGCGGGCATCGTAGATATCGGCTACATCAAAGCAACCGGCAAGAGCGTCAAGATCTATCTGCCGAAGACCGCCGGCAAGCCCGAAGTAGAGTTCGAATGGAAGATCCCCAAGTGGAGCAACGCGATTGAACGCGATCGGGCGCGGACTTACTTCCAGGCGTATTCCGCCGCCGCTGCTCTTTATTTCGCGGAACAGGCGATGAAGGAATTGCATAAGGGCAATACCAAGACCTTCCGCGAATTCAAGGTGCCGGAGGATGGGATCGGCTGCGGATTCCATGAGGCTGTACGGGGCGTACTCTCCCATCACATGGTGATTCGCGATGGCAAGATCGCGAACTATCATCCTTATCCGCCCACCCCGTGGAACGCTAATCCGCGAGATATATACGGCACGCCGGGACCCTACGAAGATGCTGTTCAGAACACACCGATCTTTGAGGAAAACGGGCCAGACAACTTCAAAGGCATCGACATCATGCGAGCTGTTCGAAGTTTCGATCCATGTCTTCCGTGCGGCGTACATATGTACCTTGGCAAAGGCAAGACGCTCGACGTTCGTCACTCTCCGATGTTCGGCGTGCAGGGGCATTAGCTCTAATGTCCAAAGTTGACGAGGATCGGGTCCGGCGCATCGAAGATCTGGTGCGCCGCTTAGACGAGATGCCCGACCGCGAAAGCCGCAATACCGCACATGCGTTGATGGAAGCGATTTTGGAACTCCACGGCGCGGGTCTCAACCGCATGATGGAAATCGTGTTCGATAGCGGAGATCCCGGCAAGGCAATGATACGGCGTCTTGCCGGCGATGGCTTGGTGGCGAGCCTGCTTGTTCTGCATGGATTACATCCCGACGACATGGAGACAAGGGTGGTACATGCCCTTGGCAAAATGCACGGAAGTGTGGAATTGATGGGTGTTTTCGAAGGTGTGGTTCGTGTACGCTTGACGGGCAGCGGATGTGGATTAAAGGAATCGGTCGAGGCGGCAGTGAGGGAAGCGGTACCCGACGCGACGGACGTTCTCATCGAACAGAGTACAGGGCATGATGATTTTGTGCCGTTGACCGCGCTCGGATTCACCATTCCCAGGAGTGTCTGATATGGCTCATGCTCCTGTAGCGGCGCTCCGTAAATTTATACGCTCGCGCGAACCTGAAGAACGTTGCGACACTTGTGGAGAAGGACTCGCAAGCGAGCACGGGCATAGTTTTGATCCCTCTTCGCGGCGCATTCGTTGCGCCTGCAGATCCTGCGCGGAGCTCTACAGGAGTGTGTATCGACCAATTCCGCGCAGCGTTCAGGCGCTGCTCCATTTTCAAATCAGCGACGCCCTATGGGACGATCTGATGATTCCAATCTCGCTCGCATTTTTCTCATACAGCACTCCAGCGCAAAAAATAATAGCGCTGTATCCCGGCCCGGCGGGCGCGGCGGAATCCCTTCTTCGGCTGGACGCATGGGAAGAATTATCGCGCGCCAATCCTGAGCTGCAGGATATGCAAGCGGACGTCGAAGCACTGCTGGTAAATCGCGTCGGAGCGACGCGGGAATACTTCCTGGTTCCCATTGACGAGTGTTATAAATTAGTTGGACTGATTCGATTACACTGGCACGGCCTTTCGGGTGGGGCGGCGGTTTGGGGCGAGATCAGTCGGTTTTTCGAGGTGCTGCGGCGCAGAGGGACTGCATGCCCGGCCTGATTTTCAGCATCGAAAGCGCGGCAGCGGTACCTTTTGCCGCAGCACCTACGATTGCTTTCCGCTTATGTGCCGTGAATCCGAACTCTACCCAAACCATTCAAAGCGTCGCCCTCCGCTGCCAGATTCTGATCGAGGCATCGCGGCGGCATTATGATGCGGGGGAACGCGAAAGCCTGCGCGATCTCTTCGGAGAACCGGACCGTTGGAGCCAAACCCTGCGATCGTTTTTATGGACGCATGCGGCTGTCACGCTTACGGCATTTTCCGGTAGCGTCAGCGCGGAACTCCCCGTTCCCTGCACGTTCGATTTCAATGTAGGGGCGGCGAAGTACTTTCACGCGATAAAGGATGACGAGGTGCCGCTGTGCTTCCAGTTCAGCGGGACCATCTTTTACGCGGCGCCCGATGGCACTCTGCAGATCGATCAGATTGGTTGGAATCAAGAGGCGCGTTTCCGTTTGCCTTCGTCGATCTGGCGCGAAATGATGGACCACTATTACCCCAACAGTGCGTGGCTCCGATTGCGCCGCGATGCCTTTGAGCGCCTCTATGAGTACAAACGTCACCAAGGCTTAGCGACCTGGGAAGAAGCCATCGAGAGTCTTCTGCTCCTGGAAAAGGAGGCGGCATCGTGAATTTTGAACCGCTCGAAAAGATTGCGAACGCCGTGTTGTTTGAAGGCCTCATGCTATATCCTTACCGCAAGTCTTCGGTGAAGAATCAGCAGCGTTGGCATTTTGGAACGCTCGGACCCGTGGGCGGCGCAGACCGTACCATGATGCAAACCCAATGCCTGGTGGAGAGCGACGGCGAGGCGGCGATCGATGTTAGAGTCCGATTCCTGCAGGGCGAATTCGAGCGTGAAATCACGCTGTCGGGCTTGCCACTGGATGATTCGCCGCAGAGCCATCCGTTATCATTTCCCCCCATTACAGGAGCGGTGGAAATTGAATCGGCGCGAGTCGGCCGCTGCGTCTTTCGCTTTACCGTTCGCATATCGAACTTAACCGCAGGCGCCGGCGCGGACGGCGCGATGCTATCCGTTCATACGCTATTGGGGGTGGAACGGGGCGCGTTTCTATCGCTTCTGGACCCCCCGGAAGAACATCGCGCCGCGGCTACCGCCTGCCAGAATATCGCCACCTGGCCGGTGCTTGCCGGTCGCGAAGGCGAGCGTAGCCTGATGCTTTCCTCGCCCATCATTCTTTACGACTATCCGCAAATCGCTCCGGAAAGCGCGGGGGATTTCTTCGATGGTACGGAAATCGACGAGATCCTCACGTTGCGTGTCCTCACTTTAAGCGATGAAGAAAAGCAGGAGGTTCGAGCCGGGGACGATCGTTCAAGAGCTATCCTCGATCGCACGGAAGCGCTGCCTCCCGAAGCCTTCGCGAAAATGCACGGGGCGATACGCGGTTTGCGAAATGCTTCGAAGCTCCAATTTCGCGAAGGCGATCGCGTGCGCTTGCATCCCCGAAAGAAGGCCGACATATTCGACATTGCGCTTGACGGTAAAATCGCGATCATCGAATCTGTGGAGCGGGATTTCGAAGACAATATTCACCTTGCGGTCACCGTGGAAGACGACCCCGGCCGCGACTTCGGCATCGCCCGGCAAATCGGCCATCGCTTCTTCTTCGGACCTGAAGAAGTGGAACTAGTGTGAACATTTTAGTCGCCTGCATCGGTAATATTTTTCAAGGTGACGACGCCTTCGGCTGCGAGGTTGCCAACGTGCTGGCCCGCAGAACGCAGGCCGGCAGAACGCGAGCCGACGAAGTGCGCGTAGTGGACTTTGGCATTCGCGGTCTGGACCTGACATATGCCTTACTGGACGCGCCAGAGTTGACCATCTTAGTCGACGCCGTTTCGCGGGGCGGCCAGCCCGGTACGCTGTACATCATTGAACCGGATGTAAACGATCTTGAGAGTCCCGATAAGCACATGGTGGACGCTCATAGCATGGATCCCGTGCAGGTGATGCGAACTGCTAAAGCGATGGGGGGTCGGTTAGGCCGCGTCCTATTAGTGGGTTGTGAGCCTGGCGACCTGGGTGGCGAAGAGGGGCGCATGGGATTGACTTCGCCAGTGAGCGCGGCTATTGAAGAGGCGGCGGCGATGGTTGAATTTTTGATCGAGAAGGAATTAGAGGAGGTAACACAATGAGCTTGAAGAGTTTTCTCGGTGGACTGGCCGTGGCCCTGGCCGCGATGGCGATTGTCGCGTCGCTCCCCGACATTAAACGATACATTCGCATCAGCACGATGTAATCAACCGTGCATGAGCTGTCTATTGCCTTAAGCATCGTCGAAGGTGTGGAGGAAGAAGTGGTTCGGCAAGGCGGAGGGAAGGTGTGTGCCGTTCACCTTAGGCTCGGTCCTCTTTCCGGCGTTGTAAAGGACGCGCTGTTGTTCTCTTATCAACTGGCGTGCGAGGGTACCTCCCTGGAAGGTTCCACGTTGCTCATCGAAGAGATTCCCATCCGTATTCACTGCGCGACATGCGGTGTCGACGGCGATCCGATTTCCGGACAATGCCTTCATTGCGCAAGATGTGGCAACTCGGCCTGCCGCGTTGTCCAAGGTGCTGAGCTGGACCTGGCCGCGTTAGAGTTACAGACATGATGCAGCCGCGTTTGGTGGAAGTCCGGCAGAAGGTATTAAACAAGAATGACGCGGCGGCACGAGTTTTGCGAGTCCGTTATAAAGATGCGGGAGTCTGCGTCATCAGCTTGGTTTCCAGCCCCGGCTCGGGTAAAACGGCGTTTTTGGAGCGGATCTTGTCCCTGCTCCGAACGGAGTTTCGCGTCGCGGCGCTGGTAGGCGATCTTGCCACCGATAACGATGCCGTGCGCCTGGCGCGCAGCCAAGTTCCCGTGAAGCAAATCTGCACCGGTACCATTTGCCACCTGGATGCCAACATGGTGAGCAGTGCTTTAGATGATTGGACATTGGGCGACCTGGATTTTCTGTTCATTGAGAACGTGGGAAATCTGGTCTGCCCATCCAGCTACGATCTTGGCGAAAATGCTCGCGCGGTCCTCTTGTCGGTCACTGAAGGTGAAGATAAGCCCCTGAAATATCCATCCATTTTTCATACCGCCGATGCCGCGATCATTACAAAAATGGATCTCGCGCAAGCGGTGGAGTTCGATGCCGCGACCGCTCATACAAACATCGATTCGGTTCGACCCGGAATCCCAATCTTTGAAACTTCAGTAAAGAAAGACATAGGAATGGATGCAATCCTGCGCTGGATGAAGTCCTTTTCCGTTCAAGCAAGCGTTCAATAGCGCCTCCATTTTTTCGTTGGCATAATCGAGAGATGTATCTCAGTCTGCGGCGGCTTTGTAATCGGCCCGCGTCAACAACTGCGGTAGTGGTCACGCTGGCCTTGGGGATCGCGGTCTCCACGGCTGTCTTCACGCTCGCCAACGCCGTGGTCTTTCGCGCTTTACCATACCCGGCGGCTGAGCAGCTTGTCGCCATTGACGCAGGCGCCGGCATCTCATGGCAGGATGTCCGGGATTTGCGAGCGGCTTCCCAGTCGATAGTCTCGGCCGCTGCTTATACCAAGCGCACCTGGGGCTTAACTGATAGCAGCATCCAGCCGGTGCAGGTGACGCTTTCCGGAATGGTTACGCCGGAATTTTTTGCGACGTTGGGCGTCCAGTTCTCAATTCCCGCACACGACCGGCGGGTAGTATGGCTGACCCACGCGCTGTGGAACAGCCGCTTTGGGGGCGATCCGGCAATCACAAACAAAACCATCTCCCTGAATGACATGCCTTATCGAGTGGCAGGCGTGCTGCCGGCGTGGTTCCGCTTCCCGATCAATGGTGAAAATCCAGACCTTTATATTCCACTAGACGAGCATGATTATTGCTGCCAGCGAGATGCCCGCATGTTGGCTGGCATCGCGAGAGTGGTCTCCCTTTCAGCAGCGCGGGCCGAGTTGGCATTGCTTTCGGACCGCTTGCGCGTGGCACATCCCGATACGAATCCTAGGTCGCGATTCATGGCCGAAGATTTGCAAACTGCGCTGACAAGTAACCGTCGCCGGCCATTGCTGTTGCTTCTTGGCGCCGCTTGTGTGCTAATGCTGATAGCCGCTGCGAATGCCGGCGGGATCCTGTTAGCGCGCGCCGCGCGAGAGACTCGAGACTCTGCAATCCGCGTGAGTTTAGGCGCAGGATGGCGTGACCTCTTGAGCGCTCAGTTGGCGGAAGGTTTGTGGCTGTCAGGTGCGACGGCACTAGCGGGGGTCGCCGGCGCCTATGCCTTGCTGCAAGGGGCGGCACACATTCCGGCGATAGCAGCCTACGCCCAGTTTGGCGGCTTGCATCCCGATTCGACAGTAGTAGCGTTCTCGGTTAGCATCTCGCTCGCGGGCGCCATGGTCTCGTCCTTGTTACCGTTGGCCGCACTGCCCGGCATAAGTATCAAACGATTGTTGCGATCGGGAATTTCGCCGTCTAAACGAGCGATCCTCATTCGCACTGGATTGACGACGGCCCAGATCGCGTTGAGCGTGACGCTTCTCGCATCGGGTGGACTCATCCTTCGCTCGTTATATAAAACCTTAAGTGCGGATCGAGGGTATCAGACGGAGCAGGTGGTGTTGGCGGGCATCGGCATTCCCGAGGCGAGATACGACACGGATGCGAAGATGATCGCTTTTCATGAGCAGGCGATGGCGCGTCTGCGATTAATTCCTGGCGTCAGCGCGGTGGGCGGCGGGGTTGGTGTCCCGCTGGGTTCGCTGAGAACACGCTTTCTACGAAGCGGTGATACTACTCCTGAGAAACAGCGCCCGATGGCGGCGGTAGGCGTAGTGAGTCCGGAATTGCTGCCACTGTTGGGGATCCGGATTATCTCCGGAAGAGGATTCACCAGTGAAGACCGGACCGGGCTCCCGTTCAAGGCGATGATCAATCAGAGCTTTGCGCGGCGCTTTCTCCCGGACGGCGTGGGGTCGATCTTGCGGTTGGGATTTTGGAACGGACAGATGAAGCCGTGGTCGGAATTTCAAGTGATCGGTGTTGTCGGCGACACGCGCAACCGATCGCTAGACGCGGCCGCTGAACCGGCGATTTATCTGTCGTCGTTGCAGGTCCCATCAGAAGGATTTCTCTACATGGCGAAAACATCGCGGGATGCCGCATCACTAGAGAAGGAATTCCGCGATGCGGTGTGGAGCGTCGATCGTAATATCGAGGAAATCCACCCGCGTCCCCTGGAGCGGCATGTCGAAGGGGGTTTACAAGAGCGCCGGCTGATCGTCTGGATACTCGGCGGGTTCGCCGCGATCTCGCTTCTCTTGGCCGCGGCTGGATTGGCTGCTACACTTGCGGCCTCAGTAACGGAGTCAAGACGTGAAATTGGAATTCGCGCGGCATTAGGAGAAGCGCCGGCTGGAGCGATCTTTCGAGTGATCCGTGGTGCGGGGCGGATGACGCTCTTTGGTTTGATGGCGGGCGTGACCGGAACGGCCGTCGCGACGCAGTTATTGAAGAGCTTGATACCAGGAGTGTCGCCGCTCGATCCCATCGTACTCTCTGGCGCTGGAATCTTATTGGCGGTGGCGGCCTTATTAGCGGCGGCGAGTCCAGCTTGGCGGGCAGCGCGGGCGGATCCGATGGAATGTTTGCGGGAGGGTTGACCGGGCGGTGCTACTGGATGCTGACGGAGCCGATAATCAGGCCGAGCTGGCGCGGATCCGCTGGAGCTTGAAACGTGCGGCTAACTTCAAGGGTTACTTCCAAAGAGTATTTGCCCGATAAACCATCGGGTAGCGGAAAAGCGAGATCGAAGGATTCATCGCTCTTGCGTAAAGGCTGCTTGCCCAGTTCTTCTCCGTTGATACGCGCCGATAATTCAAGCGGACCCTTCGCTAATAGAGTTCCTGGGCAATAGCCGAAGACGTGAAGCCGTTGATTAGGCGCGGTGGGTCCGCCAATCTGCAGCGTGGCCCGCTTCGGCATCCAGCGGAAGCCATTTTCGGCGGCATACCATGTGGGGCCAAGCCTGCTGGAATAAGCCGGATCTGCGAGATTCACCAGACGGGCGTTCTGGGCAAGAGCCTGCGCCCCGAGAACCATTTTGTACCGATCCGTGGAATCCATCACATCGTTGCCGGAAATGGACAACACGATCGCCTCGTCATGTTGCAAGGCCTGCGCGGCTTCGGAGGCTCCGATTTTATAGCTGTCGATGCCGGCCCCTTCGGCTATAGAGTCTGGAGCGAGAAAGATTTTATCGATTCCATAAATCGCAAACGGATGATCCTGAAAGCCGGTGGAATAAAGATCGGTGGATACACCGGTGAGAAGGATTGTTTTATCGGGCGATCGGCGGTGCGCTTCATTCACCTGTTCCACAACGGCGTGCAGGTGGCGCGTCCGGTCGTAGTACCAACTTGTGATCCCGTCAATCTGGAAGAGCGAACCAATCGCGTAAAACAGAGTGCAACTGACGGCGGCATACTTCCACGCATCGCCCATTTTCCAAGCCTCACTGATGGCCCACGCGCCCAGCCAGCAAAAGCCCAGCGAGGGCAGCGTGACATAGTAATCGGTTAGGTGATTCTTCAAGGGCAACAACGGCAACATCAATAGCACCCACCAGCCGAGAAAGAAGATGGGCAACCAATTCCGCTGGCGAATTTTCGCCGCGGCAAATATAAGCAGCCCGATACCGATACAGACGCTTCCAATCAGTCCGGGCCACTTGAGACTTTCGACCACGTATTCATTCAGGCGGCTCGGCCCCAGACTCCAGCGGAGATAGGTCCACAGCGTTTCGGGAAGCGCGCTGTCGAGATAGAGTTTGTAAATCGGCGAAGCGGATTTCGGAATCACGAAGAAGTGCAGCGCAGTGAATGCGGCTGATGGAATGAAGAGCGGCAGCGTCCAGCGGAAATGGCGTGGAGCACGGCAAAGCGTGTAGAGCGCGAGCAGTGCGGGGTAAAGCACATTCAATTCAAGCACGCCGAAGCCGAATAGAAAGATCACGGCTTGGGCCCAATAGAAGCGCGGGTCCTGGGTATCGATGAAGCGCAGAAATAACCAGAAACCGCCAAGTATGCAGGCGTCGAAAAGCAGCTGATTGTAGGCCGATGCCCAGGATAGCGGCACCGCGATCATGGAACTGAAGGCCCAGAGCAAAGGCGCAAGAAACCCCGCAAGACGCGAATCGGGATGATCGGGACCTAGCAGCCGCTGGATGATCAAGCTCGATAAAACCAGGTTGAAGCAGTGTGTCGCCATCGCGCAAAGATGGAATGGAAGCGCGCGCGGGCCGAATATGCCGCTGAGAATCAGAAAGTATAAACGCTCACTGAATAGGCGAACGGTTCCTTGCGCCTTGGGGGCAAACAGCGAGTCGAATAGGTTATGGAAGGTATGCGCGTCCAGTTGGAGCCAGGCAAAATCATCCGCCATGAACCAGGAATTCAGTCCGCGCCAGTAGAGAACGATCAGGACCAGCGAAGGGATGATGTAGTAAGCGGATTGTCTGGCGCCGGGAGCCTGCGCCTTCATTTCGATTCGAAGCCGACCCTGCTGACTATCACCCCGAGTTCCCGCTGTTCGGCGGCAGTCGGAGCAAGCGATTTATCTAAAGCGAAATCCACCGTGACTGCGTTGCCACTGAGGGCCGAGCTGGGAACATCGCGCAGGTAAACGTAATCTCCCGCTCTGGTGTAGGTCTCCGGCGACACCCCGTATCCATTGACCTTGGCCGACAACTGCAAAGAATGGAGTTGGGCGATCACAGCTTCGGGGATTGTGAATTTGAGCGCAAGCGTTGCGCCTTTTTGCGAAGAGCCTCTGGGCGGCCGAAGCGTGACTGCGAATTTGCCCGTCGTCCAGCGCCAGGCTTTTTGCTCCACGTCATGAAAGCCGCGAACCAGTTGAACAGCGGCTCTTGGGTCAGCCACATCGACGGCTGTGGCGAGCATCCCCGGCTCTTCTTCGGCTGCCTTAATGACCGGCCTCTTACGGCGCTTGCATCCCGCCGGAGCCAGCAGCAAAATCGCGATGAACAGTAAGCTCAGCGATGGAACGATTAGTCTCCGCATTTTTCCACTTGTACCAGGCAATTGTAGAACGTGGCGCCGCGTCCAAGATCGGTTAAGCGGTCTGAGGTAAGCACGTTGATATTGGAATGGCCGGGCGATAGCTTATTCCAGCGAGTGGAGGGCGGGCGAACGACTCCCTGGCGGACTACATCATCGACCTCGGCCACCAGGGTTACCGAGCCTCGGTCATTGAAGATTCGCACCAGATCTCCACTGACTATCTGGCGTGCGACAGCGTCAGCCGGATGCAGCGCAAGAACCGAAGTCTGGCGATCGACCGCTGGACGGTTGCCCAATGTCGAATTCATACTGTCGTGATTCTTCGATGAAATCATTTCCAGCGGATAGCGAGTGCGCAGCGCGGCATCGCCTAAGCGAGATTCAACCGGTGGTGTGTAATCGAGCATTTCCGCGCCGAACTCGCATTTGCCCGACGGTGTTCCAAACTTTCCTTCGGCGAACGGAAGAAACGGTTCCGGAATGTTCAGACGAACGGAATGTTCGCGATCCAGCCGTTCCAGCGTGATGCCGGACAGGTATGGATGGCCGGAATCCAGCAAGGTCCGAATCATGTCGTCTTCCGTGTCGCCGAAGCACGAGTCGTCGAAGCCCATGCGTCCCGCGAGAAGACGAAAGATCTCGACATTGCTCTTCGTTTCGCCGGGAGGCGCTAGAGCCGTACGCGCCAGTTGAAGATAGTAATGCCCATAGGCGTAATACAAATCGGTGTGCTCCAGAAACGTCGTTACGGGTAGCACGATGTCGGCATAGTCGGCCGTGTCAGTCTGGAATTGCTCTAGCACAACGGTGAATAAGTCGTCGCGCCGCAAGCCTTGCAGGACCAGGTTCTGGTTTGGCGCGATCGCGGCGGGATTCGAGTTGTATACAACCAGAGCGTGAACGGCAGGCTCGCTCAATTCAATTAGCGCCTTACCAAGTTCGGTCATATTGACGATGCGGGCGGGCCGTCCCAATGGAGAAATATTCTGTAGTGCCGGGAGCTCCAGGTCCTCACGATTCAGCTGGAAAGCGTGGGAGGTAGAGAGCTGAAGCCCGCCGCCGACTTCTTTCCAGGAACCGGTGAGTGATGGAAGCGCGGCGATCGCGCGCACACTGGAGCCTCCACGCTCACTGCGCTGCACTCCGTAATTAACACGAATCACCGCAGGCCTCGTGGTGGCGTAATCGCAAGCCAGCGCGACGATGTCTGCGGCGGAAATGCCTGTCAATGCGGCAACCCGCTCGGGCGGGTACGCAGCGGCACGAGCTTTCAATGCATCGAATCCGTCGGTGTGGCGGGCAACATAATCGGCGTCGTGGAGGCTTTCGCCGATAATCACGTGCACCATACCGAGCACAAGCGCCAGATCGCTCCCGGGATATACGGCGAAATGCTTGTCGGCCAGCTTGCCAGTGCGCGTAAGCAGCGGGTCTATCACGTAAAATTTGGCGCCGTTGCGCCGCGCTTCGACGATGAAAGGCCACAGATGCACGTTGGTCGCAAGGATGTTCGCTCCCCAGGCGATGATCAACTTCGAATGGCGAAACTGCTCGGGATCAGTTCCGAAACGATAGCCGTTCGCAGCCGTCAAGCCAGCGGAACCGGCGGAGGCGCAAATTGTTCGATCAAGCTGGGACGCACCCAAGCGATGAAAAAAACGTCGATCCATGCCGGAGCCATTGAGCAAGCCCATCGTGCCGCCGTAGCTATAGGGAAGAATCGCCTCGGAGCCATGACGCGCTGTGATTTTTGCGAGTTCGGCGGCAATCGTGTTTAGAGCTTCGTCCCATGAGATGCGTTCGAATTGACCGCTTCCTTTCCGTCCCGTCCGTCTTTGCGGATAGAGTAGACGATCCGCTGCATATTCGCGCTCCAAATACTTGGCGACTTTTCCGCAAAGAAAACCGCGAGTCACCGGATGATCGGGATTGCCGCGAAGTTTGCTGGCCCGGCCATCTTCTATATTGACCAGGAGCGAGCAGGTGTCGGGGCAATCAAGCGCGCAAACGGAATGGGCGATCCTGCTTTCTGCCATTCGACTATTCTGCCATGCCGAGGTGAATGCCCAAGGCCGCGCGGTAGACTAAGACTGGGTCCCTTCCACTTTTGAATATGGAGAATGCTTTCCCGCACCGCGACTGGGTTGTCTTGGCGGTTAGTATTTTGATCAATCGCGGAAATGTAGACCGCGTTTATCGCCAGGCACATCTAACAGGTGCGGCAATGGCAACAATCGCAGTAACGCTATGAATGATTACCTCGCGCTGACCAAACCTCGAATCACCTGGCTGATCCTGATGAGTACGGCTATCGGGTACTTTTTCGGCGTGACTTCCGGGTGGTCATCGTGGACGTTGTTCCATACTTTACTGGGGACCGGGTTGATCGCATCAGGCACTGCCGCGCTAAATCAATGGTATGAGCGGCTGGCCGATGGGAAGATGCGGCGGACCCAATTTCGCCCGATCCCCGCCGGTAAGATCGAGCCGAATCGCGCGCTATGGTTCGCCATACTGCTCTCATTGGCCGGATTCTTGGATCTGGTCTTCGGCGTAAATCTGTTGACTGGTCTTCTGGGTTTATTCACGCTTGTCAGCTATCTATTTATCTACACGCCTTTGAAACAGCGCTCGCCGCACTCCACCACCCTGGGCGCGATTCCTGGCGCAATGCCCCCGTTGATTGGATTCGCTGCTTCGCACGGTTCGCTTACCACGGAAGCTTACATCCTTGGCGCGATCCTCTTCCTTTGGCAGTTCCCGCATTTTTACGCCATTGCCTGGATGTATCGCGACGATTACGCACGTGCCGGAATCCGCATGCTACCGGTGGTCGAACCCGACGGTGAGTCGACGGCCCGGCGGATTCTTATCTACTCTCTGGTTCTTGTTCCCATCAGTTTATTGCCACGTTACTTTTTAATGGCCGGCAACATTTATCTGCTGGGCGCCTTTGTGCTTGGCATCGCATATGTGTACTCCGGCGTTCGCGTGATGATGGATCGCAGTAAAGTGCGAGCGCGCCACGTCCTGCTTACTTCCGTTATTTACTTGCCGGTTCTGTATGGCCTCATGGTCCTCGATAGCCGCCCGCTGTAGTCTTGTTGCGTGCCTGATGGCAGCATTTGCTTGCCGGCGCGCCGAGCCGCTTCCCAGCTATGGAGTGGTACCCGATTTTACGCTTATCGATCAAACTGGAACACCCTTCCAAGGCAGCTCACTGAACGGAAAAATCTGGGTAGCCGATTTTGTGTTTACCAATTGCCCCGGACCCTGTCCGCGCATGAGCTCACTCATGCATCAGATCCAAACGGCGACGGCGTCACTGCCCGCGGTAAAGCTCATATCGTTTACAGTAGATCCATCGCGTGACACTCCGTCGGTGCTCCTGGCATATGCGAATCGCTTTCATGCCGAGGCGGGCCGCTGGTTTTTTCTCACGGGCGAAGCAAAGGATTTGAACAGGCTTTCCAAAGACGCCTTTCACCTCAGTGAAACCTCAGCCGACAGCACCAAATTGGACCACAGTACACGTTTCGTGTTGATCGATAGACACGCCCAGATTCGAGGCTATTACGGCATTTCAGATCCGGGCAGCACCGCTCGGCTAATCGAAGATATTCGCTCTCTTGCAAAGGATCCCTCTTGATCGGAATTCATGACCTGCCCGTAATCAATGCCACCTTGAATGCCACGGCCGCGGTTCTGCTGATTTGGGGTTACACCTTGATTCGACGAAAGAAAGTAGCCGCGCACCGCAAGGTGATGCTGACGGCCTTCGGTGTGTCAGTCGCCTTTTTAATCTGTTATTTGGTTTATCACTCTCAGGTTGGTTCGGTTCCGTTCCAGAAGCAGGGAGCGATTCGGGGCCTTTATTTCGCCATCCTCATTACACATACTGTCCTTGCAGCAACGGTTCCGGTGCTGGCAATTATCACGCTGCGTCGGGCTCTGCGTGGGGATTTTGCCGCGCACCGCAAAATTGCCAAGTTCACTTTCCCCATCTGGCTCTATGTGAGCGTAACTGGCGTAATCGTGTACTTTATGCTCTATCAGCTATAACCTGCTGATGTTTCTTTAGTTCCTCGGCTGATCCGCGGCCCCAACCGGTCGATTTTGCCGTGCGCATGGCAAGCGCTCGTGGTAAGACGTTGATCCCATGTCTTGGCTCTTAGATTGCTCTAAAGAGCGTGTGGGTATGGAGGGTATGACAATGAAAAAAGTCACCGCATTTTTCTTGCTTCTCACAGGCTTGAGCTTTGGCGCGCAAGTGCCGCCGCGAACGCCCCAAGATGCAAGGCCCATCATTCGCCGAGAGCAGAGCGGGCTTGACCATCGTCAGGTAATCACTGGAAAAATCATTCGGGTAGGCACTAAGTATGTTCTGTACGACAAGACAACAAAAGCGTCCTACCAGCTCGATGATCAGATGGGAGCTCAGCCGTTCGAGGGGACGGAAGTAGAAGTCATCGGCATAATCGATGCGGGCACCCGCACGATAGAAGTCGTGGGCTTCAATCCGACCCACTAAAAGGCACGTTGGCGGAGCTAAGGGCGGTGGAAATTCGCCCGCCGCTCCGCCATCTCCTCACCAATCGCCTGCAGTTGGTCTTCAGTCAAGAAGCTTTGCGCCGCAGGAAATATGTCCTTTTCTTCGGTTGCGATATGCGTACGATAAGTCTGCTTTAGCAAACTTAAATTCTCCGTTAAGGTAAGCGACTCGGCCTCCGACAGGCGGTCCCTGGTTAACCACTCCATCACCAGCTTTTCCACGCCCTCATGAAGGTTCCGCAACTTGCCATGATCTAGTTCCAACATAAGCAACTCGGTAACCGCCGATGAGCAAGCCATACACTGCTTCATACGCGGGAACAGCGATTCTTCTTCGTCCGCGATATGTTTTGGCGCGGCATCCCGAAAATAAACAATTGCCGCGTTCAACGCGGATCGGGTGCCAGAATCCAGCGGTCCGCCGTGCACTTGGTGCGTTACTTTTACCAGAATATCGAGGAACTGTTCAATCCGCCGATGACAGTCCGTAAGCAGTCCTAGCGGCTCCGAAAAGCTATGATCGCGTTGTCCAATATTCACAGCCATACTGCCTCTCATGATAGACTAGAACAACCACGGCGGCTGTAGCTCAGTTGGTAGTAGCGCCAGATTGTGGTTCTGGAAGTCGTGGGTTCAAGCCCCACCAGCCGCCCCAGCAATACCCCCACCCCAAACTTGAGAAACGCTCGACGCTGCGTTTGAAACCAACAATTCATCAATCCTCATTCATTTAGTGGATGTGTTGCCGGGCTCCCTCTCTGTACCCTGAAGTCGGAATACATGGAGAACACTATGGAGCGCGCTCTTCCCTCAATCTTTACCCTTTACCTGCTCCTTGCCCTAACCTCGCCTGTCCTTCGAGCACAGTCGGAGGCGGGCTCGGCAACTCTTACCGGCACGGTCTTAGATCCGTCGGGCACTGCGATTTCTGGAGCTAACGTGGCCATCGTAAATGGGGGCACAAATCAGCGGCGTGAGTTGGCTACCAGCGGTTCCGGTCTGTACACCGCGGTGCGATTGAGCGCTGGCACTTACTCAGTCCTTGTAGAAAAAACCGGCTTCCGGACCGCCCGGCGCGATGGAATCGAGCTCGGAGTCGGTGCTGCCATCACCCTTGATGTGCAGCTGGAACTCGGCTCCACAACGGATTCGATTTCCGTAGTTTCTGGCTTGCCTCTGGTAGAAACCAGCCGCTCGCAAAATAGTACCCTGATCAATGAACGCGCCGTGCGTGAATTGCCAATTAACGGCCGCAACTTTCTGGACTTCACACTTCTTACGCCGGGCGTGGTGCGCGACAATCGCGTTGGCGATCTATCCTTCGGCGGACAGCGTGGACCGGCTAACAGCTTGCTCATCGATGGCATGGATGCGAATAGCTCGTACTGGGGCCAGTCCACCGGACGCGCCGGTTTCCGCGACCCATACGCCTTCAGTCAGGATTCGGTGCAGGAATTTCAAGTACTCACGAACTCATTCGCCCCCGAGATCGGGCGTGCCACGGGAGGTGTTGTGAACGTCATCACCAAGTCGGGCACGAATCGCTTCCATGGTTCTGGGTTCTGGTTCTTCCGCGACCGCCTGTTTAACGCTAATACGTTCTTCAACAATTTATCCGGCATTCCCCGCCAGCCTTACCACTACAATCAGTTCGGCGGAAACCTCGGCGGACCTCTTCGACGGGATCGTCTCTTCTTCTTTTACAACTACGACGGACTGCGCAATACGCTGCCCAACCCGGTGTATCTGCCGATTGCCGCGCTGCCCACGCCGTCGTCCCAACTCGGTTTCAGCCTCCTCCAGAAATATCTCACTCCCTATACCACCGGACTGCGCAACGATATTCACACCGCAAAGATCGATTGGCTGGCGTCGATGGCCCACCAGTTCAGCGCGCGTTACAATCTCCATCGCTTTACCGGCCTGAATGCCGAAAGCCCCGGCCCGCAATCGAGCTCCGATCATACCGGCGACACCACGCTCAATACCGATAACTTCACGCTGTCCCATACCTGGACTCTCGCCGCCAATAAGCTTATCGATCAGCGATTCGTCTTCCTCCGCGAATACAATCCCAGCAGCGTCAAGGGGCAAGGCCCCGAAGTAGTAGTGCGCCAGAGTGGCGTCACGGCGTTGAGCTTTGGAACCGCGAATTTCCTTCCCCGATCGACCGTGCAGAATAAATACGGCGTCGTGGAAACATTCACCTGGGTGTTGGGTAGCCACACACTAAAGTTCGGTCACGATTTTCTATTCAATCGCGCCGACAACCTGGCCACGAATCTGTTCGCCGCCCAGTATACGTTCAACAGCTACGCCGATTTCGCCGACGGCAAGCCTGCCGCTTTCGCGCAGTCGCTGCCCACGCCAGGAACCAACGGAGGTCTGACGTTTCCAAACACAAATCAATTCGCCGGTTTTGCCCAGGATGCATGGCGCGCCACCAATCGCCTCACCATCAACTACGGTGTTCGGTATGACCTGTTTCTGTACGACGGAAACGGCATTCGCAATCCCGATCCGGGTCTGGCGCAAGCTAAACTTCAGACCGGAGTCTTCCCATCCGATCTCACAAATTTTGCCGGCAGACTAGGCATCGCCTATCGTCTGGATCCTTCCGGAAAATCCGTGCTGCGCGCTGGAGCCGGTACGTTCTATGGGTCATTGCCGGGTCTGGTGTCACGTACGATCCAGGCGCAAAACGGTGTCCAGGTGCAATCGTTCACTTTGACTGGGCCCGCCATCCCGCAATATCCGACGTGCTGGCGCAGCTTCCAGCGGCTGGAACCGCGGTGCCCGATATTTATCTTGTGGAGCCCGGTTTCAGAACGCCGCGTACCCATCAGTGGAATTTCAGTTTCGAAACACAATTGGCTAACGACTTTTCACTCACGCTCAGTTATCTGGGCGTACGCGGGACTGAGCTCACCCGTGTTCGCGACATCAATCAATTTCCTTATCAGACGATCCAAGCACAGTACACCGATGGACGCCAAGTGCTCTTTTCCGCCCGTCCAGGAACCACTGGACCCTCGCGTCCGAACCCAGTTTTCGGACGCATCAGTCTTGTCGAGAGTGCCGCCGACTCTACTTATCACGCAGCCGTAATTCAGATCACCAAGCGCTATGCCCGCAACTTTCAATTGCTGGCCAGCTACACGTTTTCAAAGGTGATCGACACCGCGCCCTGGTCGACATCATTCATTCCCAATAGTGCCGCCGAGGATCCGAATCTAGTTCAGGACACCTTGCAGCCCAATGCCGATCGCGCTCTCGGAGATGCCAACGTCGCGCATCGTTTCGTCTTCTCGGGCGTGTGGGACATCGCCTACGCCGACCATGCCTCCAATCGTGTAATCCGTACGTTAGTCGGCGGGTGGTCATTGGCCAGCATCACGACGCTGCAGTCCGGCCGCTGGTATAGCGCCCGCGTCAATGTCGATCTGAATAACGACGGCAACCGGTTTACGGACCGTTCACCCGGCTATGGGCGCAACACGATCGAAGGGCCCGGCCTCCAAACAGTCGATCTCCGCGTCTCTAAGAACGTCCGGTTATGGCATGAGGGCACTGAGTTGCGATTCATCGGCGAAGCATTCAATCTCTTGAACCATGCCAACTTCGCCAGCATCCAGCAGACTCCGTATAATTACGCCGCCGCGACCCACACTTTTACCGCGAATTCGACTTTCGGCCGCCCACTTAGCACGCTGGATCCGCGCATCCTGCAAGTTGCGGCGCGAATCACATTCTAAGGACAACGTTCCATGAACCGCCGAAACTTTCTCATCGCCGGAACCGCCGCCTCACTTGCCGCCAGTGCCGCCGGCGCCTCGGAGTCGTTCGAGTTCGTCCATCTCACCGACACCCATATTCAGCCTGAACTTCATGCCGGTGAAGGCTGCCTGGCGTGCTTTGAACGCGTTAACTCCATCGCACCGGATTTCGTCATCAATGGCGGTGATCTGGTCTTCGACGCGGCGGAAACCAAGCCGCAGCGTGCCATCGAGGTCTACGATCTCTACAAAGAAACTTCCAAGCGCCTGCATGCGCCCGTCTATGCGGTCGTGGGAAACCACGACATTTTCGGGGTGGCTCTATCCAGCGGAATCGCGCCTTCCGATCCGTGCTACGGCAAGAGGATGTTCGAAGATCGTATCGGAAAACGCTTCTACTCGATAACGCACAAAGGATGGCAATTCATTGCCCTGGATTCCATATACATCACGAGCGAGCGCAGCTTCATCGGCCGCATCGACGATGAGCAGTTGGCCTGGCTGAGCGGCGAACTCGCCAACATTCCGCGCACCCGGCCGCTGATAGTCGTTACCCATGTGCCTTTTGTCAGCGGCTTCCCGCAATATGCTCGCAGTAAGGCTACTCTCGAACAACTCACTGTGACGAACGCGCGCGACGTTCTCGACATGCTGTGGCCTTATAATTTGAAAGCCGTACTGCAAGGGCATACGCATGTTCGCGAGATCGTCCGCTATAACGGCTGTCAGTTCATCACCTCGGGAGCGGTCTGCGGGAATTGGTGGAAGGGCCCGCGAATGGGCCATCCAGAGGGGTTCGGCGTACTGTCGGTTCGTAATGGAGATGTAACCTGGCGCTATGAGACGTACGGTTTTCAGGCCGATTCCGCCGGCTGATCGCTGTGTTAGCATGAGCCCAAAGGCCTTCATGCTGATCGAGAGCCGAGTCTCGCGTCTGATTCATTTGATCTATGAGGCTGCGGGCGATTCCGCTGTGTGGCCCGTCATGCTGAAGACGCTGGCGGAAAGAATGCAGGCCCGGATGACGTCCTTCCTCGAACATCGTCCCGGTGAACAGCGCGACGGCGTTCCATTCTCCTATGGACTCGATTCCTCTTTCCGGGCAAGCTACGAGAGCTACTATTGTTTACGCAACGTTTATTTGGAGAGGGGCAAGCCCGCCTTGCGCGAAGGGCTGGTCGCTCCCCACGAACAATACTGTAGCGACGTCGATCTTCTAGGCTCGGAGTATTACAACGACTTCCAGCGCAAATTGAATCTTTACCGGGTGCTGGTAGGCGTGCTATCGTGCCGCCCCGATTACCTGCTGATTGTGACGCTAAGCCGCTCGCGCCACCAGCCACCTTTCTCGCGCGAAGAAATGTCGGTGCTTGAATTTTTAATGCCTCACCTGCAACGATCCTGGAAGTTGCATAGTCGTTTAGAAAAACTCATATCGTCACGCGAGGGTTGCCGCCCCGTTGCCGTGCCTGCCGTGCACACTGGCCCGGAATGGGATGATCGCCAAAAGTTGCAACTCAAGTTTGGCTTAGCTGGAACTGAGGCGCGCTTCGCCGACCTGCTGATCGCCGGCCGTTCCACCGCTGAGATTTGTGCTGAACTTAATATTCAGATCAGCACCGGACGCACGCATCTTCGGCACTTGTTCCAAAAGACCAACACCACCCGGCAGCCAGCATTGGTTTGCCGCCTGCTTCAGGACGCGCACTAAGGCGAACAATGTTCCATCGCCTGCTCATGTTTCTGAAAGGTCTTTACTGCGCCCGCATCCAACTTGCGCCGTCTTTATGCTGATTAGCATTATTATTCCGACGCTCAATGAGGAGTCATCCATTTCGCGCACACTCGCGGCGATTGCAGGTCTGCATGGCGAGTATGAAGTGATCGTCGTCGATGGCGGAAGTTCTGATCATACGGTGGAAATTGCGGCGCCCCTAGCTCGTGTAATCGAGTCCGAACGGGGTCGCGGGAACCAACAGGCGGCAGGCGCGAAAGCTGCTAACGGCGAAGTCTTCTGGTTCGTGCATGCCGATTCCATTCCCGGTCCACATTCCTGCCTGGCGATTGAAGAAAGCTTACGCGATGGGCGCATTGTGGGCGGAAACTTTTCATTGTGCTTCGATGACGAGGGTAGATCGTCACGGCAATTGGCGGTGGTCTATCCGTATTTGAAACTGCTCGGGCTCTGTTATGGCGACTCTGGAATCTTCCTTCGCGCCAGTGTCTACGAAGCCATCGGCGGCTTTCGCCCCTATGCGCTGTTTGAAGATGTAGACCTGGTGCGCAGAATACGCAAACAAGGGCGCTTCCGCACGCTGCCCGATAAGCTGGTGACCTCATCACGCCGATTCGCGCATCGGAACTTCGCTCTGATGTTCGCCGAATGGACGGCCCTCCAAATCCTCTACTGGGTGGGCGTCCACCCCGATCGGCTTGCAAGCATGTACGCTCCCGTCCGCGGCCGGTCGAAACCCGCATAATAAGAACCATGCGTGACGAACTTCCTGCGTGGATGCGAGGGATCATCATCGGCGGGGCGATCGTCTCGCTGGCCGTTTTGGAAATGCGCAAAAGCTTACGGCTCCGGACGCGAGAAGCCAAGTGGCGGCGGACCGGTCGCAACCTTGTAATCGCCGCCACCGGCGGCATCGTGATGAGTCTGGTGGAACAACCGCTTGCCCTGCGAGTGGCAAGGCATGTCGATGCCAACGGTCTCGGCCTTGTCCCAAGAATCGCGACGTCGCGCATTGGCCGGCTGCTGCTGGGAATATTTTTGCTGGATTACGGCCTGTACCTGTGGCACGTGCTGACACACAAAGTTCCGTTCCTCTGGCGCTTTCATTTGGTACATCACATCGACTTGGATATGGACGCCTCCACCGCCCTTCGCTTTCACTTCGGCGAGATGCTGGCTTCCGTACCCTGGCGTTTGCTACAGATCCGGATGGTTGGCGCCTCACCACTAGCGGTATCTATCTGGCAGACGCTACTGTTCGTTTCCATCTTGTTTCACCACTCCAATACCCGGCTTCCGCTATGGTTGGAACGCCGCTTGCGCTATGTAGTGATCACGCCGCGTTTGCATGGAATTCACCATGAAGCGAAGCAACGGCTGACCAACTCCAATTGGTCCAGCGGGCTCGCCCTCTGGGATTTGCTGCATGGAACCTACCGTTGGCATGAACGCGAGGAACAACTTATCGGCGTTCCGGATTATCAGAGACTGGAGCAGGTCACGCTACCTAAATGCATCACCCTGCCCTTCGATAACGCGGGTCCTGGATTCACAAGCGAAAGCGCGACAATCTAACGATGCAGCCGGTAGTGCTGGTGACGGGTGGGACCGGCGTTGTCGGATCGGAATTGTGGCCGCGTCTGGTACAAGCTTATCCAACGCATCGGGTGCTGGTGGTAACTCGGGGGAATGCGGAGGGGGCTGCCTTCATCAGCGGCGATCTGTGTAATGGATTCGATTTGGCGCACCTCCAGGCTCGGATTACAACGATCATTCATTGCGCCGCCAACACTCGATTCAATCTGCCGATTGACGAGTCGCGAACTCTAAACGTTGCGGGCACACGGCGCCTGCTCGATTTTGCTTTACACTGTCCACGGCTGGAGCAATTCGCGCACCTAAGCACGTTGTACATTGCCGGCCGACGCCCTGGACTGATCACCGAAGCGCCGCTCCATCATGAGTACGGATATTTCAACACCTATGAGCAGTCGAAGCATGAGGCCGAGGAACTGGTTTTGACCTATGCCGGGCGTTTGCCGGTTTCCGTTTACCGGCTAAGTTCGGTGGTGGGCAAACCGGACCGGCGCAGCCATTTTCACCAGGTAATCCGGCTGATCCCGTGGAGTTCATCCTTTCCCGTGTTGCCCGGGCAGCCCGACGTTCCGGTGGATCTAATTCCAACCGAATGGCTGGCCCGCGCCATGACCTTTCTTCTGTCTCAGTCGTTCATGCCAGGCAAAATCCGTCATCTTTGCGCGGGCCCAGTTGACTCGCTTACAGTTCGGGAATTAATCGAGATGGCCTTCCTAGCATTCGAGGCGAGTGCCGGCGTCAAAGCTCCCCGTCCCCGCTTGGCGCCGAATAGTGAGGGGAAGCAGGATGCCAAGCAGACGGCGGCTGACCGAGCCCTCTCCGCCCTGCATACCTTTCTCCCACATCTGGCGATTGCTCAGCCATTTGACCCGGGCGAAACCGGAGTGTTGTTAAAGCAAAATGGGTTGGGGCCGCTAGACGCGCGAGTGTTTCTAAAGCAGGTATTGGCTAAGGAATTTCCGCTACGAACGGAATTTGAAAATAGCGCTCAAGGAACTTCTTGAAGCGCCGATGAGCTTAAATGAAGAGGAGTTAGTCGAGATTGGTCGGAAACTGAATCAGTGAGAAATAGGCAGCGACGCGACCGAGGAGACTATCGCGCTCCGTAAGGCTGACCCAACGGATTTCAGAGGACTCGCCCTCATCGGAAAAGAAGCCTAAACCGCCTGTGCGAAACCGCGAATCGGACCACGAGCTGACAACCTGATTATTAACCCAAGTGACAAAGCGATCATCTTTGACACTCATGTGGATAGTGTAAGGAGCGCCGGGAGACATCGAAAGGGGCAGAGGCATCCGCACCCGGTCGAGTTCGTGTCCATTCTGCATGGTGTAACGGACCAAACTGGTATTGGGAGCATTCCCCCGTGGACCAGTGATAGTGATCTTCGTGCCGTAATAGTTGTTTGGATTGGTTGCCCGGAACGCCCATCCCAAGCTCTTGTTGTCAATTTGGCCCAGGAATTCCACTTCGTAGTTGGTCAATAAGCTGGATCGCTTCCAGATCTGCAAGCGGCCGGGGTGCAACCCAGAACTGTTCACCTGCGGAGCGCGCAAGTCGGCCATATTTGCCGCCGAATCTGACCATTCGTTAAGTCCTGAGCGAAAATCCTCGCGCAGCGTAACCGGCGTGCGGCTGCGAACGGCGTTGCCAATCGTAGAACTAATCTGTGCTAAAGGATTGAAACCGCCACCAGGGGCAGGGGTCGAACGAAGAGTCGCGGCGCTGCTGGAACTGCCAGGGAGACTCAAACCCGCAAGGGCGAGCATCGCAATGGCAATTACGGCAAACCCAGAGGCAGTCGTCCCAGAATGCGTACCAGCCTTAGGAGCCTTCCGACGCTCACCACGTACCGGAACGGGCCAAATTTCATCGTCGGCATCGCGTAACGCCCGAGCCGAAACCAACCGAAATTGCGCGCGGTGCTGCGGAGAGCAGAATTCGCGATCTGCTAACATCCGAAGAGTTCCGATTTTCTTGCCGCACAAAATGCAATTCATGGCTTCGCCTTCTGGCTGTACTTTAGAGTGTACCAGTAGAACTTCTCGTGGTAAACCCGTCTAGGTATAGAATTACGGTAGTAAGAGGGAAATTACCCCTACCCGACCTAGGTAGTATACCTGATCGACGTCGCAACGGAACATCTTTTCTTAAAAATGCCTCACAATTCTGGCGACGAACCCATCAGAATCAAAATCTCCGATACTTTTGACCTGCACTCGATACCCCCACGCGACGTCGCACCGGTAGTAAGGGAGTACCTTCAGATGGCTCGTACTATGGGCTTCCGCTCAGTTCGCATCATTCATGGAAGAGGCATCGGCGTCCAGCGGGAGTTAGTCCGCCGCATCCTCGCCGAAACAAGCTTCGTGCACTCCTTTCAGGACGCGCCAGCCGAAGCCGGTGGATGGGGCGCAACCGTCGTCTTGTTCCTCCCGTGACGGTTCCATTCACAGGATCTTGACATTTCTCAGGTATCATCCTAATTACGATCCCATCAGGGGAAGCTGTTACCAGTGAAGAATTTTAGAGTCCAGCCCGTCGCAGGCGCGTAAACTATTGTGATCAGACGGCTCGAAGCTGGCTTCTAAACTCGCCGCCGTAAGACGGGCGGCCATTGGTACAATCGAATATCTCAAGAACAGAGGTCTGTAGAATTACGATGCACAAATTGTGTCGCCTCGCTTTAATTTCAAGCTTGCTCGTAGGAAATATCTTCGCGCAGGCAGTAGCCGGATTGGGTGGAATGTCTGGTGTGGTGCGTGACGCATCCGGCGCCACAATACCCGGCGCAACCGTAATCGTCGCCAACGAGGGAAGAGGCATTCGCCGGGCTCTCGAAACCAATAACAGCGGCGTTTTTACAGCTCCGGCGCTGCTCCCCGCCGGGGGTTACAAGGTAACGGTAAGCAAGACGGGATTCGGAAACTTCGAAGCCACCGATATACAGATTGAAGTCGGTCAGAACCTCGATCTTCAGGTTCTGTTGGGTGTAGCGGCATCGTCCACGCAGGTTGACGTAAACTCCGCCAACTCGCCGATCATTGAAGACACGAAGACCGATGTGTCGCAGGTAATCAACAGCAGACAGATCGTGGATCTGCCGATCAACGGCCGGCGCGCCGATTCGTTTGTCCTTCTTGCGCCGGCGGTAGTTCCCGATGGAACATTCGGACTGGTCAGCTTCCGCGGTGTCGCCGGCCACAACGCGTTTCTAACCGATGGCAATGACACCACCAACTCCTTCTATAACGAAAATGCCGGCCGGACCCGCATCTCCAGCCAGATTTCGCAGGATGCCGTTCAGGAATTCCAGGTAATCTCCGATAACTTCGCGGCGGAATACGGGCGCGCTATGGGCGGTATCGTAAATACTGTAACGCGCAGCGGCCAGAACGATGTTCACGGTACGGCCTATTGGTTTTTCCGCAATCGTACCTTGAACGCTCGCGATCGTTACGCCAGCTTCAATCCTCCCGAGGTTCGCCATCAGGCCGGCGGCAGCGTCGGCGGCGCGATCGTGAAGGACAAGCTGTTTTACTTCTTCAACTTTGAAGCCACTCGCCGCAACTTCCCGTTGATCTCCAGCAATACCCAGGCACCGCTCTTTAACGCAGCCGGTGTGTTTCAGGATACCCAATCGAACGGATCCCCAACTTGCGCCGCACCCGCTTCGGCCGCCCAGTGCGCCGCGGCCAGACAATTCGTCACCACGCACGACTTCGGCACGATCGCCCGCCAAGCTAACTCGGAACTGGGCTTCGGCAAAATCGATTGGCATCCGTCGGAACGCAATAGCGTTAGCTTCAGCTTGAACTATCTGCGCTGGATCTCGCCAAACGGTATCCAAACACAAGCTGTCTTAAATGATGGTGCCGGCATCGGAAGCAACGCCAACTCAACCGTCCGGACCCGTTATGGCCGCGCCGATTGGACCAGCATCATCACTCCCAGTCTGGTAAACGAAGCCCGCTTCGGATGGTTCAAGGATCGTCTCTTTGACGACGCCAGCCCGGAATTCATCACGCCGCAAGCACAGCGCGCTGGTTTGACCGTAGCGAGCGTTTCCAACTTGGGCTACGCCACCAGCTATCCTCGCCTCAATCCCAGCGAACAGCGCTTCGAATATGCCGACAACCTAAGCTTTACCTATGGCCGCCACACGATGAAATTCGGTATCGACATCAACGATACGGAAGATTATCAAAACCAATTGTCCAACCAGTTTGGCAGCTATAGCTACTCCAGCTTCACCAATTTCGCCCTGGACTTTACGGGCAATACAACTGGAGCCAGGAATTACACCACCTTCTCGCAGCGTCTTGGTAATCCCATCGTTGATACCCGCATGACGGACTATGGATTCTACGCCCAGGATCAATTCCGAATCAGCCAAAAGCTGACCTTGAACTACGGCCTGCGCTACGAATACTCGGCCATTCCGCAGCCGAAGCTATTCAATCCCGATTATCCGCAGACGGGGAAAATCAATGCCCCCACTGGTGATTGGGCACCGCGTATTGGCGCCGCCTACAGCATGGGCAAGACGGTTTTTCGGGCCGGATACGGCTTGTTTTACGGCCGCTTCCAGACTGGGTTGATCAACACGTTATTCCTCAACAACAATCTGTACCAGCAGGCGATCACGCTGCAGGGCGCACAGATCGCCGCCAGTGGACCGGTGTTCCCGGGTTACCTGCCGCCGACCACACCGTTCACGCCGGGTACGAACGATATTTCCTTTGCTGACAAGAATTTTCGCAACCCTTATACCCATCAGGCCAACTTCTCGATTGAGCACGCGTTCAGCAACACACTCAGCCTGACCACTTCTTATTTATGGAGCCGGGGCGTTCAGCTCTACACGATTCGCGACTTGAATGCGACGCCACTGAGCACTCCCGTCACGTACTCCATTCTGAACTCCAGCAACGCGGTGGTAGGAACCTACACAACCCCCGTCTATCGCGGGCCGGTGAGACCCGATCCGCGTTATCGCCGTATCAACCAGGTTGAGAACGGCGCGCTTAGCTACTACGACGGTCTTGCCGTTCAATTGAACAAGCGCCTTTCCCACGGACTACAGGCCTCAGTCGCCTATACCTGGTCCCATGCAATCGACTTCAACCAGGGTGGAGGTAACAACAACATCTTCTTCAGTAGCGGTCCGACCAGCTACTATGACGGCGATTTCGCCGGTGAAAAAGGTTCTTCGGCCAACGATGTTCGGCATCGCTTCATTATCAGTTCCATCTGGAACCCGACGTTCACCACGAACACCAGCTTCGTTTCGCGCTACCTGATTAACAACTGGCAACTCAGTCAGATCACCACCCTCCAATCCTCGCCTCCCGCTCAGGCGACAGTGAACGTCAGCGGTAGTGCGTTCCCGGGTGCTCTCGTTACCGGCTCGCTCAACGGACTCGGTGGTCCCAGTCGCGTGCCGTTTGAATCGGTAAACAACCTGAATCTCGATCGGTTCTATCGTGTCGACGCGCGCTTGGCGAAGGTATTGCCGATCAACGATCGCGTTAAGGTCTATTTGCAATTCGAAGTATTCAACCTGACCAACACGCCAACCGACACTAGCCGCCGCACGCCGCAATATCAGCTGAATTCCGCCGCGGCCACACTAACGCCCATCGCAAGCTACGCCAGTGGATCCGCATCCCAGGGCTTCCCCGACGGCACCAATGTCCGTCGCGCCCAGGTCAGCCTGCGTCTCACGTTCTAAACAACAGGCGAACTGCTTTCAATCGGGCCGGCTTTCTCTTCGGAGCGAGCCGGCCCTTTTTATCGTTGTATCCTTAGTTACTAGTGCTTCTGAGTGGATCAGATTTCGAATTGCCCGGTGCGTCTAAACAGACCACGGTTGGCATTGTCGGAACCTTCGACGTTGAGAACTACGGTGATCTTCTCTTCCCCCTGATGGCCCAAGCGGCATTGAGCCGGCGCGACCGATCCGTCAAAATCTTACCGTTCTCTCCAAATAGCCGTTCTGCGTCGCTCTGGCCTTTTGCAGTTTATTCCGCTGCGGATATCCCGCAATATCTTCCTGATCTCTCGGCATTGCTGATCGGCGGCGGACAATTGATCCGGTTCGACAAAGGTTATCCCGTCGCGGTGGACGAAAATTCAAAATTACCTCTCGCTTATTGGCTAATTCCGGCGGCGCTTGGCGCTATGATCGGCAAGCCCGTCATCTGGAATGCGATCGGCGTATGGACCGATTCTCCACCCGCGCCCTGGTACGACGATGTTGTCGCTACCGTCCTTTCGGCCAGCCACTTCATCGGCGTGCGCGACGAGGCATCGCAACAACATCTCGCCAAAACCGCGCCGGCAGTCGATATCCAACTGATTCCCGATACCGCCTTTTCCATATCCCGGGTCTGGCCGCTCCAGGAGGAGAGTAAGGAGTATAAGCAATGGCGAGCGTCTCTCGGCCTTGAAGGACGTTACATCGCGATTCAGGCGCATCAAACGCTGGAGCAATTTCGACCCGAGTTGGACGATTTGCTGAGGAAAATGGGCGGCATCCCCAGCGTCATTCTTCCCATCTGCTGGTGCCATGGGGACCGCGCCGAACGTTGCCTTTGGCTGACAGGAACATGATCGCTAGTCGGGAGTGGCTTTCGCCCAAATTAATTGGCGAGATTTTAGGCCGGTCGGAACTGGTGGTTGCTTCCAGTCTCCATGCCTGCATTACCGGCGTCAGCTACGGTGTGCCAGTCGTCCGGGTCCCCGGTTCCAATTCCAGCGATCAAAAGTTTAAACTGCTAAACAAGTTTCAGGGCGTGGCCAACATCCATGACAAGAAGGCTGGGGCAATGGTAATTCAGCACAACCGCGAGATTGAGCCGGAAGCCGTCGAATGCGCCGATCGCCTGGATCGTTACTGGGATCAGGTGATGGATGTTATTTGCAATCCCAGCCTGTTCAATTCGCAGCGCTCCATGCGCCTGATGTTGGGTTGGGCGGCGAAAATATTCGGCGACATCGAAACCGCCGCGCTTACCGCTCGACCCTAGCCCAAGTGCAGATGAATTTATGTTGAAAATTAATATGATCGAAGAGAACGTACTCGAGACAATTCCATTCGAATGGAAATTTATCGGCCAGCTTTTTTCGCGTCAAGATGCAGCCGCCCTGGCCGCTTCGTTCCCCCGCGACAAGTTCAAAACGGTAAAGGGCTACGACGGAGAAAAGGGATATGAATACGTTTCCCGGTCGCTGATTCACATGGGTGCCGATTCACCCTCCCATCCCGATGGTTTGAGCCCGGCTTGGCGGCAATTCGCAAGCGATCTTCTTTCCGCGGCGTATCGCGCGGCGATGATCAAACTTACCGGCCGCGATCTTTCCGCATGCGTCATGGAGGTGAACGTGATTCACTATGGGCCGGGAGCTTGGCTGGGGCCGCACCTGGACCTAAAGGAGAAAATCGCCACCCATGTTTTCTATTTCAATGAATCATGGGATAGGAATGATGGCGGGTGTCTGGCAATTCTCGGCTCCTCCGATCCGTCTGACATCGTCGCCGAAATCAATCCCATCGTGGGGAGTTCGGCTCTGATCGTCCGTTCGGATCATTCCTGGCACACAGTCTCGCGCGTAGCGAATGGCTGTCGTTTATCCCGCCGCAGCATGAATGTGATTTTCCATCAGCCGGGATCCATCAGTTCGATGTGGCCGCCCAACGATAATCCCGAGCTTCACGATTACCACGCTGGAGAGTAAGATCGGCGTCTTGAATGCCGGTACAATATTCAGATCGCCAGGCACAACCCTCACAACATGTTGAAACGTACGTTGCTCTTTCTCGCCGCGGGATCGCTGCTCTCAGCGGCGGTCCCCACTCCGGAAAGCCACTTCGGCCATCCCATCGGCGTCGATCGCGAACTGCTCGATTGGGACAAGGTGGTGTCGTACTTCCAGGCGCTGGGAAAATCCAGCAGCCGTATTCGGGTAGAGGAAATTGGTAAGACCGCCGAAGGCCGCCCGTTCATCGCCGCCACCATCGCTTCTCCTGAAACGCTACGAAATTTAGACCATTATCGTGAGATTCAGGCAAGGCTCGCCGACCCGCGAAAGACCACGCCAGACGAGGCGCGGAAGCTGGCCGCCGAAGGCAAGGTGGTGGTATTAATCACGTGTTCCATTCACGCCCCGGAAGTAGCTTCCACCCATACCGCCATCGAATTCGCCTACAAGATGCTGACCGAGGACCGTCCGAAATTTCGCGCAATCCTCGACAACACGATCTTCATCCTGGTGCCTTCACAAAACCCCGATGGGGTCGATATCGTCACCCGCTGGTATCGCAAGACCTTGCATACCCCGTACGAAGGCACTTCGCCACCGGAGCTTTATCACAAGTACGTAGGGCACGATAACAATCGCGATTGGTACATCTTCTCGCAGCCCGAAACGCGCGCCACCATTTCCCGGATTCAGAACGTGTGGCATCCCCAAATCGTGTATGACGTCCATCAGCAGGGGCCGTACGCAGCGCGGCTATTTGTTCCGCCGTGGCTCGATCCGGTGGATCCGAACATCGACGCAATCATCACGCAGCTTTGCAATTCGATCGGTACCGGGATGGCCGCCGATTTGACTTCGGCTGGCAAGACGGGAATCGCGATCAATGCCATGTACGATTTCTGGACGCCCGCGCGGCACTATCAGGCCTATCACGGGGGCTTACGAATCTTGAGCGAGTCGGCCAGCGCTAAGTTGGCCACGCCGATAACCGTCAAGCCCGGCGAGGTTCAAGGCGATGAGCTGGGTTATGACGCCCGGGTACGAAGCTGGAACTACCTGGAACCCTGGAACGGCGGCGTTTGGCGGCTGCGCGACATCATCGATTATCAGAACATCGCCTGGGAATCGTGCCTCTATCAGGCGGCCATCCGGCGGGAAGACATGCTGCTCAGCTTTTATGAAGTTGGCAGGCGCGCCGCGGCCCGGACATCCCCCTCGGCCTTCGTAATTCCGATTGAGCAGTTCAATCCCGGGGCAGCTGAAAAGATGTTGCGGACGCTCGAGTTCGGCGAGGTGGAAATTGAAAAGTCGGCTGATGATTTCCAGGCTGGAGGTAAGCGATATAAGGCCGGCAGCTATGTCATCCGCATGCAGCAACCGTATTCCAGCTACGCCAAGACACTGCTGGAACGGCAGAATTATCCAGATCTCCGCGTGTATCCCGGCGGCCCTCCAAGAAGGCCGTATGATGTCACCGCGCAGACCTTGCCGCTTTTGATGGGCGTGACCACGGACACAATCGACCAGCCTTTTCCCGTTAAGCTGGCGCCCGCAAAGGGATTCACCTTTCAACTGGATCATGCTGTTGGCGCGCGCGCTTTGCCCGCGTCCGATGTCTATTCCTGGCTAGCGGTGAATCGCGCCTGGAAGGCCGGCACTCCCATATTTCGCGACGCAACCAGCGGCGATTTTACATTGCAAGCAAGCGCCGGAAGCGCGACAGAAATCACCAGGCCGCGGATTGGGCTCTATCGGAGCTATTCCCCGGCGATGGATGAAGGCTGGACGCGCTGGCTTCTGGAACAATTCGAGTTCCAGTTTTCACGCCCTGACAATCTGGAGATCACCGCTGGAAATCTGCGCCAACGCTACGACACGATCGTCTTTCCGGATCAGGCCCTCTCAACGATCACCGAAGGATTTCGCCCAGGGACGATGCCCCCCGAATTTTGTGGCGGGCTTGGACCAAAGGCCGCGGCATCGCTTAAGAAATTCGTCGAAGACGGTGGGACGCTCGTCTTCCTGAACCATTCCACCGAGTACGCTATCGGCCAACTCGGCGTAACAGCGAAGAACAATGTTGGCGGCGTTTCCAATAAGGATTTTTATTCGCCCGGCTCGCTGCTGAACGCCATCGTCGATACCAAACATCCGCTGGCCTATGGCATGCATCCGGGCGTCGCCCTGTGGTCGGAGGGCAGCCCTGCATGGGACTTGCCGGATGCGCCGGCGAAGGCCGTCGTGCAGTATCCCGCCACAAAGGTACTGGCATCCGGTTGGCTGCTAGGCGAAACATATCTGACAGGTAAAGCCGCGCTGCTCGATGTACCGCTGGGCTCGGGGCACATCGTCTTATTTGGAATGCGGCCCCAGTATCGGGCCCAGAGTTACGAAACGTTCAAATTGTTCTTCAATAGCCTGGTCTACCATTAGACGGAGAGAATCCGCATGCAACGTATGACCATTCGCCCCAGCGCAAAGATGATCACGCTGTCGTATGTCGTAATTATTTTGATCGTTATCGCGTGTGTCGGTTTGTACTATGCTCTGTTTCCGGAGCAATCTCCTTTATGGCTGATCGCCCCGGCCCTGCTGCTGATCCTGCCGTTGCGCGCGACGATTATCCGGCATCTCGGAGCGCGAATCACTCTAGATGATGACCGGTTGATTTACGAAGCTGGCGTGATGACTAAGACCACTCGCACCCTGGATCTTAAGAAAGTGCAAGATGTTCGGGTGACGCAGCGCTTCGGGCAGCGCATCATTCAAACCGGCGATATCAATGTTGAGAATGCCGGCGAAACGGGAACGCTGTTGCTGCAAAACGTCGACAATCCCCAAAAGATCGCGCATATCATTCTGGATGCGGCGCGTCACGATCCGGGCATCCCCGTGCCTCCGCCGGTTTTATAGATTAGCCCCAAACATGGGCAGCCATGCGGAAAGTATTGGCATGCGCTTCCGCCGTCAACTCGATCGGATCGGAATAGCCGCCTCCCAGAGTTACGATGAACGGCGCGCCATAAGTTTTGCCTGCCTCCATCACCCGGCGATCTCTCTCACGCAATCCTTCCTGCGTCAATTGCAAGCGGCCGAGACGATCCGTAGCCAGCGCGTCGACGCCCGACTGATAGAAGATCACGTCTGGCGCGAACTCGAATACGCGTGGCAGTACGGCGTCCAGTTGGCGAAGGTAATCTTCATCGCGCACATTATCGGCGAGCTCGATATCGATCGTGCTCCGCTGTTTTCGAAACGGGAAATTATTCTTGCCGTGGAGGGAGAGTGTCAGCACGCGCGGGTCGTCTTCAAAGATTCGCGCTGTGCCATCGCCTTGATGAACGTCGAGATCGATCACAGCGGCGCGCTCGACAATACCTCTGGTTTGCAATTGCACGATGGAAACGGCGATATCGTTAAACACGCAAAAGCCTGACCCTTCGGCGCGAAACGCATGATGAGTACCACCCGCCAAAGTGCCGCCCCAGCCATGTTTCAGCGCTTCTTCGGTGGCCTCCAGCGTGCCACCCATCGATGCGAGCGTGCGCTTCACCAACCCTTCCGACCAGGGGAATCCGATGCGCCGGATCGCCGCAGCCGATAATGAGCCGCTTATGAATTGGCGGACATAGTTCGGGTCATGCACGAGTTCCACCGTTCGCGAATCGGCGAGTGGAGCTTGTTCGAAGCAAAAGAATCCGCTGGGTGCCAGCAAGTCCCGCAGCAAGCGGTACTTATTCATCGGAAACTTATGGCCTGGCGGAAGCGGAATGTCGTGGTGGTCGCAGTAGAAGAGCCGGCGCTGCATCCGAACCGAATGTAGCAGACGGCTTACAGATGCGGTCCGAAGCCAGGAAGAGTGTAGCCGACGGTCACGGCGAAAATGCGTCGCTGCCCCACATTCCGGCCATGCACCACGTACGCCGCGTCGAAGCCCAGGTACACGCCATTCCTTGTGGTGTACCCCACGTTGCCGTCGATCGCACCTAGAATCTGCTTTGTATAACGCAACAGCTCAGGCGTAAATCCAGGACCGAAGATATCGATGCCTGTGTAGTTCCGGCTTTGCTGATAGGTGGCGCCGTAAGAAACGCGCCTGACTCGCTGGCCAAGACCGGCTGTGCCGAAGAACGCGCTTGGCACGCCGCCTCCCCGATGACGATAGCCAGTCTCGGCGTAACCATAAATTCCATGACGCCAGGTGGTGCCCGCAAGTACCGATGCTTCCCCGCCCGAAGCCTTATCTCCGGCGGCTATTGGACCGATCGCGAAAGGCCGTGGATAACTGCCCGCGAGCGTACCGGCAATACGCCCGGTGAGTACCCAATGCTCGCCTCGCAACAATTGATAGCGTAGTCCGAGAGTGGTGTCGCCCGAACCGCTATTGCTCGTGTTCGCGAACGACGTCCAGTTATAACCGCTGATAATATCCACCGCTAGACGATCGCTGATACCATACTCGACTTGCCCATAAAGCGTATTGAGATTGACACGATCGGGCAGAGTGAACATTCGCGACCCTGCATAGATATCCTGGAAAGATTCATTTACGTACGTCGTCGTAATCGTGGCCTGCCCGCCTGCCGGGAGCCATGGCGACGCTCCAAAGCAACAGCGGACGGCGAATAAGATGAGTAGTGGAGTTATGCGCTTCATGGTTTTAACCGATACCGGCGAAATAAGAACCGGCGCAGAGCTTCCATTTGGGTATCGTCGATGGATCCATTGCCGCGATCGGGTTCTGTGACGCACTTCTGAATTTGGGTATTGATACGTAGACTCATCTTGCGCAGCGACCCGGACTTCAAGGAATTCGAGCCGTTGTGACACTCCGCACAAGACCGGCCACTGCCCAGCGAAACGTCTCCAACGAAGATCGCTTTGCCTAAGTCATATTCGGTATCGTGCGCATAAGGGTCGGCGCGGTTTGGCAGGTAGGAACCGGACCCGAGTGCCTGCGCCGCCAGCAGCAATGTGAGCGAAAGTAAAACGTACGTGTGCACGGAACTCCTAAGCAAGTGGAACGAGGCTCTGGCCGATTTGGATTCAATGCGCGGAGCTCAGTTGCACTTGAGGGTAAAATTGTGTCCTCAGTTCCAGTACAGGCTAGCCTGATGTAAGGTATTTCCTGGCCCTCATCGTGCACCTTTACTAGGAATGAGGCCTTTCCCCTTCAAAACCGTAGTGCGATTCCTGGCGCTGTGGTTCGCTATACACACAATCGCCATCATTGTGGACGGATTTTACGATTCAAAAGTACCGGCTGACGTCGCCGTGATTCTCGGTAGCAAAGTGAATCCAGACCGGACATTGTCCTTGGGATTGTGTCGGCGGCTACGGAAGGGGCTGGAGCTTTTTCGGGGCGGCCAGGTGAAAGCGATCATCGTTAGTGGCGGACTAGGATCGGAAGGGTTCAATGAAGCTACTGTGATGCGCGACTATCTCGTGCATCAAGGGGTACTGGAATCCGCGGTGATTGAAGATCGGGCGGGGAATAATACGCGTCTCACAGCGCTGCATGCGCGCCAGATTATGAACGCGCGGGGGATGAAGACGGCCATCGTAGTAAGCCAATATTTTCATCTCAGCCGCACGAAGCTCGCATTTCGCCAGGAAGGAATTGTGGTAGCGAGTGTTCATGCCGATTATCGGGTGGAGATCAAGGATGCGTGGTACCTTCTTCGCGAATGGCCAGGGTACTACTCCTATTTAATCTGGCGATAGGAGCGGGACCGTGGCATGCTGGTGTTTATGAGAGACGCCGAAATAATCGAAGCCGAATTAGTGGAGATAAGCGCTATTGCCGACGATTCGCTGGAGCTGGAAAGAATCATCGCTTGGTGCGCCGTGCATCCAGACGAGGTGCCATTCGCGCTGCATTCTTTCATGGGAAAAAGCAAGAGCTAGCTTCCCGAAAGGGGGTCAGACACCTGGAGTGCACCCCGAAACTGAGACAGAGAAAATGGTGACAGTTCTCAAAAGGAGAACGAGTGTCACAAGAGCAGAAAGAAAAACGAGAGTACACGGCTGAGTTCAAGCTTTCGGCGGTGAAGCGGGTGTTGGCCGGTGAG
>JBBSEX010000008.1:0-239047 GCA_038239345.1 Bryobacterales bacterium
CCCCCATTGTGCAAGATTCCCCACTGCTGCCTCCCGTAGGAGTCTGGCCCGTGTTTCAGTGCCAGTGTGGCCGTGTGCCCTCTCAGGCCGGCTATCGATCATAGCCTTGGTAGGCTTTTACCCTACCAACTAGCTAATCGACCGCGGACTCCTCTTTCAGCGCCTTGCGGCTTTCCCTTCTCAGGCTTATGCGGTATTAGCACCGGTTTCCCAGAGTTATCCCCCACTAAAAGGTAGATGATCCACGTGTTACTCACCCGTACGCCACTTTACTCAGGGATTGCTCCCCTTTCTCGTTCGACTTGCATGTGTTAAGCGCGCCGCCAGCGTTGATTCTGAGCCGGGATCAAACTCTCATTTGATCATTTAGAGACACTGCTGTCGCTCCGGTTATTTACTCAAGTTCTGACGAAGTAAAACTTTCTCATCCAATCAGATTGTCAAAGATCTGCGTCCGTTAGCCGACGATCTTACGAAGGCACAACCAACGAACCGGCCTCGAAAGCCGTTTTAGCTGCAAAATCACGGCCTGATCTTCTCAGGGCGCAACCGTTGCTGCTAAGAAATTGTGGGTACTTATTGAACTATCAAGAAGTGGCTGGACTTCAGCGGGCGGTCCCTCTAGCGGGTTCCAAGCACCAATCTGGGTCTTACTTGCCTTACTTCTACTATATTTCGCAATTAGCAGCCCGGCCTACCATCCGCAACATCGCGCTTGGGTTTGCCTACTGCCATCTGCTACTCTATCAAAGTCTGTCTCGCTTTGCAACTACTATCGAAACTCTCTTTTTTCTCAACCGCCGCTTCAACTGCTTTCGGCGACAAACTCAGAATAGCAAAGCATCACGCCTCGCGCAACCACTCCGTGTAAACTTTTTGACACTTTTCTCGGTTGGCAGGTGTTAAATTCCCAGTCCCATCTTCAACCCATTGCACTGTAAAGGGTTATCACCGCAACTAACGATCAAAACCCAAATTGATTCAACGAAAAAAGTAATTCCTTATCCCATCGGGATTAACTTCATCACGATCAAAGTCATGTCGTCGTGCTGTTCCGCGCCGGTGGCAAATGCTTGGACTGCGGCAATCAGGCTATCGATCATCCCTCGAGGATCACGCTGTTGTGACCCTCTAGCGGCTTCCACGAATCGTTCGTCTCCCCATTCCTCGTTGGTCGCGCTCATCGCCTCGCTAAAGCCATCGGTGAACCCCAGGAACACGTCGCCCGGATGCAATTCGCAGCCATCCTGCCGGTAGTTCGCGCGGGGAATTAGCCCCAGGGCCGGACCCCCGGGACCCAACCGCATTTCTTCCCCGCCGCGCAAGATCATCGGGGCATTGTGCCCGGCATTCACATAATCGAAGCGCCTGGTTTGCGGATCGTATTGACCATAAAAGAACGTCGCAAAGCGATTCTTCGACGATGACTCATAGATCAGCTGGTTCATATTCCGCATCAGTCCCGCCAAATCCGAAGCCCCGCCAATCGTCTGCCCGCGGAGCGAAGCGCGGAGGCCCGCCATCAGCAACGCCGCAGAAATTCCTTTCCCCGCCACATCTCCAATCGCGATCCCCAACTTTCCGTCCGGCAACTCCACGAAATCGTAGTAATCGCCACCCACATCCTGGGCCGGAAGGCAGCGTCCCGCCAGGGCAGCACCGGCAATCAATGGCGATTTTTGGGGAAATAGCCGCTCCTGCACTTCGCGGGCGATTTCCATTTCGCGATTCAGACGCTCCCGATGAACCGCTTCCGCCGCCAGCGTCGCGAACAATTGACTATTCTCCAAGGCCAGGCCCGTCTGGATAGCCACCGATTGCAACAACTGCAGGTCACTAGGCGAATAAGGCTCTTCCGACCGCTTTGCACTCAGCGCCAGAACGCCCACCAGTTGCTCTCGTCCCGGGAGCGGTAAAAGAAGCTGGGCGTCCAAATCGCGAAGGGTCCGCTGTTCTTCCGGCGGAGCCCCGTGAACCCAGGAATTATCGTCGTCGAAATAGACCATCGCCGGACGATCGGATGCCCGCAGCAACTGAATCGAGGCCGCCTCGGGAGGCAATTGCAATACTCCAGAGCTTGCCTGCCCGTCGAGTGGTTCCACTCTATATCCGTCTTCGCCGCGCAGCAATACGGAGATCTTCGGCACATGCAGAGTTTCCGAAATCCGCCGCGTCACTGTTTCCAGCAGCGGCTTTACCTGGACAAATTTTCGCGCTTCGACGCTGAGATCGCTTAATATCTGTTCCGAACTGTAAGCCTCGCGAAAGAATTTGCGATCCATCCAGCCCGACAGGCGATCGATGAATCGGCCCCGCAACACAAGTAATAACAAGGCGACTCCCATTGCCGCCGCTTGGTCCACCCGCCGAAACGATCGATTCACGAAGACGTTCGAAATCAGGATGGAGGCGAGGGTAATCAGCACCACGCGCAGCACACGCAATCCTCCGCGGGCCAGTGCGTACTTGGCGCTTTGACGCAGCACCATCCGCAAGTCCATCGCGCGTTGCACGACGATCACGTAGGCCAAGGTCACGGGTGCAATCATCAGCACTGAGAGTGTCAATAGCAGTATCCAATCGGGCGTATTCCAGCCGAAGTCGCTTCCCCGGATCAGGCTGGAGACGGCCAGAATAAAGCTGGGCGTGAAAGCGACGGCCGTGCCTAGCCAGAGAATTCGTAAGCGCCGGCGGGCATCGGGGGGTGTCGCGGGCGAGCCGCTCTTTGTGCCGAGGAAAGTAAAAAACAACGAGATCGCCACCATCCCCAAAATGCGTTGACCCATATCGATGCGCAACAGGAGAGGACGCATCCAGGCAACGGCGTCAAAGCTGATAACCCGGCCCACTTGGAATACCACCATCAAAATCGCTGACGCCATCAAGGGCAGGATGATCGTCCACTTTAACCACGGCGCTCGGCGATCTATATCGAGAGTTCCGGAAAAGTAAAGTCCGAATAGCATCATCCAAATGGGGAGGGTCGACGCCGTCAAAGCCTCCCAGCCATTTGGAAATGCCCGCCATATTCCTGGCCAAGCTGAGTTTGTAACCAGCCCTTCAAAGCTCAGCATCATTCCTAAAAGCAGCCAGGCGATCGGGTCGGAGGGTCTTTGCGCGGCTACCCAGAAGCCCAGGCAGAGACAGAAGAGGGGAAAGAAGGCGGCTAACGATAATTGTGCAAACCACTCGCCTACCGTCGCCGGGTGTTCGGTCGTTGCCCGAAGCTTGATGGAAACTTGCGCGATTGCACCATCGGGATGGCGAATCGTGATTGGAAGTAGATCGCCCGCGCGGCGCTTATCGAGCTCCTCGAATAAAACGCTGTAGCCGCTAAACGGCCGGCCATCCACGGCCAGAAGGATGTCCCGCATCCCCGCCCCGGCTTCTTTCGCTTCCAGCGTATACCCCGAAACTTCCTGCATCCGATAGCCGAAGTAGAGTGGGTGCCGCGCCCGTTCGGTTTGCGATTGCAGATTCCCGACCGCTCCGATCAGGCCAACGATCCACACGGCGGAGGCGATTAAAAGTAGAAAGAACAGGACGCGATATTTTGCGCTGCTGACATTAATAGGAATCCCAACCTGGGCCTGCATTTCAGGCTATGGTCCCATATTGGAAGCCGGTAAGCGTGATGCGGAACATCCTGGTCCGGGAACGGGCAAACAAAGTGATAAAGGAAACTACTTCTCCCACCTCCTAAACTTTTCCGCTCTGCGCAGCCTGGCGACGCCGATGGATTGCATCGAGAAACCTCTCGTTGCTCGAGGCCCAAATGCATAGCGTCGCCACGGGGCGATGCAGTCTCTTACCATCCTTTGTAAGCCGGTATTCCGTCTTCGGCGGTACGATCGAATATACGGTGCGCTGGACCAGACCCCCGGCCTCCAATGCGCGCAACACCTGGATCAGCATCTTTTTCGAGATGTCTGGAGTATCGCGCTGAAGATCGCTGAACCGCATTACTGAGTCCGACAAGCCGTAGATATCGATCGGAGTCCATTTTTCGCCGACGAGTTCCAACAGCCGTCTCGCCGGATACTGCGGCCCATAACTCGCGGATTGTGTCTTCGCTTTTGCCACTATGTTCTGTTCGCTGCTTGCGGGTAACCAAAAGGTGACTACTTGTCTAGTAGAGACCTGCGGAGCTAATAGTGGCATAACTAATAACGAGTATGGGATGTACCCGGCTGGTTGGGCATCGGGGTTCAGGTTTTGACTTTCTCCAACACCAGGTGCATCGCTTGCTCAGTGGCCTTGTGGCGCGTCACGGAAAATCCAAGTGCGTGCAGGTCGAGACCGGTAAACAAGGCCTCGCCGCGGCCGAGTACGACTGGCGCCAACGCAAAGTGCAGGGAATCCACCAAGCCGGCCTCAAGGTATTGACGCAAAGTGGAAACACCGCCTCCGATTTTGACGTCTTTATCGCCCGCCGACTGCTTGGCGAGCCGCAGCGCTTCGTGGATTCCGCCAGTCACGAAGTGGAAAGTCGTCCCGCCCTCCATCACGATTGGCTCGCGTTTGTAATGCGTCAGAACGAAGGTGTCCGCATGGTACGGCGGATTGGCTCCCCACCACCCCTTCCATGAGAGGTCCGGCCACGCGCCGCGCACCGGACCGAACATATTGCGGCCGAGGATAAAGGCGCCAAGGTTCGACATGGATTGCCGGGCAAACTCATCGTCGACATCGACAGATCCACCTTCCTGCCCATGCATAGCGCGAAATGTTTTTGTGTGGAAGAACCACTGGAAGATCTCGGGTCCGCGTTTGCCCAGAGGATCATGCAGGCTCTGCTCCGTTCCCGCGCTGAAACCATCCAATGAAATACTGAATCCCGCTGCTAGAACTTTCGACATATGGGCGCGCTTTTCTCCTCTGAGATTTATGCTAACGCTAGTAATGCGCCGTAAAGAGCAACCAGTATCTCGTGAAGATCGCCTTTCACAATTGAGGGACGATTCGGATGCGTGTCGCTCGGCCTGTGGTGCTCAGGTTCCCAGTCCACTCCACGCCAACCAGCAGTTCCGTGCTAGTTGAAGGGTGAGTCTCTCGTACGGGCAGCGGGAACCTTGGCGCAGTTAGATCACGCGGATTCGTCCGTCATAGTCCAGTCGCAAGCGCATGCCACGCCATTCGACGGTATTGCCAAACAGTCCCGCCAGCCAAAGCGCGGAGCCCCACAGATCGCGAAACGGAATCAGGAGGGCCAGGGGAATTGTTTCTCGATTACCAAGTACACCCGCTCCAGCCACCACGGCCGTAACGATGCGAATCGCAAGCAATGCCAACGCCACCGGCCAATGCCCCGTTACAGCGGCGAGCAGCGCCCATAAGCTGGCTTGCGTAACCGGCAGACCGATGTACCCATCCGGACGCGACACGCGGATGGTACGCGCCCAACGCAACTGATGGGCCCACACGGCAGCCCACGAGGCTCCCGCCAGGTGCGTTTCGACGACGACATCCGACAGCACGCAACGTAAACCCAGTCCGTGGATTTTGCGCCCAAGCTGATAGTCGTCGGCAATATAATCGGCTAGCGCCGCGAAACCGCCTATCCGTCGCAGATCGGCGTGGCGAAACACCAGCGTCGATCCCAGCGCGAATTCATCCACGCCGGCAAACTGCGCCACCAGGGTGCTAGGCGCGAAATCGGTGACGATGCCCAGCGCCTCCCACCGTCCCGGCCACTCATCGGCGGTGGCGTTATAGAGGCAGGTTACCAACCCGATGGAGGCGTCGGCCAAGGGATTCACCACGCGCCGCAGATAGCCCGAAGGCACCCAAATGTCGCTGTCATTCACAAGCAGGATGGGGTGACGCGCGGCTTTCTCAAGGTCCATTAGAACACCCACTTTTCCATTTGCCGCTGTTTGCGCGCAGGTCAGGCAACGGATGGGAATATGCGGAAACTCCGCGGCCAATCGCTCGATGACGGCCACGGCGGGGTCGGCCGGATCCTTGACGCCGAAGAGCAGCTCGAATCCTGCGGCATATTCCTGCGCGGCATGCGAGCGGATGGCTTCGTAAAAATGCGGATCCAGACCGCGGATAGGTTTCAGGATCGAGACAGGCGGCAGATTGGGATTAGCGATCATTGCGGGCTTGGAGAAAATCTTACGGAGGCAGGCGGCGAGGGCTACAAACTGATAGGCGGCGGCAATCGCGGCGATTATATATACAGCCCACATATATACAGAATGCGCGGCCACGGCCGGGTTATACCGCCAGCAGCAGAACGCCGCCCGCTACCAGGCAGGCACCCAGCCAGCGAAAGCTATCTACCTCTTCCTTCAAAATCAGCCGAGCCAAAATTGTCTCGCCCACGAAGCTGGCGGCGGTTACGGGAACGGCGAAACTCAGATCGGCCACGGTCAGCAGCGTCATAAACGAGAAGAATGAGATCGCCATGAAAAAGATTGCCAGGATCAAAAATTTCCGCCGGGCAAGATTCGCTAACAACCGCCCCAAAACCCCGGGCGAGAAATCTTGAATTTCGCCGTGACGCTTCATCTCCAGGCTCTGCAGGACGTCCCCTGTTACGGTGCTGCCTACAATCAGCGCTACCAGCAGCCACTTCACTTACAGATTCTCCTGCGGAGCCAGGTCCTTCACAACGGATCGCCGATCCTTGGGGAGCGGTGTTCCTTCGGAGTTTTCACTACAGGATTTCAGCGGAGTCGTGGTGCGGGGGTTCGTGAGGCCGACCACCGCGGTACCGGCCACGATCAGCAATGTTCCAGACCAGCGCTGCCAAGTAATTTGCTCACCCAGAAAAAAGCGTCCCATCAAAGCAGTGATGACATAGCCCAGGGAAGTTACGGGCAGCACATAGCTGAGATCGGCCCAGCTGAGCAGCGCCATGCGGCTTAGTAGCCAGAGGATCAGCAGCGCAATGCCGATCATCACCCACGGATCGAAGATAGCTTGCAGATACGCTAGAACCGTGAAGTTGAGCGCCTCCGTGCGGTGTTTCATTCCCCACGATAGCGCGAAGTTTCCTAGCGATTGGCTAAGGATCACGATCACCGTGAAGACTTGGGTCTTCACTCTGTTTCGTGCCGGACCTGCCATTACAGCCTGACCCATTACAGCGGAGCGCGTTGCCCCGCCCCGGAAACGAGGTTAGCGGCTTTCTGGTCGGCGATGAACTTTCGTCTCTTTGAGCGCAGTGCCATATATTCACGCGCTTCCTTGTAAAGCCGGCGCCGCTCATGGTTGTCGAAGATCGACTTGCGGACGATCCGCCACGCCGCCTTGGGACGGAAATAGTACTCGCTATAAAAGCGCTCGGTCCATTCCATCAATTCGCCTTCGTTCAATCCGTCATAGACGATGTGCGGAATTTGATGCCCGACCTCATCGGTCATCGCGCCACTGATGCTGATCAGATCGTTCTTCTTGGCGTAATCGTAGAATTCCGTTCCCGGATAGGCGTGACCAATGGACACCTGTATGGTCTCGACATCCAGCCGCTTGGCGAAATCGATGGTCTTACGAATCGTATCCCGGGTTTCACCAGGCAAACCGACAATGAAATCGCCATGAACCACCAGGCCCAGCTTCTTGCAATTCGCCGTGAAGCGCTGCGCCATGTCGATGGTCGCGCCCTTCTTAATGTTCTTCAAAATCTGCTCGTCGCCAGATTCGTAACCGACGATCAACAGCCGGCAACCCGCTTCCTTCATCGCCTTTAAGGTGTCGTAATCGGTGGTTACGCGGGAGGTGCAGGACCAGGTGAATTTCAAAGGCTTCAACTTCTCGCACAACTCGATGGTACGAGCCTTGCGATAGTTGAAGGTATCGTCGTCGAAAAAGATTTCCTTCAGTCCGGGGAAGTTTTCCAGGGCCCAGCGGCATTCGTTCACGATGTCATCGGAAGAACGCAAACGCCAGCGATGACCGGAATGCGTCTGCGGCCAGAGACAGAATGTACACATCGCCGGACAGCCACGGGACGTGTAAAACGATATAAAAGGATTGAGTAGAAACGGGACGTTATAGTTGTGGAAATCGAGATCGCGCTTGTAAATTTTCGTTACCCAGGGGAGTTCATCGAGGTTTTCAATAACACCGCCTTCGGCATTGTGGACGATCTCGCCATTTTTGCGATAGCTCACGCCCGGGAGCTCGGAGAGCGGAGTACCCTTGGCGAAGTTGGCAATCTGATGATCGAACTCGCGCTTTACGATGAAGTCGATCGCGGTGGAGGCGAGCAATGCCTTCTCCGGCTCAACCGTTACCGGCGGACCGACGAAGGCGACCTTCAGCTTCGGGTTGCTGTCCTTCATCATTTCGGCGATTTTCACGTCGACATCAAAGCCCGGCGTCGAGGTGAACAGTACGAGCATCTCGTACTCCCTGGCCATCGCCACCGTCGCCTCAATCGATACCTTATGAGGCGGCGCGTCCAGAACCTTGCTGTCGGGAATCATCCCCGCCGGATAACAAAGCCAGACGGGATACCAATAGGACTCAATTTCCCTTGACGCCGGCCAGCGGGAACTCGCACCACCATCGAAGCCCTCGAAAGAGGGGGGATTTAAGAATAACGTTCTCATGGACTCTCTTGAGCTTACGGCAGATCAACGCACCACACAACTATTGATCCACCCTCGCGCTCTGCTAAATCGTTACGTCTTTACTGATTAATCGAAACCGGCAAAATGGCTGCCTGATCGTCTTCGTCTCGCGAAAAATTGGAGAAGTTAATCGACAACTGCGCCGGTCCTACCAAACGAGTATCGATCACACTCTCTATATGCCGGGGAATCGAAATACCATCCCGGATTTCATATACGCGCACGAATTCAACCTTCTTCAGAAATACCGACGGATTTTTTACAAAACGGCCAGCTTCGCGCACCGGCAGATAGGTCTGTTCATCCAGCCATACATCGCCTTTGAACAAACCGATAAGTTTTTTTCGGGGAGAAACCTGAAATACGTAAGCCAGCCTACCGTTAGCGGTGATCTCACCCTTATATTTAAATTTATAGTTAGTCGGCGTAATCGCCAACCGCGAAAGATCGCGTGCTTGCTGCTCGGCTTCCAGGTAGCGGGCGATTACATCTTTCTTGATAGTATTATCGCCGCTGAACTTGAATCGATCGTAGACTACCAGCCCAACTTTGGAGATTTTTCGCAGGGCCTGCATCGTGCCGCGCTTCTGAAGTTTAGGTAGCTCGGCATCGATTTCCATGTCCATTTTGACGCCTCGCAAGGCGTTTTCCTGGCCTTTTGCGGCTGAAAGATAGCCATCAAGGATTTTCGTCGTCAGCTGGTCTGTGCTGGATTCTTCGGCCCCCAGGAACGAATGAACGGGCAGAAGAAGGAACGAAATTAGAAACACGCTGAGCCGCAATACCAAACCTTTATAACCCCTTGGAAAATCTCTACTAAGGCTAACAGGAACGACATTGAAAAACAAACCCTTCGACATATATCCTATAGACGCGCCTGGTCCGGTCATTGATTCTTCTGTCCTCTGCTTTCCATGAAACCCCGCCGCCGGTGTTTCGTTCCAGCGAGCGGCATTGGGAGCAGCGACAGAACCCACCTAAGCCTGTACGGCAAGTGGCGCCGGGAGTTCCAAGTTAATTGCTACAGTAGACTGGCTTTGCGTTGGTTTTCGTTTCGTGTTCCGTCATCCAGGACGGCGCGGATCTTCGCTCCGAGTACTTCGAGGGTAAACGGCTTTTGCAGAAATGCGGCGCCCGAGGCTTTGACGCGGTCCGCTACTTGGCTCTCGGAATAGCCTGACATAAACAGAACCTTTAGCTGCGGCCGTACCTGATGGATCATCTCCGCCAGATCGACGCCCGTTAGCCGCGGCATTATCAGATCGGAAACTAATAGCTGGATCGCCTCGGGATGCGCGGCGGCAAGGGCCAGCCCTTCTTCGGGATCCGCCGTCGATAGCACAGTGTAGCCATTACTGCGGAGCATGTCCTGCACTACGCGCCGAACTCCATCTTCATCTTCCACCAGCAGGATGGTCTCGGTGCCCCGCAGCCGCGCCACCTCTTCGGCTTTGCTAATCTCCGCCGGGCCGGTTTCCACGGCCGGCAAATAGATACGGAACGTTGTACCCAGCCCCACGGTGGACTGAACGAAAATGTTGCCCCCGTGCTGCTTCACAATGCCATAGCTGGTCGGCAACCCTAATCCGGTGCCTTCGCCTTTTGGCTTGGTCGTAAAAAAGGGCTCGAATAAACGCGGCCGCAACTTCGGGTCGATCCCGGTGCCGACGTCGCTCACCGCTAACATTAAGTAGCGTTTGCCACCCTGATCGGGAGCCTTCGGCAGAAATGCCGAGTCGAGATAACGTTCCCCTGTCTCAATGGTCAGCGTCCCGCCATTGGGCATCGCATCGCGAGCGTTCATCGCCAGGTTCAGAATCACAAGCTCAATTTGGGACGCATCGGCCAGCATCCAACCGCGAATGGGGGAGACCGTTAGTATGAGTTCCACCTGCTCACTGATTACCCGGCGGAGCATCCGGTGCATGTCCAGGACGATCGCGTTCAGGTCGACTATTTTCGACACCACCACAGTCCGCCGGCTGAACATCAGCAGCTGTTTTGTCAGGTCCGTCGCCCGGTCGGTGGCTTGTAGCGCGGTCGCCAGATCTTCGCGGTTCTCATCGCCGGTCGGCAGACGGTCGAAAATCAGTTGACAGTAACCGTTGATCACGGTCAGCAAATTATTAAAATCGTGAGCGACTCCACCCGCCAGGCGCCCGACCGCTTCCATTTTCTGGGCCTGCAGAAGTTGCTCTTCCAGGAGTTTGCTTTCCGTTGTATCGGCAACTACATTGACAATGCCGTGCACCGTTCCCGAAGAATCGCGCAGGCCCGACGTCCACAAATCCACTGATATTTCCGCCCCGTCTTCGCGTACCATCTTGCCACCGGCTCGCGTCACCGTTTCGCCGCTTCGCGCCCTCCGCAGAAGGGTCTGAAATTGAACCTCATCGCCAGGCAGGATAATCGGCAACCGGTGGTATAGCACTTTGGCCGCGCTCCATCCGAAGATGGCTTCCGAAGCTCTGTTCCAAGTGCAGACACAGCCCTCCAGGTCGATACAAAATATCGCCAGGGGTGAAGTCTGAATCACCGCGTCCAACTGATCGTTAAGACTGCGAAGCTGCTCATCGGCGCGCTTCCGCTCGGTAACATCACGCCCATTAATCACCACGCCGCGCACCCCAGCGTCTTTCGACAGATTCTTTCCCACTGCCTCAAGCACCCGCCAAGACCCGTCGGAATGTTGAAATCGGCATTCGCAGGCCCGGGCGCTGCCGGGGTCCGACCAAAGAATGCTCAGTTCCCGCTGCATCCGCGTGCGGTCGTCCGGATGCATCACATTGAAAATGAGCTTTCCTACGGATTCCGAAGCCGAGTAACCCAGAACCCGATCAATCGCCGGACTCGCATAGCGAATCGCTCCATCCTCGTTCAGAACAAGGATTACTTCCTGGGCATTCTCGATGAGCGAACGGTAATATTCTTCGCTCCGCCGGAGCGCGTCGGTGGAGCGTTTTCGTTCCGTTGCATAATGCATCACCCGCAGTAAAAGCGCCCCGTCTACCTTGCCCTTAACCAAATAGTCCTGGGCGCCATGATGGATTGCGTTAAGCGCGGTTTCCTCATTGTCGATTCCCGTCAGGACGACAATCGGAATAGTGGGCGCGGCGCGGTGGAAACGCGCGATGGTTTCCAGCCCCTGCACGTCGGGCAAGGACAGATCGAGGAGCACGATGTCGAAAGAGGGCCCTCTGGGATTGCTCGAGTCCACCCGCTGCAGGGCGCTGCGCAGGGAAGTGGTGTGGGTAAGTTGTATGCGTGCAGGAGCGACGTCCTCGACAGCCTCCCGTAGGAGTCTGGCATCGGCCGGATTGTCTTCCACCAGAAGAACTTCAATCGGACGCCCCATGGATTCGGTCTCGATTTGACGGACCATACTTACACGTTTATTTCCTTTGTAGTAGTACAAATAAAAGTACTGGTACCGCTCCGGCGCCCGCACTATAAGCGAATTTGTTCGGCAAAGCCGGCGAGTGTTTTCACAAGATAGACCGCTGTATTCCTATTGGCGCGTGGAGGTTACGCCCCTCTAAGTGCTTGGCAGAAATCAGAATCGCTCTATTCCCGGACTCATACAACTCGTTACTAGTCCTAGAAGTGTGAACGAGATTAGACCATCTTCGGATGTTGTATTATTAAATAAAACCGGGCGGTTATTTTTAAAAATATCGCTTAGCAAGGCCAGAATCGCTACTGTGAAACTTGGGTTGTGCCGGGCGGCGGCCGGGGATCCCCCGTCGAATGGCGGTTGGCAGCCGTTTGTTGTATACTCATAAATTAGGCTGCTAGAGTGTGAGTCGTTCTACGCCCGCGCACCGCAGTTGCCCCCAAAACTAGATCTGAGGCAGGATCGGTACTGATAGGATCTTAAACTTAAGAGGAACTATGTACGCAGTAATTGAAACCGGTGGCAAACAGTACCGCGTCGCGCCCGGCGACGTAATCAAGATCGAAACAATTTCCGGCGAGGTTGGGTCGACTGTAGAGTTCGATCGCGTCCTGGCGGTGATGAACGATAGCAACGAGCTGCGTTCGGGCTCGGATCTCGGCGGCGTCAAAGTTACTGGGACGATCGGCGCCAGCGGCCGTGGCGACAAGATCATCGTGTTTAAGTTCAAGCGCAAAAAGCAATACAAGCGCACCATTGGACATCGCCAGAACTTCACGACTGTTACCGTCAACGAGATTATTTAGCAACCCGCTTTCACCAGGATAAGGATTCGCAATGGCACACAAAAAAGGTTTAGGTAGCTCCAAGAACGGTCGGGATTCCAATGCGCAGCGGCTCGGCATCAAGGCCTTCGGCGGCGAGTTCATCCCCGGCGGCTCAATCATCGTCCGCCAGCGCGGCACCAGGATCAAGCCGGGTGTGAATGTTGGAATTGGCAAGGATGACACTTTATTCGCGAAGGTCACCGGCGTGGTCGAATTTCGCGACCGGGGCCGGATGGGCAAGTTCGTTAATGTCGTGGCCGCCATTCCCCTCGCGCCGCCCGAAACCGTCAATTAGTTGGCATTCCGCAAGGACAAGAGCCGGTAGCCGCGTGCTGCCGGCTTTGCATTTTTACCGTACTCCCAGAGATCCTTTCCATGTTTATCGATGAAGTAAAAGTCTCCGTCAAAGCCGGCAATGGCGGCAACGGATGCCTGGCATTCCGCCGGGAGAAATTCGTCCCCCGCGGCGGCCCTAGCGGCGGAGATGGCGGGCGTGGCGGCAGCGTCTCGCTTACCGCTTCCCCGCATTACAACACCCTGCTGCATTTTCGCTTCAACCCCGAGCATAAAGCACAACGCGGGCGGCATGGCGAGGGAAGTAATCGCACGGGTCATGACGGCACGTCGATCGACCTTCCGGTCCCGATCGGTACCGTCGTTTATGACGCCGATACCGGCGAGTTACTGCATGACTTCACCGAAGCCGGCGAGACGTTCGTTGTCGCTCAGGGCGGACGGGGCGGACGGGGCAATGCCCGCTTTGCCACCTCCACGCACCAGGCGCCCACGAAGCACGAACCCGGCCATCTGGGCGATGAAAAGCATTTGCGTTTTGAGCTGAAACTACTGGCCGACGTAGGTTTGGTCGGCTTCCCCAATGCCGGAAAGTCGACCTTGATTTCGCGCATTTCCGCCGCCCGGCCGAAGATCGCCGATTATCCATTTACCACGCTGGAACCGAATCTCGGTGTGGTGAGCTATGGCGAGCAGACGTTCGTCGTAGCCGACATTCCAGGGTTGATCGAAGGCGCGCATTTGGGACACGGATTGGGCATCCAGTTCCTCCGTCATATCGAGCGCACGCGGCTCCTGGTGCATTTAGTGGATGTCTCGGAATCCACCGGCCGCGATCCCGTGGATGATTTCAACGTGATTCTAGCCGAACTCGAAGCCTTCAGCGAAGATCTGGCTGCCAAACCGATGATTGTTGTGGCGACGAAGATGGATGCGGCCGACGATCATTCGCGGGTAGCGGCGATTGAGGCATGTGCCGCTGAATCGGGGCTGGCATTCTTTAAGATTTCCAGTGTCACTGGAGATGGAATCGAGGCCTTAAAATCCGAGATGGCGAAGCGCGTGGCGTTGCCGAAACCGGACGCAAATTCCGCTCTCGAACCGATCGGCCGATTCAACAACGAATCTCACGATCCATCAAACGCGCGGTAGGTCTTATTCGTTAGCCCGGGATGCGGCATCGTGTCCGGCCAAAATCGCCGGGGAAATTTCGCGGGCCTGCTGAAAGAAGTTCGCTCGCGATAAATTCTTGTAAACCAGCCCCGCCACACCGGACGCCACTGGTCCGTTGATTGACTTTCCGCCAGTCAGCAGCACCACCACTACCAGCTTGTTCCGGCCGACGTCGTTAAACGATCCGAACCAGCCCAGATGCGTGGGCGACCGGGAATCAGTACAAGTTCCCGTCTTACCGGCAATGGGTTCGTTTTGATCGTAGCCCGCTCGCCGCGCGGTTCCGTATTCAACGGCGCCCATCATGCCCGGCTTTACTTCTGGTATCCAATCCTGAATATCCAATTGGCGCTTCACGCGCGGAACGAAGCCACTCAATTCTGCCTGAGTCCGGGGATATTGCAGATAATACAGCGTTCCGCCGTTAGCAATCGATCCCACCAGCGCGGCCAGTTGGAGTGGCGTCAGATTGATGCCCAGCCCGAAGCTAGTCATCATGCCCACACCGCCGTCTCTAGGAGGTGTGTCCGGCCATGTCCCGGATTCTTCGCCAGTGATTCCTAATCCAGCCTTTTCGCCCAAGCCGAATAGCCGGGCATAGTAGGTGACCCGCTCATAACCCAGCATTTCGCCGACGTTCGAGAAGTAGTGATTATTCGATCGGGCCAATGCTTCCGTTAAGCCCATGCGCAAACGGCCGGAGAGCCGGAGCATCGTGTTGCGTTCCACTACGCCTTCGCTCAAGCCAGCCAGTGCGGCAACGATTTTGATCGTCGAGCAAGGCTGATAACCGCTCTGTAAAGCAAGTTTCTGATTCACCATCGTCAGCACGCGGCCGGTACTCGGGTCCACGACCACGACGGTGCCATTCAAGGGTCCAAGCGCGTCCACCGCGGCTCGACGGACCACCAGATCTTCCCCATCGACGCTATCGCCGTCGGTAGAGTTGGCAAATGTCGGAGATTTCCAGGGACTCGCAGCTACCCGGCGCTTCTGTGCATTCTGCGCCGCTTGCCGGGAGACTTTGGTGAAATGGGTTGCCGGAATATGCCGTACACCGGCGACAGCCACCTTCGCGGTAACGCGCGCCGGCGTTGCTATTTTGTGACTGATGCTGGTAGGCTTCTTTTTCTTTTTTACGGCCGTCGCCCCGAACAGCGCCGGAAGACAACACAGAAGCGCGGCCACAGCAATTACCCTTCTCATCGTTGAGTGACCGATCCCGGTTGTGGTGAAGGCGCGCTGGGGCATGCTCTCTGTTCCTGTAAGAAGAATTAAGCTCTTGTAACTAAACCGCTGATTTAGATTTTGCTTAGAACTTGTTGTAATCATTGTGCGATAGAATCCTTAGCGCGTCAAGCGGCAGTCCATCCTCCATCTAGAGTTTGCGCCGATCCATGAACGAAAGCCGCCTCCGCCGAGGCTAAATAGAGCGCCATGTACGCTACTTCTTCCGGCTTGCCGAGACGTCCCACGGGCTGCCGGGCATTTAACTCGGCTCGAACCTTTTCTTTCTCGTGGCTATGATATTTTTCCAGATAAGCGTCGACAAACGGGGTGTCCACGGTTCCTGGACAGATACAATTCACACGAAATTCCGTGGGATAATCCACCGCCAGCTGGCGTGTCATGGCGATGACGGCGCCTTTCGTCGCGCAATAGGCGAATCGGCGCTTCACTCCAACCAAGCCCGCCACGGAAGCGATGTTGACGATGGAGCCGTGGGAAGCGGCAAGCAGTGGAACCGCTTTCTTGGTGACCAGGAAAAGGCCTTCAACATTGACCCGAAAAAGCCGCTGAAAGTCGGCCAATTCCGTTTCGGTGACGCCCCCAACCAAACCGATCCCCGCATTATTTACCAGGATATCGAGCTTGGGTATACTGGAAAAAGTCCTCTTTACCGACTCTTCACTGGTGATATCGCACTCGACGGCAATCGATCCGGCAAGCTCGGCGGATAGATCTCTAGCCCTCTTAACGTCGATGTCGGCGATCATGACCGCAGCTCCGGCAGCGGTGAATACGCGGCATGTGGCTTCACCGATCCCACTGGCACCGCCCGTCACCAGGGCTACCTTGCCGTCCAGCCGAAACGGAATACTCATCCCCTATACCATTCGATCCAGAAGTTTCTTAGCCGCGGCGATGCCTTCATACTCGCTCATATGTTCGCCTTCGAATTCAATTCCTACCCAATTGTGATATCCCGCCGATAACGCGATATTCAGCAGCCGCGCCAAGTCGAACTTCGGGTGCGTGCCATCCGGCAAAAAGTCGAGGCACTTGAAACTTACGCCCTTGGCATACGGCATCATTTGGGCCACACCTTCATATCGGTCGATTTTGCCGTAGAAGTTACCAAAATCGGGAAGTAGGCCAAAATTAGGCAAGTTCACCATCTTCATAAGGCGCACCAGCACTTCGGGATCAGACGACAGGCCCCCGTGATTCTCAATAATGATATTCAGGCCCGCCTTCTTGCCGTAGTCGCAGAGGTAGGCGAAGCTTTCCGCGCAGTAGCCAATAAAGGAAGAGATTTCCTCGGGAGTTTTCGGTTCCATATCGGAACGCATATTCGTGCGGATGGAGTGACAGCCAAGCTCGGCGGCATAGTCAACCCATTTGAAGTGATTCCGCGCCGCCTTGAAGCGCTCCTCCTTGACCGAGTGGCCCATTGAACCCTCGTCGTCGCACATGATCAGAACGCCCTTGGTGCCCGTGTCGGCCATCGACTTCTTCAAGCGCTGGATATAGCCGGCGGTGGGCGACGACCATAGCGCGTTTACGAACTCCAATCCTTCAATATTGAACTGGTCGCGAGCGATGCGCGGGAAATCGAGGTTCGTTAGCATCTTCGATTGGATGGCCCGGTGAATCGACCATTCCGCCAAAGAGATTCGAAACTTCCGATCGGCCGGAGGCTGGGCCGACGAGGCTGGCGATTGAGCACCCGCAAGGTAGGGCAGTGCCAGGGCACCGAGAGATTTTATAACGTCACGACGCAGCATAGTCAGCTAGTGTAGCAACGAGATGACAGGCTGGTGTACCCTGAAGCGGATGGACAAGGAGAGCCGGATCCTCCCTCTGACTTCGCTACGATTTTTTGCGGCCATTTTCGTTGTCTTTTTTCACACTTTTCGATTTGCATTTCCTGTCCTTTCCGAGCAGACCCTCTTCGGCGAATCCATAAAACTGGGCTTTGTCTCGGTTAGCTTTTTCTTTGTTCTCTCAGGCTACATCCTGGCGATCGTTTACCTGAAGGGCAATCGATTGACTGGTAAGCGCGATTTCTGGCGGGCCCGGTTTGCCCGGATCTATCCCGTATTTCTTTTCACCCTGGTGTTGGACACGCCCTATCTCCTGATGCACCGGACCAGTGAGTACGGTTGGCCTTTAGCTCTCGCTACGACGTTTATCACTTTCCTCTCCAATTGCTTCATGCTGCAAGCGTGGTCGCACCAATTGCGGGGCTTGGACTTTCCTAACTGGTCACTCGCAGTGGAGACGGTGTTCTATCTTCTGTTTCCCTTCGCCGGACGCCGTCTCTGGAACTTATCGACCAGACTTACCGCTCTGCTGCTTCCGCTTGTCTACGTCGTCGGAATGCTGGTCGTCGCCGCCTGCTCCCGATGGTTAGAGCTGGAAGTATTGCAGTACAATCCACTACTACACCTGAATGAATTTGTGGCCGGAATTCTGCTTGCCAAGCTGCACGTCTCGGCCACGGCGGATTCTACTACAGCGGCTACTCTGGAGCGTTATGCACCCGCCGGAGCACTCGCGGGGATGGCCCTATTTGCAGTCTGCATCTACTTTCGAAGCCGGATCCCATTTAACTTATTGCATGACGGATTGCTGATTCCCATTCACGCGATTTTGATCGTCGCCTTCGCTAGCGGCAATCGCCTGATCAGCTTGCTGTTCTCTCCTAAATGGCTGGTGCTACTGGGAGAGGCTAGCTACGGGCTTTACCTTTTACATCTCCCGCTGTGGCATTTTTACGAGCTGTTTGCATTATCGGCGAAGAACCAATGGATTTTATATCCTTGTTATATCGCTCTGACGATCGCCGCCAGCGTTATCATTTATTTATTTTTCGAAGTACCCAGCCGCCGGGCTATTTTGAATCGCTTTAAGGTGCGCACTCGGGAGAGTGAAGTTGCCAGCGGATTAGCGCAGTAAATCCTTACGGTAGCAGTTCGCGAAGGTCGTCCACCCAGTAATCGGGCCGCCACCGCGCTAACTCGTCGATGTTGCCGTAGCCGTAGCGGACGGCACATGTTTTAACGCCGGCGGCGCGGCCGGACTCCATGTCGGCAGGCGAGTCGCCTACAAACAGGCAATCTTCCGGCTGAGCGTTCAGAGCCTTTAATGCCGCGAATAAAACGTCCGGGGCCGGCTTGGCGGGAAATCCATCCGTACCCTGGATGTGATCGAAATAGGGGAGCAGACCAAACATCTCGATCACGACGCGCGTGGTTGGAGTACCCTTGGTGGTCGCCGTGGCTTTGCGCCCACCCAAAACAGAGAGGGTTTCCAATACGCCGGGATAGCGAGTGGTCATGGAGTGACAGCGAGCGGGGTATACCTGGCGGTATTCGGCGACCAGAGCGTCGATATCATCGCCGGCATAGCCTAAATCATGGAATAGATCGATGAGATGCCGGCCGATATAGCCTCGCAGGAATTCCAAAGGGACGGGGGATTGGTGGCGGCGCGCTTCTAGCACCGTCTGGATGGCTCCGCAGATATCGGACGCGGAGTCAACCAGGGTGCCGTCGACGTCAAACAAATAGACGGGAAAGGATGGTATCAAGCGGTCTTATACTTACGCCGGTTGCGGTCCATCGAGTAGACCGGGAGCCCGCCGGCCACCCTCGGGACGCAACACCTGCTGGGTACCATCCGTGCCAGTTGGCGGCGCCGGACGCAAGGCGGGCAGCGTCTTTCCGTCAATCAGAGCGCGCACTTCGGCGCCATCCAGGACTTCGCGTTCCAGTAGCGCTTCAGCGATGCGAACCATGGCTTCGGCTTTCTCTTCGATAACCGAACGCGCCAGCTTGTAGCCGTCTTCGACGAATTTACGAACCTGTTCGTCGATACGAATCGCCGTAGCTTCGCTATAGTCGCGATGTTGGGTAATTTCGCGGCCGAGGAAGATCTGCTCTTCCTTTTTGCCAAAGCTCATCGGACCCAGATCGCTCATGCCCCATTCGCAGACCATCTTGCGCGCCATTTCAGTAGCTCGCTCAATGTCGTTACCGGCGCCGGTGGTTACCTGCTTCATGAAGATCTCTTCGGCGATGCGGCCACCCATCAGGATCGCCAGTTGTGCTTCCAGCCAATCGCGATTGTGGGTCAACTTGTCGTCGAGCGGAAGCTGCATGGTCAAGCCCAAAGCCATCCCTCGGGGAATGATGGTGACCTTATGCAGCGGATCGGCATGGGGCAAACAGACAGCCACCAGAGCATGGCCAGCCTCGTGGTAAGCGGTATTTTTCTTTTCCTTATCGCTCATGATCAGGCTCTTGCGCTCAACGCCCATCATGACCTTGTCCTTTGCCAGCTCAAAATCGAACTGCGTGACGACTTTGCGATTCTGGCGGGCGGCGATTAGGGCAGCCTCGTTAACCAGATTGGCCAAATCCGCACCGGAAAAACCGGGTGTCCCGCGAGCCACCACCGACAGGTCGACATCGTCGGCCAAGGGCGACTTTTTGGTGTGAACCTTAAGGATCATCTCGCGGCCCTTTACGTCGGGACGGTTAACAACCACACGCCGGTCAAAGCGGCCGGGACGAAGCAATGCCGGATCCAGAACGTCGGGACGATTGGTTGCGGCAACCAGGATTACGCCTTCGTTCGTTTCAAAGCCATCCATTTCGACCAGCAATTGATTTAAAGTCTGCTCGCGCTCATCGTGTCCACCGCCCAACCCAGCTCCACGATGGCGGCCGACAGCGTCAATCTCGTCGATAAAGATAATGCAAGGAGCGTTCTTCTTACCTTGCTCAAACAGATCGCGCACACGGCTCGCGCCGACACCGACGAACATTTCGACGAAGTCCGATCCTGAGATGGAGAAGAACGGCACATTCGCTTCCCCGGCGATCGCCCGGGCGAGCAGGGTCTTGCCTGTTCCGGGGGATCCGATAAGGAGAACGCCCTTCGGAATACGTCCACCCAGCTTTTGGAATTTTTGCGGCTCGCGCAGGAAGTCGATGATTTCCTGCAACTCGTCCTTGGCTTCTTCCACTCCGGCAACGTCTTTAAACGTTACCTTCTTCTGTTGCGAGGAGTGCAGACGAGCCCGGCTCTTGCCGAAACTGAGCGCCTTATTGCCGCCACTCTGCATCTGGCGCATCATGAAGATCCAGAACGCCAGTAAGAGGATAAATGGGATCGCATTAATAAGGATGGACACCCAGTTGTTGCCCGTATCCTTCTGCATCGTTACCTGAACGCCCTTATCGCGCAGCGACTTGTAAATCTCCGGATAGTTCGGCGGAACGTTGGAACGGAATTCGCTGTTTGGATCTTCTTTATATGTCCCGTGGACGTCGCCGGTGATCCCGTTCACGACGATCGTCTTTACTCTCCCGCTTTCCACCTGGGACATCAGGTCTGAAAAGCTCAGCGGCTGGTCGGAGTGCGTCTTGCCGTTGCGGACGACGGTCCACAATAAAATGGCGACGCAGACGATCACAACCCACAAAACTACTGTCTTCACATTGGAACTCATGAAATCTCCCGGAATTCGAACAAGCCAATTGGCTCAGTCCGACTCACCCTTCTTATACTTAAGACGCAAAAAAGTGTCTGGCCGGTTCAAACAACTCCGCGAGCGTTAGGTCAAAGCAACCCGACTTCAAGGCTTTCCGAAACGCGAACGGTTTGCGCGCTATCGGCATGCAGCGCGAAACGAGCGTCAATACCAAACTCGCGAGACCAGACAATCTGGCCATCATTAACGACAATCGGCCAGTTGGATCGTTCCCAAGAGGGAGTACGAGCTTTTTGAAAGAGTTCCTGAATGTTTCGTTCGTGATTGTGGCCAGAGGGTTGATACTTGTCACCCGGCCTCCAATTGCGCAGCTCAAATCCGCCAGCGAGAATCCGCCCATCCAGTTCATTTCCTAATGTAACACAGGGAATTTTAAGCAGTTCTAGAGATACAAACCCCTTCGATCCTGGCACGGAGTAACGCCCCGGTACCCGAATCGTCATCGAATAGCCTTCGCTCAGAGGCTGCAACGAAGCGAACCGAACCCGGTCGAAAGAACGAATAATCTCCAGCCCGGGTACCCGCAAATGACCTTCCCCCCCGGCTTGCCCGCAAAGCGCCCGCACTCGTTCCACATGGGGGAAATCGATCTGCAGTAAGTCTCCCTTCGCTTCCAGAATCACCTTCCGGATTATCCGCCGGGATACCGCGATCGGTAACTCATGAATGGCTTTGGCCGACACCGTAAGTTCGCCCAAGGCATCGCGTTCCATCAGGCCGCCGGCGAGCCGTTCGATCTCGACCGACCAATAATGCTCTTCATCCCGGGCCATTTCCGAAAAGTTCGCCAAAGTATTTACGATTTGCGGATTCCATTCCGCTGCCAACGATGGCAGGAGTTGATGGCGTAGTCGATTACGAGAATAACGAACATCGCGGTTACTGCGATCTTCCCGCCAGGCGATTCCTCGACGCCTTAGGAAGGCCTCTACGTCGCCACGTTCGACATCGATCAGCGGGCGGACGTAGCCATCGGCACTCACCGCCGGAATCCCCGCCAGGCCCGGCAGCCCGGATCCCCGCAATAATCTGAACAAGACCGTTTCCGCCTGATCCGATCGCGTATGTCCTGTCGCGATGCGATCGAATCGACGATCGCTTGTCATCTCGGCAAAGAACGCCCGGCGCGCTTTCCGTCCCGCTTGTTCATCGGGCGCCACCGCGACACGAAGTACGTCCAACGGCAAGCCTAAGCGTTCGGCGAGCTCGCGGACGAAACATTCATCGCCATCTGACTCGGCGTCTCGCAGCTGATGATTTACGTGCAGCACGCGCAATGCGACCTGTGGGCAAAGGTCTCGCAAGACATGCAGCAGGCACACGGAATCAGCTCCGCCCGACACGGCCACGCCGATCTTCCACTCCGCTCGAATCATTCGGTGGCGGGCAATCGACGCCGCGATTTTTTCCAGGAACTCCACGCTCTCCTACTGTACTGAATTTGTACACGCGCGCTTTGCTATAACGGAAATTGCCGAACAGCACATTCATCGTTAGCTTGGACGTAGGGTCCTCGTCCGTGCGCGCGCTCCTCTTCGATGGCGAAGCGAGGCAAGTGCAAGGCATCGCCGCCCATCGCCCTTATCAAGTGGAACCCACAGCCGACGGCGGAGTGGAAGTCGATGCCGATGATCTGGCTCGCAAGGCGATTGAGTGCCTGACGGAATTACATGGCGAACTGGGCGATCGCAAACCGGCAGCCGTTGCCTTTGATGGCTTCTGGCACAGCGTTCTTGGCATCGACGATCACGGCAAACCGGTCACGCCGATCATTCATTTATTCGACACGCGCAGCGCGGGTAAGGCACGGGAACTGGCCACCCGGATCGATCCCGAGGCGAATCATAAGCGAACCGGCTGCGTCCTTCACGCCAGCTATTGGCCGGCAAAACTACTTTGGCTCCAGGAGAATCGGCGGGATGCTTTCGCCGCAGCCGTCCTGTGGATCTCATTCGGGGAATATCTCTACTTGCAGCTATTCGGCGAGCCGCGCTCCTCTACGTCGATGGTTTCGGGATCTGGTCTATGGAACCAGAACAACAACGACTACGACGAACCGATGTTGGCCCAGCTTCCCATTAAGCGCGGGCAGTTGACGGCGCAGTTTGACGATCCGCTCACAAAACTTAAGCCCGAGTATGCCTCGCTGTGGCCGGTCTTTCAGGGCATTCCCTGGTTCCCTGCCCTCGGCGACGGCGCTTGCAATAATTTGGGTAGCGGCTGTGTTTCGCCCGATCGATTCGCGCTGATGGTCGGCACCAGTGGAGCGATGCGCGCGGTGATCGAAGCCCAACAAATCGACGTGCCCGATGGCCTATGGTGTTACCGGGTGGATCGTCGGCGCTTCGTCCTCGGCGGCGCGTTATCGAATGGTGGTGAAGTATACGCCTGGATGAAGCGAACTCTCGCGCTGCCCGATGAGGACGAATTGGAAGCACAATTGGCCAGGATGACTCCGGGTTCGCACGGGCTGACCATGCTTCCATTTTTCGCCGGAGAACGGTCGCCTTATTGGAGAGCGGACCTGCGTGCCGCACTCAGTGGAATGTCGCTGGCAACCACTCCAGTGGATATCGTTCGCGCATCGCTCGAATCCGTGGCACTGCGATTTCGGCAGATCTATGAGATCCTATCGACAGGGATCGGCGTCCCGCGCGAGGTCATCGCCTCCGGTGGCGCGTTGCTGCATTCCGCCGCCTGGACGCAAATGATGGCCGATTCATTAGCGCGTCCGGTGATCGCCTGCCGTGAAGAAGAATCATCCAGCCGCGGCGCCGCTCTGCTTGCTTTGGAACGTATCGGGGCAATCGAAAGCATTCATCAGTACCCGCCCTCGCTGGGTGAAACCTTCGAACCGGAGCCTGGGCATCCGCAAATTTACGAGAGGCTGCAGCGGGAACAGCACGGTCTCTTTCACAAGTTATTCGAGGAGTCTTAAATTGTCAGACATACACGAACTGGCATCGCGGATCAAGCTCTTGTTGATGGATGTCGATGGGGTACTTACCGACAGCAAGTTGTATTGCGTCCCCGATCGGGAGGGAAAGATGGTGGAGACGAAAGGCTTCGATTCGCAGGATGGTATTGCGCTGCAGTGGCTGCAGTGGAACAACATTCGCACGGGCGTGATCAGCGGACGCGTCTCACCGGCGACCGAAGAACGCGCCCGGCAATGCAAGATGAACTACGTCTATCAAGGACACATCGAGAAGATTCCGATCCTGCATGAGATCCTTGCGGATGCCAAAGTGGAACCGTCGCAGGTCGCCTACATTGGGGACGATCTTACGGACATCGTTATTATGCGGCGCGTCGGTTTAGGGATCGCGACGGCCAACGCCCGCAAAGAAGTGAAGCGCGCCGCACACTATACGACACAGGCAATTGGGGGCCAGGGCGCGGTCCGCGAAGTGATCGAATTGATCCTCAACTCGCAAGGGTTGTGGGACGCGCTGTTAATCAAGTATGAGGCTGATCGTGAATAGAATCGGCCTAGTTGTCATTGTCGATTCCGGCCCGGGAATTCTGCATAAGACCACCGGGGTGATTGCCGGGCATCACGGAAATATTGCCTCGGTATCGATCATCGAGGAAGGTCCGATAGAAGCGCGAGTCTATTTCGAAATCGACGCCGAAGGCGACGCTCTCACGCTGAAGGCGGACCTGGAGCAATTATCGGTTGTGCGCAGCGTCACCATCGTTGAGCCGCTGCAGAAGGTATTTGGCAAGCGCATCATCATTATGGGCGGGGGCGCGCAGGTGGGGCAGGTGGCGATCGGCGCGATCTCAGAAGCGGATCGTCACAATATCCGCGGCGAACACATCTCTGTGGATACGATTCCGCTGGTGGGTGAGCATACGTTGGCGGCCGCGGTATGGGCTGTCGGACGTTTGACCCGGGCGCGCGTGCTGGTGCTGGCGGGGTCGATCATGGGGGGCGAAATTGAGAAAGCAGTGCGCGACGTGCGCGCCCAGGGCATGATCGTTATCAGCCTGAATATGGCCGGCAGCGTTCCCGATGCGGCTGACTTGGTGGTAACCGATCCCGTGCAAGCGGGCGTGATGGCCGTGATGGCTGTAGCCGACACCGCAAAGTTCAGCATCGGCCGGCTGCATCGCCGGGTTTTTTAATACGCGCTGGCCTCGTCTAACAATTCGAGCGAGGCGGCGTCGAGCTTCAGCGTGGTTGCATCCACTAACTCTTTCAGTTGACTTAAACTGGTCGCACTTGCGATGGGAGCGGTAATCGTTGGCTTGGCCAGCATCCAAGCTAGCGATACCTTTGCGGGCGTGGCGTTGTACTGCGCCGCCACCGAATCCAAAGCCTTTAGAATTCGAAATCCTCGCTCGTTCAAATACTTCTTCACTCTTCCGCCGCGCGCCGCGTTGGTCAAGTCGCTCTCGGAACGATACTTGCCGGTAAGGAATCCGCTTGCGAGTGAAAAGTATGGAATCACGCCTATGCGGGTTTGGCGGGCGACGGGCTCGAGAGTGGCTTCATAATCGGCCCGATCGTACAAATTGTATAGCGGCTGTAAACTCTCATAGCGCGGCAAGCCACGCGTCTCACTCACCTGCAGGGCCTCCAATAAACGGTCTGCCTTATAGTTGGACGCGCCGATTGCCCGCACCTTGCCCTGCTTGATCAACTGGTCGTACGCTTCCAGCGTTTCTTCCAGGGGCGTATTCGCGTCGTCGATATGAGATTGGTACAAATCGATGTAATCCGTTTGCAGGCGCTTCAGCGAATCTTCCACGCCCTTAAGGATGTAAGCCTTAGCCAGGCCCTTTCGCTCAGGGCCTAATTCCATCCCGATCTTGGTAGCGAGCACTACTTTGCCGCGTTTGCCGGTACGCTTGAACCAGTTCCCGATTACTGTCTCCGACTCGCCACCTTTATGGCCCGGCATCCAGGCGGAATACACATCCGCGGTATCCACGAAGTTCAACCCGGAATCGACGAAGGCGTCGAGAACAGAGAAGGAAGTTGACTCATCGGCCGTCCAGCCAAAAACATTCCCACCAAGACATAACGCCGAAACTTCTAATGCGGAGTGACCGAGTTTGCGTGTGCTCATTTTCTTTCATTATTTTACCGGGTATGCTGCCCGCGAATAAAAACGGATCGCGAGCAGCATCGGGACCGCCGCTTTACTTAGCGGCCAGATAGGATCGGTGGACGGCATCGATCGTTGCCGCCGCTTGCTCCATATCTTTTCCACCCAGGCGAATCGCTTTCCGCACCCAGGCACCGCCGTCGACGGGCCTATCTTCTCGAAGCTTCCAAGCTTCTCTTTGGCCGGCGGGAAGCATGTTCTCACGGTATAGCAACGCGGCTTGACGCACCGTCTCAAGGAAATATCCAGCGTCAAACCAGGCGTTGGCGTCGGACCTTCCGGCGGCTTCGGCGTCCGCTGTCCGAGCCAGTAGCCGCGCCGCGAGTTCATCCGCCAATCGCGGCTCTCTAGCCGCATACAGCGCTGCGCGGCGCAGCGTCTCCATCCGCAGGGAAACCGGAGCGCCCGGCGTCAAAAGATGCAACGTGTCCTCACCCAGATGCGCGACGTCGTAAGCGGCGTCCGTACCATTCCACTGCCCGTTATCCTTCCAGGGAAGCGACTTGGACAATCCGATTTCAATCTTGCGACAGATCAACGGAGGACCGGCCCAAGCCTGCACAGCCGTCAATAAAATGGCGGCCCCAATCGCGCTTCTTGCGAACAATCTTTTATTCACTCTATAGCTCCTTTTTTGTGGGCCCGGCGTTCTGGGCCGTCGCTATCATGGCGCCAGTCGGCCTTGAAACGTCAGTAACATATCGCTTCGTTACGGTAACCTTACGGTAAAATCGGTGGCCGAGCCCTTGATCCTGGCCGGTCCTGGGTGGCAAAGTGGGTGAATGAACGAGATCGCACCGGAAATTGTTCGCGCTCATCTCAGCCGTGTGCTCACCAGCGAATCGTTTTCCAGCGCCGATCGATTATGTCGTTTCCTGCGCTTTACCATCGATGCCAAGCTGAGTGGAAAGCACGATCAGATCAAGGAGTACATCCTCGGTCGCGAGGTGTTTGACAGAAAAGATAACTACGATCCGCGGTTGGATCCAATTGTCCGTGTGGAAGCCCGGCGACTGCGGGCGAAACTCGCTGAATACTACGCGGGTCCGGGGCAGGCAGAGGCGATTCGCATCGAATACCCCAAGGGGAGTTACGTTCCGCAATTCGAACCGGCGGAATTGGATCCTATAATTCCCACCAACCGTCCGCCACTTTCGAAGATGCGGATCTGGCTAACGCCGGTTTGTGTATTTGTGATGCTGGCCGCCGCGATTGCCGCATATCATTTCTCCACTGGGCCGGTGCAAGGAGAAATGTACGCCGTGATGCCAGTGCGCTGGGTTTGGCCAGAGAACGCCAGCCTGGATAAGACAGATGAACCGCTGGCTGAGGCAATCGATGGCGAGCTGGCGAACAGGCGCATCGTAAGGGTTCTCGCCTGGCCGTTACTCACCCACTACGCCAAGGAACCAAAACCACTTCGGGAAATGGCACGGGAATTGGGCGCGGGGAAATTTATACTGGTATCCGTTCGTGGATCGGACCAGACCCGGCGGGTAACAATTTTCCTCGTAGAGGCCGCATCCGGCGAGAAAATGTCGGCCGGCGAATACTTTCCTGGGGACCTGTCCACGCTCGAGTCGCAGCGCAAGTTGGCGCGAGATATCGCGAAAGATCTGGCGCTAAAACTCAAGTCGGGAGGCAGGCGCTAGCTCTCACCGAGTCATCGCCGATCCTTCCTTGATCTCGGAGGCCTTGATCTTGGAGGCAATCGTTAGGCCGGTAGGACCGCCGCACAAGTATTTCGTCGTCGCTACTTTCGGCCCGCTGCTCAGCAGGCGATCCATGGCCGTATAGCCAAGCGTAATTGCGACAACCAAAAGCGCCCCTGGCAGAACCGGCGGGCTGGGCACCGGTAAATCGAAATAACGGCACCCTACTCCAATCAGAAACGCTACAAGCACGCCGATGACAATCTTCATGATCTATGGACGCCCCTCGCTACACGGTGAGTCGCGCATCAAACTCCCATGTAAACAAGACCCGTGAAAGAAGCGGGGGATGTCAGGAAGTGGCCCCATTTCGCATCGTAAACAGCGGTCGGCTTGGCGGCCAAGGTCTCTTCTAGAGACTTGCCTTGTTTCTTCAGCGCCGCTACATTTTCGCGGATCGTAACCAGCATGTCTCGAAACTCCACCATCTCGGCCCGGCCACCGACAGGCCCATGCCCCGGAATAACGATCGTCTTGCCGGTCACCGCCGCCAGATTGGCTTCCGCGGCGCGGATCGACCCATCGATACTGCCGCCAGTTGAATAATCGATGAACGGGTAAGCGCCGTTCCACCACGTGTCACCTACGTGGACCACATCGGCATCGGTGAAGAACACCGAGATATCACTGTCGGTATGGGCCGGCGGATAATACTTCATCACGATGTGGGTGTTGTTGCGGTGCATTTCATAGTCGGATGCAAATACCTTCGTGGGCAGGGCTCCCGGAGATACGGCCGGAAACGTGTAATTCCAGCCTTCCACACGCGTATCCACCGATAGCCGCTTTCGTGTATTTTCATGCGCGGTGATGGCGGCGCCAGCGGAGTGCAGCCAGGCATTACCGTCAGTATGGTCAGTATGCCAATGCGTATTAATCAAGTGCTTGATTGGATCGGAGTTTATAGAAGCCAAGGCTTTCGAAATTTGCGGGCGCGAGACCGATAGGCCGGAATCCACCAGAAGCTTGCCGTCCCGCCCCGTCAGGACAGCGATATTTCCACCGGAACCTTCTAGCACTGTAATGTTTCGGCGAATGGGCTGCACGGTAATCCTTGCCCCCGCGGCGGCGTTCACCATAGTGGGAACGATGCCCTGATCGCTTGCGAAGAGTGGGCGCCGGGCAAGTAGCATCGCACCGGCGGAAAGGCCCGCCATGGCGAAAAAATGGCGGCGTGAAATATTATTTAGTTCAACTTCGTTCATGTCGTGATTCTCCTAGTTGATCTGCTCTTCGCATGAGCGGGCCGCGTTTGCAATGCCGGCCCGCTCATGACCCGGATAAAGTTTACTTCTGCTTCAGCAAGAATTCTTCGATGCGGCTGGCGATCTCTTCCCCGTGTGTCTCAAGGGCGAAATGGCCAGTGTCCAGTAGATGCGTCTCTACATTTTTCAGATCGCGCGGATACGGCACCGCCCCTTCAGCGGGGAATATAAAGTCGTTCTTTCCCCACACGATTAGAGTCGGCGGCTGGTATTTGCGGAAGAAGGCCTGGAATTCCGGGTACAGAGGAACATTGGTCCCATAGTCAAGCATCAAGTCCATCTGAACGTCACGATTTCCCGGGCGATCAAGACCAACTTGATCTACCAACCAAGTGGTTGGATCCAGCAGCGAAGTATCGGAAACTCCGTTTTCGTATTGCCACCGGGTCGACTTGGGCTCGACGAGAAAATAAATTCCGGCGCGATTCTCAGGCGTCGGGTCGGCCCAATACTTTTTGATTGGATCCCAAAACTCGCGCAGCCCCTCCTCATAAGCATTGCCATTCTGGACGATCAGCGCCTGCACCCGCTCGGGATGCCGCAGGGCCAGGCGATAGCCGACCGGGGCGCCGTAATCCATGACATACATCGAGTATTTGCGCAGTCCCAGCGACTCGACTAAGCCATCGACGATTTTGGCGTAGTTCTCAAAAGTGTAAGCGAACTTTGTGTGATCCGGCATGCTGCTTTGCCCGAAACCGGGATAATCCGGGGCCACCACATGGAAGGATCCAGCGAGGCGCGGAATCAGATTGCGGAACATGTTGGACGAAGTTGGAAACCCGTGCAGAAGTAAAATCACCGGTGCGGTATCCAGGCCAGCTTCGCGATAAAAGATATCCACGTCGCCAACACGAACAGTCTTGTGATGTACGGGATATTGGGTGCTTGTAGACGTCTCAACTGCGGTCATTTATTGTTCTCCATTTTTGTATTCTTGCGGTGCTAATCGAAGGCCAACTTAACGATAAGCGAATCCCCAAGAAGACATTTGCATAAAAGTGCAATCCTTCCGATATCGTGCTGATAATCTTTCGGGACTGCGATATCGTAGGCCCAACCCTTTCAACACGCTAGTTGTTGGGACACGAATTTGAAAAAACGGCACTCTTCTGAAAGCGGCGTGGCGGATTGAGCTTGTATCTTCGGATCACGGCGGGGTGAATCGATGAAGAAGACAGCGCCGCTGGGGTGGAACTAATGCCTAAACTTTTGTCGGTCAACGTAGGTCTGCCGAAAGATGTCGCGTGGCGGGGCGAGACGGTGCACACCGGCATCTGGAAACAGGCGGTGCAGGGAAGGCGGATGGTTCGCCGCCTAAACATCGACGGCGACGGACAGGGCGATCTAGGGGGGCACGGAGGTGAGCAGCGGGCGGTGATGGTCTACCAGATAGAATCCTACCGCTACTGGGAAGCTCACCTTGGACGCAGTGATTTCAGCCCGGGACAGTTCGGCGAGAACTTCACAGTGGAGGGCTTGCCGGATGACGAAGTGTGTATCGGCGATCGTTATCGAATTGGCGGCGCCCTCTTTGAAGTAACGCAACCGCGGGTCACTTGCTACCGCGTGGGCATCCGGATGAACCAGCCGGATATGCCCTCTCTACTTGTCTCTCACCACCGGCCCGGTTTCTACTTTCGTGTGATTGAAGAAGGCGAAGTAGGCGCGGGCGATCCGATCGCGAAGGTAGCGGATGGACCCGAGCGAATGACGGTAGCGGAAATCGACGCGCTGCTTTACTTACCCGGCCACCCGCCAGAGCAACTGCGGCGTTCATTGCGCATTGCCGCGCTCAGCCCGGGCTGGAAGGGATCTTTTCAGGCGTTAGTCGATCAGGAATTGAGTGGAGGCTCCGCCACCGGCAACCCAGGACTATCTTCTAATGCTAGCCCGGCGCCGGCATGGCCGGGGTTCCGTTCATTACGAGTCGCCAGCGTGAATCGGGAAAGTGTCGGCGTCATCTCAATCTCATTCGAGACAGCGGATGGGTCGTCTCTGCCCGCCCCCTTGCCGGGGCAGTTCCTGGTATTGAAAGTGCGAACCAAATCCGATGCCGCGCCGTTAATGCGAACCTATTCGATTTCCAGTATCCCGAACGCCAGTACTTATCGAGTAAGTATTAAACAGGAAGTAAACGGTGTCGCGAGTTCATTCCTGCACCAGTTCGTGAAGCCCGGCGACGATCTTGCAGTGAGTGCGCCCCGTGGCTCTTTTACACTGCGCTTGGGCGACAAGCCTGTCGTCCTGATCAGTGTGGGAATTGGTGCAACCCCCGTGTTAGCGATGCTGCAAGCGCTCGCTTTGTCAACCTCTTCTCGCGAGGTGTGGTGGTTATACGGAGCGCGAAACTCAAGCGATCATCCATTTGCAAAAGAGTCGCGCGACCTTCTAAAGGCTATTCCGCACGGCCGCAGCCATATCGCTTACAGCCAGCCAGGGTCTGAGGATCAGCCCGGTCAGAATTACGATTCGGCTGGAAGGCTGAGCATCCCCTTGCTCGACCAACTAGGAGTACCTCGAGACGGAGATTTTTATCTTTGCGGACCGAAACCATTCCTGCGCAGCTTCACGGCTGGCCTTCAAGAAAGGGGCAGCGCGTCGACGCAAATTCACACGGAGATTTTCGGCGCAACTGAATCGATCACACCTGGCATTGCGGCTTCTTCCCCGCGGCCCGTGCACGCTCCAGTGGGACCCGCTGGACCCGGCCCCCAAGTTTCGTTCACCCGAAGCGGACTAACGGTACCCTGGAACCCCACTTTCCAAAGCCTGCTGGAACTCGCTGAAGCCTGCGATGTTCCCGTGAAATGGTCGTGTCGTATCGGTGTCTGCCACACATGCGAGTGCGCTTTAATCGGAGGCGTGGTCGGGTATCGGCCTCAGCCATTAGAGCCGCCGACGGAAGGCAATCTACTGATGTGCTGTTCGCAACCACAGGGGGATATCGCAATCGATTTGTAAGTTTACAACAACCAGGCAGTTCACCAAATAAATAATATTCCTCTGAAACGGCGCTCCCCCCGGCCTCACTATAGGTGGAGTAGAGGAATACAGATGAGCACAATTAATCTTGCAAAACCGCTGGCCTGGAAAGACGCGACGCACGACGAACAGCGGATGCTGCGCGCGCTACAAGGCAATATTCTCAAGGGTCACGGCCGTACGCAGACCGTCAATATTTTCTTCACAATCGATGCCGCGAAGAAACACGAGATGCGCGCCGCGCTTCGCGAGATCGCCAATTATCACGCCACAAGCGCTTATCAACAGCTGCTTGAATCCGAGAGATTTAAAAAAGATGGACATTCGGGAAGTCCGTTCGTATCCGTTTTTCTTTCAGCCACGGGTTACTCGGCGTTAGGTGTGGCGGCTGGGTCGACACCTTCCGATTCCAGCTTCAAGCTCGGACTAAAAAAGGCGGATCTTGGGGATGCTCCCGTCGCGACGTGGGATCTCCCATTTCAAGGCCACATCGACGGCATGGTGCTGGTCGCCAGCGAATCGGATTCCGCAATGCGCCGCAAACGCGACGACATAGCGAATCTATTGGCCGAAGGCGGGGCTACGATTGTCCATGAGCAGCACGGAAAAGCGATTTTCAATAAGGACAATAACGGAATTGAGCACTTCGGTTATGTCGACGGGCGCAGTCAGCCGCTGTTGCTAGTAGAGGATATCGACAAGGAAGCGCAAGATGCGGGGATCTCCCAATGGGATCCGCAATCGACGCTCGGTGTCGCTCTTGTAGCCGAACCGGGCGCCACCGATCAGGTCAGCTACGGCAGTTATTTCATCTTTCGGAAGCTGGATCAAAACGTTCGGGGATTCAAACGAAAGGAGCAGGAACTGGCGACTGCCCTGGGATTCACAGGTGGTGTCCGTGAGTTGGCTGGGGCGCTAGTGGTGGGCCGTTTTGAAGATGGGACCCCGGTGACAATGTCCGCTGACGCGAAAGGCGTGAACCCGCCCAATGACTTCAATTACAATGCCGACCCAGGAATACGCTGCCCCTTTCACGGCCATATCCGCAAGGCAAATCCGCGAGGCACGGGCGGAGCCGAAACTCCGGTCAATGAGCGTAAGCATCTGATGGCCCGGCGCGGGATTCCTTACGAAGACGTTCCCCGCCTGGTGCATCCGTCCGATGTCCCGGATAGCGATTCGCTGGCGGAGTTCGATGCGAACGCCGGTCCCCTATTGCCAACCGGCGACGTTGGGCTTCTGTTTATGGCTTACAACCAGGACCTGGCTTTACAGTTTGAATTTACGCAGAAATTTTGGGCTAATGGTTTGACCTTTCCTGCAGCCGGCACGCCGCCTCTTCTTGATGGCGTGATAGGACAATCTGCCGCGGTGCAGAACCAGCATTGGCCGAATGTCTGGGACGATGCGGCAGGAGGCACCACTCCATTTTCTTTTCAGGGTTTCGTTAGAATGCGCGGCGGCGAGTATTTCTTTGCGCCAAGTTTAAACTTTCTGCGGGCTCTGTAACAGGAGGTGTGTGGTGCGCCCGGAGGGACTCGAACCCCCGGCCTACTGATTCGAAGTCAGTTGCTCTATCCAGCTGAGCTACAGGCGCGCGATGGTAACTTTTCACAAGTTTATCAGACGCTGAGTGGCTAAACGCTTTGGTCAAGAAATGTGATCGGGTCGCCTACACGGACGGTTCCCGGTTGATGAACCATCGCATAAAAGCCGCTCATGCCCCAACGTTCCGACTCCGGATTGTTGGCTTTGACAACCTTGTCGTAGATCCGCTGTTGAATCCCCGGACCGTAAACACTGAGGGCCGAGCAGGGAACGCGAACCTTGGTCAACTCAATCAACAGCGAGCCAACCCGATAGCGCTGACCAATGCGCATCTGACGCCGGTCAATCGACCGAACAGTGAGATTTTCGCCGAGGGCACCAAAGAATAGAGGAAACCCTTCGGCCACTAACTCCTCGACAGCTTCGGCGCAAATCAGCAAGAGAGCTTGCATCGGACCGCCGTGAAATTGCGGGTGGGCATGTCCGTCGCCCTCAATGCCGAGGCGATTCACCACGCCTTCGGGGATCGGCAGCTTGGGCATGCCCCCCGGCGAGATGCTTACCTGGACGACGGATCCAGTCATTTCAATTCGGCTTTGATTGCAGGCTTGGGACGCACGAGATCGGCCGGTTGAAAATCAATCGGGACAACAAAATCGATGAACCCGGCGAGCATCTCATCCCAGGTCTGATCGCCCCACGGCACCGTCTGTTTGGGATCGGGGTTCGCCGGATTATTGGCCGAGTTGTCGAAGTGCGCGATGCATTCGAGAATCGTCCCCTTGGGCAATTTCTTGGGCTCCTTCAACTGGTAAGTCAGCTGCCAATTGAAGTCATACTTCGGGACATTGAGCAGAACTTCTGTTTCGCCCGTCGGATAAGTAACGCGATATTCAAAAGCCTTGCCGCGGACGTGCATGTGTGGAAACAGAGCCAGCACTTCGGCGTCCTCTTGCAGAGTCAGTGCCGCTCGCACTTCGAAGTTAGGATCCTCCGGCGGGATGCGGAGATATGGATTGGCGACGAAAGTATTAAACACGCGTTCGCGGGGCGGCCGCTTGGCGAATACTATGCCCACTTCCGTTTGGTCGTCTGTCGCCTTGCCGTTCGCTGTGTAGTGCATTTGATAAACCAGGTCAGATCCTGCTTTCATCAGGCGTGCCTGCCCCGGCTTGCATTCGTAGGGAAGCCCACCAGGAACATAGACGGCCATGATTTCAGCGCCCTTGGCGTTGAACTGGAATTCAAAAAAACCCTTGCCAGTGTCCTTCTGAGCGGGAGGCGTGCCCTTGCGGCCAGGGGGAAAGAATGGCTCGCCCACAATCGCCTTCTTCATGAAGGAAGACTCGGCTTCGCGTTCATAGAGCACGGCGTGATGCACAACGGAGCGGGCAGTAGGACGAACTTCGATCTTCTCTATCCATTTATCCTCGGTAAATCCAGTAGGAACAAGAATCCAGGTGTAATCGATTGTTCCGCTGGCCGGGACGTGGAAGGGCGTCGGCATTTTCAGGATTACATCGGGCGTGCCGATGTTCCAGCCTTCGGCAAACGTGATAGCAGCCGGAGCGTCCGTGGGGTTGCCTTCTTTCGCGCCGGAGTCGGCCCACGCTACCAGTGTGTCGATGTCCGCTTGCGACAGACGGCGGTCATTAGCGAATTTTCCGTGGGCGGGATCGGCAAACCAAGGCGGCATCTTCTTGGTCAGCACGGCGGTACGCATGGCCTTTGCCCAGGGACGTGCTTCCTTATAGGTCAGCAGCGACATGGGAGCCGGCTCACCCGGCCGATGACATTCCTGGCAATTTTTCTGCAGCAGCGGCAGTACATCTTTATTGAACGTAGTTTCGACAGCCGGAGCAGCCGACATCGCGAGGACCGCGAATAAACCAAGAGCGATGACACGAGCCATTGAAACTCCTGAATGGTGGATTGTTTTTAGTTTATCGCAGAAGGGGTGACGGGTGAGAGTGAGGTAGGCGGGGGACCACAGCCTACCTCGTATCCAGATGGTTAAACGGCTAAACGGACTTCGCGTGTACGCGTTCGGCCGCGGGATTGACTGACAGCTCGGCAACCTGCGTCAGCTTCTGATCGGCGGCGAATTCTTCCTCGTAGGTCTCCGATAGCAAGCGGACCGCGTCGACGTGGCCAAGCCGTTTCGCAAAAGCCCGAGCCGTTCCGTAGCCCGCCATTTCGTAGTGTTCCACTCGTTGCGCCGCGGCGATCAGTGCAGCATCCTTGACGGCCGGATCACCCTTGGCATCGATGGCATGCGAGCCTTCTTCCACCAGCCCCTTCATCGCCGCGCAGGTCTCGGCTTTGGCCTCGCGCCCGATCTGTTGAAACACCTGCTCTAAGCGTTCGACATGAATCTTCGTCTCCCGCAGATGATCGGTAAAAGCAGCTTTCAATTTGGGATCGGTTGCGGCGGCAGCCATCTTGGGCAGGGCCGTGACCAATCGATTTTCTGCATCGTAAAGATCTTCGATCTGATTAACAAACAGATCTTCAAAAGAGTTCAATTCAAGACTGGAAAAGAGTGCCATATTATTGTTGCTCCGCTAGGTAGACGCCGGGCGGTTCAACCCGTTTCATGCACAACGAGCGGCGTTCAGGTCAACGGCTATTTGACCTCCCGGCATCACCAGCGACAAGACGCAGTGCTCTTCAATTTGCTCCAGAGCGTGGCGGCTGGAAGCCAGCATCGCATCGGCTAAGACACCGCTGGTATAGGAATCGAGCAGGATTGGGTGGATGTAATATTTGCGGCACGTAGCGGGGCGATTGCCCAAACGTTTCGCTACCGATTTAACAGCCTCGGAAATTTTACGCTTGGCCTCGGTTTCGGTTTCAGCAGGTCCCAGTTCATGGAGGGCAACCGCAGCCAAACACGATCCCGCCCAGGTACGAAAATCCTTTGCCGTAAAATCCTGACCGGTAATTTCCCGCAAGTAATCGTTTACATCGTTCGATTCGATGCTGCAGGGAACGCCCTCTTCATTCACATAACGAAATAGATCGTAGCCCGGAAGGCACTGGCACTTGCGCACGATGTTCGCCAGCTTGCGGTCCGTCAGTTCTATATCGTGGTCTTGTCCGCTCTTACCGCGAAATTGAAAGCGCAACGTCTGCCCCTCAATCTGCACGTGGCGGCTGCGGAGCGTCGTGAGTCCAAAGGAATCGTTTGCTTTGCGATATTCTTCATTTCCCACTCGAATATAGGTTGTCTCAAGAAGACGGACCACGGTGGCCACCACTTTTCGTTTCGGCAATCCGGGCCGCACGAGATCGGCATCCACGGCCTTACGAATTCCGGGAAGTGCCTGGCCAAATATGGCCATACGGGTGAACTTCGTGGCATCTCGAATCTGGCGGTAGAGGGCGTGATAGCGATATTGCAAGCGTCCTCGGGCATCTCGGCCAATCGCCTGGATGTGGCCGGTGGGATCCGGGCAAATCCAAACTTGTGTCCAAGCCGGTGGTATCACCAGCGCGCGGATCCGATTAAGAGTCGCGCGATCCTTTAGGATATGACCGCTAGCGGAGAGGAACCTCCACCCGGTCCCTGACTTTCGGCGCGTGATTCCCTCACCAATCGATGAAATGTATCTCAGACCGGCGAGCTTTGCGGATTCGTAAGGATCTGCGAGCAGTGGTCGCAACGCTCTCGGTTTCGTAGCCCGTCCGCTTACTTTCATGGACGTTAGCGATGCACGCCGTCTGCCAGCGCAGTGTCGAGCTTAAGCGCAATTAATCAAGATGGACCGATCCTTTTGGCAAACTAGCTGGTAGGCTAAAAGTAAGGAGAAATACCCCATGAAAATCACCGCATGTCTGTTAGGTCTGGCGCTGGCTTCCAGTGTTTTCGCTTTCGAAGATTCCGTGAAGCAAGATGCCAAGGACGCAGGGAACAGCACCAAGAAGGCCGCTAAAACCGCTGCCAAGAAAACGAAAAAGGGAACCAAGAAGGTTGTCAATAAGTCGGCCGACAAGGTAGGAGAGGGCGCGGATAAAGTGAAGGCTAAAACAAATCCGTAGACTGTAAAGTTAGCCGCGGTAAGAGGAAGTATGCGTCAAACTTTCCGCGTGTGAAAAATTTTCAGCCGTCTCAAAAGGAAAAGGCCCTGCCCGTAGGCAAGGCCTTTCGTTTTTTCAGAGAGCTACTTCTTTTCTGCGAAGTGGGAGTACTTGTTCAGTTCCGCCATCAAAGTGGCAGCGGCGGCCGGTGCCCTAGTGGTGCCCATCATGATCTGCTTGTTTTCCAGGCTTGAGCTGTACAGTTCTTTGTTGGCGTCATGATCGGGGCGAAGGGTTGCACCCTGCAGTGAAATGCCCGCGAACACGCCGCGCGACCGGGACCAAGTCAGAATTTCAGCTTGCATCTTGGCGTCGGTATCGGCGGACGCCGAACGTCCCACGGGACCGGCGGCCACTGACGCGTCGCCGCCCAGCGTGAACTTGCTGGACATCAATTTCTCCGCGCCTTTATCGTTCAACACGAGCATGATCACATCGGTTTCAGATCCGCCGATTTGGAATCCGAAGCTACCGCCTTCAACCTTAATGGCTGCCGGAGCGCCCCAACCACGGCCTGAGGCGTGACGGCAGGATTCGAATCCTCGGCCATACTTGCCCCCGAAGATGAACGCGCCTTTCTTCAGCCCGGGTACAATCACGATGCAGGAAGCCTTCTCCAAGAGTTCCTCGGGAATACCTTTGTCGGGCGTACCCATCACTTCCGTCAGGACAGTTGCGGCATTTTGCAGCCGGTCAGCGGCGGACTCCGCGGCGAACATCATCCCAGCACTCAGGCAAACCAATCCATATTTAGCAAATTTCATGTGTTTTTCTCCTTGTATTACTGATGAACTTCTACTGGCGACTCCAGCCAGTTACTGATTCAAAATCTTGATGCACGATAGTACCGCCGCACCTATCTACCGCGCACAAATTGTATGATAGCCACGCACCAGCACGATATTGCTAGTATTGCTCGTAGCTATTCGACGCTTGTAAGTGCAGGTAGATCACCAAATGGCAAAATACTTGAAACGAGAAGGTTCCGCAAGGAAAATTCCTGGTTCCAGGTCATCTTACCGCAAAACCTGCAGTGCAGATTTTACACTCGAACATCGGCGCGATACGGCATTTCACATGCTCCTGAATCCTTGCTGTATCCCAATTTTGCCGACCATCATTTATGACCCAGCCCCGCCGCTTAGCAACCAGCATTTCGCCTTTGATCATAATCGCCGGCGCGATTGTAGCGCTATATTTCGCGCGCGAGGTGTTGGTTCCTCTTACCTTGGCGTTGACATTAACGTTTCTCCTAACGCCCGCTATCTATTTATTTGAACGCCTGCGACTCGGGCGCATCGGCTCAGTTCTGCTGACTCTGATCCTAACCTTCGGGTTGCTCGGCGGTACCACTTGGATCGTAGCGACGCAGCTACTGGACGTGACTAATGATCTTCCAAAATATCGGGAGAACATTCATAACAAAATTCAGGCACTACACGCTCCAAGCGGCGGATTGATCGGCAAGACTAGCGCGAGCTTAAAGCAGATTGAGAAAGAATTGGCGGCTCCCGTTACCGGCGACGCCCCGGTCCAGCCCGGAATCGATCCGAACGCAGCCCCTCGGCGCGTGAAACCCGGACGATTGCCTGCGCCGCCCACTGGTCCGGTACCGGTCCAGATAGTTGACGCGCCCAGCAACAACCTTGCCGATTTACGAAATTTGTTGACGCCCATCCTGAAGCCGATGGCCCAGACCTTAATCGTCTTAGTCTTCACGATTTTCATGTTGATCAAGCGGGAAGACCTGCGAGACCGTTTATTGCGGCTGGTGGGCTTGGGGCAGTTGAACGTCGCGACACTGGCCTTGGATGACGCCGCCAGCCGCGTAAGCCGCTACTTGGTCATGCAGTTTCTGGTTAACGCAATGTTCGGAGCATTGTTCGGCATCGGCTTGTATTTAATCGGGGTGCCCAATGCGACCTTATGGGGGGTTATCGCAGCCATCCTGCGCATCATCCCTTATGTAGGTACGCTAACGGCCATGGCTATGCCGCTGGTGCTTTCCTTAGCGGTGTTCGATGGATGGCAGCAACCTCTGTTGGTCTTGGTGTTGTTCGCGATGCTTGAGATCACGATCGCGAACTTCATCGAACCGTGGCTATACGGTGCGCACACCGGCATCTCTTCTCTGGCGCTGCTGGTTACCGCAATCTTTTGGACAGTGCTGTGGGGCTGGGCCGGTTTGGTACTCTCCACGCCTCTTACTGTTTGCGTGATTGTACTGGGGCGCTACGTGCCGCAGTTATCCTTCCTGCATATCCTGTTGGGAGATGAAGCGGCGTTGTCGTCCGAGGCGCAATTCTATCAGCGGCTGTTGGCGATGGATCAAAATGAGGCCCGCGTGGTTGCCGAGCGATTTGTAAAAGGACGAACGGTGGTGGAATTGTACGATGGCGTCGTGCTGCCCGCATTGAGCATGGCTGAGCAGGATCGCCATAAAGGAGCTCTGGACGAGACTCGCGAGGCTTTCTTCTTCTTGAGCGTGAACGAACTGATTGCGGAGATGGCTGAATATAAGGAAGAGATCGATCCTTCGCTGACCTCCCTAACGACGGCGAAAGCCGCGCTTAGATTAAACGGCCCCACCACCTGCCGGGTGATCTGTGTTCCGGCGAATGATGAAGCCGATGAGATAGCCGCATCGATGTTGGCGCAGGCATTAGAGCGGGCTGGATGTATTGCACTGGCCTTTCCCCTTAGCGAATCCGCCCTCGATTCCGTGTTGCAGCTACAGCCCGGACAGTCCGATATAATCTGTATTTCGTCCGTTCCGCCCTTCGCGTTTTCAAATGCCCGTTCATTGTGCCGCCGGGTGCGTGCGCGGATACCCGACGCTCATATTGTCGTGGGGCTCTGGGGCTTTGCCGGCGACCTCGAGAAAACGCAACAACGCTTCGGTAGCGCTGCACCCGAGAAAGTGTTGACTACCCTGGCAAGCACCTCGGACTGGATCGTAAACTGGCAAACGCCGACGGACGCCAAGCTGACGGAAAACGCTATTCTAGAATCGAAAGGCGCCTAGACGACCTCAAGAATCAGGCATTTCAAATAATGCGTTTCAGGAACCGTCAGTAAAATCGGATGGTCCTGGGCTTGTGTCCGCCGCTCCAGAATCCGAAGAGTTTTTCCCGCGTCTAATGCCGCTTCGGCCACGATCTCCAACAGATGCCCTTCGGCCATGTGATGGGAGCAGGAACACGTAATCAGAATGCCGCCCGAATCGAGTAGCCGTAGGGCGCGTACGTTGATCTCTTTATATCCACGCGCGGCATTCTCGATATTCTGCTTCGACTTCGCGAAGGCGGGTGGGTCCAGAACGATGGTTTGATAGTGGTGACGGGCACTGGAACGTCCACTAAGGAATTCAAAGACGTCGGCTTCCCGGAATTCCACGTTTCGGATTGCGTTTGCTTCGCGGTTGGCGCGGGCAACCGCGAGTGTAGGGGCGGAGCTATCGATGGCTTCCACCGTATCGCACTTCGACGCGAAGTGAAGCGCGAAGCCACCGGTGGAGGTGAAGCAATCCAGTGCGCGTCCGCGCGCATAACGCGCGGCGGCGATATAATTCTCGCGCTGATCCAGAAAGACGCCGGTCTTTTGGCCTTCCAGCAGATCGGCGAAAAGCTGCAGCCCATTCATGCGAATGGGTACGCGCGGCTGCGGCTCACCGGCGAGGATTTCAGTCACCAGCGGCAATGATTCGTGGGTACGGACGGACACATCGTTGCGGGCGATGATGGCCCGCGGTTTAGGATTGGCGAACAATTCCTGCAACGTTGCGGAGACCACCGCCTTCGCTCGATCCATTCCTTGGCTGAGCGTCTGCACGACGAACGAGTCACCATAACGGTCCACCACTAAGCCCGGAAGAAGATCGGCCTCGCCATGTATCAGGCGATAAGCATTGGTGTCTCTGACGACGCGTTCGCGATACTGCAGAGCGGCGCGGAATCGGCGTAGAAAAAATGGAGCACCCGCCTCTTCAATGCGAGGACTGAGGAGCCGCAGGCAGATCTGCGAAGTGGAGCTGTAATGAGCTATCCCGAGGGCGCGGCCGCGCGGATCGATCACGCGAACCACATCCCCGGCTTGGGCTTTACCACGGTCAAGAACATCGCTGACAAAAATCCACGGATGCCCCGAAGCTATCCGATCGGCGCCTTTCAGGTTTACACGGACCGATGGAGTTCCCGAGATTATCGGCGCTTGATTTTTAGATTCGCTCGCGATCATTGAATTTTATTGTTACAGATGACCCAAGGCCACACGGCGAAATTCGGTTGGCGGGTAACGAAGGAAAAGATGGTGCGCCCGGACCGACTCGAACGGCCGACCTTCTGGTTCGTAGCCAGACGCTCTATCCAGCTGAGCTACGGGCGCAGTACTCTGATTCTAACACGGCTTCCCATCATCTTTCGCCTCAAATTCTGACACCCTTTGCGCCCAAAGACATCCAATTGGCCAGGAGAATCGACTTGTCAAACAAACCAGCGAAGCCTAGCGACGAGAACCAGAATATCAGTGCCCTCCATAAGGATGTCCCTGAGCTACAGCCCTATGGAACCGTCGTCCACCTTCCCATTGCGCTTGAAGAAAAGATCCGCAAGGATAGCGTGGAAGCATTGAACCAGATTTTAGTTAATAGCATGACCTTGCGCGACATGTATAAGAAGCATCATTGGCAGGTGAGCGGACACACCTTCTATCAACTGCATCTTTTATTCGACAAGCATTTCGACGAACAAGTAGAGCTTGTCGATTCGATCGCCGAGCGGATCCAGATCCTTGGCGGGATCAGCATTGCCATGGCGCCCGATGTCGCCGAGATGTCCACGATTCCTCGTCCGCCGCGTGGACGTGAGAAGCCCGGCGTGCAGATCGCTCGTCTTCTGCAAGCCCACGAGATCATTCTGATGGAAGCTCGCGGAGCCGCGAAGAAAGCTGTGGATGCCGGCGATGACGGAACTAACGATTTACTTGTCAGCGATGTGATCCGCACCAATGAACTGCAGGTGTGGTTTATCGGCGAACACCAAACTGATCATAAAGTGTAGTTGCATTCCCGGCCTTGTTCATGCCGCGCGCGTAGTAGGCTGAAAGCGTATGTTACTACGCGCGCTGCCTTGGCTTCTAACTCCTGCACTATTTGCCGCACCCGCGGTGGACGCTCCTAAGCTCCAACTTCCGGGCGGCGCGGCACCCACCCACTACGCGATTGACCTGACCATTATTCCTGGGCAAGACAAGTTTCAAGGGGTCGCCGAGATCGAAATCACGTTCGGCCAGTCCACGAAATTTCTCTGGCTCAACGGAACGGATCTCGCGGTCAAACAAGCGGTCCTCAAAACCGGAACGCAATCTCTGCCCGCAACCGTCGTGCCGGGCGGCAGCGATTTTATCGGGTTCTCGTTCCCCCAGGCCGCCGCCGGTAAAGCTGTGCTCCATGTCGAATATGAGGGCAAGATCAGCCGCAACAGTAGCGCCGGATTATTTCAACTGCGGGACGGCGACCCGTGGTACGTCTACAGCCAATTTGAACCCACCGACGCTCGCCGTGCTTTCCCCTGCTTCGATGAACCCGCATTCAAAGTACCGTGGGAGCTTATGCTGCATGTGAAGAAGGATCAGATGGCTCTCGCCAATACGCCGATTGTTTCCGAAGTGAACGAGGCGAACGGAATGAAGCGGTTTCAATTTGCGCAAACGAAGCCATTACCAAGCTATCTGGTGGCGCTTGCAGTAGGCCCATTTGAAGCAGTCGATCTGGGAAAACATGGGAAGAATCACACGCCGTTGCGAGTCATAGTGACCAAGGGGCGCGGAGCTGAGGCGGCCTGGGCGAAAGAATCGATTCCACCGCTGCTGGAACGATTGGAAGATTATTTCGGCATGCCGTACCCTTACGAAAAATTAGATAGCATTTCCATGCCGATCAGCAATTTTGCCATGGAAAACGTCGGGCTGATCACTTACGGGCAGAGTATTCTACTGGGTAATCCTGAGCACGATACGATCCGCCGCAAGCGCGATTTTGCAATTACCGCCGCTCACGAAATGGCCCACCAATGGTTTGGCGATCTGGTGACCACGGCGTGGTGGAACGACATTTGGCTCAACGAAGCGTTCGCCAGCTGGATGGAAAACAAGATCGTTGAAAAATGGAAGCCCGAGTGGAGCGTCGATATCGAAGCGATGCGATCCCGGCTCGGAGCGATGCAACTGGACAGTCTTGTAGCCTCGCGCAAGATTCGCCAGCCTATCGAATCAAACGACGATATCGCTAATGCCTTCGATGGCATTACGTACAACAAGGGCGAGGCGGTGATTGAAACCTTCGAGCGTTATGTAGGCGCCGAGAAGTTTCGCGACGGCGTTCGCGAATACATGAAGACCTACGCCAATCGGAACGCCACCGCCGAACAATTTCTGAAGTCGATCAGCACCGCCGCGGGCCGCGATGTTGCGCCCGCTTTCAATAGTTTTCTGGATCAGGCGGGCGTACCGTTGGTGACGGTGGAATTGCAGTGCGCCAATGGTTCGTCGAGTTTGCGGCTGTCGCAGCGACGGTCGCTGCCAATAGGATCGAAGGGCGCCGGCAAAGAGAATTGGCTTATCCCGGTTTGCGCAAAATATGAAGCCGACGGCCAAGTGAGGACGACTTGCGAGTTAATGACGGATCCAACATCGAACATGAAGCTGGCCGCCAAAAGTTGCCCGGCATGGGTGTTGGCTAACGACGGGGAAGCAGGCTATTACCGCGTGCTCTACAAGGGCGATCTATTGGACCGCTTACTCAAGGACAACGGACACCTCACCGTTGCCGAACGCGTGGGAATTCTTGGCGATGTCATTGCCCTGGTAAATTCCGGCGACCTTCAACCTGCCGCTGCGCTGTCGTTAGTGTCCCGCTATCGCGACGATCCGAATCGCGAGATCGTCGCGAGTGTCGTGAACATCGCCGGCTTGGTTCGCGGTCCAGGCGTTGCGTCCGATCTTCGCCCGAATGGACAACGCTTTATAGAGAAAATGTTCGGCGATCGGGCCAGGAAGCTAGGCTGGAAATCGCAACCTGGCGAGAGCTACGATACCCGACTGCTTCGTCAGGAGCTAGTGGGCTTTGTTGCCGGAGCGGGCGAGGACAAGATATTAAGCGCCGAAGCGGGCCGCTTAGCTCGAGCGTGGCTGAAGGATCGCTCGGCGATCGATTCCGACCTTGTCTCGACTGTGCTGCATGTGGCCGCGCGCGATGGCGACCGGGCGCTGTTCGATCAATTCCACGCAGCGGCGAAGAATGAAAAAGATCGCCGGGCGAGGCGAGCCCTGATCGGGTCTCTGGGATTGTTCCGTGATCCTGGCATTGCGAATTCGGCGTTGGCATTAACCCTGACCGGCGAGTTCGATGCCCGCGAAGGCTTTGCCGCGTTGCTGTTCGGGCCTGAAGCGTATCCGGAAACCCGGCGTTTGCCCTTTGAATTTGTGAAGAAGAATATAGATGCGATCCTCTCCAAGCTGCCACGCGAAGTAGGAGGCGATTTCGCCGCTGAATTGCCGGGCAGCGGAAATTCTTTCTGCGACGCAAGTAGCCGCGCGGAACTGGCGGATTTCTTCGGCGGCCGGGTGAAGGATTATACGGGCGGGCCGCGCCAGTTGGCGCAGACGTTGGAAGGCATCGATCTGTGCATCGCGCGTAAGCAGGCGGTCGGGCCAGGAATCGCCGCATTCCTGAAACAATACTGATGCCGCCGCCGCAGACTTTCGTGGGCATTGGGGAAGCGCTATTCGATATCTTCCCCGATCGCCGGATTCTTGGAGGTGCGCCGTTAAATTTCGCCGTTCATGCGCATCAGTTGGCCACGCGGCTGGGTAGCCGTGGGGTGGCCGTGAGCCGCACCGGATCCGATGCTCTGGGGCGGGAAATGCGCGATCAGCTTACGGCCTTCGGGATCGACGCGCGGTATCTACAAACCGACCAGAAGCGGCCCACTGGTCAGGTGATCGTCAAGCTGGATGCGCAACGCCAGCCCTCCTATGAGATCGCCGAGCACGTGGCGTGGGATTCGATCGAGTACGATTCTCTATCGATGGAACTCGCGGCCACTTGCGCCGGCGTCTGCTTCGGGACGCTGGGTCAGCGATCGGCGTGCTCGCGAAAATCGATCGACCATTTCGTGAGCGATGCAAAACCGGCGGGGCGCATGTTCGATATCAATATTCGCCAGCACTTCTACAGCATTGATGTGATTCGCCGCGGTTTTCAGTTGGCCGCTATCGTAAAGCTGAATCACGAAGAGCAGGAACTTGTTTGCGGCCTGTTCGGCATTGCGAGGGACGACCTCTTTCGCTGGCTGTTCGGAGAATTTCCGCTACAGTATGTTCTGTTGACGCGGAGTGCGCTGGGTTCAGTTCTTTTCACGCCCCAAGCGCGATTTGAAGAGCCGCCCGTGCATTTTCCGCCCGATCCAAACGCGGATAGCGTGGGAGCCGGCGATGCTTGTGCCGCGGCCGTTCTGGTGGCGCTTGGGGCCGGTTGGGATCCCCCGTCCGTCCTGCATGCCGCAAACGTGATGGGTGCCTTTGTAGCTTCCCGTCCCGGTGGCACGCCGGTGATTCCGCTCTCCATCGAATTCGCCCCCCTCACCGAAACGCTTATGCCGCCGGCAGGCTGATAGAAAGAAAAATGCCTTCGTTCGGATTCGAACTCACCGTAACTGCTCCGCCATGCGATTCGACGGTACGGCGAGCACTGGCGACGCTGAGATTCAATCCGGCAAGCGTCCCGGCTGGCGCATCAGAGACTACTTCCAGCACTACACTGTCCGAGATCGCCAACCCGCAAACGTAGACCGGATGTTCGACGCTACCCACCTGCCGAAAAAATCCCAGCAAGTTCGCTATCAGTTGACGCGCTTCCCGCGAATCCATTTTTACGAGCGGCAGCTCTTCGCTAAGGGAAAGCTGGATCGTCGTAGGCTCAAGCGCAAACTCTTCGGCGACGTCGAGGATGAGCGCGGCTAAGTCGATCTCTTCTGTCTCCGTGAGGCTCGCTTGCGCCGGAAGAGCTTTCGAGAGATGGACGCCATTAGAGAGGATCCACTGAGTTTGCTCCACCAGTTGTTGCAGCCTTCTCAGTTGCTGGCGAGCCTGGGTCTCCTCCAGTGGAAGAATCAAATCCAGGTAGTAGGCAATGGATTCCATCGTGCTCAGAGGCTGACATAGCTCATGAGCGATCTGGCCGATGACGGAATTCGCGGGCTTCGTTTCGGTGAACGATTCGACTGCTTGCAGCATAGATAAGAGATTCCTAAAACTGGCAAGACCACTGCGTGCCCCATCCCGATTAGGGGGATGGAAAGCTTACGTTCGCGGGGGAGTTATTGATTTATACTCCGATGCTACCTGTTGAGTCAAGAGAAGATTACAGAGGCGTGAAAACACATGGTTTTCGACCGCATTGCCTTCGTGTATTCCAAACTGACACCACTCGCGAGAGCGGCTGTCGACATCACTAAACTAGATGGCACGAAAAGAAGTATCGCACACAGGGGTAAGCTGTTAAAGACTGCCTATGTTCGACTGTTGATCCACTATGTTCCAAACCGCATTGAAACGAGTTCTGATTCCAGTCTTGCTAGACGTTTTCCTATGGGCCGGCGTGCCCGCGGCGAACGCGGCTACACCACCGCCGGGCACAATCGAAAAGGCCACGGCGTGGATGGAGTGGCTGCTGGATGTGCCTTTTACAGCCGAACAGAAGCAACATTATCAGCAAGACCTGGCGGCTACGTTCCGATCAGAAAATAAGAAGGGAATGGATGGTATCTTAAAATCGGCGGCGATGCAGGATCAGCTTGCGGCCATGACTGAGAAAGAACGCGAGACGATTCAGTTGCGGACGCAGGGTCCGTTACTACAATCGCTGCGGGCGAATTCAAACGATGCGGGGGCGAAGTGGCTGCTGGAAATTTATAGCGCGGGACACCCCTCAAGCGAAGATCAGCCAAGACCAGCGGCACTTCCCCAGACGCCCATTGCGCCGCCGAGATTACCGCCGGCCGTTACCCAAGTCACACCGGAATTGATAGGAGGATGGAGTTCCGCGCGAATGTCATCGCCCGAACACCAGGAGCGGATCACGCATCGCACGATCCCCGCAAGCGGAACCACAGCGATTGTGGAGTTCGCTCCCAATGGCGCATACACGTACTCCACCCTGACTAGAAACACGATTCTTGGTTGTACGATCACGATCGTCTCCAAGGAGACCGGTTCTTACTCGCTGCAAGGTGAGATTCTTGCAGCGCGCGCGACGACGAACCTAATCCAGACCACCAATAGCTGCCGTCCAGCCAATCGAGATGTAGCGGGGCAGTTATTGAATCGCTCATACCGGGTACGTATTTCGCGGGAGGGCGGAAAGCAGCGGCTGGATTTGATTTCGACCCAGGACGGCGTCACAAGCACTCTCTACCGGTAATCATTTCGCCGAGCGCATACTCGATTCACGAACGATCAGTTTGGGTTCCAGCAGTAACTCTTTGGGCTTGATCGGCTTCTTAGCTTCGATTAAATTGAGCACAAGCTTGCCAGTCTGCTCACCGATCGAATAGCTTTGTTGATCGACGCTGCTCAAGGGTACGCGCAAGAATGGCGCGTAATGCACGTTCCCCGCACCCACCAGCGCGATATCCTGCGGAATTCGCAAGCCTGCTTCGAGGATCGCTTGCATTGCTCCCATCCCCGCGGTGTCGTTATGGCAGAAGACGCCGTCCGGCCGGGGCTTCGCCCGAAGCAATTTTTGCATTGCGGCATATCCACTCTCGCCCACCGAGAGATCGCCATGCTCCAGGGTAACGATGTATTTCGGCTGCAGACTCATTCCATGCCGCTGCAGAGTCCGGCGATAACCGTTGAGCCGTCCCATCCCCGTGCTGACTACCGGACCGGCGATATGCGCGATGCGTTTGCAGCCGATCTCAATCAGATGCCCGGTTGCGATATCGCCGATGGCCTCATCGTCGACGCCGACAAAATGCGCGGGATGTCCTTCAAACTTGCGGTCGATCAGGATATAGGGGCGATCCTCAATCTGCGCCAGACCCTCGGGTGAAGGGCCTGCCGAAGCGATTACCAAAGCGTCAACGCGGCGCGCCAGCAGTTGCTCAATTTCCTGCCGCTCTACTTCCGGATCTTCGTCGGACGAAGAGATCACGACGTTGTAGCCTTGTGGGCGAACCGCGCTGGCAAGGCTTTTGGCTACTTGGGCGAAGAAGGAATGCACCAGGTCCGGCACCACGAACCCGATGATGTAGGAACGCCCCGTTACCAGCGCCCGCGCCGCCAGATTCGGCTTGTAGTTCAATTCGTCGACGCGCTTCAGCACCCGCTCACGCGTGGCATTACTAATATCCGAATGGTTGCGCAGAACCTTCGAAACGGTAACCACGGAAACGCCCAGATCCCGGGCGATGTCCTTCATCCGAACCGGCATAGTGATGCTCGATTTTCGCATGAGTGGCAATCGAGTGGGATCCAGTCAAGAGTGGCGGTACACTTGCACTGGGACTTTCGACGAATTCTTCCGTAGTTTCACAAGGAGATCACCAGTGCGTTGGGAACCAGGAGATACGAGCTCTGATGTTGAAGATCGCCGCGACGAAGGTGGTAGTGGAGGCAGTAACTTTGGCGGCGGCGGATTCGGTGGCTTTGGTGGTGGGGGAGGGTTCGGCGGAATCCACCTTGGCATCGGCGGCACCATCATATTAATTATATTGAGCGTCGTTTTCCGCTCCAATTTTTTCTCGATGTTGTCCGGCGGCGGGGCTCCGGTTCCCACCAGTGGCAATGAGCGCCCGGCGGCTAGATCAGGCGGCAGCGATGTCAGCCGGAATGCAGCCGAGAAGAAGGAAGTCCAATTCGTATCGTTCGTCTTAGACGATGTGCAGAAGACCTGGGAAAAATTACTTCCCGAGCAGGCAAACGTCCCTTATCGTCACGCCAAGCTTGTGCTGTTCCGCAACTCGATTGAATCGGCGTGCGGACAAGCGGAATCGGCGACTGGTCCGTTTTACTGCCCCGGTGACGAGAAGGCGTACATCGATCTGGCTTTCTACGATGAATTACGCGATCGATTCAAGGCGCCCGGAGAATTTGCCCAGGCTTATGTACTGGCGCATGAGCTGGGCCATCACGTCCAAAAGATTATCGGAATCGAGGCGAAAGTCCGGCGCTCGCAAGGCCAAAATCCCCGGCAGCGAAACGCGCTCTCGGTGAAGATGGAATTGCAGGCCGATTGTTTCGCCGGCATTTGGGGACATTCCACGCAGGAGCGCAAGATCATCGACGATTCCGATATTGAAGCTGGATTGGCCGCCGCCGCATCCGTTGGCGACGATCGATTACAGAAAATGGCAACCGGTCATGTTAGCCCCGATTCGTTTACCCACGGCAGCTCGGCCCAACGGATGCAGTGGTTCCGCGCGGGCCTGTCCTCAGGAAAGATATCGAGTTGTAATACGTTTGAGGAGTGATTACGGCTCGGCGAGAAACTCAAACGTCTCGCCGGCCGCTTCTATCACCAGATGGCCCGGGCCCAGCGGCTTGCCATTAGTGGGATAAAATACCGCGCCATCGACGGATTGCCCTGGATTTAGTTTCGTTTGCACAAAACCGATAGCCGAAGCAGCGGCGGCGGCCTTGATCTTCGCCGATGACACCTCAGCCAGTGCGCTGCGCCGCCGGGATTCATAGCCGTTGGTAAACGATTTCAAATTAGGGTTACCGTAGATGCCGGCTTCATAAGCAGTCACCAGCTTGATCACGTCGCCACGGCTGGCCTTCTCAATGAGCGAATTCACGACTTCCCGCGCGGACGATGGCGTGATCGCTTCTCCATCGTGGCGGTGAAATTTAAAATCTTCAGGCTTGATGATCCACGCCACCGGTGAACCGTTTGAGACGGCCACTTGCAACACGGAGTAATCGCGAATGTGTGACGGCATTATCGCGAACATGATCGTCACGTTGCCTTTCGTGAGGGTCTGGTATTTTAAGCCATTTGATTCGAACTGAATAACCTGAGACCGCAGCGGCCCCGCGATGATTCCGAGAACGAAGGCGATCGGGACCACAAGATAAACAGCCTTTAGCCATGACCCCATGAACCCATGATAACTGGAGACGTCAGCGGATGAATTTCCAGCCCTCGGCCGATCGCTGAAAATGGAAGACTCCTTCGCCACGCAAAATCAACGGATCGGGTAGGCAGCTTCGCCCTTTCGCGGGTCCACTGACAATTCGCAAAGCTGTTTTCGCATAGACCGTTTTCTGATCGTCGGAGCCGCCTTCGATGCGATTGATCTGGATTACTTCCATTCGTGGCATGATGCCGGGACGATCAAAAAATAAGAGGCCGGGGCGCGCTGCCCAGACGCCTAACTGTAATCCAGCGTCGGTCGCCTGGGCATACTTTCGTTCCGGATGAAAGATCCACAGACCCTCGCGAATGCCGCAATCGTACACTGTCTGGGGAACGTCGACAAAGCCTCCGCCCTTGAGGCCGGCGGTGTTGATCAGGTATTTCGCCAGCCCTTCCTTTAGACCGCGCGAGCGGCAAGCCGAGAGTGCCACGAGCATGAAGCAAAGCGCCACATAGGTCCGTGTGCGCCGACTGACGTTAGCCATCGGCCAATGATTCTAGCGCACTTACTTGCGCATCAGAATATCTCCGGTGGCGATGCTCACTTTGCTGGGCGTCTGTTTGGCTTTCGCTCGGAAGGGCGTAGGGTCGCTCGACGAACGAACCCATTGCACGGTCACGCCCTTTCCTTCTTGGAACTCCACCGGAACATCGGCACTGAAGTCTTCATCTACTTCGGTCTGCGTCACCGTACCCTTTACTTCGACGGCGGGAATCTTTCCCTGGATGGAATAGTTCAGCTTCAGAGACGGAATGCCCGTCCCATACACCCAGTTGTCGAAGAAGGTATCGAGTGAGGCGTCGCTTGACCCGGGCGGCATGAACTCTTTTGCCAGCGCGTGAAATTGCTCTGTAGTGATCGTCTGATAGCGGTAACGTTTGCAGGCTTCCGCCAGCATCTTCTGAAAGCGCTCGTCTCCCATTCGGCGGCGAAGCATGTGAATAATCCACGTGCCCTTTTCATAAACAATGCGCCGCCACGCTTCCGGATCCGAGCTCTGCAATCGAACTCCCCAGATGATCGGCCCAGCCGACTCCATCGTTTTTCCAGCGCCATTGGTTGCCAGCAGTTCCTTCCGGTAATTTTCAAGGACAGGTTCGATCGCCTTCGGCCCCTTGCGATGTTCCAGATACAACAGCGCCGTATAATTCGCGATCGCTTCCATTAGCCATTCGTCTTCATAAGATTCCGCCGAGACCACATTGCCCCACCATTGATGCGCGGTTTCATGCGCCAGCAGAATATCCGAATAAAAAGTCTGCTGCACTTTATCTCTTACGCCTTGCGGGCGGTCGGCAGGGTCGAGGTATGAAATGGTCGACAGGTACACCAAGCCCGGAAACCCTTGCCCAAATGTGCCTGGGATGGGCGAGACTGTAAGCGTATTCAGTGCAGCCGGACCAAATTGCGCTGTCATGAAATCGAAGGCAGCCGAGACTTCATTGGCCAAAGTATGCAAGCGCGACCCAGGATCGGGAGTGCTGAACGGGGCTTGGGTGGATTCCGCGCTACCCGATTCAGCAACGTGCCTCGGCCGACCTTGCGCGGGGATAGACGGCAGAGGCGGCGTCGCTGATCGCGGCTTCTGTTGCAAGGCCGGCTCAATGCGTCGATTGCCACAAACCGTGATGGCATAGCCTGGCTTCTGCACATTCACCTCACGGTAATCGCCGAGGTTGAATCCCGCCAGGCGAACCGGGGTATCGGTACAGCGTCGCGTTGTCCGGGTATCGCCATTCATGATGTCTTCCACAACCGAGCCCGTGGCCACCAGCGATAACGCTTTCGGATAGTGGAACGTCACATCGTAAGTAGCAAATTCCGGACCGCCGCGTGGGTACCAAGTGGAGCGCGATCCTACGAAATACACTCCGTTGCCGGCCGGAGTGACTACCGAACCGTTGTGATGAAATTCGATTTCGTGCTTCGTCCCCGGCGTCAGGCCGGACGGCGCCACCACCAAAAAAGTTTGACTGTCCCCGCCGCGTATGGCCGCCTCACGTAAGGATTCGTGAGAGAACACTTCTACCGGCGCACCGTCGATAAATGCTTCCGTGACACGCATGTCATGTGAGATTTGGAATGGAAAAGCCCTACGCGTCTCTCCGCGAGCCTGAATGGTCGCCTTGGTAACGGCCGTTAGCGATAAATTCGACCCGAGCGAGGCGTCGATGCGGATGTCGCTCAACTCGAAAGGCCAATCGGCCATCTTCCGCTCGCCAGTGCGAAACGATCGCGCCGAGAAGCTGGTCCAAATAGTGAAGCGGGAACGCCCTTCCCTGGAAATCATTTGTCCAGCGGTAATTTGTTCGCGGGCCATCGGATCATAAATGACGTCGAACGACCCCAGGGTCTTCCCAGCCGCGGCCATAAAGAAGATTCCCTTGGCCGCTCGATCGGGCGAGAGCAGATCGGTAACCACGCGCTCTTCGAAGCTGGCGGAAAGATTCCGCGCCACTGGCGTCCACTTTTCGGAAAGCATCTGTCCCATGTCGGGGGCTTTATGATCGGCGCCGTCCTTGTTCAATTCCTTTAGCAGATCGGCAGACGTGGAATCTGTGAAGACCAACAACGCCGAATGGAAATGCTCATCGAGGTTCGGGGAGTTCGTGAAAGTGGCCAACGACATCCGTTCACTGCGCCGGGCTGGCAGAAGGATCACCTCGGCATCACCCGCGTCCACATCGGAGGTGAAGTAGGCGGCCACGGGAACGCCTTCAATCGGCTTCGCGAAAATCAAATATCCCTCGGTGAAATAGACGCGAATGTCTTCCTTGGCAAAATTCAGATCGCGGACGCGATAGCACGCGCCGGGATCGAGCGTCATTTCACGAATTTGTTTGGCGACATCACTGGCCGAAGGACCGGCGGCAAGAAGCGCGAACGGCAGCAGCGCGAGCGGGAAGCGAATCACCCTATCAGTCTACTTGGCCGGTGCTGGCCCTAGAAATCCACGCGCCCGCGCAGTTCTATCACTCGCCCGCCGTTGCCGGACACCAGCGAATTAATCTTGCCCGCGCTGGCTGGCACGGCAACGTTCGATGCCGGTGTAGCGAAGTTTGGATGATTAAAGGAATTCGATGCCGCGCCGGTTAACGTGAATTTGAAGCGCTCAGTGACCTGGAAACTTTTGGCAAGCGAAACATCCTGGCGGTTATAACCTGGACCCTCAAGCACAAATGCACCCGAATTTCCCAGAGTACCCGGCGCCGGGACGGTAAAACAGGAAGGGTCGAACCAATGGGCAACAGTACGTTGGCCGGCCGGCAGATTGCCGTTGCAGACGCGATTGGGCAATCCACCGCTGGTATTCGTATTCGAAGGATCCGATCCACTGAACGCCGGCGAGAAATAATGACCCGATTCCAGATAGCCCACCCAGTACAGCTGCCACCCGCCGATCACCCCGTTGACGAATCTATTGGAGTTGTCTAGGAATTGGCGGCCTCTGCCCACCGGGATCTCATAAACGACATTAATGACGGCCCGGTTCCGCGGAGTGAATGCGTCTCGTGAGTACGCCAAGGGCGCGTAGGGACTCTCCAAATTAGCGCCGCTCTGGAAGTTCGAGTAACTCGACGCCAAGGTGAAGTGCGCATCGAAAGTTAAACTGCGCACCTTGCGGATGCCTTCGATTGTCACGGCATTGAATTTCGATTCACCGTTGGAGAGAAAAGACGTCGCCGTTACGAATTGGGGAAAAGGCCGGCGAGCCGCCGTGAACGGGACCGTGCTGGGAAGCGGCTTATTAATCGAGACTGAGTAATTCATCCCGTAGTCGTGCGAGCCGACATAGGAGAGCCGGAGTCCGACATTTTTGATCTGCCGCCCCATCGTGACGTTGTACTGATGGATCTTCCCGTTGCTGGTGTCCAGCGGATATCCAGCCACGCTCTGCGAAGGAATTTGAGCGCTGGCCAGCGTCGAGGGAAATGGATTCGGAAAGCTCAATAGAGGTTGCCCGTTGGTCACGGCGTTGAGATAGGTTTCCGTGATCTGAAATGGCGCGCTGGCCAACCGGGAGTAACGGCCAAGGGTCTCCGAGAAGATTCCATAGCCGCCTCTAATCACCCAGCCGTCAGAAATCCGGTAAGCGAAGCCGATCCGGGGCACGAAATTTTTCATGCTGGGCGATTGGCTGACGTTGCCAGCGACGATCTTGATGTTTGCAGGGTAGAGGGCGCTTACACTCGCAAGCTTGTTGGCGGGAACGATCACGTTACCAGTCGCGGGATCCCAATTGTATTGCAGCCCATCGGTAAAGGATGGCGAGCCGAACCGATCCCAGCGCAAGCCAAGATCCAACGTCAGCCGGCCGTTAACCTTAAATGAGTCGGTGACAAATATCCCGAGTTCGTTGTCGAGCATCGTTCGATTGGTGATTGGATCGAGCCGGGAACTGGTGTGGGGCAGGCCGAGCAGGAAATCGGCATAGGCGTTTCCACTGAAAGTGCCATCAAAGGCGAATGAGCCGTACGAGCCCTGGGGAATGGTCCCGACAAATCGCGATTGTGGTTTCAATTCGCCGCCGAACTTTACGACGTGCCGTCCTTTCACCCACGTCACCGTATCCGCATAGCCCCAGTCATGATCGTTCTGCGACTCTCCGCCGGGCTGTGTCTGTAGGGCTGCGTATCCGGAAATAGTGATCTGCGGAAACCCCTGCGCTTTATAGCCCTTCGGATTTACTCCCTGCAATCCAATGTTCGTCACCGCTTGATCGCCGGTGGTGGGAGTGACCCCGTATACCTCTGGACCATCCATCGTTTCCTCTTTATAAAAACCCACGCGCGCTACGTTGACCAGGGTTGGAGAAATAATCTGCGTGTCTTCGATGACCATGTGAAAGTTCGACCGCAGGCGAGTCCACGTAAAGGCCGGGTAGTTCGTCGAGAGCACGTAATAGTCGTGGCCTTCCACCAGACTGCCCATAAGGTGATTCTTCTGGGTAAGCTGATGATCGATTCGCTGCGTAAAATCGCGGCGCAAGGAATAGTCGGCCGGGAACGGAAACAGATACCCATAATTACTGGTGAGGGCATTCGGGCCGCCGAGATTGGGCGCGGGAAGATAACTTTTGTTCACGCCTAACGCGACGGAACTGAGGCGATTGGCGGGAATGATATTACCGGGAAACTGTTGGCCGGTGGTCGGGTCGATGACCTTGGTGGGCTTGCTGCCCGCAAGCAGTTGCGAAAAATCGCCGCTGCGTTCCTGATCTGAAGGAACATCACGCAGGAAGTATGTACTGCCTGGGATCCGCAGAATATTTCCAGACACATAAAAGAAGGTCTTATTCCTGATTATTGGTCCTGAGACGCCGAGACTGCTGGTGTGCGTCAGCGAGTGTGCTTTTTGCGTTTCGAAGAAAGCCCGCGTTGCCAGAGCCGACGTTTGGTTGAAGTACGCCAGGGTGCCATGGAACTGATTCGTTCCGGACTTGGTGACCAGATTCAGATAACCAACTCTGGCATATTCCGCGGTGTTGTTTACCGTAACGACGGTAATTTCCTGTGTATCCAGAATGTTGTTCAGCTGATTCACCGGACCGTCGTTGCTATGGCCATCTTGCCCTTCCTGCACCTGGCTTGAATTCTGTCCCGCCCACGAAGAGCTGAACAGAGAGGACGTGGTGCTGACCAAGGGCGCCATGGTGATAAACAAGCTGGGATTGAAAGCCTGATTCCCGCCTACTATGGGTGTGTCGAAATGATGTGTTGTATCGATGGCGTTCTGGACCTTCGATGTGTCCGTCTGAATGACAGCCGCGCCGGCATTCACCGTAACCTGCGCCCCCATGGAACCGATCGCGAATTCAACGTTCACGCGGCGCGTCTCGCTGGACTCGACCAGGATACCTTCGGCTACGAAAGCCTTGAAAGCATCATGGGTGGCGTTCAATTGATAGGTGCCGCGCTGCAGGCCGGCGATCTCAAAATCCCCATTGCCATTGGTGCTAACGGTCCGCCGCTCGTTCGTCTGCGAACTCGTTAACACGACTTGAGCGCCGGCAACCACCGCTCCCGAAGGGTCGGTGGCAGTGCCCCGCAGGGTCGACAGAGTAATTTGGGCTCGCAAGGCACTGGTAGGAAATGCAAGCAGCGCGAGGAGGCACCCAATCTGCAAGCGCGAGTCGCGTATGGTAGCGCGGTTTGACATATGTGGACGCTCCGTTCTGGTTGATCTGAACGAATCCTTGGGCATTTCGCGGAAAGATTATCGCTCGATTGTATGAGCGGTCTTATATAAGCGCAAGTGAATAATTTGAATTCTGCGTTCACGTTGGGTGAACACTGGATGACTCGATCCATATCGCTGTCCCGCGCAAGAGTTGAGTGCAGTACGATATTGAGAATGAAACGAATCTTAGTGCTGCTTTTTCTCGCGCCGCTATCGTTGATCCGCGCCGAGACACCGAAGACACCGACGTTGAAATCGATACTGCTGGAGCAATTGCGCACCACGCACAATGAAAAAGACTGGTTCGTTCCAGTAAATATCGCGGTGGCTGGGCTGACTCCGGAACAGGCCAAGTGGACAGACGGCAAGGGAAATCATTCCGCCGGCCAGCTTGCGAATCACTTATTGTTTTGGAATACCGATCAATTAGCCAAATTCAATGGACAAAAGGGCCCGGCGTATAGCGGCAACAACGACGAGACGTTTAATAGCTTCGATGCCACCACCTGGAAGACGGTGGTTCAGAAGTTGGACGCCGTGTTGACCGCCTGGGAAAAAGCCGTCGAAGGGGCCGACGAGGAAAAGCTGAAGAAGTGGTCTTCAACGATCGCGCATATTGGAACGCATAACGCGTACCACACCGGCCAGATTGTCTATCTGCGCAAGTTGCAGGGCTCCTGGGACGCTTCGACGGGCGTGAAGTAGTGACGAGCTAAACTCGGTTGCATGCGCGTAATCGTTATCGGCGGAACCGGCCACATTGGGTCGTATCTAGTGCCGCGCCTGGTGGAAGCCGGCCATTCAGTAGTCTCGATAAGCCGCTCCCGGCGCGAGCCCTATGTGGCGCACGCGGCGTGGCGCAAAGTGGAGCACTGCATTATCGATCGGGCCTCTAAGAATTTCAACGGCGTCATTCTGGACCTGGAACCCGATGTTGTGATCGACTTGATCTGCTACACGCTGGCGGAAGCGAAAGATCTGGTGGAGGCCCTGCGCGGCCACATCCAGCACTTTCTGCATTGCGGCACCATCTGGGTGCACGGACCCGGCGTGGAGCTGCCGGTTGCAGAAGAGCATGCGCGTCATCCTAACAGCGATTATGGCCGGCGCAAATTAGAGATTGAAAATTATCTACTCAACGAAGTCCGGCGCAATGGTTTCCCGGCGACGGTGCTGCATCCAGGTCACCTGGTGGGACGCGGTTGGACGCCAATCAACCCAGCTGCTAATTTCAATCCCAAAGTTTTTGCCGACCTGGCGAATGGAAATGAAATCGCGCTGCCAAATCTGGGAAGGGAGACGCTGCATCACGTGCATGCCGATGACGTGGCGCAAGCCTTCACCAGGGCGATGGAGAACTGGTCATGCGCTGTGGGCGAGAGCTTTCACGTCTGCTCCCCTGCGGCCCTTAGCTTGGCTGGTTACGCAGAATCGGTTGCCGGCTGGTACGGGAAGGAAGCGCGGATTCGATATATGCCGTGGGACGAGTGGCGCAAGTCCGTGTCCGAGGAAGACGCGAATATGACGTGGGACCATATTGCCCGGTCGCCTAATTGCAGCATTGAAAAAGCTCGGCGGCTGATCGGCTATGCACCGCGTTATCGATCTTTGGAAGCAGTCCGGGAATCGATATGGAAGGACTCTGCGCTTTCTTGAATCGAAGCCAATCATAAAACCTACTAGAATCGATAGATATGAAATTCCCGGAAATGCATCGCGTACGGTCGCTGGCGCTATGGTTGACCCTTGCTGGAATCGTTACTCTCCAAGCGGGATTTGGGGCTCCGGCGCAATCGAAAGATCCGGCCCTGACTGCGCCCGCTGCGAAATCCCCTGGCGCGGACAGCGATAGCGACATCCCGAAATCGTTCACCGCTCCGAATGCCGACTTTGATTATGTCCGGCGCGAAGTGATGGTGCCGATGCGCGATGGCGTAAAACTATTCACCGTCGTGATGATTCCCAAGGGGGCGAAGAACGCGCCGATTCTTCTCACTCGCACCCCCTATAACGCCGCCAAGCGAACCGCTCGCAATGATAGTCCCCACTTGCTTGCCGCCTTACCCCTGGGCGATGCGGTTTTTGCGATGGACGGTTACATCCGGGTGTTTCAAGATGTGCGCGGAAAGTACGGCTCAGAGGGCAACTACGTTATGACGCGCCCGGTGAAGGGAACGCTGAACACCAGCGCCACCGATCATGTAACCGACGCTTACGACACCATCGATTGGCTGGTGAAGAATACGCCCGAATCGAACGGGCGCGTCGGGATGATCGGCTCTTCGTACGAAGGTTTCACTGTCGCCATGGCGCTGCTGAATCCGCACCCAGCGCTGAAGGTTGCCGCGCCGGAGAGTCCAATGATCGACGGCTGGATGGGCGACGATTGGTTTCACTACGGCGCATACCGCCAAACCAATTTCGACTACACCGCTGGCCAGACGACGAAAACGGGATCGGGAGAAAGCGTTCGCCGCGATGCTTACGATGATTACGAAGCCTTCCGCAGAGCTGGATCGGCGGGCGATTACGCCAAGCTGAATGGCATCGATCAACTGCCTTGGTCACGTAAAATGATGGATCATCCCGCCTACGACGCGTTCTGGCAGGGCCAGGCGCTGGACAAACTGCTGGCGGCGCACCCGTCCTCCGTTCCCACGATGTGGATTCAAGGTCTGTGGGATCAGGAAGACATGTGGGGCGCGATTCATACTTACCTGGCGCTGAAGGCCAAGGGGCAGACGGATCATAATTTTCTGGTCATGGGACCTTGGCGGCACAGCCAGGTGAACTATGACGCCTATAATCTTGGACCTTTAAAATGGGAAGGCGACACCGCTCTGCAATTTCGCCGCGACGTTCTGAAACCGTTCTTCGATCAATACCTGAAGGAAGGCGCTCCGAAGGCCGATACGCCGCCGGTATTTATTTACAACACCGGCGAGAATCATTGGGATCGGCTGAAGAATTGGCCTCTGGCTTGTGAACAAGGTTGCGCGGCGCCGATGAAGCCGCTGTATCTGCAAGCGAATTTCGGTCTTGGATTCGACAAGCCGGCGGCGCAGGGTGTGGACACGTATGTCTCCGATCCAGCCAAGCCCGTGCCATACATCACCCGGCCGATACGCTTCGCCGACGGCGATCGTTGGAAGGAGTGGCTAGTGGCCGACCAGCGCGTGGCAGCCGACAGAACCGACGTGCTGGCTTATGAAACTCCCTTGTTGACCGCGCCCGTCCGCATCAGCGGCGCGCCCGTGGCTAACCTCTTCGCGGCAACCAGCGGGACGGATGCAGACTGGGTGGTGAAGCTGATCGACGTCTATCCGGATGAGGTTCCGAACCAGCCGGAAATGGGCGGATATCAACTCGCCGTATCGATGGACATCTTCCGTGGACGCTATCGCAAGAGCTTCGCCGAGCCTTCTCCGATACCGGCGAACCAATCGCAGCGGTATCACTTTGTGTTGCCCACCACGAATCACGTGTTCCTGCCCGGCCACCGGATCATGGTGCAAATCCAGTCAAGCTGGTTTCCGCTGTACGATCGCAATCCGCAGACCTTCGTGCAGAATATTTTCTGGGCCAAGCCCGCCGATTATGTGAAAGCGACGCAATCCGTATTTCGATCGGGCGATCAGGCCAGCGCCGTGTTGTTACCTGTCGTGCCCTGACTTAGCGGGGATTTTCTCAAGCTTGGCGAGATCATCCTCGACACTTTGTAGAAGGTCGGCGCTGTCGGCGGGGAGTTTTTGAGCGGCGCGTAGCCTGACAAGTATTTGCTTCGAGCGCCGGTACCAATCCTGAGCCGCGGCAGTGTTACCAATAGCGGCGTAAGACTCTCCAGAAACGGCAAGAACATGCGCCAGTTGGGTCTCGCTCTGGACGGTGCCAGGACTGGGGTTCTTCGATTGCGATAGAGTCTTCACAGCCTTTTTCAACAGGTCTAGCGAGCTTTGTATATCGCCCACAGCCACCGAAACGCTCGCCGTCCGCCAATACGCCGACACCAGGCCGATGGTGGCCCGGGCGTTGTTCGGGTCCTTCCCTGCTAATTCCTGGCGAATCTCCACGGTCTTTCGATAATGCACCAGGGCTTCCTTGAATCTCTTCTGCTGCCAGAGCAGAAACCCCATGTCGCTTTGGCTGAACGAAACCGCCATCTTTGCGTCGGCGCTTAGTGGCTCCAGTTGAGCCCAACCTTCTTCTAACCGCAGGGCGGCCTGATAGTAATCCATCGCTTCGGTTGTACGATTCATTCGCCAGAGAAGCGATCCCAGCCGTTTCGAAGAGAGCGCATAGTTCCGCGTCCCGGTTATGTTTTTGGGATCGCTATCGCGAACCTGTTTTCGCAGGGTATATTCCTTCAGGCGAAAGGTCAGCGCCCGCGGCAAGTCGCGGCGTTCCACCAGGAGGTCCGCCATCGCCCCATTTGCCGTGGCGAGGTCGATCAATGCCTGCGTACCTTCGGCTCCATTTTGGCTAAGGCTCGCCAGCATATCGAGCGACTCCGAAATTCCCTGATAGCCGCCGAGACGGATTTGGGTGAGCGCCACTAATCGGCGGCGCTTCCGTTCCAGCGCGGGATCTTTGTCCGGCTGTTGTAAGAGCGCCAGTGCCTTCTGATAACTCTGCCTCGCTGCGGCATATTGCCCAAGATTTGCATCGCCCAAACGGCCCTGGACATCGCCCAGCCGCTTATAACCCTCAGCCAGTTCAAGCACGAGTTCGGCGTTCCCCGGCGCCACCGCCGAAATGCGATCCAAATATTTAAGAGATCGCTGGATGATGAGTGCTCGTGCCGCGGTGGAGCCGGGTAATTCCTGAATCGCGTCATGAATTTCAAACAACATCGAGTTCGCCAATTGCCGGGTTTCGACAAAACGCTCTTCCGCCAGACGGTGTTCCATGCCGGCGATTCTCGCTTGCCATAAGGTTGCCGCCACGCCCGCGACCAATAAAAACACGATCGTTGCGGCGATCGCGACGCCTAGCTTGTTCCGCAGTATGAATTTCGACGTCCGGTACTTCCACGTTTGACGCCGGGCAAGCACGGTCCGGCCATCCAGGTATCGTTCGATGTCCTGTGAAAATTGCTCCGCCGAAGAATAGCGCCGCGGCGGATCCTTCTCTAACGCTTTGAGGATGATGTTATCCAGATCGCCCGACAATCCACGACGGCGTACTTTGTCCATCGCGCGTTCATCCGGAGACGCCGCCGATGGAGCCGCTGGATCCATCTCGCAAATTGCCCGCACTAATTCTTGTTGGTTCGCTCGCGGACCGTAGGGGCTCCCTCCACTGAGTAGTTTGTAAAGCAGCACGCCCAGAGAATAGACATCGCTCGACGTGGTTACCGGCTCTCCGCGAATCTGCTCCGGGCTGGCATAGTCGGGCGTCAGCATCTGCGTGGAAGTCAGCGTTCCGAGCGAAGGTTCCACAGAAATTATCGTGGCGATTCCAAAGTCAAGCAACTTGGCGATGCCCTCCGGTGTCACTAGGATGTTGCTCGGCTTTATATCCCGATGCACAACCAGACGCTGATGCGCGTAATGGACAGCGGCACAGACCTGTTGGAAAATCTTCAACTGCCCGGCTAAGCTCAGCTTTTGAGATTCGGTATATCGATCGAGCGGTTCACCCTCAATGTGCTCCATGACGAAATACGGGCGGCCATCGGGAGTGACGCCGCCGTCAAGAAGCCGGGCAACATTTGGATGCCGCATGCCGGCCAGGATCTGCCGTTCCATTTGGAAATGGCGCAGGATCAGATCGGTGTCCATACCGCGTTTCAGAATCTTCACCGCGGCCCGCTGCTGAAATTGTCCATCGTCGCGCTCCGCCAGACAAACCCGGCTCATGCCGCCTTCGCCGATGTCGGAAACGATCTTCCAGTGCCCCAGGCTCAGGCCTGTGAACGTTTCCCGCAGAACGGGATTCTCTATGAAATCGCCTGCCTGGTCATGCGCCGCCAATAGCGAATCCACTTCATTTCTGAGCTCGATATTTTCCGCGCATTGCTGATTCAGATATTCGGCGCGCTGCCCGGGGTCTAAATCGAGGCAGGCATCCAGAAGCTGTTTCACGTTGGTCCAGGTCTCGGCGTTCATCGGCTATCCTCTGTTCAGCTCACGAAAGAGCCAAGCGCGGGCGATCGCCCATTGCCGCTTCACCGTTCGCGGCGAAATGCCGATTAACTGTCCCACTTCATCGACCGAAAGACCGCCGAAAAATCGCAGCTCGATAATCCGGCTTTGGCGCTCATCGATTTGTGCCAGGCTGGCCAAGGCATCGTCCAGCCGCACCAGATCCACCTGGCCGCCATCGGGCAATTCGATGCTTTCGTCCAGCGACAGCAGAGGTCCACCGCTGTTACGCTTTTCAGCCTGCCGCTTGCGCGCGTGGTCCACCAGAATTTGCCGGATCAATCTTGACGCGATACCGAAAAAATGCGATCGCCCGTGCCAGTCCATTGCGTCCTGGTTCACCATTCGCAGATAGGCTTCATGAACCAGCGCAGTGGTCTGCAGAGTGTGCCCCTGCCCTTCCTGGCGCAGATAGTGACTCGACAACTGCCGCAGCTCTTCGTAAACCAGGGGTGTCAGCCGTTGGAGCGCCGCGGTATCGCCCCGGCCCCACTCGGCCAACAGCGTCGTGACACTTTCCTCGCCCATGGTTCCCCTCTCCAAGCGGGGTGGAATCCGAGTCTATCAAGAATCTTTTTCCGCAGTGGCCCACTTTGATCGATTTGCGCGCATGTGTTAAACGGAATAATCCAGGAGGCAATCCTATGCGTAAAGTATCAGCAATGATCGGCAATCGGCGAGGTCCGTTCGTGGTCATCGCGTTGGGCCTGCTGGCAAGCCGGCGTTTAACAGGGATCACGCAATGAGAATCTTCCTGGCAGTCTTGCTGTGTTCCGGATTAACAGCCGCCGATCTTGGGAAGGCCCAGAAAAAAGATCTGGAAGGGCAGGTTAAATCGATCACCCGGGAAGCCGGGCGTCTGGAGAAACTCGGCCAATTGGCGGAAGCGCGCACACTGTATGCGGAGTCCCAAGCGCTTATCGAAATGAAGGAAGTAACCGACGCGTTGAAGCGCCTGGACGAACAAATTCACAAGCGAGTGAAAGACACGCTGAAAGATTCGCGCAAGCTGTATGAGCAGCGCAAATTTAACGAGGCGGCGGCGATTTTAGACCAGGGGATGAAACTGCAAGCTGCCCAGCCGGTGCTTTCCTACAATCTTGCGCTCTGCTATCACCAACTGGGCGATCGCGATAAGGCCTTGGAACACTTGGGGAAAGCAAAACCCGGGATCGTCGAACCAAAACAAAAGCAGCGCTTGCTGGAATTGCTGACATTCTTTACCACCGGAGAGAATGGCGTTGCCATCAGTGACGGCGATAGGGCGCGCATCGTCCGCGTTAACAATCTGGCCGACCGTATTGGCCTGGAAGCATCGCTGGAGGACGACGGGGGAATGGAGGAAACGGTCTTTGAAGGCGACGGGCCACCGCCCCAGTTGATTCCGGTTTCATTGAAGACGAACAGACCGGCTGTCGCGCAGAGCGACTCGAGCGCGGGTCATCGGTCAAGCTTATGCAATGAGCTCGGAGCATTGAAGGGCGCGTTAGCCCGAAGTCCATCGGCAACTTTCAATCTCGCGAATTGCGCCGAGACAAACGGCCGCACGTCGGAGGCTATCCGGCTATTGGAGAAATATCTGGAGCTGGCTCCGACCGCGCTGGATGCCAAGGAATCGCGCACTCGCATTGCCGATCTGAAATCGCTGCTCACGTTGCCCGGTCAAAACGGATTGGAAGTTCGTCGATTGGATGCCTCGGCGTATGGCGCGCTTGCCGAACGTAAGTATGATCGGGCGCTGGCCGCTTTCCTGAAGGAGAGTGAACTGGCTCCAGAATTCCCTCCTGCGCGATGGAGACTGGCACTGCTCCACGAAGCCTTGGGCAACATCGATCAAGCCCGGGACAATTTCAATCGTTATAAGCAGCTCACCTCCGATCAGAGCGCGCGGGATGAAGCTGATTTGCACGTGAACAGTCTGGCTCCAAAGCGTGCGAAGTATGACGAGGAGGTCGACGCTGCCGGTGATATTGTGGCCGACTTGTTTAACCGCGCCATGAAACTGTCTTTTAATGGGTCGGAAAAGCGCAGCGCCTTAAGAGCGAAGCGAGCCCAAGTGAAAAAGAAGGAGCAGAATAAAGCACGGAACAGGACGGGGGGCTTCGCGATTCCTTATGCCTACGCCCAACAGCAATTGGCCCGCGCCAGTGAACATCTTCAGGTTGCTCTTGCACTTTTTCCATTGGCTGTGGAAGCCAATGAGTTGTTAGGTTTGGTGTTCCTGCAGGCAAACGACGGATCATCCGCTACCAAGACCTTCGATGTGGTTTCCAGTCAAGGTTTGCCGGTGTCGTTTTACGCTGAAATGCGCGGCCACAAGCAAGACCGGGCCGTGAAATGCGAGCTCACCCGGGACCGTGTACGTTTGATCTTCCTCTCGTCATACGACAAGAAAGGTAATCCGGCTCCGCCAGCGAAACCCGCGGGTGAAGATGGCCTGGGAGATATGGTAATCGACGGGTCGGGCTCGCGGCGGCAGCAATTCGATTCCCTGGAACTGACCTTGAGTGAGATCAAGAAAGTGGAAACGGATAAGGGTCTGCTGAAGCTAAAACTCGCTCGCGAGGAAATAACCCTGGCGCCGATTTATCTGCCTTCCTACACCCCGGTGGAGGGTCCGCAGGCGCGCCGCTTCGCCAATAGCTACACACGCCTTTTCGTGCGTTATCCCGGATTGGAGAATTCCAAGCTCGGGACCGAAGGCATGACCGGCGGCGAAAAATTCAAGATGGGATACAACCTGGCATCGGCCGGTCTCGATATCGCGATGTCGGGGTTCAGCCCGATTGGCGCCATCTCCAGTGTGCAGGACGCCATCTCCATCACGAGAACAATCCGGTCGGCTATGGTTTCGCTCAGCGTCAGTTTTGCGTCGTGGGAAAAGACGGTGGACGATCAACAACAACTCTTGAAAGGCAAAGCCTTCAAATCGATTCCCACGCAGCCTTCATCCTTGGCCTTCCTGCAGGAGAGCAAGTAGAGGGCACATCATTCCAGCTCCTCCGCCATCGCGAGCAATTTGGTGACGCTATTCCAATTACGGGCGGTAGAGGAAGTTTTCAATGTCCGATCGATTGCCGGCAGCGACAGCTTTGACTTCCCCATTCCATCGGGAAAATAAGTGTACATCTCGCGTCCAGAGATCCGTAATTCCTCGGGTGCAGTCTTCATCGCGGCGACCGTCTCGCGCGCCTCGTCGCCAGGGTCAGACGCAAGGAATGAGACCACCAGCTTACCCGGCTCAATCTCAGTTCTTGCGGCGAATGGATTCCTCACCACTACGTCACGTAGTTCGGTGGAGGTACGAAGAATAACGGCTGACCGGAAGCCGAAATCTTTCTCGATCGCCTCTTCAAGCTGTTGGCCAATCGATTTCAGATCGCGCTTCTTGGTCCGAAAGACGACATTGCCGCTCTGTACATAAGTCTTCACATCCAGGAAACCGAGCGACTCGTAAAGCGCCCGAAGCGTCTCCATCTTGATCCTGTGATGCCCACCAAGATTAACGCCGCGAAGCAGAGAAATAATAACCGTCACTAGGGGGCCACCGCCGCCGCGTCTTCACCCCAGATCCACTTACTGAACCATTCGTAATTGTGTTCCATTACGGCGCGCTGTTGCTTCGGCTTGTCGATGCCATGCCCGAAGCCCTTATACACGATCAGCTTCACCGGCACGCCTTTGTCTTCCAGAGCCTGGCGGAGCTCATAAGCATTCGGGATGGGAACGCGCTTATCCAGTTCGCCGTGCTGAATCAACGTCGGCGTCTTTGCGGTTTTTATATAACTGATGGGCGACGTCCTGCGATAAATCTCCGGATCGTCCCACGGTGTCGCTTTCAGATACTGCCGGGTGAATGGGTGAATATCGGTGTTTACGTAGTAAGTGGTCCAATCCGAAATTCCGGCTCCCACCGATACTGCCTTAAAGCGATCGCTGTATGTCGTAATGAACGCCGAGATGTATCCGCCTTGGCTCCAGCCCATCGCACCGACGCGATCCTTGTCGACGAACCCCTTCGCGATCAAAGCATCGACTCCCGATATCACGTCCTGATAATCGCCCAAGCCCAGGTTGCGTACGTTTAAGGAGCGAAACTTCTCGCCGTATCCAGCTGACCCGCGATAGTTCACTTTCAATATGACCGCCCCTTTAGCGGCGAAACGCTCTACGGGATAGTAGCGATCGGGACCCATGGTCGGGCGATCTACACCCGTGGGTCCGCCGTGAATCACAACCAGAAGTGGATATTTTTTCTTGACGTCGAAGTCCGCCGGCTTGATCAGCACCCCTTCAATGGGCGTACCATCCACGGATTTCCATCCGATCACTTCGCGCGAGGCAAGTTTGTAGGCCTTATATTGTTCACTGAAGTTGGTAACGACATGCGGCTCAAATTGATTCGTCTCCGTCCAATAAATTTCTGTGAATTGATTGGGCTGTGCCCCCGCGAACACCATCCGCTTATGATCCGGCGTGATGGAGAATCCGCTGGCATTCAGGTGTTCCGGGGCGCTAATACGGGTAACGGCCATCGTGCCCGGATCCAGACGAAACAAGTGGGAATCGGTTTTCTGGGCGCCGCCGAAATAAATTCCCGCAGCCGTCCACGCCACCAATTGCGGGTCTTCGTCAAAGTCCGCTCCAACGATGCGCCGTTGGCCGCCGGAAGCGTCCATGATGGCGATCATATTGTTCTTGTAGAAATAAAATTCATGACCATCGCCAGTGATAAAGGCGATCTGCCGGCCATCTGGAGACCACATGGGCGACCCATCGGGGCCGGAAGTAGTCGTCAATTTCGTAATGCCTTTGTCGAGTAAGCGTACGGTGTAGATGGCGCGCGTTCCACTGGAACTCAAGTCGGGGTCACGGGCCGCGGCGAAAGCGATGCGCGTCGAATCGGGTGACCATTCAAAGTCGGAAACACTGAACTTCGTCCCGTCCGTCAATTGTTCCGGCTTTGGTTTTTCCGTGGATCCTTCTACCGGCGGCTTCACGATCCATAAATGGGACATCAGATAATCGCCTTGCACGATCTCGAAATCCCCGTACTTGTCATGCCGGTCTTTACGCGATTTTGGCTCCGGCCCCGTGGATGTGAATGCGATGGACGCACCATCGGGAGACCATTCGTAATTTCCAACTCCGCTATCGAACGTGGTTAGTGCGGTGGCTTCGCCCCCACGCGCGGAGATCCAATAGAGCTGCCGCTTGCCGTCGCGATCGGAGGCGAAGGCAATCCGTTTGCCGTCGGGCGACCACTCCGGCGCCATGCTCGATTTCTTCGAGCTTGTCAACTGATATCGTTCGCCGGCAGCGAGATCGGCTACCCAGACCTGTGTTTCAAATGCATTCTCGTCCCAGTTGGTTCCGCGAACCTCATAGGCGACCATGCGCCCATCGGGGGAGATGCGCGGGTTTGCCGGAACACGGAAATTTAACGATTGCTCAATAGTCGGCACCTGAGCAAGCGCGGTGAGATTCAAAAAAACGATAGCAAGGAACCGCATGAACATATATGATACAGCGGCAAGCAGCCTTGATCTGACCAGCTTCCTGGTTGAAACTGACATCCAAAACTAGCTCCAATCTTTCGCGGACTTGACCGGACTTCCAGAAGGGTCCGGTTTTTTACGCTCAACGGGTATGATCAAAGTAATGATGCGCCTGCTTCCGATGCTGATTTTCCTCGCCACCCTTTCCGCTCAAGCGCCGCAACCGGAATTCCTCCGGCAGGGCCAGCAATTGATTCGCGATGGCAAATTCTCAGAAGCGCTTGCGCTATATCGCCAGGGGCCCGATCCGTTCGCCGCCGCCAACGCCTCCGGGATAGTGCTGGACCTTATGGGCAACTACGCCGAGGCGCGTAAGCAGTTCGCGAAAGCGATCGACATCGCCCCCACTCCGCAACAGAAAGCGGCGGCGAATCGATCGATGGCTATCTCTTTTACGTATCAAGGAAATTGTGTCGAGGCGTCCAACTATGAGCGAAAGGTTTTTGATTATTACGTCTCCACGAACGACTTCTACCAGCAGGGCGAGATCGCCAATGAAGCGGGCCGTATTTGCATCGACGCTGGATTTATCAGCGAGGCCGAGGCGTGGTACAAAATCGGCTACTCGTCAGGATTGAAGGAACCGAACATCAAGCCCGATCGAATCGACCTTTGGAACTTTCGCTGGGAGCACGCGCAAGCACGCCTGGCGATTCGCGGCGGCCATCGTGGGGAAGCCGATAAGCATGTCGCCGCGGCCAAGGCCATCCTTGCCAAAGGAACGAATCCCTCGCAGGCGATCTTTATGCCTTATCTGGAAGGCTACGTCGCGTTCTACGACGAAGATTATCTCGCCGCCCTAAAAAATCTGGAAAAGGCCAATCAGAACGATCCATTCATCCTCTGCCTTCTGGGGCAAAGTTACGAAGAGTTGGATGAGGAAAAGTTAGCCGCCGATTGCTATCGGAAAGCCGCGGCCACTACCGCTCATAATCCTCCAGGTGCGTTTTCCCGGCCGTTTGCGCAGCGGCAGCTCGTGGAATTATTGGAATGACCGGTTCTTGGCGTATCGCCCTGCTATTCTGAAATCGACCGCGCCGTTCCTTCTATGCGTCTCCGCAATGCACTCGCCGTGGCGTTCCTTGGACTCGCCATAATCGGTGTTCTTCTCGCCCAGAAACCTTTTAAAGATTGGCCCGCGATCGAATACGATGATTTCCCCAAGCCGCCCGACTGGAACCAGAAGGCCGATTGGACCCGCGCTCGCCTTCGTTATCCCGACATCATGGGTTATCCGAATGTGCAGCTTCAACTTCGCGATGGCCGCGCTTTCCCGGGCTATTGGACCATGGATTATCCGCGTTCCGACCGACATCTGCTAGCTGGTGTTCGCCGCTTAACTCGCATCGATTCACGCTCCGTGGAGCAGGTTGTGGAGTTCGACGGCAGCGATGAAGTTTTCAACTGGCCCGTGATGTACGGAGTGGAAGTCGGCCACTGGCTATTGCCCGGCGACCAGGCGGCGCAAATGCGCGAGTACCTTTTACGCGGCGGATTTTTCATGTGCGACGACTTTCACGGCACCGAGGAATGGGAGACTTTCTTTAGAAGCATGAACCGGGTTTTTCCGGATCGCCAAATCGTCGACATCCCGAACAACGATCCGATATTTCATACTTTGTACGATCTGGATGAGCGTTTCCAGGTGCCTGGCGCGCAATACTTTGAGACCGGCCGAACTTATGAGCACGGCGGTGTGGAGCCGCATTGGCGTGGAATCTACGATGACAAAGGCCGCGTCATGGTAGCCATCTGTCACAACATGGATTTGGGCGATGCCTGGGAACACTCTGACGAACCGCGCTATCAGGAGAAGTGGGCTTCACTCGCCTACCGCATCGCCATGAATTATTTCATCTACGATCTGACTCATTAATCTGCGGATCCTGCCGCCACCGCCTGCCGTACTCTTCGCTCGCGCCAATTGTATAAACGCCGGATCGCCAGCGCAAATCCTGAATACACGAGTACCGTGGCGCTAAAAAAAGCCAGCCCGGCAATCGTCCGCCCGAATATTCCATCTACCTCGCCGGTATGGGCCGCTTTGCGCATCGCTATAATTCAGCCCAGCGGCGAATTAGATTGTGGTACACACCGGTTAGTTGCACCGCCGACGGATGATGTGGCGCGTCTTGATTGATGCGCTGGATGCCCGTATCCAGGTCGAATAATATCGTCCGCTCCGCGTCATCGCGAATCATGCTTTGAATCCAGAAGAACGAGCAAGTGCGAGCGCCGCGAGTCACCGGGCTTACGTGATGCAGGCTCGTCGCCGGATAGAGAATCATATGTCCGGCCGGAAGCTTCACCGACTGTGTACCGTATACATCTTCGACATTTAACTCGCCGCCATCGTACTCGTCGGGATGACACAGAAAAAGCGTCGCCGAAAGGTCCGTGCGAATCCGATGCCCGGTTTCGCCGATCTGCCGAATTGCATTGTCGACGTGCGTTCCAAACGATTGCCCACCCGTGTATCGATTGAAGAGTGGAGGAAATACCTTCGATGGCAGCGCCGCCGATACGAAGAGCGCGTTCTGCCCCAAAGCCGTCAAAATAATTTCGCCAATCTGACGCGCCGCCGGATCGTCTCCCGCCAATTGCATATTGTCTTTCGCCCGGGCCGATTGATGGCCAGCCGTTACTCGCCCATCCACCCAGTTCGCCTGCTCAAGCTGCCGCCGCGCCTGTGCTACTTGCTCAGGAGTTAAGACATCGGGTATGGGCAATAACATGTCGGTGCAATCCTTCGAATTAGAACTTGAACTTCAGGCCGATCAGAGCCGACCGACCGGCGCCTAGAATAATGTGAGCCGGGTGGAGTTGATCGTAGTAATAACGATTCGCCAAGTTATAAACATTGGCTTGAATAGACACATGCTCATTGATTGAGCGTGACGCCATGGCATTGAACACCCAATATCCCGGGAGTTGCTTTACCAGGCCCGTCGCGGGATCGATCGGGACCGTGCTGCTGGCCGTGCGGCTGCTGACATAATTCATTCCTCCGCCGCTCTCAATGCGCCAGGGAAATCGATAATCGGTCCAGAAGTTGAACGTGTCCGCCGGGACGTTGGCAAGCCGTGCCCCCACCGCCGCGGGATAGAAATTCGACTTCGTTAGCTTGGCGTCGAGATAGGCGTAACTGGATAATAGTTCCCACTTCTGCGTGATGTGTCCGCGCGCCTCCAGCTGGATACCTTTCACCTTCTGCGTGCCGGCCAGCAAGTTCAACAATGAATTGGCGGGATCCGGTTCACGGGCGTTCTCCTTCTCCGTTTGAAACACCGCGCCGCGCAGCGATAGTTTTCCCGCAAGTACATCCCACTTGGTCCCCGCTTCGATATTCTTATTCTTCTCCGGCGGCAAATTCGCCGACGCCGCGCTTAAGGAAAGTGTCTCCGCCGATGGATTAAAAGATGTACCGTAGGCAAAGTAAATGCTGCCATTCTGAACCGGCTTGTAGACTGCGCCCGCGCGCCAGGTGGGCATTTCATCCACGCGATTAAAAGCCGCGGCGGGTGCTACCGATTGCTTGTAGCTCGCATCGAAGCGATCCCAACGAATTCCAGCGGTCAATTCCACGTGGTCATGAAAAAGTTTTACGGTGTCCAGGACGTAAACGCCGGCGCTCAACGCTGTGGTGTTGACGTTCGTCGCCGGAACGGATATGCCCGTAAACTTATCGGCAGGATTCGGATTAAGCAGCGGCGCTGTATTCACGTTCGTGAAGGCCGGACGCACCGGATCGGAAGTCTCTCGTCCACCCTCCACTCCCGCTACGAGCGAGTGCTGCGCGGCGCCCGTCTTGAAAGTTGCAATCACGTCCGTCTGATCTTGAAAGAACGTCTCCGCGCTATCCACCGCGATCTGGCCACGCGTCACCATGATCTGGCTTAGGGGCGTGCTGGGGGCCGGCGTTCCCAGCAACCGCGCTTCCGTGATCTGCACATCGCGCAGATAATTCGCATACCGTACCTGGGTACGCATAGTGAGATGGCTATTGAAGTCGTGCTCCACCTTCGCCGTCCCGATGTCATCCCGAGTTCGAAGGAAGTTGCCGTCGCTGAAACCGTAATAGGCATCGCGCGCAACGGGAGCAGCGCCATTGAACAACCACGGAATACCATAATCCGGTTGATCGTCGGCCTGCTGATGCACATAACCGAAAGTCACCCGGGTTGCCGTACCCAGCCCTAGCGCAAGCGATGGAGCAATGCCGAAACGCCGGTTCTCGGCTACCTTCCGGCCCGCGACTTCATTTTCGTGTCCCACGATGTTCAGGCGAAATGCGGCGCCGGGACCCAGCTTTTCAAGCGGCTGGTTAAGATCCAACGCAAGCCTTCGCGTCGCATCAGTCCCCAGTAACAGATCGCCGCTAAGAACATGATTGAGCCGCGGTGTTTTAGTCACCTGATTCACCACGCCGCCCGTCGAGCCGCGGCCAAACGTCATGGAACTCGGCCCCTGCAGCACGTTGATCTCTTCGGTATTGAACGGATCTCTGTAATAACTTCCGAAGTCGCGCATGCCATCGACGAACAAATCGTTACGTGCGGTAAAACCCCGGATATTCAGATTGTCGCCCTGCGCTCCACCCTCGCCAGCAGCCAAACTAATGCCAGCCACGTTTCGCAGAGCGTCGCGTAGCGTCGTTACGCCCTGCTGTTCCATCACCTCTTTTGGAACTATGCTGATCGATTGCGGCGTATTCAGCAACGGCTCCGTGTACTTCGGCATGGAAACGCCGATCAATGACGAATTGTCCGTAACATCCACCGATGTCGAAATACGCGCCAACTCGATTGAGACTTCGCTACCGCTCAAACGATGCACCAGTCCTGTGCCCGAGAGAAGTTTCCGCAGTGCCTCATCATCTGTGTAGAGCCCGAAAACTCCCTGCGTGCGTAGAGTGCCAAAGCCTTCGTTCACCAGCCGCAGATGCAGGCCGCTAGTCTTTTCGAACGCCCCTACGGCGATTTCCAGGGGGCCAGCGGAGATTTCGAATTGTCGCACCGTCAGACTTTGAACTCCAGTTTGAGCCTGTTCCGGATGGCCGGCAAACGGATGGGCCAGAGCGATGTTTCGGGCGCTTGTCGTGGAATAAGCGGCTAGCGTTCCCATGGCCATCCAATATTTCGGCGTTCCCCGCCAAACGTGCCGCTTATGCTTTTTGATCTTGATTTTAATTCTCATCGCGCAACCTCTCGCTCTTCAAGACAGTCCTCCGGCTCACCGGCCGTTTTTTCCAGTTATTGCACTGCTAGCAGGGACTAATTTGTTTGCCGCTATAACTTCATCAGTGATCAAGCCGGCATGCTTCGCACACGCCCGTCAGCTTCAAACTGTAGATCTGAAATGCGCACGGTCCGCTGGCGGCGGGTTGCAAACCGCTGCACATCTGCTCGCAAAGCGCGGCCGGACATTGCTCTACTTTCCCGCAGCGCAAACAAGCAAGAGACACCGATCGTTTCGTCCGCACAGTGTTTTCGACGGCTTGAATCGCCGCCCGGAAAGCCAATTTACGAAATAGGGCCAGGCCGCAAGTGCCATTCGGAAACGGTAACGCCGTTCTACCCATCAGCTCAATTTTCCTGACTGATTATTAAGCCCGACCATGTAAGACCATTTAAGTCCAGATTGCAATCGATTGTCAACTGGAAACAGTGGACGGTCGGACAAAAAGGTTGGATAGGCGATTTTTTGAGCTCTACGGTTTGCAGTCGCCGGGAACAGCCTGAACGCCCGATAAGCGTGCCTTCGGGGAGAAACGCCGGCTCCAATTCACTTCCGATCCGTTCCGCAACACGACTCGGTAATCTCCGTGAAACCACGGCCGCACTTCTCGCACACGGTCTAAATTCACCACCTGCGAACGGTTGATGCGGGGAAAGTGTTCGGGATCCAACTGCATGGCGAAAGCGTCAAGCGAACTGCGAATCTGGTGCGTTTCGCCGCAAGTATGAACCACGACGTAATTTCTAGCGGATTCTATTAAATCAATCTCCGCCGCCTGCACCAGAAATACTCGATCGCCCGTATCCAGCGGAATTCGCCGCGCATAACTTTTCTTCGAACCAAGGTGCTCTAGCAAGCGCTTGATTTGCTCGTCGCTCGACGAGTCCGTGCTCTGCCTGGCGCGCTCTATCACCTGCTCCAAACGTTGTGCTGAAGCCGGTTTCAGTAAATAGTCCAGCGCATGGACTTCGAAGGCCCGCAACGCATGTTGATCGAACGCCGTCACGAAGACGACCTTCATTTTCGGCGGACGATCGATAGCGCGCAGCACCGCGAATCCGTCCATATCCGGCATTTGAATATCCAGGAAGACAACATCCGGTTGTTCGCGATTCAGCAGCGCAATCGCCTCAGCCCCAGATCCGGCCTGCCCGATTACTTTGGCATCGGGAACCTGTTCCAGCATCCGGGCAAGTTTCCGCCGTGCCGGAGGTTCATCGTCCACGATAGCGATCCGAAGCAGGCTCATGTGTGAAAAGGTATCGATACCAAAACAACCAATCCGCCATCGACCGCGTTTGAAAAATCAAGCGTGTGCGATCCGCGATAGAGACGTTCCAAGCGGTCCGCCGTATTCGCCAGCCCGATGCCCCGGCCTAAAATCTCTTTTTTATCCTCGATAATTCCCCGGCCATGATCGCGAATCTGGAGTTGTAAAGACCCCGCTTCGCGCCATGCCGACACGGCAATATCGACGGCGCCGGAATTCGGTTGCACGCCATGGCGAATCGAATTTTCAATCAGCGGCTGCAAAATCAACTGCGGCACCAGCGCGTTCTCCAGCCCGCCTTCGATTTCCAACTTCACACTCAGCTGATCCTCGAACCGCGCCCGCATGATGTTCAGGTACAGGTCCAAAAACCGTAATTCCTCCGAGAGTCGAACCTCCTGCCGGGGCGATCCGCTTAACGTTAGGCGCAAGAATTCGCTAAGCCGCCCAATCATCTCGTCCGCTGCCCGGACATCCTCATACATTACCGATGAAATCGTATTCAAGGCGTTAAACAGAAAATGGGGTTGCAGCTGTAAACGCAGTGCCTGCAACTGCGCCTGCGATAGCAGCCCTTCCATTCTTACCGCCACCAATTCCCGCTGGCGCGCCGCGCGATAGAAATTGATGGCATACACGGTTCCCGCCATAAACACGAAGACGAAAATGTCTCCGGGAAACTCCATCGCGTAACGCAGATACAGGATGCCGTAATCGTACGCCCCTAATCCAGCGACCGGGAACAGCACGCTGCGCGACCAGTAATTTAAGGTTGTATGCGCCGCCGAAAACGCGATCAACCCAGCAAGATAATTGAGCGACATCCACGGCCAGTTACGCTTCGTTAACTGAAATCGCTCGACGAATAAGATAACCAGAGGAAGAAGCGCCATCGCGCAGTAATGGCCGGTCATTTCCTCAATGAAGGGCACAAGGAAATTTCCTGGATGTTCGCGCGCGGCCCAGTCGAGGTACTTATAGCAGAAGCTCAGCAGTCCGTGCACAGTGAATATCGCGAAGATGATCCACCAGTTAAGCTTTAGCCGCACAATGGAATTCTCCCACAACCCGCGGACCCAATTGCTGCGATAATGGCAAAATGCGTCAAGAACAAGACAGCGCTTGGGCTACGAATCGGATGGTGAAATCTAGCATCCGGATGTGCAACGCTTGAGGGCTCTATTGCATTGTGGGATGCAGGTTGTCGCGGTGGCCGCGCTCGTTGGAGTTCCGCAGGCAAGCCTCGCCGCATCCGAGGATTCCCGCCTTGCGGCACTGGAACGATTCTTCCATCGGCAGCATCTCCCCCTGGAGCGTAGCGTCGCTGAACACTTTGTCGCGGTTGCCGATCGTTACGATCTCGATTGGCGCCTGCTTCCCAGTCTCGCGCTGATTGAAACCGGGGGAAGAACCGGAAAGAATCGAAATATTATGGGCTGGCAATCAGGCCGGGCTCGCTTCCAAAGCGTGGAAGCCGGCATCGAATTCGTCGGCCGTCAACTCAGCAGAATGCCAATTTACGCGGGAAAGCATCCCCGCGCAATCCTAATGGCTTATAATCCTCTGCATCCGGCATACCCTGACCGGGTGTTGGCGATGATGGCATCGTTGTCGCTCCATCTAGAGACCAGAAAGGAACCGAACTAATGAAAATAACTCGCTTGTTACTGATCTTCGTTGCCGCTCTTTCGCTGTTTGCGGCACCGGCCGACAAGAAACCGGCAACCGCCGCCTCCGACAAAAAGGCCGCTGCCACTAAGAAATCGGGCGACCTGCTCGATATCAATACCGCTACCGCCGACCAACTCGACGCCCTTCCGGGTATCGGCAAGGCTTACTCCGCGAAGATCATCGCGGGCCGCCCTTATAAGGCGAAGAACGAATTGGTGGAAAAGAAAATCGTACCGGCGGCGACTTACGCCAAGATCAAAGATCAGATCATCGCCAAACAGAAGTAACTCGATTTTCGATTCAACATCTCGGGGCATCGCGCTATGCTAAAGATGCCTCGAGGTTGTTATGTTCCTTCGCAGTCTTGCCCTTCTTTTCCTTCTTAGCTTTTATTCTTCGGCCGCTGAATCCGATGCTGTGGCCATTTCCGCTAACATTCAAGCACAGCATCTACCCTACGGCGCTGTTCTCGACCCAATCTTTGCAGCCGCCGATAGCGACAAGATCGTAGGCTATACGCGTTGCGGCGATTCCGCGATTTGGACCGGACATTACCTGGCCGCCGAAAGCTTCCGCTACAAAGTTACTAAGTCATCCCTGGCATTGGCCAACGTGAAAAGCGCCTTAGCCGCATTGCAGCTTCTGGTGGACGTTACCGGCAACGACGTTCTTGCACGCTGCGCAATTCCGGTCGATTCGCCGTTTGCTCCGGGAATTGTGCAGGAAGAATCGCACAACGGAATCCATATCGGCGCGGTCAATCTCATCAGCTATAACTGGATCGGGAACACATCGCGCGATCAGTATTCCGGCGTGTTCTTCGGCTTGGGCGTGGCGTATGACATGGTGGACGACGTCGCTGTTCGCGGCGCTGCGTCAAGCCTTATCACTCGACTGCTGAACAACCTGTTGGGCCACGCCTGGAGCGTCGTGATATCGGGGTTCGATATCAGTACTACGTTTCTTCTGCGGCCCGATCAACAACTCAGTCTGCTGGCAACCGCCCAACACGTAAACGGCGGTAGTTTTCGCGGACAATATCGGATTTTTGCCGCGAACTCCGCTCCGCTGGCGACGACACCCATTGCACTCGAAGCCACCGATCCCACTGGATCGTATTTCAAATTCAATCTGGACGCGATCAATCTCTTTCAGCTTCTTCGCCTGGACGATAACTGGTTCCGCTCTTATTATTCCGGCAAAGCCTACGACGCGTTTCGAGGGGCAGTGAGTACTCACCAGAACGCGCATTTCAATATGATCGACCATGCACTACGGGGCAAGGATTCTGTTCGTGATGCCGAGACGGTAATGTTACTGAACGACTGGCTGCTGCGGCCGCGCCGTGACCTGACCGTGGATCTACGCGGCAAATATAAAACCTGCCATGACGACAATACAGCTTGTAGCCCGATCCCCGTGGCGTTGCGTCCACCAACCGATTTCCTCTGGCAGCGCAGCCCGTTTCAATTGTCCGGCGGTGGTTCCGGATTGATTGAGAGTGCCGGAATCGACTACATTCTTCCCTATTGGATGGCGCGTTACTATCGCGTGCTAAGCGAGTAAGAGCGGACGGCGGCTGGCTGTGCCGGGGCAGACATTGGTTGGCGCGGATTCATTTCCCAAGCGACAGGCCATGTTCGTAAACAAACACCGCAGCGATACCGGCCATTGACCGGCCTAAACACTTCATCGTGAAAATAGCGGCACCATAACTTTAGAATCGATTCGATCATAACGACCTCACTGGAGAATGTGCCGCCGCGCTGAGTTTCGTTTCAAAGCTGCGGCATCCTATCTATAAAGGCGGTAAACGGGGGCAAAATGAGCCATCGCTGAAACGTCTTTCCGCCGCCCGTCACTAAAGCGGTATGTCAGCTAATCCAGCGTTGCCTTCCCCGACCGTCGCGAGAGAAGAGCGACTTCATGCTTTCTATCGCGAAGATCAACAACTCACCCGCATTACTGCACTATTACAATCGCCTGGGCCATTGAGCGAGGCGCAACGCGGGATACTCAAAGCCACCATCCAGCAATGGCGGCAATCCGCGAATCAGTAAAGAAGCGCTTCGCCCCCTTAGCCCCGCGTTTCACATTGTTTTCCCATATCTTCCGGTACAATTGGACCAGGAGATTATAGTCATGGCTGATGATAATTACACCGGAAGCTTGGTATGGTTTGTCGCGGGCGCGGCGGTTGGAGCAAGCATCGCCCTTTTGTACGCCCCTGCATCAGGCACGGAAACCCGAAGACGACTAGTGGGTTCGGCAGAACAAGGCCGCGATGCATTGTCGGGGACGGGCAAGGATCTGCTTGATCGCGGACGCGACCTATACGATAAAGGCCGCCAGATCGCCGACGACGCCGCGGAAATGTTTGAGCGAGGCCGCAAGCTAGTCGAAGGTTAAAAAGGTCATGACCACCACAGCTAGCGGGCTGGCCACGTCCTTGCCGCCCTTCGTGAATGAGCCCTATGCGGACTTTTCGAAACCTGAGAATGTGAAGGCCATGCAAGAGGCGGTGGCGAAGGTTCGTGCACAGCTTGGCCGGGAATACGATCTTCTAATAGCCGGCGAACACCAGCGCACCGATCAGAAGCACAAGTCTCTAAATCCCTCGAATACGAGTGAAGTGGTGGGCATCCATCAGAAAGCCACCGCTGCAATGGCGCAACGGGCCATTGAAGAAGCGCACGCGTATTTTCCGGAGTGGAGCCGCACTCCCGCTGCCGACCGGATCGCCATGTTATTCCGCGCCGCCAAAATTCTCCGCGAACGAAAGTTCGAGTTCAATGCGTGGATGGTTGTGGAAGCGGGTAAGACTTTCATCGAAGCGGAAGGCGAGACTGCCGAGGCGATCGATTTCTGCGATTACTACGCCCGTCAGATGATGAAGTTCGCGAACCCCGAACCTGTGGTGCAGTTGCCCGGTGAGCGGGACGAGATGCGCTACCTCGCGCTGGGCGTCGGCGTCGTGATCCCGCCATGGAATTTTCCACTGGCGATTTTGGCGGGCATGACTACGGCGGCATTGGTTGCCGGCAACACGGTTGTAATTAAACCGTCCAGTGAGACGCCTACCATCGCCGCCAAATTTGTCGAGGTGTTGCTAGAAGCCGGTTTTCCGGCGAAGGCATTTTCGCTGTGCATCGGCAGTGGCGCGGTGATTGGCGATCTTCTGGTTGAGCATCCCAAGACACGCTTCATTTCGTTCACCGGCTCGCGCGATGTCGGGCTGCGCCTCAATGAGCTGGCAGCTAAACCGCGTAAGGGCCAACTCTGGATCAAGCGGGTGGTTGCTGAGATGGGTGGCAAAGACGCCATCGTTGTGGATCGCGAAACCAACGTCGATGAAGCCGTGCACGGTGTTTTCGTTTCGGCATTCGGATTTCAAGGGCAGAAGTGTTCCGCGTGTTCCCGCGCCATCGTCGATGAATCTATCTATGATGAGTTCGTTCAGAAGCTGAAGGCGAAGGTAGCCCAGGTGAAGGTTGGGCCAACTGACGATCCAACGAACTACATGGGGCCGGTGATCAGCGAGAGCGCCATGAAATCGATCCTCGAATATATTGAGATCGGCAAGAAGGAAGGGCGTCTGATCTCGGGTGGCGGAAGGGCGGCAGGGAACGGCTATTTTATTCAGCCCACCGTAATCGCCGACGTGGATTCCAAAGCGCGGATCTTTCAGGAAGAAATCTTCGGCCCTGTGCTAGCGGTCACCAAAGCTCCGAACTTCAATCGCGCACTGGAAATGGCGAACGACTCGGAGTACGGACTTACCGGCGCGGTCTATTCCAACAATCCCGAAAAGACGGCGAAGGCCCGTGAGCAATTCTTTGTCGGCAATCTTTATATCAACCGCAAGTGCACTGGCGCGATGGTCGGGGCGCATCCGTTTGGGGGCTTCAATATGTCCGGAACGGATTCCAAAGCGGGCGGGCCTGATTATCTGCTGCAATTCCTGCAGGCCAAATCGATCGCGGAGAAGGTGTAGACCATGGAACAAAGACAACTCGGCAAGAGCGGCCCCACAGTTTCAGCGATCGGACTGGGCTGCATGGGTATGTCGGAATTTTATGGCGCCGCCGACGATATGGAATCCATTGCTACCATTCATCGAGCTTTAGAATTGGGTATCAATTTTCTGGATACCGCCGACATGTACGGCCCATTCAAGAACGAAGAACTTGTGGGCAAAGCGATTCGCGGCCGCCGGGATGAGTTCGTAATCGCCACCAAGTTCGGCATCGAACGAAACGCTGGCAATCCAGCGGTTCGCGGAATCAACGGAAAGCCCGAGTACGTGCGATCAGCTTGCGAGGCCAGCCTCAAGCGCTTAGGCATCGATACGATCGATCTCTATTATCAACATCGAGTCGATCCGGCCACCCCAATCGAAGAGACGGTTGGAGCAATGAGCGAACTTGTGAAAGAAGGCAAGGTACGTTTTCTCGGCCTGTCTGAAGCGGGCCCTGAAACCATTCGCCGGGCATATGCCGTGCACCCGATCACCGCCCTACAAACCGAATATTCGCTATGGACACGCGATCCGGAAGAAGCGATCCTTCCGCTGACTCGCGAACTAGGCATCGGCTTTGTTGCCTACAGCCCATTGGGCCGGGGATTTCTAACTGGCGAGATTAAGAGCTTTGATGACCTTGCTCCTGACGACTATCGCCGCCATGCGCCGCGTTTTCAGGGTGAAAACTTCCAAAAAAATCTGGATGCTGTGAAGGCGATTCAAGACTTGGCCAAGAAAAAGAACTGCACCCCGGCCCAACTCGCCCTTGCCTGGGTATTAGCGCAAGGCAAAGACATCGTTCCCATCCCCGGCACGAAGCGCCGCAAGTATCTGGAAGACAACGCCGGCGCCCTCAACGTTCAGATATCTTCCGATGAGTTGCCTAAACTGGAGCCAAGCGGCCTGCGATATCCGGAAAGCATGATGGCTTCCGTGAATCGCTGAGCGAGCGCTCGATCGCCCGTTTCATAACGAAGCCATTTGCGTTTTCGGATAAAGATTGCGGGCGAAAGCGTCCCACTGCTCGCGAATTTCATCCACTCGCGCCGCCTCCATTCCATAAATAACCAGCTGGAACGTCAATCCCGTAACGCCACGCATCGATTCGCAGAAAATGGCCAGCAGGGCGTCGTTGAAAGGTTCCACGGTCATGCTCATGTAGCCCACCGAATCGGTTGATATGACCACGCCTTCCAACACCTGGCCGAACGAGGTTCGCAGGCGATAATGGTCCCCTGGCCGCAAGCCATCCAGCGAACCTTCGGCCACAAGTCCCTCTGGACTCACCAGCTTCTTCCAGACTTCCGCCGGCTGATGGTCGATCAGTGAGTAGACCACTACGCTCGTGCAAGGTACGCCAGGATGCCGCTCCAGCCCATATTTCATGATCTTGAAAAACAGACCCCAACCCTTCTTCGTGGATTCATACTCGTTGTCGAACTTGGCATCCATTCCGAATCCGGAGTGAACCAGGCGAAGGACGGTCTTGCCTTCCTTGGCTTTGAGATAGTAGTCGACCACTTGGGGGACAGCCCCGAAGCCGGCTTGCAGGTGCTTGTTCGGTTCCCAGACGGTGATCTTGCTGGTGCCATCCATGCCGGGTCCCCAGGAGATCCACATCTCGCCGCCTACGCCGGGAGTAACCTTCGCTTCCGGGGCGAACCAGCGAATAATTTCGTCGGCTTCCGTGATAGCCGCCCATACCTGTTCGACCGGGACATCGATCTCGATCGTGATTTCATGCTGTCGGGTTTCTGTGGTTTCGCTCATAAATTCACTCCATGCGGACAGACTCTTCGCCGTCCTCTTGCTCTTTGGTGATGGCGGGAAAACATCCCAGCACGAGACGAAACGGTCTGCCGCCTTCCACCGTTTCGTTGTGGTATTTCGCGCTGATTTGGGCTACCGCGGTGGCTAATTCTTCGCTGAAGGCGTGCCGATCCGCAGCCGTTGCGAATCGCACCTGGGTTTCAAGGGTAAGAGTTGAGAGACGCTTTCCGGCACGATCGGCGCGGGCCCGAAGCACTGTCAGATCGCGAATGATCCGCGCCGCCGAAGAGACTAGATAGGAAATTGAAAACCGGTCTCGGCGATCCTCGGGAGTCTTGCCAAGCTTCCCCAACGCATCCGGACTGATCACGTAAGAGCGTGCCGTGGCGCGAACCAGACGCTCAATACAATTCCCTTTCTTACGTTCCTCCACGAACTCGAGGAGCCCAGCCTTCTCAAGTTCATGGAGATGATAGTTGATCTGCTGGCGGGGAATGCCCATACGGCGGGCAAGTCCGGCGGCCGAATCGGGCTCGGCAAGCGATTCCAATACTTGCAGACGAGCCGGATTAAATAATGCCGCGGCTTTACGCAGGGTTCGGATTACTTCGATCGCAGCGGCCAAGGACATCTATGGCCATTGAACACTTGAATCGAAATATTGTCAAGACAAATATATTTTTCGCGCCTACCGGTTAAGCCAGGCCTTCATACTCCGCGAGACCAGATCCGCCGCATCCTGCTGCACGAAATGACCAGCATCCGGTATCGTCACCAACGTAAAATCTTTTTCAACAAGATCCCACGTTCCGTTTAAAGCAGGCGACAGGAGCGCCCAATCTTTCAAGCCATGAAACTCCAGAACCGGCATTTTTACCTTGACGATTGGCGAGTTCGCATCAAACAAGTATGGTTCCTTAGGATAGTTCTGCCTGTAGTAATTCATCATCGACGTGAAGTCCGAGCGCTTGAACGCCTCGACGTATTTTGCCTTCGCATCCGGATCAGTCACCCACGTGGCCAGACCTTCGGCCGTCAGAGCCTTCTCCGATCCGTCCTTCTGAAAGGCGCGGGCATAGGCGCTGGCCTTTTGCTGCGCTGGATTATTGGCCAGTTCGCGAGTCAGACCCCGGGGATTCGGCAGATTGAGGATGATCAATTTCTCCGTCATCTGTGGCAACGCCATCGCGAACTGCCAGGCAACCGCGCCACCCCAATCGTGGCCCACGATGATCGCCTTATCCTTGCCCAATGACTTGATTACGGCCACGACATCGCCCACCAGCAGGCGCATGTCGTAATTCTCCACACCCTTGGGCTTATCGCTGAGATTGAAGCCCCGTTGATCAATGGCCACGGTTTGATATTGGTCCGACAGCGCCTCCATCTGACTGCGCCAGGTATACCAATAATCGGGGAAGCCGTGAATCATCACGACCAGAGGACCTTTGCCGAGGCTCGCGTAGTGAATCTTGACGCCGTTACTGTCGGCGTAGCCGTGCGTCACGCGGGATTCGATATCGGCCGCGAGCAACGACGTGGACATTAGGAGGGCTATAGAGATGGCTTTCATGCACTGACGAGTATACGCCTAGATGCGGGTGGCACGGATGCCGTGACCAATTTCTACCGATCCCAAACCTATCCCCGGCCCCCGATTTCCTTTTCTAGAATCATTGCCGATATGGTTGCGTTGCCACCCAGGCCGGCGAGTTCGCAACAAATTTCGAGGCCTTGAATGCGCGCGCAGACCACCTTGCCGTGCTGGTTCCAACGCACCGGGTAAGCTTTTCGCAACTCGCTTTCCGTGGCGCCGACGCCGATATCTTTTTCCGTACGGAATCGCGGGGATAGAACGCGCAAGCGGACGACTCGGCCGTTCTCGATCTCCGCTATAATGTCAGGCTGTGTGTCGGCGGGGATCACGCGAATCTCCAGGCTGCTGCCATCGAAGCGGGTGGATTCGGGCGGGTACCAGCGGCGAACTTCATCCGCGGTCATGCCGAGTTTTGCGCGGCCGGCGCGCCCATGCGCCAAGTGATAATCGCGTGGCGCCCGCAAGATCTGGGCTTCTAAAGCGATGCCCACCAATCCAAACAAAAGCGACGAACTGCGGAGAATTACTCGCACCCCTTACGCCCCCGAGCGCTCGTGAAATGCCGATTCCAATACGATTGTATCGGTTAACATAGTACTTCTTATGCCGTTACGAAGCTACACCATTACACAAGGCCGAGACCGTGCGCCCGCGCGAGCAATGCTGAAAGCCATCGGATTCACCGATGAAGATCTTAAAAAACCGATTATCGGGATAGCCAATACATGGATTGAAACCATGCCCTGCAATTACAATCTGCGCGCCTTGGCGGAGAAGGTCAAGCAAGGGGTCCGCGCGGCGGGCGGCACTCCGATGGAGTTTAACACCATCGCAATCAGCGATGGCGTGACGATGGGCACCGAAGGCATGAAGGCTTCCTTGATCAGCCGCGAAGTGATTGCCGATTCCATCGAACTGGTGGCGCGTGGCCATATGTTCGACGGAATTGTCGCTCTTGTCGCCTGCGACAAAACGATTCCCGGTGCCGCCATGGCTTTGCTGCGTTTGAACGTGCCGGGCATCGTACTCTATGGCGGATCCATCATGCCTGGCCACTATAAAGGCCGCGATCTTACCGTGCAGGACGTTTTCGAAGCGGTCGGAGCCAATGCCGCCGGTAAAATTAGCGATGCTGAACTGCTGGCGATTGAGAATGTAGCCTGCCCAGGGGCCGGTGCCTGCGGCGGACAATTCACCGCAAACACGATGGCGACGGTTATGGAATTGATGGGCCTTTCGCCGATGGGAACAGCCGCCGTTCCGCAGGTGGATCCTCGAAAAGACGACGTGGCGTTCGGCTGCGGCGCGGTCATCCTCAATGCCGTGAAGAATAATATTCGTCCGCGCGATGTCGCTACGCGCGCGGCATTCGAAAACGCGATCGCCTCGGTAGCCGCCACGGGTGGCTCGACCAACGCTGTATTGCATCTGCTGGCGATGGCGCGCGAGGCGGAGGTTCCGCTTGAGATCGACGATTTCCAAACGGTGAGCAATCGCACTCCGCTGCTGGTTGATCTCAAGCCGGCCGGCCGCTTCGTGGCGGTCGATGTCGATAAGGCCGGAGGAATGCCGGTCATCGCCAAACGCCTGCTGGATGGTGGATACTGCGATGGTTCGACGATGACTGTCACCGGCAAGACATTCGCTGAAGAGGCGGCTAAGGCGAAGGAAACTCCCGGTCAGCAAGTAATCCGCGCGCTGGATAATCCAATCAAGAAGTCCGGCGGCTTGGTTATCCTGCGGGGAAATCTGGCGCCCGAAGGTTGCGTGATTAAAGTGACGGGGATTGAACGCAAGAGCCAGCGAGGTCCCGCGCGTGTATTCGATTGCGAAGAACAGGCGATGGATGCAGTGCAGCGAAGCGAGATTCGCGCCGGCGATGTCATCGTGATTCGCTACGAGGGTCCGCGTGGAGGACCTGGAATGCGCGAGATGCTTGGAGTGACGGGAGCCATCGTGGGCGCGGGCTTATCCGAGGATGTCGCGCTGTTAACCGATGGCCGGTTTAGCGGCGCCACACGCGGTTTCATGGTGGGTCATGTTGCGCCCGAAGCAGCTAACGGCGGGCCGATCGCAGCGGTGCGCCAAGACGACATCATCGAGATCGATATCGAGAATAGGACCATCAACGTGGAAATTTCCGCGGAGGAGCTGGCGTCTCGAATGGCGGATTGGAAAGCACCGGAGCTAAAGTACAAGACCGGTGTATTTGCGAAATACGTGAAGTTGGTTGGGTCTGCCGCGCAGGGTGCCATCACCCAGTAACGGATTCTTTACAGCTGGGCGTCGATCATCTTATGCAGTTCGGACTTACCCACGGAACCGATGCGCTGATCGACAATCTTGCCACCGTGAAAAAGAATGAGTGTGGGAATTCCCCGAATCTGGTATTCAGCCGCGATTTCGAGGTTGTCTTCCAGCTTCAGTTTTCCCACCTTCGCCCTGCCAGCATATTCGGCGGCGACGGCGTCTAGGACCGGGGACAGAGCACGGCATGGAGCGCAACCATCGGCCCAAAAATCGACGAGAACCGGGACAGAGGCTTCGAGAACTTCTGCGGGAAAAGTTTCAGTGGATAGGATGACGCTGTGGCTGTTCATAATTCTGCGGATTGCCGGAGCTCCGGCAATCCGTAAAGAAGTGCAAATTTAGACGTGCGGATCGAGCATTTTTTGCACATCGGTCTTGCCCATCGCACCGGTGCGCTGCTCTACAATCTGACCTGCCTTAAACAGAAGGAACGAGGGGATGCCGCGAATCTGATATCGTTGCGCAACCGTCGGGTTTTCATCGACGTTAAGCTTGCCTACTTTCACGCGGCCAGCGTAATCAAGCGCAATCGCATCCACTGTCGGCGTCATCATGCGGCAAGGTCCGCACCATTCTGCCCAAAAATCGACCAGAACCGGGATTTCCGATTTCAGGACATCCTGATCGAATGCTGCGTCCGTAAAACTCTTTGTTTGATCACCGGCCATAAATTTCAATCTCCAGGTCTTGGATGTTATGAAGCGCGTGTCGGATTCAAGCCGTTACCTTATCGCTAACTCCAGCGAAATAAGATACTTGTACAGCGCGGAATAAGCTCCGGCAGAGGCATTCCACGAATAATCCTTGAGCATTCCTTTAACCATCATATTCCGCCACGAATCGTGGTCCTGATATTTCGCTAACGCAATGCGGATGGTGTTCAGAAGCGCTTGGCCGGAATACTCGCTGAATTTGAATCCCGTCGACGGATCAATGGTATCATCCAGCCCGCCGGTGGCGCGTACCACGGGCACTGTCCCATAGCGAAGACTATAGATCTGGTTCAGACCGCACGGTTCGTATTGGCTGGGCATCAGAAAGATGTCCGCGCCCGCTTCGATTCGATGCGCCAGCGAATTGTCATAGCCAACCCGCACGCCGAACTTGTCGGGTCTTGTGCGCTTGAAATGGAGGAACATCTCCTCAAAGCGAGCTTCGCCCGAACCGAGTATGGCGAAACTTACATCCTCTTGCGATACAGCTTCGGCGATATCCGCGATAAGATCGAAACCCTTCTGAGTGGCAAAGCGGGAAACGATACCGATCAGCGGCCGGTCGAGGTTATCGGACGGTAGACCAATCTCTTGCAGGAGAGCCCGCTTGCAGACCAGCTTTCCGCTGAGATCACGATGGGAATATCGCGCCGGAATCAACGGATCCACCTCAGGACTCCACTCCGCGTAGTCCACCCCGTTCAAGATTCCGAAAAGGCGATCGCGACGGGAACGGAGCAGCCCATCGAGACGGAATCCATGTTCGGGCGATTGGATTTCCTGGGCATATCGCGGACTCACCGTGGTGATCGCGTCGGCGTACACGATGCCACCCTTCAGCAAATTGATATCGCCGTAAAATTCCATGGCGGCTGGGCTGAACAATTCACGGCCCAAGCCCACCTCCTCAAGTTGCGCCGCGGTGAAGATTCCCTGGTAGCCCAGGTTGTGAATCGTGGTGATCAGCTTGGTGCCGAAGAATGTGGGGTCCCCGCGGAACACGTGCCGTAGATAAGGGCCCACCAGGCCCGCTTGCCAATCGTGGCAATGCAAAATATCCGCTCGAAACAGATGGCGCAAGACGCCCAGGGCGGCCTGACACAGCACCGAGAAGCGAATGTGGTTATCCGGGTAATCGGTCCCGTTCTCGTTATAAATGCCAGCGCGGTCGAACAGCGGCGGACAATCGATGAAGAAGAACGGCACACCCCGATGAATCACGCGATCGATGGAAACAGTCCACAGCGACCCCGCCCAAACTTGAAGGCGATCATAAACGCGCGCCGGATTTTCCAGGACGACGCCACGATACTTCGGGAGAACGACTGCTACCTCTTCGCCTCTCTCGCGCAACGCCGGAGGCAGAGCTCCAATGACATCCGCAAGGCCACCCGTTTTCACGAAGGGCGTGGCTTCCGACGCAACCATCAGGATCTTAGCCATGCTTCTATTATGGGCGACACATTGCAGCATCCTCTTGCCTGCCGCCGCATCTACAGCCATAGCAAGAAGGAGAACTAAAATGGGAAAGTTAGACGGCAAAGTAGCCGTAGTTACTGGAGCCAACAGCGGTATCGGACTCGCAACCGCCCAGCGATTTGCCGCGGAAGGCGCACAGGTCTTCATCACCGGCCGGCGTCAGCCCGAACTCGACGCGGCGGTGGCTTTGATCGGACACGGCGTCACTGGCATACAAGGCGACGTATCGAAACTCGATGATCTCGATCGTCTCTATGCGCTCGTTAAAGAAAAAGCGGGCCGGATCGACATTCTATTCGCGAATGCCGGCGGGGGCGCCTTCTTGCCGCTGGGCGCCATTACGGAAGAACATTACGATACAACGTTTGACACAAACGTGAAGGGTGTCGTGTTTACGGTGCAGAAAGCGCTCCCGCTATTCACCGATGGCGGGTCTATTATTTTGAATGCATCCATCGTATCGATGAAGGGTGTTCCCGCAATGAGCGTGTACAGCGCTACGAAAGCCGCCGTCCGTTCTTTCGCGCGAACCTGGACCGTAGATCTGAAAGAGAGAAAAATTCGCGTGAATGCGCTCAGTCCCGGCCCCATCGATACCCCTGGCTTTGCGGGCCTGGCGCGAAATGCGGAAGAGGTTGATCAACTCAGGGCAAGCTTCGCCGCCACTGTTCCTTTAGGCCGCATGGGCACGGCGGATGAAATCGCCAAAGCCGCGGTGTTCCTGGCGTCGGACGACAGTAGCTTCATCACTGGCATCGAACTCTTTGTGGACGGTGGTTCGGCGCAGATCTAAGGCTTCACAGCCCGCGAATCGGACATCCCTAATTGGTCGAACAGGAACGCGTACACGTCGGCTTCCTGCTCAATGCGTTCATCCAGCGCCGTCCCGATTCCGTGTCCCGAGTTGGCGCTGGTTCTCAGCAAAACGGGCCGCCCCCCATGCGTCGCGGTTTGCATACGGGCGGTCATCTTCCGCGAGTTCATCGGGTCCACGCGGCCATCGTTGTCGCCGGTCAGGAACAGCACGGCGGGATAGGCGGTACCGTCTTTCACTTGATGATATGGCGAATAGCTGTACAGAGCCTTGAACTGGTCGGGTTCTTTCACCGTTCCAAACTCCGTCACGTTGAACGCTCCGTTGGGCGATAGTTCTACCCGCAGCATGTCGTAAATTCCCACATGCGAGACTACCGCCCGAAACAAATCAGGCCGTTGTGTCAGTGCCGCCCCCATCAAAAGTCCGCCATTGCTGCCGCCCTCAATGGCTAATTTCTCGGGCGTAGTGTATTTTGATTTCACTAGATATTCGGCGCTGGCGATGAAATCGTCGAATACGTTTTGCTTGTTAGTCAGCTTCCCTTTCTCGTGCCAATCCTCGCCGAACTCGCCGCCGCCGCGGAGGTTCGCGAGAACGAAGATTCCGCCATAATCCAGCCAGATTCGCAGCCGAGCGGTAAATGTGGGGGTCATGCTGATGCCATAGCCACCATACCCGCTGAGCAAAACCGGATTGTTGCCGTCTAGCTTCGTTCCTTTCTTGCGGACGATATTTAGGGGAATCCTGGTGCCATCTTTCGAGGTTGCCATCTCTCGCACAACTTCCGCATCGCCGAAATCGACGGTAGCCGTTTGCATCAAGGCAGTGCGCTTCACCTGGTTGGCGGCCGCATCGTAGCGCTGCCAGGATGACGGTTGAAGGAAGCTCTCATTCTCAAATAGAATGTCATCGGCGATCAATCGGACCATTCCGCCTACCGCCGATACCGGTAGTATCGGCAAGAGGTCCTGCGGGCTGGATTTTCGCTCACCTAGCAGACCGGTTACCAGTAGCTTCGAAGGTCCGCCGGCCATGTAACTGACATAGAGGCGGGAAGCCGTGGGAAGGAAATCAGCGATTGAGGAGCGGCCGGCTGTGACGACTGTTTTCGCCTTGGAGAGTGAAAATTCAGGCGCGGCCAGGCGCAATATCTTGCCCATCGGCGCACCGGACCGCGAGAGCGCATACAGCGAATCGTCGGCGGCGAATTCGGTAACCGAAACCTGATCGGCAAGCCGCGTGATCTGTTGCCAACGTCCCGCCGGACCCAGAATGTAGTGCAGGAATTCGCCGCCATCCCCATTGGCTACCTGGGCCAAAATATATTTCCCATCGGCCGACGATTGCAGTTTTATCTCGGCGATGCGCGGGAAGTTTTTTCCCAACTCCGCCGTATCCGCCGAAACAGGTGTGCCGAGGCGATGGAAATAGACCTCCTGATAGAAGTCCATATCTGCTTGGGGACGCTCGCCGGAGTGGGGATAGCGGGTGTAATAAAACCCGCTGCCATCGGCATTCCAAGCGACGCTACCGCCGGCGGTGGCGTTGTTCACGTGCGGAATCGCATCTGATAATTGTTTGCCCGTCGCGGTCTCGAACACACTGAGCGAACCCGCTTCACTCCCGCCCTGCGATAAGGAAACGGCAACCAGCTTAGCGTCGAGCGACGGTACGAAAAAATCGATGGCAGTGCCACCCGTGGGATCTAAAATTCCAGGATCGACAATCGTTCGCGCCGAATCTGGTTCATCGGCGGACTTAAGGGAAATCAGAAAAGGGTGCTGCTTAGACGGCTGGGTCTTCATCGCGAAGAGGACACCCGATACGCTCCTGAGGTCGTTATAACGCACCGCCGATCCGCCGTAGATTTGTTTGAGCGTCGTGATCAACGCCGCTCGCGATGGCAGACGATCCAATTGCTCGCGAGCCGCGGCATTTTGTTCCTTGCTCCACTTGCGAACTTCTGGATCCTTGGCATTCTCCAGCCAGCGATAATCGTCCACTACCTTCACGCCGACGCCGGGATAATCGTCCGTAACAGGCTTCTTCGGTGTGTCCACAACGGGAGAGAAAAGTAAAAAGAGCAGCGGTAGGTGCATTTAGAAATCGCGAGATGCCCGGCTAGCGTGCGATCCAAAAACTCTCGGCGAACGGCCACTGTTCGTCCATCCACTGGCGCTCGCACGTGAAGCCGGAGGACTCGGCCATCTTCACGATCTGATCCGGCCGGAATTTGTAAGAAGATTCCGTCCAGATGGTTTCTCCGGCATGAAAGTCGCAATGGAAGTTTGCCGCTTTTATGAACACCCGCTGCTCGCATCGCGATCGGAGATGCATCTCGATTCGCTGTTCCCGGTCGTCGTATCGCGCCACATGTTCGAAATTGCGGAGCACGAAATCAGCGCCCAGCTCGCGATTGGCTCGCCCCAGCAGGTTAAGGTTGAAAGCCGCCGTTACGCCCGCGGGATCGTCATAGGCCACCAGCATCTGATCGAGGGGCTTCACAAGATCGAAGCCAATCAGAAAACCGTCGCCCGGTTGCAGGCGCGAGCGGATCTGTTTCAGAAAGTCTTCGCGGCAACGGCTTTCAAAATTTCCCACCGTACTGCCGAGAAATAAAAGCAGGAGCGGTTCCGCCTGATTCCGTTGCGCAACAACCTCGCGCATTCCTTCCAAATATGTCCCGACGACGGCGTCGATTTGGGCAAAGCCTTCTAACTCGCGCCGGCAGCGATCCAGTGCGCTGGCGGAAACGTCGATTGGCAAATAGCGCGCCGGCCGGAGAGCTTCCAAAATCCAGCGAGTCTTCGTTCCGCAGCCCGCGCCAAGTTCAGCAACGGTGGAGTACGGCGGCAATTCCCCGGCATAGCGCTGCAGCAAGCGGCTGTCGGCCCGCGTCAGTCCATACTCTGGAAGAACTGTGATCGCCTCGAATAAAGCGCTACCTAATTCGTCGTAAAGATAACGCGAGGATATTTCCTTCTGCCGCCGTGATAACCCGATCTGTACATCCGCGATGAATTCAGCGGCTGCGGACTGCGTCAACTCCAGAATGCTCACTCGGGGTGCCCCACAAGGCGAAATGTGCCGTATACATAGGGATAATCTCCGCGGAACCAATTCCGAAAGCTGGGACGCAGCATACAAGCGGCGGTCCGCGGTGAGCCCCCTTTCATGACAAAATGCTCGCCATCGAAGAAATTCGCTGAATATCCGGGATAAAAGGCGAACGGTTCAAATCCCTCAAACGGACCGAAGACTGTCGACGTCCACTCCCATCCGTTGCCGGTCAACTGCGAAACCCCGTAGGGGCTATCGCTACCCGGCGTCGCTGCCACCGACACCGGATCCCAATGCCGGAAATCGAAGTTGCCTTCCACCGCCGAAGGAGGCGCTTCGCCCCACGGGTAACTCGCATCGCCGGCCGCTCGATGCCACTGTTCTTCAGTCGGCAGCATCATTCCCCGCCAACGGGCGTATGAGGTTGCCTGGGCATGAGTGGCATAAACGGGAGCGTCCATCGGGAGCGGCATTTCCGAGAACATGCCGCGATAAAACCACTCCCCAGAGCGATCCGCCCAATAATGAGGCGTAGGTCCGCCGGCACAAACAAACTCCAGATACTCGCCGTTGCTGATCTTATATTTGCCGATCTGAAATTCCTGTACATTCGCCACTGTTTGCGGGAATTCGTTGTCCCAACCGAAGCCATCTTCCGATTGCCTGCCCATCTTCGCTAGCCCGTCAGAAACTCGGCGAAAAGATTGAGCCGCGGGACGATTCAGAAGCAGCTCTTCGCAATTCCTCGGAAGTTTATCTTCGTACGGAAGATTGTGAAGCAGATACGCAAGAGTCTCGGCGTGCATCAGCCGATGCTCCAGCGCGGTCTCTAAAACCTGATCCGGCGCATCGGCGAGCGAAGCGTCAACCCGATCGCGCACTTTGCGATTATACTTCCCGATCTCTCCAACGGTTGGCCAATCGGAAGGCGAATCCGTCGGTAACTCACCCGGCGGGGGATCGATTCCAAACTCGAATAATTTATCCAAGGAAGGTTCAAAAGATCGCATATCCAGCGCTTTTCGCCCAATCAGGTTCCAATCAAATGCTTCCAGATGGCCAAGGTAAAAAATCAGCCGGTGGCGCTCGGGAATGGGACGGCGATAAATTGCTTCGGACCGCAAAAGTCCGAACAATTCATCCGTTCGGAACCGCGCGTCCGCAAATCGGCGCAAATACGCTTCCCGGGAGGCTGATTTCTTTTCCGTACGCAACGCTGCCTCGGCTTCCTTAAAACAGATCATACGCCTCCAAACGTCAGATTGCATCGCATTCATGTTGGTTACACAGAAAGATGCCTCTCGTGAAAGGATGGTGCCTTTTTCTGCTCCCAAGGCCTAACGAATCGCTTTGCTATCCTATAACTCCCAGGCGCATTCCGTCTCAATTTATTCCATGGCCTTTCAGATTCAGCCGTTAAAAGAATTTCTCGTCAGCCCGGCGCTTCCTCCGGCCCTTTCACGTCTCACCGAGTTAGCTCACAATTTAGTGTGGAGTTGGGATCACACGATTCGTGCCGTGTTTCGCCGTCTTGATCCGAATCTATGGAAGGCCTCGAACCACAATCCCGTTTTAATGCTGGGCCGTCTGCCCCAGGCGGCATTGGAGCGAGCCACCGCCGATCCTCGCTACATCGCGCTCTATCGCCGAGCTTGTGAAAGCTACGACGCCTACCTGGGCCGTCCGGAAAGCGCGGAAAATCGCCCCTTGATCGCTTACTTCTCGATGGAATACGGTCTACTGGATTGCATGCAGATTTACTCCGGGGGCTTGGGTGTTCTCTCGGGCGACCATTTGAAATCGTGCAGCGACTCGGGAATTCCCCTGATCGGAATCGGCTTGCTGTACCAAAAGGGCTATCTGCAACAGTCTTTAAATCCCGATGGCTGGCAGCAGGAACGGAATCCGATAAACGACTTTTACACATTACCGGTCTCACCAGTATTAGACGCAAACGGGGATGAGGTTGTGGTGAACGTGAACCTGCCCACGGGTAAAGTTTTTGTTAAGTTGTGGCAGATTCTGGTGGGCCGGGTTCGTCTGCTCTTGCTCGATACCAACATCACGCAGAATGAGCGCCCCGAACACCGCGAAATCACCGATCAGCTTTACGGTGGCGATACCCATGTTCGGATGCGCCAGGAAATTGTCCTTGGCATCGGTGGATTGCGGGCCTTGCATGCTCTTGGCCTGGAACCCACCGTGTATCACATGAATGAGGGCCATTCGGCCTTTCTGGCATTGGAGCGCATTCGAGTTCTGATGCACCTACAGAGCTTGAGCTTCGAGGAAGCCTTCAACGCATCGCGCACCAATAATGTCTTCACTACCCACACGTCCGTACCGGCGGGCATGGACTTGTTCGACGTCGGGCTGATGCATGATTACTTCGCTGAGTATTGCCGCGATTCCGGAATTTCCTTTGAGCAGCTCGTCTCGCTGGGGCGCAAGAATCCGTTTGATCAGCAAGAACGCTTCGCTATGGCGATTACGGCCATTCGGGCCTCCTCATTCCGCAATGCGGTGAGTGTGCTGCATCGCGAAGTATCGCAGGAGATGTTCCAGGATCTGTGGCCCCGCCTGCCGGTGTGGGAAATCCCCATCACTTCCGTCACCAATGGCGTACACCTTTCCACCTGGGTAAGTGGCGACCTGGCAACTCTCTACGACCACTATTTGCAGCCCGATTGGCGCGACATGCATCACGATCCGAAGGTCTGGGAAAACATTCGCGAAATTCCCGGCCAGGAGCTATGGGAAGCGCATCGCCGCCGAAAGCGCCGTCTCATTGCATTCGTCCGGGAACGATCGGTATCCGCCGCGATGAAGCGCAAGGCGCCTTCTTCGGAGATTCGCCGGCTACACGAAATCCTGGATCCCGACGCCTTCACCATCGGGTTCGCCAGAAGATTCGCCACCTATAAACGCGCCACTCTCCTGTTCCGCGACATGAGCCGCCTGAAGCGGATTTTTACTAATTCGAAACGCCCCGTCCAAATCGTCATCGCCGGCAAAGCGCATCCGAAGGATCATCCTGGCAAGACCCTAATCCGGGAAATCGTGCAATTGTCGCGCGATCCGGAACTCTCGAAACACGTCGTCTTTGTGGAAGACTATGGAATTCAAGTTGCCCGCGAAATGGTGCAAGGCGTCGATCTTTGGCTCAACAACCCACGCCGCGGTGAAGAGGCCTGCGGTACCAGTGGAATGAAAGCCGGCATCAACGGAGTGCTCAACTTCAGTATTCTCGATGGCTGGTTTGACGAAGCCTATGAGCAATCCGGGGGCTGGGCTATTGGCGATCGCGAACCGTATTCCGAAGATCAGGACGAGATTCACGCCCGGGCTATCTATTCTCTTCTGGAAAACGAAATCGTGCCCATGTATTACGAAAGCCGCGAAGAAGGAATTCCAGAAGATTGGGTGCGGCGGATGAAACAATCTCTGCAATATGTCAGCCCGCATTTCAACGCGCAACGTCAGGTGAGCGACTACATGCTGCAACTGTATGAGCCAGCCCATCGCGCCTTTCAAGAAGTAAAAGAAAACAATTTTGCCATGGCGCGTCAAAAGGTCAAGTGGAATCAAGCCATCCAGGCGGCTTGGGGCCGTGTCGCTTTTCTTTTCGTCGGACCCGGTCCGGAACGTTCTGTGGTTAGCGGTTCAGCCGTGCCGCTTCGAGTTGCCGTGGAACTTGCCGGTCTTCGCCCCGAGGATGTTCGCGTGGAGGCGGTGGTAGGCCGGATCGGCGCGAACGGCCACTTGGAAGAGACGCAGGTGATGACTTTGCCTTCGATTGAGCAACAAGGATCGGCCTATGTTTTCAGTAAAGAATTCGTTCCGCACCAAACGGGCAAGTTGGGATACTCAGTCCGCATCAGTCCCAATCATTATGACGACCCGTTGACACGGCCCTGTAACGCTTTATTAAAGTGGGGCTCGGAGTAATTTGCCAAGTATCATTGATAAAAGATTTGACTGGATTCCGTCCAGCGATCCATGGTACACATTGTGTAGGCGTAAGCAGGAAACCCCATCGGTAGCGGGCGCTTTGCCGTTCCGGACCCTGCCGTCTCCCACATAAGAATATTTACCCTCGTTGCCAGGAAAATTCTCACTTTGTTCCAATCTGTATTTGCTCCAATAACGCCAATGAACCGGTCCAAGGAGTGGCACTATCGCCATGGATGGAGATCGTAAGTATAAAACGCGCGGCTATATGGATTCCGGCCGGGATTCGGGACGCGACTCCGGCGCCAATTTCCCACGTGACGACCGTCAACGAGCACCGGGGCCACGCCCACCGCTTGATGTCACGGGTCCTCGCCTTCCTCGCCTGATACAAAACCTTACAGCGTCGCGATGCTTTAATTGCGCTACCGCTCTGCCTCCCGATATCAACTTCAAAGGCGCCTGCCCGAAATGCTCCGTGGCTCTGCACTGCTGCAAACAGTGCGCAAATTTTGAGCCGTCCACGCGATTCCAATGTCTGAAGCTAATTCCCGTGCGAATCCCGGTGAAGGACGCGGCTAACGAGTGTGAATTGTTTAAACCGCGAGTCACCGTGGCCCGGGATTCTGCCGGCGCTAATGGTGCTCCGCCTCCCCAGCCGAAAAGCGACATGGCTCCGCGCACTCCGACGGACGCCCGCGCCGCATTTGATAACCTTTTCAAGAAGTAGCTCTCCATGCGCGTCGCGGAATTAATCGGCATCCGGATGTTTCGAATTGCCGAGCGTGTGATCAACCCGCCTCAAGCCGGTGAGGTTCAGGTACGCGTTGCCGCTGTCGGGGTCTGTGGATCCGATCTCCATAGTTATTGCGAAGGTGGCGTTGGCGATTCCGCTTGTCTTTATCCAATGGTCCTCGGTCACGAACCGGTGGGGATCGTCAGCACGGTGGGAACCGGCGTCACAGGCTGGTCGGTCGGCGATAAAGCGATTTTGGAGCCTGCGATTTACTGCTATCATTGCCGGGCCTGTCAAGCTGGCCGCAACAATCTTTGCGAAAATGTCGTATTCCTCAGTACTCCTTCTCATCCAGGATTCTTTCGGGAGTTCGTCAATCTGCCGGCGGCGAATCTCTTGCCGCTTCCTCAAAACGTAAGCCTTGCGGAAGGGACCCTGGCTGAACCGCTCGCCGTCGTTTTACACTCCCTGCAGTTTGCGGCTTTACAGGCGGGCGAGACCGCCGCGGTCTTCGGCGCCGGTCCAATGGGGCTGTTGACGATCGCCGCATTGAAGCTTGCCGGTGCGCGCCGGATCTTTGCTGTGGATCCTGTTCCGCACCGACGCCAGATGGCCCTGGCACTGGGCGCGGACGCCGCCCTCGATCCTCTGCACGTAGCCGGCAATCGCGACATGCGGGATCTCGATCTGGCGATTGATTGCGTCGTAAAGGGTGGATCGTTGAACCAGGCGCTGGAGGTATGCCGCGCGGCAGGCAGGGTTGTGGTCACCGGAATTCCAGCGGCGCATTCGGTGGACTTCGCGTTCCATACGTGGCGTCGCAAAGAACTCCAATTATTCGTAGTGCGCCGGTCTAATCGCGAAACACCTGAGGCGATCTCGATGCTTCGCGAGCGTCCCCAACGCTTCGCTCCGATGATCACTCACACCCCGCCGCTCAACCAGATCGAGAATGCTTTCGCAATGCTCGAGACGTATCAAGATGGTGTCGGCAAAATTGTGATGGCAATCGATTAGGCCCGCCCAAGAATCCATCAGTGACGGGACGGTATGCTGGTTGCGATGAATATCGCGATCGCAATCGTCGTCCTGCTGAGCAGCGCATTGGCATTCGCCGAGGAACCCGGCCAACTGCTGTTTAACGGTAAGAACCTGGATGGTTGGGAGCCTCGCGGCAATTGCTCGTGGACCGTACTTAAGGACGGCGTCCTGCTTGGCCAACGAGTTCATCCCGACGATCGAAATCCTTTTGGAACCGAATGGCCGGTCGATCAGAAACGTTACGGCCGCTGGGTTGGGACCCAGGCTTGGCTCTATACACTGAGAGAGTTCACAGAGTTCGATCTTCACGTCGAATATTGGATTCCTCCGGGCGGCAATAGCGGAGTTTCTATCCGCGACCGGTCGCGAGCCCACTACGCGATCCGTGAGCCTGACGCCGGTCATGAAAAGCTGCTCACCGCGCCGCTCACCGGTTCTCCGGCGCACATCGGCTATGAAATTCAGATCCTCGATGCAACGAAAGATCGCTATCAGACAGGCAGTATCTATCTCTTCTCCGCCGCCAAAACCGGATTCCAATTAGCGGGCGATTGGAATGCAATGGACATCTCCGTGCGCAACGAATTGATCCGCGTTTCTCTCAACGGAAACGTAGTAGCGGAAAGCCCGGGCGACCCGGCCCGCTCAAAAACAGGACCGATCGGTCTGCAGCTTCACGATCAGTACTCGTGGATATTCTTCCGCAATATCCGAATACACGAAGTTGCCACCAAGCAGTAATTGGAGGATGCTAAGAAGTAAGATTCCATGGCTGCCGAGAAAAGACCTGATCGAAAGCCGGCCAGTCGCCCCCGGGCGCAAGGTGGAGTTCTGTTGCCACAGGAAGACCCGCAAGAGTACATTACTCTTCGGGCCGAGCTAGTGCATCAGTATCAACCAGGCAGCGCGCATGAGCGGATGCTGGTGGATCTGGTGGTGCAATGCCGCTGGCGTCTGCTGCGCTGCGAGCGGTTGGAAGCTGCCTTGAACGATCCGTCTCTCGCCACCTCCGAACCGAAGGAGGATACGGCTACCTTCCGTCACTTCCAAACCGCTGTCCAGCGCTCCCATGACCGCGCGCTACGTGCCTTATGCAGGGCCCAGGCCGATCGCAAAATAGCGGAAGCGACTAAGATTCCCGCGTCAAGCATCGATCTGCCCGTGCAGTATGGGCATCCCGGTCCGATTGCTCCGGTGATTCCGCTGCGCCGTCTGCGTTTAATGTAAGCGAATCATCTTCACTGCCATCGGCTAGGCTTTGATCGCCGAAATCTCCAACTCGATCTTCAGTTCATCGCCGACCAGAAAACCACCCGTCTCCAGCGCCGCATTCCATGTCAATCCAAAATCGGCGCGTTTAATCTTTGTCGTCGCCGAGGCGCCAATTCGCGTATTTCCAAAAGGATCCTTCGTTTCAGCCGTCGGCCCCTCCACCTTCAGCACAACTGGCTTGGTAACGCCATGAATCGTCAGATCACCCGTTACTGTCATCTCGCCTTGCCCCGCGCTTTCCACTTTCGTGCTCTTGAATGTCATCTTCGAAAACGTTTCGGCATCCAGGAAATCCGCGCTCCGCAGATGAGCGTCGCGCTGCTCGTCGCCGGTATTGATAGCCTTCGTTTCTATTTCGGCGCTCAAGTTGGATGCGGAAGGATTTTCGGCATCGTAATCGATGGATCCTTGCAGTCGGTTGAAATTGCCCCGAACGTTCGTGATCATCATATGGCGCACAACGAATTGAGCCGTGGAGTGCGCGGGATCTATTTGATAAGTAGTCTTCATAAGTGTCTCCGGGTTTGTACCCCTACCTGGATGCACGCTGGCGCTTAAAGGTAGCGCGCATACATCGATGCCACCACCACAACTGGTGGAAATCCACCACCTCTAATCAGGCTTCTTTGTATTTTCATCGCTTTACATTTGGCACATGGTTTGCATTGTAGATAAGCGTAAAGGGAAACGACAATGAAAACCAAATTACTCGCTCTTTTGTTATTGGCCGGCAGCACCTCAATGTTTGGCGCGAGCCGATTCTTTTTTGGCGTTGGCATCGGACCGCGCTACGGTTATGCCGCGCCCGCTTATGGTTACTATGCGCCTCCACCTCCGGCGGTTGCCTATAGCTATGCTCCAGGATATGTTCGGCCCGGCTATGCATGGGTCGGCGGCGGATATTACTACGGCGGCGGACGATACTCCTATCGTTCCGGATACTGGGGCCGCGCTCCTTATGTTGGCGCACGCTGGGTAGGGCCGCGCTATTACAGTCACCACTATTACAACGGTTACTGGCGCCGGTAAGTGCGCGTAACTGACATCCGTAAGAACCGGAGCGCATCGTCCAGGGGATAGCGATGTGCTTCGGTCTTATGTTTTATAACCCGCCAATGCCAGTAAGATTTCCCGCCCGTAGCGTTGTGCTTTCCGCTCCCCGATTCCCGATACTTCGCGTAGTTCAGCGATGCCTCCCGGACGCCGCCGGCAGAGATCGGCAAGTGTCGCATCGTTCATTACGATGAAGCCCGGCACGCCATCTCGGCGGGCCGCCGAACGCCTCCACTGACGCATATGTTCCACTAGGTTTGGATCGATGCGCTGGAACGCCGCTGCTTTCGCCGCCTTCTGCGTGGCCGCCCGGCGCGCCTCTTCCGATGCCAGCCAGTCTGGCGAATTCCCACATACATCGCACATGTCGCACGATTGCCACTTGGGCGTCTCGCCGAAATGGAGGCATACCTGGCGATGGCGGCACGTATTCGATTCCGCGAAGTCTTTCACTATCCGGTATCGCTCCCAAGCCCGCGTCTGCTCGGCTTTATCCTGCATATTGTTGATGAAATATGCAAGCAGGCCGATGTCCTGGCGTTGCCATAAGAGCACACAGTCGGCGGCCTGTCCATCGCGGCCGGCGCGCCCCGCTTCCTGATAATATTGCTCAATCGACTTGGGCAATGAGAGGTGGATCACGGCCCGCACGGAAGGCTTGTTAATGCCCAGTCCGAATGCGATTGTGCCCACCAGCACCGGCACTTCATCGTTCATCCAGCGTTCCTGATTGTCGCGCCGCTCGTCGGTTTCCATTTTGCCGTGATAAGGAAGCGCGCCGATTTTATTCGACTTTAGAAAATCGACGGTCTCATGAACCGAATTAATGGTGGGCGCATACACGATGACAGTACTGCCTTCGTGTTCCCGCAGCGCCGCCAGCAAAATATCGCGTTGCGTCGCCATGTCGCACAGCTTCACCAGGTAACGCAGATTCGGGCGGTGGAAGCTCTTAATGAACTTCGCCGGCTGCCGCAACTGCAGTTGTTCAATGATGTCGTGCCGGACGCGCTGCGTCGCGCTGGCTGTGAACGCGGCGATTGGAAGATCTGGAAAATGATCGCGCAGCCGGCTGAGTTGGCGATATTCGGGCCGGAATTCGTGGCCCCATTCGGAAATACAGTGCGCTTCATCGATAGCGAAAAATGCCAGAGGAACGCGCCTCAGCCATTCCACCGTATCGGCCCTCGCCAAGCGCTCCGGCGAGAGATATAAGAGCCGGAACGCGCCTTGCCGCGCAGCCTGAATCACCTTCTGCTGTTCGGAATAAGTCATTGCGCTGTTCAGCACTCCAGCGGGAATGCCCATCTCCCCAAGTTGTGTTACCTGGTCCTGCATAAGGGCGATCAGGGGAGAGATTACAATCGCCGTTAGGCCGGAAATAAGGGCCGGAAGTTGATAGCAGAGTGATTTGCCTCCGCCGGTGGGCATCACCACGGCCACGTCGCGCCCGTCGATTAGGCTTTGCACGACGCGGTCCTGCATGGGACGAAATTCGTTAAAGCCCCAATGCCGGCGGAGGGTTTCAAGCAGATCGGGATTCAACTCCATTCAATCATCGAATCCGCTGCGCTTCTTTATTCTTCGGTAATCGTGACGGTCTTCAACTCATCGCCGCCTTGCATCGCGTTCACCACGTCCTGACCGCTGGTAACCTCTCCGAATACGGTGTGCTTTCCGTCCAGCCAGTTGGTGACAATGTGTGTAATGAAGAACTGGCTACCGTTGGTATTTGGGCCGGCGTTGGCCATGGAGAGCGAACCCACTTTGTGCTTGTTGGGATTGGCCTTCAGTTCATCCTCAAACTTATAGCCAGGCCCGCCCCGGCCGGTTCCCTCGGGATCGCCGCCTTGAATCATGAAGTCTTCAATGACGCGATGGAACTTGGTGCCATCATAGAATTTCTCGCGCGCTAGAAAAACGAAATTGTTCACGGTCTTGGGCGCGTCTTTCGCGAATAGATTGCAGGCGATTGTGCCGCGTGATGTCTCGAACGTGACTTTGAAGGTCTTCGTCGGGTCGATCAACATCGCGGGCGCTTTCGAATATTGTTGTGCCATGCCTATAGGTTCTCCTATTCATCACGGAAGGACAAGGCAGGACGGCGATTTAGCCTTCGCTCTTATCGAAGAAAGCGGTGGCCTGAATCTCAATCAGGGCGTCATAATGCCGAGGATTCACGGGAACCACGGCCCGCGCCGGCGGAACCGGCACACTAGCCAGCAATGACTCGTACACCGTATTTACCTCCGGCCAGTGCGCGATGTCGGTGATATATATCGTCACCTGAACCAGATTGGCTAACGTGCCCCCGGCAGCTAACAGAATCGCCTCAATATTTCGCAATGCCTGGGTAGCCTGAGCGGCCACTGGCCCGCCCACCATGTTTCCTTGGGGATCCAGCGGCAGTTGGCCCGCGATGTATAAGAAGGGTCCGGCTTGTATCGCCTGTGAATAAAATCCCCGGGGAGCTGGCGCGTCCGGAGTAAAGATTGACTTTTGCATAGGATGAAAATCGGCTCGTACCGAATGTAACGCATCCTAAGCGCGGAGGGATCCGCAAGAAGTCGCAGATCCCTTACTTTGAACTACGGTCGTGGGCCGCCAAGTCCACCAGCAGCGCTCGGTCCGCCATGAAAACCAGGACCCCCTGGACCGCCCGGACCATGTGACTTCAGTTCGGAATATTTCGTCTGCTGATCGGCCGTTAGGATTGCATAGAACGCCGCGTCGCCCGTCGCTTGTGCTTCCACTTGCTGCGTGGTTAATGCGCCGATCTGCGTGGCGGCCGCCGTGATCGCGTTCGCATCGTTCTTAATCACCGCCGCTTGTACCGCGGTATGCGCCGCTTGCATGTTGGTGAACAGCGCCGCGATGGCCGTCTGCTCTGTCGTGAAAATCGTAGTGGCGCTGGCTTGCTGGACAGTAGTCAGCGTAAGCAAAGTGGTAAGGCGCGCGACTTGGTTCGTTACTCTCTCAGCCGTAGTAGGCGGAGCGTGCGGGCCCGGCTGAGCGGCAAGGAAAAGCGCCGACGCGGTTAAACAAGTTATTACCGTGAACAAACGTTTCATGTAATGGAAGGTCTCCTGCTATATAAACGCACGGCCGGTCTTTACAGTTGCCGAACCGCCCGTTAAGGCTTGTAAAGCTACTTTTCTCAAGGTGAAAAGCGATAGCCCTTGCCGCGAATTGTGTGAATAAAACGCGGTTCCTGTGGATTGCTTTCCACCTTGTGCCGAAGCCATGCGATGTGAACGTCCAACGTTCGTGAGGATACATCGCCGTGATACTCCCATACGTTCTTTAGCAAGTCTTCCCGGGAAACCACGCGTCGCCGATTGTCGATCAGATAGTGAAGTAAGCGTAGTTCTTTGCCCGATAGATTCAGCGGCTTACCGGATTTCAGCACTTGTTCGCGATCGAAATCCACCGTAACATCGCCGAAATGATAGCTCGTTACCGCAAGATGGCTATCCTTGCCGACGCGGCGCAGCAGGGCTTCCACGCGTGCCAGCAACTCGGCGGGCTCAAAAGGTTTGGTGAGGTAATCGTCAGCCCCTAATTTAAGACCGTTCACCCGATCGTCCACTTCAGCGCGCGCCGTAAGCATTAGAATTGCGAAGTCCGCGCCTTCTTTGCGAAGTTGGCGGCATACTTCGAATCCCGATTTCTTCGGAAGCATCACGTCCAGTATCAATAGATCGAAACTCGCGGCGATAGCTTTGGCAAGTCCCGATTCGCCGTCGGTCGCCGTTTCTACCGCATAGCCGGCCTCCGACAGAAGATCGGAAATAGTCAGGACTAACCCGGGTTCATCTTCAACCAATAGAATTCGTGACGGCATTCCGTATCTCCTTCGATGCCGCCGGGATGCGAATTACAAATTCGGTACGGACGAACGGCTCGCTGCTTACCCGTATAGTGCCCCCGTGAGCGTCAATAATTTTCTTCACCAGATTTAAGCCGAGACCGGTGCCGTGGATTTGTTCGCGCAGCGCTGAACTACCGCGATAGAAAGCCTCGAAGATCCGCGATTGTTCCCCTAATGGAATACCCGGCCCGCGATCGACAACACGAATTTCCACGGCTTCATCGCCCACGGCCCGGGCGAAGATTCCAATCCAGCAATCGTCTCCCAGCCCATAATTGACTGCATTATCCAGAAGATTCTGCAAAGCGTGTTGCAACGCTACCTCGTCGGCCAGAATCGGAGGTAGATCCGGCTCCACCAGCCGCTCCACTACCAATTCCTTACCAGCCGCCCCACCATTTGGACGCATGTTCGCGATCAAGCTTTGCACCTCCACCGGATGCTTCTCTCGAATCACCTTCCCTGCCGTCATCGCACCGTAGCGGAGCACCTGATCAACCAGAATAGTCAGCTTCTCACTTTCACTCTGAATGAGTTGGCCATACTTCTCTACCTGCTCAGGACGCGTCGCGACACGGCCACGAAGATTGAACGCAGCGGTACGGATCACGGTCAATGGCGTTCGCAATTCATGGGATACCCCGGCTACGAAGTTCATCTGTAATTCGGCAAGCCGCTGCGATTGGCGAGAGTAATGAAGCAGTGTAACGGCGGTTGTGAGAATCAGCAGCAAAATGCCGCTTGAGACCGCGATATTTCTCCACCGGGCGCGGGTGATCAAGTCTTCGAGTGAGCTTCCGCGATGGCTTATCAACAGGCGCCATCGTCCCCGGCCCAAGTCGATCATGTGAGCCGGCGCGTCATTAAGCCCGTGTTGAGCCACGGCAAGCCGCGCGGGGTCCAGCAGTGTCACCGAAGCCTCGGGCTTGTCGATGGTGCCTTGGCGAGTTGTCAGCGTATTCAAAATACGGATGGATGGCTGCGAATCTAAGACAATCTCCGCATCGTAGCCAGTCGAGAGATCCGCGAAATGTTTTGTCAGAAGTTCAGGCAGGAATGTCACGCGAATGTAGTCAAGATTTAGTTCGGCGATCCACCATTCCGCCCGGGGGTCGGGAGCCCGCGGATTGCCTGATTGAGTGCGCCAAAATTCTTGCGCGCGATCAAATGCTCCTTCTTGCGGAGGCCCCGGGCGCCCACCGCCGGTGAACCAGTCGCCAGGCGGTGGTCCCCGATGTTCAAATAATTGCCCGGGCGACATGGGGCCGCGCGGAGGGCCCCCAAATCGTGAGAATTCGAGCAGCATTGATTCGTCCGGCAAAAAGGGTGGAAGCCTCAAGCGCTTCTCTCTAGCGATGAAGCGACCCTGCATGCCACTCCACTCCTTGGGCCATTCCGCGTGAACAAAATGAGTCCCGGCGGGATCGGGCAAGGAGAGCTGCGCCTGGCCCGATTCCATCGTTACGCGGCCAACACGGCGAAAAATGGGTTCGTTCGTTCCCTTCCACTGCCGGTATCGGGCATTGACTGACGCATCGTTGGCGAGCGTTTGAGAAAGCGCGGGCAGCAGGGCGAATCCGGCGATGGCAATCCTCTGATCGAATTCCCGCCCCAAGCGATTTAGGTCCGCATGCTGCGTTATGTGGAGACGATCTCTTTCAGCGGCACTAATCTCATAAATCCAGCGATTTTGCAGAACGGCCAAGACCACGCACAACAGTGCCAGCACTCCGGCGAATGCCCACGTGAACCAGATACTGCGGAATCGATTCATTCCTCTGCGTGCCCAAAACTTCGCTGCCGGCCCCACTATGAAAATAGCGTCCTTCGCAGGCTAACGCCAAGCGGATCGGCCGAACTTAACCAGAGTTTACAAGCTGGCCGGGAAAGTAGAATGCCACAGACAGAGATCCTCGAGTGCCACATTGCCGCCGCAGAGGACCAGGACCACGTGATGATCGGGGGTAAAGTTATGTTGCAATCGCCGCGCGGCGGACAGGGTGACAGCGGCCGCAGGCTCCGTTAAAATCTTGGCCCGTTCCAACAGGAATTTCAAAGACGCGATCGCTTCGGCATCGGAAACAACGGTTACCGATTCCAGGTAATGATAGGCCAACGCGTAGGTTCGCGGCGAAGGGGCAGGTGCTCCCAATGTTCTGGCGATGGATGTAATCGTGGGCATCGTCACGATTGCACCAGCGGCCAGCGATTGGGCCATACAATCCGCGCCTTCCGTCTCCACTCCCCAAAATCGCACGCCGGGTTTCATCGCCGCGAGCGCAGTGGAAATGCCGCCAATCAGACCGCCGCCGCCGATGCTGGCGATCACGTCAGTTACCTGCGGAACATCGGCCATGATCTCCAAACCGACAGTTCCCTGGCCTGCGATCACCAGCGGATCGTTGAACGGATGAATGGGAATCCAGCCTTCGCCGGCGAGTTCGTCCATGCGAACAGACGCCTCATGAGTGTCGGCGGCCAGTTCAATCTGCGCGCCATAGTCGCGGGCGGCGTCCCTATAGGTTCGGGGCGTGTTCTCCGGCATCACGATAAGCGCTTTACGGCCTAATGTCGCCGCCGCGTACGCGACAGCCTGCCCATGATTGCCTCCACTCCACGCGGCTACCCCGCGGCCGGCGTCGCCCTCTGGAAGCGTAAGAAGTTTGTTGAAAGCGCCGCGGACCTTGAAGGAGCCGGTCTTCTGAAAGACTTCCAATTTCAGATAGACATTCGTGTTCAATTGGCGGCTCAGAGTTTCGCTTTTGACGATCTCGGTCCAGCGCACGTAAGGCTCGATACGCCGCTGCGCGCGCTGGATATCGGCGATAGTGAATCCCGCGTCCATCACGATTATGGCTTGGGCGGATGTATCAGCTGTATCCCTAAATCGCGCAGGAGTTGGCTCGGTACCGTCGACGGCGCCTCGCACATTAAATCGGTGCCACGCGCGGTTTTCGGGAACGGAATTACTTCGCGAATCGAAGTCTCACCGGCCAAAATCATCACTAAGCGATCCAACCCGAGGGCGATACCACCGTGTGGCGGGGCGCCATATTCCAGCGCGTCCAACAGAAAGCCAAAGCGATGGCGAGCGTCCTCTTCGCTGAAGCCCAAGGCGGCAAAAACCTTCGTCTGAATATCACGCCGATGAATACGAATTGATCCCGACCCCAGCTCGGTTCCGTTCAACACCAGATCGTATGCTTTGGAGCGGCAGCGGGCCGGATCCGCCTCTAACAAATCGATATCGGCATCATGAACGGATGTGAACGGATGGTGCGCGGCGTTCCAACGCGAGTCGTCCGCATCCCATTCGAACATTGGGAAATCGAGTACCCAGAGAAACTTAAAAACTGTCGGATCCAGCAGCTTATGGCGGTCGTTATACTTTTGGCCGGCATGGAGGCGTAGTTGCCCGCAGGCCTGGAGCACGGTCTCTTCAGGACGCTTTCCCTTCGGTTCACCAGCCCAATTTGCGATCAACAACAGATCGTCACCGGTGACGCCAGTTCGCGCGCGGACCTGTTCCATGGGGCCTGGATAATCACGGTCCAGACGCTTCGGATCGTCGTAAACCCGCAAGCCCCGTTCGGCTCCAAAGGCCTTCAGGTCATCGCGTTCCTTGCGGCTCAAAGCTCCGGTTTTCGGAATCACCACCGCCACCACGGGGAGATCGTTAGTAATTAAATTGGTTCCCGCAAACACGTCTTCAACCGTATAAAACGGCGGAAGCCGAAGATCCGGTTTATCGATCCCGTAAGAACGCATCGCCTGGGCATAAGTGAGCCGTGGGAATTTTTCCGTGACATTAAATCCAGCCACATCGCACACTCGCCTCACCAGCGGCTCGATCGTCTCGAAGATTTGTTCTTCCTGCGGAAACGACATCTCCAAATCGATCTGCGTGAATTCCGGTTGGCGATCGGCCCGCAAATCCTCATCGCGGAAGCAGCGCACAATCTGGAAATATTTATCGAACCCACTCACCATTAAAAGCTGTTTGAAGATTTGCGGCGATTGCGGCAGGGCATAGAAACTGCCGGGCTGAACGCGGCTGGGAACCAGATAATCACGTGCGCCTTCCGGCGTCGAACGCGTCATGAAAGGTGTTTCGATTTCCAAAAATCCAAGATCCGTCAGAGTCTGGCGTACCGCGAAAGTAATCTTCGACCGCAGAATAATATTGCGTTGCATCCGCGGACGGCGCAGATCGACATAGCGATATTTCAGGCGCGCGTCTTCTTTCACGTCCACGGTTTCTTCCATCGGGAAGGGCGGAGTCCGCGACTCGTTCAGAATCCAAATCTTGTCACAGACAATTTCAATTTCACCCGTGGGAATCGCCGCGTTAATTGTATCGGCGGCACGTTTCTCGACAACACCCTCCACCGCGATGACGTATTCCGAGCCCAGCAATTCGGCCTTGTTGTGAACTTCCTGATCGCCATCGGCGCGAAAGACAAGCTGCGTCACTCCTTCCCGGTCGCGCAGATGAATGAAGAACACCCCACCTAAATCGCGGCGGCGATGCACCCATCCCATCAATAATGCCCGCGAGCCGGCGTCCGATGCGCGCAGAGCTCCGCAGGAATGTGTGCGGCGAAGATCGCCTAAAAAATCTAAGGATACAGTTTCCATGTCAGTTCGTTTTGCTGGTTTGAATGCGTTCGGCCAACTGGTCTCGATTGAGCGATACCTGTTCGCCGCTAATCATATTCTTCAAGCCGTAAGTTCCCGCCGCGATTTCGTCATCGCCCACAATCAAAGTGAAGCGCGCGCCAAGTCTGTTGGCCACTTCCAGCGATCGCTTTAACTTGGCGTCGGTGGATAATTCCACGCTGATTCCCGCGCGCCGCAGATCGTAGGCCAGTTGCGCGCAAGGCCGTGCAGCCGCGGTTCCAAGCGGAGCTATGAACAAATCGAGCGGCGAAGGATTGTTATCGGGATGCGCTTCTTCCACCGTCATCACCAATCGATCCTCACCAATAGAGAATCCGATACCGGGCGCCGCCAACTTTGATCCCAAGGCTTCGGCCAGCCCGTCGTAACGGCCGCCTCCAAGCACGGAATTCTGCGCGCCCAATGCGCCGTGAGTAATTTCGAAAGTCGTACGCGTGTAGTAATCCAGCCCCCGAACCAGCCTCGGCTTCACTTCAAACGGAATCTGGCGATCGGTCAGATATTGCTGCACGGTATCGAAATGCGCGCGGCATTCGGCGCACAAGTGATCGAGAATTGAAGGCAGCTTGTCGATGATCGGCTGATCTTCCGGAACCTTGCAATCCAGCACGCGCAAAGGATTCGTCACGGCCCGCCGCTGGCAATCGGTACACATTTGCGGAGCGACATCGCGCAGACGCTCTTTCAGATCGGCGACGAACTTCGCGCGGCAATCGCCACAGCCGACGGAGTTGATCAGAAGATGAAAATCCTCCAGGCCGCAGCGCTTCAAAATCTCAGTGACCATCTCAATCACCTCGGCGTCGATCACCGGCGATTGCGATCCGATCGCTTCCGCGCCAATCTGATAGAACTGCCGGAAGCGCCCTTTCTGTGGACGCTCACGACGGAACATCGGACCCATGTAGTACAGCTTCTGGATCCCCGGAACCTGATCCAGACGGTGTTCGATGTAGGCGCGAATCACCGATGCCGTATTCTCCGGACGCAACGTAAGCGAGCCGCCGTCGCGATCCTCAAACGTGTACATCTCTTTTCCAACGATGTCGGTATCTTCGCCCACGCCCCGCGCGAACAACGATGTCTCTTCAAAGATCGGAGTTCGGATTTCCTGATAATTATACGTACGAAACACTTCGCGGGCGATCACTTCCACCCGATTCCAAACAGCGGAGGAAGGCGGCAAAATATCCCGCGTCCCCTTCACGGCACGAATGGTTTTTTGTTGCGTTGCGGTACTCATCGCTTAACTCGGTTCTTCCCGATAAATTCGCGTGGACTCCACATAATGCTGTGCGTTCACTCGAAATCGTTCTTTCTCTTCTTCGGTGATTTCCCGGCGAACCTTGCCCGGAACGCCCATCACCATCACACCCGGTGGAACTTCCATCCCCTCTGGAACCAGCGCGCCGGCGGCGATAATTGACGATGCGCCGATTCTTGCGCCGTTCAAAACAATGGCGCCGATTCCGATCAACGCGCCGTCCTCCACCGTGCAGCCGTGCAGCGTAACCGAATGGCCTACCGTAACGCGATTGCCAAGCGTCAGAGGAAACGGCTCATCCACGTGCAGCACGGAATTGTCCTGAATATTCGTTTCGTCGCCGATGCGAATTGGCCCCACATCGCCACGAATGGTAACGTTTGGCCAGGCGCTGGAACGTTCGCCGATAACCACGTCGCCGATAACCTGCGCGCTGCGATCGATGTAGGCGGAAGCGGCGATTTTAGGGGTGACGCCGCGAAAAGATCGGATCATGACTGCGGTTCTATCATCGTAACACGCGACTTCTGACGTGATAGCCGGGCTGGCGACAAGTATGGCGTACAACATAAAAAAGGGCGGCCCGTATAGAACCGCCCAGAATCTTCTATCTGTAGAAGATCAATATCAGGATGAGTACCAGACTAAACGCGCTTTGCGGCGTTCGCTTACCGGTAGCCTACGGTTTTGCTCGAATCCGACGACGCCACAATGTAGCCGAGGTCCAAATTCGGAGCCGTGAATTTCACGGGATTCGTCGAAGTGCCCACCGATAGGGAACCGGTGTCGATCGTGATTCCGCCAACGCTGAGTGACGTGCTGGCCGGCAACGACAGCAGAACCACCGGCGGAATCGAAAACTGGCCGGCGCTAACGGGTGCGGTGCAAGTGAATGTGCCAGCCAGCGTGCTGGGTTCTGTGACGATAGACGTACCGGTTATGGTTACATAACCGCTAGGGTCGCCACCCGTCCAGGTAATGTTCTGGCCTTGCGATCTGGTCACGGCCGTGATCGCCGCTTTGTTAGTCCAAGTCAACGTCGGTGGGAAGTTCGCGCTCGCCTTGAAGTTTCCGATGTCCGGCCCGCCCGAACCGTTGTCGAAGAGGTAAGATCCTGGCGTTAAATACGGCGGTTGCCCGTTGCCGAAATCCCCGGAGTAAAAGCTAAGTCCTACTACATTCTGCTTAGTCATTTGTTTACTGCCGGAGGGACCGTTCACGTTTATCACCGGGCCGGCATCCAGGAACATCGGCTGGATCGGATCGACCGAGGCAATGTTCCCGGTATAAAAAAATACTGTGCAAGAGCCGAATGACGCGGTTTGAAACAGACCTTGGGACGCGTTGAACGACGCGGGGCTGTACCGCCCAAAGAATGCGACTCCATCTTCGGAGACGGTTGGCCCGGTTCCAAGCGGGGGGGGCAGATTGCTGTCGACTTCAGAGCGGCTCACACTTATAAACCCGGTGCTAAAAGTCGATTTGTTCAGAACCTGGGTTAGATCGAAACCGCTCACACCGTTAGGATCGGAGCAGGCAGCGCCATTCGCCGAGAGAGGCATCGTGGTGAAATTGCTAACAGTGTTTCCAATCTGCACGGCAACGGCGTTGTAGCAGCCGAACGAACCCTGCGGCACTTGAAACACGATCTGATCGAGACCGGCGCAGCAACCGGAACGGCCGCGATAGGTGACGGTAGCCTGCTTGCCACCGACGTAGACAGCCAATCCGGGTGTGTTCAAATCGCCGGGAAGAGCGGCGCCGTTCTCGTTGCCCGATACAGGCCCCAGCCCCGTCCCCCAAATGATTAACGTGTCGGGCGGTTTCGGCGGTGCTCCCAAACTCGCTACCTGGTACGCCGCATTCGTGATAATTCCAGGGCCGGTGCCCTTCTGATTTACGCTAAAAATTCCAAAGCTGCTTTGCACCACACTGATAGCCGCCGGAGCGCTGGTCTGTCCATTGTAGGCAACCGTCAACGTACCGCTTCCAACCGGAGTTTTCGACGGCAGCATTCCCGATAACTGGCCGGCCGAAGTATAGAACAGCGGCGCGTCGACGGAAGTCCCGTTTACGGTTACTTTAACTGAAGTTCCACCAAGCGTCGTCTGCAATGGAAAGCCGTTCCCTTGCAGCAGGCTAGTTGGCCCCATGCCGGTTCCGAACACGACGAAAATTGAACCCTGAGCGATGCCCGAGCCCGGTAAACCGTTAAACGCGTAACTGGCCGCGTTTAGGATTCCTCCGGCGGCTACCGTCGGCTGAGCCGCGGCAATGCTGGCAAAAGCCATGGTTCCGAACACTACAAGTTTTACTGATTGCATTTTAGAATCTCCTCCACCCTGAACATGTGGCGCCACTCGCCAATTTTGTGACCTAAAAAACAATACTCTATCGCCAACCCGCGAAATACGAGGCCCTCAGCGGCTGATTGAAACCACTGGGGCGTTGCTCGCGACCCCATTGACGGTGATGATGACCGGATAATCGCCAGTGGCAAGACTGGGTATGGCTACGTTAACTTGCGCCAGTCCGATAGACCCTGGCGTAAGGCCGGCAAAACTCGGAATCACGAATTGTCCTCCGATTGTAACCCCGACCGGCAGTGTGGCCCGCGAAAGGATCGTGAGTGGCGCGGGCTGGCCCGATGCCACGGGATTGTCGACGGGTCCGATGCCAGTGAAGTATAGGGTCATGACGCTGCCGGCGGCCGCAGGGTTGGAGGGGCCGTTGATGGAATTATCCTGATTGCGGGCAGCGGCTCGGGTAATGTTGCCGGTAAGGTAAGTGGGGATGCCGGGAGCGGCTTGCAGAATCGTAATCGTGGAAGCCGCACTGATAGTCCCGGAATTTGAAATCGTAAGCGTGGCGTTGCCGGCAGCGATTGTCGTCGGGATCTGCGCGTTGATCTGCCCCGGGCTTACGTAATAGAGGGGAATCGGCTGATTATTGAAGAGAACGGATACGGAACCGAGCATGGTCGGCAACGTCGTGGAGAAGGTCGCCGTCGTCGATGCCAGATTCGAACCGTAAATCTGAATAAAGGAACCAGGGGCGAAGCCTGGACCATAGCTGAATCCATTCACCGTCGCGTTAATTGTGGGCGGAACGGAAGGTCCGGCCACTTGGCGCTGGATAAACACGCCATAACCCGTGGGCTGGTTGTCGGTGTTGATCGTGCTCAGAATAGTGTCGGTTGCGGTATCGATTACGTGCACAGCGCCGATGCCCTGATTCGCGACAAATAATTTTGATCCATCGGGCGTAAACGACATCCCTTGCGGCGTGCCTTTGGCGAGCGTGATTGTCTTGACGATCGTATTGTCGATAGTGCGAAGGACGGCGATGGACGCAGCGAAGTTCGCGACATAAGCTTTAGTGCCATCGGGTGTCACCGCCACCGTGTTGATGATCGGGCTCACCTTGATGCTGCCAGTAACCGTGTCCGTCGCCACATTTATGACAAAGAGAATGCCCTGCCGGTTATCGGCGATGTAGGCGGTAGACCCGTCGGGGCTAAAGTCGAGTCCCAGCGGATCGACCAAGGCAGCCGAAGCATTCGGAAGCTTAATATTCTTGGAAACGGTATTCGTGCTCGCGTCGATGACTGTAACAAACCCATCCACAAATCCGGCGGTCATCGTGACGTAGACTTTCGACCCATTCGGAGAAACGGCGATGCCGACAGGAACTCCGCTCACGGGCACGGTCGCCGTGACGGTATCGCTGGCGGTATCGATCACGGAAACAGTCTTGTCTCCCCCATTATTCGTGACGTAGGCTGTGCGGCTATCGGGCGAGAAAGCAATCCAGTACGGATGGCTGCCAACCGCGATGGCCGTAAGCAGTTGACCATTCGACGGTGCCAGTGAAAGAACGGATCGGTTTGAGTAATCGCACGCATAGACTTTCTTGCCATTGGGCGAAACAGAGGCGTTGCCACCGCCTACTTTAGCGACGACTTTCGATGAAGTAGTGTCGATGATAGCGAGGCCCGCACCGCCCACGAAAGCATTCTGCCCCGCCGCGAGACTGGAAAAGAGGACAACGATCGCGCTGATTACCGCTTTATTTCTGAGTGACACGAAAAGCTCCCTGGAGAGCCTTCATTCTACCGTGGGTCGTGTCCCGCGTTTCGTTGTTTTCATATAAAAAATGGCGCCCCCGTAAAAGGAGCGCCACAGCCTTCAAACAGCCGAAGGGGGGATGCCCGGTGTTAGAAGATCAACTTCAAGGTGACCTGGATCAGCCGCGCGTTGCTCGCGTACACTACGTCGGGACGGTTAAAGGTGGGGTCGCCCGGGGTGACGTAGTTTCGCACGCCCGGGGTGGTGTTCAGTACCGCGGGATTCGCCACCTGGTTGATTAGGCCAGGGACGAATTGCGGATGGTTCAGAGCGTTCAGGAATTGCGCGGAGACCTGCAGGTGATACCGTTCGCTGAAGGAGAAGTTCTTGGCCAGGTTCAGGTCCACGTTATCAATGGGACGGCCGGGCAGCGTATTGCGTCCGGCGTTGGCGAAAGCTCCCAAGCCGGCGGTAATGTATTGCGCGCTGGGATTCTTGGCGAGGTACCCCACGGTGGCCCCCTGGGAATTGTGAAGAGCGGTAACGCCACTGGAGCTACCGGTTACTCCACCCAGGTTGATGATGGTGCGGTCCGCCGCGCCGTCGCCATTTAGATTGGAATCGACAACGCTTTGCACGGTGACGAATTCAGGACTCTCATACGTGTAAATGGGCGATACGGACCAGTTGCCGATCAGGTTCTTGCGGAACCAGCCAGCGTTCCGGAACCAGGGGATGTCATAGATGGCGCTGATGGTCAGGCGATGGCGGCGGTCCAGCGCGGAACTGGCGCGTTCGGCCGAGAGATTCTGGAAATCCTGCGGACGCCGGGGAGTGAGCGACGTGGTATTGAAATCCGCGGTGCTGTCGTCTATCAAATGGCTCCAGGTGTATGCAGTGACGAACTGGAGGTTTTTGGCGAAGCGGCGGTTCAGTTGCAGCGCGAGTCCATGGTATGTGGAATTTCCGATGGGGCTATCTTCGACGAACGCGCCATTGGTGAAGCCGGCGGCGGCGAAGCTGGGAATCAGATTCGATTCCTTCTGCAACTGGCCAAGGGTGAGTGGCAGGCTGTCCAAAGTGGACTGGCTGGGCGCTTGTAAATAGGTAGGCAGTGAGTGGCCTGGGGTTACGATGGCTCTCTTATTGATCCGGGATTGCACGTTGAGGTGGACACCGCGGGTGCCCAGATAGCGCGCTTCGAAAGTATAATCGTGCGCAAAAACGTGCTGGATGCCGAAGTTCCACTGAATGGAATACGGCAGCTTTTGGTCCGGAATATAGGCCGCAGTCCGGGCTCGCGCTTGGGCCGCTGTGAGTGCCGCGGCAGAAGAGCTGGGGCGAATTCCCCCGTTTGCCAGAAAATTGGGTACCAGGCTGCCGTCGGGCAGGGTGGCGCCGCTGACGTCGACGGTTGTGGTGAACTGCGGCGGCAAGGCAAGCGACCCGATGTTGTCATAGAGGACATCGTAGGCCATCCCGAATCCGGCGCGAATGGATGTGTTGCCACTGGTTCCAGGCGAGTATGCCAGGCCGACGCGAGGAGCGAAATTCTTCTTTTGCGGCTGAGGCTCGCCGAAGGTGATGAGCCCCGGCACACTCGAAATCGCGTTTAGCGTCTGCAGCCGTTCGGAATGGGGAACGGTCGTATATTCGTGGCGGATACCCAGGTTGATGGTCAGATTGGGACGGACTCGCCAGGTGTCGTTGAAATGCGAATAGAACGCGATTTGGTCGCCGTAGAAGACGACGTTGCCGAGGCCACGCTGGGCTACTTCGTCTGGTGTGAGGTCGAGTAGATAGTTTTCGAGCGAGGTGTAAGCGTAATCACCGCGAGACCGTTGCGTGAAAGAACTGGGGGCGATGTATTTGCGCCCATCCACGCCAAAGCGGAAGGTATGCTTACCCTTAACCCACGTCATGGTGTCGGTGAGCTGGTAGGTGTTCTGGACGGCATTCTGGGGTGCGCCTGGATCAGGTCCGATATTCAGTGCGAGTTCGTCGATTTGAATATTGGGGAAAGCGTCAAGACCGGGGAATTTGAAACTGCCCGCCGGGACATCGAAAGCCGTACGCGAGTAGCCTGCGCGAAATTCGTTGGTCAAATTGGGCGAAAAATTATGGTACTCAGAGACGCTCAGGAGGTGGAAAGTGGAGGGGAGCGTCTGGTAGAACTGGGGCAGGTTGGCAGCTACGTCGATGGCGGAAAACTTGTTATAGATGTAGCGCCCGCGCAGCTGATCCTTCTCCGAAATGTTGTAATCCATACTTGCCACGGCGAAATATCCATTGGTGAAATTAGGCGAGGCAAGGGGCAGGATGCCGATGGGAACGGCAACTCCGTTTACAACGGGAAACTGGGTTTGATCGGCCAGGGCCACGGGCGCAGCGGTTGCATATTGCTTGAAGACGCCGAGGTTGGTTTGGTTGACGCCGGGAATCCGCGAGAGGGCGTCGTAGCCGGCGGCGGTGGGAGTGAGGGTGGGCGCGCCTTGGGTGGCGCTGGCTCCCACGGGATTGTATTCGACGTTTCCGAAGTAAAACAGCTTGTTCTTCAGGATGGGTCCACCAATGGTTGCGCCCAGGCGATTTAAGTCATAGCGGGGATTGCTGGTGAAACCCTGATTAGCTAATGCCTGGTCGACTGCATTCAGATTCCGATTCTGGAGGTAATCGTAGAGGCTGCCATGCACCGTGTTGGTACCGCTTTTCACGATGCTGTTGAATTGGCCGCCCGACGAATGTCCGAATTCAGCCGGCACCTGATTCTGCAGTAGGGTGAACTCGGCTACCGCATCGTTCGGGACGAAGATCAGCGGGCCGGTGACGTTTTTGGAATTATTATCCACGCCATCGATCGTGAAGTTGTTGTTGCGCGGGCGCTGACCGCCGACGGAAGGTCCAACCCCAGCCCCGATACCGCCATTGCTGGCAACGCCGGCGCTCAGGAGAGACAGATTCAGGACGCCGAGGCCGACACTAGCCGTAGGGAGATCGCGGGTCTGGCGGGAGTCGTAATTGGTGGCGATGGTAGCGGTGGTGGTGTCGATGGACGTTGGCGATTCGGCCACTTCCACCGTCGTCGACACCGCGCCTAGTTGCAGTGTGAAATTCGCGGTGATGGTTTTGCCAACATCTACCGTGATATTGCGGAGAGCCGTGCTTCCAAATCCGGTGGCATTGGCGGTAAGCGTGTAAGTGCCGGCCGGCAGGTTTGAGAATCGATACTGCCCGGAATCGTTGGTGGTAGCCGCGGATTTCACTCCCGTGGCAGTGTTATGGGCCTCAATGGTGGTGTTTGGAATAGCGGCGCCGGAGGCGTCAATGACGGAGCCGACCAGATCGCCGCTAATGGATTGTGCAAATCCCCTGCCTGGAAAACTCCAAACGAGTGCCAGCAGGGAAAGCATGGAGAACAGTTGTTTCATAGAAACCCCTTTCAGGCGAGGGTAGGCCGTAAATGCCAGTGCGCACAATGCGATTGGGGTGAGACGGCGCTCCGCTGGGGTGAGGTTGTAGTCTGTAGGGCGTAGTTCGTAGGTCGTGACTACGCTAAACCCCGCCAGTCCGCGAATATATTATTCCGGCTGCTTAGGGGCGAACCGGCACTGGGCAGGGGTGAAGCGGTAATTCCTGATGGCGAAGGTGAAACCAACGGTCCAGCTTGCTTCTGGCGCGTTTTCTTTCCCGCCCAAACGGCGTATAAGAGTAGAGACGGCCGAGTCTTAAAATCCGTAATTATTGTATGCATAGCCGCTTCAGGCAAGCCCTGCTCATCGTTGGATTGTGGACCGTGTTCGGGTTGTACTCGGCCGTGGAAACGCATTTCCGATCGTCCTTTGCCCCCAACCCGTGGACCTGGCGAAGTGCCTTGATCTCCGAATTGACGTATGCTTACGGCTGCGCCGCCCTGACGCCCCTGGTGCTGTGGTTTGCGAGGCGATTTCCTCTGGAAAGGAAGCCGTACTGGCGGAGTATTCTGACCCACATCGGCGGGATGCTGCTCTTTGGAACATTGGCCAAACTCTCCTGGGACATCGTGGGCGGGATGAACAACTATACCCGGGGTCAGTTTTCATTCATAAAGATGGTTCGCTCAATCGATTACGGGATGGATATGGGCGTACTTCTGTATTGGGTGATCGTGTTTATGAGCTATGCGGCGGCGTATTACAAACGTTATGAGGATAGTCTGGTGAACTCGGCGAAGTTGGAGACGCAACTGGTGCAGGCGCAATTGCACGCGCTGAAGATGCAACTACATCCGCACTTCCTGTTCAACGCACTGCATACCATCTCATCGCTGGTGCATGAGGATCCGGAGGCGGCCGAACAGACGATCGCACGGCTCAGCGACTTACTGCGGCTCTCTTTAGATAAATCTTCTTTGCTGGAAGTGAAACTTGCGGAAGAACTGCATTTCCTGGACCTGTATCTGGAGATTGAGCGCACGCGATTTGAGGAGCGGCTAAAAGTGAGCTTTCAGATCGCGCCCGAAGCGGAAGCGGCAATTGTGCCGACGCTGATTCTGCAGCCGCTAGTGGAAAACTCGGTCCGGCACGGGATTGCGAACAGAATCTCCGGCGGGCATATCACGGTGACGGCGGCGCGTCAGAAAGACATGCTGCTGCTAAAGGTTACGGATAACGGATCCGGTTTACCGCCGGGCCGGGTAGGAACCACCAAAGAGGGCGTGGGTTTGGCCACCACCAGAGCGCGTTTGGAACGTCTATACGGCAGCGCATACAATCTGGTGCTCTGTAATCTGCCGGAGGGAGGCGTGGAAGTGAGAATCCTGATGCCATTCGCGACTCAGTCGCGGGAAGAGGAGATTCTGGTGAATGGAACGCGTTAGCGCTCTGATTGTGGACGATGAGCGGCTTGCAAGAAAGCGAATCCGGCGGTTTCTGTGCGCCGAACCGGGGATGGAAGTCATCGCGGAATGCGAAAACGGGCCGCAAGCCGCCGCCTTTCTTCAGGAGCGCCGGCCGGACATTCTATTCCTGGATATCCAGATGCCGGGGCTGGACGGGTTTGGAGTGGTGCAATCCTTAAACTCCGGCGTGCGGCCGATGATCATCTTCGTAACCGCGTTTGACGATTACGCCGTGCGGGCTTTTGAGGTTCACGCCTTCGATTATCTGTTGAAGCCGTTCGACAGGAAGCGTTTTCAGGAGACGCTGCAACGGGCTAAGTCGCAGTTGGAGCGGCTTCGCGGAGGCGATATGGGCGAACGGCTGGCCGCGCTGATGGAAAACTTGAGGGAACCCAAGCGGGCAGTGGACCGGATCGCGATCCGCAGCGGGGGGCACGTATTTTTCGTGAGAACCCGCGACATCGATTGGATTGAGGCCGCCGATAATTACGTCTGCCTGCACTGCGGCCCGGATACGCACATCCTGCGGGAGACGATGAATGCGCTCGAAACCCGGCTCGACGGTGACACCTTTCTGAGGGTGCACCGTTCTACGATAGTGAATGTGGATCGCATCAAGGAATTGCAACCGTGGTTTCGGGGCGATTACCGGATCCTGTTGCAAAACGGGATGGAGTTGACAATGAGCCGGAGCTATCGGGATCGTCTGCAGAATACTTTGTTGAAGGTGAAGTGACGGGCGATTACTGGATCAGACTTTGCGTGCCAATGGTCCACTCGTGCAACATCCGGCCCGCGATCTCACGGAATTCCGGGCGATCTTGAGCGTAGGTTCGCACGTCATGCGAGATCTCGGTTACCGCATCTACGATCCTTCCGAGGATCGTTGTTACTTCTCTGTGGGTACCCAGCGACTTAGCTTCGGCGAACGCTATTAGCTCATTCCGGGCTGGCCAGCGGTTCGTGCCGTTTAGTGTGAGCGCCATTCTGTCTTTGGGCAGGTAGGCGGTGGTCGTCACCAAGTCATAGGCCGGGGCGAGGTGCGCTTCGCCCTGGATCTCCTCATAGATCAGCCCAAAGTTCTTTAAATGGGCGTCGCCGTTGCGGATTGCACAGTTCAGGGCTATGAGGGCGAAGAGTTGAAGGCTTTCAGAGACCACCGTCGCCGACTTCGCAAAGTCCTGGAACCGGCGCATCACTTGCGTCTCATAGCTGCCGCGGTACTTTTCATCGGTGCGGCGGGCATTGAGAACACATAGGTCTTCAAAGCCGCGATATGTTCCGTCGGAGCGCAGATCAAAGCGTTCGACAACTAAAGCACTGCCGTCTTCTGTCAGGTGATGAGTGGGAACGGTAAGGCCGCACTTCTCCGCGGCTTTCAAACAGAAAAACTCATTGGCCGCCAGTTGCGGAAATTCCCTGGAATCCCAGAGCTTGACGATATGGGTGGCCCCGCGAAAGGCACGCTGTCTCTCGCCCACGGGGGAGAAGTTCTCCTGATCGCGGATGAGGAACTTCGGTTGCACTCCGCTGATACCGGAATAGGACGCAAAGCGTTCAAGCAGATAGCGGTAGAATTCACCGCCGCTTCGGTTGGCCAGGATTTCATCGACGGACTGAAAAGGCACGTCTTCATTGAGCTGCTGGTCGACACCCGTGTATCGCAAGCGTCCCAATTGGGAGCGCCCCACAATGGTAAGCAGGTCGATGTCATCGAAGGTGCCGGTGGCTTTTGCAAAGGCCAGGCGAAGGCGTTCACGAAGCGCACCCTCGGGAAGGTTCATTTCAAATATCGGCGCCACTCCGGCTGAAATGTTCCAGGAGGCAGTGCGCATTGGCATGGTCAATGAGATTTCCCGTGCGCGGTTAACACCCCGATCGTAGGAGAACGTGGAGCCGCGCGCCGCATAGCGATCCAGGGTGCCGGCGGCGTAGCCATCGGTCCAAACCTGGATCATTGGCCATCCTCTTTCAGAAGTTCGTCCAGAGTTGGTCTCTGCATCGTAGCCGGTCGTAGGCTTAGTTCCAGGCCGACCGAGGCCAGGATGCGGATCAGTCTGGAGACTCCGACGTCGTGGGCGCGCCCGTTTTCCAAGGCGTCGATGGTTGCCCGGCTGATTCCGGATAGTGAGGCGAGGTCGGCCTGGCGGAGTCCACGTTGTTTTCGGGAGGCTGCGATTTGATCGCCAATAGAAGAAAGGTTCTCCATGCCTAATATTTTAGGCATGAGACTCGTATTTTGGCAAGAAGCCTAAAATATTAGGCTGGTGGGCCCTGTAGGATTTGAACCTACGACCAATGGATTATGAGTCCACTGCTCTAACCGCTGAGCTAAGGGCCCTCGATTCGTATTGTCGCAAATTCAACGGGTTAAGAATATAGCCAGTCGGGATAGCGATCCCGCACGGGTCCCATCTTTTTGCCTACGGCGTAAATTCCGTCGCCGCGCAGGTCGGGTGACAGCAGGTAACGATCCAGCAGGTGCGTCACCCACCCATGATCGCCCCGTGGTTCATCCAGAAACTCGCCCGTCTCTAGTAACGTGACTGTGAAGCCGGACTTCTCCAGAAGATCGGACACCTCTCGAGGCGTGTATTCGCGATTGTGCCGGGCGTCGGCCTCGCCGCTTTCCAGAGGCTTTATATATGCCTGGAAGAAGCCCGGATGATAGCCCTGCAGAATGCCGGCGATGGCCCGCAACGATGTGATATTCGGGGTTGTGATGACCAGATGTCCGCCCGGGCGAAGAATGCGATTGATCTCGCCCATCATGTGCATCGGGTCTTCGAAGAGGTGCTCAATCAACTCCCCGCAGATCACGGTTGCGAAGTATTCATCGTCGTAGGGAAAGCGATCTTTCTCGGCATTGAACAAGTCCAGATCGCATGCAAACTGCTCACCGTCGATCGACGTAACGGTGCGATGATCGCGCTGTCCAGCTTTGCCGTAATAGCAACCGCGAACTTCGCCGTAGCCAAGTTTGGAATGCAGGGCGGGCGTAATCTGCAGGTACGAACCCATTTCCAGGATCCGATCGTGGGGCCCTCCGCGCGGCGTTATCTGCAGCGTCTTCGCCAACCGCGTGATGTGCGTGGTCGCATATTGGCGCGCGGCATCGTCATTGGCCCAGCCAACGATATACCGCGGCAGTTCGGGAATTGGTTCGGCTGGCGGGGGTTCAATGGCCGCCACTTCACACGTTGCTGTTTCCGCATCCACGCCGCGGAGGAATTTCACGTAACGCTCGGCAACGGTCTTCCAGCTACACTCCCGTTCCACCCAGGCCCGAGCCCGCGCCCCCATTTCTCTAGCAATGCCGGGACGCGAGACCAGCAGATTTAGATATTCAAACAGATGATCTTCTTCGGTTGAGTCAACTGGAGTCTTGAGGCAGATCTCGTCGGGAAATTCGCGAAAGGATCCAACGTCCGACACCACGACGGCTTTGCCCATTCCCAGAGCCCGCAGTAACGTTCCCGAACTCTCGCCGACTGTGGGAAAGCGAAGATTTAAGATGATGTCGCAAGCTCCAAGGTAACCCTCGAAGTCTTCAATCGGGGTGAAGCCGAGCACGCGCGCGGAATCCGTTAGATCCAGCGAACGGAGCAGTGAATCGAGAGCCAGTTCGGGGTGCGGTTCGCCCACCAGGATCATCCGCGCGCGAGGTTCCACGGCTAGCAGACGGCGGAAGGCCCGCAAGGATTGTACGATCCGCTTGTAGGGTTTCAGAAAACCAAAAATCCCGATCAGCGGCGCCGAATTGTCGATACCTAAGCGGTGGCGGTAACTCAGACGATCGGGATCGACGATCCACGCGCCATGGGGAATCACTCCGATCCGCCCGGTAAATCCAGCGGCTCGCAACTCGCCGGCGACGCAGGCGCTATGGGCAATCGCTCCAGTGGACCGTGAGAGAATCCGGCGAATCATCGGCAAGCGGTCGTATTCCGGCCCCGCTCGCAACGTGCGAACTTCGCGCCGTGCGTACTCCAGCGCTTCGGGTCCGCCATCGAACTCCACTTCCCGGAGATAAGCGTCCCAGTCCCCATTTTTTATGGTGATATCGGCGACAAGATGATGCAGGTTCGCTTCATGCATCACGACAATACCGGGATGGCGCAGCGCCAGGTCATAAGCAAAACGATGATGAGGATTGTTGCCGAGCTGGTAAAGCGCTACATCATATTGAGTGGGATCGTAATGGGCGGGCGCTTCGGTAAAGACAGTGACGTCCGCCAGTTGACATAGCGGCTCCAGCAGCGCCGCGGAGTAATCGGCGATCCCGCTTTTTGAAGGCGGCAAAGGCGAGAAAAAAGCCACCCGCATGTCTAGCGGGCAAGCTCCATCGACATCGTTCCCAGTGTGAACGGAACGCGAACCAGCAAGGGCGTGCGGCCGGCATCGCGCGAGAAAAATAGTTCAATGGTGATGTCGGTGGATGGACCTTTGATGGTGGCAGTTAGACGGTCGGCGTCAACCGGGTTGTCGCCCAGCTTCAACATCTGATTCCCCGTGTATTCCACGCGGACCTGATAGGGCGCGCCAAAGACTACGGTTTGAGCGGATGGCAGGCGTCCCTGCGCCAGTTCCTTCCGAACGAACTGCAGGAATGCCAGTGGATCTTTGGCACAAGCCGCTGTCGGAATTTCAGATTTGCCGCCATTTACGGTTTCCCGCGTAGCGATATTTTTCGTCGCGTCGAACTTCAGGGTCTCATCACTTTTGCGCTTGCCGTGGGCGTAAGTGCGGTCGAACTCTACTGAGCAGAATTCAGCGGTCTGGGACGATTTATAGCGATCGGAAACGGCGTACCCTGGCACGGACGCATCTAGCGATAGCTCGACGGTCCAGCGGTTTACACCCTCGGAAGCACCCCGAATCGCTGAGAAACTTGCCTCACCCAAACTCAATCCGCTGGGCCAGTTGATATTGTAGTGGAGCGATTCATTTGGCAGCGAGGCAGCGGCTCCAGCTTTCTCAGGAGACGCGAAAGCGACAAGAAGGACCAACAAGGGTGGCAGCATTTTCAACGACGAATGGCGGTTATCGGCCGGACTTTTTCTACGGGCTTTCTACTTCCCGCAACTTCATAATATACTTCCAGCGTCTTCTGTGCGGACTTTTCCCAGCTAAATAGCGTGGATCTATGCGCAGCCAGGCGTTCCATGCGCGTCCGTAGCTGCGCGTCCAACAGCAAATCTTGAATAGCCCGGGCCATCTCGGAAACGGAGTGCGGATCGAACAGAATTCCGGCCGCATTCGCGACTTCGGGCATGGCCGATGTGTTGGAGCAAGCCACCGCCCGTCCGCAGGCCATGGCTTCCAGAATCGGCAACCCAAAGCCTTCATAAAACGATGGAAACACGAAAAGTTCGCAGCCGCCGTAGAGATGCAACAGATCTTCGTCGTTCACGTATCCGGTGAAGTGAACACGATCAGCTACACTTGATTTCTCCACTGCTTTGTAGACGGTTGGCGAGTACCAAGTGTTGTTACCGACGAACACTAATCGGTGGGGAAGCTGTGGATTAGCCCGAATCACTTCTTCAAAAGCCCGTAACAGACCCAGATGATTTTTTCGCGGCTGCAAATCGCCGATCGTCAGGATGTACGGAAATGGAATATGGAACTTGTTCTCAATGCGAGCCACGGCGACTTCGCGTTGTACCGGCCGAAACGCTGACGAGACGGCATTGGGAATCGAGATGACCTTATCATCGTCAATCCCATAGGCCTTTATAATCTCGCGCCGCGAAAACTCGCTGGGAGCCAGAACACGCGCCGCCATCTTCGCCGTTCGCTTCACGGTGTACTTTAGCTGAGCGGCCCGGAAGCGCGTAAAATATTCCGGATTTTCTAAATAGCTAACGTCATGAATACTCGCAATAACCGGAACCGGGCAAATGAGAGGCGCAGTATATTGCACATGGAGCAAATCCGGACGGTCTTGACGAAGACGGTTTGGAAGATCGAACCCTAATCGAATGAAAGGGTTACGCGATACCCACCGCTTCGTAAATTGGGCCGGAACATCTTCATCCGCCCGCTCCATCGACAGATAAGCTATGAATTCGGAATTGTCGTCTAAACCGGCGAACTGACCTAACAGGTTGCGTATATAAACTTCATTCCCCGTAAGGTGGCAGCCGATTGCGTGTGCATCAACAGAAAAGCGCATGCAGTAATAAATAGTATAGAAGGCTCAACCGCCATCTGACTATACAAGATCATCCCCTGTGATACTAACCCACTGAGCGTGAAGACGTTCTTGCCATTTGGGCAAGCAATTTTAGCGCCACGCCAGAGCCCCTCAATAATGGCTTCGTTTTGTGACGGAAACGCCTAGCGACGTATCTAATCCACATATGAACACTAACCAGATGCCGATTGGGGCGGCAGTGTTGCCAGGTGCTGTCCGATTTCGTGTTTGGGCGCCGGAACGAAAACGCGTGAGCGTCGTTATCCCAGATCGGGAAATCGTGTTACGGCCTGATGACGGTTATTTTTCTGAGGTCGTGGATGGGCTGAGCGCGGGAATTTCCTATCGCTATCGGATCGATGACGGCGGCTCGTTTCCCGATCCCGTCTCGCGATTTCAGCCCGAGGGTCCGCATCGCAATTCCGCAGTAGTCGACCCCAACCACTTCCCCTGGACCGATGGAAACTGGTCCGGCGTCCCCTTAAAGGATGCTGTCATTTATGAACTCCACATCGGTACCTTTACAGCGGCCGGGACATGGGATGCGGCGGCGAAGGAATTGCCTTACCTGCGCGATCTGGGAATTACGGTAATTGAAGTAATGCCGGTGGCCGAGTTTCCCGGCAAGTTTGGATGGGGCTACGACGGCGTTCATCTATTCGCGCCCACCCGCTTATATGGACGCCCGGATGACTTCCGGCGCTTTGTCGATGACGCGCACCGCTGCGGTCTGGGCGTCATTCTCGACGTGGTCTACAATCATCTGGGACCGGACGGGAATTATCTGCGTCAATTCTCCGATCGTTACTTCACCCCACACCACCGTACCGATTGGGGCGAGGCCTTGAATTTCGACGGCGAGGGCCGCGCGGGCGTGCGGACCTTCTTCATCGAAAACGCCGTGCATTGGATTCGCGAATATCACCTGGACGGCCTGCGGCTGGATGCGACACACAGCATTTTCGACGATTCGGAAGCCCACATCCTGGCGACGATTGCCGAGGCCTGCCGGAAAGCTGCCGGGAAACGGACTGTCCTCCTCACCGCGGAGAACGATCATCTGGATCCCAAGCTAATAACCGCACATCAGCTGGACGCCGTCTGGAACGACGATTTCCATCACAGCGCTCGCGTGGCGGTCAGCGGCCGGTCCGAAGGCTATTACTCCAGCTATCGGGGAACGCCACAAGAGCTGATTTCGGCCGTGAAGCATGGCTATCTGTACCAGGGCCAGCGAAACGCCGAGGGAAAGCAGCGAGGGACTGCCACCGCTTCGCTTCCGCCGGAACATTTCATCACGTTTTTGGAAAATCACGATCAGGTGGCGAATTCCGCTCACGGCGAACATGTTTATCAACTGACCGATATGGCTACCTATCGCGCCATGACGGCTTTGCTGCTTCTGGCTCCGGGGACGCCGCTGCTCTTTCAAGGGCAGGAATTCGCATCGTCCCGGCCCTTCCCTTATTTCGCCGATCATTCCGGAGATCTCGGGCAATTAGTCCGTAACGGGCGCGCTGCGTATCTTGCGCAATTTCCCAGCTTGGCAACCGCTGAGATGCAAGCCGCCTTGGACGACCCCGGCGATGGGGCAACTTTTGAAGCGGCGAAACTGGACTGGGCCGAGCGCGACCGGAATCCGCAACTGTTAGAAATGTTCGGCGATCTGCTGCGCCTGCGCAAACAAATGGGACCATTAGTTGACGGCGCGGTATTAGGCGATCGCGCTTTCGTTCTCCGTTTCGGGCCAGCCCAACAGGCCAAACTGCTGCTTGTGAATCTGGGCTCCGATCTTCACCTTGGTTTTGCCGCGGAGCCTTTATTGGGTGGCAAATGGCAGACTGTCTGGTCGAGTGAATACCCCCGCTACGGCGGACGCGGGGCAGCCGATGCCGGCGACAATTGGCACATTGCCGGAAAGTCGGCGGCGCTGCTTTCGCCGATTTAAGCGACTTTTTCGACACATGGGTGTGACACACTGGAACAATGCGTTGCCTAATTTTGTCTGTTTGCGCGATGACGACGTGCGCGGCGACGGGCCTAGCGCAGAGTCCGGCGTTTACCTGGGAAGGCCAGGTTGAAAAAAACACCGTTATTTATATCCACGATAAAAAAGTAGAAGCCAAGCCGCATATTGAGGGTTCCCACTTTTACTTCGTCGACCCCCTTCCGGATGCCCGGCAGCAGGTCCGCTTGCAGGTGAAGGAAGGTCGCGGAAGCGTCCAAATCACCGATCAGCCGCGCCTGGAAAACGATTTCACCCTGGCGATTTCCATTCAGGACTTGCAGGATGGTCCAGGCTTCTATTCCATTGCCCTCTACTGGGACAGCGACCGCGGGGGGATTCAGGAACCGCCGAAACGCCGTGGCAAGGAGTCTCGCGGGCTGACGTGGTACGGCGGAGTGGATGGCAAGATTCGCGTGATGGTGCGCGGCAATAGCTTTTCCTCGGAAGTGGTGGATGGGCAGCCGGCAACCGATGAACGAGCCGTCTTTGCGCGCCCGTTGCCTGACCGGGCGGACCTGAACATCGTGCTGAAACGCATCAAGGGACGCGGCGCGGTGGAGCTGGTGGAACGCCCTTCCAGCAGAAACGGGTATCAATTGATATTTCAGATCTCCGATCCTGTGCAGGGTTCGGATGTCTATCAAGTGGACGTCAGCTGGTAAAGTCCACGCCCTTACGCGGTAACCGGTTGGGTTCGAGGTGCGTCGCATGTTTGAAATGAAATTTGCAGTCTTGTTGATGCCCGTTTGCCTGCTGGCCCAAATTGGCGGGAATCCGGGCCAGTATCCACCAGGGCAATACCCGCCGGGTCAATACCCTCCAGGGCAGAACCCGCAGAGTGGCGGAATGGGAATACCCCGCTTTCCGAAAAAGGGAAAGAAGGGCGAAGAAAAGAAGGCTGATCAGGCTGCGCCGGTGTTGAGCAGTGAAGGAACGCTGCGCGCGGCCGACGCCAAGGGCATAGTCATCGACACCGAAGAAAAGCGGATTCTGACTTTCAAACTTTCCGACAAGACCAAGTTTCTGAGAGCCGACAAAGAAATCAAGGGAACCGATTTTCGCGTTGGCGATCGTCTGGCCGTCGACTACAATTCCGACGACGAAGGGTACATGTACGCCGTGACTGTGAAGTTCGTGAAGGCGGGGGATGCGGCATCCATCGCTCAGGTGTCAGACGGGGCGACGGGCGCGATCGGTTCACCGGTGAATGCGCCGGCAGCAGCCGCGGCGGGCGAAAACGGCGATGCCCCACGACAAGTAGCGCAGCAACCGGCGACGACGATGGTTCCCGCAGCGCCGCAGCTGACCGATGGCGACGAGGGTCCTCCGACTTTAAGACGCGGTGCTCCCAAGCCTAAAAAGAAGAAGGCCGAGGATGACGACATTACGAAGGTCGCCTCTGCTTCGAAGCCCGGTGGGAGTTTACCCAAGCCGGATAGCCGGCCCGACGCAAAGCCATATGTGCCGCCCGTGGAAACTTTATCGCGGGAAGTAACCGAGCCTGTGAATCAACCCATCCCGATCGTCAAGCCAATCGATAAGGCACGGGAAGCGGCGCTCAACTTCACCGAAACTCTGCCGAACTATCTCTGCAAAGAATTCATGACGCGGTACATCAGCACCGCGCGCCCGGTAAGCTGGCAGGCGCAAGACGTGGTATCGACTGACGTCCTTTATGAAGAAGGGCGCGAGCGGTACGGAAACGTCGCAATCAATGGAAAGCCGTTCAAGAAGTCGATTGAAGAACTGCCCAACGGGTCATGGTCTACTGGAGAATTCGGCACCGTGCTGCGCGATTTGTTTTCGCCGTCCACTGCCGCCAGTTTTCATTATCGAAATGAAGAAACCATCGCCGGAGTTCCGGCCATGATGTACGACTATGAGGTGGACAAAGACAATTCACACTGGAAAGTGATGATGGTCTCGCAAGCTTATTTCCCCGAATACCACGGGTCGGTCTGGATCGATAAGAAGACGTTCCGCGTGCTGCGCGTGGAAATGTTGGCCCGCAAAATTCCCAAGGAGTTCCCGCTCGATTCCGTGGAGTCGGTAACCGATTACCAATACATCCGGCTGGGGAATGCCGACCAATTTCTATTGCCGGTGCGGGCGGAGACACTCACCTGCATCCGTGGCACCAGTACCTGTTCGCGCAACACAATCGAGTTTCGTAATTACCACAAGTATTCGGGCGAGAGCACGGTTACTTTCGACAAGTAATTATTTCGGAATCATCTTCTGGATTTCTGGCGGGATGGCGAACGTCATCTTCAATGTGAAGACTTTCTGGAACGGCTCCACTGAGATTCGTGCCGTCAAGGTTGGCTTTGGCGCTTTATCTTTTGGCGTGCAGGCGAAAACGACCGTAGCTTTATCGTGTGCATTCAGCACCGGCTTATCGATCTTGGCTGTCACTCCGGCGAACGCCCCGTCCACATCGACTTTCACGTTTACCGGGCCATCCGTGTCGTTGGTGACAATCACTTCCATCGATGCCGGTTCATAGCTGCTGAGCAGGATTTCTGTTTTGTCGACCTTGATTCGGTCCAACAATTGGGCCGCCAGCACCGCCGGATCGCCAGGCATCGCCCGTGACGGTTTCTGGCCATTATCGGGGCCCGCCGTCATCGGTCCGGCAGGTGTCATCCACTTCCCGGTCACCGTGGGCGCATACCAGAACCATTGGCCTTCAATCGTCTTCCAATGGCTGGCAATGGCCAGCGGCACTTCCATGCGATTGCCATGCATTACCATTTCCGTGCGGCAGGAAGCCACCACCTCGGCATCGGAAAAATCTTTCGAATACTTGATCTTCACAATGGAATAGCTCTTCAAGCGCTGCTTGTCGGCACCCAGAAACGTGTCCTTGCTTTCCTCAGCTACCACCTGGTCGGCAAGTCTCCATTTACCGTCGACGTGCGCTTGATAGAACTGCATGATCCGCGCGCGCAAGGCTTCTTCAATCTCGGGTGGCGCTTTCTCAAACAGAGTGGATGCCTGGCCGAACGCCGCGGTACTGGTGGCCAATAGCAAGCTGGCAATCAAGCCTCTGGAGAATCGCTTCGTTATCATCTCTGTCAAGACGTTTGCCGTGGCACAAAAGTTTTCTCGGCAGTCGCGCCAAAGGTAACTTTTAGCTTCCCGCCGTGTCCTACCCACAGAATCATATGGCTAAAAACGCGGCGAACAATATCGTCGAGACTCTGATCGACTGGCGCATCGACACAATTTTCGGTATGGCTTGCGGCTTGCCGTATGCGATCGCCGCCACGATTACCAAAGACAAAATCCGTGAGTTGATTTAATGTCTGAATATCGCCGGGAATCCGATAGCATGGGTCCGATCGATGTGCCGGCCGGGCATCTGTGGGGCGCGCAGACCCAACGTTCCTTGCACTATTTCGCAATTGGCGGCGACCGTTTTCCCAATGAGTTTTATCACGCTTATGGTGTGATTAAAAAAGCCGCCGCGGCGGTGAACGCCAGAGCCGGGCGGTTGACTCAAGAAAAAGCCGAATGGATGCGGCAGGCGGCAGACGAGGTAATCGGCGGTAAGCTCGATTCCGAATTCCCGCTCATGGTCTGGCAGACGGGATCCGGCACACAGTCGAACATGAACGTGAATGAGGTGATTGCGAATCGGGCGATTCAAATCGCCGGCGGCGTATTGGGTTCGAAGAATCCGGTCCATCCCAACGACGACGTCAATATGGCGCAATCGTCGAACGACACGTTTCCTACGGCGATGCATGTCGCCGCGGTGCTGGAGATTAGCGGGCGATTGATTCCAAGATTGCAGGAGTTAACCGATTCCCTGGCGGCGAAATCGCGGCAATGGGCCGATGTTGTAAAAATTGGGCGAACGCATCTGCAGGACGCCGTGCCGCTTACCGTAGGCCAGGAATGGTCCGGCTATGTCGCCCAAGTGCAGGATTCGATCAAGCGGGTTGAGCAGGGCCGGTCGGGTTTGTATCCGCTTGCAGCCGGAGGCACGGCGGTGGGAACGGGATTGAATGCTCCGCCGGAATTCGGAGCCGAGATTGCCGCGGAGATCGCGACGCTTACCGGGCATCCTTTTGTGACGGCGCCCAACAAATTCGCCGCGATTGCTTCGCTTGACCCGATGGTGCACGCGATGAGCACGCTGCGCGGCGTGGCGGCGGTTCTGATGAAAATCGCCAACGATATCCGCTGGCTTGCATCCGGCCCACGCTGTGGAATCGGCGAGTTACGCCTGCCGGAAAATGAACCGGGTTCTTCGATTATGCCGGGCAAAGTGAATCCCACGCAGAGCGAAGCGCTGATCATGGTTTGCGTCCAGGTGATGGGCCAAGACAACGCGGTTGGTATCGCCGGGTCCATGGCGAATTTCGAACTCAATACGATGCGGCCGGTAGTGATTCACAACTTCCTGCATTCATCGCGGATTTTAGCGGATGCGGCGCTCAGTTTCCGCTTGCACTGCATTGAGGGCATCGAACTGGATCGCCAAGTTATCGGCGGTTACGTTGAGCGCTCGCTGATGTTGGTGACGGCGCTAGCGCCGGTAATCGGCTATGACACCGCGGCTGCGGTCGCCCATGAAGCACTGGAAAACAATCAGACCCTCCGCGAAGTGGTGCTTGCCAGAGGATTACTATCCGGCAACGATTTCGACCGCATCATGGACCCCACGAAAATGGTCTAGTCGGCGGCAGTAACCCATTGATTCTGCTTATACCTACCCGAAATTACATAAGTCTTACAAACGGCTGGCACATTCCCTGATAAGTTGGAGTTGTAGTAAGTCATCATAAGGGAGTCTCTTTGTGAGCACCGAAGTCATTGATATCACAGCACGACGGAAGATGAACTGGATCACGGCGATCGTATTCGCGCTGTTCCACGTGGGGGCGATCGCGGCCCTGTTTATGTTTACCTGGAAGGCATTTTTCGTAACGATAGTTCTTTATTGGGCGACGGTCGGCCTGGGGATCAGTATGGGATATCATCGCCTGCATACCCATCGCTCCTACAAAATTCCGCTCTGGATGGAATATACTTTCGCGGTTTGTGGCTCGCTGACGCTGGAAGGCGGTCCCATTTTCTGGGTGGCTACGCATCGCATTCATCACCAGAAAGCAGATCTGCCAGGCGATCCTCATTCGCCGCATGACGGGGCGTTCTGGTCGCACGTCGGCTGGATTCTCTTCGGCGAAGCGAACCACAACAACACCCGCCTAATGTCGAAATACGCGCCCGACTTGGCAAGAGATCGCTTTTACGTTTGGTTGAATAACTATCACTGGATTCCTCTGGTTGTTCTGGGCTTGATCCTGCTTGCGGTTGGCGGGTGGTCGATGATGATGTGGGGGATTTTCTTCCGCGTCGTATTTGGCCTGCATGCCACATGGCTCGTAAATTCCGCCACGCACATGTGGGGTTCGCGGCGCTTCGTCACCCGTGACGATTCGCGCAATAACTGGTGGGTCGCGCTGCTTACGTTTGGCGAGGGCTGGCATAATAATCACCATGCTCATCCCACCTCGGCGCGTCATGGATTGGCCTGGTATGAATTCGATCCTTCGTGGATTCAAATCAGCATTCTGAAATATTTCGGTGTCGCCAAGGCGGTCCGGGTTGCCAAGGTAGATAGCGAACTGGCCGAGCGCGAAGCGGCGTAGTCTTCCTACTTTCGACGGAACTCAAAGGCTCCCCGCACGTGGCTGCTGCATCACAAGCCGCCGGTTGCGGGGAGCCTTTTTTGCTGGATAACGCTAAGCTGGAAACATGGTTGTCGCGGGCCGCCGGAAATCGATCGCGTTCTTCATAGCGCTCGGGGCCGGCCTTATTTCGGTCATCCTGCTGCTCTACATCGGTTGGGTTCTGCTCAACTGGAAAACGGGGATCCTGCTGGTATTAGGGGCGCTGCTGGCGGCGATGATCATCAGCGGAGTGGTGCTGAATACTATTTTCCTGGTGCGGGAAATCCGCCGCAACGAACAGCAGGACGCCTTCATCAACGCCGTTACACACGAATTGAAGACGCCGGTGGCTTCGATTCGCCTCTATTTGCAGACGCTGCAATCCCGTTCCGTCGACGAACAGAAGCGTCAGGAATTCTACAAGACCATGTTGGCCGATAGCGACCGCTTGCTTGGGACCGTCGAGCAAGTTTTGCGCACCGGAAGGATCGGCGCCACCAGCCGCAAGCTGGAGCGTTCGCCCATTGACCTGGATGCGCTGATTGAAGAGTGTCTGAACCGCGCGCGTACCGTTCACGATGTGCCGGCCGATGCGGTGCGCTTCCACGCGGGCACGGCCGTCACCATAGTTGGCGATTTGGATGAGGTGCGGGCTGCGGTATCGAACCTGATCGACAACGCCGTAAAATATTCGGGCAGCGCCGTCAACGTCACAGTGGAAACTGAAAAGGTGGACGAAAAGTACGTTACGGTCCGCGTTCGCGACGAAGGTATGGGTATCGCGAAGCTGGAACTGAAGCAAATTTTTAAAAGGTTTTATCGCGCCCCCGGTCCACTGACGGCACGCGTCAAGGGTACCGGACTAGGCCTATACATCGTCCGCTCCGTGGCTAAGAGACACGGCGGGCGGGCTTGGGCCGAAAGTGAAGGTCCTGGCCACGGCAGCACGTTCGTTCTGCAGTTGCCGATCGCGAAATGAGTGTGATTCTGGTTGTGGAAGATGAGCAACATCTGGCCGATGGCTTGCGTTTTAACCTCGAGGCCGAAGGGTATCAGGTGCGGGTGGTGGACACAGGCGAGTCGGCGCTTGAGGTTCTGCTGGGCGGCTCGCCGGGCATTGATGTGGTGGTGCTGGATGTCATGTTGCCGGGAATCAATGGCTTTGCCGTAATGACGGAAATGCGCCAAGCGGGGCAGTTTATTCCTACCCTTATGTTGACGGCGCGTGGACATCCGGACGACATCCTTAAGGGGTTCGCGGCCGGCGCCGACGATTATCTGACCAAGCCCTTCGAGTTGCCCATTCTAATCGCGCGCATCCGGGGCTTGTTGCGCCGCCGCGAATGGCTGCGCGTCACCACAACCCAGTTGACCCCACCGCCCGGCGTGAAGGAGACGTATACGTTCGGCGATAAGCGGGTCCACTTCGATCTGCTGGAATTGCATGTGCGTGACCGCGTGTTTCCGCTGACGCTGATGGAGGCGAACGTCCTGCGCCACCTGATTGAGCACGAGGGCAAACCGGTCTCGCGCAAGATGATGTTAGAGGAAGTATGGGGTCTGCACGAAGACACCGACACCCGCGCTATCGACAATTTCATCGTCCGGCTGCGCAAATATATTGAGAACGATCCCACCCGCCCGAAGCACCTGTTGACCGTGCGTGGAGTGGGTTATCGCTTTGCAAGCTGACCTTGGACTATTGCAGCCGAACCTGCTGGTTGATTTCGGATACCGTTCGGATGTACTGGCCGCGATACACTGAGTCCCATGGCAGGCCGCACCAGTGGACCGTTCACTGGCATTAGAATTCCAATCTTCGCCGCGTTACTAATCGCCTATGGATGCGGACCTTCTTCGGAGACGGGACCGGTTCCGGAGTACACGTTCACGGTGGTTCATGCATATCCACACGATCCGCGGGCGTTTACCGAAGGACTCTTTTATCAGGACGGATTTCTGTATGAGAGTACGGGTCTTGCCGGCCAATCGTCCATTCGCAAAGTGGAGTTGCAAACGGGAAAAATCCTCCAGCAGCAGGATGTACCGGCGGCGTACTTTGGAGAGGGCATCGCTCCGTGGAAGGATCGATTGATCGCGCTCACCTACACCACACAACTCGGCTTCGTCTACGATCGCAACAGCCTGACGGTGCGACGCGCTTTTCAGTATCCCGGTCAAGGGTGGGCACTGACCCAAGATGGCAAGCGTCTGATCATGGACGATGGCACGCCGCAGATTCGCTTCTGGGATCCCGAGACGCTTGCCGAGATTGGCCGCATCACCGTAACCGCCGATGGACGGCCGCTACAGGACCTCAACGAACTGGAATGGGTGAAGGGCGAGATTTATGCGAACATCTGGCATTGGGATAGAATCGCCCGCATTGATCCCGCCTCGGGCAAGGTGGTTGGCTGGATCGATTTGGCCGGCCTGTTAAACGCCGACGACCGGCTGGCGGGACCCGACGGTGTGGAGCAGGTATTGAACGGTATCGCCTACGATGCCGCGGGCGATCGCCTGTTTGTAACCGGCAAATGGTGGCCCAAGCTCTTTGAGATCCGGCTGGTGAACAAAACTGCTAAGACCAAGGAAGTTTGGAACCGATAATCTTCTGCACAAAAATTCAAGAATCGCGTCATCCCTGTTCCCTTTTTCCAACTATACACGTCTACCATGTCGAAGACCCGCGAAGATCATACCTATGTACAATCGAAATTTAGCACCCAGCACGACCTTCCGTGCATCTATCGTGTTCTTATTGACATCGGCGTTCGCAGCGGCCGGCGGCAACGAGCTTCCTATCGCCTTCGAACCCGAGGCGAACGGGCATTTCTCAGCCCACGGGCGCGGTTTCGCTTTAGAACTGAGTGCTTCCGAAGCGCGGATACGCGCTCCACGCGCCGGTGCCGATTTCCGCATGCAAGTGGCGGGCGCGAACCCCGCGGCACGCCTGCACCCCGAGGACAAGCTGCCGGGCATTGCCAGCCATTTTAATGGAACCGACCGCTCCCAGTGGCGCACGAATCTGCCGACCTATCGAACCGTCCGCGCGGAGTCTGTCTATCCTGGCATCGATCTTGTTTTTCACGGCGCGGCGAAGCTGTTGGAATATGATTTTGTAGTTGCACCGGGCGCGAACCCGCGCGACATTCGTCTCCGTTTTTCCGGCCTTAACTCGCTACGCAAGGACGCGCAGGGCAACCTGATTCTGGCCACGCCGCTAGGTGAAATGACGCAGCATAAGCCGCGCGTTTATCAAACGATCGCCGGAATGCAGAGTGACGTACCCGGGTCATTTGTGATTGGATCGCGGAACGAAGTCAGCTTCCGAATTGGAACGTATGACCGGCGCGCGCCGCTGGTGATCGATCCCACGTTGATCTATTCCAGCTTTCTCGGGGGTGGTGGCGACGATGACGCGCGAAGCATCGCGACAGACGTTTCCGGAAACACCTACATCGCCGGGTTAACCACATCCACCAATAACGGCGACGCGGATATTTTCGTACAAAAGATAAGCGGCGACGGCACCAAAGTTCTCTATACCGCGACGGTTGGAGGGTCCGCCGACGACTACGGCAATGGAATAGCGGTGGATACAAACGGCATCGCCTATGTTGTAGGCTCCACCTTTTCCGGAGATTTTCCGCTTTCCTCAAAGGCCTTTCAAGCAGCCATCGCCGGGAACGAGGATGCGGTTGTCTTCAGTCTCGATCCGACTGGCGCGAATTTGGGATTTTCGACGTACATGGGCGGCGGCGATGTCGATCAAGGCTTGGCGATTGCGTTGGATGTACGAGCCAACGTGTATATCACCGGCAGTACGCACTCCGATGACTTTCCCACTCATTCCGGCGCGTTCAGCACCAAACGGGCGGGCGGAATCGATGGCTTTGTCGCCAGCTTCAACTCTGATGGAACGGCCTACTATTCCACTTTTATTGGCGGAGAAGGGGATGACGCGGGCGGTGGCATTGCCGCCGACGCAAGTGGCAATGCGTACGTAACCGGGTCCACCCGATCCGACGGATTTCCAGTGGCCGGGAACGCCTTCCAGCGCTCGCGGAGCGGAAACATCGACGCCTTTGTCCTGAAGCTGGATCCGCTGGGCGACCACCTGATCTACTCAACCTTCCTGGGCGGCAGCGCCTTCGATTTCGGCAATGGCATCGCCATCGACGGCTCGGCGAACGCCTACGTTGTCGGAGTCACGGCTTCCTCGAAATTCCCCGTGAGCGGCAATGCGTATCAGCGTTCCTATCAAGGCGATCCGGAAGATATTTTCGTCGCCAAAGTGAACGCCGATGGCAGCCAGTTGTTATATTCCACGTTCCTCGGGACGCATGCCGACGACTACGCCTATGCCATCGCTGTGAATGGATCGGGCGAAGCCTTCATTTCCGGCGAGACCAACTCCGATCAATATCCAGTGACTGGCGACGCCCAACAAAAGAATCGTAAGGGCGGCCTGGATGGGGTGATTTCGAAGCTCAGCGCGGATGGGAGTCAACTGCTCTACTCCACTTTCTGGGGCGGCAGCAACGACGATGGAGTGGAGGCAATCGCGGTGGATGGTTTTGGCGGGCTTTACTTCGCGGGCTATACAGGCTCGGGCGATTATCCGGTCACGGGAGGCACTTTCCAGCCATCGCCCGGCGGCGGACCGACGGATGCTTTTGTTGCCAGCTTGCAATTTCCCGCGCCCACGCCGGTTATTAATCCCGGCGGAATCGGCAACGCGGCGGGAAATGCAGGGCCTGTGGCGCCCGGGTCATTGGCTTCGATTTATGGAATCAACCTGGCCGGCATCACCGCCGTGGCCACCGCAACCCCGCTCTCAACTTCGCTTGCCAATACGCAAGTCACCGTCAATGACATAGCGGCGCCACTGGTTTACGTGAGCGGTGGCCAGATCAACTTTCAGGTTCCTTACGGCACATCGCCTGGCGCCGCGTCGGTGGTGGTAACAGTGGCCCAAACCAAATCGGCCGCGGTGTCGGTAAATGTTTCACAGGCGGCGCCGGGCATCTTCGTTAGCGGGAATCGAGCCATCGCGCAGAACGCCGATGGCAGCACCAATAGCACCACAAACCCCGTGAAGACTGGCAGTGTGATCGTCGTCTATTTCACCGGGCTGGGCGCGGCGACCCCAGCCGTCGATACAGGTTCGGCAGCGCCCATCACGCCGCTTTCGGGCACCGCGCTCCCTTGCTCAGCTACTGTTGCTGGTCAGCCGGTAGCGACGTTATTCTGTGGCTTAACCCCCGGCTTCGTCGGTTTGGCGCAAGCAAATATTCCAATTCCAAGCCTGGCGGGAACCGGCGATCAGCCCATCACGTTGTCCATTGGCGGGGCGGTCAGTAACAACCCCGTGATTGCCATTACTCGCTAAATACGCGACGCCGCGTGAATGTTTCAACTCTCGCGCGGCGTTTCGCTATTCTGTTGGGAGCGTGCGATCCCTTCTTATACTCGTCCTGATATCTTCCGCCTGCGCCCAGAAACCGCTCACGCCAGAACAATGCCTGCAGGTCCGCACGCTGTCGGGTTTGGAATTCTCGCCCGATGGACAGCGGCTTGTTTTCGAAGTTCGTGAGCCAGTTAAGGGCACAACCGACGCACAACATCTCTGGGTATTCCAAGTGGGCTCGAACGATTTGCGTCAATGGACGAGCTCCGCAAAGTCGGAACGCCGGCCACACTGGTCACCCGATAGCCGCTCGCTGGCCTTTCTTTCCAACCGCGACGATAAAACGCAAATCTATGTCATGCGCGCCGATGGCGGCGAATCGATCAAGCTGACAGACGGCAAGAACGATGTTACGGATTTCGTCTGGTCACCCGATTCCCAGCAGATTGCATTCCTCGCGGGTGAACCGAAAACCGAAGCGGAAGAGAAAAAGATAACCGATAAGAACGATGCCCGTGTGGTGGATCGTGACGACAAGCCGGCGAGATTATGGGTGATCGATCTTGCATCGCGCAAGCCGCGTCAAGTAACGAAAGCGCCGTGGCGAATTGAGCAGGTGGCATGGTCCGCCGATGCCGTTATCGTGAAAGCGAGCGATCGTCCCGAGGTGGAGCAATGGATCGATCAGATCTATAGAGTGACTCTCGCCGATGGAACCATTACGCCGCTGGCCAAGCAGGCGGGCCCGTTCGGAAGCCTGCAAATGTCCAGGGATGGAACGCAAGTGGCCTATGTCGCTTCCCGTGGCGATGGTCCGTCGCCGCACGACTTATATAGCGTCCCGATGGCGGGTGGCGCCGCCAAAAATCTAACAGCCGCGTCGCTTGATCGTCCCGTTCAGCAGTACATTTGGGGTCCAGGCAGCGCAATCGACCTGCTTGTTCAGAACGGGTTTCGATCGGAACTCTACACTCTTCGCGACGGGGCGGTGAAGCGCCTCCTGCCAGATTTCGAGCCATCCATCACGTCCATGGCCGTCAGCGACCAGGGGACGATCGCCTTAGCCGCCGGGAGCCACAACCAGTTGCCGGAACTGTGGATCTCCGACGGAAAAGCCGCCCGTCGCGTTAGCAAGTTCAATACGTCGTGGGGTGAAATCGCCCTGCGGCCGATTGAGATCATCCAATACGCCAGCTTTGACCGAAAGAAAATAGAGGCCGCGGTATTTAGACCCAGTCCCGTTACAGGGGCGAAACGAGCGGGCGTTGTGCTTGTTCACGGCGGACCCACGGGAGCATGGAGCGACCGCTTCGATCGTTGGGCGCAACTTCTAGTCGCCCGTGGCTACGTCGTGATCTCACCCAACATTCGCGGATCCAGCGGATACGGAAGCGCGTTCATCGAGAGTAATCGCAAGGATTGGGGCGGCGGCGATTTCAAAGACGTAATGGCGGCGGCGGACTGGCTGGTAACAAACGCGAACGTCGATCCCGAGCGAATCGGAATCGGCGGCTGGTCCTATGGCGGCTACATGTCGATGTGGGCCATCACGCAAACCAATCGATTCCATGCCGCCGTGGCTGGCGCCGGATTATCCGATCTTGCCGGTGAGTACGGAACCGAGCAAGGGCCGGAATACGATGAGTGGTTCTACGGTTTGCCCTACGAAAACCTGGAAGTATTCCAGAAGTCGTCGCCGATCACATACGTGAAGAATGCGAAGACGCCGACGCTAATTTTACAAGGCGAACAGGACTCCACCGATCCGCCGGCGCAAAGCCAACAGCTATACCGGGGACTGAAGCGTTATGGCGTGATCACGGAACTGGTGATGTATCCACGCGAGCCGCATAGTTTTCGCGAAGAGAAACATCAACTGGATCTGCTGGAGCGGATGCTCGCCTGGTTCGATCGATTTTTGAAGCCTTAAACGGTCTGTAGCGTATTGATCGACCCGAGCCGCTTCGTTTCAAACGCCGCAATGGCTTCGTTTTGTTTCAGGATGTAGCCCAATTCATCGACACCTTCCAGCATGCAATGCTTGGAAAACTCGTCCACCGGAAACTCGACGGCGCGGCCGTCAGACAATGTGATCGTCTGCGAGGCAAGATCGACCTTCACAGCCGATTTGAGGTTTTCGAACAGCCAGGCGTGCACATCGCGCGGGACGACGATTGGCAATAGACCGTTCTTCGTCGAGTTTTGCTTGAAGATATCGGCGAAGGATGTGCTGAGCACGGCGCGAAAGCCAAATTGAGTGAGGGCCCACGGCGCATGCTCACGGGAACTGCCGCAACCGAAGTTGTCGCCCGCGAGCAAAATTTGCCTCTGCCGCGATTCCGGCAGGTTCAGCACGAAGTCCGGCTTCGGCTTCCCCTCGGCATCGTAACGCCAATCGTTGAACAGTTGATCGCCCAACCCGATTTTTGAAATTGTCTTCAGAAAGCGCGCGGGAATAATCTGATCGGTATCCACGTTATCGATCGGGAACACAACCATCTGGCTTTGAAAGGGCGTAAATTTGCTCATTACAGCATCGTCCTTACGTCGGTAACCACGCCCGTAATCGCGCTGGCGGCGGCAGTCAAAGGGCTGGCGAGAAAGGTCCGGCCACCCTTCCCTTGTCTGCCTTCGAAGTTGCGATTACTGGTTGAAACGCTGTATTCTCCGGGCTGTAATTGATCGCCATTCATCGCGATGCACATGGAACAACCAGCCTCTCGCCACTCCGCGCCGGCATCGCGGAAAATTTTATCCAGCCCTTCCGCCTGCGCCTGGGCCTTGATCTGTTGCGACCCCGGCACCACCATCACCCTGACATTCGGGCTCACCTTACGGCCCTTCAAGATTGCCGCCGCCGCCCGCAGATCGGAAATCCGGGAGTTTGTGCAGCTTCCAATAAACACAACGTTCAACGCATGACCCAGAAGCGATTTGCCCGCGGGCAGATCCATATAGCGCAGAGCCTTGGCCAGGGAATCGCGCTCCAGAGGATCGGAGAGCGAGGCAGGGTCGGGCACCGCGGATGTAATGGGAACGCCCATCCCAGGGTTTGTTCCGAACGTGATCATTGGCTCCAGCGTGTTGGCATCGATCGAGATTTCCTTGTCGTAAGTGGCGCCTTCGTCGCTAGGCAATTGCTTCCATCGCGCCACAGCTTCGTCCCACTCACGGCCTCTAGGCGCGAACGGACGTCCTGCTACATATTCGTAAGTAATGTCGTCGGGGGCGATCAGGCCGGCCCGCGCTCCGCCTTCGATGGACATGTTGCATACCGTCATCCGCTCTTCCATCGACAGCGCGCGAATTGCGGCGCCGGCATACTCGATCACGCAACCCGTGCCCCCGCCTATCCCGATGCGCGAGATCAGCGAAAGAATGATGTCCTTCGCGGTTACGCCGTTTCGCAGCGTGCCATCCACCTCAACTTTGAACGTCTTTGAGCGCCGCTGGAGCAGACACTGCGTCGCCAGTACATGCTCCACTTCGCTGGTTCCAATTCCAAAGGCGAGCGATCCAAATGCCCCATGCGTCGCCGTATGACTGTCCCCGCAGACCACGGTCATGCCCGGCTGCGTCAGCCCCTGCTCCGGTCCGATGACGTGCACGATTCCTTGCTTGGAACTGTGAAAGCCGAAGCAGGGGATACCGAAGTCGCGGGCGTTTTTCTCCAGCTGCGCCACCTGCGTCGCGGCAATCTTGTCCAGAATCGGAAGCGACCGGTCCGTGGTGGGCGTGCTATGGTCCGTCGTGGCGAAGGTTAGATCCGGCCGCCGTACCGTAATCCCCCTTTGCCGCAGCCCTTCAAACGCTTGGGGAGACGTCACTTCATGGACCAGGTGCAGGTCGACATAAAGCAGCGTCGGCGCGCCGGGCTGGTCGGAAACAACGTGATTGTCCCAGACCTTTTCGATGATTGTTCGTGGTGTCATTACTACTTGCTTTCTATATGGCAGCGCTAACTGCGCGGCCAACTTCTTCGGTCGTCGCAGGCCGGCCCGCTGGACGCAGGTCAGCCGTTACATTGCCGCTATCAAGCACTGCTTCTATCGCCTGATTCACCGCGGCCGATTCTTCCATCAATCCGAAACTATATTCGAGCATCGCCGCCACAGAGCCGATGGCGCCCAGGGGATTGGCTTTGTTTTGTCCAGCGATGTCGGGAGCCGATCCATGCACTGGCTCATATAAGCCCTTCTCGTCACCGACCGATGCCGAAGGCAGCATTCCGATCGACCCCGCCAGGACCGCGCCTTCATCGCTCAAAATGTCGCCGAACATATTCTCCATTAGGACGACATCGAAACGCCGTGGATTCAACACCAGTTGCATGGCGCAGTTATCCACCAGCAGATGGTCCAACTCCACCCCGGGAAATTCCGCCGCCACCTCAATCACCACTCTACGCCACAACTGCGACGTCTCCAGCACATTCGATTTATCCACGCTGGTGACTTTCTTCTTGCGCGGAATCGCCAATTGAAAGGCTTTGCGAGTTACCCTGGCGATTTCCGCGCGGGTGTAGGTCATCGTATTCGTACCGCGCTCCTCCAACCCCTGGCCGGTAATGCCGCGCGGAGTTCCATAATAAATGCCCCCCGTCAATTCGCGGACGATAATCATATCCGTGCCATCGATAATGTTGTTTTTGAGCGGCGAAGAATCCAGTAGCGATTTATATGTGCGCACCGGACGAAGATTCGCATATACGCCCAATGCCTTCCTAATCCCCAGCAGACCGCGCTCCGGCCGCGTCTCCGGCGGCGCGTCGTCAAACTCCGGCAAGCCTACCGCGCCCATTAATGTGGCGTCGGCTTCCAGTGCCAGCTTTTTTGTCTCGGCGGGAAATGGCGTACCGGTCTTGTGTATCGCGATCCCGCCTAGCAGGCCCTCGGTCAAATTCAATGTGTGATTAAATTTCCTGGCTACCTGCTCCAGCACCCGAACGGCTTCCCGAGTCACTTCGGTCCCGATGCCGTCACCGGGGAGGATCAAAATTTTAAGATTCATTCTGTAGTGTTGGGCCTGTAGTGTTGGGCCGCAAAATCAAATTGCCGCGGCGGCAGCGATGCCCGACGTTACCTCGCGCACCAGCGCCAGGATCTCATCGTTCCGCAATCCTTTCTTATTGTCGGCCAAATGCGTGAAGCGTTGGTAAACGGCATCCAGATCCTGTTTATTGAGTGAGACGCCCAGGTCTTCGCAACGTTTATGCAATGCGTGGCGGCCGCTGTGCTTGCCAAGCACCAGCTTACTCTCCGGCACGCCGACGGTTTTTGGATCGATAATTTCGTACGTCGATTTCTCTTTCAAATAGCCGTCCTGATGAATGCCGGCTTCATGCGCGAAGGCATTCTCACCCACGATCGCTTTATTCGGTTGCGGCCCAAACGTAATCGTCTTGGCCAGTAATTGGCTGGCCGAATAAAGCTGTTCGGTGACGATCTTTGTCTGATAGGGGAGCTTATCCTGGCGCACCGTCATCGCCATCACCAGTTCCTCAAGTGCCGCGTTGCCCGCCCGTTCGCCGATCCCATTTACCGTGCATTCCACCTGCCGAGCGCCCGCTTGCACCGCCGCCAGCGAATTGGCAACCGCCAACCCAAGGTCGTCATGGCAGTGGACACTGACAACCGCTGTATCGCCCAGTACGTTCACCATGCGCGAGATTAATTGCGCATATTCGTAAGGAACGGAGTATCCCACGGTGTCCGGAAGATTCACGGTTCGGGCACCGGCCGCAACTACCGCCCGCGATACCATCTCCAGATAATCGGGATCGGTCCGCGTCGCATCCTCAGCCGAAAACTCCACGTCGTCTGTATATTGCCGGGCCAACGTGACCGCGGCCACGGCTTCATCCAGCACCTGCTGTTGCGATTTTTTCAGCTTGTACTTCAGGTGAATTTCGCTGGTGGCGATGAAGGTATGTATACGCGGCCTCTTGGCATGCCTGAGGGCCGCGGCCGCACGTTCCACATCCAGAGTGGATGCCCGCGCCAAAGCGCACACCTGCATCCAGGGAAATTCACGGCTGATTGCATCCACCGCTTCAAAATCGCCATCGGAAGCAATGGGGAAGCCTGCCTCCATCACATCCACGCCAAGCTCGGCCAGTTTTCGCGCCATTCGTAACTTCTCGGGAACCGTCATGCTGCATCCGGGCGACTGTTCGCCGTCCCGCAATGTGGTATCGAAAATATAGACGCGATTGCTCATGGTAAGAGGGCCTCAGTGTCATTATCAGGACGTCGCCTGAATTTGACAAATTTATAATGTTTCGCTTTTGCATTAAACATTCTAATGCTATAACATTTTCTTATGGATCTCTACTCCCTCCGAGTCTTTCTGACCGTCGCCACGGAGAAGAGCTTTTCCCGCGCCGCTGAGAAATTGCTTCGCACCCAACCGGCGATTTCCTTGGCCGTGCAACGTCTGGAAGCGGATCTGGAAGAGAAGTTGATTGACCGCTCGGCCAAGGAACTTCTGCTGACCGACGCCGGACGCATCGTCTTGGAATATGCACGCCGCTTTGAAAATCTGGGCGGCGATCTGGAAAATGCGCTCGCTGAGTTGCGCGACAATTCCGCCGGGCGTCTGGTTGTTGGCGCGAACGAATCCACGTCGCTTTATTTGTTGCAGCAGATCGCGGAATACCGGCGGCTCTATCCGAAAGTAAAAGTGCAGGTGAGGCGCAGTCTCTCCAGCAAAATCCCCACGCAGCTGATCGACGGCGATCTGGAATTGGGAATTATCAGCTTCGATCCGGAAGACGATCGCCTGATTTCCACCGTAATCTACACCGACCACCTGGCTTTTGTCGTATCACCACAGCATCGCTTTGCCGCCCGGGAACAAGTCTCGATTAGCGAATTGGGGATGGAAACCTTCATCGCCCACCACGTCGTGTCTCCTTATCGCGCCGTCGTTTTACGAGAGTTTCAACGCCATAAAGTACCGTTGAACATGGACGTGGAGATGCCTACCGTGGAAACAATTCGCAAGCTGGTACAACGCAATGAAGGCGTCGCGTTCTTGCCCAGAATGTGCGTGGAACAGGAACTAACACAAGGCCGGCTGAAAGAAATCCGCGTAGAAGAGATCCACGTGGACCGAAAAATTCGCTTGGTTTATCCAGCGAAGCGCGCGTTGAGCCATGCCGCCAGGGCTTTCCTGGAAGTGGTGCAAGGGCAGACATCGACACTTCATCACGCCAGCAAAGCGCCGCCATCCACAACCAGTGTTTGACCGGTGATATAAGCTCCCGCTTCACTCGCCAACATCAGCGCCACCGACGCGATTTCATTCGGCTGGCCTAAATGCTTTATCGGTTGCATTTGCATCCGCGCGCTCAAAGCGGCCTCGTCCTTCCAGTAGTATTCGCTCAATACCGTCTGGATCAAACCTGGCGCGATCGCGTTCACGCGCACTCCTTTCGGACCCAATTCCAGCGCGTACGATTGCGTCATCATGATCAGCGCAGCCTTGGTCATGCTATAGAGCAATCCCTCATATTGCGGCCGCAGTCCGGCGATGGATGCGATGTTAATGATGGAACCTTCCCCGCGCTCGCACATCCTTGGAGCAATGGCCTTGATCAATCGAAACGCGCTCTTCAGATTCACCTCCACCATCTTGTCGAATTTTCCTTCATCCACCTGCAGACAGGGCTCCTGGGCGATGTTGGTCGCGGCGTTGTTTACCAGAATGTCGATGCGTCCGAACTCTTGCGTCGTCCGCTCAACCAGCCCCTGAAGATCTTCGGCACGACCCACATGGCAGGCGATCGGACGGATCTGCCCGCCGGAATCTCTCAAGCTCGCGGCAACCGCGTCGAGCGTCTCCTGCTTGCGTCCGCAAATCACGACGTTCGCACCCTCATGCGCGAAGGCACCGGCGATCGCAAGTCCAATACCGCGGCTTGCGCCGGTGACAATGGCTGTCTTTCCTAATAAAGTTGGCATGGCGACCTAGTATAAACGGACGCCGCGCCGCCCCGGCTGCTTCTGCATATGGACGGTGTCCACGAAACGAACCTTGTTCGACGATGCGGTCATAACCAGCGAATGAGTCCGGCAGCCTTCGCCGAAAAAACGTACGCCTTGCAGCAGAGCGCCTTCCGTTACACCAGTCGCAACAAAAATGATTTGCTCACCGGGCGCGAGATCTTTCGCGGTGTAGATCCGCTTCGGATCGCGAATACCCATGCGCTCCACGCGCTCTTCCAACTCCGGCGTATCCACAACCAGACGCGCCACCATCTCGCCATGCAGACAACGCAGCGCAGCGGCAGTGATAACGCCCTCAGGTGCGCCGCCGATCCCCATGACGGCATGCACGCCGGCGCCACGGACCGCGGCGGCGATACCTGCCGAAAGATCGCCATCGCCGATCAACCGGATACGGGCGCCGGCCATCCGAATTTGCTTGATCAATTCCTCATGGCGCGGCCGGTCAAGAACCATGATCACCAGATCCTGTACCCGACGGTCCAGGCTGTGGGCCATCGCCTTGAGGTTATAGCGAACCGGCGCGTCGATGTCTAGCGCATCGCGGCAGGCCGGGCCGGCGATGATCTTGTCCATGTAACAATCTGGAGCGTGCAGCAATCCGTCGGGTTCCGATGCCGCCAGAACGGCGATGGAATTCGCCGCTCCGGTGGCACAAAGATTGGTTCCTTCCAGCGGATCCACCGCGATATCCACACGGGGAAATTCCTGTCCAGGCCCGGGCGTGGCGCCGACTCTTTCACCGATATAGAGCATCGGCGCTTCATCGCGCTCGCCTTCGCCGATTACGATCGTTCCAGCGATGGCGATCTCTTCAAACGCCGCGCGCATCGCCTGGACCGCCGCTTGATCCGATCCTTTTCGATCCCCCTGACCCATGGTCCGCGCCGCCGAAATGGCAGCTTCTTCCACCACGCGCATCAGGTCCACCGCCAAATCCTGTTCTATCCGTTTGCTCAACGTGGAGCTAACAGTTGCCATTGAAGGCCCCCTTTTTTTGTCCCCAGCGATCTTACATCGGGCACCAGAAATAGCCTGCGGTACATTAAGGAGAATCCTTTGCTGATCCCTCTTTTCATTACCGCGATCGCAATTCTGGGAGCTATCGCCGGAGTATTTTTAACCGGCATGGCTGCCCTATCGCGGCGCGTCGTGGCCTTCAGTGGCGGGGTTCTCGTAGGAATTTCGCTGCTCTGGGTTTTGCCGGAAATGGCCGAATTGCTCACGTGGCCCAAAGCGATTGCCTGGCTTACGGCCGGCTTTGTTGCGCTGTGGCTAGTTGATCGTTTCGTCTACTCGGTGTGCCCTACTTGCTCGCACTCGCATGATCACGATGCCTGCGCCACAACTCTACATGGCATGGCGGGTCCACTATTGTTTGCCGCCGCGTTGCATAGCTTCTTCGATGGCTGGAGCCTGACAGCCTCTGGCGCCGATCCTAGATTCGGCCTTCCGTTCATCATCGCTATCGCCATCCATAAAATTCCCGAGGGCCTTGCGCTAGGCGTCATTGTGCGGGCCGCCATGCGCTCGCGGTCGCACGCCATCGTGGGATGCGCACTGGCTGAAGGCATGACTCTAACTGGAGCGATCATGGAAACGACGCTGGCCGCGCGCCTGGGATCCGATTGGGTACACATTCTGCTTGCGATCGCTGGCGGCAGTTTTCTCTATCTCGGCTATCACGCGATTCACGCCGAATACGAACGGCGTGGGATGATGCCGGCGTTCGTCCCGGCACTTACCGGAGTAGCGGGATCCACCGTAATCCGGTTATTCTTGCGGTGATGAATCCGCTCGCATCCGAAACTCCTTATCGCATCGACGACATCGACCGCGTACTCACCCCCGCGCTCGTCATTTATCCGCAAATCGTCGATGCGAATATTCAAAATACGATCCGCCTGCTTGGTGGCGATCCGAATCGCTGGCGTCCGCACGTCAAGACCGCCAAGCTCGAATACGTTATGCAGCGCATCTTTGAACATGGCGTGAAACAATGCAAATGCTCGACGACGCTGGAATTGAAGACAGCCTGCGATGCCGGAGCGAAAGATGTCCTGCTGGCCTACGCGGTGGTTGGCGTAAACGCGTTGCGAGTACGCGAATTGGCCAAGCAATACGGCGGCGTGCGGATGTCGGTACTGGTAGAAAACGTGACGCAGGCCCAGGCCTGGGCTGGAAGCACACTAGGGATTTTTGTCGACATCAATCCGGGAATGAATCGCACAGGCGTGGCGCAGGAACGCGTGGATGAAATCCTGCATGTCGCGCGATCCATTCACGGCGCGGGCTTGGAGTTTCGCGGCCTGCACTATTACGATGGCCACATGACCGCTGCCGACATGGAGGAGCGGCAAACGTTGGCCCACAGCGGATATAATCACGTGCTGGAAATCGTGGCAGCTCTGGAGCAAGCCGGAATCCACGTGGAAGAAGTGATCACGTCGGGAACTCCGGCGTTTCCCGCGGCCGCCGCTTACTGGCCGTTTGAGAGCAATACTTTTATTCACCGCGTGTCGCCGGGCACGGTAGTGTACATGGATTGTACGAGTCTGGCGCAGTTCCCGGAAGACGCGGGATACCGGCCGGCGGCTCTTATAGTCAGCACAGTGGTTAGCCATCCGGCGATCCATCACATCACCTGCGATGCGGGCCATAAGGCTGTGTCGGCCGATGCGGGCGTTCCCACTTGTGCTGTCGTTGGCCGCCTGGATTTGATCCCACGAAAGCCGAGTGAAGAGCACCTGCCAATCGAAGTGCCCGCTGGAACGGAGTTGCCGCCGATCGGCGAGACACTGTATCTGGTCCCGCGCCACGTCTGCCCCACGGTGAATAATTTCGATTATGCGGTTCTGGTATCGAACAATCGAATCATCGAAGTCAAACAGGTGACCGCCCGAGGCCACGAACCCCCGCTCCTGGATTAGACTTTCTGTACCCGTCGCAACGTGTACAACTCGGGGTTGACGGTCGAATTTTTTAGCTTCTTCCAATCGTCGTTAACATGCAGGACTTTGCCGCTGACGTGGTTTGACTCTTCCGATGCAAGAAAGAGAGCCAGTTGCAATTGCTTCTCGGGCTGTACGCCGCCGGTGGTGCGAACCTGCGTCGCATCCTCGATTTCTCGCCAGCCGGCGCGATCGCCAGCGCGCAGAATTTCATCGGTCATATTCGTGTAAGTGCCACCGGGCGACATGCAATTTACCTGAATATTTTGCTCACTCACTTCATCGGCTAGAGTTTCCGCGAAGCGAACAACGGCGGCCTTTGAGGCTGCGTAAGCGGAGAAGTTTGGACGCGATGTCACGGCGCCGCCACCGGACAATATGACAATTTTACCGGCACGATGAGCGATCATCTGCGGCAGTACGGCGCGGCAGGCATTCACTACTCCGAAAAGATTGACATGGACTGTATCCATCCACAGCCGAGGCGCGGTTTCAATGAACGGACCGATGGGGCCCTGCAATGCCGCGGCGCAGATCAGGATATCGACATGACTGTGATAGTGAACTTTGAACCGGTCGACCGACGCCGACACCTGCTCATAATCGGTAACATCGGCCCGCAGTCGAAGAGAATTGCCGCTGGCGTGTTCGATTTCCAAATGCGCCAAATCGAGTTCGGCCTTAGTGCGGGATAGCAACCCGACACGCGCACCGTGCTGAGCGAATCCAATCGCCAAACGCTTGCCAATGCCTCTGCCCGCGCCAGTCACCAACACACAATGGTCGTTGAACTTCTGCAAGAGAAAAACTTGGCCCTTTCCTTAGAAGTATGACACGCGACCCGCTGCGATATCCTGATGTTTTCATGACAACGAATACAAGACGTAGAGTGGCAATTTTCGGTTCGGGCGGGCAATTGGGCGTTGAACTGAAAAGCGTGTTCACGGCCCGCGGTTATGAGGTGTTCGGCTTCGATCGCTCCAAGGTGGACATCACTGACGGTGCTCTGGTGGAGCGAACGCTAGCTGAAATCGATCCCGCGATCGTGCTGAATGCCGCCGCCTACAATCAAGTGGATATCGCCGAGAAGGAACCGCAGGCAGCCTTCCTGGTAAACGGATTGGCCGTAAGAAATTTCGCTGTCGCTTGCCGCCAGGTGGATTGCCGCCTGGTGCATTTCTCAACCGACTATGTCTTCGACGGGATGGCGGGCCGGGCTTACGTGGAAGAAGATATGCCGCATCCTTTAGGCGCTTACGCTGTCTCGAAGTTAGCCGGCGAACTCTACGCCCAGGCCTATCTCGATAAGCCGCTAATCATACGGACATCAGGCGTCTTCGGCCCCGGAGGCCTGCATACGGCGCGGGGAAATTTCATTGAGTTGATGCTCCGCCTGGCGTCATCCACGAATCCGATTCGCGTAGTGGAAGACCATTTCGCCTCGCCTACTTATGCGCCAGCGCTCGCCGAGCGAACGGCCGACCTGGTGGAACGCGATTTCAGTGGAATTTTCCACGTCGGCGGCGGTTCACCGGTATCGTGGTTCGAATTTGCCAAGAAGATTTTCGAGTGCGCGGGATTGACGCCGGAACTGCGGCCGACGAATGAGCGAGAGTATCGAACGGCCGCCCGCCGGCCGAAATTCTCATCGCTCTCGAATGGAAAAATGGAACGCGCCGGAATCGCACCCATGCCGACCCTTGAGGAAGCCATTCGCAGTTATCTTGCGGCGAGGGGCACGAAATAGTTGGTTCTGCCAGCGGCCCACAAAACCTGGGGCCAATCTCTCGCGTTACAGTTGTTGGTCTTGGCGATATTCGTCATCGTGGCCTACGCCCCTGCGATCTCCATTCCTCTAATCGAAGACGACTATCCGAATATCTGGCAGGCGCAGTGGTATGGCTCGGCCGCCGGTTGGATTGCACTACTAAAGGACAGCACCTTCCGCTGGAGGTCCAGTAGTTATTGGCTGGCTTTTGCATTGTCACGGGCTTTCGCGGTTAACCCCGTTGCGTACCATATTGCCAGTCTACTAATACACATGCTGAATACGTCGCTTGTATATGCGGTGATCAAGAAATGGCGGCGAATGGGTCCGGCGGCATTCTGGTGCCCTGTTTTTTGCCGTGCACGAAGGGCATCAGGAAGCTGTAATGTGGTTTTCGGCCTGCAATGAACTGCTGATGGCGTTCTTCGGTCTGGCGGCGATGCTTTGCTGGATGTCACGTGACCGAGGGTGGCCGGTGCAGATTGCAGGTGTGATTTTTTTCGCTCTGGCTCTGCTGTCGAAAGAGTCGGCTGTGATATTCGTTCCGCTGTTCTTTGTAACTGCGCCGATCACCGACTGGAGGCGATCCATCGTAAGCCTGACACCTTATCTGGCGTTTTCTGCGCTGACTATAGCAACCATTTTCGCCGCTGAGGGAGAATCCTTTCGCTTTCATGACGGTAGCTTTTCCCTGCAATCGCCGTTTGCATTTACATGGGCAAGAAGTTTCGCCCGAGTGCTTTGGATCTGGGGTTGGATCGCCGGCCTGCTCCTGTATCGCGATCCGAGAGTATTCAGTGCGCTAACCTGGATCGGCATCGCATTGCTGCCGTATGTTTTCCTGACGTACTCGACGCAGATCTCCAGCCACCAAACCTATCTCGCACGCATCGGGCTGGCGCTGTTGACGGGACTCGCATTCGCCGCGACACAAAACACGAGGATCCTGGCAACCGCAGTGCTTGTGGTTGTCAGCCATAACTTCGGAATCATATGGTTCAAGAAACGAGCTCAATTCCTGAAGCGCGCCGAGCCAACGGAACAATTGATCGCAATGGCGAAAAGGACCGAAGGACTCATTTGGGTCCGGTGCTTTCCACGAGCGAGAGTAGTGGCCGATCAAGCCGTTACCCTTGGCGCCGGACGTTCAGTCTCGATCCTGATCTGGAGTGAAGAAGAAGCCAGGAGGCGTGGCGCGGCAGCGGTATTCTGCTATTCGGAACGCTAGTTTGCGCCTTCGTTCTTCGTAGCGTAATAGCCTTTGCGGGCCTGGGCTTTCATGTCTTTGTCTTCCAGTTTGATCTCCACTTTGCGGAAGGTGTTGTCCTTCGCCGGATTCGAAGGGACGTAGCCCAGTGAGTACTGGCTACGCATTTCATCTTCGATTTCCTTGAAGATCTGGTCGAGCGTATGTTTGCGATCCACCTTTAGGACGCGGCCGCCAGTAGCCTCCGACATCTGACGCAAATAGCCTTCACCACCACCGCCGAAACCGCCGTAAGCACGAGTGTCGACGTAGAAAATGCTGTAGATAATGGCGTCGGCTTTCTGCGCCGCTTCAATCGCCTGCTTCACCGTGTAGCGGCTGCCTTGATCGCCACCGTCGGTGATCAATACCAGCGCCTTGCGTCCTACTTCCGTCTTGAGTTTTTCCTGCGAAGCCAAGACAACCGCGTCGAACAGGATTGTGCCGCGCGGCTTATAGATGGTCGGCACGGGGCCTGGCGTGATTCCGCCAACAGGCGCATTGACCTTCAGACCGCTGAGGCCGTCCCGCAGAAGCTTCGATGAATTTGTGTAATCCTGCAGCAATTCCGCTTCTTCCCCGAAGCTGATGAGGAACGCTTCGTCTTTCTTCCGCAGGACCTTGCTGAAGAACTCGATGGCTGCGTTACGTTCAATATCGATTAAATTCTCCTGGCTGCGGCTGACGTCGATCAGCAAGCCAATTGTCAACGGCAGGTCCACTTCCCGCGCAAAATACTTCAACTCCTGTTGCTTGCCGTCTTCGAATAGCGTGAAGGCGGGCTTTTCCAGATTGCCCACCAATCCTCCGCTCTTGTTGCGAACGGCGCAGAGAACGTTAACGATGTCGACGTCAACTTTGATGGTTGTCGATTCTTGTGCATAGACAGGCGCAAGTGACAGGGCGGCGAGCAGAAATCCAGCGCTCAGCTTCATATTTACAATGGTAGATGCATCGCTACTCATTTCAGTTCCATGCGCGCAGCCATTCTACACCTGAAAAAGGCCGACCCGGGGATGCGGGAGATCATCGAACGGGTCGGGCCCTGTGTACTCGAGTACCGTGAACCTTTGTTTGAGACCCTGGTGAGGTCGATCGTTTTCCAGCAACTTCATGGGAAAGCGGCCACGACAATTTTCAACCGGCTGGCCGCCGCCGTCGAAGGGGAACTCAATCCTGAAAGCATTTTACGGTTGACGCCCGAAGCGATGCGGGCCCTGGGGCTCTCGCAGCAGAAACTCAGCTATATCCGCGATCTTGCGGAACGAACCCAATCCGGCTTGACGGACTTCTTGCGTTGCCGCGATCTGACAGACGATGAAGTGATTCAGCATCTGTCCCAGGTGAAGGGTATCGGCACCTGGACAGCCCAAATGTTTCTAATCTTCGCTCTGCGCCGGCCGGACGTTCTGCCAACCGGAGATCTGGCCGTGCGGGCAGCCATCAAGAAGGCTTACCGTCTTCGCGATTTGCCCACGCCGGCTCGCATGGAAAAGATCGCCGCGTCCTGGCGCCCTTATCGTTCCATCGCCGCCTGGTATCTGTGGCGCAGCCTGGATACGGCAGTCTAGCCCTTCAGAATTTCCCGTGCCGCGTTGTGACCGGGAGCGCCCATGACGCCGCCCCCGGGATGGGCACCCGACCCGCAGATGTACAGCCCCCGTATCGGCGTTCGATACCGCGCCCAACCTGGTATAGGGCGCATCACGAACATTTGATCCACGCTCATTTCGCCATGAAAGATGTTGCCGCCAGTCAATCCGAAACGGCGTTCCAGGTCAAGCGGCGTAAGGATTTGGCGTTCCATGACGATATCGCGAATGTTCGGGGCATACTCGGCGATCATGTCGATCACACGGTCTCCGAAAGGTTCCCGTTCGATGTCCCAGGTGGTGTCGCGCAGCGTGTATGGGGCGTATTGCAGAAAGATCCCCATGATGTGCTTTCCAGCGGGCGCGAGGGAAGGGTCGTACATGGTTGGGATGGTCAACTCGAGCAAAGGCGACTTTGACGGGCGTCCATACTTCGCGTCGTCCCAGGCCTTCTCGACGTAATCCATCGACGGGCAGATATGCATCGTGGCGCGATGTTGTGGTCCTGGCGCGCCGGGCAGTGCGAGGAACTCCGGCAATCCGCTCAAGGCCAGATTCATCTTCAGCGACGTTCCTTCGCAGCGATAGTGCTGGATCTGCCTGACGAAATCCGGATCCAATTCCCGCTCATCAATCAACTTCAGAAATGTTCGTTTGGGATCCAGATTACTGGCGACATTCTTCGCCGCGATTTCGTCCCCATTTTCCAGGATCACGCCAGTTGCGCGTCCGTCTCGAATCACGATCTTTGCTACGGGGGCCGAAGTCCGAATTTCGGCGCCGTGACGCCGGGCCGAATCGGCGATGGCGTTAGAAATCGCACCCATGCCGCCGCGTACGAATCCCCACAAACCGCGATGGCCATTCACACCGCCCATGCAATGATGAAGCAGGATGTAGGCGGTCCCTGGGGACCTTGGGCCTCCGTTGGCTCCGATCACGCCATCGGTTGCCAGCGTGACTTTGATTTCTTCCGATTCAAACCATTCATCCAGGAAATCCGCGGCACTCTGGGTGAACACCTTTACAAGGCCGATCATCTCCTTCGGCGCCAGACCTCGCATCCGCCCAACTAACTTCAGATAATCAATGAAATCGCCTGCGCCGCGCGGAGGAAACTCTGGGGGGGTAACCAGCAGAAGCGACTCAGCCACTATCGCCAGTTTCTCCAGATGGACTTCGTAAGCGGGGAGAACTTCGGCATCGTGTTGCGAGAACTTGGCGAACTCCGTCAGGGTCTTTTGCCGGTCCTGCCACATGAAGAGATGGCGCCCATCGGGGAACGGGGAAAAGAAGGCGGGATCCTTGGCGTCGACGCGGTAGCCGAAGCGCTCAAGCTCCAATTCCCTGACCACCTTCTCCTGCATCAAACTCGATAAATAGGATGCGGTGGAAACCTTATATCCGGGCCAGATCTCCTCCGTGACACAGCATCCGCCAATTAAATCCCGAGATTCAAGTACTAGTACCTTGCGGCCGGATTTCGCTAAATACGCGGCGGTTACCAGACCGTTATGTCCGCCCCCGACCACAATTACGTCGTAACTTTTAGCCAAATCATGAACCTCCGCGTGTAATCATTACTTAGTCCAAAGGTACCATCCGTGCTAAACCATTGGCATTGAACCATTTCCCCATGGCAAGGCACCTGCCTATACGAAAGTACTGGAGATCCGGGGCGATGACGTACGCGATGCACCTTCTAAGCTATGTGTTGTTGATGGTAGCGCTCGCCATGCTCGCCGATCTGCTCCGTGTCCCGCCACGCTGGATTGGTGTTGGTGTAGTCGTGCTGGCGGCCTTCGGCATCGTATCCGCCTTACGCGTTCCCACCCACCAGCGCGATTAGCCAATACGTTTTAAAAAGACCACTCCCAATGGTGGCAGAGTTAAAGAAATACTATTTGCTTTTCCGTGAAACTGGGTCGGTTCCGTCCGTATCTCCGCGCCATTCGTAACACCGCTCCCCCAGTACTGCAGCGAATCTGAATTTAGCAACTCTATATAAAGCCCGGCCGCAGGCACGCCCAGCCTGTAACCATGACGGGGAATCGGCGTAAAATTTCCGACCACGACGATGAAGTCCGTCGGATCGGTGGCGAAGCGAGTGAAAGCGATGACCGACCCTTCGACATCGCGGAAATCGATCCACTCGAAGCCTCGGAAATGGAAGTCTTCCTGGTAGAGGGCGGGCTGCGAACGATACAGCGCGTTTAAGTCCTTGGCAAAATCCTGAAGCTGGCGATGGGGGGCAAAAGCGAGCAGATCCCAATGAATACTTCCGTCATGATCCCACTCTTCGGGTTGACCAATTTCACAACCCATGAACAGAAGCTTCTTGCCCGGGTGGCCGAACATGTAGGAGAGGAATGAGCGCACATTGGCGAAAGCTTTCCATTCGTCGCCTGGCATCTTGCGAAGCAGCGAGTGCTTTCCATAGACCACTTCGTCATGAGAAACCGGCAGAACAAAATTTTCGGTGAAGGCATACAGCAGGCTAAAGGTAATGTGCTGGTGGTGGAATTTGCGATACACCGGATCTTGTGCGAAGTAATTGAGCATGTCGTGCATCCAGCCCATATTCCACTTCATAGTGAAGCCCAAGCCGTTCATATAAACCGGACGCGACACCATGGGGAATGAAGTAGATTCCTCGGCGATCGTGACAACGCCGGGGAATTTATGGGCGAGTTCGTTGAACTTCCGCAAGAATTCTATGGCTTCCAGATTTTCATTGCCGCCGAACTTGTTGGGGACCCATTCGCCGGCCTTACGCGAATAATCCAAATAAAGCATGGAGGCAACGGCGTCCACGCGCAGACCATCGATGTGATATTGCTCCAGCCAGAACATCGCATTCGAGATCAGGAATGTTCTAACTTCATTGCGTCCGTAATTAAATATCAGCGTCCCCCATTCGCGATGTTCTCCCAGCCGGGGATCCTGGTGCTCATAGAGAGCGGTTCCGTCAAATTGGGCAAGGCCATGGGCATCTTTGGGAAAGTGGGCGGGCACCCAATCGGCGATAACCGCAAGGCCAGCCTGATGGCACTTGTCGACGAAGTACATGAAGTCTTGCGGCGACCCAAAGCGCGAGGTAGGGGCGTAGGAGCCTATCACTTGATAGCCCCACGATCCCGCGAAGGGATGTTCCATGATCGGCATCAACTCAAGATGTGTGTAGCCCAAACCAACCGCGTAATCGACAAGGCGATCAGCCAGTTCGCGATAGGTGAGCGATTCGTTGCCCGGTCCGCGCATCCACGAGCCTAGATGCACTTCATATGTCGACATCGGCGATTTTAGCGGATCGCTTGTGGCTCGCCGGGCCATCCATTCGCTATCGCTCCAAATATAGGTACTGAGGTCGCAGATGACCGATGCCGATTTTGGCGGGACTTCGCTATAGAATCCGTAAGGGTCGGATTTTTGTTGCGTGTGGCCACGCTGTGAGCGCACAGAGTATTTGTAGGCTTGTCCGGCCTGCGCTTCGGGAAGGAAGAATTCCCAGATTCCACCGTCGCGGACACGCATTGGGTGGCGGCGCGTGTCCCATTGATTGAAGTCGCCGGTGACGCTGACAACGCTGGCATTCGGCGCCCAAACGGCGAAGCGCACGCCGTGAATCCCCAGACATTCGACAAGGTGCGCGCCCATCGTTCGGAAGCTCTCATACTGCGTCCCTTCCCCGTGAAGGTGCAAATCGAATGCGCTGAGCAAAGGCGGAAAACGATAGGGATCCTCAATATCCTGCGACGGACCGCTCCACAGTTTCAAGCGCAGCGTGTAATCGCGCGGAGTGCCGGGTAGGACGCCAATAAAAAAACCTTGGGCGTGGCGCTTCTTCATCGGGGTGACGACATCGCCCATCACCACCGCCGCTTCACAAGCCTCAGGCAGAAAAGCTCGAACTTCCCAACCAATGGCGGGATCCTCCGCTGGATGTGGACCGAGCACGCGAAAAGGGTCGCCATGATAGCCGCCGACAAGGGCGTCGATATCGTGATTGGTCATCATCGGCTTCATTATCGCAGGGTAAAGAATTCAGGCCCGATCGAGTATTGTGGTTGACTGAAGACCATGAGCAACGTTCCGGATTCGAAAGCCGAATTGCATCTTCATCTAGAGGGATCCGTCGAACCGCAGACACTACGCGAACTGGATCCGTCGCTTACATTGGCTGAGATCGATGCAGCCTTTCACTATACGGACTTCCTCGGTTTTCTACAAAGTTATATCTGGATTTCGAAACGCCTCAAGACGCCAGAGCACTATGCCTTGGCTACGAAACATTTATTGGAACGGCTTGAGGCCCAGGGCGTTTCTTATGCTGAGATCACTCTTTCGGCGGGAGTGATTTTATGGAAAGAGCAGGACTTCCATGCGGTGTTCGATGCGGTTATCGGGGAAGCGGCCAGATTTTCGATGCGTGTTTTCTGGATTTTGGATGCAGTACGGCAGTTTGGGGTAGCACCCGCGGCGCAGGTTGCGGAGCTGGCAATCGAACGTGCTGGCGATGGCGTTGTCGCGTTCGGCATCGGCGGCGATGAAGCGCGTGGGCCGGCGAAGTGGTTTGCTGAAATCTATCAAGAGGTTCGCGAAAAAGGATTGCACCTCACGTGCCACGCGGGCGAAACCACGGGCCCGGAAAGCGTGTGGGAAGCGCTGGCAATCGGCGCGGAGCGAGTTGGGCACGGAATCCGCGCCATAGAAGATCCGCTCTTGGTAGAGCACCTGCGAGCGAAGAACATTCCCCTCGAAATTTGTATTTCCAGTAACATTTGCACGGGCGTCGTGAATTCGATAGAGGCTCATCCAGTGAAGAAATTGTATGACTCAGGAGTGCCGATAGTCCTGAATACGGACGATCCGGCGCTATTCCACACGTCTCTGAATCGCGAGTACGAGCTTGCGGAAATGCATTTTGGTTTCACTCGCGGCGAGTTGGAAGCTCTCGCCGCGAATAGTTTCCGGTACAGCTTTCGCCAGTTCTGATTACTGTTCCAGATAGGTGTAGCCGTTCAATCCGTCTTCATAGAAACGCAACAGGCGACCCGATTCTTCATAGCCGATGCGACCATCGCGCACGGCGATTTCCATGTCCTGGCGAAACTGCTCCAGCAGGCTCTTGGCGTGGAACTGTACATAGTCAAGAACTTCGCGGACGGTGTCGCCTTTAATAACGTGGCTGAGAATTACTTCGCCCGTATCGCTCAGGCTGACGTGAACGGCATTGGTATCGCCGAACAGATTATGCAGGTCGCCTAAAATCTCCTGATAGGCGCCCACAAGAAACGCGCCAAGGTAATATGGCTGGCCGTTGTAATTGTGCAGGCGTAACGTTTTCTTGACATCGCGGCGGTCGATGAATTGATCCACCTTGCCGTCCGAATCGCATGAGATATCGCCGAGTATGCCGTGGCGGAAGGGTTCTTCTTCCAAACGATGGATGGGCATGATGGGGAACAACTGCTTCACAGCCCAACTGTCCGGCATGCTTTGGAACAATGAGAAATTACAAAAATAGGTATCCGATAGCATGCCTTCAAGACCCTCCAGTTCCTCTGGAAGATACTCGAGATCCTTTGCCATGCGTTGTATGCGCCGCGAAATATTCCAGTAGTAAGATTCGGCGAGACTGCGCTGCTCAAGCGGCAGATAACCCAGACTAAACAAGTTGAGCGCGGAATCAAGCGCCTGCTGCGCATCGTGAAAACTTTCCAACAGATTCTTGCTGCTCAGCGATTTTGCGGTCTCCACTAAATCGACTAACGGGGACTCCACATCGTCGGGTAATGTTTCCGGAAGTTCTTCCTCGCCGAATCCACTGACGCCTACAACGTTGAAAACCAGCGCACTGTGATAGGACGTAATCGCCCGTCCGCTCTCCGAAACAATGGTCGGATGCGCCACTTCCGCTTCGTCGCAAATGTTCTGGATGTGATAGACCACATCGTTCGCGTATTCCTGCAGTGTGTAGTTGACGCTCGATTCAAAGTCGGTCTGTGAGCCGTCATAATCTACGCCCAATCCGCCGCCGACATCCATATAATTCAGACCCGCGCCGGCCCGCTTCAGTTCGACGTAAATTCGCGCCGCCTCAATCACCGCGCCCTTTATCTGGCGGATATTCGTAATCTGGCTGCCCAAGTGGAAGTGTAGAAGCTGGAGGCAATCCTCCATTCCCAGCGCCTTCAATTGATTCAGCGCGCGCAGAGCCTCGCTCACCATCAATCCGAACTTCGAGCGATACCCACCCGATGATTTCCAGCGTCCCGATCCACGGCTCGCCAGTTTCAGGCGTAAACCGATTACCGGACGCACACCCATCTTTTCCGAGTACTTCAAGATCAGTTCGAGCTCCGTGAATTTTTCAACAACAGGGATGATTTGGCGGCCGATTTTCTTGGCCAACATCGTCATCTCGATATATTCTTCGTCCTTGAACCCATTGCAGAGGATCGGAGTCTCGTTATCGGCCACCGCCATCACAGCAAGCAATTCAGGCTTAGATCCAGCCTCAAGACCGAATTTGTAGGGGCGTCCAAATTGAAAAACTTCTTCAACCACCTGGCGTTGCTGATTGACCTTGATGGGATAGACGCAACAGTAATTGCCCTTATAGCCGTGTTCAGCGATGGATGTTTGAAATGCCTGATGAATTTCTCCGAGCCGGTGTTTTAAGATTTCGGCGAAGCGGATTAGGATGGGCATACCGATGCCACGCAGCTCCAGCCGGTCCACCAGTTCTTTCAAATCGATACGATGATTCGCTTCCTTCGTGGGGTGAACCCACAGATTTCCATTCGCGCCGACCGAGAAATATCCTTTGCCCCAAGCGGCGACATCATATAACTCGCCGGCATCGGCCGTAGTCCACCGGTCTGCCGGCTCCCGGACGGGACCGCCGTCGGATAGCTTCAAATTCAATTCGTCGACTCCTTTGTGAACTTTCAGTGTCCTTCGGATTGCGTCCAGGGGCAAGTTAAAATTGTATGTAAGTGCGCGACCGCCGCCCGCATGTTTGGGGACGAAGCAGTCTTCTGCCGGACCTAGCGCACACGGCGCTGCGATGGCCTATAAATTTGAATGTCCTCTATCTCGACGAATCGCACGGTGACACCCCAGGAATTCACGGTCTGATTAAGAATACTTTGTAACTCCCGCGCATGAACGGTGCGCTGATCTATCAGTTGTGACATTTCCCAACGCTCCGTGTAGGCGATGATTTTAGTCTGGGCGTGGCCGGAGACCGCTTCGTCGATGTTTGCCACCTCGTGAATTGCCTTTTCCGCATCGGAAACAACCCAGGAAATTGTCGCTTGCACGGTGATTGGAACCTTATCGCGAGTCAGTGCCGGCTCGGCCCGCAGGCTGGTCATGCGCACGCTTTGATCGATGTAATGACTAACCCTTTCCATGAATGGCACGATCAGAAAGATACCGGGGCCACGTACGCCAATATAGCGGCCTAGCCATTCCACCGCGGCCTTTTCAGAAGGGTTCGTACCCCTTATCGCGAGTAGCAGCGTAAAGGCCAGGACTGAGCCGCTAAGTAATGGAAACAAGCTGGTGGAGCGCAGTGCGAGAAATACGGAAGCGGCTGCGATTGCCAAGGCAATCCCCGCGCCGAACAATGTGATGGATGGTCTTCTCGGACCTTCGCCGCGCGTTGGTCTGACGGGACCTGTCGCCGGCGGATTCACCGCTCAACCTGCAATTCCTTGAGGCGTTCGCGAAGTTCCTTGATCGTGAAACCCTCAACACCGGCCCGGGCCGCGATTTCCGTTACGAATTGCCGCAACCGGCGCTGCCGCTCAGTATCGTTTGGCTTGATCTTTTTCTGGGTGACAAAAGTTCCGGTACCTTGCTGCGTGCCGAGGATTTCACGTATCGCCAGTTCTTTGTAGGCCCGCACCACGGTGTTAGGGTTGACCTTGAGAGCTTGCGCCAACTGCCGAACGGTGGGAACCTGGTCGCCGCTCCGCAAAGTCCCCGCAGCGAGAGCCCCCAGTATTTGATCGATGATTTGGCGATAAGCGGGTACGCCCGAGCCGGAGTCAAGCTGAATAACTAACATACTGGTTAACTAGTGTACCAGTAGTATAGTGCAATTAGGACGGTGGGGCGCTTAGCCGATCAGTCCCCGAAAGTGTGGCTCGGGATAACCCGGAAAAACGTACTTCATTTCCCGATTGCCCAAATGCTTCACCACTAGTTCCCCTAGAACATCGCGGAAGTCGGTAGTGAGATTCAGATCGCGGCCTTCATACAGTTGATCCGGTCCAAGGCCTGGCCAGTCGCCGTAGACCTTCCCGCCCTTGACATCGCCGCCCATGACAAACATCACGTTGGCATGCCCGTGATCGGTACCGCGATTCCCATTCTCTTTCGCGGTGCGCCCAAATTCCGACATCGTCACTACGGTCACATCCGCCATCCGGTCACCCAGGTCCTGATAGAAGGCCGCTAAGCTCTGTCCAAATTCACTAAGCAGATTCGCCATGCCACCCAGTGAAGGTTTGGGCCCGACCTGGTTGACGTGCGTATCCCACCCGCCGACATCGGTAAAGGCGACTTCGAGCCCCACATCAGCCTTGATCAGACGGGCGATCTGTTGCATGTTCTGAGAAAACTTTCCGTTGGGATAGGCAGCGCCGCTAGCCGGTGTGTACTTCTGCTTCTGAATGGTCTGCAACATCTTTACCGCGTCGAAGGTCTCTTTGGCGGTTCCGTTTAAAGTCTTGTCGAGTGTGCCAGCGTACATGCTTTCGAACGTAGAGGAACTCTGGGCGTCGCGGATTTGAAAATCATTTAAGCTGTTGATGGCGATCGCGTCATTCCGTCCGCGCATCGACCGCGGAAGTGCCGACCCCATACTCAAAGCCCGCATTGGGGACTGCGAACCGGTCCGAGCCACTAACGCTCGATTCAGCCAGCCGTCGCTGGTCGCCTTCAATCCTGGCGTTCCCGACTCCATATAGTCCTGCGCGTCAAAATGCGAACGGGTCGGGTCGGGCGATCCTACCGCGTCCACCACGGCTAGATGCTGCTGATCGAACAGCGGTTTTAGGGCCTTCAGCGAGGGATGCAATCCGAAAAATCCATCGAGGTCCACCGCGGCCTCGGGCGTCCCATTGGGTCGCGGGATGGCGATCGCCGGTCGCAGATCATAATAGGCCTGCTCGCCGAAGGGGACGACGACGTTCAAGCCATCGGCGGCACCCCGCTGAAAGATCGCCACCAGAATTTTCTTCCGGGGACTGGGCGCATCCGCCGCATACAATGCTCGAGATAACCACGCCGGCGCAGTGCCCACACCGAACATAGCGACCGCGGAACTCTTGAGGAATAATCTTCGTGAATGCATATAAATAGGGTTGTGGCGGTTGCCAACAACTTACCTCCATCTTGCTCAATCTCGGCCTTAACCAGACCCGTATCGACAACCTACAGCCTTCCGCCCGCAACCTGGCGGATTCTATCGCCTTTGAAATTCCGGCGAGCCGATCACCAATCCCGCGATCACCGCCGGGGCCGGCTTCTCTTTGGGATTTTTCGCTTGTTGTGCCTTCAATGCAGTTTCAATCGCTAAGCGAGTTTGTGGGCTCACGTCCTGGAACAACACCGCCCGCGCTACGCCCATAGGGTCATCCTTGGCGGCGTCGTTGAATCGCTGCTGGTCTACTTTCACACCCGCAACTTTATTCTGGGTTAGCGACAATGCAAAGTTCATACGAGCCAGTAAGGCCGCCGAGTTTATCCATTCCGCGTTAGCGCTCGAATACCCGGTCGGCTCCTGTTTGCGGTACAAAGGTTGGCCTAGAGCGGCAATCTGATTGGACAGCGGGAAAGAGAATTCCACGTCGGCATTCAAGGCACGGACGGCACTGGCGATCATTTCAAACGGCGTCTTCACCTTCGCTCGATACGCGCCCTCAGACCAGAATTCCTTCGAGCTCAGCATGGTTTTCATTACTTCCCGAAGGTCGCCCTTCTTGTCGTGGAAAGTCTTCGCCATCCGGTCAATCAGGGCTTGCGGCGGTGTGTCTGATACAAATCGTTTGGCCAGTTTAGTAGAAATGAAACGCGCGGTGGACGGATGCCGGGCCAGGATGTCGAGAACCTTCTCGCCATCGTCCATGCCGCCGCCCGCTGGAATTGTCACACCCAAAACGATCTTCTCGCCCTTATCGTGGACCTTGTCGTTGTAGTCGAAACTACCGCCCTTACGCGGCTCGCGAATGGTCCATCCGGTGAAGCAGCGCGCCACTTCGGTTACGTCTTTCTGGGTGTACCCGCCATCCACTCCAAGGGTGTGCAGCTCTAGCAGTTCACGTCCATAGTTCTCATTCAATCCACGTGCCGGCCGCTTTGCTTGCGGACCCTTTAGCGCAACCTTCGGCGTTTTCGGCGGACCGACGGACTGCCAGTTGTCGAGATAGAACAGCATCGCGGGACTCTTCGCCGTAGCTTCCAGGAAATCTCGGAAGCTGCCCAAAACATGAGGCCGGATGGCATCCCGTTCATACGTTGGAACCTGGAATCGATCGGCGCCCTTATCCAGATAAACGTTGAAGTGGTTATACCAAAAATCGACCAATTCTTCCTGCAGTTGGCGATTGCTGTATATCGCCCGGAACAGCTTGCCCTCTGACAAATCGTAGGCCACCAGCTGCTGCGGGGCGTTCGAGATCATGATCATCCGGCGCATGGTTTCAGGGGCCAGGTTGAAAAGTTGCTGGCGCAGATTCCGCGGCAGGGCCAGAACGACGGCTTCCATCTGATCGCCTGCAATCCCCGCCAGAACTTCGCGCTTCTTATCCGCGGTTCCGTTCCTGAGCGTCTTCAACTGCTCTTCGGCGATCAGTTGGTCGATCGGCGTCACGGGCTCCATCTCGTCATCGGTGACGGTTTTGTCATCGGGATTTATCTTCGCCCGATATCGCTGCACCAGCCGTTGCACCGTATTTCTCAACAGCGGATCTTCCGGCAGCTTTTCCTTGCCTCGCGCCACGGCGATGATCATTTGCCGTGAGGGATAATTTTGGACGGCTTGAATTTCCGTCATCTGTAGGGAAAGCAGTGGGGCTAGCTTCGCTTCCAGAATCGGATTTTCCTTGATTCGGGACGGGTTCAATTGCAGGTCGATCCACTTCTTCAAGCCCAGCTTCTGAACTGTAGCAAAATCGCCGGGCCGGGCACCGAAAGTCAGGCGGTCGATAGCATGGGTAATCTGTCTATCTTTGGAAAGCTTAATCTGGAATTGCTGGTCGTCGACTTTTTTCTTCGTTACACGTGCGTCAATGGCCGGGATCGTAACCAGTAGCGCAACGATACTCAGGCCGATAAGCGACTTTTTCACCATGCTAATGAAACCTTCTGTCTGTATAAACGCGAAATCGCCCTAGAAGTTGACAACGCCACGATTCCGAACTGCTTACCTATCGATTCTCCTCCTTTTTAGAAACGAACGCCGGGCGGCCTGTGCGGTTTTGCCTGCACTGATCCCATAAATGAACAGCCCGCCTGAGCAATTCACTATTAAGCTACTGATTCTACGATGGCCCGAGGTTTGCTTAACTTCACCCATCCGTTCTGCGGGCTGCGAAGGTGACAGCCGCCAATCTTGATCAGAAGGAGTACTCGTATGAATTCTATACGGCGTTCGCTGCAGCTTTCGAGTTTTCTGCTCGCCGTTTTGTCTTCCACGTTATTCGGGTGGGACGGTACCGCATTTCAATGGCGCGGAGCGCTGGCACAAGGACAGCTCATCGAAATCAAGGGGATCAACGGAAGCGTACACGCCGAGCCGGGACCAGGAAACGAAGTGGTAATTGAAGCGCGGCGCTCAGGGCACCGGGACGATCCAGCGACTGTAGCCATTCAGGTGGTTCCACACGCGGGCGGGATTACGGTGTGCGCGGTCTACCCTAGCGAAGTGCCCCGCTCCGGCGAATGTCAGCCGGGATCCGCCCCGATGAGCACCCACAACAACGATGTGCGCGTGGAATTCGTCGTACATGTGCCGAGGGGTGTGAAATTCACGGGACGGACGGTGAATGGAAATGTCGAGGCGACGGCTTTGACGGCGGATGTGGAGGCGTACTCGGTGAACGGAAAGATCAATATCTCAACCAGCGGCGCGGCGCAGGCGAACACCGTGAACGGATCGATCATTGCCTCCATCGGCAGAGTCGATTGGACCGCGCTGCATGAGTTCACATCGATCAATGGCAGCGTCGACATTGCCCTGCCTTCCTCCGCCAACGCCGATGTTCACGTGAAGACCGTGAATGGAAGCATCCTGACTGATTTTCCGATCGTTGGGCACGGCCGGCTGCTGGGGAAATCGATGGAAGGAAAGCTCGGCACTGGTGGACGTGCTTTAAAAGTAACGTCCGTCAATGGCAGCATTCATTTGCGGCGATTCTAGTTCTTTCCGCCGATTAAATCAGTCAGCTTGTCCCGCAGGCCGCTCTTGCCTGGGGCGCTGTTCACAATTGCCAGAGCACGATCCCGGTATTCCGCGGCCCCTCTGGGATCCCCGTTTGCCTGCAGGGCTGTGGCGAGTGTTCTAAGATATAACGGATTGTGCCAATCCGCTAGCACATTGGCACGCCGCGAGATTATTACGGCGGTCTTGGGGTCTGAGGTAGTCAGAGCCCCAGCGTATGTATCAAGGGTGGACGCGCTCACGTCGCTCTGTTCGGCCAAAGCCGCGTAGACTTGCAGACCGGCCCGCAGCAGTTCATCATTCCTCGCCAAAGAACCTATCCCGAGGCGCATCCTGGCGGCATCTTCGTCGCGCTTTTCTTTCTCGTACATTGCCAAGGCCACCCGGTAATGGCTAAGCGCTTTGTCGCGATCGCCAGATTGAACGTAAAGATGACCGAGCCGTTCATTAGCCTCGCCAGGCAGTGTACGGAGAACGTCGGAATAGGCGGCGATGGCATTGTTCGCCTCCCCGCGATTCCAGAGGATGTCACCAATCTTCAGTTGAATCGGCGCCACCGCCGCACTATCCGGAAGTGCCATCCAAGCGTCCAAGGCGTGTCGATAGCTGGCAAGCGATGCATCGGGATCGAGAAAGAATTGGCGGTCTCCTAATTGCGAATAGAGCGTTGCTACCTCACGCAGCCGCATGGGGTCGGACTTTGCGGAGATTCGCAGTTTGTCCACGTAGCTGGTGGTGCTGGCAAGAACTTCCTTGGTTACCGAACCCGTCGTCAGGATGCCGCTAACCACTTGGCTGGCGCTGCCGAGCTTTTGCGCATCTTCGCGTCGCCAAATCTCCTCAAGGACTACGGCTGTGGCCAAGGCAAGCAGAATCGCCACGGCACTCATGACGATACTTCGCCGCGAAACGGCTTTTGAGAAGCGGTAAAACAGATTTTTCTCGCGAGCCACCACCGGCAGTCCCGTCAGGTAGCGGGCGAGATCTTCACTGAGCAATTCAGCCGACTGATAGCGATTTGCCGGCGACTTTTCCAGGGCCTTTAGAACAATCGCGTCCAGATCCCCCTTCAGCTTGCGCCGAAGAGCTTCTGTTTTTCTGCCTCCCAGCGTTGCCGCGGCGGAGTCCCCTACAATCACCGTCTTAACCTTACTGGGAGCCACGGGAGTGATCTCGCAGATTCGTTGCACAACGTCGACTTGATCTTTTCCACGTGCTCCATATGGCGATTTGCCCGTCAGTAGTTCATAGAAGACAACGCCCAGCGTATACACATCGCTAGTAGCCGTTACGGGTTCCGCCCGCACTTGCTCGGGGCTGGCATAATCCACCGTCATCGGCCGCATGCCCGTGCGCGTCATGACGGGGGCAAATGGCAGAATTTCCGGTTTGAGAATTTTGGCGATTCCAAAATCGAGCATCTTCGGAGCTTGATCGGCTGTTACAAGAATGTTTCCCGGTTTCAGATCGCGGTGAACGATGCCATTACGATGGGCGTGATGGACAGCACTACAAACCTTGCGAAATAGCTCAATGCTTTCATTCAGTGAGAGACTTTCGCGCTTGCAATACTCGTCGATCGTCGACCCTTTCACAAACTCCATCACAATGTACGGGCGCCCGTCCTCAGTTGTGCCGCCGTCCAGGAGTTTCGCGATGTACGGATGGTCGAGATTCGCGAGGATTTGCCGTTCCTGGCGAAATCGGTTGAGCAACTCTCCATCGGCCGCGAACTGAACTACTTTGATGGCCACCTGCTGCCGGTACTCATCGTCGGCGCGAACGGCAAGATAGACGGCGCCCATTCCGCCACGCCCTATTTCTTCCAGAATCCGATATGCGCCGAGGCGGGTTCCAATAATGGGTTTGTTCGCCGCTTCGGCCGCTGGAGTCTCCAGAAAATCGTCGGTGTGGGCATTGGCGTCGACCAGTTTATGGACTTCGGCGAGCATCGCGGAGTCTTCTCCGCAGACCATAAGGATGATGCGTTCGCGATCCTCCGGATCATATTGGAGAGCGAGTTCGAATGTATTGCGGATTTGCTGCCAACGCTCGGCCGTCATCATGGCAATAGACAGTGTGGCACACGCGCGGCGGATGTTACGTTGCCCAATGTGTCACGCTTTGGCGCGCCGCTTCACTTACTAGTATGCTATCTGTGAAGACAACTGAGTTGCCCAATCTGGAGGATTCCATGTCGCCACCGGCGCCGAAGGGCGTAACGGAACTACTCGTCGATATGCGTAGCGGCAACGAACAGGCCGCCGCCGACCTGATACCGCTGGTCTATAGCGAATTGCGCCGTCTCGCCGGCAGTTACATGCGCCGCGAACGGCCGGACCATACACTCCAAGCGACGGCGCTGGTGCACGAAGCATTCATGAAGTTGTTCGGCTCGGAGCCGATCGAGTGGGAAAATCGCGCTCATTTCTTTGCCGTCGCGGCACAGCAGATGCGCCGGATTTTAGTGGACCATGCCCGGGCGCAGCAGGCGGCGCGACGCGGTGGCCAACGGGTAAAACTCTCGCTGGATCAAGTCAACGGACTCTCGGAAAAACGGGATGAGGATCTGGTCGATCTGGATGACGCGCTGCAGCGCTTGAATGCCTTCGATCCGCGCGCGGCCCAGGCAGTGGAGCTGCGGTTTTTTGGCGGTTTGACCGAAGAGGAAACCGCGCACGTAATCGGCGTTTCGGTAAAGACCGTTAAGCGCGATTGGCAAGCAGCGAAAGCGTGGCTGTTAACGCAATTGTCGAATGAAGACAACGAGCGATCCTGACACCGCTATTGGCGGCAGTCGAAGCCATTTCCCGGAGACGAATCTTTCGGCCATCCGGGCCGCTCATGGCCTGGATTCCACCGTTCGCCGGTACGCCTGGGATAAGATTGCAGGCGCTTACTGGAAACCGGTTTACAAATACATTCGCATCCGCTGGAAGCGCTCGAACGAGGATGCGAAGGACCTTACGCAGGCTTTCTTTACGCGCGCTATGGAGAAAGACTTTTTCGCCCGGTTCGATCCGCAGCGGGCATGCTTTCGTACCTATTTGCGGACGTGCCTGGATGGGTTTGTGTCGAACGAGCGCGCGGCGGGCGAATGCTTAAAACGTGGCGGTGAATTTACTCTGGTCGGCTTGGATTTCGAGACGGCGGAAGGCGAACTCCGCCAGCATGATGTACCCGGTGGTGCGTCGATTGAACAATGCTTTCACGCCGAGTGGGTACGGGGCTTATTCGCCGATGCAGTGGAAACCTTGCGCGATGAGTGCCGGCAGCAAAATAAACAGATCCACTTCGCATTGTTTGAGCGTTACGATCTGGATGCGAATTCAGCGGAGGTCAGCTATCAGGAGCTCGCCGCCGCTCACGCGCTTACTGTTTCCACCGTCACAAATTATCTGGCATTCGCCCGCCGGGAATTCCGCCGTATTGTGCTGGAGCGTCTCCGCGAAATAACCGGCGGTGAAGACGACTTTCGCCAGGAAGCCCGGCTTCTGTTTGGGTCAAATCGCTACCCGTAGCCTGTGAGCTTTGATCTGAGAATCCCGATTTTGCTAAGTGAGTCCGGTGCGCGCGTGGTGCGTGTAAAGCGACCGGACGGTACATCGTGGATTGAGAAATCCGGGCCAGACTCGGAGATCGCCCAAGAGACAGCTGTTCTACGTTGGTGTGCTGATCGATTGCCCGTGGCGCAAGTGCTACATGAACAAAAGGGCGTTCTGCACATGTCGGATCTACCCGGTCTCCCACTAACCGAACTACCATTAGAGCTGGCCAGCCGATTACTCGCCGATGCGCTCCAGCAGATTCATGCGGTTCCGGGCGTGGGGTGTCCGTTCCTGGCTGACTGGAACCTGCGCATCCGCGATGCTGAAGAACGTTTGCAAGCTGGCCTGATCGACACGTCTTACTTTGAAGAAGCAAATCAAAACCGTTCCGCAGAAGACGTTCTAAAAGAACTGCAAGCCTTTCCACCTTTGCCGCATCTGCGTTGTTTCACCCACGGCGACGCCTCTCTCTGGAAAACTTCCTTGCGCTGGATGGACGGCTGAGCGGGATTGTGGATATTGGTCGCGCAGGAATCACACATCCGGCCCAAGATTGGGCGTTGGCTCTCAGAGGGATGCGTGATCATTTTGGGCTTTCCGGTGAGCAGGAATTCCGCCGGCATCTCCCATCGAATTGTGCCAACGAATCGCTTCTCCGGCGCTTTCGCCTGCTTGATGAGATGTTTTGAGATGACGCCAAGGCCAGTTCACGCTAAGCGCCCTATGCCTCTGCCCTGAGTCAGAGCGAAGATGATGAGCAGCAGAATGCTTACGCCGATTAGTGATGGAGAGAATTTCACGGTGCTGGCCTCGCCTATTGGTCCGAGCCGTTTGGCTACTTTTACACTAAAGAGTATTGGTAAACATGCCACACCGATCGGTAATGCGCCCTCAATCCCACCATTTAGAGGATTTTTCTGCCAGCATACCCCCGCGATCACGAGAGCGCTGACGCCGCCTAGAAACAGGATGACCATGCGAGAAAACCGAGCTTTACTCGAAGACGGCGATAAGCCAACCGAGCGAATTGGATTCACAAAGCTCTTTAGTCCGAATCTATAGATGCCGAGGGCAAGTCCCAGACACAAGGGGCGCCAATAGAAAGGCCAGTTGAACGCGCGAGCAATCGCAGCTTCGTCGTCCATACTCGTCAAACTTGATCGAACGCACTCACCAGCGAACCAGAAGGTATTGAAGACGGCAATCGCCAGGAAAAACAGACGCCACTGCAATGATACTCGCGGTATTGTAACTAGGCCAATTGCTCCGATGACTGCAAGCACCACGTTCGCCAAAGGTCCTGCCATGTCCACCAAACTACTTCCACCCAGACAAGCAAAGTGAGTTGCCGTCAACAGAGTGACTTCGCCGCCAACGGCTAAACATGCACCTCCATGACCAATCGCCTCATGACACACCGCCGAGACGAGCCCCGCAATTCCCCCCAGTGCGAGTAGCGTCACTCGACTGTCCTGGGAGTTCAATGTGGTCTCCATAATGCCTAAATTATCCATCGTGCCTCTAAGCACGGTGTCAGGGTGGCACTCTCAACATTACTTGGCATAGGGCCGACACATCTTTTAGTTTCGGAGTATCGCCGGATCGGGTTGACGGCGCTGGTCCGCAAAAATCGAACTGATCGTGGTGAACGCCGCGTTGTGTCGGCCAAGCTTAAGGAAGCCATCGAAGGCCTGGCCCTGCAAAAACCGCTGTTGCCGATTGCAGCACTGTACCGACAGGTGTCGAGATTCTCCAAGGACTTTGGTGAAAAGGCTCCGAGCTACGCACCGTTTTTAACAATCATCCGCGTCACCGGCGCCAACTTCCGGTTGCTGAACCGTCTCCTCACTCAGATAGAACGAATCCTCGAAGTCAACTCGCTGCGACAGGTGACCAAGGCGGTCGTGGAGGCTGCGCGGGAGAGCCTCGTAATCGGTTAGGCTTAGAAACTCTACGATGTGCCGTTGATCCTGAGTTTAGGTGCATGGCCGGCAACGCAGGGCGCGCTCAACCTAAGATTGCATGCCGTCAATCGGTATTGTATACTGAACCTAATGGTTCAGTATTGCCAAACCCACTTCGATGCCTCGTTCGGCGCGCTCTCGGACGCAACGCGACGCGGCGTTCTGGAGCAACTCGGGCGAGCGGACGCTTCGATCACAGCCCTTGCCGAGAGGTTCCACATGACCCTCACGGGCATGAAGAAACATGTAGGCGTCTTAGAGCAAGCGGGGCTCGTCACTACGGAGAAGGTCGGGCGCGTGCGGACCTGTAAGCTCGGCCTTCGCGGACTGCAAGAAGAAGCGGCATGGATCGAGAGGTACCGCCAGCTCTGGAGCGCACGCTTCGACGAGTTGGACAACGTTGTCGAGGAATTAAAACGAAAGGAGAAAGCAAATGGACGTAAGAAGAGAAAGTGAGGCCACCCCCACGAAGAACCACACGACGGTGGAACGGAAATCCGAGCGCGAACTCGTCGTCACACGCACCGTCAACGCGCCTGCGCGCCTCGTGTTCGAGGCGTGGACCAAGGCAGAACTATTCAGGAGGTGGTGGGTACCAAAGTCGTATGGGCTGACCCTGCTTTCCTGCGAAATGGATGCTCGCGTTGGGGGGCAGTATCGTTTGGTGTTTCGCCACGAAGATTCGACGATGGAGTTCTTCGGCACGTACCTCGAAGTGACACCGCACTCGCGCCTGGTTTGGACCAACGAAGAAGGTGACAACGGCGAGACCATCACCACGGTGACCTTCGAGGAAAACGCCGGCAAGACGTTGTTGGTCGTGCACGATCTCTTTCCCTCGAAAGAAGCGCTTGACTCCGGATCGACGGGCGCGATGCCCGAGACGCTCGACCAACTCGACGAGCTGCTCGTCAGCCTGGGATCAAGTACTGAGACAAAATGACGCAGCCAATCCGTCAAACAAACGCTTCCGGTGGGCGACAGAACGGGCGGCGTTCAGCAGTGCGGAAGACAGCTTTCCTGCGGAGATGTTTCGCCTAAAGGGTGGCGAGATCCGCGGCGACATGAAGCCGCGCTCCCAGTCGCGATTGGCCATCTTGCCTGACACACCCACGTGACACTGATGCAGCGCATACCCATCATCGTCCCAATGGTGAACGGCTTTCTCGACGCCGAGCCATAGCCGTGCTACGGCTCGCGCCGTTTACTCGAAACTGCACCAACGAAAGTCCCTCCTCCTGCTTCGAGCCACTTACCTGAAAGCAGTAAAGAACGATCAGTCGCCTAGTCTAGAGAAACAGTACTCTCTCGAGGTGGCGTAAACTGTATCATTGCTCAAACGTTCGTTTTTGCAATGACTCCTCGATCAACTTCGCGAGAGTGACACTTGCGTGGCGGTTTCCTGATCGTTGGTTGGCAACTGTCTGTCGGCTCCTCGCTCGGTCGCCGTCAGCCAACAAGACCATCGATGCCAAATCATGTTGACGACGCTATGCCAGATAATGTTGAAAGTGACATTACGATCGCCGGACGAATCTCAAGCAGCGCTAGATATTTACGCTTGGTTTAGGCTCCGGGCAAAACGGTAATGCGCTGGCTGTCTGACAAAGCGCTATCGCGGCTGCGGGAGGTAGTGGACCTGCCAGACATGGAAGCGACCAAGTATCGCATCGTCGAAGAGCTTGGGCGGGGCGGGATGGGGACCGTATATCTGGCGGAAGATGACGACCTGCAACGGAGGGTTGCGCTCAAGGTCTTAACGCTTGCCGATTCAAGCGGCGAGGCGTCTGCCCGGATGCGGCGCGAGGCTCACGTTCTGGCGAAGCTGGAACATCCCGGTATCGTCCCAATTCATGACATCGGCGAACTGCCCGATGGCCGCGTTTTTTACACGATGAAATTGGTCCGCGGGGCGCCGCTCGACGAGTATTGCGCGGCACACCCGATCTCCGAACGACTCCGAGTTTTTGAGCGCCTCTGTGAGCCGGTAGCCTTCGCGCATTCCAAGGGCATCGTGCATCGCGATTTGAAACCGCGGAACATTATGGTTGGCGAATTTGGTGAGGTCCTGGTGCTGGATTGGGGTGTCGCGGCGGGTGTAGGCGAAGATGATCCGACTATCGCGGGGACGGCAGCTTACATGCCACCCGAACAATCGCTGGGGAAAGCGGTGGATGCGCGCAGCGATATCTACGCGCTTGGAAAGATCCTGCGTTCTGTTGGCAGTGAAGACTGCGACAAGCGTTTGCTTGCGGTAATCGCCAAGGCAACGGCGATCGATCCCCTGGCACGCTACGCAAGCGTCCTGGACCTGGCGGCGGATATATCGCGATACCGAGAGAAATCGACGATTGCCGCGTATCGCGAAGCACCGTGGGAGATTGCCGCCCGCTTACTATCGCGCAACAAAGCAATTGTCGGGTTGATCGTCGCTTATATACTGATGCGGGCTATGCTGTTTTTCTGGATGGGACGCTGATCAGACCCAGCCGCGGCTGATGACTTGATTCGTAATCAGGGCGCAGACCCAGGCAATCCCGGTCATATAGAGAAATTGAACGATGGGCCACTGCCAGCCCCCGGTCTCGCGGCGAACGACAGCGATGGTGGACATGCATTGCATCGCGAAAGCGAAGAAGACCAGCAGAGCCACGGCTCCCGCGGGTGTCAGGTCTTTTCGCAATGCTTCCTGCAAGCCTTGCGTTTGGGATTCGCCTTCAATCCCGTAAATCGTTCCCAGAGTTCCAACTATAACTTCACGAGCGGCCAGAGACGTAATTAGCCCGATGCCGATCTTCCAGTTGAAGCCCAGCGGTTTGATCAGCGGTTCCACTGTACGGCCAATCGTTCCGGCCAGACTCTGCTCAATGGGCGGCGCTTTTCCATCTTGCAGTGGCAGGTGCGCGAGAACCCAAAGCCCTATCGCGACGCCTAATATCACGGTTCCGGCGCGGCGCAAGAACACGCGGGAGCGATCCACCAAGCGCAATCCGAGCGAGCGCAAAGTGGGCCAGCGGTATGGCGGCATCTCCAGCATGAACGACGAGCGGCCGGTTTTTAATACAGTGGACTTGAGCAATTTCGCGGTGCCCACGGCGGCGACGAAACCGAGAATATACAGACCAAGCATCGCCGCGGCTCGCGTTCCAAGAAACGGACCCAGCAGGGCCTTTTCCGGTATGAACGCGGCGATCAGCAGCGTGTATACAGGCAGGCGGGCGGAGCACGTCATGAACGGTGCAATCAGGATGGTGGCGATGCGGTCGCGCTTGTTCTCAATGGTTCGCGTCGCCATAATCGCCGGCACCGCGCAGGCATAAGCGGACAGCAGCGGGATGAACGATTTTCCTTGCAGCCCGAAGCGCGACATCGTGCGGTCTGCAATTAAGGCAGCGCGAGCCAGATAACCGGAATCTTCCAGTATTCCGATGAACAAGAAGAGGAGAAGGATCTGCGGCAGAAAAACGATCACCGAGCCCACTCCGCTCCATACACCCTCTATCAGCAAGGAGCGAAACACGGATGGCGGAAGCATGCCGCCGATCCATTGCCCGGACATCGCGACGCCGGCTTGTACGGCATCCATCAACGGACGGGCACCGGCAAAGATGGTCTGAAAGACGCCGATTACTACCAGCATGAAAACCAACGGTCCGGCGACGGGATGGAGGAAAAATTTGTCCAGACGGCGGGTCCAAAGCGGGGGGTCCGGCGCCTGGTAACCAGCGCGATTGCCAATACCCGCCGCCCACTGCCGGCACTTTGGAATGTCCTGCAGCACGGGCAACTGCATCAGAGGCGCTTGCACTGGAACGGCCGTTGCCGCGGTGCCCTTTAGGAACGTGAATACTTTATCGACGCCTTCGCCCTTAGCCGCGCTGACCAGGACGACCGGCGTCCCCAGCTCCATCGCCATTTTGGTGACATCGACTTCACCGCCACGGCTGCGAAGATCGTCGGCCATGTTGAGGATCACGAGCGTGGGCAGTCCGAGACTCAAAATCGGCGCCGCAAGCACCAGATGCCGGCCAAGATTCGTGGCGTCGAGAATCAACAGCACGGCGTCGGGCTTGGGAATATTCTTCATAGTCCCGGCAAGGACATCGTGCGTAACCTGTTCATCTTCCGACCGTGGCGAAAGGCTATACACGCCCGGAAGGTCAACCAGATTCACGTCGCGATTGCCTCCCACGCGAGCCTTTCCCACGCGGTGTTCCACCGTGACGCCGGGAAAATTAGCGACCTTCTGACGCAAGCCCGTCAGGCGGTTGAAGAGAGTGGATTTACCGGAGTTCGGCGGGCCGATTATGGCTACGGTGTGCGCTCGGGTAGCGATTGGAGGGGGCGGGGGAAGAGTGGCTACAGGGCAGCCGTGGCACTCACTCATGGGAGCCTTATGAAGTACGAAGAATCAGATGCTCGGCGGTTTCGCGGCGGAGCGCAACTTCCGAGCCATCAACCCGAAAAACACGGGGATCGCCACCCGGGGCGCTATTCGCCGGAGTTACTATTTGTCCTGGAAGGAAACCGAGTTCCATCAGCCGGCGGGCAACATCGTCCGGCAATTCCACGCGGTCGAGAATACCTTGTTCGCCGTCGTTGAGTTCCACCGCTGTCGCGGCGACAGACTGTTTCCGGCGTGCTTTTCGGAACAGCTTGTTGAAACTCACTTGCATATACCTTCAGTATCAGCCCAGATATTCTGCTTGTCAAGATGTGCTGAATTAGCTGGTTGCCGGTCCAGCCCCGGGCACAGTGGCGGGTGGAACGGAGGCGGTGGTGGGAAGTCCAAAATCCTTCAGATAAAGTCGGGCCGGATTATCCATCGCGAAGCAGTATGCCGGAATGCGCGGGGAGAAACGATGATCACTATGCTAAGACGTATTCCGTCAACTCTTCAGAGCAGGTCTTGATCGCAGCGGAAGAGGGTAGCGCCCCAGGAATAGCCGACTCCGAACCCAACCGCCATCACAAGTGACCCGCTTACTAACTGTCCATTTGAAGCGGCGTGCTTGAGTGCGATCGGAATGGTAGACGACACAGTATTCCCACAGTCGCCCATTGCCATAACGAACTTTTCGGGCGGGATGCCGAGTCGTTTTCGCAAATGATCGAGCATATAACGATTGGCTTGATGAAAAACAAATAAGTCTATTTGCTCCAGAGACAGACCAGATTTATCAAGCAGGCGGCGGACGCTATCGGGTACGGCACTCAAAGTGAAATTAAAGATCTCAGGGCCGTTCATAAACAGGTTGTCAGGAGCGCGCACGTTGCCCTGCTCGTCTTCCACCTCGCAGACCGTTGCCTCTGAGGCGGGACGTCGCATTCCGCCCGCGGGTACGATCAAATTAGGTCCGCCCGATCCATCGGTGCCATACACGAAGGGCCCGAGCAGGGGACTCGCGGACTTGTTGGCGCTCAGCAGAGTGGCCGCGGCGGCGTCCCCGAAGATCGTCCGAACGCTGCGATCTCGAGGATGCAGGAACTTGCTGTATGTCTCGGCGGTTAGCAATAGAACGTTATTAGCCTGCCCGGAGAATATCAATGCTTCGGCTAGACCCAATCCGTAGATATATCCACTGCAACCCAAATTGAAATCAAGTGCTCCCGTTGTCGTGGGAATTGCCAATCGATCCTGCACAAGACAAGCGGTGGTCGGCAGAAAATGATCCGGGCTCTGGGTGCATAACAGCAGATAGTCGATATCCGCGGGAGAGCAAGCGCCGGAACGGAAGAGTTTCTGTGCCGCGGCTACCGCAAGATCGGATGAGCACTCGTTATCCGCAGAGATATGCCGACATGTAATGCCCGTTTTTGCATCGATTTTGGCGACAGTCCATTCGGGGAATTCCTCCGCAAGTTGGGAGGTTGTGAGTGTGCCTTCCGGAAGGTAATATTCGATCGCGCGGATTGCGGCGTGCATTGGCGGCTCCGAAATCAAGCTCCGACTTTAGCGAGTTTCAGAAGATCCTCCACTGTTTCGCATGCCGCGAGTTGGCGCGGCGCTAGGCGCGAACCGTTGTATTCGTCGGCCAAAGCCATAAAAGAGATCATGGCAGTCGAGTCCCACAGCGGAATGTCTTCCAGTTTCTCGGGACCTTGCAGGGTGCCTTCCTGAAATTCAAGCGACTGGTCGAGCTTACTCAGGAATTCCTTGCGGGTCATGGTACCTTGATTTTAGCATTACTGCTTGGCCGGTCGATGCTAGACCGATCGATTAGATGAGTTTCTCAGCTTCGTTCATTCTTAAGATAAAGCAGGCAGAAACGCCGTTTTTCAGGGGGCTTCGGGCTATCGGAAGGGCGGTGCTTTCGCCGTCGGCTCCCCGCATCCCCGCTTTTCTGAGGCCTCCTCTCCGGGCCTTGTACGGCTTCCACTTCGCGGTAATTGCCTTGTGGCACTCCTTTCGGAATGTATGTTACAACCAGCCGTTATTTCAGGCACGCTGCACCTCCTATGGGAGGAGTGTCGTAATCGACCGGCTTCCGTTCGTCACCGGTCCAGTAGAGATTCACATCGGGAATCACTGCTGGATCGGCGGACAAGTGAATGTGCTTTCCGCGTACGTCAAGGACAAGCCGCGGCTTGTTCTCAAGGACTACGCCGAAGTTGGTTGGAACGTGACCATTGCAGTAGCGAAAGAAGTGATCATTGAAGAGCACGCGCGAGTGTCCTTCGATTGCCGAATCTCAGACACTGACGGGCACCCGCGCGAAGCCGACCTAAGAGCTAAAAACTCTCCTGTCCATGTCCGCGATGTAAAGCCTGTGCGAATTTGTAAGCACGCTTGGATTGGAAATGGATCATTCATAATGAAAGGCGTTACCATCGGCGAAGGAGCCGTGATCGGAGCGAACAGCGTGGTGATTTCGGACATCCCTCCTTATTCGTTGGCGCTTGGCAATCCCGCCGAGGTTTTTTTGAGGAATTTCGGACGTCCGTCGCAAAGAGCCTCTCGCGAAACTCCCTAAGCCCGCTCGCAGGAGCCAATGCCGGGATTAATCTAAGCGCAGTGTGCCCAGCACCGTAATCCTGTCGATATCGATGCCGCTTCCACCTTCAATCGGATACACAGCCAGTTCTTGCGGCGGACCATCCGGGGTATACAGACGCGCGTGCTTCCAGTCACCTAACACATGCACGGTGACAGATTCACTCGGCAAATCGGTGTAATTCAACAGGTGAACCAAGGCACTCTTGCCGTCGGGGGTCTCCAGTAAGCTGAACAATATGCTAGCCGTGTTAAATGTGCGGGCGCCGAAATTCTTGCGGACAGTGGCGTTATAAGTCACTTCCCACATCTTCTGAATCTCTTGCCATTGCTGCCGGCTAAGTACGGTTTGGCGGTCGGAAATAGGCGGGAATCGCCAGGCTTTCGGCGGATCCACAAGCACGCCGCCGTGGTCTTTAAAATCCTGCAAGGCCTGCCTCTGCTGCACATCCAGCGAGGCCGCATCGACATCCAACACTACCCGCGCGCCATGGAGACTTTCGTTCGCCAGACGCCGCGTTGGCAGGGGACGAACCGAGGTATGCTGCACCGCCATCATATCGAGCAGACTCCCCGATAGCAGGCCTCCTGTATTGGCGTCCTGAACCAGTGCGAGTTGGCTGTATTGGTGATAGCGTTGCCATTCGCGCTTGCCGTCGAAGTAGGTTTGATACGCCGCGATCTTGCGCCAGTCATCGGCCGCTTCTTTGTCGCCACGGAGCAAACGAGCGGCGAAATTGTCATCGAAGCTCATCACCCAACGGGCGCCCGCCGTTGCGGCATCTGCTATCGAGACGGCATACTGTTCCACGGAATGCGCGATCTTTGGCGGCGGCTTTACCGAAATCCATACCGCAGAGTCTGTCGCGGCGCGCACAAAACGCAGGAAGCCGGTATTGGTGTTGATCCACGGCGTGCTGGTCGGCCCCATCATGTGCTCGCCGCCGTTCTGCACTTCGATGCCCGGCCAGACCCCTTGCCAGGTGCCCACTACCGGGTCGCCGCTATCCAGGCGGATGTGCGCTCGCGATGGCAGCTCAATCACCGTGAGGCCACTACCCGTCAACGAATCGCGCAAACGATTTCCCAGGGCGGGATTATATTCGCCTTCCAGGGCCACGCCGTCCATGTGCAGACGCACCGCTTCCCGGGCGTATTCTATCGGCGTAGCTTCCGGATGCAGCACCGCAACCGTGGCGATTTTATCTTTCGCGGCTCTCTGTAAAAGCGGCGGATTCCAGTTGTCATGCTCCAGCAGAACGCAATTAACCGGAGTGCCGGCTAGTAATTCCAGAGACTTCGGCTCGCTGGATGGCCATCGAACCGGAACCCAATCGGGCGCGGCGGCAATCAGCAGCAGAGCGAAAATCATACTCAAACTCTATCAATAATTGTCTTGAATTATCGCGCGCGCCGAAAGTGATACGTTACCGAGGCCGTTACGTACGACTTCAACGGGAATCCCGTGATGCGCTCGAAGGGTGCGCCTTCGCCGGCGATTGCCAGGGTCTCCAAGGTCTGTCCACCGTAGCCGCTGGCGAGAAAGAAATTCACGCCCAGATCGATACCCTTGCTTTCAAATGGGCGGATAACCGCTCCCCGGAATTCGCGGACCGGTACCGCGATGAATCCATCGCCCAGCGGTTTTTTGCCGACGTGTTCATATTCGCCGCGGGCCACAAGTCCGAACGGAAGCTTGTTGCTGGTTACCAGGAAATCCCAAATCAACCGGGGTGCTTCGGGTGTGGGCTCGCCCGTATTGCGGTCCCGGGCATCGGCCTTGGCAAACAATCCCTGAACCGATCCAAACGAAAAATTACGCCGGGCAGTCAACGTGATCGATTTAACGATTCCCGGCCCCTCATCTTCCTGCAAGCCCGTATCGTTGGAGATTCGCGCCAGTTGCTGCGCCGTTGTGACGTGGGCCAGGGTGACGCGGAAGTCGGTTTGGGCGATTGTCTTGCTAACTACCAGCTGGTAAGCACGCGCCTTACTGACGATCGTGCCGCCTTCAACGGCCGTCGTACCGATTCGCGGGTCGTTCACGTGAAACGCCTGCCCGTAACTCAACGCCACCGTCGGCAGGATCGACATGGATTCGGAGGGCATGAAAGTAATAGTGCGTTTGGGAGAATTGACGCCTTGCCGCCGTGCAAAAGAAAAAGCCGGACGATATAGATCCGTATTATTGAAATTCACTTCGTCATGGCGAATGCCGATGTTGTAATGCAGAAATCGATTGATCGCTCCGTCCGCCGACACGAAAGGACTATAGAAATTAATCGTCACATTGTTGGCGGTTAGCGGTTGGAAAACGCCCGCATCGTCGGCCTTGTCCAGATCCAGAGCCCGCGGAGCCTCCCGCCGCAGATCCAATCCCGACAGCAGCGTGAAGTGACTGTTCACCCTATTTACGTACAGGACGTCTTGTGAGGTGACATTGCGATGCTCGCTTTGGCGGATCAAGCCGTCGCCGAAGTTTGGCCGCACGTCCAGAATATAGTAGCGATAGAACGCCGAGAATTGTAACTGCTGGCGGCTGCTGAGGTGCCACACATCGTTCAGAATTAGCGCGCCGTTGGCCGTCTCTTCCTGTTGCCGGGCATCGTAAGTTTCGTTCGGAACGTGGACGCCGACGGGAATCAATCCCGGCTGGAACGCGACGCCATAATATCCGATGCCATAGACCGTTACGTCATGTTTCCCCCGAGTGAAAACTTTTGAAGTATTCACCTTGAACTGCTTGCGATGCTCTAACCGATCTAGAAATCCGTTGCCATATCCGAGTTCCACGCCAACCCAAAACTTATTCGCCGGATTGCGCGGGCTCCAACCCGCCACCAGATTCACATCGCGATAATCCATCGTTAGCCGGGCCATCGGCTCCAGGCGCTCACGCAAACCAAACGTGATTGCGGTGTTGACGGAATTATTGCCCTCGCGCACATTAAACGCCGCGCCATCGGTCTGCACGTTTTCAATCGCGATGGGGATGATCACATTCGGATCGGCGTAACCGTTTCCGTGGGCATTCGCCGGCAAATTATTGGGATAGAGGTATCCGCCAATCTGGAAAAACATGGCGATCGGTTCGCCATGATCGCCGGCAACACCGGGCGCGAAATATTGGGGAGGCTTTATGCCGCCGGCGGGCGATTCGACAGGCAAACCGGGAATAGAAATGGGCATTCCGGGCCGCCCTGGATTAGCATCCAGGGTCTCTTCGCGCACCAGGACGCGCTGCGCGGGATCGGGAGCGAAGATTCCCACATCCTGCACGGTTCCGACGACGGTGATGGATTGATTTTGCGCTGCCAGCTGCGAAAATTGGATGTCTTCCCGCGCCATCAAGGCTACGGTGACGACGACAGTACGGGTGATGACGGGAAAGCCGGAGGTTTCCGCCGTCAGACGATACTCGCCGGCATCCAGAACTGAAAAAAGGAATTGGCCATCGCCCTGACTCTTGGTTGTGTAGGTGGAAGAATCCGCGCGGCGCACGATGCGCACCGTCGCCCCGGAGATCATCGCGCCTTGGGGATCGGTCAGTCTTCCGGAAATTCCCGTTTCGGCGCCCGCCAGGGCCACAAAGTAGAGGAGAAAGAAAATTCCGCTGCCGGCTGTCATCCTCGTTCCTTTCGGGGTGCTCCATAACGTGTCACGTTGTAGCACGAATCGCAAAATAGTATTACGAAGTTGCGACCCGATTGGATGTAAGAAGAGAGGAAATTCTTAGCGGATTTGGCTACGACGGCGGATCGCTAAGGCCGCGAAGCCTAGCAGACCAACGATATAGAGGGCCGCCGGGGAAGGCTCGGGCACCGCGGCGTTGGCGATCGCCGAAAGCGACCGGCGGGAAACAATCGGATCCAACCGGAAGGCCCGCTCCGTCCCGTTGTACCAACCGTCCCCGACAATTTGACCGCTACCGTTAATGCCCATCGCTTGCGTTAACTCCCATCCTGAATCCGCGCCAATCAGTGAATTCAAATCGATCAGCAAGCCATTCCGGTAGAGAAATGCATGCGAATTCCCTCCACTCGCCAGTGAGGAATAGCCCACGACATTTCCCGCATTGTCGATTCCGTAGGCATAGCTCGATTCGCCGCCCAAGGTGCCCAAATCCCGCAGACCGGTGCCGTTAGTGACAAACGCGTGGGAGTATCCACTGCCTGTGGTCGAACTGCCGGCCGCTTGCCCGTTATCGTTGATGGCCAGCGCATAGCTGCTGGATCCGCCCAGCGTGCCAAGCTGCCGGATGCCTCCGCCGGCGGTAAAGATAAATCCGTTGAACGTACCGCTGTCATTCATCGCGTACCCTGCCACCGCTCCGCTGGCATTGATCGCATAAGCCGACGACCAGCTTCCGCCGCTTAGCGCGCCGATGTCAAGAATCTGTCCATTCACTGTCAGGAATGCGTGTCCCTGTCCATCGGCCGTCGTCGCCATACCCGCCACTTGTCCGGCATTGTTAATCGCCAGCGCATAAGAGTCGGTTCCACCCAGACCGGGCAGGTACTGCACTCCGGCGCTTGTCCATACCGTAGCGGCCGCGCCGCCCGGCGAATACGTCGTGCCGGCAATCGAGCCCTGCCCGTTAATCCCCGACGCCAGCCCCGGCTTCCCCGCCGCCGTCGAAAGGTCCACAAGCGTCTTTCCATCCGATGAAAACGCGTGGGTCGCGCCACTCGCCGTTTGGGCCGAACCCACGGTCTGGCCAAGTGCGTTAATACCGCCCGCGAAAACGCTATTCCCACCCAGACTGCCCAGATCGGTTACCTGGTACAACGCCCCGGCATTTAGGCTGGACGCCGGTAACACACTAACGGCGGTGAAAAATGCAATAGCTAACGTGGTCTGGTGGCGCGTGTTCATGTTCTCTTGCCGATCTCGATAAGTGAGTATGGCACGCAATCTTGGAGCAGGCTGCCAACTATTGGTTCAATTGCGGGTGGTACTGGCGTCCTGGTCTCTATGAGGCGCATTCCCAAACCACCGCCTGCTGTATCCTAAACGCTTGGCTTCCAACGCCCCCTACAGCCCACGCCGCGTTGTTATCGGGTTCACAGTACTCATCCTGGTCTACCTAACCATCGTTTACGTTATTCCCAGGCCGGCCGCTGTGAAGCCCGAAGGCTGGCACCTTACCGGGATCTTCCTCGCCACCATTGTCGGTTCCATCCTTGAGCCCGTTCCTGCCGCCGCCATCGTTCTGATGGCAATCGCGGTTACTCCGATCTTGACCAAAGTGGAACTCGCCCGCGCCCTGTCTGGCTACAGCGATGCTGTGGTGTGGCTGGTGATTGCCGCGTTTTTCATTTCTCGCGCGCTGATCAACACCGGTTTGGCCCGCCGCATCGCGCTCCTATTCGTACGCCTCGTGGGGACGAGTTCACTGGGGGTGTCGTACGCGCTGGCCCTATCCGACATGGTGCTGGCGATGATGATTCCTTCCAACGGCGCGCGCTGCGGCGGCGTGACACTGCCCATCGTGCGCTCCATTGCCGAACTCTACGATTCGCGTCCCGGTGAAACCGCCGGCCGTTTGGGATCTTACCTGATGACCTCGGTATACCAGAGCATCTGCGTCACCACCGCGATGTTTTTCACCGGCCAAGCCAGCAACGCACTGGCTGCCTCTATTGCCAGCAAACAGTTCGGCGTTCCGATTACCTGGTCCAGTTGGTTTCTGGCGGGAATCGTTCCCGGGCTGTGCTCACTGGCCGCCGTCTCCTGGGTGGTCCTGCGGCTGAATCCGCCGGAGATAAAGGAAACGCCCGAAGCCGCCCAGTTCGCCGCCGATAAATTGCGTGAGATGGGCCCCCTGTCGCCCAAAGAGAAGATTCTGGCTGCCGTCTTCGTGGGGGTCTGCAGCTTGTGGATCACCGGTTGGGTGGACGTCACGACTACGGCGCTGGGCGGGGTCTTCGTGCTCCTGCTTACCGGCGTGATCACATGGGAGGACTGTAAAAGCGAGAAAGCGGCCTGGGATATGTTCGTATGGTACGGCGGACTCGTGCAACTGGGCCGCCTGTTGAGCGATTTCGGAGTAACCCGGGCGTTTGCCGAGAATGTCGTCGGAACGTTTGCCAGTTCGGGCTGGATCGCCCTGTTCGGCATCACGCTGCTGATTTACTTCTACGCCCATTACGGCTTTGCCAGCATCACCGCCCATCTGCTGGCAATGTTCCCGCCATTCATGGCCCTGCTGTTAGCGAAAGGGGCACCTGCCGGACTCACCGCTTACGCCTTTATCTGCTTCACCAATCTATCCGCCGGACTCACCAACTACGGCACCACACCCACCCCGATGTTTTACGCCCAAGGCTACGTATCGCTGGGAAAATGGTGGCGGATCGGCCTGATCGTCAGCTTCGTGAACATTCTAATCTGGTCCGTTGTCGGCTTCACCTGGTGGAAGATACTCCGCATCTGGTAGTACGCCTAGTTGCTGCGATCGGCCGCCACCAGCTTCATCACTTCGGCATGCGCCAGGATGATTTCCGGATCCGCCTGAAACGCATCGTAATAATGCTTTTCAAAGCCTACGCCGTTCTCTGAGGCCCGCAGTAATTTCTTCGTCTGTTCCATGAAGCGATGCACATCGGCCTCGGCCGGCGCCTGTTCCTTGGAATCCATCGCCTCATCGATCTGGACGACAAGCCCGGAAAGGGAGTGCAGCCAGGCAAACCAGACGTCGCCGATTACCAACTGGAGGAACGTGTTGCTGGACGGAATCGGGCCGTTCGCCTTCTCGTAGTTGGCCTTCTCCTGGTCCAGCAGCAGCTTGTGCAAATCCAGCAAACGCAGGCGCAAGGCATCTAGACGCTGGTAACGCGGGTCCTGAGAACGCGGAGTAGAAGGCATGTAACTCTATGGTAACAACCACGAGAGCGCCGATTCAGGCGTCGGCCCGCGCCATTTATGACAGTTATACAACAGGCGGAAGACTTGTGCTACCCTTAGAGGGTATAAAAAACGATTAAGGCAAGACGAGGAGTATTGACCCTAGCATGGCACTGGCGACTGAAGTAAAGACCGAAGTTATTGCAAAATACCGCCGCACGCAGAACGACACCGGTTCGCCAGAGGTACAGGTAGCCATCCTGAGCACGCGCATTCGTGAGCTTACGGATCATTTCAAGACGCATCAGAAAGACCATCATTCCCGTAGAGGTTTGCTCACGATGGTGCAACGCCGGCGTAGCTTGTTAGACTATCTGAAAAGCCGTAACCCAGAGCGTTACAAGACGCTGATTTTAAGTCTCGGTATTCGGCGCTAGGTTCAATTCTCAAGAGGCGGGGGCGTTCTTTCTGTAGGTCCGCTCCTCACACCGCTCTCCACCAATCGCAGGAGCGGTTGGAATTGTACGGCAGGCGGTATTTCCTCCATCATTCGCTCCAGTCTCCTCTTAATCAGATGTTGGCTATGCTCCTCCCTGGAGGGAGGCGTGAGCCTGGATTATAAGGATATCCATGTTACACACCGTTGAACTCGACCTGAATGGTCGAAAGATTACTTTAGAAACCGGAAAGATTGCCAAGCAGGCGAACGGATCGGTTGTTGTCCGCTCCGGCGAATCTGTCGTGCTGGTTACGGCTTGTTCCAATGAGGAGCCCAAAGTGGGCGCCTCCTTTTTCCCCCTCACAGTCGATTACCGCGAATATACTTACTCCGCCGGCCGTTTCCCTGGCGGATTCATCAAGCGCGAGGGACGTCCTTCGGAAAAGGAAATTCTCACCAGCCGTCTGATTGACCGCCCGATTCGCCCATTGTTCCCTGAGGGCTATTCGCATGAGACGCAGGTCATTGGTATGGTGCTCTCGGCCGATCCCCTCCGCGATCCCGGCATCCTAGCCATTATTGGCGCGGGCGCCTCTCTGGCCATCTCCGATATTCCCTTTCATCATGTGCTTTCCGCCGTACGCGTCGGTTCCGTCGATGGCGCGTTCATTGTGAATCCGTCTTACGATGAAGCCCGCGCGTCGAAGGTCAATATCGTTGTCGCCGGTACCGATGACGGTATCGTGATGGTAGAAGCCGGTGCCCAGCATGTCAGCGAAGCCGACGTACTCGGGGCAATTGAATTCGGCCATGACATCGTCCGCAAGATCAATGCCGGCATTCGCGAACTGGTCGCCAAGGCCGGTAAAAAGAAGCGCGATTATGTCAGTCCCGTTTTCAACAAAGATCTTTACCAGAAGCTGGAAACGTCGGTCCGCGAAGAACTCGCCGACGCGATGAATACCAAGAAATACGAGAAGATCGACAGCTACCATCGCATTCACGTCGCCAAGAAGAAGGCCGTCGAGGCCGCTGGCGAAGAGTTCAAGAGCGAGGCCGGCAAGATATTCGACGCAATCAAGGAAAACATTTTCCGCGACCAGATGTTGAAGGATCGCCGCCGCCCCGATGGCCGCGCGTTTGACGAAATTCGCAATATCGAAGTGGAAGTCGGCGTCCTGCCCCGCACCCACGGCTCCAGCTTATTTACACGCGGCGAAACGCAGGCTCTGGTTACCGCCACGCTCGGCACCAAAGACGACGAACAACGCATCGAACTCCTCGATTCCGTGGAAACCTCGAAGCGCTTCATGTTGCACTACAATTTTCCGCCGTTCAGCGTCGGTGAAACGGGGTTCATGCGCGGACCTGGACGCCGCGAGATCGGCCACGGCGCGCTGGCTGAGCGTTCGCTGCTGGCCGTTATCCCCGACGACAAGAAGTTCCCCTACACGCTGCGCATCGTCAGCGACATTCTGGAATCGAATGGTTCCAGTTCGATGGCCAGCGTCTGCGGCGCCACCATGGCGTTGCTGGATGCGGGCGTACCGATCTCACACCCGATCGCCGGCATCGCGATGGGCCTGGTGAAAGAAGGCGACGCTTACGCCATTCTGACCGACATTGCCGGCGCCGAAGATCATTACGGCGATATGGATTTCAAGGTTGCCGGATCGCAGGAAGGCATCACCGGCCTGCAAATGGATATCAAGGTGCCCAACGTCACGTCGGCCATCATGAAGGAAGCGCTGGAACAGGCGCGCAAGGCCCGGCTGTTCATTCTCGACAAGATGATTGCCGTGATGTCCACGCATCGCCCCAACCTTTCGCAATACGCTCCGCGCATCTACACGCTGATGATCCCAACCGACAAAATCCGTGAACTGATCGGACCTGGCGGCAAGGTAATTCGAGGAATCGTCGACGCCACCGGCGTTAAGATTGATGTGTCCGACGATGGTACCGTGAACATTTTCGCCGCCGACGGCAATGCCGCCGATAAGGCGATTCAGATGGTTACCGACATCGCCGCCGTAGCCGAAATCGGCAAGACTTATCTGGGCAAAGTCGTACGCCTGGTGGACTTCGGCGCGTTCGTCGAAATCTTCCCTGGCACCGACGGCCTGCTGCATATCAGCGAAATTTCCGAGAATCGCATCAAGGCAGTGCGCGATGAGTTGAAAGAGGGAGATCAGATCCTGGTGAAGGTTCTGGCTCTGGAAGGCAACAAGATCAAGCTCAGCCGTAAAGCCGTGCTTCGCGAACAACGAGACAAGCTCGTAACCCAGTAGCTATGATGCACCCGGTACAGGTAGGGTAGCCCAAACCGGTATGCGATCTGCTCTCCTTATGCTGGCGCTTCTTGCGCCAGCATTTTCTTTTTGCGCCACTGGAAAACTCATCTGGAGCGATGAGTTTAACGGCCCCGCTGGTTCGCCACCCAATTCCAGCAAATGGGTTTTCGAGTTGGGCCACAACGGTTGGGGAAACGCCGAGCTCGAGACTTACAGCGATTCCCCTGACAACTGCCGCCTGGATGGAGCCGGCCATCTGGTCGTCGAAGCCCGCCTCACTCAGCCCGCAACGTACACCTCGGCTCGCATCAAGACGCTATCGAAGTTCACTTTTCAATACGGGCGAGTCGAATCGCGAATTCGCGTCGCCTCCGGTCAGGGGCTTTGGTCGGCATTCTGGCTCCTCGGCGCGAACGTCGCGGGCGTGGGATGGCCTGCCAGCGGCGAAATCGATATCATGGAAAATCTTGGACGGGACCCTTCAGCCGTGCACGGCACTATTCACGGCCCCGGCTATTCAGGCGGCAAAGGAATTGGAAAGCCCTATCGGCTTCCCGACAAGCAGTGCTTTGCCGATGATTTCCATGTCTATGCTATCGATTGGGTAGCCAATCGAATCGCCTTCTTCGTGGATGGCAACCTGTATCATACGGTTGCGCCATCGTCGTTGCCGAAAGGGACAAAGTGGGTTTTCGACCATCCCTTTTATCTGATCCTCAACCTTGCCGTAGGCGGTATTTGGCCACGCAATCCCGACGCGACGACCGTTTTCCCGCAACAAATGGTGATTGATTACGTGCGCGTGTATGAACCTGCTACTCGGTAGCCGTCTTCTGCACGCGCTTCTGCGCAAACAGCCACTTCACGAAATCCGCGTCGGCATAAGCCTTGTCCCAGGAGTTATGCCCCACGTCGGCATATTCCGAGTAATGCACGTCGCCGCCATTCGCCTTTAGGGCGATCACCATTCGCCTGGATTCCACTACCGGCACTAACGGATCGGCGTCGCCGTGAAAGATCCAGGCGGGCGTCTTACCGATCTTCTTGGCCGCTGCCGCATACACATCGACGCTTGCATCCTGCGCCGGACGGCTCGAGTCTTGCACACCGGACGGTAACTTAATCCCGCCGCAGATCGGAGCGATTGCCGCCCAGCGTCCGGCAAATTGCGCTGCCATGGCCCACGTCCCGTAACCACCCATTGATAGGCCGGTCAAGTACACCCGATCGGGGTCGCCATGGAATTCGCTCATCTCGGCATCGAGAGCCGCTAATGCCTGATTCTCCATCCCCGGATCGGGCCACCAGATACCCTTCTGACATTGCGGAATCACGACGATCGCCGGAAACCGTTCGACATTTTTGCGAATTGCATGAGCCAATCCCACGTCCGTCTGCACCAATCCGTCCGCGCCGCGCTCACCCGCGCCGTGCAGGAAGAGGATCACCGGCCAGGCGTGATCGTTCGTCCAATCCGCCGGAACATAAACCTGATATTTATATTCCAAGCCGCCAACCGTCACCTTGCGATTCAGAAAGCCTGTGTCCTTGGCGGACACCACGAAAGCTATTGCCAGAAAAAGAAAAAGTAAGCGTCGCATTAGTTCCCCTTCGATTCCGGTTCCATCACCACGGCCGTCCCGTAGCAGAGCACTTCGGTTACGCCCTGCATCAATTCGTTCGCATCATATCGCATGCCGACGATCGCATTTGCGCCCATCGCCGCCCCATGCTGCAGCATTCGTTCAAACGCATCGTTGCGTGTCTTTTCACAAAGCTCGGTAAATAGCGAAATATCGCCGCCGACAAGGGTTTGCAAACTGGCTCCAATGCTGCCGAACACGGATCGCGACCGCACAACAATCCCCCGCACGATTCCGATATTGGTTCGTATTTTAAAGCCTTCAATAGTGAAGGCGGTGGTCACCATATGGTGCAGCACCATACCTTGATAGTGGTCGGGACGCGGGTATTCAGGACTAGACATAGCGGATGTCTTCCTCTATGGAATTAAGCATGCAAACCGGCCAGCACGCCCCGCATATAGGCGAAGCTCTTGATCATTCCCGGCAGCGGATCGGTGTCGTTGATCTCGTATTCCAACATCACGCCACCCTGGTACTTCATTCTTTTTAACTCGCGGAAAATCGCCGGAATCGGAATCTTTCCATCGCCGACGGCCACCTGGCTATTTCTATCCGTAAAGTCCGTCAGATCCTTTACATGCATGTCCAGCAAGCGCGGACCAGCCAGTTTGATCGCTTGCACGACATCGATACCGGCTCGTACGGTATGCCCAATATCGATACAGCAGCCTATCCGGGGATCCATGTTTTTCACCACCTCCAAAACACTTTGTGGCGTTGGAAAGTGCTTGTCTTCCGGTCCATGATTATGCAACGCCGCCTTGATGTTATATTCCTTCACCAGCTTTTCCACCGCCGGCATCGTCTCCTTCGTAGGCGCGCAAACAATTAACGGGAATCCAGCGGCCTTCGCGTAATCGAAGGCGTGCCGTAGTTCGTCCTCTTTTTGCAGATTGATGTTGCCGCCACCGAGGACGATCAAGCCGGCGTCGTCGAACTGCTTGCGGCCGGCGGCGATTTCTTCCGCCGTATCCTTCATCGAGAGATGAAAATCTTTAATGTTGATGTACTGTACATTCAACTTCCTGGTCATCTCGATGGCCTGCTCGCGCTTAAATTTTCGGAACGAATAGCTGGCGACGCCCAGTTTCAAATCGTCCGATCCATCCGCCGCCGGTGCGCCGAATGTCACACGGCCCATCGCCGCTAACGCCGCGGCTCCACCCACAAAGTGTCTTCGATTCACTGCGTCTCCCCCTTCAAGGATTCCATCAATCGCAAATAAGAACTATGCCGTTCGCGCGGTATCTCGCCTCGTTCCACGGCCTCCAGCACCGCGCAACGTGGTTCATCGCGATGGCCGCAATCGCGGTAGCGGCACTGGGGCGCGTACGGATCAAATTCGTGGAAGTAACGCCGCAATTCATCTACCGTCAAATCCCACAAGCCAAATTCCCGCACGCCCGGAGTATCGATTACCTGCGCGCCCCCGGTAATTTCATAGATCGACGATGAGGTAGTGGTGTGTTGGCCCTTTTCATTCCCCTCAGTCACGGCAGTCGTCGCCAACTCCAATTCCGGCCGCAGAGCGTTTAGCAGCGACGACTTTCCAACGCCGCTGTGGCCCACGAACACGCACACTTTCCCCGCCAGAGCCTCTTCCAATTCGGGAATTCCTTCGCCGCTCGATGCCGAACAAGCGAACACCGGGATTCCCGCTTGGCGGTATGGTTCCAACGCCGACATGTCGCCGCCCAAATCTACCTTGTTAACGCAAAGCATAGGGGTAGCGCGTCCCTTTTCGATCGCGATCAAATAGCGATCCACCAAACCGGGACGGAAATCGGGGGAACGAATGGACGCGACAATCACGACCACATCGACATTCGCCGCGATTATCTTTTCCAGGTTCGGATTATGCGGATCGGGTCGCGATAGCGCCGATCGGCGCGGCAAAATTTCCATCACCGCCCGGCGTTCCAACGACACCATCACGTTGTCTCCAATGGCCATGCCCGACAGCGGCGTGCACGACATCTGCTCCCCATCGATCCGCACCAGGCACTTATGGCCATGCACTCCCGTAATGATGCCGGCAACGCCCGGTACCTTTTTAACGACGGCCGGCTCTTCCTTTTTTCGTTGACTCTGAATCTTCTTGATGCGCTTGTTGCGCTCCTGGTGAGCGAGATCTTTCGTCGCGCGCTTTTCTTGTCGAGGATCCATTCCGCTACTATTTCTTCTCGTCCTGCGGCGCGCCCAGATAGACGTTCTTTTCCACTCCGTTGGTTGCGGCTTTGCCGAGTTGCTGTAGCGCCTGGGCTCGCAGCGCGTGAGCGGCCCGGTTCCCAGGCTCCGCCGCGAACACAACCTCGGTTAGTTCCAGCACCAGTTGCGCCTGGCCTTCTTTCATAGCCTTATCGGCGCGCTTTACGATGTCCGTCGTTCCTCCCGCGGCCTGCACCAGCGCCCGATAGAGCGTCAGCGGGGAGTCGGGATTTAAGTGCGCCGGATCCATATCGTACCAGCCCGTATACTGCCGATAGATTCCACTCACCGACCACGGAACGTTCCCGTAGTTCGGAGCCAGATACGGCAGCTTCGCCAAATCGTCGGGCAATTTCACCTGGCGCCTGATCTCATCCACGGGCAAACCTTTGTTGATGCGGCTCACCGTTTCGTCATGCACGAAACGGATGGCCCGGGCATAATTCGCCAGCATCGTGTCAATCGCCTCGGCGCCCTTCTGCGGAGTGGAATGCGATCCCACCAGATATTCCGGTTTCAGTTTCCGCATTCGATCGATGGATGCCGCCCATTCCTGCACCGGACGGTCCGGCTTCATCGGACTCGCCAGCATCGGGAAGCTCCAGTAAAACAGATCGCCCGGAAACAGCGTCTTGATCTCCGGCACCCACACCATCAGGTGATCCACCGTCTCGCCCTGCGTATGATACAGCTCGAACTGCATGCCACCTTCGGCGAAAAGATATTCTTCGTCGAACAAAATGTCGGGCGGCAGATACCCCTTGTCGCCCGCCGTCAGCGACACCGCTCGTTGCTCCTTGGGCAGACTCGCGCCGAATTGAATCGCGTTCAGGCGTTGGTTGTAAGCGCCAAGCATCTGATATTTCGCCAGCTCGGCGACGTGCCGCCTCTGGGCTATGATCTTCGTGCCATCGCCTTTGAATACTTTCGCGCCGTTGATATGGTCGCCATGAAAGTGCGTATAAATGATATAGCTGATGGGCGCCTGGCTCACCTTGCGAAACTCGGTCAACGTCGCCTGCGCGGCCGCCGGGCTTTCCGTGGTATCGATCACGACCACGCCCGCGCTGGTGGTCACGTAGCTCACATTGCCCAGCGCATAACCCACCGCGCAATACACGTGATCGTTCACCTTGATGAACTCTTGCTTGGGGTTCAGAGCGCTCTGGGCACGGCCAGTAACCGCAAACGTTACCACCAGCGCGCTCAACGCGATCGAGCTACGGAACATACACTCTCCCGGTTCGCGCGGGCACCGCGGCGCGAATGCTACCGTTCTCCACCACCGCTTGCACCGCCGCATCGAACAGGTCGTGCAGCTTGGTTCCATTAGCCAGCGCAGTAGGTATCATCGCTTCGAAAGCCTTCCCCTCATTATTCAACACTACGATTGCGGTGGAGCGGCCCAGCGTGCGGGCGTAGGCGAATACCTGCGGCTCCGTCAGCAGATTCGTGGTCGTCCCCTGTCGCAAACATTCGTATTGCCGGCGCGCCGCCGTAAGTTTCCGTACATGCTCAAACACTATCTGCTGATCCCCGGTCCGGCCCGCAGAAGTGAATGCGTTCGCGCTGTCATCTTTCCAGCCGCCTGGAAAATCCCGCCGATTGTCGGGATCGCCGCCGCCCGGCATCGCGATCTCATCGCCATAGTAAATCATCGGAATCCCGCGCGTTGTCAGCAATAGCGTGAAGGCAAGCTTCAAGCCATCGGCACTCGCCTGCTTCTCGTTCATGAAGCGCTCCACATCGTGCAAGCCGGCGAAAGTCACCAGCATATTCGGATTCGGATACAGCGAATCATGCCCCAACATCTTCGCCACCTCTCGAATCTCGCCGCCCTGGGCGAACGCCTTTCGTAAGGCGAAGAACAGAGGAAAATCGAACAGGCTATCGACACCGGAATCCACGCCATCGAACCGCGCCTTTCCGCCTTGAAAGAAAGAAACCAGACCCGGATCGCCGTCGAACATCTCGCCTACGACACGCAGGTTTGGATATTCACGTTTGATGGCCGCCATCCATTCCCGCCAGAAAGTTCGCGGCACATACGGCAGCGTGTCCTGGCGGATTCCGTCCAAACCGGCAACGCCGACCCACCACAACGTATTCTGGATCAGATATCGCGCCACCTCCGGATCGTTTTGATTTAGATCCGGCAGGATGTCGATGAACCATCCATCGAGGGTGGCCTTGCGGGATTCCGCAGTTCCGTGCGGATCCATCAATGTCCAGGTCTGCCAGGTGTTCGCCAAATGATGCTGCACGGTGCCGTTGAACCACGTTGGCGTTGGCGAATTCGTGGCCCAGGGATGGTACGGGCCGCTGTGATTGGCCACCATATCCAAAACAATTTTGATGCCCTGGGCGTGGGCCGCATCCGTCAACTGGCGAAGGGTGTTCACATCGCCTAAATGTTCATCCACCCCATAAAAATCCACAGCCCCATAGCCGTGATAATCCGTAATCGCCAACCCGTCGTACTTCTCCCGCTCGTTCAAGTGATTCACGTTGTCATAGACGGGATTCAGCCAGATCGCCGTCACGCCGAGATCCTTCAAATACGACAGATGATCCATCACGCCTCGCAAATCGCCGCCATGATAATAGCGAGACTTGCCGCGATCGAACAACCCGCGCGACACTACCGGATCGTCGTTAGACGGATCGCCGTTCGAAAACCGGTCAGGCATGATCAGGTACATCACATCGTCCGCGGAGAACCCCTGAAAGCGGTCCTTGCGCGCTAATGGCCGCATGATTTCAAACGGCACCACGGTACTTCCCCCGGCCGTCGTCAACTGCATACGCACGGGACCGGGTACGGCATTCTTCGCAATACTGATATCCACGAAGAGATACGTTCCGGCGTCATTCGTCCGCGAACTTCCCGCCTTCACGCCCTGGCTGGCCGACGTAACGCGAGCGCCGTTTAGTTCTTTGCCGCGGATCAGCAAGCGAATGGGATTAATAGAATGTCCAGCCCACCAGTTCGGCGGATCCACCTTCGTCACTTCCGGCGCGGCGGCCCACAGCGCCGTATAGAGGAACAGAATCGCGAAGCAGCGTTTCATGCCGTCACGCCCGAGGGCTCTTCGTGGACGCGCTGCATCAGAAGCGCCGCCACAATCAGGAACACGCCGCCCGCTTCGACGGCCACCAGGCGATTGTTATTTAGCAAATGATTCATCACCCACCCGAAGCCTAAAGATGCAATGATCTCCGGCGTGACGATGGCGAAATTGAAAATACCCATATAGATTCCGATCTTGCGTGGAGGCAGGGAACCCGCCAGTATCGCGTACGGCATTGAGAGAATACTGGCCCAGGCGATGCCCACGCCCACCATCGATAGCAACAGCAGATATTGATTGTGAATGAATCCAACTGACAGCATTCCGGCCGACCCGCACAACAGGCACAGGGTATGCGTCAGCTTGCGGCCTAGTCTTCCCGCGATGGCGGGCAGAAACCATGAGATGCCAAAGCACACAGCCGAGTACGCGGCAAAGCAGATTCCTCCCCATTCCACCCCCTGGGCGTACAGTGGCGACTTCTCATCCGGCGCGCCGAATACGTTCCTCGCCACCGCCACGCCGAAGTAGAGCCACATGCAGAACAAACCCATCCAGGTAAAAATTTGCACTACCGAGAGTTGCCGCATAGTCACCGGCATGTTGACGAAATCATGAAGGATTTCGCGCGCCGAATCGAGCGGTCCAACTTTCTCTTCCTTGCTCTTCCGGAAAGCCTCCAGATCGTCCGGTGGATATTCCGATGTCGTGAAGATGGTCCACATCACCGCGCCAAAGAACGCCGCGGCACCCATATAAAAGGACAGCCGTACCGTCCACGGAATCAGGCTCGTTCCCGTGCCGGCGCCCACTCCGAACACGTTGGTTAACAGATAGGGCAGCGCCGACGCAACCACCGCACCGAAGCCGATGAACACGCTCTGCATCGTGAATCCCGCCGTGCGCTGATCTTCCGGCAGCATGTCGGCGACAAACGCACGAAACGGTTCCATGCTGATATTGATCGATGCATCCAGGATCCACAGCAGCCCCGCCGCCATCCACAATGAGCTCGAATTCGGCATCAGAATCAGCGCCAGTGAACTCAGAATCGCGCCCGTAAGGAAGTACGGACGACGGCGTCCCAGCCTGCCCCATGTTCGATCGCTCATGTGGCCGATGATCGGTTGCACCAACAATCCCGTCAGCGGAGCGGCAAGCCATAAAATTGGAATCTGATCGGCCTTCGCGCCCAGGTATTCGTAGATCGCCGACATGTTGGCCATCTGCAATCCCCAGCCGAACTGAATGCCGAGGAAGCCGAAGCTCATGTTCCAAATCTGCCAAAACGAAAGGCGGGGCTTCGTCATAGAAGGTGCGCTACCGATCATACAACCGGGCGAATGTTTTTAGGCGATCGCGATGCGCAACCGATAGCATTCCGTCGCGGAAGCGCCAACCCCAGTTCCCACTCGCCACGCCGGGGGTATTCATCCGCGCCTCGTTGCCCAGCCCTAGCACGTCCTGTAGCGGGATCAGAACCGTGTCGGCAACCGATGCCATCAACGCTCGAATAAAATCCCATTGAATCTCCGTTCCGGCGGTGTGCAGGTACTGCCGCGCGAAATCTCGCTCCCGTTCGATATCTTCGGGCGTGCGCGTGCTCACTCCTTCACTGCTCCACCAACCAACCGTCGTATCGTTATCATGAGTCCCGCTATAGGCAACGACACTGGTTGGATAGTTATGGGGCCGGAACGTCGGCGCTTGCGGATCCGTGCCGAACGCGAATTGTAGGACGCTCATCCCCGGCAATCCGAATTTATGACGAATCGCTTCCACCTCCGGCGTGATCACTCCCAGATTTTCCGCTAGGATCGGCAGCTTGCCCAGCGCCGCCTGACAGGCATCGAACAGCGCTTCGCCAGGGCCGTTCACCCAGCGCCCATTCACGGCGGTCGTCTCGCCGCCCGGCACTTCCCAATAGGCCTGAAACCCGCGAAAATGATCGAGCCTCACCAAATCCACCATGGCGAACGCCGCGCGCAGGCGCTCAATCCACCACTGATAGCCGGTCTTCGCCAAACGGTCCCAGCGATAGATTGGATTTCCCCACAATTGACCAGTCGAACTGAAATAATCCGGCGGTACACCCGCCACCTTCGCTGGATTGCCATTCTCATCCAGCTCAAACAGATCGGGGTTACACCACACATCGGCGCTATCGTGCGCTACGTAAATCGGCACATCGCCCATGATGCGAATCTGCCGCTCATGGCAATAGCTCTTCAGGCCTTCCCATTGCCGAAAAAACGTGTACTGCCAGAATTTTTGGGTCGCGATCTCAGCCGCCAGTTGCTCCCGCCATTCCGCCAGACGTACTGGATCGCGATGCGCGGTTGGGGCATCCCAGTGGGTCCACACCTCACCGCGATGTTCATCCTTCAACGCAGCGAAGAGCGCATAATCATCTAACCAGGACGCATTGCGCCGGCAGAACTGCAGATACTCTTCATCGGGCTGAAACAAGCTAGCGGCTCGGCGCAGCAAAGGCAGCTTCCAGGCCTGTACCGCACCGAAATCCACGCGATCCTCGGGGAAGGCGGGAACATCTTCAGCAGGCACAATCTCTTCAAGATCGATCAACAGCGGATTCCCCGCGAACGCCGAAAATAATTGATACGGCGAATCGCCATAACCCGTCGGACCCAGCGGCAACACTTGCCACAACCGCTGCCCCGCGGCGGCAAGAAAATCGGCAAATTCGTAAGCCTCTTTTCCGAGGCTGCCCATTCCGAAACGATTCGGCAACGACGTAGGATGTAAAAGAATTCCGCTCGATCTTGTGAAGCTCACGCTCTACGGTATGACGAAGGGGTTAAGGGGCGCAACCACTTATGGACGTATCTGCTTTAGCTTGCCGCCCGCGAAATCGAATAGGTAGGGTAGCCGCGCCACCTGCTCGGCGCTGAAGTGCATCTGATTTTGCAGCTCCACTTGCAACGTCCGGTCCCGCCACCAGAGGGCCGCCACAAATTGCGTGTCGTAACCATTGGGAAATGGATCGTTCAGAATAAGCGCGGTACTACCCGAAGCGGGGGCGGGAGGGCCTTCACGAAAAGCCTCAATCAAGGCCCATGTTTTATCACCCACGTGAAGATACGGGTCTTCCAGATACCGATGCCGGTCCGCGGTCAGGTACGTGTACCCACATGCCAGTATCAGAAAACTCATCGCCAACGCGGGCTGCGGCAGCCGCTGCCAGATTTTCTCCCACAGTAACGCTACGACAGCGGCCCAACCGGCGGTAACAATATACAGGCAGCCGAAGCCTCTACCCGACAGGAAGGCGATGGGCAGCGGAGTCACCATCACCCAAACCCATAGCAGCAACAGCCGTCGATCTTTTCGCCATAACGCCACGAACAGCACCAGCGCGGAGACAGCCAATACGCGCGGCATCGTGAATACGTTCGTATAGAACATCGTGTTCATGTAGCGCGTGCTGGTTTCCGAATACATGGTCCACGTATATTGCGGACGATAAGCGTCCAGCATCATAAGCGATCCCGCGCCGTATGCTTTACCCAGAATGAAGACCATCGTAATCGCGATCGCTACTCCCACCGGAACCAGCGCTCTAACCGATCGGTGAAAGATCATTTCGTAGGCGAAGATCACCACGGGCAGCGACACCGCCATCTCTTTCGAATTCAATGCGCAGATATATAAAACCAGAAAGATGCCAGTTTGCCCCCAGCGTAAAGCTTCCGATTTGCTTCTCGCGTACAAGTAATACAGCACCGCCGCGAAGTAGAAGAAGGCGCACAAAACGTCATAGATAAACGCTCCGTTATACGCCAGGTTCGACATCTCGGCGTGATAGGCAACCACCAGCGTTGCGAACGCCGCGCTCCATCGGGACGGCAGGATTCGCACCGCCAGCAAATAGAACAGAATCGTATTCGCCAATAGGATTGCAATCCGCAGCGCATTGTAAGGCCATGGAGTAAAGCCCGCGGTACTGAACAAGGTCAGATAGTACAAGGCTCCCATCGGCCGGTTGAATGTCGACCAGAAGGTGAAATTCGCCTTCACGACACTCCATCCCCCGGGAGCCCAATATGTGTAGAGATTCATCATCTCATCCGGTCCGAAGCGGACCCGCAGAGCGGGAATTGTAAAATGCAGGAAGAAACCGAGAATCAGCAGCGCGACGGCAATTGTCACGTGCCTGGAATGACGCATCTAGTCAGTCTAGCTAGCCCAGTGCGCTCAGTGCCCGGCCGCCAACCTCTTCGCCAATGCTATCGCTGAGATCGCAATCTTCAATTGTCCCCAGTCCGCCTGGCGCTACCCATAACGCCTGCCGCTGATTGTCCTTGATCACGCAACGGACAAGCGCCGGATTGCCGCCTTCGGAAATCACTACGCCGGAAAACGCATTCGCAAAAATCCGGCAATCTTCCAGCGTGCCCTCGCTCTTGTAAATCCACACGCCGCTCTGGCTGCCATCGTGAATCTGGCAGCGCCGCAGCACGGGATGGCTCCCTTCCCAGATCACGACGCCGGCGTGACGGTTGTTGAAGATTGAGCAATCTTCCAGCAATCCCCGCCCGCCGTCCTGAATCCTGATTCCGACCGCCTGGCCCCGCCCAATCCAGCATTCGCGCATCGTCGGATTCCCATCGCGTCCAATCAAAACACCCGCCCCGGCATTCGCCGAGATCTCGCAGCTTTCGAAGGTCCCCATGCCGTACTCGCTTACCGACACGCCAAACGACGATCCGCTGCGAATCCGGCATCGCCGAAGCACGGGATTGGCGCTCTTGGTGACAAGCACTCCGGCTTCTAAATTCCCGCTGATCTCGCAATCTTCGAAAATCCCCTGTCCGGCATCAAAGGCGTGAATGCCCAAACGGCTGGCGAAAAGTTTGCAGCGGCGAATCCAGGGGCTGGCCGCTCCACTGAAAATCGCGATACAGGCCACGTAATTCGCCCGAATCTCGCATTCGTCCAACAAGAGGTGGCCCTGCCCGATTTCTACCGCGCCCGAACCACCCCAGCATCGCCTGAGAGTCAACCCGCGAACCGAGGCGCTAGGTGTATTCATGCGCAGACAGGGCTCACTGCCTCCCTCCACGACGACCAGATCCACGGGTCCCAGCCCCGAGATCTCGACGAAACGGTCGAGCACCACGCCTTCCTTATAGACACCTGGGCGGACGACGATCTTATCGCCATTACTCGCGTTACGGATCGCTTCATTGATGCTGCGATAGCGCCCGCCGCCCGACTGGCAGACCAGAATGGTTGCCGAATCCGCTTGCACTCGCGGACCCGGCTTGGCGATCGGAGCCAGTTCCGTCTTCGCGAAATTGCGCACGAAAATAAATTCGCCTTCGCCTCGCTTACCCGGTTGCGGATCCTGCTCGACATCTTCGGCGACTACCCGGCTGCGGACGAAACTCGCAAGTTCAGTGAATGTGATCAAGCCGTCGCCACGCGGGTCGGCATGCCCCGCTAATCCTTGGAGCAAGTGATACGTGAACACGCCATGTCCATAGCTGTCCTTCTCCACCGCCCGCTGTCCGGCCCGGCCTGCTGTCAGCACCTGTGTGACGCGCGCTTTCGTCCACATCGCCAACCGCGGATCCTTGGGCCGCACTTCCTTCGGCATCTCTCGTGACCGGGTAATGAACCCGCTACAACAGGCATCCAGCAGCGCTAGCTTGTGCTTCGATACCAGCCCCTCCATCGTGTGTAGCAGCGTGGCCATATCGAGCGCGGGAACTGGAGGCCGCGACAGGAAAGGCCTGTCTTCATTGGGCCACGGACCGTGCATCTTGGAAGTCGGCAGCAGCAAATATCCCCGCCGCTCCCCGCCGACTTCAACGGTCACGCCATGCCCCGCGAAGTACAACAACAGGCGGTCGTCTTCATCCATCCGCGGATGCAACTCTTCTTCAATCAGCCCGAAAATGCGATCGCGCGTAACGGGTTCGCGACTAGCCAGCAACAGTCGAATATTGTCCGCTGGAAAACCTAGAAGAGGCAGCATATTCGCTACAGCCTGGGCATCGCGTTCGGCGTACTGCAGGTCGGGAATCCGCTGTTCTTCGTAATGATTGACGCCCACCACCACCGCCCACGAGCTCGTGTACAGCGTTGTGCCGTGATACACCTGCACCTTACTTGGCGATATATCGCGGTCGCGTTCGGATCCCGTTTCAGTCATGGGAGTGTACTGCTTGACGAATCCGGCTGGCTTTCGGTTCCGTCTGGAATATAGTAACTGATATGCGCGCCGGTGCCGGGCGGGGCAGCGAAACTTCGGGCCTCGACTTACTGTGGGAAGCCGTTTGGTGGCGATGAATTCGTTAACGGCGGGCCGTCCCAGAAAACCAGCGAAAACAGAAATCTTGACCAGGTCAATGTGGCACAATTCCAGATTTCTGCATTAGCGCATGATCTCTGTCCGAGCCTATTTCTGCCCGGATAGCCGTCCAATAGACACGATTCAGAGATCGGCAAGATGATGACATTATCCGGTGAACAGCGGACTGTGGTCAGTGGCCCACTCGCGAAACGTCCGTGCCGGAGTTCCGGTGAGCTCGCCGACTGTGGATGAAACAAAAGCAGGTTGCCCGAGTGCTGCAGACCAGGCTTGAAGCAAATAACTCGCGACGAAAGAAGGCATAAAACTCGGCAGCTCGTGCATCCAGTCCTGTGCTGAAATTTGCTCGATGTAGAGGGACCGTCCGAGCACCGAACCGATCGTGGCAATTTGCTCGAATTGGCTCAGGGATTGGGGCCCAGTGAGAACGTATTCCGCACCCGAATGCGCGTCTTCACATAGCGTACGCACCGCTACCGCGGCGATATCCCGCTCGTCGATTGGCGCTGTAGGAACGTCGAGACAGGGCCAGCGCACGATATCCCCGGCCCGCAGTTGTGGCCCCCACCAGCCCACGGCGTTCCGGGCGAACATCCCAGGCCGCAAGAACGTCCACTCAAGTCCTGAAGTCTGAATGAGCCGTTCTACCCAATTCGCCCTAGCCCGCGAGGGATTAGGCTGCTGGAATAGTGGGTGTCGCGTTCTGAGCGGAGCAGAGAGGAATACGATCCGCGCAACGCGTTTCGTGATTCGTTCCAACGCAGGGGCGACAGCGTCCGCAGCTGCGACCCACACCAGGAACACCGTATCTATCCTATCTAGACATTTATCGAGCGTCTCGGGACGAGTGAGGTCCCCGTACACGGCCTCGACGTATGGAGGCAGATGAGCCGCGTCTGGGTTGCGCACCAGCGCGCGTATTTCCAGACCCGTCCGCGGCAGTTGAGAAATGACCTGACCGCCAATGTTGCCCGTTGCGCCAGTGATTAGGATGCGTTTCACAATGGCCATTGTACTGGCCTACTCGCAGCCCGGATCTTGTCGCAGTAATAAGAAGAGACTCGCTCGTTCGTCTGTAGCCGGCTCGGAGAATGCGGTCGGACAGTAGGGAGAATGGGGTCGGACAGAGCCCGACCCTATGCCCTCACCAAGAATTGCCGACGATCCGGAAATTTCGAAATGAGACCCGGAACGTCCGCAAATCTCAGCTGTTCGTTTCATCCGCCGATCTTTAGTGGCGGTCCGATGTGTTTCATCCCATAGGGGAGCATGGCGTCTGCATTCGTTGCCGACGTATACGCACCTTTTGCAATGCCAAGTTTCTCGCGGCTATTGAAAAACTCCTCCATCTTGCCAGCCGGCGAGTAGGTTAGGAGCAGCCTTCCAGTCGACTCTCCGACAAAAGCCCAGGCGTGGGGAACTTGCCGGGGACCAAGGACACAATCTCCTGCCCTCAGGTGAAATCGTTCGGAGCCAATCTCTACGACGTACTCCCCCTCCAGAACGTAGAACAATTCATCCTGAGTGAAGTGCAGGTGTTTACTTGGCCCTCCCTTCTTTGCATTTGCCTGCTCCATTACGAACAGCGCTCCAGCAGTCTCGGCCGTCAAAACTTTATAGGTCGTCGTGCTAACGCCGACGCTGCGAGACTTGCCCTGGCGGTCAGTTCCAGCCGAGACAAGAGCGGGCTTGGCTGCTGTGGCTGGATCTGAGGTCTGCGCGAGCAAACGTCCGCCCGATATAGATACCGCTGCGATTTTCAAGAACGATCGACGTCGAGTTCCATTCATACAACGCTCCTGCGGCAGAGACTGGAGATTCTTAACTGCCACCTCCGACTCAAGATTTTCCAAGATCGATCGGAAAAGGGAGTATACCTTGAAACGCGCCCGGATAACAGGCGAACCGCTATGGCGGTGACAGTGAAAGTACCGCCCCATGCTTCCCCTTGAGATCGATGGTGACGATCTGCTATTCACCCAGGTGGATGTGAACCGGCTGGGAATCGATTATGGCGACTCCCCTTTTCGACGTCAGCCACGAACAGCAGCAGGTATGCGCCCTCGGCGGCCGGAAACGCGAATGAACCCTGCCTATCAGGAACAGCCTCCCACAACTCATCCCCATATAGCGCCATCAGCCTGACTCGAAGATCATTGTGATTGAGCCTACTGCCTCTGACTGACGATCAGGCGCCACACGTATTGTCTATCTCAAGCGTACAACCTAGATCACTGACCAATTCTAAGAAAGAATGACTCAACTTGATCCCGGGAACCGGGTCTGAAAGAATCGCGATGACGACATAAACCAGCGCAGTGCTCTCGAGCAAGGGCACTAAGGTCGCGAACGGCCTCACTCTCCGCTCAAATTTATCCATAGCAAATGGTAAGAGACCCCAAGCCGACCCCCCCGTGCTCTTCAGATTGTACCGTCGTTTCAATAGTCCACCCATGATGGTCCCATCTCTTTCCAAGGTGCCCTCTGAGATCGCCCCTTAGATATTGGCTGTCCGGGCTTACTCCCAGTCGTGCAGTCAACTCAGCCGGGGTCCACATCGTGGTTTCGATAGACACATAAATCGATATGCTATCATCTGCGACTTGACTCATCTAGTTATTTTTTGATCCTTGTTTCCCCAGCCAAAGGTTCTTTTCACGTTCACGATGGAGGTGCTTCCCCGTCCCGGGGTGGTTCCCCCTGTACAAAGGGGTCGTAGGTCAACAGGCCTCGCCCGCTTACAGTCACGGTCATTCCAGCCGGGGTGAAGAAGATCCATTCTGTATCCGCGTCGGCATCCGAAGAAAAGGTCTTCAAATGGTGTCCGGAGTCGAACGATACTTACAGATCCGCCGGCATCTCCCCTATTAAAACCGCAGTGACCTTCCCCAGCCTCAAATTCCGTATCGCTGGCGCGATATATCTTCGCGTTTTATCCGAAGAACCTCAAGGACTTCAGCAGCCTACTGAATTCTCCACTCACACCCGAGCCAAAGGTGCCACTCGCCGTACACACACGTTCCGTCTTTTTCTTGTACCGGCCGTCCAAAATCCATGGTTTGGAACGAACCGTAACCTAACGTTACCTTCCATGGAGCTTTTCCAATCAAATCAGCGAAAAGATTGCCAGCGAGTTGTGCATCCACTGTGACTGAGCTTATGGCTAACTCGCTAGGGTTGGCCGTTGCCCCGGAATGTCCAGCGTTCCAGCGTGCTGCGTAACTTTTCAACGTCCACTGGTTTAGCCAGATAATCGTTCATTCCAACCGCCCGGCAGCGGGCTTCGTCTTCGGCGAACGCGCTGGCCGTCATGGCGATAATCACATTGCGGCTGGCGTTGGCTTCCTTGCGCCGGATCTCGGCGGTTGCCTCATACCCATCCATTTCAGGCATCGCGCAATCCATCAGAATCGCATCGTACGATTCCTGCATGACGGCCTCCACGGCCTGCGCCCCATTAGAAACGATATCCACCTGGTAGCCCATTCTCTCCAGCAATCCCCGGGCGACTCGTTGATTCACCGCGTTATCCTCGGCCACCAGCAATCGACGGTTAGACCGCGGCTGGGGAAGTGGGATCTGGCGCATCATCGGTAAGGCATTGCCGCCGTATTCGGAATGCATTTCCAAAAGGCAATCGCGCAGGCGGTTGGTTCGCACCGGCTTATAGAGGCTGCAGGCGATGCCTTTTTGGCGGGCTCTATCCGGATCGAAATGATTCCCATGCGTAGATAACAAAATGATTGGCGCGGCCGGAAATTTCCAGGGATCGACATCGTCCATCCGGGCATTCACGATGATTGCGTCGTAACGCCCGGAAAACGGACGATCCAGTGATCCTTCCGTCCAATCCACATGGACCGACCATAGTAAGAGCATTTCTTCGAGCGCCGCGCCGTGCATAGCGCCGGCATTCGCCACCAGAACGCGCATGGCTTTCAAAGGGGCTGCCACGGGATCGGGTTGCGGGGCGGCCGCTTCAGTAAATTTCGCAGTAAAGCGAACTGTTGTTCCCTGCTCCAGTTCACTATGCAGAGCAATGGACCCGCCCATCATCTCTACCAGCCGTTTACAAATCGCCAATCCCAGCCCCGTGCCCCCAAAACGTCTGGAGGTGGATGCGTCGGCCTGCGTGAAAGGACGAAATAACTGTGTCTGCGCGGCTGCGTCGATCCCAACGCCGGTATCGGTTACCTCCAGCCACAACTCGACCGATTCCGCATCGCCGCTGGCTACTCCGGCGCTGAGAGTGATGGTTCCCGCGTTCGTGAACTTGATCGCGTTCCCTAAAAGATTGAGGAGCACCTGGCGCAGGCGGCCTGCGTCGCCACAGACCGTGGCCGGGAGCTCCGCTTCAATCACACAACCGAGTTCCAAACCGTTCTGCGCCGCGCGGGCGGTAAAGATACCGATGGATTCCTCAATCGTCTCGCGCGGAGAAAACGTCTTTTGCTCCAAGCTCAGCATTCCGGCTTCGATCTTCGAAAAATCCAGAATGCCGTCCAGGATGCGGCTCAAGGCATCGGTGGAGGAGTTGATCAGTTCGGCGAATTCGCGCTGCTCACTGGACAAGCGCGTCTCCAGCAGCAGTTCGGTCATTCCAGCGATGCCGTTCAGTGGCGTGCGGACCTCATGGCTCATCGACGCCACAAACTGGCTCTTTGCAGCGGAGGCTTGTTCGGCCACGCGCCGGGCTTGGCGAAGCTTGAATAGCAGGAGCAAACCCAATAGCAGTAGCAGCGCGGAGGCAACCGCCAGAAAACGGCGTAAGCGGGACTGTTGCACTTCCTGCGTTAGCCGGAAAATGAAGTTAACCTCGCGGTCGGTCTTCAGCATTCCTCCAGCCGTCAACCTATCTAGCGTTCCATCGTCGGCCATGCGGGAAATCTCAGCCCGTAGATCGCGCGCGGCCCATTCTGTTTTGTGGGACGAAACGATGGCGATAGACAAGGCGGCGCTGGGGGGCGCCAGGCGGAAGGTAAGCGCCGCCTGTTCGCAACCTGGGGGACGGTGCGAAAGCAATTCCACGGCCCGTCCCTGGCCCGTCACAACCGCCGCGACCTCACCTTTACACGCCGCTTGCAACGCCAGTTCGGTGCTGGGGTAAGGCGCCGGGATCGCACCGGGAGCGGCATTCTGTAATAGATCAGGGCCGAGTGTATTCGCATTGAAGGCGACTGTCGATCCCGCTAGATCTTCTTTTGCCGGAACGCCAATGTCTAACGATAGAAAAGCCAGCTCCATCCGCGCCCAGTCTTCGCTGACATAGAAGTTTTTCCTCCGCTCGGACGTGGGTTGACCGGCGCCCCACATATCTACCGATCCATCATTGAGAGCGCGTTCACTCTGGCCCGGGGTGCTTTCGCGAGTGGAGCGAACCCATTCCAGTTGAATCCCCCGCCGGCGGGCGGCTTCGTTCATCACGCCTTCGAGCATGGCGCCGAACATCGGGTAGCGGCCGACGCGAACGGGTCTGTGGTTGGCGATGAACGCAGGTCGAGCAAGGTAGGCGCCGATCGATATCAGAATGAGGGAGCAGAGGAAGACAGTCTGCCCGCGCCGTCTTGAAAGCAATCCGGCGGCAACTTTAGCTATGCGCAAGCTGCCGAAAGTATACTACGGCTGAACCGGCAGCGGTTTTTGAGAACGGGATGGGAGTTAGCGATTCCGCAGGCGCCCAACTCCCGGGGGATTAGAACATTTCGCCGATTTCTTTTGCGGTAGTGCGCGCTTCCAGGTGAATCAGGCCGGCGTTGGAATCGTGCGGACCAATCACGCACAGTACGGCTTTGGTGCCGGCAGAATAGACGAAAAGGACTCCTTCGTCGCCACGAATCGCCACCTCACCCAAGCTTCCCACGCCCATCGTATCGCTGATACGCCGTCCTAGATTGGACGCCGCGGCAGCCATCGCCGCCACCTTGTTAGGGTCCGCTCCATTGGAAAGCGAGTGGGCGATCGGCAGCCCTTCATTAGAGGCCAACAGCACCCCCTTCAACTCCGGAATTGCACTCCGGAGCAACTCAATGTGATTCTTCAAAGCGTCGTGCTTTGCCATTTAGTCCTCCTTATTTCTTGCTCTTAGACCAGGTCTAGACTCCTCGCGTGGATCGACACAACTTCGGAGTACTAGAGAGATCGTCATGTAAGGAGATTACTTTAGCGTGGGAGCAGAGGTTCAGTACTATGTAAGCCTATAAAAGACATCGAATATAAAGGTATTTCCGCCGGGGGAGGAGTGGTAGAGTAAATTAGGTTTTTTGAAAGTTGAACGCGGAAGTATCGTACGGTTGCCAACAAGGGCTTCCCCTTAGTTCAGCCTAAGCGCTTGCCCTTAATCTCCGGTTATAAGTACTCTACGATATAGGAACTTCCAAATTTAACCCGATACCATTGGGTAAGAGGGACGGTTACGGGATGCGGTGTCTGTATTGCGGGAATGAACTGGCGCTCCTTAAAAAGCTAACCGGCGGCGGCGAGTTCTGCTCGGATGCCCACCGCAAGCTTTATCACGACGAATACAATCGTCTGGCGCTCAGCCGTTTACTGCAAGCCCAAGTTCGAACGGAGGAAGGGGGCGGAGCGGGGTCTCTGTATCTGGCTTCCAATGCCGTGGAAGAGCCGCCCAGCGAAGAGGATGTGTCAGCGGATGATATCGCCGCGGCGGACGAACTTTATGCCGAAAGCTTCGTAACCGATGATGCCGGTCTGGATGAAGCCATCGACGCGCCACCTCCCCCGAGTTTTTTCAATGACGATCCAATTCCGCTAAATGGGCATCACGTTGAGCTTGCCGAAGACGTCGAGCCGAATCCGGAAACGCATCGCCCGAAGAAAGCCGCTCCCGATCCTTCTGGTTTAGGCGGGTTTGAGAGCGGGATGCCGGCCATGGTAGTACTGCCGGCCGACGTCATGCGAGCCGACGTTACTCCAAGTTGGGAAACGAAGCCAATTCTTCCCGAGCGACCCGCGGCGGCAGCCGAGGTTTCCGAGCCGAAAATGGCGGAGTCCTATTCTTTCCGCACCGGACTGCCGGCCAAAGATTGCGCGGGCGGACCGCGAACTTCCAATGAGAAGCGCATCGAGCCACGGGATTTCGCTCTCCGGGCCGATCCGAAGAGAACCGATCCACGTACCGGTTTACGCTCCGATGGGCTAATTGGTTATGAGGCTCCAGCGGTCGCCGACGAGGTTGTCGAAGAGATCGCGATTCCGGAAGTGCCGCTCCCGGCGGCCGAAGGGATTCCTGTCGCCGAAGTTTTACCAGAGATCGCGGCGCCGGTGGAAGAAGCGGTTACGGCGGCCCCTGTAGTCGAACCCGTTTATCAGCCTCCAGCCCGGGCGACCACACCGCTTCCCGGCACTGCGCCGGCAGCAATCGCGCCCTCCGCTGCACTCAAGTTCTGGTCCGATAATGGGCTAGCCGAGTTCGCCACGGCTGATCCGGTCTTCTACGAATCGACACTGCTCGCGTTTCCTACCACGGGACTTCCAGGGCAGCCGGAAGCCAAAAATAAGCTCGATGGATTGCCGCGGGAGAACGAAAGCCCTTTTGAAGACGCCGCCCCGGTAGAGTTGGCACCGGACGCGGAAGTGGAATCTTCGGAGCCCGCGGGTGTCGCAATCGCCGCACCTCCCGAAGCATCAGTTATTCCTGAAGCCCCACCTATTCCTGAAGCGCTGGCGGTTCCCGAAACGCAGCCCCTAGTCGAGCCTGAACCTGCTCCCGTTCCCCAACCAGACCCGCTGCCTGAACCCTCGCCGATCCCCGAGCCGGAGCCCGTACCTCACCCCGAGCCCGTTCCCCAGCCGCTGACCGATCCGTTACCCAGTCCCGAGCCCGTCTCCGTCCCGCAACCGATGGCGGAAATCGTGGTCGAGCCGGTAATCGACGAGCCACCCGCCCGGACAAACGATTTTTTACCCCCGCTGCGCGCGGTTCGGCCTGCTTCCATTCCTCTGGTAAAAGCCCTTTCGCCTGGCCGGGGAAAGCTGGCTTCGAACTTTCCGCCGATCCCGGTGATCAGCTTTGATCTGAACATTCCTCTAATCGCCGCTTTACCGCTGCGTCCGAAGATGATTTGGGGCCCTCTAGCCGCGCCCGCACGCACGCCAGAACCGGTGATCGAAGCGTCGGCGGTAGTGGAACCGGAGTCGCCGATTGTCCCCTTAGCGGTGGCCGATATCGCTCCAGCGATCATAGATCCACCGGTGGTCGAAGCGCCTCCCGTTGCGCCAAGCGTAAAGCCCGCACCTCCGAAGGAACCGCTTCTCCGCGAGGTTCCGAAGACCAGCCCGCCCACACGCCCTCAGCCCGCGGCGAAGGTTGAGAAGCCGGCGGTGAAAATTGCGGAACCGGAGACGCCTCCGTCGAAGGTTGCGGCAGCGATTGATGAGCCGCCGCCTACAGCCGTCCCGACTTTCGCCGACGATGGTCCGAAGCTAGGCTTTGATCCGCAGACTTCGGGGTCGCGATTCCCGATGCCGCTGCGTATCGTGGCCGGCCTGGTCCTCCTGCTTGGCGGTGGTCTTGCCTATTATCTGAATTCCGGACCCGCCAAACCAACGCCCACGCCAGTCATTCCTACAAGCATCGTCGGCGATCCCGTCAATATGACGCAAGAGGGTTGGACTTCCGATTGGGGTGCCGATGGATCCAATCGCCGAACCCTGCAGATATCTATTTATCGGCCTTCTTTAGGACTGAACGACTATCGCCTCCTGTTCCAGGCACAGATGGAATCGAAATCAATCGGTTGGATTTTCCGGGCGGCCAATCCCAAGAAATATTACGCTGCAAAGCTGACAACCACCAAGGCCGGGTTGAATCCGACGGTGGAGTTGACGCGTTATTTAATGATCGATGGCGAAGCGCAGGATCGAGTGCAGAAGCCTTTGCCGATGCCAGTTCGCCTGGACACGTTATATCGTGTCCGAACAGATGTAATCGGCAACCGGTACTCGATTTCGGTGCAAGATAAAGTGATCGACGAATGGACGGACGATCGGGTGCTGTCCGGCGGCGTGGGAGTTTTTAGCGATAAGGGCGAGCGCGCGCAGGTCCAGAATCTACAGCTGTTTCATCTCAACTCCGGCAGGCGTTGAACCCGTTTAAACTGCGATTGGAGAGTATCTTTCTATGGCCGACGATAATCAGGGAATTTACTTTGTAGACGAAGAATTGTTGGCCCGGCTAATGGGTACAGATCCTCCTGAACCGAAGGCGGTGAAACGGCCGGCGTCCGCGGGAGGTCTGGCCAAAGCCGTATCGCTCCATGCCGAGGGCCGGTTGGAAGACGCCCTGCAGGCGATCGACGATGCCCTGGCGAACGGCGAAGATAAGGCCGAGCTGTTTGCGGCACGGGGCCATCTGAACTTTGAGCTCCAACAGTTCGAGAAAGCAGCGGCCGACTACGCTGAGGTATCCGCGGTTCAACCGGACAACAAAGCGGCGTCGTACAACCAAGGCATCTGCCTGGAGAAACTGGGCCGTCATGAAGAAGCCGCCGCCGCACTGGTCAAAGCCGCCGAGCTGGATCAGAAACGCTGGGAGGCCCGCTACGCGCTGGGAGTGATTTGTTTGCGTTTAGGGGACGCCGACCGGGCGCTGGCGGCCTTTCAAGCGGCGCTGCAACTGGATTCGAAAAATGAGCGGGCCCAGTTCGGCAAAGCCGTCAGCCTGCATATGTTGAAGCGTTTCGACGAAGCGCTGGATCTTTATAGAAAAATTTTGCCCTCCAATGCGAATTCGCCGGAACTGCTGATGAACCTGATCAGCCTCGGCATCATGCGCAAGGAAGATTCGAAGGTACGCGACTATTCGGAGCGCCTGCTGCGTATCCGGCCGCAATCCCGTCCAGCGCTGGAAGGCTTGGCGACCTCCGCTTTATTTCGCGGCGATTTCAAATCCGCGGCGCACTACTGTGGCCAGTTGGTAAAAATCGCTCCTGAATCCTTTGAAGGCTGGTTCAATCTAGGCCTGTCGTTGCAAAAGGCCGGAAAGCCGGATTCAGCGGTGCAAGCCTATGCCGAAGCTTTAAAGCTTCGCCCGAAATCGGAACAGGCGCAAGCGAATCTCGGAATCATCCTGCATGAGCGCGGCGATCTGGAGGGTTCACGCCAAGCTTATACGCGAGCGCTCGATGTCGCGCCGGAGTTGCCTGGCGTCCTGTGGAATATCGCGCTGTTGTGTGAACGGCAAGGGAACCCAGCGGAAGCAATCGAATATTACGAGCGTCTGTTAGCCGTCAAAGCCGATTGGGAGGATGCCGCGTACCGCCTGGGGTACCTGCGCCTGCAGCAAGAGGATTATTCCCGCGCTGTGAGTGCGTTTGAAACGTGCGTGGCCAAGCGCCCCGATTGGGCCGAAGCGCTGGTGAATTTGGGACTGGCGCAATGGAGGCTCGAAAACCTCGATGCCGCCAGGGAGAGTTTCGAGAAAGCGCTGGCGTTGCAACCGAAAAACAGCGAAGCGCTGCAAGCTCTAACCGCAATCGCCACTGTGCAGCGGGATCATGCGAAGGCAATGGAATACCATGCCCGTTTGGTAACGATGGGCGAACATCACCGCGAACTGGCTTTCAACCTCGGATTACTTTTGCAGGATCACGATCAGCACGAAGCAGCCGCCAGAGTCTACCAGCAAGCGCTGGAGAGCAAGCCTGAACTGCCGGAAGCGTTTCTTAATCTCGGCTATTCGCTAAAGGCACTGGGGCATGATACAGAAGCCGAAGCATATTGGAAGAAGGCCGTGCAAGTGAAGCCTGAGTTGGCGACCGCCTAAACCCATTTAGAAGATCGCTTTCAACCCCGTTGGAACAATCGAGGGGAGCGGGATTCTAGCACCCGCCCGAAGTTCGGCGACGCAAGATCGTTATCGGGCGAGCCCAGATTCGCATGGTTGGCGAAATTAAAACATTCGGCGCGAAATTGTAATCGAAGGCGTTCGGCAAGCGGAAAGGTCTTCAATAGCGATAGATCTACGTTCGCAATACCCGGACCGCGCACTGCGTTGCGCCCTTCATTCCCGAACTGGCCCGCCTGTGTGGCGACATCCAACTTCTGAAACGCGGTCCGCCGCACCCACTCATCGGCGGTATGCGAGCCCGTGTTCGGATCGGAGATGAGATTCGGGCGGCTGGAAAAGAATCCCGTAATCTCCGGCGACGATCCTTGCGACGAGACGTTCGCTCCGTCATAGACCGTGAACGGCGTCCCCGCTGAGAAATTCGCGATAGTGTTCAGTTGCCATCCACCGAAGGCGATCCGCGCGGCCTTTGGTGCCGATCGGGAAAAAGGAATTTCATAGCTGCCGCTGAATACGAAGCGCTGACGGGCGTCGAAGATTGCCGGCCCATGCTCGGCGTTCAGATTGAAGGGATTCTGCGCCAGGTCGTTTTCGCCGGCGACCAAGCGGGGCGCGGATCCAGCGACATTAAACGTCGATACGTAATCGAGGGTCTTTGAGAAGGTATAGGACGCCAGGAACGCCAGCCCATTATCGAAACGCCGCGTGAGGCCGATCTGCGCGGCGTGATACGTGGAGTTGGTAATCAGTCCAACGGAGACAAAATCACAAGCGCCGGTGACTGCATGACAACCCGCGTACTGGCGGCGCTGATCGGCATTTTGGGCGGTAGCGCGGGGGCTGTAAATCGCCGGATTCGCCGCAATAAAGCGCGGCAGGCGCGTGCCTTTGTTGCCGATATAACGAACGTCGATCAAGAAGTCTTTTGCAAACGAGCGCTGTAAGGAGAAATTCCAATTCTGCGCGTTGGGGGGACGCAAGCCGTTCTCAATGGTTAGCACCGTGGTCGGCTGCGGAAAACTATCTGGGGCAAAAACATTCTGGCCGTTCCAGTGGTTGGCAAAATTAATGGGAGGTCCAATCTGCCGCGCTTGCGTCCATGGCAGCGCGCTTAAGGAGCTTGCAGCGGAACCCAACGCCGTTCGTGAACGAATCGTAAAAGATTCCGTAGGCCGCCCGAATCGATGTGTTGCCAGATCCAGTCGGGTCCCAGGCCAAGCCGATGCGCGGCATCGGAGCTTTCCAATAAACCGGCGCGATTCCATCCGGCACTCCTTTATCGCCGGGGAATAGCAGACCGTTCGGAGCGTTCGGGAAGACCGTGGATTGTTGTCCGGGCGACCAGGAATCCATCCGATTCCGAATGCCGGTAAACGGCGTGCTCACGTCCCAGCGCAACCCATAGTTGATGGTCAGACGCGGAGTGGCCCGCCATTCATCCTGTGCGTAGAGTGCGAAATCGACATTGCGCAAACCGCGATTCGTATCGCCGCCTCACTGAAAGAAGTTCACCGGGAAGCCCAGCAGAAAACTGGCCAACGAATCACTCGCCGGGAAGCCGCCGAACCCGAAAAATCCATTGGAGGCGATGCCTTCGGACATGTTGATCTGATTTCGCCGGAACTCGGCCCCGAATTTCAGGTTGTGCGCGCCGACAGTTCTGGAGATGGAGTCTTGCAATAGCTGCCAGCGTTGTTCGTGGCCTGCGTCCGGACATAGCCGGTCATCGTATTCAGCGCGTGTATTTTGGCTCCGGAGATCACACTACCCGATGGATCAGTCACTAAGTCTTCGAGCGTGGCGTTCGTATCCTGTGCAAGCGCGCACACACTGAGAGCAAATAGAATGGCTATGATTCGCATCCACTGCCAACCCCCTTGTTAGAGGGTATCGGCGCGTACATCGCGGGACAATAATCGAAAGATACTACTTCGGCTTCGATACCGCAGGCAGGCTGTAGACCGTGGTTCCAGGATTGTAGTGACGCCAATCGAACCAGTAATCTTTGATCACTTCGACGCGCCCTAAACAGGCTCCTTTTGATTTACCGTCGATCGCGCAGCCAAGGAAATTCCACTGGCTGCCAGTGCCCGCGTCCATCATCAGAGGCTGCTCACTGCTCATCGGGCCCGTGTTGCCGGCTGTGGTGCGATAGAATTCGGACGGCCTTCGAAAGGCCCGCACCGATTGCTGATCGGGGCCTACGACGAGAAGAATGGATTCGCCGCCGACATGATCGTTAACCAGCTTCTGCTGGATAATCAAGTCAAATGGAAACGCCCGGGCGGCGCCGAATGCCCGAACTCCCAGCATCAGATCGCGTGGGCTACGGCCGGGTTCGGCATAACTCAAGACCGTCGGCGTCTTCTGCATCTTAATGTCCCAATCGGTGGCGGCGTACTGCGCGGTGTACGGCGTCGCATCACCCAGAACACTGCCCTCCGGATGATCCGATTTCCAGAGAGCAAGCGAGAGTTCATCGGAAGGCACCAGTTGCAACGTCTGTCCGGCGAGGGGCCCGGCGATGGCGCGCCCGCTTATCTGTTGCCAATAAGTCCCGGTTTCTTCATCTCGCATAATGAAATTCTGATTATTGATGCCGGCCAGATGGAACGTCAGCCGCAGACCATTTATTTCTCGTTTCCACACCAGACCGGTGTGACATAGCGTTCAATATGTCGCAACGATGGGCAATCCATTCACGACATCGTTGACCACGTGGTGGTAAGAGATGTTGCGAATCGGATACGCGCGCGCCACACCGCTGACGTTTACGGAAATTACCTTTTCCGCGCCGTCCAACTTCGTATCCTGGGCGGAGATGAAGGAAGGCTCACCTAGCGGGTGGAACATTTTCTCGTAAATATTGATATGCGTTAGAGCCCCAAAAATTACAATGGCCGCCAAGGCCGCACAGACACCCCATCTGCGCCATTTTGTGGAGATCTCACGCCACTCGAGCAAGATGACCACAAGAGCTATCGCCGCACATACGGCCGTAATCAGGAAACGCCATTGCATTACCGCCAATGCCAAAGATAGCTCTCGCGCGCCTTGATAGCGGAAAGGCCTAATTACATAGAGCGGGTAAACAAGACAGAAAAGCGACAGCGCGAAACAGCTGGAGAGTAAGACCGTATAAAGAGCGCGGCGATTCGAAGCTTCCATGTGATGATGCTTTGAGTATACGCACTGGCTGCCTGTTCAGAAAACCTAGCTCCGTTCAGCCAGACCTACTGCGCGAGCGTGAAATTCACTTCGATGGGCGCCATCACCTCGACAACTTCGTTGTTTAAATAGGTCGGCCGATAGGTCCATTGGCGCACCGCGTCGAGCGCGGCCTGGACTAACAGCGGGTGCCCACTAATAACTTGCAGCTTCTGGATGGTGCCGTCTTTTGCGATAACTCCGAGTAAGTGGACGGTGCCCGAGATTCGCGCCGCCTTGGCGATGGGTGGATAGGGCGGGACGACTCGAGTGATGATTTTCGCGGCCAGTACATTACCGCCGACTCGCACCGGTCCAGTGGGTTTCACCGGAGGTTCCACCTTCGCCATGACCGGCTTGGGTGGGGGCGGCGCAATAGTCTGGCCGAGTTCGAGACCACCCGGGATACCGTTGGCGAACCTGCCAATGGCCGTTGTTGTGGCAGCGGTCGGGGCGTACTCTGGAGCATCCACGAGTGGCGGTGTCACCGCCGGGATGCGGCTTGGCTGCACAAACTCCCGCAATCGGAATGTGGGCTGCGGAGTGATGCTATCAACCGCTGCGCGTCGTTCTACTTGACGCCCGGGCGGCGGCGGGCGCAGTGGAGGAGCGAATAACGTTGTCGTGAGCAGAATCGCTCGCGGCAGTTTATCGGTGTAGGCGAGTGGGATCAGCATCGCGATGGCAACCGCGATGACTTGGCCTGTAACAGATGCCATCATGGTCCAGCGCTTCCTGGCAGTGCCGCCGTCGATAACGAAAGATTGCTCAAACATGCAGACTTAGACTCCGAACTTAGTAAGTGAGTTCCCGGACTAAGTAAGAAGAGCCAGACTGTCGAGAATTCGCCAAGCGGATTGCCAGGTGTAGCGGTCAAGGTACAGCGCGCGACCGGCCGCTCCCAGTTTGGCTCGTAACTCGGGTGATTCCAACAGCGCCGAGATCGCGTTGGCGAAAGCGGCAGGGCCGTCGGCTATCAATAGATGTTCGCCATCGCAGGCGCCCAGTCCTTCCGCTCCAATGGAGGTGGACACCACCGCGCGTCCCGCGGCCCAGGCTTCGAGTATCTTAAACCGCGTGCCACTCCCCGCGCGAAGCGGTACGATGGCAACCTTCGATTGCGCCAAAATCGCCAACGCATCGTCGACGGGTCCAATCAAGTGAACTCCTGGGCTCCCGGCGAGCAAGTCCGCAACCGCCTGTGGATTTCGGCCGGCCACTCGCCATGCAAGATCGGGCCATTGCCGCCGCAGGCCGGGCCAGACGTCCTTGTGAAAATATTCGACGGCCCCGATGTTCGGCGCATATTCCAGATTCCCGGTGAACACGATGCTGTGGCCCTCCCTGGCAGCGGGCAGCGGATGGTCGGGGAGGGCGTTCGGATAAACATGAACGTGGCTGGCAGGGACGATTTTATTTGCAAGCGCCGCGTCATCCTGCGATGCCGCCAGCACCATGTCGAATTGTGGCACCCATTGCCGTTCCAAGCGGAGATAGGCGCGGCTAAATTGCGCCAGCATCGCTGAAGCGGGCCAACGCGCCGCAGCCGACGAAGTGATGCTCAACTGCGATTCGATGTTGTGCAGATCCAATACTGTGCGCCGCGCCACGGGACGCAAGATTTCTAAATAGGGAGCACACCAAAAATGCTCCAGCACCGCCAAGTTGTAGTTCTTACCCCGGAGGAAGCGCTGCATTTCATCGGCGAAACCCGAGTAGCGATCCAGTAAGGGCGGCACTCCGCGCAGAAATCGGCGTGAGTTGCGAAGGGATCTTGCCAGTGGCGATTTGGAGTGGTGCGGAAGATCAACCACGGTGAAGCTGTTCACCAAACCCGGGGGGATATCGCGTGATGGATCCGGCGCGCCTGGTTGCCGGAACAGAATTAAATCGAGCGCCGATCGCCGGCCGAAATATTCCACAAGCGATGCCGTTCGCAGCGCCCCACCGCCCACGGCCGGATAAGGCGCCTCCGGGCTGAGTAACAGAACACGCGGCTGATGTTCAGCGGCCAAATCGGCGCTTGGCCTCTTCATATACTTCTCGAGTCAGTTGGGCGGTTCGTTTCCACGAAAATTGTGCAGCCCGCCGGACGGCTTGCTCACGAAGGCCCGCGAAGTTCTCCGGATGATCCAGAACGGCGGTCATCGCGGCCACCCACTTGGCTTCGTTTTGCGAATTCAGCAGGACGGCCGACCCACCTGAAACCTCGGCAATCGCTGGATCTTCCGAGGCGAGAACGCAGGCGCCACATTGCATCGCCTCCAACACCGGAAGGCCAAAGCCCTCATAGAACGAAGGATAAAGGCAGGCGGCGGCGCCCGAATAAAGGGCTGGCAGATCCGCCTCGGGGACTATGCCCGGCAATTGTAATCCTGGTTCTGGAGGAAAGGCGTCAAAGTCGGACCGCCGCCGTCCGGCGAGTACCAGATCGACGTTGCGGGTCTTGCGAATCTCCCGCCAGGCACGCACAATCAGCGCCAGATTCTTTCGAGGTTCCAGCGTGCCGGTATATAGGTAATAGGGCGTCCGGGGGGCGGGTCCGGGGGACGGTTGAAATTGCAGCCCGGCGGCAAGGGGAATAGCTACGATGCGCTCCGGTTGCAACCGGAAGCGGGCAATCGCCTCCTTGCGAATGGCTTCGGTTGGCGTAACCACCATCGTGGCAAGCCCTAAACGTAACAGGACGGGGGTCCGCACGCGAACGCGATCTCCGGCGGAGTGCCAACCGGGATCGAGCCATGGCGAAAGGTCGTGAAGCGTCATCACGCTGGGTTTCTTCGGCAGATAGGGAACCGAGAAGTCGGTGCCATGGAAAATTTCGGCATTGAGTCGCGCCATTTCGCCGCGAATACCCCATAGCCACCAGCGCCGTTCGCTAAAAGTTTGGGGTCCTGCACCGGGCCGCAAATTCGCCGCGTGGACCCGTGGCATCGCGAACGGCTGATCGGAAATAAGCCAAAAGGAATCGCCGGGAAAGGCTTCAGCTAAGGCGCAACTTAGCTCGGAAGTGTAGCGAGCCACCCCTCCGGTGGGCACAGTCAATGGAGTTGCGTCGATACTCACAATCATGCAGAGAAGTCAGTGTACGATAGCTATCTATGCAGCGCGACCGAAGACGGCAAATAAGGGCATCGCGGAACCAGCCGTTTCCTATTAAGATAGTGTTGGCGCTTTTAAGGATAGCGCGCGCCCGCCGCGAGGCTTCCCCGGCAGGAAGTATCTTGTGGTGTAGCGCGCGGCACAGCGCGCGAGAAAGGAACGCATTGTGAACCAGGATCAAGCGTCGACGCCTCCGCTCGAAGAATTGAAGCTGCTCGACGCCCAGGTGGAGATGGTCACCGATCTGTCGGGGCTGAAGCCGATCTTCTATCGGCTGGAAGAAATCGCCAAGCAGAACGGCAATGACTTTGAGGTGCAGTTGATGATTAGCGACATCAAACAGCATCTGGTGAATAAGGGAATGCGCTTGAAGGAGAGCCAGGGCGGTTCCCCGCCAGGCCCCTTTGAACCTCCTCAATTTGGCGCCCCTTACAACCCCTCGGAAGGCGGAGGTTATCCATCTTCGGGGCCCGCTGGGCCCGGTATGTCTCCGGCGTTTCCTGGTTCACTTCCGACTGAAGCGATGCCTCATATGGGGGCAAGCGTGCAACCGCAGCCGACAGGAATGTATCCCAGCTCAGGCGTGATGTCTCCGCCCAGTGGGCTAAATCCGCCATCGGGAATGCAGCCACCCCCCGGCTATCAGCAGCAAGCTCCTCCACCGCCACCACCTCCGCCGCGTTCCAGCAGTTGGAAGAAGGCAGTTCTACTGGGCGGGTTGATCGCGCTTCTGCTCTTTGCCGCTTTCATCGTTGTAATTAATCTGGCCCGCAAGCGGAATATTGAGCCGAAGCCGCCGCTTCCCACAGCAACCGTCGACGTCGACATCACCACCACTCCGCCAGGCGCGGTGATCAAAATCAATAACGAAGTGAAGTGCGCATCCAACTGCCGCGTTCATTTGGAACCGGGCAATTATCAGGTAAATGCAACGCTTGATGGCTATGAACCTGTCGCCTCCGGGGTAACGGTAACGAACACGCCGCTGACGGTGAATCTGCCGCCATTAATACCGCAAGGACAAACTGTACGGCTGTTCCCTGAACTGGAAGCCGCCAAATATACCTTCGACGATCAGCCGATAGCGGACCTTGCGGGCGAGGTCACCATCGATAAGGTGAAGCCGGGCAAACACGCAATCAAAATAACAAGTAAGACGGGTGAAGCCAGCTTCGCTTTCAATGTGGAGCAAGGCAAGGCGCCGGCTCTGCAAGGACCGGTGACGGCGAGGAATTTGGTAGCGATCGTGGTGAGCGGCGCGGGTAATCAGGCGCATGTGCAACTCAGCTCCGGGTCGGCCAAAGTCAGTCTCGATGGCCAACCGCAAGGCGATACCGGACAAACGGGGCTGGACTTAAAAAGCGTCACGCCAGGAGACCATGAGTTAATCGTGGGCGAAGGAAAAGACCAGCGAAAAATGGTGCTCTCGCTGGGATCGGCTCCGATGCTGACGGCCTATTTCAAGTCGGATTTGAATGTCGGCACGCTGGTGGTGGTGACAGGCGAGGACGATGCCACAGTCTTCCTTAACGATCGTGAAGTGAAACGCAAAACAGTGCGTGGGCAAGTTCGGCTGCCGGCATTCGGCCCCGTGAAAATCCGCGTGGTGAAAGACGGCTTCCAGAACGAACCTGAGCAGACGGCAAACGTGAAAAAGGGTGAAGAAGCGAAGGTTGAATTCAAATTAAGACCACTGCCTAAAGTGGCGGTGCTGCAGATTCGCGGAGGCATTCCGGGAACACAAGTGACGCTGGACAAGATTGCTGTCGGAAAAGTGGCGCCGGATGGCAGCTTGACGCATGCCAACGTCTCGCCAGGCGAGCATACGATAGAGCTGCAGCGCGAGCAATTCGGCACGAAGCGGATACAGAGAATGTTCAAAGCCGGCGAGACGGTGGCATTGAGCCAGACCGAACTCGCGATGGTTGCGGCTATCGGAACCCTCCACCTGCAATTGTCACCGGCAGACAGCGTTGTGACGGTGAAGAAGAGCGATGAACCCCAATCGCGAACGGTGCGGGAGGCGAATCTTACGCTCGGGCCGGGATCGTATCTGGTGATCGCCAGAGCGGCGGGGTATGCCGAGAAACGCGTCAATGTGGAAATGACTTCGGGCGAAACCAAGAGTATCGACCTGACGCTGATCAAGGAAAAAACAGTCGTCGTAGTGAAGTCCGGCGGAATGGCCGACTGGGAGAATCCTGACGCCTGGACAAAGGAAGGGGACATCTACGTTCACAAAGGCGCTGGATTTGTCTTCTTCAAACCGATGCCAACGGCGGGAACCTTTACCTTCACGATTCAAATGGTGAAGCACAGCGGCATCGGGTTTGGGCGTTTGAAATGGGTGCTGGATTATGTCGACGGGAAGAATTACGCGCTATTCGAACTGGACAAAAAGAAGTTCTATCCACACGACATTGTCAACGGCCGAACTATCGATCGGGAATCGAACCGGCATGATCAGGACAAGCTGAAGGCGTTTACGATCCAGATCGATGTGACGGCGGATCGCATCGTGCATCGGATGCGCGATCAATCCATTGTGCTTGATTCCTGGACTGACCCCGGTCATAATTTCCCGGCAGGCAAGTTTGGATTTCTTGTACAGGGTAGTGACGAAATCGGTATTTCCGATTTCAAGTTCACGCCGCGCTAACGCATAAAAGGGGAAGCTCTCGCATCCCCTTTTATCAAGTGCTTGCCGGAACGGATGGCGAACGCGAGATGCCTACTTCGAAGTTGGGAAAGCATTAGCACGAAAACTGGTATGAGGACCGGCATCGTGCCCTGTACTGATGCGTCAGTGATCAGAAGGGACCCCGCCGGCAACCAGATTTGGGGTACGCTGCTCGGTGGCCCGGGCACCGACAAGGGAATCGCGCTCGCCATCAATACCAATGGAACGGTTGCGCTCACTGGCTCCACCAGCGGTCAGTTTCCCACCACTCCTGGCGCGGCCATCGAGTCAAGTACCACGGCCAAGGTCTTCGCCGCCAAGATCACTGCCGATGGCAGCAAATTCCTCTACTGCACTTATTGACATTCAGCAATCCCGGCATTTTCCGGCTACAGATTGGCCAGTCGTCGCAGGCCGTGGCAATAAACCAAGATGGACGGTCACCGGACCGACGAATCCTGCAGCCCGAGGCTCTGTCGTAACACTGTGGGGAACGGGCTACGGACAAACAATCCCCCATGCTCAATTGGTGGGCTCAACCTTCCTTACGCTGTATCGTTCAGCCCTGGCACAAGCGTGCTCAGGACACGCCTAACCGGGGCGAAAACGGATGTTCACGCTTTGGATGAATCGACGCCGGTCCGCGCTAACGCCTAAAAGGGGAAGCTCTCGCCTCCCCGTTACCAATTGCTTGCCGGCCAACGCGAGATGCCTACTTCGAAGTTTCCGTTTTACGCGGGCTTGTCGAACTGAGGTCCGAGCCAGACGAAGCCTGCTGTCCAGAATGCGAGCCAAGCAATGATCCAGCCGTTTGTACACCAGCTCGAGCCCCCGCCTGGGATTCGTATTGACCTACATTTTGCGGGTTGTAGGTTCGCTGCCCGGCAGTGCGGTTAACACGAATTTGATTATGGACTTCCTTCACCCCGCTGACGGATTCGGCCAAGTCTTCGGCCATCCGCTTGGCATACCTTTCTTCCACCGTCCCCGATAGCGTCACTTCGCCGCTTTGCACGCTGACTATCATTTCGGTGGCATCGATTTCGGGGTGAGATGTGAGGCGATCATTGATCTCCTCATGAATGCGCTCGTCCGATCGCTGATAGTTGCGGGGTCCACGGCCGGTGTGGCGGCCTGCTTGCTGTTGGGTCGCGAAATGATGCTGGGAAACTGCATTTTGAGATGAATCTTGCAGCGTCGTCTCGGGATTGTTGTATCCCTGTGAGCCTTGTCGATAATCGGCGAACCTCGCGCCGCGATCGCGGAAGCCGCTTGTACTCTCGTCGCTGCGCGTCTCGTAAGAGCGTTGCCTCTCGTCGGGGTATCCGCGTGGCGAACGATCCATGCGGTACTCATCATCACGTTCGAATCGGCCGCCGCGTTGCTCGTCCTTATTGAAGTTGGCGATTCGGTTATCAGTGTAATTAGCGATGCGGTTATCGCTTTGTTCTCCGCCGTACCCGCTGCTTCGCCCGCCGCTCAGCCGTTCTCTGACGGACCTCGCATCTTCTTGATTGCCTGGCCAATTCTGTCGGCCCGTAAAGCCTGGCCGCTCATAGCGTCGATTGAAATCACGGTCGTGAACGGGATTAGACTGCCGTTCGCGCTGATCTACATCGCGTCTATGGTCATCCTCATATTCGGAATCATATGGAGTGTTCATATAGCCTCTTCTAGCTACTGGCTGATCGCAAATGTTAGTCCATCCTGCGTGTTCCAACCAGTTGCTAATAATTAGACCGGGGCATATCGATAATGTTTCTTAATGAGTTCGCGGTAGCCGGGAGAGTTCGCAAAATTGCCGGCGACAGTGAAATCCTGGCTGTCCCATTCGGCAAAACCGATGTGCTATGTTGATCGACGGGTAGCTTGTCATAGGCGCGGGGGCCACTCCCCGGGACGGTCTTTAGCTTGAGCGAAAAAGTCAAACTCATCCTCATTCACAGGAGCTCCGAAATTCGATGAGCATCCTTTCGCTTTCCGCTAATGGATACCAGTTCTTTTCCCGCCGGGACGTCCATTCGTTCAAGGATAAAAACGCGGCCGCGCAGTTCCTTGTACGCTTTAAGAAGGATGGATCCGCTATATCGGCCTTGCGCCGTTTGCTTGCGGAAAGTGGGCGATCCACCGGAAATCTTAGCGATGATCAGGTCCTGGAAGAAGTGGCGCTGCGGATGAGCCGTGGCGATCTTATAGTCTGTTATCGCCACACCAAAACGCCCGGATCCACGGGCGATGAAGAACAAGCGCCAGCGCCGGCACCTTCTACGGCGACGCCCCAAAAGTCGACCTCCACGAAGAGAGATGAGCCCGATCAGCCGACCTTCACCAACGATCACGATGTCCGCGCCCAGATAGGCACCTTGGTTGCGGCGGCGGCGTCTGGTGTTCCATTCTGCGAGGAATGCGCCAAGGCAGCGGCGGCACGGGCGGTGAACTGAGCATGGCGCATCGATATTCCAGGCGCATACAAGATGCTCTGTGGCCGCGTGGAAGTGGGGCCGATGTTTGGGCTGTGCTCGATGGCGCGCGCGATCGGCGCGTGTCTTTCAATATTCTGAATTCTTATCAAAACAGTTCTTGTTTGTATGCGGGAAATTTGCCGGCGGAACTCGAGCGGGTAGCGCCATATCTGGTTCAGTTGGACTACAACGATCGTTTTACTGAACAGCTAATCGAGGAAGGTTGGGGCAATAGCTGGGGAATATTCTTAAAAAGCGACATATCGATGTCGAAACTCCGCCGGCACCTGCGAAGCCTTCTGATGGTGCACGATCATGCGAGTAAGCGTCTACTTTTTCGCTACTACGATCCGCGGGTCCTCCGGGTATATCTTCCAACGTGTTTTTCCGACGAACTACAGACCGTTTTTGGTCCGATACAAAATATTTGGGTAGAGAACGCCGAAAACGACGACCTCCTGGAATTTAGAGTGGAAAAAGGAAAGCTGATCGAACGACCGATAGGTCTAATCACGGAAAAGGTGGCGAGTCCAGCAGTTCGCGCTTAAGATAAGAATGATATAGCATAGACAATGTGCGGGAGTAATTCAGTGGTAGAATGCCAGCTTCTTGCTGGCTTTTTTGTTTTCAGCTGTTTGCACGCCGTGCTGTCTTGTTTGCTGTCCGTCCGAATTCGTGATATTCGGATGGAGCCATGGCACGGGTCAACATCGTCAAACGCATCAAAATCAATGGGCGCTGGGTCATGCGCTCGATCCCGAGAAAGCAGTCCGGCAACTGGGACTGGAACTCTCTGCCTGACGGTCGCTACTACGTAGAGTGGTACGAGCAGGGTACCCGGAGGCGGGAACCCGCCGGTACAACTGTCGCTCAAGCTCTCGAGGTCCAGCGTCGGCGACGCCACCTCGCAGAGGGCCAAGCTCTTGGCCTCACCCCGGCGATGCACGTCCTACCGGCACCAGATTCGCGGCGCCTGCTCCGCCCTCTCGTCGACCGGCATCTCGATCAGGTCAACACTCTCAAGAAACCGAACACCTACCGCAAGTATGAGGCCGTGCTCAATCGATTCTGCGATTCCTTTCGCGACCGCTCGTTCGAGAGCATCTTGACCGAGGAACTGAACGACTTCGTTGTTCACCTGAAAAAGAGTGGGATGCAATCGAACACAGTTCTTCACAATGTCGTCATCATTGCCCAGTTCTTCAAGCGCAACGGTCGGAGCGGGATCATGCGGCAACTTCAGCTTCCCGAGCGCAGCGTGCCGTTGCCCAAGGAGTATCGGGAGGTTGACCTTGCGAAGTTCTTCGCCGTCTGCGACCCGCGGGAGCGCGCGGTGTTCGCGACTTTTCTGATGACCGGCTTCCGTGAACAAGAAATCATGTATCTGTTCTGGACCGACGTCAACCTCGCGTTGCGGACCGTTCGCGTGACCGCTAAGCGGGACTATGGCTTCTCGCCCAAACGTTGGGAGGAACGGGAGGTCCCGATCACAGGCCAGCTCGCTGAAGTCTTGCAAAACCATTCCCGAAGAGCCGGTAGCCCGTTTGTCTTCCCATCACCGACTGGCAATCGAGAGCAGCACATGCTCGACCATAGCAAGGCAGTCGCCTCTCGGGCGGGCCTGGATAGCTCAACGTTCGATCTGAAAACCTTCCGATCCACGTATGCAACACGCATGCTTCGCTCTGGCTTCGACGTCCGAACGGTTCAGTCCTGGATGGGGCACAAATCCTTGGAGACGACCATGCGGTATCTCGTGCCAGCCAGTGACGTTCACGCCCGCCTCGACCAAGTCGAGATTCCTGGGCTCCGCCAGAAACCCGCCGCCGCTCACACAGCTATAACCGAGAAGCATGTCCGTCCGGCAAAGGCCGTCCAGAGAACCAAGAAATCGGCGTAACGCCCGACGTGGTAACTCGAATGCAAGATGCGTTGAGAAAATCTTTGATTTGCGCGCTAGAACCAAGCAGCCAGCTTGGGAACGTGAGCGTCGATTGTAAATAAATGACTTAGGCGTCTATGGCGCTGTTTTCTGGTCACATAAGTCTATTGTTTTAATGCTCCACTTTTCCGAAGCCCGGTTATTGAGGTAAACGAGATAACGCGAATGGGAGCGGGGCAGGATGAGCGCTGCCGACTCGTTCGGCTTAACCGGGCGGCCGAACACGTCACGTATCTCGAAGTCAGTCTTCGGGCACGTATTCAAAAATAGCGCTTTAAGGCGGAATGGACTGCAAACAACGGCGCGAGGTCGATGAGCGTTTGCGCGAAAATACCGGAGTCCGAACCGCGCCTGAGTAGCTACATTGGTGAGGGACTCGATGAAGCTGGCTCGACCCCGCCAATCAGAAAAACCGGGTCAGGGAATTCACATCATTCTGTGCCACTCCCGCCGCAGGCCACATTCAAGTTGAGGCAACTGCAAAGAAAGGGATTCCTCACAAATCGCTGCGGCCGCGAAGGCGCGGAATGCGTTCCTATACAATAATGACCTGAACCTTTTGAGGAGCCGACCAGCCCACAGGAGATACAAATGGCATCTTGGCTAAGAATTGTTCTATGCGCCGGTCTAGTCGGAGCGATAGTGCTTGTGCCGACAGCCCACGTGTCGGCGAGCGAGCCATGTAATGACGACAGGGACAAAATCATCAAAGAGTATGTCGACGCCAGCATCGAGTTTACGCCTAGTTGTAACGATTTCACCCAGAGTGACCATAGTGATCACTTCTCCTTCTCGGAGCTAAACTCGGGCGACTTCTCCTCCTGGGCAATACTCCGATCCGCGATGCTGAGTGGGATTGAAAAGACACGTACGAACAATGGGGGAGTGGCTCTAACCGTGAACAGCGGTTATCGTAATCCAAACCACAACGCCCAAATACCTGGCTCGGCGAAGAACAGTCGACACGTTCATGGAGACGCCGTCGATTTCCAGAGTTCTTCCGACAATTGGGATACGTTGCGAAAAGCGGGCAAGGATGCTGACGCTTGCTCGGAGCCCCAGGATCTTTCGGGGACTGGACATGTACACTTGGACTGGCGGGGCACTTGCCCCGCGAACTGGTGAGGAGGCGTCAATCATGGCTAGGCGGGCACTTGTCTCCTTGTTGCTTGCGACGGTCTGCTTCGCTCAGACAGGCTTGACGTCGGCGAATTGGCGCGAGCGAGCCGCCGCATTTCATGCCCTAGTTCAAGGAACCCTTACGACGCAAGACGAACAGCGCATTGTTGGGCTACTGGAAAGAGAGAATCAGGTCGTCGCAACCGCGCTCGCCGCTACTGGTGGAACGCGGGGCGTCTCTTCGACAATCGGTGAAGACTATTCCGAATACTACTCATCGGTTTTGGCAAAGGCAGCGGACTTTGTCCGGGGCGGAAGTGACTCCGCTATTGCCGTCGTCAGTCGGGGTGCATACAACGAGGATTCCAGTGTCGGAAATATCCTGGTTGAGAAGTGGCGGACAACGTTGCCCCTATTTATTCAGTCGGCGGGGCAGACAGGACTGAAACAAGCGCGTTCACTCCGCATGGTGGGGCGAATTCTCGCGTTACATCGCTCAGAGATTCCCACAGGTCAACTAGATTTGGCCGAGTCCCGCATGGTGGCGGCTCTAAGTAGCTCTAGCACCAATGTCCGAATCGCCGCGATTAGGGCCAACGCGGAAGGTGGCTCGACAAAAGGGCTGGAGATCATCAAGCGCCTAGCCGCTCAGGACAAAGCCCAATCGAATACCGGAAAGCAAGTTCGTTTTCCTGTTCGTGAAGAGGCAGCCCGGGCGATCACCCAGTTGCAGCGATAACAAAACTGCTTCCGTTCTTAGAATGGTGACCACAATGGCGAATTGTGTTTTTGCCCGTAATTTGTGGCTACTTGCCCTTGCCCTGCTTGCCTTTGCTTTTATTGATCTTGTTTCGCAGCAACACGCTCGGCGACTCAGAGTAGATCTGATAAGTGAGAACGCCTGCGTCTGATTCGTCGCCAACGCCAACAGTGATCTTCCAACCTAAGGGCGGCTCGCCAAAATAGGAGCCCCTATAAATACCGGTGGGTTTCGGTGGTAAAGCGCCTTGTACGTACATACAAGTGTCCCCGGGCTGCTGGCGCGCGCAATTTCCACGGAAACGGAGACGCCGAGGATATTCTCGTTCTTGACCTTCACATAAACAGCTTGACCGCCGGAGACCTTGGATTCCCCATCGCTGCCAGCGATGGCGGAACCGGATCCGATTTGGACAAGGCCAGTTGGAAGGGACGTGACCGTTTCACAGGTGTGGGCCGCCCTTAGCGGCAGAGTGGAGCCGAGGACAACGAGGGAGACGGCCGCAAGGCGGAGGCCGCAGTTTAATGAAAATGTAAATTTCATACAAAAGATTATACGCATGCAGCCTGTTCCCGCGGAACAATCCGTCTTCCGTCTGCCGAATTTGACCATCCAGCGTTTTCCGTTCGTGAACTACAACTCTATGTGGTGTAGATACGTCGTCCGGGGTTTTCTGGTCTTTGGCGGGTCTGCGACGTTTCCCGTATTCTCCTTCGAAAGGTCGGCGTCCCTCACCGGCTTAGCGCTGATGGCGCTCTACCGGATCTGCGCGGAATCCGCTCATCGGGACGACCCCCCGGGCATGGATGCCCTGGTGATCGACATCAACCAGGCGGCGGCCAGATTGCGGGACTATGCAGCTCCGTTGTACGACGAGTTGCTGACGTACGTTTCATTTCACCTCACCCGAACGCGCCCGAAGCCTACGGTTGAGCAACCCGATCCGGACTTTCATCAACTCCTCGGCATACTGAATCAATATCCCGCGCTGCTCCGGCCTCTCGGGCTGGTCTACGACTTCCAGATCGAACTCAGCGCCGCGTTAACGGGCGACCCGCTGGTAGCCTCCGTCGTACCGCCGGCCGTGGCGGGCGTAACGCCTGAGCCGCTTTCGACAGCGTGTACGAAGGATTTCTTCGCCGCCAGCAATGCATCGAAGCTGCATGTGGGCCGCTTCCTCAACTTAAAGTTGAAATCCGGCACGGAGGCAGTGTATGAGATTGTCACCGAGGATGCGGACGGGTCCGCCCACAAGCTGGCGCACCAAGCTACGTCGCAAGCGCGCTCCGCCGAATACCAGGCGAGCGCACCTCCGCGGGATAACGGTCTGGGGCTCCCGGCCGAGTCTCATATACCATCCGCGAGAACCGCCGGGATCGTCTTATATCAAATCAATCGCGCACCCGCGCTAGGCAACCAGATTGCCGCGACGCCACCCATTGCAGCGCCTCCCCCCATTTTTTACCTGGAGGATTTGACGCTCGGCTATCGGGTCGACGTGAAGGGAGAGTCTTGGCCGTCGTGGATGTCGCTGCACGAGCGCGAGTCCAGCTATGATGTCGGGGGCAAGACGTGGAAACCATCGGGAACTTCGCTCGCTCCGGATGAGGGCTTCCTGACGATGGCGGTGGAGATCGCCCAGCCTGCCGCCGCTCAGGCCAACCAGGATCTGCGGCTTTTCGTCCACCAGTCGCTCGCTACGTGGTTAGGCTGGAGTCTCTCGGTCCCGCGCAAAGAGGTGGCCATTGACAAGTCGAAAGCCGAAAAGGTGGTGATTGCGGTACACCCGACGTATCGCCTCCGGTCAATGCAGTCGCTGCCCAAGCTTCGCTACGACACGCTCTACATCCTGCGCTTGCGGCATGTGGACCTGGCCGGAAACAGCCTCGCGGTGGGCGCGACCTCGGAGGAAGGCGCGGATTTGCGGATGGCAACGCCGTTCAGCCGTCACGAACCGGTTCGCGCGCCGCAAATTCTCCTGGAAGAAGTCATCGACCGCAAGGGCAATCCCGGTGAACAAGCGGATCGAATGGTGGTGCGGGATCACGGATCCCGCACGCAGCGAATGCTTGTGCCTCCACGCGAAACCAGGCAAGTCCTCGAATTTCACGGATCGATCGAGAGCGAGAGCCTCCCAGACTCGGCGTTCAGGGAGTTACAACTGATGGAGAACGGGACCTTTCCATCGGTATGCCAGGCTGCCAAGAATGATTGGCTGCGGGCGCCTTCCGATCTCGACAAGCATAGCGCCGAATATCAGGACGCCATCGTTTTCCGGCGGCAGGGCGACCGTCCCACCGTACCCTACCTGCCTGATCCGCTGGCGCGCTTCATGCGGATCGAGCCTTTCGTTTTGCAACAAGATCTATCGAAGTACGTTCCATGGCAGCTGGACAAGGATATTGTAAATTCCGGGGTGGCCGTGCCTCAGGCCTACTATCTGGACTCGCAGTGGGTGCAAAAGTGGCCCCGCGCTTCTCCGATACGCGTGATTGCGCGGCCCGCCAGTCCCGGCACGCTTCCGAAAATTCAGCAGGGTTGGATGACGAGGGATCTTCCGGGAAGTTTACCGACCGTACCCGTTTTGTATGTCGACATCCCTGAGGGGTGGGTCGTCGCTCTGCGCTTGACTTCCGCCACGTGCCTGGAACCGGCTTCGGCGGAAGTGCGCTCGAAAATCCTGGAGAACATGTCATTGGGCGCACCCAACAACGGTCAGGTCATTCCGGATAAGTTGCCCCAAGGCGGAGCAGTAAATTTGTGGCACGCATTTCGCACGCGGCTCGGGCCAACGCCCGCCCCCCTTCGCGCGATGGTCGTCGCTGCGGGTGGCGACGGACCGGCTGTGCGGGACGCCGCTGCGGTGGCGCTCGCGGGCCCGCCGCAGGGGCCGCTCCAGTCTCAACTAAGAACGCTGATGAATCTCATCCCCAAGGTGGTCCGCGACAACGATGTCCGCGACAGAGCCATCCCAGACCAGAATTTCGACGCCGATATATTTGTATGTGGAACCACACGGTATGTCACCCCGCCGCGAGTGCTGACGCTGGTCCACGCCGTCAAGCAACCCGTGACAGCGCCGGCACTTGCCGAGCCCAAGCCGGGGATCGATTCATTTTCGGTGATACGGGCGTTGGGTGCCCCCGAGGCGGCATTCGAAGCCAGAGTAATGGCCCACTGGCTGAGCACCGGCAAGGTCACGTGCCACGCGGAGTGGACCGACACGATTGACGATCCAACCAAAAGCGCACCGCAGACGGTCCCCGGAAGCGACGTCTTGGAATTCTTGAATCGCGGCGGCGGGGAGCCAGATGGCAAGCTGACGGCCGGAGTGCGCACGTTGTCAGCAGTGGAGCATTTCCGCACAACCCGCGCCCACAAGGTCAACTATTCCTTTTCGGCGACGACGCGATTCCGGGAGTATTACGCCGAGGACCAGAGTCCAGTCAAGTTCACGCGAACAGGCACGCTCCCGATAATCTATGACGTGCTCAGCTCCGTGGCACCTCCGGAGCCGTCAGTCGAGTACATCGTTCCCGCTTACTCGTGGCAGGACGCCTGGAACGCCACTACTAAGACTTGGAAGCGCGGCCGGACCATGGTGATGCGCGTGTATCTCCAACGCCCGTTCCTGGTAAGCGGCGATGAGGAATGCTTGGGCGTCGTGCTGGGAAATCCTCAGTCCGTCGGGACAACCGTGACCGAGTGGGGCCGGGACCCAATTGTGCAGTCCCAACAGGCGCTCGCTTCGAGCCGGATGAAGGCAACCGACTTCGCGGTAGGCACCGCCGTACCAGGTTGTTTCGTGGGCCCGCCACCCGCTGCAGGGGGCAGCCCCATAACGGTGGACGTCCTACCGTTCCCCGTCGAATTTTCCAAGGATCGCAACAGGTGGTTTTGCGACATTCCGTTCAGTCCCACGCAAACGCCATCCGCTTTTGTCCGCCTGGCGCTAGTTCGCTGGCAGCCCAAGGCCTTACACGCCTCTACCTATGACGTGCGCCTATCTACTTTGGTTGTCGCGGACTTCCTGCAGTTGGGCCCCGACCGGTGGGTATCGGTGAAGAAGATAAAGTCCAAGCAGTACTCGGTCACCGTCTCCGGTGTCTTCCGCACACCGCTGGTGGATGGCAGCGGTGTGGAAAGTAAGGAGCCGACGATCACCTACGCGATTGAGCAGAAGTGGCATCAGGTGGGCAGGGACATGGGATGGCGCCCTGTAGGCGCGCATGCAACCAAATTTAGGTATTCGGATATCACCCTTCCAGCCTCGCCCACACCGGGCACCCCGCCGGTGAAGACGGGCGAGTGGACCGCGATCATTGACCTGCCCGGCTCAAGCTCGCTGACCAAATATCGACTACTATTGACGGAGCAGGAGTGGTTGGACGCTCGCCCTGCTCGTCTTCCAATTGTTTCCGGCCTTGCGCGATCCGCGTGCGCACGTTCACGGGTGCGGAAGCCAATCGACCCTGCAAGAAGGCCGTTGCCGCATCTCGACTCGCGATAGCCTTGGCCATCGCATCGGTTCCAGAGCCGACCTCCGGAAAGACATACACATTTCGCGGAGCGGTTTCCTTGATCTGAGCGTCCACAATGTCGCGTGTGTTCTGCTCGCCTAGATTGTTCACGTCCATCAACTGGCCGAAGACGTGATAGAAGCGATGGTCGTCGTGGCGCTTATGCAATAGATGGGCATCGTGCGAATGCAGCCAGGCCCGCCGGAAGGCTTCCGCTCCCGTGCGCGGACGCACTGGAATCTTGCCCTTACCGCCGAGTGACTTGTCCATTAGCGCCTTCCAAAGATCGCTGCGCGGCGGGTCGGAGACCGGCTTCCCCAAGCCTTGCGAAACCACCGTGGTGCCCCGCTTGATTTGCAGCGTCCAATTGCCGGTATCATGCACGGACGATTTGTCGGGCCAGTCCCGGAATAAAGCCGGGATATCTTCTCCGGCCGTCACATTCGGCGTGAGGATAACGCTGAACATTGCTCTGCCTGCATTCAATCCTCCCGGGAGAACTGTATAACGAATCGTCTCTGGCATTGTTTCCCCTTACGCAGCGAATGCACGGTAGTATTGCGCCCAGTCTTCCCGATGGATGTAGTACGCGTCGTCCGGATCGGCCGCCCCTGTAGGGTGCGCACTCGCCAGAATTGGCTGTGTACCCGGCTGAATCGCCGCGCGGTTGCTGTTCCCGCCGCCTCCGAATGAGTAGCTTGCCTGGAGTGTATAACTTGCGCTGAAAAACAGGATGTGAACGGAGACCGTAAACGATGCGACGCCTTGTACCTGGCCGCCAGTCGCATAGGAGACGCCGACATAGACGTCTACATCCATGGAGATCAGGCCAAAGATGTCCATGTGCCCGTGAGCGTGTACAAAGCCCTCGACCTTGGACAAGTTCCCGGCAACATAAAAATAGATTCCGGCGACTACAAATCCGCTGCCATGCAATACGGCAATATTTATGTCCGCGACCAGCCCGAATTCCAGTGCACCTTCCAGCAGCTTTACGCCGTCCAGGCCCAGTTGCAGGCGGAAGAATCCGCCGCCGCCAAAAATTCCGTAGCTAAGCAGAAACGGGTGTGTATGGTCCGAAATGCCGAACTGGCAGCGTACGGGATCGCCATTGAAGGAGAGCTGGATGGCTACTTCGATGGCGAGCTGCATCAGCGTGAAGCCGCCCATCGCGATATCGGGAACATGGAACCGGAAACCCGCAAGTACGGCCCCTCCCGCGAATTCGATAAACGGACCGTTCTGCGGGTTGAGGAGCTCGGCTAGTTTCTGAACAAAAGACAGATCGCTACCGAAACCGACACTGTCAATCGTCAGCCTGCAGTCCGGTTTGTTGCCGTGGACGGAGGTGAACGCAAGCTTGGAAACCTTGAGGATGACGAAGCTGGGGGATCCGATCAGGTTGATCGAGAAGTTGGTGAGCGACGCCGCGATATTATAGACCGGCGTCGTCGGATGAAGCACGTCGGCCTCGAATTTCGATGAGATTACGAACTCAGCGCCGGGATCGAGCAGGAACACCGGCTCGAAGCTCCGGAGCGGGGGCTTCCAGTCGAACGAAAAGGAAACCTTGGTCGGCAGCGGCAGGTTCGCGACCAGCTGGCGTAGATTATTGACGTTGGTAAGATCCTGCAGCGCTTGCGTGACGTCGCGGCCGCGCTTCTCAATTTCGTCCAACGCGGCACGGATGGACGCCATCGATTGCCGCGCCATAAACAACAACTGCGGCAACGGCGGATCGTTGGGCGGTGGGGCCGGCGAAGGTAGCGACTCCAAAGGCAGAGTGCTGTTGCCTAGCAGGATCAGCAGCTCGGGCGTGGTCTTGACGAAGGCGTGTACGGCGACGCCCGCCGTGGCTATTTCCCGGAGCGCATCTGCCAGCGGCCCACTCAACGTTTTAGCGGCGGTGTTGACTTGCCCAAGCGATTGGCTCGCCGCGGCGACCAACTCTTTAGTTGCGTACAGGGGCCACGCCACCAGGTTCGTGACGCAGCTTTGATAGCGAGCCGACAGGTCCCAAACGCGGAGCCGCGCCGCCGCCAGATCCGCGAGATACTGAGCGTTGTTGGTCAACAGAGTACGAGCCGCCGCGACTACCGCGCTTTTTGCGGCCGCGCGGGCTGCATCCGTTGCGGCGGGATTGGCTTCCACCGCGATCCAATCGGCTACCCGGGCCGAGAGAGGCGTGACGTAGGGCCCAAGCGCCGTGCTGGCCTGATTCACGGCCGCCCGCGCCGTGCCGAGTGCATCTCCAATTTCTTTTACTTGCGGCCCCAGGAGCGCGCGAATTTCATCAATTTGGAGGATCGGAGTGAGTAGCGTTTCTATCGGAGCAGAGCTTGAGACCAATTGAGAAAAGGCAGTGACCTCCTCGATCAAGCCTGGCACTCCAGCGGGGGCGACCAACAAGACAAGCAGGCGCGCAGCTGGCGCTACCAGCTCGTCGTCGGCCGATCGTATCGCGTCCGCAGCGATCTTCTGCAGCGCGTTGGCGCTCTCGATTGCCTGACGCTGAGTCTGCTGCAAACGTTGCAGCCAGCGATGCGCCCACTCAAGGGAAAGCGCCGCGCGATTGCGCAGCGCCGGGTAGGCGTCTCGCAACTGATCCAGGACCTGCAGAGAACGCTCGATTTGACGCAGGTTCTGCAGCACCTGCGTCGCGGCGGCATAGTTGAACTCGGTAGGACTTGCCACGGCCGGTGCGGCTGGAATCGGACGCGACGCCAGCACGGCGCAGGCATCGTGCAGCGCATTCAGGGTTCGCGCGAAATCGTCCTTGGCCCGCTTCCCGGTATCCCAATACCCGATGAGCTGCTGCTCAATTATCCGCAGTTGTTCCAAGCGGGGTGCGGGCAGATCGATGCCGAGCACGCCCAATCCTTGTTGCAGCTTGAGAAGGTCATTGGCGACCGCGCTCACATGCTCCACTGCGCCCGGAAGGTTGTCCTTAATATCGGCCAGCTTCAACGCGCCGAGCGCCGATATATTCGAAACAATGTCTTGGGCGGTCGTCTCGAGTTCCAATAGTGCGAAGACTTCGGGCGCCAGTTGCCGCAGTGGGATTTTAACGCGATCGTATTGTTTGTCCAGAAATTCCGTTGTCAGCGCCAAAACATCAGTGGCCACCGTATCCTGAGCCTCACGCAGCAGCTTGAAAAACTTGTCTTGCAATTGCTGAATGGGCGCCAGCACTTGTCCGGCGAGCTGCGTTTTTAGTCCCTCGACACGCGCTCGCAGCTTTTCGACAAACTCCGAATAGCCGGAACTGGCGACCAGCGCCTGCACTAGCGATAGCGCAGCCTCCGACGCCAAAGTCGCAGGATCCTGCAACACGCTCTCCAGCGCCGACCCATAGGCGAGAATCGCCCGGATCAAACTCGCGTGCCGCAGAGCCAAGCCCAGGGAATTGTCCTTTGACGTCGCGTTCCGTTCGCTTTGCGCCGCGTACACCGTCTGCGCCTGCACCGAGAGATGCTTCGGCAGTGGATTGCCCGCAGAGGGAGTCTGCAGTTTTCGAATGACGTCGACGACCTTGTCCTCGATCGCAGCGGCGTCCGCAGCCAAACTGAACAGCTCCTGCTCCACCATGCGCGGCGCGCTTCCCAAGTTTGATTCGAGGCCGCCGAGGAGGGGCGCGATGACATCGGACAGTTTAACCGCGCCCAATAGCTTCGCCGACGCAAATCCGCCAAAGAAATCGAACGGATTGAACGTACCCGTCGACCAGGTGGCGAGAGATGCGCCCCCCGCGACCGGTGCCGTCGTCCCGCCCACCGCGCCGGACTTGCGGGAGAACCCGACGACCAACGTATCCGGGCTGCTCAAGCCTCCGGACTGATCGGCGTTGCCCGCGGCTCCAAAGCGCAGCGCGGGAAGAGTGGCCTCGTCAACTTGAAGGAGTACCTCGCCGCGATTCGTTTTTGCGTCGAACCCATCGTTCACGTAGCCGGGATAGAACTTTGTCCACACCGACGTCGTGTCGCCGGTGATGCGTTTAATGGATGCGGAGGACAGCTTCGACCGCCCCATAATCGGGTAGAACAACGGAAGGTTGTGCCGAAATAACTCAACGGCTGTCTGTGCGTTGAGGTTTCCACCACCCTGGGCTGCGAGGTGCCAGGCGAACCGATCGACGTCGTACCTTGTATCGCCGGGATTTGGAGTAGCGGCCATCGCGACGGACTGATTGTTGAACGTCGTGTTCGTCGCCCCTTCCACAGAAACTCCGCTCCCCATTCCGGAGTTATAGTAGTCGATCATCGTCTGAACGTTGGCCACCGTTTGCGACTGCTGGGCATCCCCGAAGAACACCGGCAGCGACGCTTCCGAAGTGCGATTTTCCATGTCCCAGAACCGGAAGCGCATCTGCAATAGTTTCCCGCCCACCTTGGGCCAGAACAGCGACTGCGAAGTGAGTTGATCGAGGTCCGGCGTTACCACCGTCAGAACGTCGATTCGCCGGAACGGGAAGTCGCGTCCGCCATAGGGTTGGCCAAAAACCGGGAAATCGCGGCGCGGGCTTTGGACCACAATATACATGCGCTGATACAGTAGCGCGTAGAAGCCCTTGCTGGCCCCGTTTTCGAGAACCTCAACGATCTTTCGCTCCGTTACCTTGATCAACGAAGCCCGATGCGTAAACGGAGCCAGGTACCCTTTGTAGACCACGCGAACGTATTGATCCCGGCCCAGAGTGGCTACGTGCCGCCACTCTTCCACGCTAAGGGCACGCCTGTCCGTCATCAGCGGCGGTTCCCATCGCCCCACACTCTTCAGGTATCCTCCTTGCGATGTCAACATCAGGTGTTCGAGTTCGATGGGCAGCGGGGTGTACGCTAGCGGTTGGTCGATCTGGAAGTTGGCGGTGAGGTGGACGAGTTCCTGGCGATCGCGCGCGTCCAGCGAACGAGGTTTGTCCGGGGTGTGCGGAGTAAACGCATCGGGGGAAGTCGGAACCAGATCGGGCGAATAGATTGCGCGGGCGGTCCGGTCGATTGCCGAGGCTTCGTCGACCCCTCCTTTGTCGCGATTCACCCCAAGCCGCGTGTGCCATAGCTCAACCGCGGAACTCGTCTTGCCCGCCACGGGCTCTTTCGCGTGGGCCCATGCGCCCTTCTCATTCGGCGAGAGGAACAGGCGATAGGGCAGTTCGATCGTGGTGAATTGCGCGAGATCGGACGCCCGTGCAGGCAAGGCAGGTTTCTGCGCGGCCGCAGTCGTCTGCGCAACGCCGTGAACCCGCGGCTTCCACTTCGACCAGTCCAAGAGATGATCAAGGTCGAATGGAATGCTCCCGTGGTCGAGGGCGCGATCGAGGTCGAACACCAGCTTGGATTCGCCAGCCATCCGCGCGTCCGCTGGAAGCTTATCCATGCTTGCAGGCACCGGTCCTTGACCGACCTCTCGAATCGCCTCGTCGATCGTCATCATCGGCGCGCGCAAGCGATCCTTGAGGCGCGCGAAATCGTCTGGGCTGAGACGGAATGCCGGATCGCCGGTTGCTGGATGATAGAACGCCTCTTCGTCGATATGCTGTGGCGGGAACGTTACGGAGACCATCGGAGTTCCGCCCGCCATACAGGAGAACCCGACCCCGGTGGGTGCGGGTCCTGTGCTCGCCTTCGCATGCTCGTCTTTTTTGACTCGGGACAAAAGACCGGAGGCAAGCCGGACACCCTGAAACTCAAGATCCAGCTTCAACATGTCGGTCGGGCGCATCACAGAGAGCACATCGCCGCAACCGAGATCAAAGGCCAGCGAATGCTCCCATGGCAGGAAGTGCAGGTAACCGAAGAACCGCTCGATGGGATCGACCAGCTTGCCCCACGTTAACGGAGTTGGTCTTGGCTTGTCGAACGTCAGCTGAATTGTGCAGTCGTGGTCGGAAGGGCACTGTATTTTAGAGACCGCCGGCGTTACGCTCGGCTGCGCTCGCCCGTCGCCTTGATCGAAAAACTCGAACAGAGCTTGATCGTCCGCAACAGCGAACAAGAGGCTCAACTCGCTCGAATGAGCCCAGGAGTACTCGGCCGCAAAGTTCGCGACCAAAGCGGAGGGGCTCGTCCTGCTCGTCGGGTTCAACTTCGTTGCGACGCAGTACATAGCTGCCCAGTTCCACTACCAACCGGCGCTGGGTTCACCTTTGGTAAGGACCAGTCGAGTGGCCGTCTATC
>JBBSEX010000009.1:0-237997 GCA_038239345.1 Bryobacterales bacterium
CTGCTTCAGCACGCCGATAATCTGTTCTTCTGTGAACCGCCCTCTTTTCATCTTCGGATCTCCTTTTCGTCGCTTCTTCCTTCTGCGCCGATCCTGAAATCCTCAATTTTATCTGGTCCAGATTATCGAGGGCACGTCAGTACCATCGCGCCAAATTTTAACCTGCTCATAACTTTATCCTCTCCCTCGCTCTATCCAACTCTATTTTTCAAGCGTTCCGCGGCACCGCCATCGCGTTGCACACTTGGACTCAATCAAGTAACGCAAGCTTTAGTTACAAATCTGATCATGCATTCCCCGGAGACGGATCGAGGCCAGCTTCCAAGCTGACGAGACAACCTGACTAGGTTTCAAGAAAATTCGGCGGATCGGCTGGGCTATTCAATGAGCAGGCTTCAGAATTCTCAGGGGGATGGCCCGGGTGGGCTTGGCGAATCGCTTCGGCTCCATCGATAAGTCGGGAAAATTCGCCGTGAACCGCAGTTCGATCAAGCCGGGGATTTTGCCCGTGGTCTCGCGCCAGTTTGGCTTGGAAACCGCTAGGGTCATATAAACAAAGATGGCAAATATGTTTGGATCCCCACCCGTGTAAGTTCTCCGCATGAGTTATCCTATAGCAACAGGAGAAGTTCAATGCACGGTCCTTTGCAGAATTTGGAGCAGTGGGACGACTTCGTCGCATCCCGTTACGAAGAGGGCAAGACTGCTGAGCAGTTTCGGAACTACGACGACAACACTCCGCCCGTGGTTCGCGAATTTTATCGGCTGAATCACACAAACCAGACACTGGATTTCGTGCTCGACAAGAAGAAGGAATATCTCGGCCTGCGGAAGCGCCGCATGTCGACTTGGGAAGCACTCGAGTATCTAAACACGCTGGTGGACGATAGCGACCCCGATACCGACCTCAGCCAAATTGAGCACAATCTGCAAGCGGCAGAGGCGATCCGGCGCGATGGTCATCCGCGCTGGTTCCAACTCACCGGATTGATCCACGATCTGGGCAAGGTCTTAGTGCTGTACGGCGAACCGCAATGGGCCGTCGTCGGGGACACCTTCCCGGTTGGTTGCGCTTATTCCGACAAAATTGTATATCCTCAATTTTTCGCGGCGAATCCCGATTCGAAAGTGCCGGAGTTGCAAACTCAAAACGGGATTTATAAGCAACATGCCGGGCTGGAAGGAGTGCATCTTTCCTGGGGACACGACGAATATTTGTATCACATCGTCAAAGACTATCTGCCAATGGAAGCGCTGTACATGATCCGCTATCATTCGTTCTATTCCGCTCATCGCGAGGGCGCCTATGCGCATCTGATGAACCAACAGGATCGTGAAATGTTTGAATGGGTGAAGAAGTTCAATCCCTACGATTTGTATTCCAAGTCGGATACCAAGCCGAGCGTCGCGGAGCTTCGGCCATATTATGAAGAATTGATTCGCGAGTATCTGCCAGAGCAGTTGACGTTCTAATATGGATCGGCGACAGTTCCTTTCTGGGATTGCGGGCGCGGCGATGACCCTGAAGCGCGGTTCAGCGGCGGGGTTCCAACACGCCTTGGGCTTTCAGCTCTACACGATACGCGACCTAATCGCGAGTGGCCCTCGCAGTGCTCTCAAGACACTTGCCGATGCCGGCTACACCGAAGTGGAAGTGCTGCAAGACAGTTTCGAGAAAATCGCTCCGATGCTTTCGGAGATGAAACTGAATGCTGTGTCCGAGCACATCACAACGGGGCAGATCCTAAAGTCTTCCGCGCCGTCGGACGATTGGAAGAAAACTGTCGAGACAGCACACAAAGCCGGACTGCAATATCTGGTGTTTCCATATCTGGCGCCCGCGGAGCGTGGCGGCTTGGACGTGATGAAGAAGCTGGCCGATAAGCTGAATGCGGCGGGCGAACTATCGAAGAGCGCGGGGATTCCGCTGGCGTATCATAATCACGCTTTCGAATTCCAGAAATTCGATGGCACGCGGCTGATTGACGCCATGATGGCGAACCTCGATCCGAAGCTGGTGAACCTGGAATTCGATGTCTTCTGGAGCAGCGTTGCCGGTGTGGATCCGCTGACCGTTTTCGCGAAGTATCCGGGGCGCATTCCCCTTGTTCACTTGAAAGACAAGGCCAAGGAACAGCCGGCGGCATATACGGAAGACCAAGTTCCGCACGGCAATTACCGCGAGATAGGAGGTGGCTTTCTGAATATCGCGGCGATTCTGAAAGCGGCGGAAAAAGCTGGAACGCGACATTACTTTGTCGAGCAGGATTACTGCCCCGGCGATCCAGTGCAGAGTTTGCGGCAAAGTTATCAATATCTGCGTAAGTTGGAGGTGAAATAATCGTCATCATTTCCGCCACATCCGTTCGGAACTCAGAGGGTTGACACGCCGTCTGAGCTATTGAGTGATCTCGCTGACTGAACTGTGAGGGCTCTTATATGGATATCGTGGGTGGTAGGAAGTTTGTAGAAGTGCCGGGCGGTAAAACGCACGAATTGCCTCCCCTATTGTTACGAACCACGCCGCGCGCTAAGCGGATGGAGAAGGTGGTGGGGATGGCCACCAACATTGTCGAGACTGAGGATATGATTCCGTTGGCTCCCCTCGACGATGCCGTTTCGGAACCCGATTCGGGACGTCGAAAACTGGACCTCGCACTGCATTTGGCCGATCAATATCTGGGATTTATCGGGCACTGGCGGTGGGGTGACAGCATTCTTGAGTGGATCCGGCAGTGCGAGATTACTTTCGGTAATCGGATCGAACTGCGGAATTTGCTCCACACGCAAATCTGGCCCCATGCAGGCCGCAGTAGCTTCGTGACGCTACTCCAGGATAAGGAAGTACCCACTCAGGGCGTGGCTTTAGAAAAGGCCGTCGGTCTTCGTTTGACCTTCCGCCAACCGCCGCCTATTTCGTGCTTCTCCAATCAGTTTTTGTTTTATCTCAACGACTCTGTCGCGTCGAGCGCTTATCAGACTTGGGCTAAGATGAACCCCGATCCTGTTTCATCCTTGCCGCCTGAGCGATTCACGTTTCAGGTTGTCGATTTGAGTACGCCAGACTAAGATGCGGGGGGCCAAGTTGCCCATACCCTCCGAGGCGAAACGGATCGCGGCGTCATTTCCGCGAAGTGGCGGGTGGCAGTTCTACTTCGCCGATAAACACGGTCCCGGCCCTAAGCACAGTTACAATTTTTAATTCTCCGGCGCCTCGAATCGTTGCCGGTAGCTGGCGTGATCGGAAACCCGGAGCACTGACGACGAACTGTGCGTTACCGGTTGGTAGGCCCGTTACAGCGATTCGCCCGCGTCATTGGCGAGCGTCCTTTGAATGTGTTTCATCCGGCCGTAATATCACCACATAGGCTGTGGGGATCGCTGCGCCGATGGAATCGACGACCAGAATTCGCAATCGGCCGGTCTGGGCCATTAGTGACGAGATGGCCGTAAGCAATGCACCGGCGAGTACAGCCCTGCGGCTACGAGGTTCCTTGAATGGCTCTGGGAATATCGCGCCACAAACTCTACTTGGCGATTCGCGCCAGATCTTTTCCCATTCGTCTGAGGAATACTGCTCGATCGCATGCACATGCTTTTCGCAGGCCTCACAATAACGTTGCGCCCGTCGCCCTGCAGATCAGTCCAGGTTTTCGAACATGGATTCCGACGATGTAGGGCGAGCTCATGCATCCGGTGTAAATGAGTTTTACCGCCTCGAAAGGATTGAGCTACTCCCCCGGTCGATTGCGCTATAGGGGCGGAGGTTATCCGGCAGCTTGCGCTACGCTTCGAATGGAATCGGGCTAATCGAGTTCCTTCAGCAACCACGAGCGGGCAAAATCCCAATCGCGCTTCACGGTCGCGAGCGAGATTTTGAGTTCGTCGCCGACTTCCTTTTCCGTCAACCCACCGAAGTAGCGAAGCTCGACCACTTGAGCGGCGCGGGAATCCAATTCCGCCAACCGTTCCAGCGCGAGATCCAAGTCGACCACCCGGCCATCCACGGATACTCCGATTTCCGGTGCCACCTCAAGCGAGATTTTCCCGCCGGGTCCACCGCGCTTCTGGGCATTTTGTTCTCTGGCGTAATCGACGATGATGTGACGAAGCTGGCGCGCCGCAACGGCCAGAAAGTGTCCGCGATTTCGCCACTCCACGGGCTCAGCCGAAAACAGCTTCACATACAACTCATGTACAAGCGCCGTCGGCTGCAGGGTATGGTCCGTTCGTTCCGCCTGCAGATAGTGCGCGGCAAGCCGGCGAAGTTCGCGGTAGATTACCGTGATCAGTTCGTTGCCCGCTTCTTCATCCCCGGCGCTCCAGGCGTTCAACAACGTTGTGACGTCTTTCGACTCGGCGCTCATGTTCCTAGGCTGCCACCTTCACGACGGCGATGGCAACTTCCCACCGCGCTTGGCGATATTATAAAACTCTAACCGGAAAATGGTATTTCAATGACTCCTGCCCGCTTCAAAGATATCCGGCGTGTGTTTCAATCCATCATCGAGCTGGATCCTTCGGCACGCGACGCGGCTTTGCGAACGGCCGCCCAAAACGATCAGACGCTATTGCAGGAAGTAAAGCAGTTGATCGCCGCTCATGATCGCCCGGATGCCTTCATCGATCAACCGGCGGCAAATCTCAAGTTGCTGGTTTCTTCACAGGAAGGTCAGGCAGACCTGGCGGGCCGGCTGATCGGGCCATACCAGTTGCAGGAACGAATTGGCCAAGGTGGCATGGGAGAAGTTTGGCGCGCCGAGCAGCAATTCCCGGTGCGCCGCCAAGCCGCGATAAAGCTGATTAAAACGGGCATGGATACGCGCGAAGTGGTGGCGCGCTTTGAGTCCGAGCGGCAGGCATTAGCTCTGATGGACCATCCGGCGATCGCCAAAGTGTTCGACGCCGGTTCCACTCCCGAGGGTAAGCCATACTTCGCGATGGAGTACGTCAGCGGCGTGCCCGTAACAGCTTATTGCGATGAGCACAAGCTGACAACTCGGCGGCGATTGGAATTGATGATTCGCGTTTGCGAAGGCGTGCAGCACGCTCATCAAAAGGCCATCATCCATCGCGATCTGAAGCCTTCGAATATTTTAGTAACCGAAGTGGATGGTAAACCCGTCCCCAAAATCATCGATTTTGGCGTCGCCAAAGCTATCTCGCAATCGCTGACGAATGAGACTTCGTTCACCCGCGCCGGAGTAATCATCGGCACTCCCGATTACATGAGCCCGGAGCAAGCGTCCACCGGAATCGGAGACATCGACACACGGACCGATGTCTATTCACTCGGGGTGATTTTATATGAACTCCTGTCCGGGTCGCTCCCCTTCGATTCCCGCAAGCTTCCAATCGATGAGGTTCTGCGGAACGTACGCTATTCCGATGCGCCGGCGCCCAGCACCAGAATTCGCGCGCACGACAACCAGACAACCGTCTCAGGCAACCGCGGAACCGATCCTTATTCCTTAATTCAGTTACTGCGAGGCGACTTAGATGCGATTACGCTGAAGGCTCTGGAGAAACACCGCTCGCGGCGATATGAGTCACCTTCCGACCTGGCCGCCGACATCAGAAGATATCTCCGGAGCGAGCCCGTAACAGCGCGTCTCGCCAGCGCCAGTTATCAGATATCGAAATATATCCGGCGTCACCTTGCTGGAGTTTTTGTGGCCGCCACATTCGTGCTGCTGCTTGGCGCTTTTGGCGTGGCTGAGGCAGTACAGCTGGAGCGGATCACCCGCGAGCGCGATCGCGCGGACCGCATCACGAACTTCATGACCAGCATGTTTCGCGTCTCCGATCCCAGCGAAAGCAAGGGAAATAAAGTTACTGCGCGAGAAATTCTGGATAAGGCATCCGTTAGCGCCCGTTCCGGATTGGAGAAGGATCCGGAGATGGAAGCGCAGATGATGAATGTGATCGGCAACGTGTATTACAATCTCGGCTTGTATTCGCAGGCGGAGCCATTATTGACCGAAGCACTGCGCACCCGCAGAAAAATATTCGGGACCGATAATGCCAAGACCGCGCAGTCGATCAGTGAGCTGGGTAATATTTTAAACCGCTTAGGACGCCGCGAGGAATCCACCAAACTGGACCAGGAAGCACTGGATATCAGACGCCGGGTCCTTGGGCCAAGCCATCCGGATACGCTCAAATCCATGAACAACGTCGCAACCTCACTGGCTGAGGCGGGCCGCCTTCCAGAGGCGGAGAAGCTGCATCGGGAAGTTTTTAAACTTCGCAGCTCGTTGCTGGGCGCCGAGAATCCGGCCACGCTAATGTCGATGGGTAATTTGGGATCCACGCTCAATGACGAAGGTCATTTCGCCGAGGCAGAATCACTGGAACGCCGGGCGGTAGAGATCAAGCGTAGAGTTCTTGGCCCGGATCACCCGGAAACACTACGGTCCTTGCACCATCTGGTAACGACTCTTTACGACGAGGGCCAATACGGCGAAGCCGAGACATTAGGGCGTGATGTGTTGCGAACTTATAAACGCATCCTGGGGCCGGAACATTCCGAAACGCTGGACTCCGCCATCTCGTTGGCCAATGTCCTGGAAGGCGAAGGCAAATACTCCGAAACCGCCAAGCTGATTCGATCCACCCTAGAGATTCAACGCCGCGTGCTGGGAGCTGAACACTCGCATACTTTGCTCACTCAAAGTAATTTAGCTGAGGTGCTGGGCGAAGAAGGACACTATGACGAAGCGGTGAAAATGCATCGTGAGGTGGTAAGCATTCGAGCCAAAATTCTAGGACCGGAACATCCCAGGACGCTATACTCGCGAAGCAAGTTAGCTTTGGTGCTCACTCTGCAAGGGCACTTCGACGAAGCGGAAAAACTGGCGCGCGAGACCCGTGAAGTTCAAGTTCGAGTGCTTGGCGAAGACCATCCGGATACGGCCGACAGCACCTGCACGCTCGCTTCCCTTGCCGCTTATCAGCGCCGGACACTTGAGGCGTTCTCTCTGTTGCGCGATTCCATCGATCATGGGTTGAAGCCTGGCGAGGCGCTAGGCATTGAAGCCGACCGAAGATTTGCGCCCTTGCGAGGAGACAAGCGATTCACTGAATTAATCGCTTATGCCCGGCGACATTCGGCGACTGTAGGGCAACGATAAGTCGCGAGTGGTAGGCGGAGGCTTCGCGAATTAAGCGGTCTAATCGTGCCGCAACGCCACGGTTGGCGCAATCCGAGAGGCTTTGCGCGCGGGCAGGTAGGCTGCCAACATAGTCACCAGAAACAGCGCCGGCACCACTACGAGGTAAGCCACCAAGTCGACTCCGCGGGCATTGAAGAGCATGGAATTTAAGAGTTGTTCGACGGCGAATCCCATGGCCAAACCGATTGCCGTTCCCGTCGCCACCAGCATCAGACCCTTGCCCATCACCAGGCGCAGCACATCGGAGGGACCCGCGCCGATAGCCATGCGGATGCCGATCTCACGGGTTCTGCGGCTGACGTTGTAGGCGACCAATCCGTACAAACCTGCGATGGCGAGCAGCAAGCCCGCCGCGCCCATCGTCCCAACCAGATCTATCGCCATGCCCGGCCCTTCGACGGCGTTATAGCGATACAAGTCCTCATAAGTTCTGGTCTCGAGCAACGGCATGTTCGGATCGAGCGCTCTCACCATATCCTTCACTGGCTTGACCAATTCCAGCGGCTCACCGTTTGACCGCAGTAACAGAATCATTCGCGGGATAGGATGCTGCGCCAGTGGCAGATATACGAAATCGGTTGGATTTTCAGCGGTGTTTCGATACTTGATGGTTTGGGCAATGCCTACAATCTCCACCGCCGTCCCCGCGCTATTGTCGAGCCGGATGCGTTTGCCCACGGCCGCGCCATCGGGCCAATAGTGTTTCGCGAACTGCTCATTCACTACGGCGACACGTTGCGCACCCGGGCCATCGGACTCAAGGAAACCTCGGCCACGCAGAATCGGAATTCCCATCGTAGGAAAATATCCTTCATCCACGGTGTCCATTCTGGAAGTAAAGCTCAGGCGGTCGCGGGGCATCTGAAAATTGTCGGGCACGAACGCCAGGCCCTCGAAATCGTCCATTCCGAGCGGAGGGTTCTGCGTCAGTGCGGCGCTGCGCACTCCGGGCCCTACTCGTGCACGTTCGGCCAGCAGCTTATAAAACCGCTGGGTGCGTGCCGCGTCGTATTGCACCAGCCGCGGGTCAAACCTTGCCATCAGCAGATGATCTTTCACGAACGGCGTTCCCTGTTGCACGGTACGATTGAAACCCCGGACCATCAGGAACGATGCCGTAAGCAGCATCAGCGACGTGGCCACTTGTGCCACCACCAGCACATTCCGGCCAAGGAGTTTTTTGCGTCCAGGAATATCGACGTCGGCCGATTTCAGACCGTTCACTAAGTCGCCGCGCGCGCTCTGCAAGGCCGGCGCTAAGCCGCAAAGGATTGCGCTTAAAATGGACAAGGCGAAGCTTACCAGCAGCACCCTCCTATCCATCTGGAACGGGTTTGTAAGGGGCAACTCGCCTGGAATTCTCAGGCTTCCCAGAAACTTTATGCCGCCATACCCGACAGCTATCCCGCCCAATCCGCCCAGGCACGAGAGGATCAGACTCTCGGTTAGCAACAGCCGGATCAGGCGGAAACGCCCCGCGCCCAGCGCCAGCCGGACCGCAATTTCACGGGTTCGGGTGCGGGCACGGCTCAACAGAAGTCCCGCCACGTTGGCGCATGCCACCAGCAGAACCGCCAAGGCGAGAATTGCAAAAATCACGCTGAATTTCCAGTCCAGGTCGTCACCTTGCGTGCGCATTTCAAACTGGGTGTGTACGGCGGCACCGCGGTCGCGATTGAGTGTGGGGTACTCCCGTTCGAAGTCGTGCGCTAAAACGGCCAGCTCACTCCGCGCCTGGCGCAAGGCCGTGCCTGCTTTCAAACGCGCCTTCACATTCAACTCGCGATCGTCGCGGTCTTCCAGGAAATTCTTCTGGGGATTAGTGGAAAACACTCGCGCCATCGCCAGCGGCATATAGAAGTCCGGGCGGGCGAATATCTGCATCCCGGGGAAGGTGTCCGGGGCGACACCAATCACGGTGAACTCCCTGCCATTCAGGCGAATCTTCCTGCCCATGATGGACGGGTCACTGGCAAATTCCTGCTTCCAAATGTCCGGCGCCAGCACCACCACGGCGTCCCGGCCCGGCACCTTGTCTTCCTCGTCCCGAAAACCGCGCCCCAACCGCGGCTCCACGCCCAGTCCCTGAAAGTAATTGCCGGAAACCATCATGCCGGCCCTGACCCGCGGAGTGGTCCCGGGTTCAGCGGTGAAGCCGACAGCCCCGATATCTGCGTTAGCGATGACACCCTCGTAGCTTTTCGCCTTGTCGCGAATGTCACATATTCGCGGTAAGAGAAGCTGTCGAAGCTACGGTCGTGGGAAGTGCTCACGAGGCTCACTACGGCGCCCGGATGCGGCACGGGATACGGCCTGAAGATCAGCGCGTCAACCATACTGAATGTCGCCGCAGTCATCCCGATGCCAACGGCCAGCGTGACCACGACGAACGCAGTCAGTCCCGAGGCGCGGCGCAGACTCCGGATCGCATAGCGCGCATCGTCGACGAAGTCGGTCAACCAATGCACGCGGCGCATGTCTCTCATTTCTTCCTTGCGTTGCTCCATTCCATCCATCGCACTCATCGCCGCGTAGCGCGCCTCCTTGGGGGAAGCCCATTGGCGATGCCTTCGTCGATTTTGTGCTCAAGATGAAACTGCAGTTCTTCATCCAGCTCTTGTTCCACAACGGTACGGCGCAGGATAGACCTCAGCCGCAAGCGCGCCGTAAACCACCAATGCTCCGTCCGCATGACTCTCCTAAACCTCCGAAACCTCCTAAACCTCCGAAAGCTGGATGACGTGCGAGATGGCCGCCGATAGCCGCTGCCAATTCGCCGCCTCCGATTCGAGTTGCTTCCGGCCCAGCCGGGTGAGTGAATAAAACTTTGCGCGCCGGTTATTCTCGGTTTGCTTCCACTCCGCTGCGATCCAGCCTTCCTGCTCCAATTTGTGTAGATCCACTTCCCTCGGTAAGCAAGGGGAAGTTTTGAATGCTTCGATAAGAGGAATGAGCTACTCCGGTTTTCACTTTCGCTATTGGGGTGAAAACACCAACTGCAAGGAGTCAGTCAGTGCACCCTCAAAGCAATCCGGCCAAAGCCGACCATACCGCGATCAAGATTCTAATCTCGCTAAGTACGCTGGTCATTCTAGTGATAGCTGGATGGATGATCCTTGGGCGGCGTCAAATAGCCAGGCATCTCGACCAGCCACAGAAGCCCTTCACGCCCGTGGTCCACGTTTCCAATACTCCGCAGTGGCAGTCGTTTAGTGGCCATGGAAAAATTAGCGCCGCACGATTCTCACACGACGGGAAATTGATTGCGGTTGTTGGAGATCAGAAGGAACTCTATCTGCTGGATGTCCTCTCCGGCTCGATCGTGCAGCAAATCTCCGATGCCTGCTGCACCATCGAGGCGGCGGATTTCTCGGTCGACGGTACCCAGCTTGCCATCGCGATGAACGGTGTAAATAGTGAAAATGACGGCGCGCGTATCCGGGTGCTGCGGATTTCGGAAGGAAAATATTCAACTACGGTGAGAGAACTGCGCGAGCATGGCAACCTGGTTCACTCTGTGGCCTTCTTGCGGGATGGCCAGCGTTTGTTAACCGAAATCGACAGCGATGCGGTGCTATGGAATGTGGAGAGCGGCAGCGTAGAGAAGAGATTTGAGGCTGGTGTTAACGGGGTTTGCGCCCTGTCTGCCGACCAATCTACCATCGTCTCGGCAGGTTCGAACTCGAATGAAGTAAAGCTATGGGAAGTGGCCAGCGGAGTTACCCGGCTCGCACTGACGGGCCATACCGAAGGCCTTTTAGCATTGGCCATTTCATCCGATGGAACAACAGCCGCAAGCGGTGGATATGACGCCACTGCGCGCATTTGGGACATGGCAAGCGGTGGACCGAAGGGCGTCTTGGCGCACGGGCAAGCGGCGGTTAACGCGCTGGCCTTTTCCAGCTCCGGATCCAGCTTGGCCACGGCCAGCGACGTGGTGCGGGTCTGGAATCTGACAACGAAATCACAGGTACAAATGTTCTCCGTCCCGCGCGTTACTTCCTTGGCTTATTCGCCGGACGACCGTTTGCTTGCAGGTACGTCTCCCGATGGCGGCCTCTTATTATGGCGCCTGCCGTAGTCAAGTTTGAATGCTTAGCACAGAGTCTTGATTAAAGGAAATTATGATCACCACAGAAACTGAAAATATGAACCCCGCGATAAGCCATCCGCCAAGTCCAGCGCCGCTTTTTGAAGCGCTAAACCGTTATCAGCATACGATGGTTCTTAAGGGCGCCATTGAGCTTGAGATCTTCACGCATATAGCCGGCGGCGCGAAAAGCCCCGCTGAGATCGCTGTGCTATGCAATGCCTCCGAACGTGGCGTAAGAATTCTTTGCGATTTTCTGACCGTGCAAGGGTTCCTCACCAAATCTAAAAGTCAGTATGAGTTGACTCAGGAATCGGCGGCGTTTCTGGCCAAGCAATCGCCGGCATACATGGGCACGATCGCGGACTTCATCGCCGGCAAAGATGCCTTGGCGGGCTTTCGAGACGTCGCTGCGATGGTGCGTAAGGGTGGAGCATTGGAAGGCTCAAGTACGATTGTGCCGGAAAATAATTTATGGGTACAATTCGCCCGTACGATGGCTCCCATTGCCACCATGACGGCGCGATTGATGGCGCCGATCGTTAGCGAACCGGGAAAGCGAATCAAGGTACTCGATATTGCGGCGGGTCACGGAATGTACGGCATCACGATCGCTCAGCGCAATGCCAGCGCAACGGTCGTGGCGCTTGATTGGGCCAATGTTTTGGAAGTGGCCATCGGAAATGCAAGCAAGGCGCGCGTCAGCGACCGATATTCTACAATTCCAGGCGATGTATTCGATGTGGATCTCGGCGGCGGTTATGATCTGGTGCTGCTACCGAACATCCTGCATCATTTCGACGCGCCGGAGAATGTGCGGCTTCTGAAAAAGATTCGCGCGGCGATGAACCCCGGTAGCAGCGTGGCGACACTTGAGTTTGTTCCCAATGACGATCGCGTTTCCCCGCCGATTCCCGCGGCCTTCAGTATGATGATGCTCGCCCGTACCGAACGCGGCGACGCCTATACGTTTAAAGAATTAAATAGCATGTTCCGCGACGCCGGATTCGTACAGAGTCGAGCACAGGCACTTCCGCCTTCCCCACAGACATTGATTCTGACCGAATATTGAGCCACTGTGGTTGACGCAACCGCTTGCCGTCTGTTCTAATCCGGGCGTGGCTCCTGCGGCAAGCGGTAAGGATTTCGGCGCGGTGGAAGCGAACTTGCGTCTTGCTTTGCGATTTTTCGGTCAATCGCAAAGCGAAGGAGTGATCCAAGATTCGCCAAGCTTGACGATGATTTCGTCAGGTCTGAATTATGGTGTCTTCAACTCCGCGCTGCTTACCAAACCGGCCAATACAGACGAATTGGATCAATCGATTTTGCAAGCGCGCGATTTTTTCACCGATCGCGGGGTCCGCTGGTCTTTCTGGATTTGCGAGGATCTATTAGACCGCGAGGCACAACGGAAATGCCGCAAGTTATTTGCCGAACGTGGCCTGCGGCAAATCTCGGAGATGCCTGGCATGTACGCGGAACATCTTGCGCCGGCGTCAAACAACCTTCCCGCCATCGAATTCCGCCGCGTGCAGGATGAAGATACCCGAGCCGCATTCACGCAGATCACTTCCATCGCATTCGAGATTCCGGCTAACATTTGCGAGGCCGTTTATCAGCCGGCCAGGTCTTGGCAGGGTGATTATCACGGTTATCTTGGCTATTTGAACGGCATGCCCGTCAGCACTACCGCAATCGTCGCGGCGGAGGATGCAATCGGCGTTTATTCGGTGGGAACCCTGCCCGCGTTCCGGCGCAAGGGCATTGGTGAAAGCCTGATGCGCATGGCGATCGCCGACGCCCGGCGCAAAACCGGTATTGAGCGCACGATTCTGCAATCGTCGGAACAGGGGTTTGGACTTTACCGGCGGATGGGCTACAAGCAAGTGACGAAATTTTTCGTCTATCTCACTTAGGCCGGCAGGTTACTGACGCCCATCAAGTATTGGTCGATACCGCGCGCTGCCTTACGACCTTCGGCAATCGCCCAGACAACCAGAGATTGTCCGCGCCGCACATCGCCGGCGGCGAAGATGCCATCCACCGATGTCATGTGGTTGGCATCGGCGGCCACGTTTCCCCGGACATCGACGTGGACCCCCAGTTGCTCCACCAACCCGCTTTTTGCCGGACCCGCGAATCCCATGGCCAGCAACACGAGATCGACCTCGAGTTCGAACTCCGTACCAGCCATGGGCTCGAATCTCGGAGCCGCGCCCACTCTGATTCCGTGCAGCTTACTCACGTTCCCATCGGCATCGCCGGAGAAACGAGCGGTCGCCACGGCCCACTCGCGAACACCGCCCTCTTCGTGCGAACTTTCGACTCGAAGTTGCAATGGCCATAGCGGCCACGGTGTCGAGGCATGCCGATTGTCGGGAGGCATCGGCAAAATTTCGAATTGCGTCACGGACGACGCGCGCTGGCGGTGCGATGTTCCAAGACAATCGGCCCCCGTATCCCCGCCGCCGATAATCACCACGCGCTTGCCAGTGGCCAGAATCGCCTGCGTATTATCCACCTTATCGCCCGCCACGCGGCGATTCTGTTGCGGCAGGAAATCCATTGCGAAATGGATCCCCTTCAGCTCACGGCCAGTGACATTGAGGTCCCGCGGATGTTCGGCCCCCGCGGCCAACAGCACGGCGTCGGACTTTCGGATTTCATCGAGCGGAACATTTACGCCGATGTGTGTCGATGTTCGAAATTCGACTCCTTCGGCCGTCATCTGCTCGACACGACGGTCTATCAGATGCTTTTCCATTTTGAAATCGGGAATGCCATACCGCAGGAGTCCCCCGATACGGTCGGCTTTTTCGAAAACGGTAACGGTGTGCCCGGCGCGCGCCAGTTGCTGCGCAGCCGCCAGCCCAGCAGGCCCGGACCCAATCACCGCCACTGTTTTGCCGCTGCGATGCCCAGCAATTTCGGGCCGGACCCATCCTTCCTGAAACGCGTGATCGATAATCGACTTTTCAATCAGCTTGATCGCCACCGGTTGCTCATTGATTCCCAACACGCAGGCCGCTTCGCACGGCGCGGGGCAGATGCGACCGGTGAATTCTGGAAAATTGTTGGTGGCATGTAGCGTGCGAATCGCGTCTCTCCAACGATCGCGATATACAAAATCGTTCCAGTCGGGAATGATGTTGTTCAACGGACAGCCAGTGTGGCAGAACGGAATGCCGCAGTCCATGCAGCGGGCGCCTTGCGTTTGCACGCGGTCTAGTGGGAACTCGTGATAAATCTCAAACCAATCGTTGATGCGTTCGGCAATGGGCCGGCGTCGTGGCACCTCGCGCGTGTGTTCCAGAAATCCGGTTACCTTACCCATGCAACACCCCGGCTGCCGGCACGCTGCTAAAAGGTACGATCGGCGGCAGCGTCAGTGGACTCTCCAGGCGTGCGATTCCCAACACGCGCTTGTACTCGCGCGGAAATACCTTCCAAAACTTCGATGCCATCCTGTCCCATTGATCTAGGATCCATTTCGCCCGGGAACTGCCCGTTTCTTCGAAGTGCCGTGAGATAAGCCGGCGCAGGATTTGAATATCGGCGCTGTCGTCCAAGGTGTGCAAATCGACACTGGCCTGGTTGCAGAGCGATCGCGCGAATTCGCCATCTTCATCCAACACGTAGGCGATTCCCCCCGACATTCCCGCGGCGAAGTTACGGCCTGTGCGGCCCAAAATCACGACGGTGCCTTTTGTCATATACTCGCAGCCATGATCGCCGACGCCTTCCACAACTGCCGTGGCGCCGGAATTCCGTACTGCGAATCGCTCTCCGGCCATGCCGTTAAAGAACGCTTCGCCGGCTGTCGCGCCATAGAGCACGACGTTCCCAATCAAAATATTTTCTTCGGGCTGGAAGGTGGAAGTCCTCGGCGGATAGACGATGATGCGTCCGCCAGAAAGACCTTTGCCGACATAATCGTTGGCGTCGCCTTCCAAGGTCAGCGTTACGCCTTTGGACAGAAACGCTCCGAAGCTCTGGCCCGCCGAGCCGTTGAACTGGAAACGAATCGTATTGTCAGGCAAACCCTCCGAGCCGTAGCGTCGCGCGATCTCACCGCTTAACATTGCCCCAACCGTCCGATGCACATTGCGGATGGGCAGCTTGAACTCCACTGGAGTTTTAGATTCCAAGGCCTCCATTGCATGATCGATCAGCTTGTAATCCAGCGCTTGGCTGAGCCCATGATCCTGGGCCATGGTGCAGCGCCGCCCCACTCGACCGGGCACTTGCGGATTATAGAGAATCTGCGAAAGGTCGATCCCACGGGCCTTCCAATGATCCACGGCCTGGCGCATCTCAATCATGTGAACGCGCCCGACCATCTCGTCCATGCTTCGAAAACCCATCTTCGCCATCAGTTGGCGCACTTCCTCGGCGATATAAAAGAAGAAATTAATCACGTCCTCCGGCTGGCCGCTGAACTTCTTTCGGAGCGCCGGATCCTGGGTCGCGATGCCGACTGGACAGGTATTCAAGTGGCACTTTCGCATCATGATGCAGCCCACTGAAACCAGAGGAGCCGTCGAGAAACCAAACTCTTCAGCCCCCAGCAGCGCCGCGATAACCACGTCTCGCCCGGTTTGCAATTTGCCATCGGTTTGCACGCGAATGCGGCTGCGCAGGTCGTTCAACACCAAAACCTGCTGGGTTTCCGCCAGCCCCAGTTCCCAGGGAATACCGGCGTGTTTCAGCGATGTCAGCGGCGACGCACCCGTCCCGCCATCGTGTCCGCTGATCAGCACGACGTCGGCATGGGCCTTGGCGACGCCTGCTGCAACCGTGCCGACACCCACCTCCGCTACCAGTTTCACGGAAATGCGCGCCTTGGGGTTTACATTTTTCAGGTCGTAAATTAACTGCGCCAGATCTTCGATGGAATAGATGTCGTGATGGGGCGGCGGTGAAATCAGGCCGACGCCGGGAATCGAATGCCGCGTCCGCGCGATATTCTCATCCACCTTGTGGCCGGGCAGTTGACCACCCTCGCCAGGCTTCGCGCCCTGCGCGACTTTGATCTGCAGCTCATCGGCATTCACCAGATAATTCGTGGTCACGCCGAAGCGACCTGACGCCACCTGCTTGATCGCGCTGCGGCGCCAATCGCCATTAGCATCGCGCGGAAAACGATCTTCGTCTTCCCCGCCCTCACCGGTATTCGAACGGCCACCGATACGATTCATCGCGATGGCCAACGTCTCGTGCGCTTCTTTGGAAATCGATCCATAAGACATCGCGCCGGTGGCGAATCGCTTGACAATTTCGCTTGCCGGTTCCACTTCATCTAACGGAATGGGCTGGGTTGCCATGCGCAATTCCATCAATCCGCGCAGCGTACAGAGCTGTTTGCTCTGATTGTCGATCAGCTCCGTATACTGCTGGAATGTTTCAAAGCTGGATTGCCGCACCGCGTGCTGCAGCTTGCTTACCGTCAGCGGATTGAACAGGTGATATTCGCCGCGCACGCGATAGTTGTATTGGCCGCCGGTCTCGAGCTCCGTTTCCGATTCGCTCACCTGGCGAAATGCGTCGTGATGTTTCATTCCTGCTTCGCGCGCCAGCACGTCCAGCCCGATACCTTCAATCCGCGAAGAGGTTCCGGTGAAGTATTTATCCACCAGCGCCTTGTTGAGTCCGATTGCCTCGAAAATTTGCGCCCCGCGATAACTCTGCAGCGTGGAAATTCCCATCTTTGAGAAGACTTTCAGCAGACCTTTATTGATCGCCTTCTTATAGTTTTTCAGCGCCTTTTCGAAAGTTGTGCCATCGCCCAGGTTGCCTTGCAGAGCAAGGTTCTCTAGCGTTTCAATCGCCAGATAAGGATTCACGGCGCTAGCGCCATAGCCGATCAACAAAGCGTAGTGCATCACCTCGCGCGGCTCACCGGATTCGATGATCAACGCAACTTGCGTGCGCGTCGTTTCGCGCACCAGATGATTGTGGACAGCGGTCAGCGCCAGCAAACTGGGGATGGGCGCGTACTCTTCATCCAGGCCGCGATCGGACAGAATCAACAACGAGTAGCCCGCCTTGATGGCCAACGAAGCCCGGCGGCACAATCCAGCGAGCGCGCGTTCCAGTTCTTCCTCACCCCCCGACACGCGGAACAACATCGGAAGTGTGGTGGCCAGAAAATCACCTTGGCTTACGCGGCGCAATTTTTCCAGATCCAGATTCGTCAGCAGCGGATGATTCAGCTTTAGCGTGTGGCAATGCATCGGCGTCTCCGCCAACAGATTTCGCTCGTTGCCGATATAACTGGTAAGCGACATCACCAGCTCTTCGCGTATCGGGTCGATCGCCGGATTGGTCACCTGCGCGAAAAGCTGCTTGAAGTAGTGAAACAGCGGCTGCGGTTTATCGGAAAGACAAGCCAGCGGAGTATCGGTACCCATTGACCCGATTGGCTCTTCCCCGTTTAACGCCATCGGCGTCATCAGAATGCGGATGTCTTCCTCTGTATAGCCGAAGGCCCGCTGGCGCGACAAAATCGTATCATGATCGGTCTCGTAAACGCGCGGTGGCGCGGGCAGCGCATCCAGGGTTAACTGATTTTGCCTGATCCACTCCGCGTAGGGCTGCCGGCTCCAAAGTTGTTCTTTCAATTCCGCATCGGGAATGATGCGTTTCGCCGCCGTATCCACCAGCAACATGCGGCCTGGTTGCAGACGGCCTTTGAATTTCACGTCCTCGGGCTTCACCGGAAGGACACCGGTTTCCGACGCCATGATGAGTTGATCGTCATGCGTCACCAGATAGCGCGCGGGCCGCAAGCCATTGCGATCGAGTGTCGCGCCAATCACCGTGCCATCCGTAAACGCCACCGCCGCCGGGCCATCCCAAGGCTCCATCAGCGAGGCATGATATTCGTAAAAAGCTTTCTTGTCTGGATGCATCGTCGTATCGGCGTCCCATGCTTCAGGCATCAGCATCGCCATTGTGTGGGGCAGACTGCGGCCGGATAACATCAGCAACTCGACGGCATTATCCAGCGCCGCGGAATCGCTTCCGCCAGGCTGAATCACTGGAAACAGCTTCTTCATATCGCTGAATCGCGGCGTGGAAAGAACGCTCTGCCGGGCGTACATCCAGTTTGCATTTCCGCGCACAGTATTGATTTCACCGTTGTGACAGATATATCGATAAGGATGGGCCAACTGCCAAGTTGGAAATGTATTGGTGGAAAAACGTTGATGCACCAGGCACAGCGCCGATATCGTGTCGGGATCTTTCAGCTCATCGTAAAATTCGGCGATTTGCGGCGCCAATAACAGACCTTTATAAATGATGGTCCGCGCCGAGAGCGAGGGAAGATAAAAGAACCCCCGATCGCGAATGTTGGAATTGGCAATTTCCGATTCCGCTCGCTTACGGACCACGTAAAGCTTGCGTTCCAATTCATCGGGCGACAGGTTAGCGCCAGCGCGAATAAAGATCTGCTCGATGTAAGGCTGCGACGCTCGCGCCACCCGTCCGATCGCATCCACGTTGACCGGCGTGTCACGCCATCCGAGTACGCCGAGGCCCTCCTCTTTCGCGATGCGTTCCAGAATCCCTTCGCACAAAAGCCGCTGTTGTGGTTCCACCGGAAGGAACACCATGCCCACTCCGTACTCGCCGGGATCCGGCAGCGTGAACCCCAGTTGATGGCATTCCCGGGCGAAGAATTTGTGCGGGATCTGAATCAGAATTCCAGCGCCATCCCCGGTCTCGGAATCGCAACCGCAGGCACCGCGATGCGCCAGGTTGATGAGAATCTGCAGGCCCTTCAATACGATGTCGTGCGATTGGTGCCCGTTAATATTCACAACGAACCCAAGCCCGCAGGCATCGTGTTCATTGGCGGGATCATAGAGGCCCTGTGTGTGTGGCAAACCCTGAGGACGATTCACTTGATTCCTGCTCCTCTCACCTGGAAGTAGTGGTGAGTATAGCATGCGCCGTTTATCAGCGCTACTCACACTGCTTTGTTGCTTTATTAGTTTCACTTATGTTACATTCGCTCCCGTGAGTCTCGATAGCCTCAAGCTTTTCAAGGATATTGCGGGCAGCAAGAGCGTCAGCCGCGGGGCCGCCCTTAATCAAATGAGCCAATCCGCCGCTAGCCAGTATTTGCAGGAATTGGAAAGAAACCTCGATACCGTTCTACTCGACCGTTCCACACGCCCCTTGACCATTACGGCGGGGGGTAAACTTTATCTCGATATGTGCCGCGACGTTCTCCGCCGCCAGGAAGATTTCCGCGCCGCTCTCGATCGCTTGAAGATCGAAGTGGAGGGAACGGTTCGTGTCGCTGCGATTTACTCCATCGGGATTTCAGAGATGAGCGAGTTGGAACTCGAATTTTCGCGGCGCTTTCCCGATGCCCGGCTCGAGGTGAAGTATCTCCGGCCGGAGAAAGTGTACGCCTCCGTTCTGGGTGACGAAGTCGATTTAGGCTTGGTCAGTTATCCCGAAGCAACTCGCGAAATAGAAGTAATTTTCTGGCGCAAGGAAGAAATGGTATTGGCGGCGTCGCCCTATCACCCCTTGGCCAGCAAAGCTTCCGTGACACCCGAAGAATTGAACGGCGTGGAATTCGTAGGGTTCGATGAGGACCTGCCGATCCGCCGCGAAATCGATAACTTTTTGGAAGAGCGCGGCGTCGATGTGCGCGTCACATTTCAGTTCGATAACCTGCAGATGATCAAGGAAGCTGTGGCCATGCGAGCCGGGGTGAGCATTATGCCGGCGCGCATCATGCAAAGCGAAATCGCCCAGGGGCGGCTGGTGGCGGTGAAGATTGCCGGACCTGAACTCTATCGTCCGCTAGGAATTATTTTTCGCCGGAAAAAACGGTTCCATCGTGTAGCGCAAGCTTTTCTCGACCTGCTCCAGGAGAAACCACAAGTCGAAACGATACTGCTCTCGCCTCCCGCTTGACCCATCAATTGGGCTCGGTACGGGAGCGGCGACTCAGCGCGATCCATAATCCCATCGCCGCCACGGCCGAGGCCCACAGCGCCCAGGTGGATAAAAGCCGTTGCCCGATGAGGAATCCGGCAATTGGCGGCGCAATGATACCCGACATCGACGTGAACGATTGCGTCAGCCCGACGACAACACCCTGCTCATTCCGATTTGCTTTCTGCGTAATCAGACTTGTCAGCGAAGGACGCAATGCGCCGCCCATCGCCGAGATCGTGCTGACAACGACGAGTGCCGGCACGCTGCGGGCTAGCGCCAATCCGGCATACCCGATTACCGACGTCATAAAGCCGAAACGCACCAGACTCTGCTCGCCGAAGCGCTTCACTAAACGCTTCAGCAGAAATCCTTGCATGATCACGCCAAGAAATCCGACGTAGGCGAAAGCGTACCCCACCTGCTTCGGACCAAACGGCCGGCCATCCCATGTGAACCGGCGCTCGGCAAACAAGGCGAACCCTGAAGTGAATGTCGCGAAAGAAAACACGAATGCCAGGAATTGCCACAGCAACGGAGCCAAACCGGGGCGCTGAAAATACTGACCGTAGGCACCCCAGTCGAGAATCGCCAGACGCCGTCCACCGGGACCGGGATCGTCGTCATGCCCGTGGGGCTTCGTGGATGGCAGCAGAAAATAGGTTGCCAGAATGCTGGTCAACGACAATCCCGCGGCGGCGAATACCGGATATTGATAACCGAACTGCGAGAGAAATCCCGAGATGCCCGGCCCAATCAGAAATCCTAAGCCGAAGGCAATGCCAATTACACCGAAAGACTGCGCGCGCTCTTCCGGTTTCGTGATGTCGGCGATATAGGCCTGGGCCAGCGACAAATTGCCTGCCGTGATTCCATCGATGATCCGCGACAGGAATATCAACCACAGCGAGTTCGCGAAGGCCAGCACCAGAAATCCGGCGAAGGTTCCCATCTGGCTCACCAGGAGCAATGGACGCCGGCCGGTCTTATCGGACAGGCGGCCGAGCAATGGCGCCGCTATCAATTGGCAGGCCGCGTAGGTAGCCACCAATAATCCGACGACGGTGGGAGTCGCCCCATAGCGCTCGGCATAGAACGGTAGCAATGGCAGGATGATCGTCAAACCTAAAACGTCCACGGCAACGATGAGAAAGATGGGGAGCAGCGGCGAGGATCGCAAGAAACCATCATCCCAAAGATGAGCCTACCGGCGAGGGAACTTTCGCTAGCGGAATTTCGTAAACTGCTGCAGACTGGATCCGGGAGGCAGACCAATGATTGTCGCCGATGTGCTGCTTTGGTTTCTGGTAATCACCGGGACCTATCTAATTTTCATCAGTTACTGGCTGGCATCGCGCGCCCTGTTTGAAGGGTTCGTCGAAAATTGCCGCCAACGGATTGAGACCCATCCGGTGAGGCAGGCGGTGCTGGGCCTGACCATCGCCCTGCCAACCATCTTGCTTGGATTGGCACTACTGAACGGGCCGAATCCGGCGATGAAACTTCTTGGCGCGACTGTGATTCTGGCGTTAATACTCGCGGGCCTGATCGGATCCACCGGACTCGCCGCGCAAGTTGGCGCCGGGCTCCCTTCTCCGCGGGATTTGAGCCAACCTTGGCGCAGGGTCCTCCGCGGCGGCGCTGTTTTAGGGCTGACCTTCGTATTCCCCATCCTGGGCTGGTTTGTCATTCTGCCTCTGGCGCTGCTGATGGGAATTGGCGCGGCTTGGAGATCGGTCAGAAAAACGGTGCCGGTACCGGTTAACCACTGGGTTCCCGCCGGAAACTGAAGTTATGAAAATCACCCGCAAGCAATTCCTGTGCACCGGCGCGGGCCTGACACTTAGCGGTTGCACCCTCGATTTACGTCCTGGAATTCACGGACCGGCACCCGATGCGGAACCGGTCGCGACTCCCTCTCTGCCTACCGTCGATTGGGCATCGCATTTACAAGACCGGCTTAGCTTCGGTCCACGCGGCGGAGAATACGGACGCATTCTTTCGCTGGGCGGCGCGGCTTACATTGATGAACAACTGCACCCGGAAACGATCGACGATAGCGCGCTCAATCGCTCTATACGGCGCATCGAATGCATCCATGAACCGCTGGGGGAACTCTTCGAATATAAACAGGATTACCTGTTGGCCGCAGCCACGCGGGCCACTATCCTCCGCGCGGTGTGGTCAAAACGTCAACTGCTGGAGCGCATGGTCCATTTCTGGACGGATCATTTCAATATCGATGCGTCGAAGGGCGATTGCAAATGGCTAAAAGTCGCCGACGATCGCGATGTGATTCGCAAGAATGCCTTGGGTAGCTTTCCCGCGCTTTTACGCGCCAGCGCGTTGAGTCCGGCGATGCTCTGGTATTTGGATGGACGCGTGAATCGCAAGCAACAAAGTAATGATAAACCCAACGAAAATTACGCTAGGGAATTGCTGGAATTGCATACCGTGGGCGTTCACGGCGGCTACACGCAGCAGGACGTAATGGAAACCGCGCGATGTCTAACGGGCTGGAATGTCCGGTCCGGCAAAGAGTTGCGAAAGGGACGCGTCGAGTTCCACGCCGAGTTGCACGATGACGGACGGAAAGTGGTGCTCGGCCATGAAATTCCCGCCGGTTTGGGTGACGGCGAAATTGATTTCTTGCTGGATATCCTCAGCCTGCACCCGTCGACGGCGCGTCACATCGCGGAGAAACTCTGTCGCCGGTTTATTGCCGACGAGCCACCGGAATCGGCCGTAGCCATAATCGCCGCGACGTTCGTGGAGCATAAAGGCGAAATCAAACCAGTTCTACGCCGGCTGTTCACGATGCCCGAGTTCCTGGGCGCCCAGCGTACGAAATGCAAGAGGCCCTTTGAGTTTCTGGTCTCGGCTCTGCGGGCGACGAACGCCGAAACCGATGGTGGACCTGGCCTAACCGATTACCTCTTACGCATGGGTCATGCGCCGTTTCAATATCCGACTCCGGAAGGCTATTCCGACCATGCCGCGCCGTGGATGGGCACCTTGCTGTGGCGCTGGCGTTTCGCGATGGCGCTTTCATCCAACGCTATTCCAGGGACGCGAATCGATCTCGCGCCCTTTCGGGACGATCGGCTGATAGCCCACGTGTTGGGGCGGGTTCCTACGTCTGGTGAATTCGCCAGCTATCGCCGCAGCGGCAATAATCTGGCCCTGTTGCTGGCATCGCCCGAGTTTCAACGCTGCTGATTATGGAAAATCCACGCGCAGTTATCAGCGGGAATGGCGATGCGACGCAAACGCTGGTCGTCGTTTTCCTGCGTGGCGCGGCCGACGGACTTACGCTTGTTCCGCCTACTGAAGACGACAATTATCATCGCAGCCGCCCCAGCCTTGGCGTCGCAAAGTCGGCGGGCATCCCACTGGACGGAATTCTTGCTTTGCATCCGCTTCTGGCGTCGCTGAAACCTATCTACGATGCGGGGCATCTGGCGATCGTTCACGCCGCCGGATCTGAAGACGATTCCCGTTCCCACTTCGATGCCCAGGATTTTATGGAACACGGCGGCGGCGCGGCAGGCGGATGGCTGGGACGATTTCTGCGGGTTCGGCAACGGCCCGCCCAAAGTCCTCTCTCGGCGATCGCCCTCGGCAGTAAATTTCCCGAGTGCCTGCGCGGCGCTCCCAGCGTAACCGTCATGCGATCGCTAGCCGACTTCCGTCTTGGGCCCAATAGCGCCAACATTCCCGAAGAACTCGGCCGTCTTTACGCCGCCGAGCATGACCTGCTGGCCGGCGCGGGCCGCGATACGCTCCGTGCTCTTTCGCGTATTGAGAGTCTGCAATCCAGCGTTTATAGACCGGAGCGGGGCGCGAAATATGGCGCCGATGGATTCTCGCTCGGCCTGCAACAAACCGCCCAATTGATTAAAGCGCGCGTCGGCCTGGAAGCGGTCTCGCTAGATCTGGAAGGCTGGGATTCGCACTTCACCCAAAGCAACATTATGGATCCGCTAATGGTTCGCCTCGCCCAGGGGCTTTCGGCTTTTGCCACCGATCTTGGGCCCGCTCTCGATCAGACCACAGTTGTCGTCATGACCGAATTTGGCCGTCGCGTTCAGGAGAATTCCTCTTTTGGCACCGATCATGGCCGCGGGGGCGTCATGTTCCTCTTGGGTGGTGGCGTGCGTGGTGGGCGGGTGATCGGAAAATGGCCGGGGCTCTCGTCTGACTTGCTCACCGGCCCGGGCGACCTGGACGTCATCCATAATTATCGCGACGTGTTAAGCCCAATCCTCGAGCGAAGCGGGGCGTCTGGAAGGCTCGATAAAATCTTTCCGGATTTCGTTGTTAAACCCCTGCCAGTCTTCTGAAGTGTACAGCAAAATACATACCTAGCGTAAGTGACCTACAAAGTCACCTACGCCCAGACATCAGTTAGTGCAAATCTGGTAACAGTGCTCGCCTTGTCACACGAGCAGGAATCCCTCAACCCTCTACGACTCGAACCAGAAAAATTCGTCTTTGTAGCGTTTAGACCTTGGCGCACTCACGCGATTGTGATAATCTCTGTCAAAGTCTTTTTGCGGGCGTTAAATCATGTTAAGGTTTTCACTCGCGGAATACATCGTTGGGGTCTAGCTCATCCGGCGTCTCCGAGTCGCGCACCGGATTTCGGGCTTTTAGCACGAAAGGATGATCAATGCAGCTTCCAGGATTACTTTCCAGAGGCGCCGTTTTGGCGTTTCTCCTGTCCGCGCTATCCGTAGGCGCTTTTGCGCAGGATGCCACGGGCAAAATCGTGGGCAGTGTTACCGATGCCAGCGGCGGAGCCATTATTGGCGCCAGAGTCGTTGTCACCAATATCGGTACCTTAATTAGCAGGCAAACCACCACCGACAAGCAGGGAGGCTATCAAGTCTTGCAGTTGCCGATCGGCTTCTATGAAGTGGATGTGGAAGCGACGGGCTTTAGCAAATCCGTCAACAAGCTGAATAATTCGCTCGAAATCAATCAGACGCTGCGCTTGGATGTTCCGATGCAGGTCGGCGCGACTACGTCGCAGATTGTAGTTGAGAGCGGCGCCGGGACGGTGGAAACACAAAATGCGACGGTGGGCGGGACCATCATTGGTGTCGCCATTTCCGAGCTTCCGTTGAACGGCCGGAACACGCTGGATCTTCTCGCTACGCAGCCAGGTGTTACTCCCACGAATCCTGACTCGGGCGCAGCGGGAAATTACAGCATCGGCGGTGGACGAACTGACTCAGTCACATACCTTCTAGATGGCGGCAATAACAATAACCTCTTGAGCAATGGAATTGTAGTGAACCCGAATCCGGACGCGGTTGCCGAGTTTCGCGTGCTGCAAAGCAATTATGGCGCCGAGTATGGACGCAACGCCGGCGGAGTCGTTAGCATCGTCAGCAAGAGCGGAACAAATTCGTTGCACGGATCGGGCTTCGATTACCTTCGTAACGATGCTCTGAACGCCAACAGGTTTTTCAATAACCAACAGGGAATTAACCGCGACGTTCTAAAGCGCAACCAGTACGGCGGCACCATCGGCGGCCCCATTTACATTCCGAAGGTGATGGATGGGCGGAATAAGCTATTCTTCTTCTTTTCTTACGAGGGCCAGAAGCAGACCGCCCAGACACAAGAAGGGAAGGTCAGCACCTACACGCCGCTTGAGGCCACGGGCAACTTCTCGCAGTCGACTAACGGCGGACCGGATCCCGATGTCGCCAATTTCCTGGCGAACAATCCGTTCTACCAGTCAAATCCCGCCTTAGCTGCCAGGGCGATCATCGATCCTACGAAAATTGACCCGGTCGCGTTGAATTATTTCAAGGGCGGATTCATTCCCACATCGAGCACCGGCTTCCTGTTTCCCCAAGGTTCCAGCAAGGCCGACTTCAACCAGTATTTAGGGAAAATCGATTACAACATTTCGAGCCGCGATGTTCTGACTGCGACTTTAACCGCGCAGCTCACTCCGTCTCTTGTTCCGTTTACCAATGCCAACGTCTCGGGCTACCCGATTACGCGGGAGACCGATTCCTATCTCGGAACAGTCACTTACACGCATACGTTTACACCGGCTCTGTTGAATGAGCTGCGCTTCACCGCACAGCGCAACAATAACTTGAACGCGAATCCATCTGGACCGTTTGCCGGCAAGACCGGAGCGTCGCTGGGAATTACAGGCGTGACGCCAGATCAGGCCACCGGTCCGACGGCACTTGGATTCCTGGGAAAGGGCCTGAATATCGGATTCAGCAACAATGGCCCGACGAATCTAATCGACAACACCTACGCCCTTTACGACAACGTCACCTGGACCAAAGGAAAACATACCGTCAAAGGCGGCTATTACTTGTCGGCTTATCAGAACAACACGGTGTATGACTTCTACGTCAACGGAGAATTCTACTTTTACGGGCCGGATACGGGAGTAGGTTCTGGCAATGACTTTGCCGACTTCCTAACAGGCAACCCCGATGAGTATTTGCAATTCGGTAAAGCCCCGTCTAATATCCGATCCAAGCAACAAGCTGGATACCTGCAGGATGAATGGCGCCTGTCGAAGAAGTTGACACTTACTTTGGGAATTCGCTATGAATACTCGCAACCAAAGTTCGACACGCAGGGCCGATCGTTCTCCATCGTTCCTGGAGCCCAATCCACTCGCTTCCCCAACGCGCCCACCGGTCTTGTGTTCCCTGGAGATCAAGGTGCGCCTAAAGGCTCGAACTTCTCCGACAAGAACGATTGGGCCCCCCGCTTCGGCTTTGCCTATGATGTCTTCGGCAACGGCAAGACCGCCATTCGCGGCGGCTTTGGTGTCTTCTACGACATTCTCAAAGGTGAGGATAACTTGCAGTTCAACGGGCAAGCGCCATTCTTCGGCTTTGCCGATATCTTCTTCAACCCACCCGGCGATAACGGGGCAACTCCAAATGCCTTCACCCAAACGTTCCCGGCTGCGGGCGCTGTGAATACTTTCCCATCTCGTCCGCCCGCCAAGAACATTAACTTTTCCGACTACGGATTCCTCCCCTTTGGCGGTGGTGGCGTTTACTTTGTCGACCCCAACCTACGGACGCCTTACGTGTTTCAATACAATCTGACCGTTCAACAGGAACTGGCGCAGGGATTGGTTTTAGAGGCTGGCTACATCGGATCGGACTCGCACAAGCTTACTTCGCTGGTGGACACCAATCCGTTCATCCTCGGCACCAACACCCGGGTTCTCAACGCGAATCCAAATTCCAGCTTTAGCTACACCGATACTTTCGAGAATATCGGTAAAGCGAACTACAATGCGCTGCAGACTAACCTCAAGAAGCGGTTCGGTGGCACGGGTGACGGATGGTTTGCGAATTCTTTTTTCACGCTCGCCTACACTTGGTCCCACGGGATCGACAATGTGTCCGGTTATCGCCAGAGAAACTTTAAAGTTCCGTATTACAATCACGATCAGTTCCGGGCTTCCAGCGATACTGATCTCCGCCAGTTCGTGTCGCTCTCGGGCGGTTATGAACTTCCTTTTGCCAAGGCGTGGACCAGTGGTCCTAAGCTAATAACCAAAGGTTGGACACTGTATCCGATCATCACCTACCGTACCGGCTTCCCACTCGACATATTCGCCGGCTTAAACACCAGCCGCACGTCCCCCGGGCCATCGGGCGCCGGCGATGCTGGAATAACTCGTGCCGATCTGGTTGGATCGACGATCCAATATTATGACGCGAAGAATTCTCAAACCATCGACAGCACCCCCAACGGCGGACCGACCTCGGGAAACTTCTACTTCAACCCGAATAACTTCTCCAATGCCAATGCCCTTAAGCTCGGCGCAGCCGCTAAGAAAAACGCAGCTTCGCTGAACGGCAATTACACCTATGGCTCGCTTCCGCGTAACTCGCTTCGTGGACCCGGGTATACCAATGTCGACTTATCCGTTTCCAAGCACCTCTTTTTCTTCGGGGAGAAGAAGCTGGACGTGGAGCTACGGGGGGACATGTTTAACGTGTTCAACCACGCCGAATTTAGAAATCCCGATACAAATATCACGGATCCTACGTTCGGACAAATCTCCACTACGGCTGATCCGCGCATCATTCAGGTTGCTTTGCACTTCCGCTTCTAAGCCGCCTTACCAAACAGCGGGCGTGCTAGCTGGCGCCCGCTGTTTCACCCTCCTCCCCTCCTCTAGGCTTTCCTGATGCACGGCTCGACAACATCGCGAAATCGAAACTCGGTGGCTCAGGGCACGGCCGCCGGCTGCGAAGATCAATGGTTTCTCGACTGGCAGTCTTTCTAAACTTGTATCATGGCCAATCGCGATTTCGACGTAATTTTATACGGCGCCAGCGGATTCACCGGCAGCCAGACAGTCCAATATTTCGCCCGGCATGCGCCGCCGGGCTTGCGTTGGGCCATCGCCGGCCGTAATTCGTCCAAGCTGGAAGCACTGCATGCGGACGTTCCGATTTTTGTCGCCGATTCGGCCGATCAGCCGGCCATCGACGCGATCGTTTCGCGAACCCGCGTACTGCTCACAACCGCCGGCCCTTTCGCGCTCTACGGCAATTGTATTGTCGATGCCTGCGTTCGACATCGCACTCACTATGTCGACATTACCGGCGAGACCGTGTGGGTGAGGGAGCTCATCGATCGTTATCACAACCAGGCAGCCTCCGATGGAACCCGCATCATCCCCTTCTGCGGCTTCGATTGCGTGCCATGTGATTTAGGTGCCCACTGGATCGCCAATAAATTGGGGCCGAAGACTGTCGAGATAAAGGCATTCTTCCAGGCCAAGTCCGGATCGCCAAACGGCGGCACCATGGCGTCCGCATTTCATTCCTGGGAATCCGGTGATAATTACAAAATGCGCGCCCCGTTCCTTTTAAGTCCGGATACCGCGCGCGATCTTCGTCCCGTGGAACGCGATCCAGAGGGCGCCCACTTCGATTCCGACATCCAAGCTTGGACCGCTCCGTGGATCATGGGAGTGATCGATACACGCGTGGTGCGGCGAAGTCTCGCCCTTCTAGGCCGCGATATCGCTTATCAGGAATACATGAAGTTAGACAGCCACGTGGCAGCTTCTCTGGTCGCGGGGTTCAGCGCCTTTAGTCAAAAAGCATTGAATCTGGCGCCATTTCGTCGTTTGTTACGACTCGTCAGGCCTGGCAGCGGACCATCCGAGAAGAAGATGAACGAAGGTTTTTTTCGCTGCGACTTTTTCGCCCGGGCAGAGGATGGAACTACGGCGCAAGCCAGCATGTTCGGTCAAGGCGACCCGGCGAATCGAATTACCGTCAAATGCGTTTGCGAATCCGCCTTGGCCCTTGCTTGCGATGAAGACCAACTCCCCGCCCGCGCTGGAATCCTTACTCCCAGCACCGGCATCGGCGATATACTCATCGCCCGGCTTGACCGTCAGGGCATCAAGATTGGCTGATCAGGAGGCCATACGCTCGCGCATCATCGCGCACCGGCCACGGAACTCCTCCAGCCTCCGCGCCGCCCGAGGCACTAACGAAAGCCGTCGCAAGATTTCCGCTCGCGCCCGGCGAACCAGTTCCAAATCCATCTGGTTCAAGCGCGTCAGTTCTTCGTGCAGCTCATCGCCCCAAGCCTCTCGCGATTTGCGTTCCGGCTCTTCTCCAAGCTCATCCAAAGACTTGCTGACATTCTGTGGAACGTATTCCAGCCGCAGTTCCGGAAATGCTGGCTTCAGAAAATACTCCGACGCCACTAGGCTTTCATCGAACATGTCTACAACCCCGGGCATCGCCATTTCCCGCAGTACATCGGATGCTCGCTCCAGATCGAATTCAGCGGCGGGACGAGTAAAAGCTCCGGCCCGCGCCAAGTGGGTAACTTGGACGTCGCTGATGACATGCGGCGAATGTTCCAACAAACGAGTTGTGAACGTTCGCAGGTTCTCTCTTTTTGCCGAGCGCGACAAATCATCCTCGGCGGCAGCTCTTCGCAAGTAAGCGTGTAGCGACTGCAGCCTGTCCAGCGGGTTGCGCAGAAAACAACAATCGAAGAATACGGCATTACGCAACACGGGCTTAGGGTAACGCAGATGATGGCTGGCCACTGCCTCAATCCGCGGCCGATCTGCAAGGAATTCGATCAGATGCCCGGCGTCCAAGGTAGAGCCCGCGTCGGGCCCATGCAGTGTGGCGTAACGGCCCGCGAACTCGCGTTCTAAAATGGATTCGATCGTACTGCCGCCATTCTTGAAGATATGGTAATGGACCACGATGTAGCGCATTGGCGGCACCGCAATCCGGCACTCGAATCGCATTACTCGTGAACCCAAATACTCTCGAACAGTTGCGATTTACTGGCCCACGATCCGAATACCGGTGATGTAATATTCAGTCTCGCCGAAACAACTCGTGGGTACACCGCGATGCTGCTCGTAAACGAGGGCGACGCGTTTGCCGGCGGCATCGGTGACACTGCGCGCCACGGCCTCGTCTCGTACGGAGAAGTTGAAAATCTGTGGTGCGCTTCCCGGCATACTTACCATCGCCAGCTCGCCTTCCCAACTCTTGCAGGTCCAACCCTTTTTGGAAATTTTTTGAATATATCCAACCCGCTCCCCGTTGGAGTAGCTGACATGAAGTGTCGTCCAGGTCCATGCCGCGAAGCCCAGCACGGGAAGCACGACCACCACGACAAGGGCAATCAAAATCCACCGCGCGGAACCGCGGGACGCGCTTTTATCGGCCATGATCGAAATCCTCTACCAGCCATTATAGGCGGCAACGGGAAAACTACTCGGGAGCTATTCGGAATCCTTCTCCTACCCCCATGCCGCCCGCCAAGCGACGCCTCCCCCTTGCATCCACCTCGCCAATTGGATATAAACGGTTACCATGAAATGCCTGCTGCCCGTCTTCGCTTTCCTCCTGGTTATCTCTTGCGCGCCCAAGGCCGATTTTCAGAAAACCACGCAAGAGTCGCTAATCAATGCCAAGCCGGGCAGCGTCATCGAACTCCCCGAAGGCAAGTTTCAGATTGACCGCACGCTTTCTCTTTCCGTCGACAACGTCACGATTCGCGGTAAGGGAATCGACAAGACAATCCTGTCCTTTAAAGATCAGAAGACAGGCTCGGCGGGAATGCTGGTTACCTCCAGTGGCTTCACGATTGAAGACCTCGCCATTGAGGATTCGAAAGGTGATGCGCTGAAGATCAACGGCGCGACCAACGTCACCATTCGTCGCGTCCGCACGGAATGGACCGGGGGTCCGAAGGCCACCAACGGATCGTACGGGCTCTATCCGGTGCAGTGTAAGAACGTCCTCATAGAAGACTCGGTGGCTATTGGCGCATCGGACGCCGGCATCTACGTAGGGCAGTCGAATAACATCATCGTCCGCCGTAATCGCGCGGAATTTAATGTCGCCGGAATCGAGATTGAGAACTCTCAGAACGCCGACGTTTATGAGAATACGGCGACGAAGAACACCGGCGGCATTCTGGTCTTCAATCTTCCCGATCTTCCCGTGCGCGATGGTAAGTTCGCCCGCGTCTTTAATAACAAGATCGTCGATAACAGCACGCCAAATTTCGCGCCGAAGGGCAACATGGTCGCCACCGTACCCACTGGGACCGGGCTGATGATCCTCGCCACCAGCCACATCGATGCGTTCAAGAACACCATCAAGGACAACGGCACGGCGAACGTTTCGGTGATCAGCTACCTGGCCACCGGAAAGCCGATCAACGACAAGGCCTACGACCCATTCACGTCGGCGATTTACCTCCATGACAACACCATCAGTGGCGGCGGCAAGGCCCCCGATGGGCACCTGGCGAAGGAATTGGCGCCGGTGGTGGGCAAGACGATGCCCGATATCTTCTACGATGGAGTTTTAGACCCCACAAAAAAAACATCGGATGATTCCCGCGTTTGCATCCAAAACAACGGAGACGCTACATTCATCAATGTCGATGCCGGCAACAAGAATAAGAAAGTCGATCGCGATCTCAAGGGGTACAATTGCGCGCTGCCAGCGATGAACCCGGTTACACTGGCGAACACGGCTGTCGGCGCCAGCGATTAGTGAGCCCGTCGCGCTTGGGATGGGGAGGGTGTGCGGCGTTGCTCGTTTTGCTTTGCACAAGCTCCTGTGGGCGTCGCGCTGTCCGTTTCCATGAAGACCAATTTCCGCGAAAGCTATCCGGCTGGAGTTTGTTCGTTGGCCAACTTGCGTCCCTTACTCCGAACGTCGGAGTGGTGCCGTACGACCTGAACTCGACGCTGTTCTCCGACTACGCCACCAAGCGCCGCTTCGTCTGGATGCCGCCCGGGAAATCCGCCGTGTACAAACAAACGGCATCGTTTGCGTTTCCGGCCGGGACCATCATCGCGAAGACGTTCTCCTTCCCGCAAAATGGAGTCGAGCGCTTAATTGAAACCCGGCTGTTAGTAAACACGAAGTCCGGTTGGATCGGTTTGCCCTACGTCTGGAATGCGGGCCAAACGGATGCGATCCTCGACATGGCGCCCGATCCCGTAACGATTCACTACCAACACCCCGCGGGTGAGTCGCTGACATTCGACTATGTCATTCCGAACGCCAATCAGTGCAAGGAATGCCACGAAAACGCCAAGACGATGGGAACTATCGGACCGAAGGCGCGTCACTTGAATCGCGATTATGATTACCCTTCGGGGCGAGAAAATCAACTCGCCCATTGGACTCGAATCGGCTATCTGAAGGGTGCACCGGAGCCCTCCGCGGCACCACGAGCCGCAGTCTGGAACAAGCCTGAAACCGGCAGCGTCGACCAACGCCTGCGCGCTTATCTCGACATCAATTGCGCGCATTGCCATAACACCAACGGTGCCGCGGGGACGTCAGGTCTTTTCCTGGATGGATCCACTCTTGAGGCGATGCGCTGGGGTGTTTGCAAGGTACCTGTTTCGGCCGGCCAGGGATCGGGGAATCTAATCTTCGATGTGGTTCCCGGCGACCCCGAAATGTCGATTCTGGTGCATCGCATGGAATCGATGACGCCCAAGGTCCTGATGCCGGAACTTGGGCGCGCCGTCGTCCATCGCGAGGGTGTGGCGCTTGTCCGCGATTGGGTTCGCTCCGTCAAGGGCGCCTGTCCCGACCCCAATCCCCGATAGTTCGACGAGTATAATGGTGCTCGTCAAGAGGAGACTCCCCATGTTAGCTGCCTCAGAAAAGATTTCCGAAAAACCGGTGGTCGCCGTGCAATCGCCGAAATTCGATTCGCTGGAAGACGAGCGCCAACATCGGAAAGAGCGTCTTGCCGGCGCATTTCGTTTGTTCTCGCGTTTTGGTTTCGATGAGGGAGTGGCGGGCCACATCACGGCTCGCGACCCGGAGAAGTTGGATCATTTCTGGGTGAATCCTTTCGGCGTTCACTTCAGCCAGATCCGTGCCTCCGATCTCTTGCTGGTAAATCATAATGGCGAAGTCGTGGAAGGCGAGTATCCGCTAAACCGCGCTGCATTCGCCATTCACTCGCAAGTCCACGCGGCACGTCCCGATGTTGTCGCGGCAGCCCACGCCCATTCGCTGTACGGCAAGAGCTGGTCGACGCTCGGCCGCCTGCTTGATCCGATTACGCAGGATGCCTGTGCCTTCTACGAAGATCATGTAGTGTTCGATCATTACACCGGCGTTGTTAATGAATTGAGTGAAGGGGAGCGGATCGCGAAAACGCTCGGCAATGGCAAAGCGGCCATCCTGCGCAATCATGGCTTGCTCACAGTCGGCCAGACGGTAGAGGAAGCGGCGTGGTGGTTCATCACGATGGAACGATCCTGCCAGGCCCAGCTGTTGGCCGAAGCCGCCGGCAATCCGATTAAGATCGATCACGAAGCGGCACTCCTTACGCGCGGTCAGGTGGGAAGCCATCAAGCGGGCTGGTTTCAATTTCAGCCGCTATGGTCAAAAATCACCCGCGAGCAACCGGACCTTTTCCACTAGATGCCCCGAGTCTCCGTCACTGAAGGGCACAACTGCTGGCTGTATTGGGATAGCGACCTTCAGTTTCGCGGCAATCCGGTGGCACTGCTTGCGTGGGATCGTGGCGCTCCCCAAGTCACCATTCCTCAAGAACGGTCTGGTGATGGCTGGGTTGTTCGTCCCTGGCGGCTCTGGATTAATCCGTACAGTACGTGGAAGCCGGAGTACGACGCGATGTTGACGTGGGAAAAACGCCTCGACATTTGTCACAACATGGCGGCTTGGCTCACTGAACAGGGTGACGCGGTGCAAGTCGAGCCGGAGATGCCATCGCCCGAAAACAAGTTTCCGCTACAGCAGGACAGCGAATGCGCGATCTATGGATTGCTGGAATTTCTGCTGTTGAGCGGCACAAAGCTGAAGCTCCCTTTACCCGTCCGCTTTCCCGTAGCGTTTCCCGACAGCCAGCAGGCGGCGGTTCAGAAACACATCATCGAACATCCGGTAAAGTGGCATCGTGGCAATGATGGTTCTCATCTCTCGCGCATTGAAGGCCCCGTCCCGGTGACGTTAATCGAGAGCTGCTTTTCGATCTCTGAAGACAAGTCCGATCCAAGCGACTACATCTCCGTGAACGAAGAGCGGGTCGAGGCGGTTGGCGCAACGATCTGGCAAATGACGATTCACTCCGCCTGAAGCATACCCATGCAGGAATCTGTCAACGATACCGTCGTCGACTCCTCGCATCATCCGCTCCACGTCTTCTTCCACCCGCGCAACATCGCGGTGATAGGCGCCACCGAAGCTCCTCACTCAGTGGGCCGCGCGCTGCTTTGGAACCTGATCAACAACCCGTTCGGGGGAACCGTATTTCCCGTTAATCCGAAGCGCCAGAGCGTGCTGGGCATTGCGGCGTACGCCAATATCGCCGAGGTGCCATATCGAATCGACTTGGCAATTATCGTCACTCCCGCGTCGACTGTGCCGGACATTATCGGCGAATGCATCGCCGCCGGAGCTAGTGGCGCGATTATTCTGTCGGCCGGATTTCGCGAAGCGGGCAATGAAGGCGGCGCGCTGGAACAGGAGGTTCTGCGCAGGGCGCGCGATGGCAGGATGCGCATCATCGGTCCGAATTGTCTCGGCGTGATGAATCCTTCCAGGGGATTGAACGCGAGCTTCGCCGCAGCCATGGCCCGTCCCGGCAACGTGGCGTTTCTCACGCAGAGCGGAGCTTTGGGGACGGCGATTCTCGATTGGGGCCAGCGCGAGTTGGTGGGCTTCAGCGCTTTCGTGAGCACGGGCTCAATGCTCGATGTCGGCTGGGGCGATCTGATTCAATACTTCGGCGATGACGAGCGCACACGCAGCATCATCATTTACATGGAATCGATCGGCGATGCCCGCTCCTTCCTCTCGGCCGCGCGCGAGGTGGCGCTTACGAAGCCGATTATCGTACTGAAAGCGGGGCGCACCGGTCTAGCCAGAAAGGCCGCCGAGTCACACACCGGGGCGCTATCGGGCAACGACGAGGTCCTGGACGCGGCCTTCCGGCGCTGCGGCGTGCTGCGCGTGAACAGCGTCTCAGACCTCTTCTATATGTCGGAGGTCTTATCGAAGCAGCCGCGTCCCCGAGGAGGCAAGCTCGCCATCGTTACCAACGCCGGCGGCCCTGGTATCCTTGCGATGGATGCGCTGCTCTCCGATCGCGGCCAGCTGACAGACCTCTCGAAGGAGACAATCGATAAGCTGAACGAGTTTCTCCCGCCGCACTGGAGCCATCGGAACCCCGTGGATATTTTGGGCGATGCCGATCACGAGCGTTACTCGAAAACAATCGAAGTAATCGCTAGAGAAAGCGAGGCCGATGGTATTCTCGCGATCCTGACGCCGCAGGCGACGACCAATCCGACACTCATCGCGGAACACTTGAAGCCGTTCGCTAAGATCCCGCTTAAGCCGATACTCGCCAGTTGGATGGGTGGGGCGGATGTCGCCGCCGGTGTAGCGATCCTGAATGCGGCGGGCATCCCCACATTCTCATACCCTGACGCCGCGACCCGGGTTTTTCAATACATGTGGCGCTATAGTTACAACCTTAAGGGGCTGTATGAAACGCCGGCGATGACCGACGACGATAGCGCCGACATGCCCGATTCGGTTGGAGCGCGCGACATTATCGAGGGTGCGCGCAAGGTAGGACGCACGCTGCTATCGGAATCCGAGTCGAAGCGAATCCTGGCCGCTTACCGCATTCCCGTTGTGCTAACTGAGATCGCTCTGACGGAAGACGAGGCAGTGGCTGTGGCCGAACGAATTGGCTACCCGGTGGTTGTGAAGCTGCACTCCGAAACTGTCACGCACAAGTCGGCCGTTGGCGGCGTGCACTTGAACCTGCCGCGCGATGTCGCGGTGCGGGCTGCGTTCCGGTCCACTAGCAGCGCTACTCCCAGCGTCGATTTCCTGGGAGTAACAGTGCAGCCGATGATGCCGTCACAGGGCAGCGAAATCATTCTGGGCAGCAGCGTCGACCCTCAATTCGGTCCGGTGCTTCTATTCGGAGGAGGAGGCGCGCTAGCCGAAGTCTTCGCCGACCGATCGCTTGCCCTGCCGCCGTTGAACACGACGCTGGCCCGCCGGATGATGGAACAGACGAAGATCTTGGCCATACTGGAACAACGTGGCGTCGATCTAAAAGTGCTTGATCGTTTGCTGGTACGATTCAGCCGGCTAGTCACCGAACAGCGCCGCATAAAAGAAATCGACATCAACCCCTTGCTCGTCTCCGCCGGCTCTCTGATGGCTGTAGATGCAAGAGTGATCTTGCACGACGCAAACAAGGACGACCGCGATCTTCCCTGCCCCGCAATTCGCCCATACCCATCGCAATACACGTGGCATTGGGAAGCACGCAATGGCGAACATCTCACGATTCGCCCCATCCGTCCCGAAGACGAGCCGCTTCTGGTCGAGTTCCATCAGCACGTTTCGCAACAGAGCGTCTACTTCCGTTACTTTCATTTCATGGCCTACGATCAGCGCGTCTCCCATGAACGTTTAACGCGAATTTGCTTCGTCGATTACGATCGCGAGATTGCTCTGGTGGCCGAGCGCGGTGCACCCGCTGCCAACGATCGAGCCATCCTGGGCGTGGGCCGCCTGGTGCAACTTCACGGCACCAAAGACGCGGAATTCGCCGTCTTGGTGAATGATCTATTCCAGGGGCAAGGGCTTGGTACGGAGCTGCTATCGCGCCTGGTAGAGATTGGACGGGCTGAGAATCTAAACCGCATTGTGGCCGATATCCTCGGTGACAATGGCGCCATGCAGCGCGTCGCGAAACGTGTCGGATTCCATCTGCGGACAGTCCCCGGCGAAAGTCTGATAAAAGCGGAACTACCGTTGCGGGGCCCAATCGTCACATAATCGTTGGGATGAATCGCAGAACCTTCTTCGAACTAAGCGCCCTGGCCGGAGGCGTCACGCTGACTGGATGTAATGAGAAACCCGCGCCGCCCGCTCCTCCCCCGGTAAAGAAGGAAGCAGCCCCGGCATCTGAGCTTGCACCATTTGAGTTCGATGAGATCACGGTGGCGAATCTGCAGCAGGCCATGGAATCGGGCCGGTTCACGGCGCGGGCGATTGCCGAACAATACTTGTCCCGCATTGACGCTGTCGATAAGAACGGTCCGACGATTAACTCCATCATCGAGCTGAACCCCGATGCGCTATCAATCGCCGACACGCTTGATAGCGAGCGGAAAAGTAATAAGCTGCGCGGGCCGCTGCACGGCATCCCGATACTGATCAAGGACAACATCGATACGTCCGATCGCATGAGCACTTCGGCAGGGTCACTGGCGCTGCAAGGCTCCATTGCCGCGAAGGATTCTTTTGTCGCCGAACGTCTGCGGGCGGCCGGTGCCGTCATTCTTGGCAAGACGAATCTAAGCGAGTGGGCAAATTTCCGATCGACACATTCCGTCAGCGGATGGAGCGGACGCGGTGGTCAAACTCGGAATCCCTATGTTCTGGATCGGAATCCTTGCGGCTCCAGTTCTGGAACCGGAGCGGCGATTTCGGCGAATCTCTGCGCCATCGGGGTTGGCACGGAAACCGATGGATCCATCGTGTGCCCGTCGTCGATGAATGGACTTGTGGGGATTAAGCCGACGGTCGGGCTGATTAGCCGTTCTGGAATTATTCCGATCTCCCACACGCAAGACACCGCTGGCCCGATGGCCCGCACCGTTCGCGACGCGGCAATTTTATTGTCGGCCTTGGCCGGCGTCGATCCGCGAGATTCCGTGACGGCCGCAAGCGATGGTAAGTCGCAGCCGGATTACACAAAGTTCCTCGACGAAAGCGGGCTCAAGGGCGCGCGCATTGGAATTGCCCGCAAGTTTTTCGGTTTCAATGCAGCCGTTGACCGCCTTATGGAGAACTGCATTAAAGCGATGAAGCAGGAAGGCGCGATCATCATCGATCCAACCGACCTCCCATCGCACGGAAAGTACAACGACACGGAATTCGAAGCTATGCTCTACGAATTTAAAGCGGGCCTGAATGCCTATCTAGGGTCGTTGCCAAAATCGGCCAAGGTCCACTCTCTCGCGGATGTGATCGCTTTTAACGCGAAGGAGCGGGCTGCCGAGATGCCTTATTTTGGCCAGGAAATTCTGATGGATGCGCAGAAAAAAGGCTCGCTCAAAGACAAAGCATATTTGGATGCGCTGGCCAACAATCGGAAGCTTTCTCGCGATGAAGGCATTGATGCGGTGTTCGCCAAATACAAGGTTGACGCGATTGTAGGCCCGACGGCCGGGACGCCATGGGTCACCGATTGGATTAATGGGGATCATGAATCCGGTGGTTGTCCCACGCCCGCCGCGGTCGCCGGATATCCGCACATCACAGTTCCCGCGGGCTACATCTTCGGCTTGCCTGTCGGTATTTCCTTCTTTGGGACAGCCTGGAGTGAACCCACGCTTCTGAAGATCGCTTACGGATTTGAGCAGGCGACAAAATCGCGTAACGCTCCCAAATTCCAGAAGACCGTGGACTTCGGGTAAAAAGTCACCAGATACAATTGAGGCATGCTTTCTATTCCAGACGAGTTCTATCGCGTTCAGAAATTGCCGCCGTATGTCTTTGCCGTTGTGAATGAGAAAAAAGCGAAGCTCCGCGCGGCGGGCCTGGACGTGGTGGATTTCGGCATGGGCAATCCCGATGGACCGACGCCGCGGAAAGTCGTCAACACCCTGATCAAAGAAGCGAAGAACCCGCGGAACCACGGCTATTCGATGTCCAAGGGCATTCCCGAACTGCGCCAAGCGATTGTCGATCGATATCAGTTGAAATACGGCGTCACTTTGAATCCGGAAACAGAAGCGATCGTCACTATCGGTTCCAAGGAGGCGTTGGCCCATCTGTTGCTCGCCATCGTCGGTCCGGGAGATCAGGTGGTTTCGCCGAATCCCGCGTATCCGATTCATCAGTGGGGCGTGGTGCTGTCGGAAGGTGAAGCAGTGATGTTGCCGATGCCCGATCCTGACACGTTCTTTACGGGATTGGAGGATCTGTACAACACCGGCCGCAAGCCGAAAATTATTCTCATTTCGTTCCCACACAATCCTACCGGACAGTGCGTTGACCTGGAGTACTTCGAACGAATCATTCGTCTGGCGAAGGAGCATGGCACCATCGTGATTCACGATCTGGCCTATGCCGACATCGGCTACGACGGCTATGAAGCCCCTAGTATATTGCAGGTGGAAGGTGCGAAGGATGTCGCGGTTGAAATATTTTCAATGTCGAAGAGCTATAACATGGCGGGCTGGCGTGTTGGCTTTTGCCTGGGTAACGAAAAGATTGTCGGCGCTCTAACGCGCATTAAAAGCTACCTGGATTACGGGATGTTTCAGCCAATTCAACTGGCCGCGATCACGGCGCTGCGGGAGTGCGAGGACGATACGAAGAAGATTCGCGATCAGTATCATAAGCGTCGCGATCTGCTGGTATCGGGACTACGAAAGGCTGGATGGCCGGTGGATTGTCCGCGCGCTTCGATGTTCGTCTGGGCGCAGATTCCTGAGAAATTTCGTGAGATGGGATCGCTCGAATTTTCCAAGCTGCTGATGGATGAAGCACTGGTCGCGGTGGCGCCTGGCATCGGATTTGGTCCGATGGGCGAGGGCTGGGTTCGTTTCGCGCTGATCGAAAACAATCAGCGGACACGCCAGGCAACCGCCGCGATCCAGAAATTTCTTAGGGCCAAGAGTTAATACCGGTCATCCCGATACCCGTTGTGATACCGACGGTATTCACGGGCTCGCTCGCGTTCTAACCGGCGCTCATAGGCGATGCGCTCACGCCGTTCCCGCTCAAAGCGCCGTTCCTCATGCCGATCGTACCGGTAGTCGTTATAGCCGTGTTGGTAATTGTCCGCTCCGTATCGATAGTCGTTTTGGTCATATCGATAGTCGTCGCGGGTCTGCGCAGAAGCGGTTTGAGGCTGTATCAGAGCCAGTCCCGCGAACAACGCCATTGTTGTAAGTCCGATTGCTTTAATCATTGCCATCCCCTCTTCTCTCCGAGTCTGGTTTGCACCATCCTCTACTATTTAGAGGCGCGCGGTGATGAGAACGAATGCAAGGAATTGTCACAATTCCCTAAAGTTACGTTCATGAATTTTGCCTCATCCACCAACCTGCTACCATGGCATCTCTATGAGGCTGGCCGTAGTAGGACTGGGTGTCATGGGCTCCGCTCATGTCAGAGCTTTGCGCCAAATTTCTCCACAATCCCTTGCCGCGGTTTGTAGCCGGAATCAGAAGCGACTCGCGGGCGACTTCAGCGGGATCAAGGGAAACCTGGGCGATGCCGAAGAAGATTTTGACATGACCGGCATCAAGGCCTACCAAAGTATCGCGGACCTTCTGCATGACACGGATGTCGACGCCGTGGATCTCTGCTTGCCCACGAATCTGCACTGCGATACCGCCATTGCGGCGCTTGGCGCGGGGAAGCATGTGCTGGTTGAGAAGCCGATGGCGCTCACTGTTGCCGAATCCGGTCGCATGATCGAAATGGCTCGTAAGAGCGGCCGTATTTTGATGGTGGCGCAGGTGCTACGATTCTTTCCCGCGTATCGCGCGCTGCGCAGTGCGCTTCAGACCGCCGGCAAGATGCGCCACGCAATGTTTCGCAGACGGGCCGCGACTCCGGGTTGGGGGGAGTGGATCACCAATCCCGAGCATAGCGGCGGTGGCGTGTTCGATCTTTTAATTCACGATGTAGACATGTCCCTGCACCTATTCGGAAAGCCTCGGGCAATCTCCGCTGTAGGGGCTACCGGGATTGAGCCGGGCGTCGACGTGATCGACACGCAACTCTTTTACGACGATGGCTCCGTGGCAACGATCGCCGGCGGTTGGTATCACCCAAGCGGCTATCCATTTTCGATGGAGTACACGGTGGTCTGCGATGCCGCCACGTTCGAATATAGTTCGGCCGGCCGTGAACCCACGGCATATCGCGGCGGTGATCCAGAGCCGTTGCCGCTGGAGGAAACGAACGGATACGGCGAGGAGATCAAGTATTTCCTGGAATGCGCGGAGGCGAACCAGCAACCTGTTCTATGCCCGCCTGAAGAATCCGCCGACGCCGTCAGTTTAATGCTCCAGATGCTGGAAGCGCGCAAGAGAAATGGAGAAAAGATCCCATGCAGCCTGTAAAGGAAAACCAACTCGGGGTGATGTTCTGGGCGGGACGCGACACGCTCGACAGCATCCATTCGATGGGCGTTACTTGCGGTCAACTCGGGGTTGGGGGCGACGCCGACTTATCGCCGGAAAGCGCCGGCAGATGGAAAGCCGATCTGGAAAAGTTCGGGATCGCAGCCGTAACGGTGGTTTGCGCATACGATGGCGAGAGCTACGCGGATATTCCAACTGTGCAGAAGACCGTGGGATTTATCCCGCCCGAAACACGCGAGGCCCGCGAAGCGCGCACAATCGCCGCGAGCCATTTCGCCGCCGAACTGGGAGTGCCTGGCATCGGATGTCACATTGGCTTCGTTCCCGAGGATCATACGCATCCCGACTACATTGCGGTGCGCGATATGGTCCGCCGCATCTGCGATCATGCGGCGCGGCATGGACAAACCTTCGCCCTGGAAACAGGCCAGGAGCCGGCGGAAGTGCTGCTACGCTTCCTTCTGGACGTCGACCGGCCAAATCTCGGAATCAACTTCGATCCCGCGAACATGATCCTCTATGGCACGGGCGACCCGATCATGGCTCTGGGCATCCTGGGTCCGAAGATTCTCTCGGTGCATTGCAAGGATGGTGACTGGCCGCTGGAATCGGCGCCCGGCTCATTGGGGAAAGAACGTCCTTTGGGGCAAGGCTCGGTGGGAATTCCGGTGTTCCTGCGGAAACTGCGGGAAGTCGGCTATCGTGGAACTATTCATGTGGAACGGGAGTGCGAAGATCAGCGCGAACGGCTTCATGACATCAATGTGGCCCTGACTTACTTGCGCGATCTTGGCGTTTAAGCAAACCCGATAATAGTTTAGTTTGACAAACCAAACGAATCCGCTTAAGATTCGAGTTGAAGTTAAGAAAAGACGTTCGGCAAATACTGACTTTTTATCCGAAGATCTTTCTGGCGTGCCATACGAGGCATGTTCGCGATCCGCGGTCGGATACATTACTAAGCGCCCATCAGGCGGGCATTCTCGATCATCTGGATGAAATCGAGGGCACCGGCCTAAACGATTTGGCCAAGCACATGGGTGTAACACCATCGACGATGTCACTGGCGATCGATCGTCTGGAGCGCGGCGGTTATGTTACGCGCGATCGCGACAAGGGCGATGGGCGGCGCGTGAAGCTTCTCCTGACCGCTGCCGGCGAGCGAGTACGGCAAGAGAACTCCGTGTTGGACCCGGAACTTGTCCAGGCGATGTTAGATGTCCTGCCAGCCAAGCAACGCAAGTTGGCTTTAGAAGGCTTGTCGATTTTGGCCGATGCGGCAAGCCGGCAACTGGAAAAGAAATCTCTAGGAGGAAGGCGATGAAATGGCTGTTGATAGGCCTTGGTACGCTTGCGGCGGTAGCCTTGATCGTAGTGGCCGTCGGGGCAATGCTGCCGAAAGCGCACGTCGCCACCCGTGCTATTCGATTACATAAAACTCCGGAAGCCGTTTGGCTTGTGATATCGGGCAAGCCGGATTGGCGCCCCGAAGTGGTACGAACAGACTCTCTACCAGATCAAGGCGGCCATGCGATGTGGCGGGAAACCAACAAAGGTGGAATGACCATCACGTATGAGCGAATGGAGACGGACCCTCCACGACGGCTGGTGAACCGAATCGCCGACAAGACCCTTCCTTTCGGCGGCGGATGGACCTATGCGATCGACCCGGAAGCCGACGGCAGCATTGTGCGCCTTACCGAGAATGGTGAAGTCTACAATCCACTCTTCCGCTTCGTTTCGCGTTTCATCATGGGCCACGCGTCGAATATCGAGACTGCCCTTCGATCACTGGCGGCGCACTTTGGCGAGAAAGTGAGCATCGAACGGTAATCACATGGGACTCGACGTGCAATGCAAAGCGCGCTATCAGGGGCATGAATCCGCTGGACGAGCCCAATTGGAGAGCGACTACCTTCTCTTCCGTGGAGACTTTCGCGTCAAAGTTTCCTTCGCGGAGATGACGTCTGTAATGGTCACGGGTGGGGAGTTGCGGATTACCACTGCGGCGGGCGTGACGTGTTTGGTGTTAGGGAAGGCGGCTGAAAAGTGGGCCGAGAAAATTCTTCATCCACCCACTCTCATCGAAAAGCTGGGAGTTAAGCCGGGGCAGCGAATCAGTCTCGTCGGCTTTACGGATGCGGAGTTCTCGTCAGAATTATCAGGGCAAGGATGCCACGTCACCGTAGGGCCGTCGAACGATTCAGACCTCGTTTTTTTCCGCGCGGATGGGGCGCCCGATTTGCAACGAATGCCCGATCTGATCAAGAGCCTGGCATCGAAGGGCGCTTTGTGGATCGTCTATCCAAAAGGGGTTCGCGCCATTACCGAAGCGCAGGTATTGGCAGCGGCGCGGGCGGCGGGCTTAGTGGATGTTAAGGTAGTGCGGTTCTCCCCAACGCATACGGCGCTGAAGACCACGGTGCGCAATCTACCGGGGCGTTAGAATGCAGAGTCCACTTCTAGAAAACTTTATCGTCGCCTTTACGATAGGTTCCCAGAACACGAATGAAGTCCGCCAACTCGGTTAAATGTTTCAGGGCGTTCTGTACCCGCGGTTCCTCTTGTGATCCCAGAAAATCGAGGTAAAACAGATACTCCCAGGGCTTGCCGCGCAGCGGTCGCGACTCGATTTTGGTCAGGTTTAAATCGCGCAGGGCGAAGGCGCTCAAGGTCTTGAACAGGGCACCGGGCATGTTACGGGTAGTGAACACGACCGACGTTTTCCAATCCTTACCCGACTCCCCGTGACGGGTTGGCACATCGCCTGGCAGGGCGAGAAGAAAAAATCGCGTGAAATTGCGGCGATCGTCTTCAATCGATCGCTTAAGTATTTTCGCGCCGTATGTTTCGGCCGCGACAGCCGATGCGATAGCGGCCGCTGCTTCTGGTTGCTGCTCGGACAGCATCTTCACGCTGCCCGCCGTATCATAAAATGGAACTTTCTCCACCCCGGGGTGACTTACGAAGAAGTCCAGGCATTGGTTCAAGGCGACCGGGTGCGAATACACGCGTTTGACTTTGCGAAGTGTCATGCCGGGCATGGCAATCAGGTTGTGAACAATGCGGACATTCGTTTCACCGATGATTCGCAAGTCGAATTGAACCAGATGATCGTAATTTTCGTGAACCGATCCGGCCAGCGTGTTCTCCATGGGGATCATAGCGGCATCCGCTTCATCATTTTGTAGGCTGGCGAAAGCTTGGTCGAATCGTAGAAATGGCACGGGCGTCACATTCTGTCCTAAGGATTGATGAATCGCCTGTTGACTGAAAGCCCCTAGTTCGCCTTGGAATGCCACGCGCCGGATTCGCCGGGCCACTATTTTCCATCCCAACGGGTGGCGTTTAAAGCGGGAAGGCCTAGTAGATCCAGGACCCGATCTACGCTGTGATCCACCAAATCCTGTATGGATTGGGGCTGGTGATAGAATCCGGGAATCGGGGGAGCGATGATCGCGCCCATTTCTGTCAAAGAAACCATATTTTTTAGGTGTCCGAGGTGAAACGGAGACTCTCGAACCATCAGTATTAACTTGCGTCTCTCCTTCAATGTAACGTCGGCGGCGCGAACGAGCAAATTGGAGCTGATTCCGCCTGCGATCGCCGACATTGTATGGATGGAACACGGCGCGATTACCATGCCGTGCGTAACAAATGATCCGCTTGCTAGACGGCAGCCGATGTCTTCAAGGGAATACGAGTGATGCGCCAAAGCCTTAAAATCGGCGGCAAGCTTTGCCATTTCCAGGTAGGCGGTTCGCTCAGCGGATCGAGTAAGAACCAAATGCGTTTCGACGCCGGGATTTTCCCGCAATTTCTCCAGCAGCCGCCACCCGTAGATCGAACCACTAGCGCCGCTGATACCGACTATGATTTTCAAGAATTGCTCCTAGGTGGTCAAGTTGTTCTGATTTCGGAACAGACCCTTGATCTTTGTTCGGAATGCCCGGTATAATTCATGCGAAAGGCTCGTCTGCCTCCAGACGGTTGGGTGATTCGTTGGGAAGCAGATCGGATGCATTAGCTCGAAACAGCAGCACGGACGATGCGGGCCAAAAACTAAAACGGATTCGCGAACGGCTGAACCTCCGTTATCGCGACGTGGAAGAAGCCAGCCTGCGGATTGCCGCCCGTCGGGGCAACGACGAATTCGCCATCGCTCTCAGCCGACTGTCTGACATTGAAAACAAAGGAACGGTTCCCTCTCTTTATCGTTTGTACTCCATTTGTGCCATCTACAAATTGGATTTCATGGAAGTTCTCAACTGGTATGGCGTCGATATCTCCTCCATTCCCGGTGATTCGCTGACGGCTGAGGTCGAACGCACGCATCTGATCGGTTTTCAGCCCGACGGCCATGGCACGGTAAACCTCCCTCTGGTACTGGACCCCGGCTTGGACCTGAAACGCACAACCTATTTAAGTCGAATGATCCAACGCTGGGGCAAGCTTCCGCTGATGCTATTGAATGGACTCGATTTGGAGTCCCATCGTTACGCATTCATCGGAACGGAAGACTGGGCGATGTATCCTTTGGTTCAGCCAGGATCATTGGTCTTGATCGATGAAACTCGCCGCAAGGTGGTAAGTGAAGGTTGGAGCAACGAATTCGACCGGCCGATGTACTTTATTGAGCACCGTAACGGATATTCCTGCGGCTGGTGTAGTGTGACGGAAGACCAGCTAGTGTTTCAGCCCCATCCCGCTTCCAAGTGCAATCCCGAAGTATTTATTTATCCGGATGAAGCTGAAGTGATTGGGCAGGTTACCGGAGTGGCTATGCGTCTAGATCCGCCGCGGAGACGCCGTACTCGTTCTTCAGGAGCTTAAGAAGGGTTTCGAAATCGGCGTAGAACAAGCTGCGCTCAATTTCACGGCTTTGGGTAGGGATCAGATTGCGGTACGGCGCCAGCCGAATCCAGGTCTCAAGGATGACCCGCTTGTTATCCATCAAAGCCGAGAGGTACAGCTCCAGGTCGGCTTTCTGCTGTTCCAGATTAAATCCCAGCCATTCCCCAAAAGCTTGTAAGTGACTCTTTTCAAGAGCTCTTTCTGAATCCTCGTTCCCGAAGACCAGGGTTAGCCCGTGATGCTCATAGCGGCCCGTGTTGTTATCCCGAAGCGAAGAAAGATAGACCAGCCGGCCAAACACAGTCGGGATCCGAGATAACGTATTCCGCCAAAGGTCAGAGGCTGCGCCCCTTTCCAACAATCTGATCGGCCTAGAATTCTTCATTCGTACGTTGCACCAGGGGGTCACCCTAATGGGCTTATCGCCGCTCCCCGTGTTTCTCCGACTCGAGGATTTCTCCGGTTGCTGGGTTTCATGTCCATCCTCTGGACCTCTACCCTCTGGCAAATACTAACACATAAAGGCTGCAATCGACCCGCTTGGGGTGCAAATTTGAACCCTTTTGGGTTGGGGTTCTATAGTCCGAAAACTTAAGCATCATTGGTACTAGAACGAAGGGCACAGGTGTAGTCTGTGAAGCGTACCAGGACCAATTACCTATTCATGCTTAAGAAAATTGTCTTCGCCGCTATCCTTACCCTGCAGTTCGCTGCAGTAGCCAACGTTGTTTTGGCTAATGATCCGATGCCCGGCTGCTGGCCGTGTGGCGGCAAACCTCCGTTGGTTAAGTAAGCAGTTCCCGAATTTCACTTAAGGAAAAACAGATGATCAAGACACTTGTATTTGCGGGAATCTTAGCGGTCCAGTTCGCTGCCGTCGCCAATGTTGCTTCGGCTAACGATCCGATGCCCGGCTGTTGGCCTTGTGGCGGCGATCCCCCCTCTTTCGCCACGATCGCTTACGTCGCCAACGATCCGATGCCTGGCTGCTGGCCTTGTGGCGGCGATCCGCCCTCGGTTAAGTAAGCACTTCCGGAATTTCACTTAAGGAAAATAGATGATTAAGACACTCGTATTTGCGGGAATTTTAGCGGTCCAGTTCGCTGCCGTCGCCAATGTTGCCTCGGCCAACGATCCGATGCCCGGCTGCTGGCCTTGTGGCGGCGATCCGCCCTCTTTCGCCACGATTGCTTACGTCGCCAACGATCCGATGCCTGGCTGCTGGCCTTGTGACGGCGACCCGCCCCAGAGCCGTTAAGCCACCCGCGCCGGCCCGACATTTATACCCCCATGAGCCTTCTTAGGTTCCTGGGAGTACAACACACGGTTCCGTTTTTGGATGTTGCGGCTGGAATGTCAGCGCACTCGGGAGCCCCTCGAGTGTCACCCGGGGCCGGTGCTACACTGGGACGGACATGAACCTGCCAGGTCTTGTTGAAAAAATCCTCTGGTTTGCAACCATAGGGGCAACTGCTGTGTTGCTTCTAAGTATCTGGCGAGAAGGTCTGCTAGGCAAATACAAGTGGTTTGTGTCGTATCTGGGCGTACGTCTTGCTAAGAGTATTTGTTTGCTGTTCGTACCGTTTAAGTCCGATGCGTACGCAAAAACCTACTACGGTTTCGAAATCCTGATCTGGATTTTATACACCCCTGTATTGTTAGAGTTGTATCGCCTGGTTCTGGAACAGCATCCAGGAATCGCGCAGGCGGGCCGAAAGTTAGTGCAATATGGAATCGGCATCGCCTTGCTGGTTTCCATGATTACCCTGCCGCTCGATCTGAAAAAGCCCAAGCACGATTATGTTTTGTTACACCTGTTCAGTGTCGTGGAGCGAAATGTCGCGTTGGTAGTTGTCGTCCTGCTGCTGTTGATCGTAGCGTTTTTCTTTTACTTCCCGGTTCGAATGAATCCGAATGTAATCGCCTATACCGTTGGCTATTTTTTCTATTTTTTGACTACCACCTTTGTGCTGTTCACTCGGAATCTCATGGGAGTCGCGGCGATCCGCACCGCCAGCCTGGCAGGAATCATCGTTGGCTTGGCGTGTTTCGTCTACTGGATAATAGCTATCCGCAGGAAGAATGAAGCGTTGGTCCCGCGAGCTGTGGCGGTGTGGCGTCCTCAAGATCAAAAGGTGATGGTGGCTCACCTGGACGCTTTAAATGCAAGCTTGCTCCACATGGCGCGGAAATAATTCTCAACGGGCGAAAAACGGTGCCTCAGGCATGACTTCCTCTAGCGTCGCATAGAGAACCAGGGCCGAATTCGCAGAACTCTTGAACGCCGCCAGCAATTTCCCCGGCTCGCCTTGATTCACTGACCGCAGCCGTTCCAGCATCGACTTTGGATGCCAGAACCACTCCACTGGGCTCGCGTGCTGCAGGCTCGAATTCGCGATAAAAGTTACCGCCTGGCGAAGGATCTTTTCCCTTTCGTCGCCCGGACCGGTCAACTCCAGCAGAGCCTCATAGACGATCGCCTTCTGATGAAAGTAATCGGCCTCGGACTTTTCCTGCCGTACGTTCCAATTCGCCAGCTGATTTAGCACATCGCCCAACAGCGATTTCCATTCCAGCGTTTGGCGGTCCGCTTCCGGCCGGATGCGCCCTTCCGCTGTCATGCGTAGCCCGATCACCGCTTGCATCACATGGAGCGCTTCTTCAGACTGGAAGTACTTGTCGATTTCGAGTGCGCCATCCACCTTGGAGGACGTCGCTTCTTCTGCCGTAATCGCCGGTACCTCGCCGCGAAAATCGCCGTTGAACCATTGCAGCGCATTCACCGCGTCGGGATTGTCGGACGCTTTCGGACCGACGCTATCGGAGCATCGCGGCCCGGTGAATTCCGTGACCAGCAACTTGCGGCTGGACCGAATCAGGCTCTGTGTTTCAATTTGCAGACCCTTCATCGCCGCCGACAATGCCGACAGTTCCAATTGCAGGGCAAGCACGTTTACTGAAAAAGAACGGTCGTCACCGGAAAGGGATTCCATCTTCTGACTGAACACTCCACCGGCGATCTCCAACTGCTTGGCATCGAGCCCCAGAGAGACGATCAGCCGGGCGGCTGGTGCCAGTTCGCTAATCGAGTTGATGCCTGAAAGCTGGGCCACGAGGAATGCGATGTGTTGATCCTTTTTCTTCTCGGCACTGGAAAACGCCGAGCGGATTACGTACCCAACCGCGTCATAATAGGCGCTGACATCATAAACCAGAGCGTCTTCGCACTTGCGTGCTGAAAGATTGGGGCGGCTGATGCGCTGAAAAAGTTCGCGGCCTTTGGTCGCATCCACATCGAGCATCGCCTTCACCGCTCTTGATTGCAATGAGAGGGCGTCCAGTTTCAGTTGCAGGGCACTGCTCAGATAGCGTGGCGCGGTGTCCGGTCCGACGGCAGGCACAGCTACACGGCGCACAGGTTGTTGGGCCGACGACGCCGCTTTAAACGCCTGTTCAATCAGCTCGATCTTAAGTTCACGCTCGGGCACGCGCCCCGAATCGACGATGCGGAGCAAGGCATCGGCGGTGAATTCAGCTGGCGCGGATGTGGCCAGGCCGACTATCGCTTGCACCTGCGGATCGAGCGTCGGCTTCGGCGGTTTTGGGGGCTTTGGAGGTACGGACTTTTCGTCGGCCAGAACGAGACAGGATGCGCACAACAGCACAATCCAGAGTTTGATCATTGCTCTACTTCCCTGCTTGCGATGAATAGTTAACGATCTTAGCGAAACCAATCGGATCCAGACTGGCACCGCCTACGAGTACGCCGTCGATCTCTTGCTGCGTCATCAAACCATCGATATTGTCCGGTTTGACGCTACCGCCATACAGGATGCGCAGTTGGCTGGCGGCATCGGAGCCTACGTGAATCCCCACTTGCTCTCGAATCACCTGGTGCGCATCGGCGGCCATCTCGGGAGTGGCGGTCTTGCCCGTGCCGATGGCCCACACCGGTTCATAGGCTATAGCGATTTTCGAGAACTGTTCGGGAGTCAAAGCGGCGACGCTTCCCGCCAGTTGACTGGCGAGTATCAGATGCGTTCGGCCGGATTCACGCTCATCCAGAAGTTCGCCGACGCAGACGATTGGCCGAAGGCCGGCTTCGAGCGCCGCCAGCGTTTTCTCTAAAACCGTTTGGTCCGTGTCGCCGAAAAACTGCCGCCGTTCGCTGTGGCCGATCAAGACCCAGCGAGCTCCGATAGAAGACAGCATGCGCGCGGAAACCTCGCCGGTGAACGCACCTTCCTTTTTCCAATGAAGGTTCTGCGCGCCAATCTCGACGGTCGAATCGCGAACCGCGTCGATCGCGGCGGTGAGATTGACGAAGGGCGGACAGATTACGATTTCTCGTCCGGAAGTCTGTGCCACCAGTGGCGTAAAGATCTGGAAGAATGCGGAGGTCTCAGCGGAATTCTTAAACATTTTCCAGTTGCCGGCCATTACGGGTGTTCTCATAGCGGATGATCCTTATGGTCGCTAGGCGGCGGCGACTGATGAGAGGAAGCTTTCTCCCTTTTCGATTTGTGTTCCGAAAATTTCGGCCACGGTCTGTCCGATGTCGGATAGCGTCGGCCGCAAGCCAAGATTCACGTTCGGTTTCGCGTTTGGACCAAAGACGAGCAAAGGCACGTATTCACGGCTATGGTCGGTGGAGGGCGTGGTGGGATCGCAGCCATGATCCGCTGTGAAAATCGCCAGATCGAACTGTTCCAACCGGGCGGCGAAAGCCGGGATCCAGGCGTCCACTTCTTCGAGTGCCTTGGCGTAACCTTCGACATCGTTTCGATGGCCGTACAGCTGATCGAAATCCACCAGGTTGATGTAGATCAATCCTTGCGATTGCAGGGCCATCATTTCTAAAGTCTTGGCCATGCCGTCGGCATTGCTTTTCGTCTTTTCGTGATCGCCGATTCCCCGCCCCAGGAAGATGTCGAAAATTTTTCCGATGCTGGAGACGGGAACGGCGGCGGCTTCCAATTGATCAAGCAGCATTCCGGCGGGCGGGGGCGTAGCGAAATCCTTGCGGTTGGTGGTGCGCTTGAACGATCCTGGAGCGCCTTCAAAGGGCCGGGCAATCACACGTCCCACTTCGTACGGACCGCGCAACAGTTCACGGGCAGTCTCGCAAATTTTATACTGCTCCCACAGTGGAATGACGTCTTCATGGGCCGCTACCTGAAAGACGCTATCGGCTGATGTGTAGACGATGGGCGACCCGCTGCGCACATGCTCCTCGCCTAGCTGCTGGATAATTTCCGTCCCCGAGGCCGCATAGTTGCCAAGCGAGCGGCGGCCGATCCGCCGTTCAAACTCGTTCATGATTTCTGGAGGAAAGCCGTTCGGAAACAGCGGCAAGGGGTGATCGAGATGAATGCCCATCATCTCCCAATGGCCGGTGGTCGTGTCCTTCCCCGGTGATGCCAGCGTGCAACGTCCGTATGCGCCAGCGGCTTCGGGCACGGGATCCAGATGGGCCAGCGGCTTGATATTCGCCAAACCCAGCCGCCGCAAATTTGGCAGTAGCATCGCTCGCTGCTTCGCAATGTTGCCCAACGTGTCGCTGCCGGAATCGCCATATTTCGCCGCATCGGGCATCTCTCCGATTCCCACGGAATCGAGTACAATCCAGATCACCCGTTGAAACCGGCGATTATTTGCGTTCATCCGTTCGGCCTTCCTTCGACAATTCTTTCACCCGCTCGGTTAGCATGTCGACGAAGCGGTCGGGGATGAAGCCGATCATACGGCTGCCTACTTCGCCGCGCTTATCGAAGATAACCGTCGTCGGGATAGAGGTAACTTTCAACACGCGCGACAAGCCATCTTCGAAATAAACCGCGCCTTGCCATTTTTGCTCCAGCAGAAAAGGCTTCACCTGATCGTGCTCTTCGTCGGTATTGATGGCCAGGAAGACAACATCTTGGTTACCATCAAAGCGCTTTTTCACTTCTTCATACAGGGGATGCTGGGCGCGACAGGGCGTACACCAGGTTGCCCAGAAATCCATTACAACCACCTTGCCTTTGAGTGAGCCCACGCGCAGCGTAGAGCCATCGATGGATGTTAGCGCGTAGTCCAGTGGATTCGACAAGTCGGCATTGGGATCGATCGAGCGATAGTGCGCGCGGCGAGCCTCGACTAGCGCCGTGGTCCGGTCATAGGACGCGAGAATGAAATCGCCAAGGCCGGATTCATTGGGCTTCGTCTTACGATAAAGGTCACCAAGTAGCTTACGATCCTGTTGGCGATCGGTGTCGGAAGCGTGGGCATCGGGAATGGTGAAGGCGTCGGCAACGGCACGCAAAGCTTCGTCGTTCCGGCCGGCTCTGGAGAGCGCGCTGCCCAATTCATGAGCCGCTTCCTCATAAGCATAAGTCTCAAAGCTTCGCTGAGCGAGATTCACCGAATCGTCTATTTTGCCAAGCGTCGCCTGGGCCCGAGATTGCATCAGGAAAGCGCGGGCACGCCCCCTACTGAATTCTTCTTCGCGCTTGGCGGCATCCCGCGCGGGCGCCGGTTGGAGCGCCAGTTTATCCACGAGCTCCACAAAATGGCGCGAGTAGCGCAGAGCCCGGCTGGCCGCCGCCTTTTCATTCAATGCAACCAAAGCGCGTGAGACGCGATCCAGTAGGCGAAGATCGTCGGGCTCGGACACCAGAACAATTTCGCCGTAGCGAATGATGCGGGCATCGTCGTTGATTTCCATCGCGCCCTTGGAGAGAGCACGCAAAAGTTCCACTTTCTTCGGCGAGTTCGGATACTTGCTTAGATGATTTTCGATAGCATGAACCAAATCGACGGGGCTGTTGCCCGCTTCCCCTACGGCTTGACCAAGGTCCTTATCTTCAAGCGAGGTGGGTGGCGTCTGTTGTGCCTTCGAAGAAAGCGGTAAGAGGAGGCCCATTAGAACAAGAACGCCGTACCAGCGGCGAGGGAAGCGCATGGACTAGGCGGCCTTTTTGGAGCGGAACAGCTCTGCCAGGGCGGCTGCCCGTTCCCGCGACATATGCATGAAAGTATCGTTGTTGACGATGCGATCGAGAAGAGGCAAGAATTGTTCCGGGGCGATCAGTTGCTTGCGCTCTACAAGAATTTGCAGTTGCAGCAACTCCTGGTTCACTCCCAATTTATCAAAGCGGATCACTCTTTCCAGACGTACGAACTGCAGCTCCGTTTCGCTAATACGCTCAAACCAATTCCACAGATGCTGGGCGTCCAGGTCCTGCGAATAATTGAATTTGATCTCCGACTTTTCGGCGCCCTTCTCAAAGCGGAATGTTTTCGTGCCCATGAACGCTACCTTTAAATTGGACTCCACGGGCCGGCTAAAATGGTCCAACTTGTCGGCGAGTTCAAAGATGGCCGTACGGTCGGCCTCTTCCAATTTGAACTTCATTGGATTATCGTCCTGAGGCGCCTCCTGATATTGGGCATCGCCGTTACGCTCCAGCGTGATCTTCACAAACGCCGGCACCGCGCCTTTGAACTCTTTGGTGTAAACGATGCGCGGATTGTCTTCCGCGAATAAAGCGGCCGAAAACAGTGCCGCAAGTAGGAGACTTTTCATCGGGAGAGGGCCATGCCTCGCGTGATATGACAGATGGCCGCGGCGATGGCGTCGGAGGCATCTTCGGATTCAATGATCTCCGGCAGCTTCAGCAAGGAACGTACCATGACTTGAACCTGATGTTTTTCCGCTCGCCCATAGCCGACCACACTCGCCTTAATTTCCAGCGGTGAATATTCGCCGAGGGGCACTCCAGCTTCCGCCGCGGCAAGCAATGCGACCCCCCGAACATGCGCTAGTTTCAGCGCGGTTCTGACATTTTGCGAGTAGAAAACCTCTTCCACGGCTACCGCTTCGGGCTGATATTCGACGATGACGGCGCGTAACGCAAGCGATATTTCCAGAAGTCGCGTCTCCAGAGGTTTCTTTGGGCTGGTACGAATCACGCCGTGCGTCACCATACGATGCGTCCGGCCGTCGCTGTCGATCACACCAAACCCGGTGCGTTCCGTACCGCAATCGATGCCCAGAACACGCATCGCGCTCCTCAAGCCGCGTTAGGCCAGCGCTTCCATTTCGTTTTCGTCGACATCGAAATCGGAATATACATTTTGGACGTCGTCGTGATCCTCTAGGAAATCGCTAAGGCGCATCATCGCCGCGGCATTTTTCCCTTCCAGTTTCACCAGATTTTTCGGAATCATGCTGACCTCGGCCGACACCGTGGGTATTCCGGCTTTCTGTAGCGCAGCCACGACGGCTTCATGATTCTCTGGCGCGGAAATCACTTCCCATGTGTCGCCATCGTTACGAAGGTCCTCGGCACCGGCATCAAGCACCAGGCTCATGAGGGCATCTTCGCTGGCCTTATCCTGTTCAATCAGGATCTGGCTCTTGCGCTCAAACTTCCAGGCTACGCTACCCACTTCGCCAAGGTTGCCGCCATTTTTCGAGAACGCGTGCCGGACTTCGCTGACCGTGCGATTGCGATTATCGGTCGCAGTAGAAACCAGAACGGAAGCGCCCCCAGGCCCATAGCCCTCAAACATTATTTCGTCGATCTGGCCGCCTTCTAACTCGCCGGTTCCACGCATGATGGCGCGCTTGATGTTTTCAGACGGCATACTTACCGCTTTGGCCGCCACGATAGCCGTGCGAAGGCGGGCGTTCGAATCCGGATCGCCACCACCGCCGCGAGCGGCGATCATGATTTCTTTGATGCAACGCGTGAAGATTTTACCGCGCTTGGAATCCGTGGCGGCTTTTTTGTGCTTGATCGTTGCCCATTTTGAGTGACCTGACATGTGTGAAACCTCTTAGCTACAGGGAGGAGGATATACCTTCAAAACCAAATATGTAGGATAACAAAAGCAGGCCCGGCCTAACAATGCTCTGTTTCTATTCCGTTAAATTGATGGTGCCGCGGCACTTGGCTGAGCCGCAGGAGCATGGAACACGCTCCACATTCTTAGGGAAGTGATAATCCACCGTAAGTTCTTCGCCCTTCCTGATCTCGCGCGCCGACATATAGAGGATGTGCCCCTTCTGGATGGTGGCGCGAATGTTCGGCTCGCAACAATGATTGATATATTGCGCGCCGCTGCCGCCTACTGAGCCATCGATCGCCCAGTAACTATCCAGCGTGAACATATAGTTCAACTCACGCTCGGCGCGCTTCTTGGTTTCCCGCCGGGCCACACGTTCACCGGTGTATTCCATTACCTTTCGGCCTTTGGGAATTTTCTCTCCAGCGTACAGACCCCAGCGATGAATCTTCGATTTAGCGATTCGAATATCGAAGCAGCAATAGTTTGGATCGATAGTGGGTTCAGACATATCGTGGGTTAGACCTGCGGATGAGTTGACCGGGGCCATGTGAAATCCAGCCGGGTTACCTCAGGGAGTCATCGAAGTATAGAACGTACTGTGGCGAATCTCAAGACCTCGCGGCCCTTACGCGCCCATTTTTTGCCTGATTACTTCAATCAGTTCCTTAACCGCTCCGATGCTCTTATCAAGTTGCGCCTGTTCCTCGGGTTGGAGCTTCACTTCATAGATTTTCTCGATGCCCTTGGCGCCAAGCTTCACCGGTACGCCGGAGAAAACGCCGTGCGCTCCATACTCGCCCTCAAGGTAGGCCGCGCAGGGAAGAACCTTCTTCTTGTCCTTGAGAATCGATTCAACCATCTCCACGGTTGCCGCCGATGGCGCGTAGTAGGCGCTGCCCGTCTTAAGGTATTTCACGATCTCCGCGCCGCCGTCGCGTGTTCGCTGGACCAGGCGATCAATCGTATTTTGATCCGTAAGTTCCGTTAGCGGAATTCCCGAGACAGCCGTCAGACGTACCAGTGGCACCATCGTGTCGCCATGGCCGCCCAGCACCAGTGCCGAGACATTCTCCACCGACACGCCCAATTCCTGCGCGATAAACGTCCGATAACGTGCCGTGTCCAGGACGCCCGCCATGCCAATTACCCGGTGGCGTTCAAACTTCGATGCTTGAAAAGCGGTCCAGCACATCGCGTCAAGCGGATTCGTTACCAGGATGAGGATCGCGTTTGGCGAGTGCTTGATGGCCTGCTCGGTTGCGGATTTCACGACCTCGTAGTTGGCAATCAGTAAATCATCGCGGCTCATTCCCGGCTTGCGAGGGAATCCGGCAGTGATTACGACAATGTCGGAATTCGCGGTCGGCGAGTAATCGTTGGCGCCCGTGAGACTGACGTCATACCCTTCCACCGGCCCCGATTCCAGCATGTCCAGCGCCTTGCCCTGAGGCACGCCTTCGACGACATCCACCAACACGACATCGGCTAGTTCTTTGTGCGCGATATTTAAAGCGCAACTCGCGCCAACATTACCCGCGCCGACCACTGTGACTTTTTTACGCATAAACGAAGAGTATAGCGAATCGGCCCGGGACACTCTCTTAATTGCCGCGATGTCAGCCACGGTCGCCACCAAAGGCCACATTCGGTTTCGAATAATCATCCATTTTTCTCACCACACGGGCGTGCTATAGAGGCATATAATCGAAGTCATCTATGTTTCAAATCATGCGCAGCGCTCCCGTCTATGACGTCGTAGTCATCGGATCGGGAGCCGGTGGCGGAACCGTTACGAAGGTGCTGGCGGATTCCGGTGTCGCCAACATCGCTCTGCTCGAAGCAGGCCCGATGCTGCATCCCGCGAAGGACTTCAAAGAACACATGTGGGCTTACAACGTGCCACATCGCGGGGCCGAGGACGGAGGCAAATTCTACTTCGGTAAAGGGAAAAGCTTCGGTTATTTCGCCGCCACCAGTGGTGATTGGGAACTGGAAGGCGAACCATATACTGTCGCGCCGGGTAATCAATTTCGCTGGTTCCGCTCGCGCGTCGTTGGTGGACGCACGAATCACTACGGCCGGATCTCTCTCCGTTTCGCCGACTACGATTTCAAACCGTACACCCGCGATGGCATTGGAACAGACTGGCCATTCACCTACGACGAGATCTCTCCCTATTACGACCGCGCGGAGCGCTTCATCGGCGTTACCGGAACCAAAGAAGGAATCCGTAGCGCTCCTGACGGCGTTTTCCAGCCCTGCCCTCCGCCGCGCGTGCATGAGATTCTGGTCAAGAAAGCTTGCGACAAGCTGGGCATCCCCTGCATTCCGATGCGGCTGGCGGTGGCCACGCAAGTCACCAATGGACGCCCCGCTTGCCATTATTGTGGACAGTGCGGCCGGGGATGCATCACGGCTTCGAATTATTCGTCGAGCCAAGTGCAGGTGTTCCCGGCACTCAAAACCAAGCGGGTGGAACTCTTCACCAATGCCATGGCCCGCGAGCTGATAGTCGGCGACGACGGTCTTGTAAAAGCCGTGTCCTATATCGACAAAGTTACTCGCACAGAAAAGCAGATTCGCTGCAAGAGAGTGGTCGTGGCGGCCAGTGCCTGCGAGTCCGCGCGATTGCTCTTGAACTCGAAGTCAACCAGTTTTCCGAATGGTCTGGCGAACTCGTCGGGCATGGTGGGACGCAATCTTACGGATAGCGTGGGGTACGATCTGGGTGCCTCGATTCCGGCGCTGCGCGGTATGCCGAAACACGATTGCGACGGCATGGGCGGCAGCCATATGTACATTCCCTGGTGGCTCTGGGAAAAGCAAAACATCGATTTCCCGCGGGGCTATCATGTGGAAATTAACGGGGGCTTCAATATCCCGGGAATCGCTATGTTTAATGGCGTTTGCGCTAGTCATGAAGGCTACGGGAAGGCGCTGAAGGAAGCGATCAACGAAGATTACGGCACGCACGTATCGCTCTCGGGTAGAGGCGAGATGATCCCCAACGCCGATACTTTCTGCGAGATCGATCCGCTTGTCGTAGACCGTTTCGGCATCCCCGTTCTGCGTTTCCATTTTAAATGGTCCGAGGCGGAACTCAAGCAATGCGAGCACATGGAGAAGACCTTCACCTCGATTCTGGAAACGATGGGTGGAACCGTCGGTAAGCCGGCGATTCCCAAAACCGCTGCAGAGAAGATTTCGCTTGGCGGACTGATCATTCACGAACTCGGCACGGCGCGCATGGGCAGCGATGCCGGCAAATCGGTCGTGAATAAATATTCGCAAGCCCACGATGTGAAAAATCTTTTCCTGGCCGATGCCGCGTCTTTCTGCAGCAATCCCGACAAGAATCCCACGCTGACCATCGTGGCGCTGGCCTGGCGTGCAGCCGATTATTTGGCTGAAGAAATGAGGAAGGGCAATGTCTGATTTTTCACGGCGCGACCTGATTCGAACCATCGCGGCGGCAGCCGTAATCGGGGGCGGAGTTACTGAAGCAGCGGCTCAGGAACACGTCCATCTCGCCGCAAGCGATGAAAAAGCGGAGACCGGAATCTACAATCCGAAAGCCTTCACCCCCGCTGAATACGCGGCCTTGGGCGTGCTTTGTGAGTTGATCGTGCCCGGCGCGACGATTGGCGGAGCGAAGGAATATATCGATCTGCTCTCCAGCCAAAACCAGCAACTGACCGACATTTACACCGGCGGCATCGCCTGGCTCAATCATTATTCGCTGGCTCACTTTGGCAACCCATTCGCTTCCGCAAAGGTCGCCCAACAGACGGAACTGCTTGATCGGATTGCCTACCAAAAAAACGCATCGCCGGAACTTTCGCCGGGCATCCAATTCTTTGGCTGGGCGCGCCGCATGACCGTTGACGCTTACTACTCAAGCAAGGCCGGGATCCAGGAATTGGGCTATAAAGGCAACGTCGGAATGGCTAAGTTTGAAATCCCCCAGGAGGCCATCGACTACGCGTTAAAGAAAAGCGGACTATGACGACATCCTCCACCGCCGCCCAGATTTCTTTCCGCCAGAACAAGTTTCTGCAGCGCCTCGCCTTGCTTCTACCCGCGGTGATGGTGGCCTCGTTTTATGACTGCAACATGGTGGAGGATTGGCGGCTGGAAAATATTTTGGTTGTCGTGCTTGTCGGATTGCTGGCCGCTACTTATCGCAAGTTTGTCTTCTCCGATCTATCGTACCTCCTGATCTTCTTATTTCTCTGCATGCACGAATGGGGTGCCCATCACAAGTATGCCGACGTCCCTCTTGGCGAGTGGCTGAAACCGATCCTCCACACCCAGCGCAATCACTATGATCGAATCGTTCATTTCGCCTTCGGTCTGCTATTCGCCTACCCGGTCCGCGAAATAGCCGTCCGCGTGATGAAAATTCGGCGGCCTTGGGACATTTATATTCCTATCGAATTTTCGCTCGCCTTTGGCGCCGCCTACGAAATCATTGAAGCCATCGTTGCGTCCATTGTCAGCCCGGAAGCGGGCGATGCCTTTCTTGGTCTGCAGGGCGATCAGTGGGACACGCAAAAAGATATGTTCGACGCATTCGCAGGCGCTTTGATTGCGATGAGCGTCACCGCTTTCTTTGTTTGGCGGAAGATCTCTGTCCCGCGAATGGCTTAGTAAAGTCCGGGCTCACCGGGCGGTCGCGTTTTCCAACGGCGGTGAATCCACAGCCACTGATCTGGATATTGACGAATGACCGACTCCAAAACACTATGGATTCGCTGCGTGTCCTGCCGCGCGTCGCCGCTGATTGGAACGGGCGGATAAAAACGCAGGACGTAACGCCGCTCGGCCTCAATCCAGATCGCGAATCCTGGAATCACCACGGCACCGCTATGCTCCGCCAATTTCGCGAAGGCTTTGCCCGCGCATGCCTGCACTCCGAAAAAGTCAATGAAGACGCCTTCATCGAGCGCTGTATTCTGGTCGATCAAAATTCCTACCGCTTCATTGCTCCGCAGAGCCCGGAGGATACTACGCGCGGCCTCGCGCTTCTCAATCAATCGATTGCCCGAGGCAGCGCGGCGCGACTCTACCATCTTGTCGATCGCTGGATTGTCCAGCGGACGTACCACCACGTTCATCGGCTCGGCCAAAAGCGCGTGGGCGAAGGCACTCAGTTCCCAATTGCCGAAATGCGCTGTGGCGAATAGGACGCCCTTCCCGAGCCTCTTTGCATCTTCGTAATGTTCGAACCCTTCATAACGGATCCATTGATCGATGTTGCCGCGATTGATACGCGGGAAACGCGCGAAGGTGACGAGGATTCGGCCTATAGAGCGAAAAATTCCATCGCAGATAGTGTCTGCATCCTTGATGGCGGCGCGGCGGAGATTTTCTCTAGCAATCCGTCGAAGGCGCGGGATTGCAACGTCCATTGCTTGCGCGTAAAGTCTGCCAAGCGGGAATGCCAGCGAGAGCGGCAGCCACGCAAGTGGGCTTAGCAACAGCCGAACAAGCCAGTGTGCGATCAAGGATATATGTTAGTCGATCCAGCCACCGGCGACGACTAAATCGCCTTGATACAGAACCACGCCTTGCCCCGGAGTAACGGCCCGCTGGGGCTCATCGAAGCGCACTTCGATGCAATCCGCGGACGCGGTGGGATACAAAGTCGCGTGCGCGGCCAGGTGCCGGTTGCGAATTTTGGCCTGCACTCGCGTTGGCACTCGAACAGGTTCAAGGGAAATCCAATTGACGTCCTTCGCCACTAGCGAGGAACGCAGCAGATCGTCATTTCGTCCGACTATCACGCGTTGCGTTGCCGGTTCGGTGGCGATCACATAGAGGGGCTCAGCCGCCGCGATTCCGAGTCCCCGGCGCTGCCCGACGGTGAAGTGATGTACGCCCCGATGCTCGCCCAGGACGTGGCCATCCAACGAGACGACCTCGCCATGCGTCACCTGCGGGGAGATACCCTGCTCTTCAAAATAGGACTCGATAAACTTCGCGTAATCGCCGTTCGGGACGAAACAGATCTCCTGGCTATCGGGTTTAGCCGCGGTTGGAATTCCAAACTCGCGAGCCAATTCGCGGACCTGAGTTTTATGCATCCCGCCCAATGGAAATAGGGTGCGCGCCAATTGATGCTGCTTCAGGCCAAAGAGAAAATATGTCTGATCCTTCGTGGTATCGACACTAGTTCTCATCTCCCAGCGGCCCGTTTCAGGATTTTGTGAAATCCGCGAGTAGTGTCCTGTTGCGATCTTCTCCGCGCCCACACCCTCGGCCATTTCCAGAAACTGATCGAACTTAATAAAGTTATTGCAGAGCGTACAGGGGATCGGCGTCCGCCCCGCAAGATACTCGTCGACGAAGGGTTTTACCACTTGCTCTTCGAAGCGCTTTTCAAAATTCACGACGTAGTATGGGATGCCCAGATGTTGGGCGACATAACGCGCGTCATAGACATCGTCGAGTGAGCAGCAGCGTCCCGTGGGTCCATCGGGTACCAGTTCGGGCAATCGCCGCTGATTCCACAATTGCATCGTTAAGCCGACAAGATTGTGACCCTCGCGTTGCAGCAGCGCAGCGGCCGTGGAACTATCGACGCCACCAGACATGGCAACGGCTGTAATCCGATTAGACATAAACAGGCGACAACTTTCTAAGATGCTCGGCCGATAGCACTACGGCGTCGACAAGCCGATCCACTTGTTCTACGGTATTGCCACGGCCCAACGAAAATCGCAAACTGGACCGTGCATCGGCCGCTGACAGGCCCATGGCCAATAAAACGTGGGAGGGTTCCACGGCGCCGCTGGAACAAGCGGACCCGCTCGAAACCGCGAATCCACGCAGGTCAAGCGAGATCACCATCGCCTCGCCTTCGATCCCTTCAAAGCAAAGATTCGTAGTGTTGGGCACCCGGAGCGATCCCATCCCGTTGACACGGACACGTCGGACGCGGCTCAAGATCAATTGCTCAAGGCGGTCGCGCAGCGGCTCCAGATCCTCACGAACCAGCTTGCAGGCTCGCCCTAGCGCCACCGCGCCTGGAACATTTTCGGTGCCCGCGCGACGCTCCCGTTCGTGACGTCCGCCGAACAGCATCGGCCGCAGCTTTAGGCCTCTGCGCACATATAAAACGCCGACACCTTTCGGCGCATTCAGCTTGTGGCCGCTCACCGAATAGAGATCCACACCGAGGGCCAGTACATCCACGGGAATTTTTCCGGCGGCCTGCACTCCGTCAACATGAAACGCAACACCGGCGGCTTGGGCAATCTTCGCAATCTCAGCAATAGGCTGAATCGTGCCGACTTCATTATTGACGTGCATCGCCGAGATCAGCTTCGTATCCGCGCGCAGAGCATTCCGAATTTCGTTGGGATCCACAAGACCACTAGGGCCTACCGGAACGTAAGTGACATGCTCTAGTTCCGCGCAAGGACTCAGCACCGCCGGATGCTCAATGGAGGTCGTAATCACGTGGCCGCCGGCGCCGGCAATTCCGAAAATTGCCAGGTTGTTCGATTCCGTTCCTCCGCTTGTGAAAACAATTTCCGTAGATCCGCAATGGAGCAGCGCCGCAATTTCCCGCCGCGCGAATTCCAGCCGCTGCTTGGCGGCCTGGCCATAATGATGGATACTGGAAGCGTTCCCGTAAGTGTCCAGCAACACCGGTACCATCGCCTCCACCACTTCAGGAGACACGGGCGTTGTGGCGTTATGATCGAAATACGCGCGATTCATAGCGGGAACTAATCCAAGTTTATCAACCTTTCACTCATGTCGACCCCAGCGATCACATTAACGACCGATTTTGGATATTCCGACCACTATGCTGGGACGATGAAAGGGGTGATTTTAAGTATTCAGCCGCAAGTGCAAATCATCGATATCAGTCACGACATCGCGCCCTTCGCCGTGGAAGAAGGAGCGTATACGATCGGTGAAGCGTGGAGTTATTTTCCGGCGGGAACAATTCATGTCGTAGTGGTCGATCCGGGAGTGGGGAGCGAACGCCGGACGGTGCTCTGCGAATCGGGTGGCCAATTTTTCATTACTCCCGACAATGGCGTGCTAACGATGATTTATGCCGCCGGCCCAAGCACCGTCCGAACCATCGCTAACGAAACATTCTTTCGGCCACGAGTCAGCCGGACGTTTCACGGACGCGATATTTTCGCCCCATGCGCGGCGCATCTCGCAACGGGAATAGCGCCAGAGGAGTTCGGCCCGGTCATCGACGACTACGTCCGGCTGCCGATCGCTACTCCGAAGCAAACAGCTCGACATAATTGGACGGGGTGTGTTCTCAAAGTCGATCGCTTCGGGAATTTGATCACGAATTTCCGACTGGAAGATTATCCGGATATAGCAACGCACAACTTCGATCTCGCAATCGGTCTGGAACGCGTTGGAAGGCTCGCCGTGACATACTCGCACTGCGAGGTTGGTGAAATCGTGGCGATTATCGGCAGTGGCGGATATGTCGAAGTGTCGATGAACCAGGGATCGGCCGCGAAGGCTTTGGGTTGCGGATCGGGATCACCGGTGGAGCTGATTATCTACTAACCACATCTGTGCCCGACCCTACTCTATTTACAGGTGATGAAAAGTCTCTTCGGGTTCCGCTTCGGAGCGGTCGGCTTGACGTTCCCAGGAGCGGCTGACTATATCTTTCGAACCCAATCCCACGGCCAGCGATAAGGCCAGCACGATGCCGCCGAACAGAATTCCAAACGACAAGCGAACGATCTGCCCGCCAATTCCCAGATGTTCCAAAGCCATCGCACCGGTCAGCACCATGATCAGCCACTTCACGCCAAGGCTCAATAAACGCGCCGATTGAATTTGCATGTTTACGGCGCTGATCAACACACCCCGGGCGATGAATCGAGCAAGAAAAACGCCGACAACAACAATTAGAATCGCGGCGATTACGTCGGGCAGATAGGCGAACAGACGCATCACCAGAAGATTGGTCATGTTGCCATCAAAAGCACTCAAGCCCACCAGAAAACCCAGCAGCACAATTGTCCAGACCGCAAGCCTCGCCACAAGCTCACTCGGCGTGCGCGAGGGCGACCATTCCGCCAGTGGCGAGAATCCATATTGATCCACCCGGCGGTCAAACTGGACACGCCGCAGCACACGGCGAATGATCGCCCCCGCAATCCAAGCCAACAGCATCGTCAACAGCAGAATGACGAGCAGCGCCACCAGCCCTGGCAAAAAGCTCGCCAAGTTTGTAAGCATCTGAGTCACCGCTTGATTAAGGATCCGGTTTACCTGTTCCCACATAACGCCTCCAGCATGTCTTTACGGATTGAACCGGTCGGGCCAACGCCACCGAGATATTAAATACGGCTTTTGCGATTCATAAGTGAGGCAGAGCTTCTCAATCCGACGCTCCACTTCATCGCCGCTGAAGTTCTCCGTTTCCAAAATAAACGATGCCACCCAACCCAAATACAGAGGCGTTAAGGCTCGCAATAAATGGTCGCGCCCGATGGTTCGGGTACGGTAGCCGAGCGAGAAATCGTAAACCGTGCGGACCCACAACTCATCTTGAAAACGAAAACTTTCTTCGGGCATCCGGGACAGCCTCTTCAGCTCCACCAAGGTTGCCGGTGGCAATACAAGTCCCCAGACTTCGCTTAATTCCTTGTAACCCAGCCGGAACGATTCCAGCAGCCGTTTGACATTCACCGGAACCGGTTCGCTCTCCGCATCGCCGCGTGTTCCAAACGTCGGCAGGGCTTCTGACTCGCGCACTTTCTGCCAATCGCCGGCTGTATGATCCAGCTGCCAGTAGAGAGAGCCGACCACCTGCGCCAGCACCACGCTCAAGTCGGGTACCGTATCTCGCGGACTGTGGCGGTCAGGCCCCAGTAGCGTCTGACAAATCTTAAAGCCTCCGGTAATCGCCTGCGTCATCAGCCAAATCCCGAGGCCGAAGCGCGCCACTTCGCTATCCCAAACATCCTGCCGCAGATAGCCTTCGACGACTTGCGCTGAAAAGGCGAAATCGCCGCCCAACGGTTGTCGAATGCGCTTTCCGTACAGCGCGCGCACCATCGGATAGACGATTCCACTGTTCAAGATTCCATCGTATTTATGACGCCGCCAACATGGCACGACAACATCGAAACCGCGTTCCAGCACCGGCCTGATTAGCCGGTCCACCCACTCCGGGGTGATGTCCGGATGATCGGCATCCAACACTACGCAAACCTCGGCCTGCAGCTTTTGTGCGATCTGGAATATGGATTGAAAAGCGCGACCGCGGCCGGGGATCCCGTGATACGGCGTCGATAACTTATCCACCGGATAAATCGGATAGGTGATCTGTAGCAGAGTGTTCCCGCCACTCTTCGCTGATGCCACAAGATCGGTGGTGCCATCTTTCGAACCACCATCGGCATTGACCAGCGCCGCGCGCGACTCGGAAAAATACTTCGCCAGACCTTCTTCAATCGTTTGAATTACGCGGGACACGGTCGCGGCGTTGTTATATGTCGGAACGCCTATTACGACTTTCGCGGCCGCCAACTGGTCGAGCTCCGCCACTACATTTTGAGGTATCGATTCAAGTTCCGGCATCTTTAAAATGCACCAGCAACAGCAACTACAACCTCAATGCATTGACGCCCGCGATGGGAATGCATTTCGTATATTCGGATCACTTGCCGGAGTAGGTGACGCGCCAAATGGAATTGGATCCATCGTCTGTTACGAACAGCGCACCGTCGCTTCCGATGGCAACACCGACAGGACGCCCCCAGACCTTGCCTTCAGCGGTTACGAATCCCGTTAGAAAATCTTCGTATTCACCGCCAGCGCGGCCTTTGTTTAACGGAACGCGAACTACTTCGTATCCTGTGCGCACGGCCTTATTCCACGACCCATGCTCCGCCGCGAAGATGTCGCCCTGATACTCCGCCGGAAATTGTTTGCCCGTATAAAATGTCAATTCCAACGATGCATTGTGCGGTTGAAGAAGCACGTCGGGCACTATCACTTTGCTTTTTAATTCCGGGTGCTTACCCGCGTGACGCGGATCCTGATTGCCACCGGTGTAATACCATGGCCAACCGTAGAAGCCACCCTTTTCCACATGCGTGATGTAATCCGGCACCAGATTGTCGCCCAGCCGGTCACGCTCATTGACTGAGCACCAAAGCTCACCCGTGTCCGGATTTACGGCGATGCCGACAGGATTGCGAATGCCCGACGCATAGATTTCAACTCCGGAGCCATCGGGGTTTGCCCACAAGATATTTGCGCGATGATACTCCGCCGGGTTGTTATCCACGTCATCGACGTTCGACTTCGAACCCACCGAAACGAACATCTTCGATCCGTCCTTAGTGAAAGCGAGATCTCGAGTCCAGTGCCCACCGCCGCGGAGTTTGCCGCCGCCAGGAATTTCAGCAATCACAATTTCCTGCTTCCCTGTCGCCTTCGTATCGCCGTTCTTGTAGGCATAACGAACGACCGAGCCGGTGTTGGCTACGTACACGAATGCCGGGTTGGGTCCTGGCGGGTAGAAGGCAATGCCAAAGGGCCGATCGAGATCCGTGGCGAAGACCTCCATTTGGCTCGCCTTGCCATCGGCGCCCACTCCCCGGAATACCTTGACCTTGCCGGTCTCACTTTCCGCAAGGAAAAGATCGCCGTTTGGCGCCGTGCGAATCAAGCGCGGGTTATCCAGATTGCTTGCGTAGAGTTCCACCTTGAACCCGGGAAGAGCTTGCGGCCAGGCGTCGGCCGGACGGTGGATTAATTTGGCGTCGTTTTCAGCGGCGGGCGTCGCATATGGCTGCGGCAGATCCTTCGCTGAAATCTTGCGAAATACTCCGGGCTGTTGCTTTTGGAAATCGGTAAAGGCGTCTTGGCCGGTTAAGACATTGGGTGCTTTCGCAGGAGGTGGAGTGGCGCAGAGCAGTGCGGGAATTGCCAAGAATGCGGCGGGGTGGACACGGAAAATCCTCATGTCCTCATTATAGGTGTCCGCCCGCGGCCAATCGCGATTAGCGCTTTTCCGAACTCACAATTTTTCCGTCGATCACGACGCCGATGCAGTGCGATGTGTACTCGAAAGGATCGCCGTCATACATCGCGATATCGCCGTCTTTGCCGGCCTCGAGTGTACCCACGCGCTTGTCTATACCCAGCAGCTTCGCCGCGTCACTGGTGATGCTCGCCAGGGCTTGGTCGAAACTCAACCCGTTCGCTGCCGCGGCGGCAGCCTCAAACAGCACGACCCGTGTTTTCGGAACGTAGGCTTCGTAGCCACTCTGCAGCGCGAACGATATTCCGGCGGCGCGCAACTTGGAAGCGGTCTCAAAGTTGAGTTCCGCCGCGTCGCCATAGGTGTGGAACATCGTGGGATGAACGATCACCGGGTAGCCGCTGGCTTTTATCTCATCCATCACTAGCGGCGCCTCAGCCACTCCGTCCAGCACCAGTTTTAAGTGAAATTCTTTTGCCAGGCGAATTGTGTTGATGATGTCGTCGCCTTTGTGCACGGTAACCAAAAACGGCAATTCGCCCTTAACCACACGCGCCAGAATCTCCAGATGAATATCGCGCGGCTGCTCTTTGCCTGCTTCTGGTTTTTCAGCCTTCTTCGCATATTCCTGGGCCCTGATAAATTCACTGCGCAGCATCGCGATGGCTTTTGAGCGCGTACCCGGGCTCTTCCCGGGCTCTGTCGCACGCGCGCCTTCTCCCAGGGTCGCGACAACCATGGCTACGGGAACAATCACATCTTTGTCCACGGTATCGCCGTGCAGCTTCACGATCATCGTCTGCCCGGAAATCAACTCTCCCGGACCATGACCGGTGTGAATCGTCGTGATTCCATAACCACGCACATATTCGATTAGCCGTTCTTTCGGATCGTAGGCATCGATGGCGCGAAGTTCCGGCTGTATCGGTGCGCTTCTCTCCAGTTGATCCTGATCCTGCGGTTGATTTAGATAACCGCTAAGACCGATCACCGTGTGGGCGTCGATCAAGCCAGGGGTCACCACTTTGGCCGTCAGCGTCTTGTAGCCCGCGGGAATGGTGACTTGCGCCGCCGGACCGACACGCTCAATCTTGCCATTATTCACTAGAACCACGCCGTCGCTGATGGGCGCGCCAGCCATGGTATAAACGGTCTCGCCACGTATGGCAATCTGCGCACTGGCCATCGCTACGACGCAAACACTAAGAATAGCGATACGAATTTTCATGGCTTAGCGCCCCTCCGCATCGTCTTCATCCAAATCGTATTTCGAGGAGTCATGATCCGACCCCGGTCCGCCGACCGCATACAAGCGATCCTTCGGATCCTCGCGATCGAAGACCTTGCCGCCGTCGATCCAGGTTTGTAGCACGTGCGTGTAGATACTCAGCGGATCGCCCGAGAGCAGGATGAAGTCGGCATCCTTGCCGGGCTCAAGCGAACCGATGCGCTTGTCCAATTCCAGAATCCGGGCATTGGCCATGGTCAATCCGTACAGCGCTTTTTCCCGCGACATGCCGTTGCGTACGGAGAGCCCGGCGCAGCGCAGAAACCAGCGCGAGTCGGTGATGCCATCGTCTGTGTGGAAGCCCACCAGTACGCCCGCTTTTTCCAGCGTAGCCGCATTGATCATGCTGACATCCTTGGTTTCCAGCTTGCCTCCGGGACTGTCCACCACGATGAGTGAGACAGGAATTTTCGCCGCCGCAATCTGATCGGCAACCATCCAGGCGTCGCTCACATGGTGCAGCACGATCTTGAAATGAAACTCCTGGGACAGGCGGATCGCGGTCAATATGTCGTCATGGCGGTGCGTATGAAATTGCACCGTGCGCTTGCCGTCCAATACTTCCACCAGACCTTCCATGCGCAGGTCGCGCGGCGGCATCTTCGTCGCGTCTCCTTTAGCCTGCAAGATCTTGTCGCGGTATTCCTGGGCCTTAATAAATTGGTCGCGAACAAGCGCGGCGGACTTGGCACGGGTACCTGGAAACGGGGCATTGCGCCGTGGATTTGTACCGTTCGCCATCTTCATGCCGCCCGCAATCCGGCCGTCCGGCAGGTGAATCAGCATTTCATCTATCGTGCGCGCATCCCGCAACTTCAGAAACAGCGTCTGGCCGCTCATCAGGTGCCCCGAGCCCGGCATTACATTGGCGACGGTCATCCCGCCGGCTTGCGCTTTTTGAATATGAGAATCGCGAACATTCACAGAATCGAGGATTCGCACATCGGGCTGAATGGGACCACTGCTATCGCCGCCTTCCGGACCACCGATGTGGCTATGCGAGTCCACCAGGCCGGGCATGATGACCTTGCCCGAAGCGTCTACACGTTGGGCACCAGCGGGGATTGTGACGGACCCAGTCGCGCCGACGGCAACGATCTTGCCATCCTGCACGACCAGTGTTCCATTGGGAATCTCGGGTCCCGCGATCGGAATGATTTTTGCGCCAGTAAAGGCGACCGGCGATTGTTGCGCCAATAGCGTGGCGCTCAGTATCGCCAAGACGGCAAGGATAGCTTTCATGAGTTGAAACACGATTGTAGCAGCGGCGAAAGAAGAATCTCACGCCAGACAGTTGCGCCTGGCGTGAGTGAGGGATGAGACTACGCTTCAATGGTGCCCATCTTGCCATTGCGGAAATCTTCAAAAGCGTCCTGCAATTCCGCTTTCGTATTCATCACGAACGGACCATAGCGGGCAACGGGTTCGCCGATCGGCTCACCGCCCAGTAGCAGAAGGCTGACTGGCTTGGTGCCCGGATTCGATATCACGACGTCGCCGCCACTCTTAGCGAGAATGGCGAGTGCTCCTTCTTTCACTTCGGTGAGGTCATCGCCAACGGCGGCCACGCCTTCGATCACGTATGCGAGCGCGTTGAAGGATGCCGGAACAGCCTGCGTTACGCTGGCACCGGGTTGCAACGTGAAGTGCAGATACAGGATCGGAGTGTGGGTGGAGATCCGGGCCTGCTCACCCAACGACTCGCCGGCGATAATCTTCACCTGTACTGACTTATCGGCGGTCTCCGCGAGCGGGATCTGAGCCGACGGCAGTTCCTGATATTTTGGCGCCGACATCTTCGCAACCCGCGGCAAATTCACCCAAACCTGAAATCCCTGTAGTCGTCCGCCATCCCTGCGCAATTTCTCACCAGGCATTTCCGAGTGGACCAGTCCTGAGCCGGCCGTCATCCATTGCACGTCGCCCGGCGCCAGAATTCCATGGTTACCATGAGAATCCTTATGCTCCATCGCGCCGTCCAGCAGATACGTCACCGTCTCAAATCCCCGGTGCGGATGTTCGGGAAAGCCGGTCGCCTGCCCCGGCGCATAATCGATCGGACCCATGTGATCGATGAGCAGGAAAGGATCGAAATCTTCAATCTTTCGGGTAGGAAATGCCCGCCGGATGGAAACCCCATCGCCTTCCGTGACACGATCGGCTTCCACTACGCGAACTACTTTTCTACCAGTCTTTGTCGCTACCATTATGCTTCCTCGCTTAGGATGTCGCTTGACACCAAGTATATTGATGTCAAGATAATAAAAAGCATGCAAACGGTAAGAACAAGCGGGCTGAAGGTTTGGGTTGTGCTGTGGAAAGCATTTGACGCCCTGCAGGATCAAGCGCATCGCCACATTGCCTCTCTGGGACTGGGACTATCCGACTTTGCGGTGCTGGAAGTCCTGCTACATAAGGGACCACTCCCGGTAAACACAATCGGCGGCAAAGTAAGATTGACCAGCGGATCGATCAGCGTCGCCGTGGATCGTCTGGAGGCCAAAGGATTGGTGATTCGCAAGGATGACGCAGCGGACCGCCGGGCCCGGATCGTTCACTTGACGGCGGCGGGCCGTAAACACATCAGAGCGGCATTTATAGACCATGCCAGATTCATGGAAACTGCCGTGTCGATGTTGTCCGAATCCGAACGGAGGCAGGTTGTGGACTTGCTCAAGAAGCTCGGCCGATACTCCGGCTAAGGGCCTTTCGGAGACTCGCGCCCTGAGATATACTTGCATCCGAAGGGAATACCAGCTTGCCTTACGAAGAGATCCTCTACCAGGTCGTGGATAGGGTCGCGACCATCACTCTCAATCGCGCCGACAAATTGAACGCTTGGACGGCGGTGATGGAGAAAGACGTCCGCGACGCGATGTACAGCGCCGAAGCCGACGAGAACGTGCGCGTCATTATTCTGACGGGCGCCGGTCGCGGTTTTTGCGCGGGAGCTGATATGTCGCTGCTGGGTGGCATCGCCGCGAATGGGCTGCCATCGGAATCGCACGCGTTAAGTAACAAGACGAACGGTTCGCGACGCGAAGGCATTCGGGCGGATTTTCAGCGTAAATATTCCTACTTCCCCTCAATTCGAAAACCGATCATCGCCGCCATTAACGGGCCGGCCGTGGGGCTCGGCTTTATCATCACGCTCTATTGCGATCTGCGTTTCGCTTCCGACGCGGCGAAATTTGGAACCGCCTTCGCGCGCCGTGGGTTGATTGCCGAATACGGAATGGCGTGGCTGCTTCCCCGCTTGATTGGGATGGCTAACGCGCTCGACCTGCTGTTTTCCGCGCGGATCGTCGATGCCTCCGAAGCATTGCGAATGGGCCTTGTCAATAGAGTGCTTCCGCAGGACCAGTTCCTGGAAGGCGTGTCGATTTACGCTCGTGAACTGGCGAATAACGTCTCGCCACGCTCGCTGGCTGTGATCAAGGAACAGGTTTACAATGCTCAATTCGAGACTCTGGAAGAAGCCACGGTGGCCTCCGAGGAAGCGATGATTGAGAGCCTGCAATGTCAGGACTTCCGCGAGGGCGTGGCGCACTTCCTGGAAAAACGCGCGCCGGTCTTCACGGGAAAATAACATGGTTTTCGAATACTCCGACAAAGTACAAAATCTGCAGACGCGCCTGATCGCGTTTATGGATGAACATGTGTATCCAAGCGAGGCGGCGGTTCATGAAGAAATCGGCAAGGGCGATCGCTGGCAGCCCTCTAAAATAATCGAGAGCCTGAAACCGAAGGCCCGTGCCGCAGGATTGTGGAACCTGTTTCTTCCCGCCAGCGATCGGGGCGCCGGACTGAGCAATCTGGAATATGCGCCGCTGTGCGAAATCATGGGGCGAGTCCACTTTGCTCCGGAAGTCTTCAACTGTTCAGCGCCCGATACGGGGAACATGGAAGTGCTGGAACGTTACGGCGCCGAAGAGCACAAGGAGCGCTGGCTGAAGCCTTTGTTGGCCGGTGAAATTCGGTCCTGCTTCTCAATGACCGAGCCCGATGTGGCTTCATCGGACGCAACCAACATCGAATCGAGCATCGTTCGCCAAGGTGATGAGTATGTCATCAACGGCCATAAGTGGTGGTCGTCGGGAGCGGGCGATCCGCGCTGCAAGATCTCGATTTTCATGGGCAAGACCGACCCCAGCGCACCCAAGCATAAACAGCAGTCGATGATCCTGGTCCCGATGGACGCCCCCGGTGTGAAGATCCGCCGCATGCTGACGGTATTCGGCTATGATCATGCCCCGCATGGGCACGGCGAAGTAACGTTTGAGAACGTGCGCGTGCCGGCATCCTATATTCTGCTTGGCGAAGGCCGAGGCTTCGAAATCGCGCAAGGGCGCCTGGGGCCGGGGCGTATTCACCATTGCATGCGCCTGATAGGTTTGGCCGAACGCGCCTTGGCATCGATGTGTAAGCGCGTGCAGCAGCGAACAGCATTTGGGAAAAAGATCGCCGAGCAAGGCACCATTCGCGCCGACATCGCCGATTCCCGAATGGAAATCGAACAGGCGCGTTTACTGACATTGAAAGCCGCTTACATGATGGACACTCTAGGCAACAAGGCGGCCAAAGCGGAGATCGCGATGATCAAGGTGATCGCGCCGAATGTCGCGTTGCGAGTGCTTGACCGGGCGATACAAGCGCACGGCGCGGCTGGTGTGTGTCAGGATTTCGATCTTGCCGCCGCCTGGGCGGGAGCGCGGACGCTGCGCCTGGCCGATGGGCCCGACGAGGTGCATCGCGAGTCCGTCGCCAAGCTGGAATTGGACAAGCATCAGATCGCCCACGCCGCCACGAAATGAGCGTTCTAACGCTTGTTCGCCATGGGCAAGCCACCCCGTTTGAAGAAGAAACCGATCGCCTTTCGCCTCTGGGGGAGTTGCAAGCCCGGGCGCTGGGCAGTTACTGGTCTGAACATAAAATCGCGTTCGATGAAGTCGTGCGTGGATCGTTAATTCGGCATCGACGTACAGAAGAGATCGTGGCCGAGACTTATGCCGAAGCAGGTCTCAGTTGGCCGCAAGCCGGTGTCGACGACGGATGGAATGAATATGACGCCACGGGCATTCTCGGCGGCCAAACCTTTGCGCTGCCCGCGGCCCCCGAAGACCGTAATCGGCAGTTTCAACGCCTGTTTGAAGCGGTAATGCTGGATTGGTTGGAGGACCGCCTGCGTTACGATGGGTTCGAACCGTTCTCCGCCTTTCAACAACGCATGCGTGCCGCTATGCTGGAAGTACAAAACGGACCCGGCAATCGGCGCGTAGCAGTTTTTACATCTGGCGGACCCATCGGACTCTGTGTGCAAACGGCGCTCTCGGCGCCAGACCGCAGTTTTCTCGATATCAACTGGCGCGTGCGAAACTGCTCGCTGACCGAGTTCACATTCAGCAAAAATCGCTTCACGCTCGATTCTTTCAACAATTTGCCGCATTTGGAAACTTCCACCCTTCTCACTTATCGCTGAGACAAAATCATTCTTAATGCGTAGTGCTTTCCACAATTTTACGAATCTCGCGAACCGTGATATCCAGTTCTTCGTCCTTCGTGTAGAAATGGGGAGCGATGCGAATCCCGGCGCCGGGCCGGTAGTCGACTAGAATATCGCGCCGCGAGAGTTCCTTTACTACTTCCATGCCGTGGGGAACTTCAAACGCAATCGTCCCTCCACGTTCTTCGGGATTCCGCGGGCATTTCGCGGCGAATCCAGCTTCTTCGGCAATCTCAATAAGCCGCGCGGTCTGGCGCATCGATTTCGCGCGAATCTGTTCGACGCCAATTTCGTCGATAATTTCGTACCCCGAACGGGCCGAGTACATCGCCGGCACATTCGGTGTTCCATTGAGAAACCGCGTGATATCGGGAGCGTATTCGATTGCATGGTCATCGAAGAGGAAAGGGTGGGCGTGGGCTGCCCAACCCGTCATACGGGGCTCCAATTCTGGCCAGCGATCGCGACGTACATACAGATAGCCGGCGCCTGGTCCGCCGCAAAGCCACTTCACCGAACCGCCCGTTGCGAAATCCAGCCCCAGATCGCGGACATTGATCGGCAGTGTGCCAGCAGACTGATACAAGTCGGCCACAACCAACGCTCCGCATTCATGAGCGCGCCGCGTCAGTGCTTTCAAATCTTGAATGAATGCACTGCGAAACAGGACGTGCGAAACAGAGACGAGCGCCGTTTCTTCGTCGATCGCGGCGAGCATTTTTTCCAGAGATATTACGATTCCATCGTCCGATGGCACTGTCTCGATCCGCGCCCCCGTCTTCGCCAGCTCGTGAAAGATGTAGAGGTTCGTGGAAAAGTTCATCTGCTCGGAAACGATCTTATTGCGCTTCGCCGTCCAATCGAAACAAGAGAGCACAATCGATTGGCAGATGGAGACGTTCTGATGGATAACAACCTCGCCTTGCCCGGCACCGATGATCTTGCCTACAAGATCGCCCACGGTTACCGGCATATCCCACCAACCCTCTTCCCAGGCGCGGATTCCACGGGTAGCCCAGACGTCGGCGAATTCATTCAGACGATCACGCGTTCGCCGCGGCATAGCACCTAGCGAATGGCTGATCATGTACACGGAGTTTGCCAGAATCGGGAATTCTTTGCGCCAGTCTAGAAGGGTGTCCATGCATGAAAGCTTAGACCGTTCGCGCGCCCGCCACCAATAGCCAGACGCGCGATCACCGGTCTGATGCTTCTACTTGGTAATGATCGTCGTCCGAATGTTTTCGGTTTGCACAGCGTAGTCGGCAGGTTGTTCGAAGAGGCTCAGCGGAAGATTTCCGCGCTGCACTCCGCGCAGATTGTACGTCGTATTTCCAAAGCGGGGGTCGGTGGTAGTCGATTGCACCACGGCTTCAATTTCTGGCGAATACCAGGATTCCGTTGTGGTGATAATTGGAAGCTCATTTCCAATCTGTCCGGCCGCAATCGTCATCGTGGTGCGCGTACCTGTGCATTCCAAGCTCTCGATAGTCCGCTTACCCAGATCCTCCTTCTTACTATCGCTTTGCGCCGCCGCGATCATCTTCAACGGCAGCCGATCCATCATTACAGTGCTCCGCATCGCAATAGTTCCCGCACCGCCCCCGGCGGCTGTACCCTCCGAGCGCGAGATCCGCCGGACCGTCTTCGCCGATGAATCGATTACGTAATCGACTTTAGCCACGGGATCGGAGATGAATATGAATGTGGCCGGCGAGTTGGGTGGTCCCGCTTCCTCACGCCGTGTGCGCCCGTTCTGATCGCGATATTGCTTGCTGACGCTGCGGCGCGTAATCCGGTTGCTGTCGCCAAGCACCTGCACCATCTCCGTCACCGCTTCGGCCTCATAGGGCTTGTCCTTCAAAATCTTATTGCCAATGAACTCACTGGACATGACGTAGCTCACGTTCGCCGTCCGCTTCTCCTGTAGGAGCTTTAGCTCATCTGGCACAGCTTGCCCCATCGCGGTAAATTGAACCGTCACCGGACCCCCGACCGGACCGCTGGACTGCCCCGCTTCCGCCAAAAGTTTAGCCTCCAGTTCACTCGACTGCGCGAACAGTGAAAACGTAAGTGAGCCGGCTATCAGGACGCCGGGAAATATCTGTTTGTATGTCATGTGTTCTCCATCTTTGTCTTACTCCGAAACTTTACTGAATAAACCGCACAGCCCGCGCAAAGCCATCATCGCCAACAACAAGATCCGCTCGAACCAGTTCAGCCGCGCGTGGCGGCGGGACATCGAATCCGTATTGACGCAGTTCGCCCTTCGGCACGCTAACTCTCAGAATGTTCGTTTCCAAAGGCATCGGCAGCGCTTCCGCTCCTGGAAGAGGGATAAACTCCGTCACGAATTCCCTTAGGCGTACCGGTCGAATCGTCGCCCTTCTGTTCTCCACCACTCGCTTCTCAATCTGCGCAGGAGGCGCGGCTTTCGGGATGACGCTGGGCGACACCTTGGCTATCTCTACCTTTTTCACCAGCGGGTTCACCGGCACTGGTCTCCTTTGCCACAACACCACGCCAATGAGCGCAGCAGCGGCGATCGACGCGAACCAGATGCGAGTGCCCCTCTTAGCGGGCGATCTTGCGGCTAGAGCTAGATGCGCCCCCACATGCGCAGGCGGCGGTAAGCGCCGATGATCAATTCTCACTTCCCCTAAAATTTCGTCAAGTTCTTCGTTCATCTCTTATTCCCCGGAGATCTCATCGCCGCGTTATCGCCCAGCAACAATGCAAGCCGGCCTTTAGCCCGATGTAACCTGGAGCGCACAGTTCCTACCGGTACACCAATCACCGCCGACGCTTCTTCATACGTCATCTCTTCCAGTTCACACAGAATTACGACTTCCTTAAATACCGCTGGCAGATCGTCGATTCCGCGCTGCACGGCCGCAATACCCTCCCTCCGCGTCAGGGCAATGCCTGGATCGTCGTCAGAACAGGAAGCCTCGAATGCATCTTCGAAAGGTTCAGCCAGCAGTTGCCGCCGCGATCGCTCCAGATGTTTCCAGATTTGGTTGCGGGCGATCGCGCAGAGCCATGTCGAAAGCGATGCGCGGCTGGAATCAAACCCTTCGTTTCGCTTTAACAATGCCAGAAAGACTTCCTGCGTGACGTCCTCGGCAACCGATTGGTCCTGGCTCAGACGCATGGCAAAGCGATAAACCAATCCGCCGTGGCGTCGATATATCGCGGCCATTGCCCGTTCGCCGTCGCTCGAGAGAGCTTCGCACAATTCCTTGTCGGATTCCGTATCGGGATTTTGTTTTCTGCGCCTCGCGAACATCTTCACTCATGATTACGCCACATGAGAAAAGAGTTCCCGGCCAGATTTATGGCGTGCGGAGGGCGCCGGGGGAATTTTTAGCCAGGCAGGATCTGAGGAGTACGCGAATCCACCGCAATAATTTTAGACGGAAGTCTTGGCAGCGCTTCCGGTGCCGACGGCATTATGCGTGGTGCGGCTGGTTGCAGTGGAACTGGCGGATCCAAGGTCGGCCACACGGCCCCCGGCGGGACGGCTGGCCTCGCGGGCCGCCTTGATCTCTTCCGGTGAGCGCAAATCGGGCTCTGACAACTTCACGTTGTCTTTCTTTCGGGCAACCTGGCGCTTATGTCGCTTTGCTAATCGTTTATCCATACAAGACTTTCTTTCACGCCATTTGAAAAAACAATGATCTATAGGCAGGAACAGTAGAAATACAGTCTTTAGGCTATCACGATTCTGACGCAGGTGGATACCAGGAGGGAGGTTTGGTCCTCTGGACACGCGCGGTGCCTCGACTGCGGCCGGCGGTAAGAGGGCCGGCCGCGCGATCCTTAGACCTTCCCGCTTAGTTGATTTTCAAGCGCTGAATCTGCCCTCGCAATTCAAGGATGAAGAGCTCGCTGGTCGTCTCGTCAAAGACCATGCTCACCGGCGTGATGAACGTGCCCGCCACCTGAGCCTCGGCGGTATCGAATCGTAGTAGCCGACCAGGAGGAGCAGGGTTGGCGCTCTGATTCGCGCTGAACTCCAGCACGAAGAACTGAGGCCGGGCGCCGGGCCTGGCACGCCACAGCACGTCTGTAGCGGAGGTCAGATAAAAAATGAACGGTTCGGCAGCGCCCGTTTCCGGGTTCACGGCTAATACCCGGCCGTTACCGTCGGCGAACGGAAACCCGCTGAGAAAGCTGACCAGCACTGAATCGCCGTAAATCCGTAGACTGGTGGGAACCGCATCGACTACGGGCGGCCCGACTGGAGTCGGATTCGCGAGCGGACTAAATCGTGAAACTCTCCGCCAGCGGCCGGTTGTCGTATCAATCCGCAACAGGCAGTTCTGCGAGGCGTCGGTCAGATAGAGGATGCGGCCGTCTTCCGACAGAGCCAGACCCCAGGGATTGGAGAACTTGTAAAGGGCCACCGGATTCGGCTCGGCGATTGGGAAGCGGGTGAGGAGGGAGATACGCGCGGTGGCGCCCGCATCCGCGAGTTCCACCTCTCCCCCGTCGTTCAGCACCTGCTGATGCTGCGCCGTCATGTGGAACGTACTGCCCATCACATCTACGTCGGCGCTGAAGTGGATTTCGAGCAGCGACGAGAAGATCGGCGAAGAAGCGCCCTGAGGATTCAGTATAGATGTCCCCGGAGTAGCGCCCGCACGCTCGGAGTCCCCCGGACCGAGGGTCAGATACAGAGTACGGTCGCGAAGTGCCATTGCGGCAGGACCACTGGCCCCCGCCAAGGTGACCTCGGTCCCCGACGGCAAGCCGTCTATAAGACTCCTCCGCACGCCTGCCCGGCTCACGAAGGACACCCGACCTGAATTGGGACTTGTGCTGCCCTCCGTGACCAGAAAATTGCCCTGCCCAGTAAGGATGATTTTGACCGGAGCTTGCAGCCCCGTAATCAAAGTTTGCGGCTGGCACCAGGCTGATGACGCGAGAAGTAGAAAAGGGATCAGTGATTTTATCGACATGCGATGAACTTTAACCCGGAAATGGCATACGATCCATGGAGTTCGGCTGGAGTTCACCTCAGCCCGGAAGCTATTGAGCAGAGGTGGATTACGTCGCATCCTCAGCGCTGATTGACTCGACCTCAACTCTTGATACACTCACTCTGATATGGGAAGCCAGCCAAACCCATCGCCGAAGGTTTTGTTCGGTCCTTTTGAATTCGAACAAGTCTCTGGCGATCTGCACAAATTCGGGAATCGGATCCGGTTGCAAGGCAAGCCGCTGCAGATCCTCGCGATTCTGCTTGAGCAGCCGGGCGAGGTGCGCAGTCGCGACGAGTTGCAGCGGCAGCTGTGGCAGGGGACGACGTTCGTCGATTTTGAGCAAGGCCTGAACACAGCAGTGAACAAGCTGCGACAGGCGCTGGGGGACTCGGCCGACAAGCCGCGGTACATCGAAACTGTTCCCGGCAAGGGATACAGATTCATCGCACCTCTCCAACGCGCATCGGTCAAGACGGTTCTGGAGATGGCGCCGCCTCCCGCCCTTCGGACCGAGACTGATCCTCGCGAGCGGCAAAAGCGCTGGCCGATGCTAACGGCAGCCGCAGCTTTGATAGTGATTGGGGGCGCATCCTGGCTTGCGACCAGGCGCCCGGAACCAGTCGCCTTGGCAAAGCCCGTGAGATTCGCGGTCGTGCCACCTTCTGGCTTTGTGTTGGAGGCAGCGGCCAGCCGGCAGTCGTTCGCATTGTCCCACGATGGGACGCATCTGGCGTTTACCGCGATGGACGCAAGTGGCGGCTTCAGTGCTTTCGTTCGCGATTTCAACTCGCTCGAGCCGCGGCTGCTTCCGGGCAGCGAAGGAGTCTACACCCTCTTCTGGGCACCCGACAGCCGATCGCTGTTTTTTGCCGTAAATGGAAAACTCCAGCGGGCGCCGCTGGAGGGTGACGCTCGCGTAGTTCTGGGCGACTCGCCGGGATTCCTCTTTTCCGGCGCCTCGCTCAGCCCCCGGAGACTGTTACTGGACAGCAGCTTAATCAGCTACTCGATTTCTCCCTCCGGCGGCTCTCCCGAGCCACTCAAAGAGCTCTATCGATGGCCCCAGATCTTACCCGACGGAGAGCACATTCTTTACCTGACGCAGGATTCTAAAATCAACCGCTTTCGAGCGAGTGTGGCGCGATTCGGCGACCCGGGCTCGGCCAAGGATCTGATTGAATCGGACTCGCGAGTTTTATATACAGCTTCGCTGGCGAATCCACTCGCCGGTTACCTCCTGTACCTCCGGGCCGGCAATTTGCTGGCGCAGTCATTCGATCCCCGCTCCCTGCGGATTACGGGGGAAGCCATCCCCCTGGTTAACAAGGTTTACTCGTTCCGGCCCACCCGCGGGGCGGATTTTTCGGTTTCGAGCAGCGGCGCTATCGCGTATGTAAGCTTCGCCAGCCGCTCTCAACTGGTGTGGGTGGATCGGGAAGGCCGACAAGTTGGATCGGCCGGCCCCGCCAACCTGAATGTGAAATCAGGCCGCCTCTCACCGGACGGACGGAAGCTGGCGACGGCGATTTACGACGTGGCACGAGGCGCTCAGAATTTGTGGATTATCGATATTAAGAGCAACGCCATGCACCAATTGACGCTGGAACCGGGCGTCCGGGACGCGCCCGTTTGGTCACCTGATTCGAAGACGCTTGGATTCCTGCACAGTGTTGTAGGCCGACAGCCCAAGGTCCATATCCGCGGGGTGGGGGAGAACGATCCGGAGGAAGATCTGGCCCCATCTGGATTCCAGATGCCAACGGACTGGTCCCCCGATGGACGCTTCATCGTTTTCGAGAATACCGCCGTTGCCCAGCCTTCCAGCGAAATCCAGAGCGACGTGTTTATGTTCGACCTAGCCCACGGCCGCAAGCTGATACCACTGCTGAACACACGTTTCATGAGGCCAATGCCGCCTTTTCCCCGGATGGAAAGTGGCTGACGTTTACCTCGAATGAATCCGGCCGGCCCGAAGTCTATCTCAAGGCTTTTGAGTCAACAGGAATTCCGCGCGTCACGGGTGAGCGTCATCTCGTCACCCGCTCCGGCGCCCAGGCCCTGCGCTGGCGGAGGGACGGGAAAGAGCTGTTTTATCTCGCGTTTGATGGACGCGTCTACGCGATCCCCGTCAAGCTGTCTGCGAAACCGGAATTCGGTCCGGCGGCTGCGCTTTTCACCATCTCCGCGGAATCCAGAGCGGCCATTCATGCCTTCCCGGGTTTTGATGTATCGCCCGACGGACAGAAATTCCTGATTGCGGCTGTGACCCCGCAGGAAGGCTCGTCGCTAGTAGTGATGCAGAACTGGGAATCCTCGCTACCGCAAAACCACGCGAAAACCATCCCTTGAACGGTTAAGCGCTTGTGTCGGTCCTGAACGGGCCGATGCCGCATACGATACGCAGGCGAGGGGTTTGAAACGTTTGGTGGACCTGGATGAGTTCGAACCGTCGACCTCTTCAATGCCATGTAAAAAAAATCAATCACTTGCAGGCATCTTGACAGAAAACAAAAGACCTAGAAAGCGGCGACTTGGATTCCAGTACGCGCTTGCGTGGATGGGACCCCGTTTCGAAGTGCGGATGGACTCAGCGATAAGGCTCGCGTCGATGACGGACACTGTTGATTTCTATCGTGGACTCGTTCCCGTGATCGAAGAACACGCGATAATCGCTACGGCGGAGACGAAATCCAGTTTTCCGGCGGCTTGCGCTTTTTCAGATCGCCGGTGCGGTTGGACAGGTAACGGTCAATGCAATGGAGAATTGGAATTGCCGTCTCCCGATCTATGGCCCTCAGATCGGTACGGTCTTTTGGTGACCATTTGACCGCTATACGCTTGGGGGCGGCCTCCTCGCTCACTGCTTCAGGCCGAATTTGCGGAGGATTTCTTCGTGCGGGATGCCCTCTCCACGAGCGAATGAAGCACCGGCGTGGTCCAGCGCAGCGGCAGTGTCTGACGTCAGATCTTCCTCTTCCACCTCGGCGAGCGCCAATGAGCGGGCGAGGGGCTCCACCATTACCTCGAGCAAATTGCGGACTGCATTCAGATTTTCGGCCCGCAGCGCATCCAACAACGCGTGGGCCTGTCGGCGGTCTTGATCGAGATTCTGTTTCAGTTTATGCGACTGTGGACGAGCGGCCCCTGTGAACTCCTAAGTTGGTAGGATGGCCCTGCGGAATCTAGTCGCGAGGCGGAACGCTATTCTGCCGATTACGGGATCTACTTCTTGAGTTTCTTCGCGCATTTCTAACGACATTTTCACCAGAAACAATCGAGCTAAGGGATGGCGATTTGGACGCCACGAAGGGGTTTTTTCGGGTCTGGACTCCGCACGGACTCCACCCCCGGAGCCTGGAACTCGGCGTGCCTTCACGTGCGCGCGGTTGCCAGCTATTCTGATTTGGTGTTTGCTGGAGCAGACAACAATTGATTTCCTTATAAGGATCATGCCCAGGTGGAACGGCGGTCACGATACCGCGTGGTTCATGCCTCCCGACCCGCAACAGACGGCACGGGCAGGGAGTCCGTAAATTGTGATGCAGACGACCTTGGTTCCGACTCGCACCAGGGAGTCGGTGAGGTCCAACTCAAGGCTGTTTGCTTGAGGGCGGTTATCGCAAGGTGCCATTGGGAGCCGTCATCTCCCGGAAGATGACTTCCGGACAACCGCCAATTCAGATCTTAAGACTAGCGCAGATCCCGATTACTCAATTGGCTGACGGTGTGGTTTGGCGCGTGTCCGGACACGTCCGGTTTCCTTGGTCGTGCTGCTGAGCGAGCCAGCCCGATCGCTAAGAGCTTAAAGGATCCCCACTGGTCACACTCACCCGAGCGGCGGCGCTCGGGCGCGCGATGGCCAGGAACGCTGCCTCATCTAGGACCGCATCGAGCCCAAATTGAGGATCGATAGAAACCAGCGGCAAAATAATGTCGCTGCCTTTCCCCCCGCAGACCAGGTGCAAGGCTTCCAGAAAAATCCCCGGCACGCTCAGAAAATGCAGCTCATACTGATCGCTCCGTACGGCGTCCAACGCTTGCGCCTCTGCTATCCGTTTAAAGACGGCTTCTACCGCATCGCCCGATGTGAAGTTGCGGAATGACGCGTTTCCATAGAGCGTCGGATTGGTCATCTCGGAAGAAATCCACGTTGCCTCGGGCCAATGAGCCAGGATGCGGCAACCAGTCGCTACGATATCCTGGAGCTTGGCGCCGCCCGCCAATTCCGTCAACCCAAGCGTGCCCACCGGCAGATGAAAAAGCTGGGCCATCGGCGGGTGCGGCCCCACGAAATCGAGCACCGACTGCTGGTAAGTCCGAAGGACTGAGGGCGAGGGTTGGACAAAATCCAGGGCCATTAGTACGCCTTCCTGTTGCCGACCAGGAATGACGCGAACCAGACACCACGGCCATCGCGGTAACCTCCTTCGCCGCTAGTGAATTGGTCAAATGCGATTTCAGACGAGCCATACATCGGGTCAGTGATGGAGACGAATTGCTTTTGCCCAGGCGTGATGCGATATCCATTGACGGCGATAAAGTGTCCGCGTTGCGTCACTTGGCCCTGGCTGTCCAGCCATTTGATCAGGACACATACCGGTCGCCCAGCATCTATTTCCGTGCGAACGCTGTCAAAGCTCAGTGGCTTCATGATGGGATCGGCCGCCAGCAAGTGATGGGCGCCAAGTACAGGATTAATCGCGTGCGGTTTGTTGCAGGTGGTCAGGGAAGCCGGTTGAGTTCCATTGCAGCATTGCAGATTAAGCGTGCGGCTCGCGATTTCACATTGGCAATGCGTGGAATCTGGCCGGAAGAAGCGATCCACTCCAACCGAGACAGCCACCCAACACCATTCGGACCTCTCCTGAAGCGGCACTTTGAGCGAGACAGCACGGGTTGTCCCGCCATGGGCGGAGGTCACTTCTTTTTCTTTGTCGCGGCTTTTTTGACCTTGCTACTGCCAGGTCCGCCTCCCCCTTTGAGATCGGAACCCGTACCGCCTTGGCCGCTGCCACCGCTGAGGTTTGCCTTCACAGCCTTGCCTGCAAGCGGCGCTTTTTTCTTTGTAGCCATTCTGATAAAGCCTCCCTTAGCTTTGAACCAATAAGCAAAGACACTATATCGAACAACAGGGTCGTCGCTTAGTCTAGCATTTCGAAGCGTAATACCTCATTAGTGTCCGCTTTGAATCGGCAAAAGTTGAGCGAAACCCGGATCGCCCGTCAAGGCGGACGCCTCCGGCCAACGGCGCATGTCTTCGAGCAGCGAAGCCGGCGCGGAATCGAGCGTTTTCAAAGCAGTGGCCCGGTCGCCAGTACGCTCGTAGGCGAGCGCGGCCAACCACAATGTGTCATTGTGATGAGGGGCAAGTTGCACAGCTTGAGCGGCTTCTACAGCAGCGCGGCCGGGCTGGCCGGTTTGGGCACAGAAATAGGCGAGAGTCGCGTGGTAATAGCCGTTCCGGGGTAATTGCACCACTTGCCGTTCGGCCACGGCAAGCCCTTTCTGAAAGGCTGTTCGCGCCTCGGCGGCGTTGCCTGTGCGCTGGTTCGCCAACCCCAGGCAGAGCCACAGGAAGGCGGACTGATCCGGAAGCTTGGCTGCCTCCGATAGCAAACCGGCGGCTTCCTTATCCCTGTTCTCATACATCAGCACCTGGCCAAGCGCCAACAGCGTTTCTGCGGAGCGTTCCTTCGCAAGCACCGCGCGTAACGTCGCCTCCGCCTCTTTGAACCGGCCCTGGTCTTGATAGGCAGCGGCCAACAAGCTTCGATACGACGGACGATCCGGAGCCAGTTCCACCGCTCTTTGTAGGGCTTTGGTCGCTTCCGCAAAGTTGGATCGCTGTCGATAAATGTAGGCAAGGTTTCCATAAATCCGGGCGTCCCCGGGCACAATACTCTGGGCCTTGCTATATGCCTGGAGGGCCTCTGGAAACTGTCCCGCCCGTTCATAAAGCTGCCCAAGCCGGCGAAACCCATCACTATTTGAAGGCTGCAGTTCGGTTGCGCGTCGCATGTGGGCGACGGCCACATCCGGACGATTGCGATCATACTCGAGCAAGCCGGCAATGCGATGAACCTCAGCGCTATCGGGATTTCTCAGCTCCGCCTGCTGCCATGACGCCGTCGCCTTATCCGCCCACGAGTGCTGGTCGGTCAGGAAATCCTTACGCCGCTCGACCTCGGCGAGCCCAACCAGTGGCAGCGCCGAATCGGGATCGAGCGAAGCTGCGGACTGAAAAGCTCCCAGCGCTTCGTCCAGCTTCCGGTCATTCGGCAACAGCGCGATGCCCTGTTGATAGGCAGCCCTCGCCGCCGCATTGACAATCGAGTAAGTAGTCAGCGGCGCAAGATGAAAAGTGCTGCTGACCACACCGCTCAGTGCTACTGGCGCGTATCGCATTTGCCCGGGTTCATAATCGGCGGCCCACTCAGTTACTGGAGCGCCTGAGTGCAAATCGCTCAGCAAGGCATGGAGCCTGAGCTTGCCGGACTTCGGCGTAACACTGGCTGATAGTCGATGAGTAGCGTGCGTAGAGTCCAATGAAAACCCGATCAGCCGGCTGCTCTTCAGTTGCGCCATCCGCTCGCGCACGCGGGCAGCCAGTTGAGGTGAACCCGCCACCTCGCTCACATCCAGCCGAACGCTCTGCTCCGGCGCCGTGGATCGCCAGTATGTTGCCAGAGCGGCGACCGCGGACAACGCGACCGCGCCCGCCAGGATCAGCAGGCGGCGCCGCGCCACAGAAGGCCCCAGCGCCATTCGAATCTGCTCGACTGTTGCGTAACGCTGCTTCGGGTCGGCCTCAAGACATTTCCCGATAATCGGATTCCAGCGTGAACCCCGCACACGCGTTGGCGCCGCTTGTCTCGCCGCGCCAGGTCGCTGGCCCCGACCGGGAGGCACAGTTGATTCGGACGGGGCTTGCGTCACCGTGGCCGCGGCCATGGCGGCGGCCTGGTCCGGCCGAACGCCGGTTACCAGTTCGTGCAGAATCACACCCAGTGCGTAAATGTCGGAGGCAACTGTAGTGGGCTCGCCCGCATACAGTTCCGGCGCCATGTACCCCGGCGAGCCGCCTCGAATGCCCGAACCGCGTGCCGCGCGGGCCAGACCGAAATCGGTGATCACGGCACACTGCGTTCCGTCCGGTTTCCTGGTCAAAATAACATTGGCGCCCTTCATGTCGCCATGGATAATGTCGTGGCGATGCGCCTCGGCCAGTCCGGCGCACAAATCGCGCGCGATGGCCTCCGCGTCTTGACGGTCTATTTTTCCTTGTTGCAGCCGCTGGCTTAAAGTGAGCCCTTCTAGAAACTCCATGGTGAAAAAGTCCAGTGGACCCAAGGGAGTTTGTGCCGGGTGGATTTCGTAAATCTTACAAATATTCGGATGGCTGACTTCGGTCGCCAGCAGTACTTCCGGAGACAAATGCCCGTCGTACCCTCGAAGCGCACTCTTCAAAGCGATACGCCGGCCAAGCTTTTCATCAAAAGCTTCGTAGACCACTCCCATACCGCCTTGAGCAATACGGCGTTTGAGGCGAAAGCGATCGACCAGAAGCTGTCCGGGGGAAAGCGGCTCGTCGGCGCTGGACGTTTGTAGTGTGTCGGACATGATTGCGCCGTATCTAGCGCCCCATCATTCTAGCCTTAGTACTCGCTTTTCGCGGTTAGGAGTCGTTCAACCTAATATATGCAACCAGCCGTTGAAGACTTACTGTAAAGCCGGCCCGTATCAAAAACTCAGTTGGAACGTTCATCTTTGCGCTGCCCTAAAGGCGTTACGGCTCTGCATCGCGGTGCCTCGACTGCGGCCGGCGGTAAGAGCGCCAGCGCGCTATCCTTACACCTCCCCGCTTAGTTGATCTTCAAGCGCTGAATCTGCCCTCGCAATTCCAGGATGAAGAGCTCACTGGTCTGGCGTAATGAACGTGCCGGCAACCTGAGCGTCGGTGGTATCGAATCGCAGTAGCCGACCAGGAGGAGCCGGGTTGGCGCTCTGATTCGCGTTGAACTCCAGCGCTGAATCGCCGTAATAACGGTCAATGCAATGGGGAATCTAAATTGCCGTCTCCTGATCTATGGCCCTCAGATCGGCACGGGCTTCTGATGACCATTTGACCGCTATGCGCTTGAGGCTGCCTCCTCGCTCATTGCTTCAGGCCGAATTCACGGAGGATTTCTTCGTGCGGGATGCCCTCTCCACGAGCGAATGAAGTACGGGCGTGTTCCAGCGCGGCGACGGTGTCGGGCGCGAGACCTTCTTCTTGCACTTGAGCGAGCGCGAATGACCGTGCCAGAGGCTCGACCATGACTTCGAGCAGGCTGCGGACGGCATTCAGCTTTTCGGCCGGCAGCGCATCCAACACGCGTGGGCCTGTCTGCGGTCTTAATCGGGATTCTGTTCCATGGCTGCCTCTTAGCGCTGGTTCCAGTTTACTCAATTTGTGGGCGAGCGGCCCCTGTGAACTCCTAACTTTGGTAGGATGGCTCCGTGGAATCTTGTCGCGAGGCGGAACGCTATTCTGCCGATTACGGGAATCTACTTCTTGAGATTTCTTCGCGCATCACTGAACAGGAACGCGTGTTGATTCTATAGTGACGGACAAGGCAGACGGGTTCACTTGTTGGAGTGGAACTGCTTCAGATCTTGCTGCTGCACAGAGGCGCGATATCCGAAGCAGAGCTTGATCCTTATATTGCCTCTCGCCTGCACCCTACTGGCGAACCGAAGCGAAACCAGGGCCACGGATTTAGCAGGTTTGCCCCGGTTTTGGCGTAGAGCCTAGCAGGGGGCGGTAGGGGTTTGAAACGTTTGGTGGACCTGGACGGGTTCGAACCGTCGACCTCTTCCATGCCATTTAAGAAATATCAATGACTTAGCGGCAAGGGCACAAGAAAACACAAGACTTAACGTATCTCGCCGTGGACTCCGGTGGACGCCACGGGGCAGCTTTTCGGAGCCTGGACTCCACACCGGGGACTGGCGCCTGGCGTGCTCTCCCGCGCGCGGTTGCCGGCTGTGGTGATTGTTGTCTGCTGGAGCAGACAACAAATAATATCCATATATGGAGGATGCCCATGTGGAGCGTGGACCGGCAGCGAATGCGATGTGCGCTGCGGCTGTGCGGTTCGAGAAGTAAGGAGGTGATTTACATTGTAGTCGCATTGCGACTACAATAGGACGTGGGAAGGAACGGATTCGAGGGAGGCTTAACATGAAGACTGCGGACACCTACGTTCGCGCTCGCATCGACACCGCTACCAAAAAACGCGCAGGTGATGCGCTCGCCGCAATGGGACTGTCCATTTCGGATGCGATCCGCCTGCTCATGTTGCGTGTCGTGGATGAGCGTCGTTTACCCTTCGAGGTGAAGGCGCCAAACGCGACGACGCGCAAGGCAATTGCCGAGCTTGAGGCGGGGAAAGGCAAGCGCTTCACCAGTACGGCTGCACTGATGGCTGACCTGAATGAGGACGATTGAACGGTCCTCGGCATTCAAGCGTGACTTCAAGCGCGCGAAGGCCGCACCGCGCCACCGCAATGATTTGGATTCGCTCGTATCCACCGCCGTTGCGCGACTGGCGTCCGATCAAGTCTTACCAAACAAAAACCGGGACCACGGGTTGAGTGGCGATTGGGCGGGCTACCGCGAATGCCACATCAAGCCAGACCTGCTGCTGATCTACAGTAAGCCCGGCACCGATACTTTACGTCTGGCGCGGCTGGGCTCACATAGTGAACTATTCGGCTGAGGCTGCGGCGTGTTCGGGCTGCTCCATGGTGTGCCTTCACGCGCGTCCTATACATGCGGAATCAAGCCCCGGCGGACTCAACTCAGTCAAACCTCTCCCATTGCGCCCGGGCGGCGTCATCAACGGCGGCGGCTTTCAATCGCCTTGCCATTGTCGGATGCATCATTCCCATGCTGGGTTTGAGACGCGGCGAGTCGGGTGCGTAGCCGTTGAAGCCGGTTGATTCTTTCGATGGCCCGTTCTTCCATTGAACGGCGGGCTGGAGAAGATCGCCCGGATGAGAGCGGCGCCACTGCCAGAGATCGAGCAGGTGCCCTGCGGCTGCCTCCAGTAGGAGCACGGTGCTGTTCATGGCTCCCTGGAGGGTCCGGGCTTCTTCTTCATGAAGGACCACCCATGGCGTGTCGATGAAGACCTCGATATCCGATCGCCCTGGATCGCGGGGCAGATGTGACACGCGGCGCGCGCGGGGTGCAGACCTGCCGTCCGGTCCACTCAGCACCGGCGTGATCGGCAGATACTGCCCCAGCTCGATGCGGCGGCCGCGGTGGACGAGCATGTTCCGCAGATCGAGCGTCCAATCGAGCCAGCCCTGCGGACCCGCATCGGCAATGGCGCTCTCTAATAGCGCGGCGAAATCCGCCTGCGCCTTCGTTCCAGCACTGGCTGAGCCATCGATGCGTGCCAACACCGTGCGGGCCTGTTTGAAATCAGCCTTCAGGATGCTCTGCGGCCAGGCAGCGACGCCGATAATCACGCCGGCGAGACAATCGAGAGCGGATGCGATTGCACGGATCAGACCGGCTTGGTGCATTCGTACAAGATCTGGGGCGAGCTGCTCGCACGCACAGCGCGGGCGCGGCGGGTCGATGACTGGGCCGCTTGAAAGCATCTTCACAGCATGGGCGAATCGGGCGCTGTCGCGTTCTGACACGTCGAGATATTCAAGCCAATGCAGCGTCGCCTCGGTCATGTTCCCGGCAACGCTCGCCAAGCAGCACGAGAGTTGGTCCGCGATCAGGATGCGGCGGCTGGTGCCCGGGGCCGGCGCCCACCAGCCGATTCCGTAAGGTTGATGTTCGACAAAGTCGTTGAGTATTTCGGTTTCGAGTGATGACCAATGCGGTAGGTTGACACCAAGGGCTGCTCTTGCTTCGGTTTCGCTGGGCTCCAGTCCATCCGGATATGGTTCATTGAGGCGGGCGAGGTCGGCGGCTCTCATAGACCTAGTGTCGCGTAAGCGACAGGGCGGTCGCGGCCGCCGAACTGCTTAGTGGATATATCCAACTTAATACGTCTAACGCACGTTTCGACATCAAGAGCCGCCAGACTGGAGTCCAAATCTCGGCCAGTTTGGACTCCAAATGGACTCCGCTTGACCTCTCCCGCGACGTGGAAGCGCGCAAGCATATTCGTGAGACTATGTTTTATTGGGCTTTGTTTTGGTGGACCTGGACGGGTTCGAACCGTCGACCTCTTCCATGCCATGGAAGCGCGCTCCCAACTGCGCCACAGGCCCCTTAAATGAATATAACATGCCTCGACTCGTATTTCCTCAATACCTGGGACAATTACGAGCCTACAATGGTTGTTCCACTACCGAAGTTTTCTAAGGGAGCCCGTTATGGATTCCGCGCTTATCATCCACCGATTGCACTTCGCCTTCACCATCACGTTCCACTATTTGTTCCCGCAATTGACGATGGGCTTAGCCCTCCTGATCTTGATATTGAAAACTCTGGGATTGCGCACAGGCGACGAGCGTTATCACCAATCGGCGCGCTTTTGGGCGAAGATCTTCGCCGTTAATTTCGCGGTTGGCGTCGTGACCGGAATACCCATGGAATTTCAGTTCGGAACCAATTGGGCGCGCTTCTCCAAATCAGCGGGCGGGGTGATCGGGCAAACTTTGGCGATGGAGGGAATGTATTCATTTTTCCTGGAATCGTCGTTCATTGGCCTGTTCCTGTTTGCTGAAAAACGCCTCAGTCCCATCGCGCATTGGTCGGCTGCCTTCGCGGTCTTCGCGGGCTCCTGGCTATCGGGATTTTTCATCATTGCCACGAACGCCTGGATGCAGCACCCGGTAGGATACGCCATCGGCTCAAAAGGCGAAATCGTCCTCACGAGTTTTTCGGCATTGCTTCTCAACCCCTGGGCATGGTGGGAATACGCGCATAACATGACCGCCTCCGTGGTTACCGCCAGCTTCGTGATGGCGGCGCTGGGCGCTTACTATCTGCTTAGTGGAAAACATCAAGATCATGCCAGAATTTTCGTGCGGGTTGCCGTGATCGCCGGCGTGCTGAGTACTTTCCTGATGGGTTTGACGGGGGACCGGCAAGGCAAGATGCTTTTGAATAATCAACCGGTCGCGCTGGCGGCGATGGAAGGAATCTTCCAGACCGAAGAGGGCGCCAGCTTGGTGCTTATCGGACAGCCCGACATGGAGAAGAAGCGGCTGGACAACCCGATCAAGGTACCCAAGATGCTGAGCTTTCTGACGCATCAGCGGTGGGATGCCGAAGTGAAGGGTCTTGCCGCGTTTCCTGAAGATCAGTGGCCCGATAATATTCCGCTGCTTTATTTTTCTTATCACATCATGGTCGGGCTGGGAACCCTGATGCTGGGCTTGATGTTGCTCTGCACACTGTGGCTGCGGGGCGGCGCATTATTCAAAACGAAGCCATTATTATGGGCGCTTATGCTGGCATTTCCCTTCCCCTATATCGCCACGACATGCGGCTGGATGACGGCGGAAATCGGCCGCCAGCCGTGGTTGATTTACGGCGTCATGCGCACGGCGGTGGGTACGTCACCGAATGTTTCGGCGGGCAACGGTATGTTCACGCTGCTAGGATTTCTGGGGTTGTACATGGTCTTGGGCATTCTCTTTCTGTTCCTGGTAATGCGCGAGGTTGAGCACGGCCCAGGGGAAATTTTGGCCGTTAAACCGGAACTGCAGCTAGTATAAGCGAGGACATGATGGAAACACTTTGGTTCTGGATTGTCGCGCTGATGCTAACTGCCTACGTCGTATTGGATGGCTTCGATATCGGCGCCGGAATCATTCATCTCTTCGTGGCGCGAACGGATGCGGAACGCCGTAAAGTGCTGGCAAGTATCGGGCCTGTGTGGGATGGGAATGAAGTATGGCTGCTGGCCGCCGGTGGCACGCTTTACTTCGCATTCCCGGCGCTCTATGCGTCGAGTTTCAGCGGATTTTATCTTCCCCTGATGATCGTCTTATGGCTGCTGATTCTGCGGGGAATCTCCATCGAATTCCGCAATCACATCGCCGACAAAATCTGGCAGCCTCTGTGGGACGCCGTTTTTTGTAGCGCCAGCGCGCTGTTGGCCATCTTTTTCGGCGCGGCACTGGGCAACGTTGTGCGCGGCGTCCCTCTAGATAAAGAAGGTTTTTTCTTTTTGCCGCTGTGGACCAGCCTTATGCCGGAAGCCGATGCCGGAATTATCGATTGGTACACCGTCCTGATCGGCGTCACGGCCTTGGTTGCGTTGGCGGTTCACGGTGCGCTGTGGGTGGCCAACAAAACAGATGGCGATCTGCAAATGCGCTGCCGCCGCGTGGCGTCCGCAGGATGGTGGCTAACCGTGGCGATGAGTTTGGTAATCAGCATCGCCAGTTTCCGCGTACAACCACATCTCGCGGAAAGTCTGGCCGCGCGGCCCTGGGGATTCGCGTTTGTCTTGCTGGCGATCGCCAGTCTTCTGGCGGTAAAATGGACGATCCATCAAAGGAAGGATTTTTTTGCGTTCCTGGCATCTTGCGGATTTCTGCTGGGGGCGCTAGCCAGCGCGGCCATTGGACTGTACCCCTATGTTCTACCGTCAAATAAGAATGCCGCGGATGGGCTGACGATTTACAATACCGCCGCCGCGCCATATGGCTTGGGGATCGGCCTGGCCTGGTGGACGCCCGCGCTTTGCCTCGCCGTGGCCTACTTTGTTTACACTTATCGGCGATTCGCCGGGAAAGTTATTCTCGACGGGCGTCCCTGATTCTCAACGATCGGCCTGCTTCAGCCCACGCTAGAATAACGCATGGTAAGCACCGTCGAGCTATTCATAGGACTGCTAGCGGCTCTTTCCATTCTGGCTGTTCTAGGCAGAAGGTTGGGAGTTCCGACGCCAATTTTTCTTGTGGCCGCGGGCGTAGTTCTCGGCTATATACCGGGCGTTCCGCATATCAAGCTGGAGCCGGAAGTAGTGCTGATCGTGTTTCTGCCGCCACTTGTCTATAGGGCCGGCGTGGGAATTTCCTGGCACGACTTCTGCCGCAATCTGCGGCCGATCGTTCTTCTGGCGGTGGGTTGTGTAATCTTCACCGCCGTGGCAACCGCCTATCTGACGCACGCTTTCATCCCGGCGATTCCGCTGGCGGCGTGCTTCGTTTTAGGCGCCGCAATCTCACCCCCCGATGCAGTGGCCGCAACCTCAATTGCGAACCGCCTGGGCATTCCCCGGCGGATCGTCACCATCCTGGAAGGCGAAGGCGTGGTTAACGACGCCACGGCCTTGACGATTTACAAAGTTGCCATCGTAGGCGCCACGTTGGGCGCGTTTTCTGCACGAAGCGCGGTGCTGACCTTTGGAGTTGTCGTGGTTGCCGAAATCTTCTGGGGCTATGTTGTTGGACGCTTCTTTACCTGGCTGTGGCCGAAAGTTCACGATACCTCGGTGGAGGTCACGATGTCGTTGATTGTTCCCTATGTCGCCTATCTGGTACCGGAACAATTGGGCGGTTCGGGTGTACTGGCAGCGGTCACCGCGGGATTCGTAATCGGCGCCCGGGGAATTTCTGCTCTGGCGTACCGAACGCGCATTCAGGGACAATCGTTCTGGCTGACAACGCAATTCGTCTTTGAGAACCTGTTGTTCCTTCTCACCGGCCTTCAGTTGCGCGGCATCCTGAACGGCGTGAATGATCAGCCAGCCAGCGTCATCGTGCGGTGCGCCGTCGTTGTGACATTTTGTGTACTGGCCACGCGATTTCTTTGGGTCTTCCCCGCCATCTATGTGCCGCGCTGGTTTTCACGCCACCTGCGTGAAACCGATCCCGCTCCAAAATGGCAGGTTCCTTTCTTCATCGCGTTCACAGGCCTGCGCGGTGGCGTTTCACTCGCCGCTGCGATGGCGATCCCGCTAACGATGGAATCAGGCGCGCCGTTTCCACAGAGAGACTTAATCCTGTTGCTGGTATTCTCGGTCATCTTCGTAACCCTTGTATTACAGGGACTGCTACTGCCTTGGATAATCCGCTGGCTAGGGTTGAGCGCCGACGGGGCGCTGGAGGTGAAGGCCTTGAAGGTCCAGGAGATCGAAGTACGCATTGCGGCAACCGAGGCAGCGCTCCAGCGGGCGGACGCTATCGATCTAAAGTCGGCTTCGGTACGGAGAGAATATTCCAAACGCGAAAGTTTGTTGCATTGCATGTTGAATGGCGACCCGGCCGCGGAAGTAGAAAAGGAAATTGCGTTTCGTTGCGAACTGCTCTGGGCTGAGCGTGCGCATATCGTGAAGTTACGGCACGCCGGCACCATGAACGACGCGATGCTGCGGCGTTTGGAGCAGGAGTTGGATTTGGATGAGGCTCGGCTGGTGGCGAAACTGGGCGCGGACGAGGCATGACGGCAGCGGCACGCCATCTCGCGATCGCCGGTCTGTTCTCGCTACTCCTATCGCCATCGGCGCGGACACAGACGAAGCCGCCCGACCCGCCCAAGACCGTTGCTCCAGCCGACCCACTCGGCCGATCCACTCCGCGCGGCACGGTAGCCGGATTTTTATCAGCCAGCCATCGGCAGGATTACACACGCGCCATCGAGTATCTGGACACCCGCCTAAAAGGGGACACCGCCAAGCAATTAGCCATCGAATTGGCCTTGGTGCTGGACCGCAAACTTCCGACCACCAACGTCATCAGCGACTTGGTGGAGGGCTCGGCGGCGGAAGGGCTTCCGCTCTCGGCCGAACGCGTTGGCACTATCGGCATGTCGACGGGTCCGCTGGATGTGACGCTCGATCGCGAGCATCGCGGCGGTCAATCCATCTGGCTCTTCTCGGATCATACGCTAGAAAAGATTCCCGCCGCGGCTAAGGAATTGGGGGGAGGATCGTACCTCGACACGTATCTGCCCGCGCCGCTGGTTAAGCCGGGATTTCTGTCTATCTCAATCTGGAAGTGGTTGGCGCTACTGCTTGGGGGCGGTCTCGCTGTCGTGGTTTCGGGCCTGACAGCGCGTCTATTGGCGCGCGTCTTCCGGCCCATTGCACATGCACTCACCAAGGAACGCGATCTGGAATTAGTGGAGACGCTAGCCGCGCCCTTGCGTGCGTTGGTCGTGATCGCCGTCGTGCAGTTCACTGTCGTACTGCTGGAATTGCCATTTCTGACGCGGCAGCTTTGGTCGTCCCTCGCTGGAAAACTGACGATCGTCGCGATCGCCTGGCTGTTCGTTCGCTTTGTGCGCGTTTTAGGCGACTTGGCTTGCCGTCATTACGCGCACCGTGCGCAAAGCGATACCACCGCGGTTATCCGCCTTGCGCAACGCACGGTAAACGTACTGACTACTTTCTTGGCAATCGTTCTGTTAGTGCGGACGATGGGCTATGACGTCACCGCGGCGCTTGCCGGCTTGGGCGTTGGCGGAATAGCCCTGGCATTCGCGGCGCAGAAGACACTGGAAAATCTATTCGGTGGCGTGTCGATCATTTTCGATCGGCCAATGCGCGTTGGCGACTTCTGCAAAATGGGCGACCGCATGGGCACTGTAGAAGATATCGGACTGCGTTCCACCCGCTTTCGCACGCCCGATAGAACCGTATTGACGATTCCCAATGGCCAGTTGTCCACCATGAATATTGAAAACTTCGGACTTCGCGACCGCTTCTTTTTCGCTCCCACGATCGGTATCCGCTATGACACCAAGGCCTCCCAAATCCCGGCGATCCTGGATAAACTGCGCGCCGCGCTGGCGGCGAATGCATTGGTGGATGCGGCGTCGGTACGCGTCAGCCTGGTGAAGTATGCCGAGTCGGCAATCATTATCGAGTTCAACGCGAACATCATTACTACTGAATTTGCGAAATTCATGAAGACGCAGGAAGACTTGCTGCTGAAGATACGCGAGACCTTGGAAGAGAATTGCAGCGGTATTTCCGTTCCTTCGCAGGTTCTGTACATCACCCGCGAGTCGGAAGCCAACCTCCATGTGCCGTTGCCCGAATCCACTACCCCGCCACCCGCGGCATAGTGCCCGCTGGTTACGGAATCAATCCCCGGGAACGAAGCCAATTAGCCAGCAGCGTGGGCCAGGCCGACAGCGCCGGATCGGTATTGCCAAGCCCCACGCCATGAGGTCCGTTCTGGAAGATGTGCAATTCGGCGGGAACCTTGGCTTTGCGTAGCGCCAGATAGAACATCACGCTATTCTCGGCGGGCACACCGGTGTCGGCGTTGGTATGGAATAAAAACGTGGGTGGCGTTTGCGGCGTAACCTGCAGTTCGTTGGAAAGATTCTCAATCAGCTTCGTGTCGGCATTCTCGCCAAGCAAATTCTTTTCCGATCCGCTATGTGCGTAAGGGGCTTGGAAGGTGATCACGGGATAAGCGAGGATCATGAAGTCAGGCCGGGAACTGGGCCGATCGATTGGATCGGCGGCGTCGGGCCTTCCGCCATCGAAGTGTGTCCCCGTGGTTGCCGCCAGGTGTCCGCCGGCGGAAAATCCCCACACACCAATACGGCTTGGGTCCACGTCAAATTCTTTTGCTCGGGCGCGAACCCAGCGGATGGCCCGTTGGGCATCGCCCAACTCCACCGGATGACGATAGCGCGGCCCCAGGCGATACTTCACCACGAACGCTGAAATACCGTAGGAATTCAGCCAATTTGCCACTTGCCGCCCTTCGTGGTTCATCGCCAGATGGGCGTATCCGCCGCCGGGAAAAACAATCACCGCCGTGCCCGAGGGCTTCCCATTGGGCAAGTATGGCGTGATCGTCGGTTGATCTTGCGCTTCCGTTCCAAGCGCCCCAGGAGCGGCGCCCGTCCATAGCGGCAGGGCCGGATTTTCTTGCGCCAGTGATAGAGAGGCGAGCATAAGAAAGATTGCCGATAATTTCGTCATGGTCGATTCCACATCATATAGGGAAATGTTCGCGCACAAAGACCGCGGCTTGCTCAGGGGTTTGCAGCACGCCCTCTAATTGCGCATCTTCCACCGCATGGAGGATCTGGTGAAAGCGCGGTCCCGCCTTGTACCCCGCCGTAAGCAGATCGTTACCGGTCAACAGGCGCGGTGGCTTCAAAACTTCCAGCGGCAATTCGCCCAGCTTCCGGCGAACGAACTCATAATTCTCCATATGGCCGTGACTCGCGCCGCAATCGAGCCGGTGCAGTTCCAGATGTTCAGCGAAATGATCCATCCGCAGGAAACGCTTGAGAGTACTCTGGCGCATGTTGAGCACATCTTTGAATCGCATGTGATTGGCCACCAAAGCCGTGATCCGCGCGGTGTCCTCAATAGAAAATCGCAGACGATGTAGTATGCCGGCAGCCATTTCCGCACCCACCTCGGCATGGCCATCGAAGCGGATGCGATCGGGTGCAACTCGAAACGTGGGAGGCTTGCCGACATCGTGCAGCAGCGCTCCCCAGGCCTGGGTTAACGTTGGCAACCGCAGCCCTTCCAGCAACAGCAGCGTATGGATCCACACGTCGCCTTCCGGATGATATTGGGGCGGTTGCTCCACGCCCTTCATGGCTGCGACCTCAGGCAGCAGGTCCGCCAATAAGCCCGATTCGTCCAGCAATTCGAATCCGCGCCGGGCGTTTCCGTCAGTCAGGATGCGGCCGAGTTCGTCGCGAATCCGCTCCGGAGCGATCCTCAGAATCGACGCGTGCAGACGCTGCATGGCGGCCATCGTTTTTGGCTCGATCACGAAGTTCAGACGGGCAGCGAAACGGATCGCCCGTAACATCCGCAAATGATCCTCGGTGAAACGGCGTTCGGGGTCGCCAATGGCACGAACGATCCCGCTCTCCAGGTCAGCCCTACCGCCCACGTAATCGATCACCTCGCACGTGCCGGGATCCATCAACAAGGCGTTTATGGTGAAGTCGCGGCGCAGTACGTCCTGCCTTGGGTCGGTCTCAAAAGACACCGCCTCCGGTCTCCGGCCGTCTTCATAAGAGTGATCGCTACGGAAGGTCGCAATCTCCACCTGCTGTAGATCTTCATTCACCAGGATCACTCCGAAATGCGCGCCCACGCGATTCGCATTAGGGAAACAGGCCAGGATCTGGCCCGGCGTAGCATCGGTGGCGAGATCGAAATCCTTGGGTTGTGCCCCAAGCAGCAGATCGCGGACGCAACCCCCCACCAAAAATACGCGGTAACTCCGCGATTGCAGGGTGGAAATAATTTTTTGGACAAGCGAGGGTAAGACAACCATCACTTCTCAAGTATGATCTACAATCTAATGGAACCGGCATAATGTCCCTTCCTTCGATCAACCGGCAACCATCGGCGAAAGTCGTGGTTGCTACCACCGTAGCCCTCGCATTCATTAGTTTTTGGCGAGGCGCCGCTATCGTCCTTAGCGATTTGGCTTCGTCGGCGTTCTACGCCGGCGGAATCGCTGAACAAGCCATCGGTAAGTCCGCTCCGTGGTTTGTTCTCGGTGTCATGCTCTTCAGTTACGCCGTGCGCAGCGTTTACATGGAAAGCTGCGGCATGTTCGTTCGTGGCGGCGTTTATGTCGTGGTGCGCGACAGCATGGGCCCGGCGGTAGCTAAGCTTTCTGTATCGGCGCTGGTCTTCGATTACATCCTCACAGGCCCTATCAGCGTCGTCAGTGCCGGGATTTATCTGGGCGCGTTGATCAATGAAATCGCCGAACTATTGCATCAGGATATCCACATCAATCCAAACTACTTCGCGGCTGTCTTCGGAATTGCGGTCACCATTTACTTTTGGTGGAGCAATACGAAAGGCATTCACGAATCGAGTGGCCAGGCTTTGCGAATCATGCAAGTCACCACCATCATGGTTGTGATCCTGGTTATCTGGTGCCCGCTAACGATTATTCTGAAAGACCGTTGGGGTTTCATCCCGCCCGCCCCGATCGCCGCCAACATCCACTTCAGTCATGAAGCCCAGGGGTGGTTTGCAGGGACGCGATGGTTGCAGTTTCCGATGGTCGTGGTGATCATCGCTTTCGGGCACTCGCTGTTGTCGATGAGCGGGTTTGAAACTCTCGCCCAAATCTATCGGGAAATCGCTTATCCAAAGCTCAAAAATCTGCGCATCACGGCGAACATCGTTTGCGGTTACGCGGTGATTTGTACAGGAGTGATCACGGTATTCGCGGGAATGATTATCCCCGATGCGGAACGCGTGAAGTACACCCAGAACCTGATCGGCGGACTGGCGATGAATCTCTCCGGACCCTACCTCCTACGGCTAGGCTTCCATATTTTTGTTGTGGCGGTCGGCGTGCTGATTTTGTCGGGAGCGGTAAATACATCCATCATCGGGGCGAACGGAGTCTTGAACCGCATAGCCGAAGACGGCGTGCTGCTCGACTATTTTCGCAAACCGCAGCGTAAATTTGGCACCACCTACCGGATCATAAACATGATCGCGATTCTTCAAGTGGCCACCATCGCGGCCAGTAGGGGAAATGTGGATCAACTGGGCGAAGCATATGCGTTCGGTGTCGTGTGGAGCTTCTTCATGAAGGCGCTGGGCGTGTTCGTGCTGCGATTCCAGCGCCACGATCAGGAATATAAAGTTCCACTCAACTTTCGCATCGGCAATCGCGAAATTCCGGTGGGCCTGGCTCTCATCACATCGGTGCTGGGATTGGTTGCCATCGCGAACCTCTTTTCAAAACAACTTGCCACGAAATCCGGGGTGGCCTTCACGCTTGTGTTCTTCGTTCTTTTCACAATTTCCGAGAGGATTAATCTACGGAAAAAGCGCGACACGAAGGGGCTGGAGGAATTTAATCTTGAACCTCAGGAACAGATCAACGCCAAGGCAATTCACGCGAGACCCGGTTGTGTGTTAGTTGCGGTTCGCGATTATCACCACATGGATCACCTGAAAATGGTTCTCCAGAAAACCAATCTCCGGCGGCACGATATCGTCGTCATGACCGTAAGGCCGATCTCGACCGGTGCGGCCGAGTATGAGCTTTCGCAGGACCAGATCTTCAGCGATTATGAGCAGGAGTTGTTCAGCCACGTGGTCACGATCGCTGAAAAGCAAGGCAAGCCCGTGGAATTGTTGGTTGTCCCGGCAGTAGATCCTTTCGATGCCATGGTGCAGTCGGCGGCAAATCTCCGGGCATCCCGGCTGGTTACCGGCGTGTCGCCGCGCATGGTCAGCGACGAACTGGCCCGGCGAATCGGCTTAGCCTGGGAGAAACTGCCCGAGCCCCGGCACCCTCTGTCACTCGAAGTAATCAGCCCAGACCGTCCATCGAGCTTCGTCAACTTGGGCCCGCACCCGCCCCGTCTGTGGCCTGAGGATGTGGATCGTCTGCACGATATCTGGCTACGCTTAACCGATGGCGACGAACTGGGTTCCAATCTGCATCATCGCGATATTGTGGGCATCGCCTTGCGCCGTTTGGAACGCGACCTCACGGCCGAAAGCCGGCTGGTTGTGATTGAAGATCTGAAGAAAGAGATGCGGCGCAGTTAAAGTTTCGGACGCCGGTCTGGTAGCAGGCCGGACAGATATCGAAAAATGCCGCTCTTCGGGGGATTGGCTTCGGCGGCCTGGGGTTCGCCCGTCATCCAGCGGCTGAGTTTTTTGACTTCTTTCCCAATGGGCGTCGACGCTTCCATCGGCTTTGCCGCCTGCAGGGCATTCTGCACGCCCGCATAGTCGTTAGGAAAGCGGAACAATACCGGCGCGCCGAAACTTTCCTCAATCTCCTCTACCGACATCGCCGATTGCTTGGTCTCGCGGCTGAGCAGGATTTTCACTTGGTCGCCTAACCCCAGGGTTCGAAGATACGTGAGCTTTTCCTTCCCCATGTGGAGCGATGAAATCTCCGGAGTGCAAACCAGAAATATCGCCCGCGATTCCTTCATGATTTCAATCGAATACTTTTCCAGGTTTCCTGAGAGGTCGATGCAAACCAGATCGTATTGGCGCCGCGCAAATTCCATGAACAAATGAAGGCGGTCCGTTTCGATGCGGATATTGGGTTTCAGTTCACCGGCGTGAAGGACATCAAGTTTGGCCACGGTGGACACGAGTTGGCGCCACATGGTCTCGTCCAGATGTTGGGCGTGGTCCAGCGCCTCTTCCACGTTATGTGTCATCGGCAGCTTCAGTAGAAAACGAACCATGCTAGAGCTGAGATCGAAATCCGTCAGCAGGACGCGCGTTGCGGCTATCTTCGCGGCGGAGCAGGCCGCGTTCACCGCCAGGGTGGATGTTCCCACGCCGGGCTTCGAGGGAAGGAATGAATACACCTTTCCGCGGCTCGCTTTGAGACTTGGTTTATCCTCCAGCATGTGCTCGACCCGTTTGATCGCCTCGGCGATGGCGGAAGCGGTGAATGGCGGCGAAAGGTAATCGCAGACGCCCGAACGCATCGCCCGCAAAACGATATCCGAATTGAAGGTGCGATCGAATCCGACGATTTGGACGGCGGGAAACTGGTTGCGAATCATCGTCACCAGATCCAAACCTTCGGGGATCGAATCCATACTCAGAAAGAGCAGCCGCGGCGATTGTTGGCGGAGCAAAAGCAACACCTCTTGGATGCTGCTGTATCTGTCCAAAGTTTTTACGATCTCAACGTAACCGGGATTTTCGGCGAGCGCGGCCTTCAACTGTTCCGTCAGTCCTGGATCGGAGGAAATTGCGACGCTACGAATCACTCATGCCTTTCGCCGATGGATTACCATCAAGGTCTCTTAACTCATCTGACAACGTGGACCTATTTCAACAGGATAGCGCCAACGCCGGAATTCGTCGATACTTAATTCTGTATGCTCAAACATAGGGCAAGCCTAGATGACTCCAACCTCGACGACTGTTTTAATCGTTGAGGACCAACCGGGTGACCGGCGGCTCTACCGCGAGTATCTGAGCGATGACGACTGGTGCGCATACCAAGTACTGGAAGCCAGCAACGGCGAAACGGGCTTGCAGCTTTATGCGGAGAACCGGCCGGACTGCATCATTCTGGATTACAATCTTCCGGGAATGAACGGCCTTGAATTCCTGGATCGTCTAGAGGCAGCTCATGGCAAAATCCCTTGTCCGGTGATTGTTCTGACCGGTTATCGGGAGCATAAAATATCCGCCGAGGCATTGAAGCGCGGGGCCCAGGATGCGCTGATCAAGGACTTCATCTCGCCCTCGCACCTGCCGCGTTATGTCAGGCACGCGATCGAAAAATTCGCCTTGGCGCAGGAAAAAGATCTCGCCCGCCGGGCCTTGATTCGCACGCAGCAAAGTTTAAATTTCGCGCAGAGCGTCGCTGAATTGGGAAGTTGGGAGTTTGACACCAGCAGCGGACGGTTCTCCGTTTCGGACAATCAACTCCGACTGATGGGCTTCGATCCGGAAAGCGAAACGGTGTCGTGGCGACGCTGGCTGGATCGTCTGCATCCAGACGACCGGCAGTCGATTGAAGCCGACGTGGCGGAGTTGATGGCCGGTTCCGTGCCTCCGGACAAGGAGTTTCGTGTCGTCTGGCCCAACGCCCAAATCCGCTGGCTTATCGCCCGCGCCCGCGAAATTGCCGGGGACGGCGGTTCCCGGCGGATCATCGGCGTAACCGTCGACATCACCGAACAGAAGCGAGCGCAAGAAGCGCTGAAAGAGAGCGAGGCCAGGTACCGCCTGCTGTTCGATGGAAATCCGCAACCCATGTGGGTTTACGACGAGGAGACGCAATATTTTCTCGATGTGAACGCGGCGGCAGTGGACATGTTGCGCTATTCGCGCGAAGACCTGCTATCCATCTCCCTGCTGGATTTGGAGGCCCAGGACGAAATGGGGCGTCCGCGCTTGCGATTCGAGCAGCGACCGGCCGGCAATCGGGGCATTCCGCAGCTGCAGCTACGAAGGAAAGACGGAACGGTACTCTTCGTCGAGAGCCGCTGCCATACGGTGGAATTTCGTGGAAAGCGCGCGAGCCTGGCGCTGATCTCCGATGTCACTGAGCGCGAACAACTGGAAGAACAACTCCGTCAGGCACAAAAGATGGAAGCGGTAGGGCGCCTGGCTGGGGGCATCGCCCACGATTTCAATAATCTGTTGACTGTGATTGCCGGTTACACCGATCTGCTGCTGCGTAGATTGCCCGCCGATGGTCCTCTGCGGGCCAAGGCGGAAGCGATTCAGAAAGCCACTGAGCTTGCCACGGGATTAACCGGCCAGTTATTGGCCTTCAGCCGCAAACAGGTTCGGAAACCAGTCCGCGTAAATCTCAACGACGCTGTGGGGCGAATGACCGCGGTGCTAACTCGCCTGCTGGGCGACGACATCGAAATGGCAACGGACTTCCACGCCGATCTGCAACCGGTGCTGATCGATCCCACGCAACTGGAGCAAGTGGTGATGAATCTGTCGGTGAATGCCCGCGATGCCATGCCGCAAGGCGGGACGTTGCGCATCTCCACCGCCAATAGCCTGGAAAAAGAACACGTCGTTCTCACCGTCAAAGATTCCGGCATTGGCATGGACCAGGAAACGCTGGAGCGCATCTTCGAGCCGTTCTTCACCACCAAGCCGGCGGGCAAGGGTACGGGCATGGGCTTGGCCACCGTGTACGGAATCATCAATCAGAGCGGCGGATATGTCGAAGTGGAATCCGAGCCGTTGGCGGGATCGATCTTCCGCATCGTACTTCCCCGGGCATCGGAGGAAGCAATCCAGCCTCGCGAAGTTGCACCGGTAGCGACGCGCGAGTGGGGTCGCGGGAATGTGCTGTTGGTAGAGGATTCGCAGTCCGTCCGCGCTCTGGTCCGGGAAATTCTGCATGGCTCGGGATACACCGTGGTGGAAGCGCGCGACGGCAGCGAGGCACTCGCCTTGTTCGTGCAGCACGAGCGGCAATTTCAATTGGTGATCAGCGATATCGTAATGCCCCGGATGAGCGGCCCAGCACTAGCCGATGAGTTACGGCGCTTGCAGCCCGACGTCAAAATCCTCTTCATGTCGGCCTACGCCGACGACACGCTAATCCACGAGGGCAAGCTGCAATCGGGGGTCGCATTCCTGCAGAAACCCTTTACGCCGGCTGCGCTTCTGGCCAAGTCTCGCGAAGTTTTGAAGGGCGGTTAAGCTCGGATATCACGATTAGGCGACATCGGCGGTGAGAATGTCTGATAAGATCTTGGATCGACTATGTTAATTCTCGCCGCCATCCTCGCGATTTTCGTTTATGGAATGATCGCCGCCATGCTCGGGACCATTCTTCCCGATCTTTCCGCGCGCTTCAACCTTACGCCACGTCAGAACGGAACTATCGCTTTTGCCCAGGCTTTGGGCTTGATCGTTGCCTCCATCTCCGTCGGACCGCTGATCGATACACAGGGCGTGAAGATTGCCCTGGTGCTGGGCTTGGCGGTAATCACCGTGGCTTTGTTCGCCCTGCCGAACTCGAAGGGTTATGGAAGCATCCTACTTTTTATTTCTCTTCTAGGGCTTGGTGGCGGCATCATCGTGACGGCGGCAAACGCTCTGGCCGGTGGCGTCGATCCGGAGCACCGGGCGACAACATTGAATTTGCTGAATCTCTTCTTCGGACTGGGCGGACTAGCGACGCCCCTGATTTCGGCGAATTTGTTGAAGCGCAATTCCGTACGGCTTTGCTACACCGTGGCCGTGTTGAGCGCGCTTACGCTTGTGGTTCATATCATGACCGCGATGCCAGGCCCAAGCGGAACGCAGAGCTTCGTGCTGAGCGATGTCGGGCCGGTGTTGGGCACCCCCACGCTGTTCCTGCTGGCCCTGTTCCTGTTTCTCTACGTCTCATGCGAGGTGGGCGTATGGAACTGGCTATCGCAGCATCTGATCGCCCAGGGAATTCCCGAATCGCGAGCGCTAAATATTCTCTCGCTTGGCTTTGCGCTGGGCTTGCTGCTGGGCCGGGTCGCCGTCTCGCCAATCTTGATCAAAGTCCCCGCCACTACAGTGACCTTAGGGGCCGCGGTACTGATGGCGATAACGACTTATTTCATGTTGCAGACCAAAGACCCCAAAATAGCGGGCATTCTGGTCTTCTGCGCGGGAGTCGCCATGGCACCCGTATTTCCCACTACCCTGGCCATTGTCGGCGATGCCTTCCCGCGGATGACCGGTACCGCGCTTGGCATCGTGATTACCTCGGGTTGGATCGGCCTCGCGGTCAGCTCGCGAATTATCGGATCCATCGCCGGGGGCAGCACAACGCGCCTGAAAAGAGCGTTATTAGTTCTGCCCGCGGCCTCCGTATTGATGATCATTGTCAACCTGGCGCTGCGGCCCTTGCTGCCTTAACTGAGGCTGTCACGATTTGGGGCGAGCGTTCACAATAGCGTATACTTGCACATTACCTTGAGCATCGAGTACATTGATTCAAGCCTGGAGGATTCATGACATTTTGCCCTAATTGCGGAGCATCCGTAGAAGGCCGGTTTTGCGCTAAGTGTGGAGCGACGGTTGGAGCGCAACCGCCAGCCGCGCCACCTGCAGCGGCCCCGGGCCAATATTCGCAGCCCGCGCCCGCGGCATACCAGCAACCGCCGCCATATCAGCAGCCGGCTCAGCAGAACTACCCGCCGGCACAACCGGCCTATCAGCAACAGGGCGGCGGGTATCAGCCGCCACAACAGAGTGGTTATCAGCCGCAAGCCCCGTATGGCGCGCCTCCACCCGCGGCGGCGGGCGGCATGGCCGATAATGTCGCATCGCTTCTTTGCTATCTGGCCGGTTGGCTCTCAGGCCTGATCTTCCTGTTAATCGCTCCTTATAATCAAAACAGGACTATCCGCTTTCACGCCTTCCAGTCCATTTTCATGAACGTCAGCCTGATTGCGTTCTATATCGTCTTCACGATCCTGGTTAGCATTCTGGCCCGTATCTTAGGGCCGGTGGCCGCGATTCTCGGTCTACTATCGCTGGTCATCTGGGTGGGTTATCTCATTCTCTGGGTCTATATGATGGTGCAGGCTTACCAAGGCAAGAAGGTTGTTCTGCCGGTCATCGGGCCGCTGGCTGAAAAGCAGGCCGGTTAAAAAACTCCGTAGCTTTTGGGTTGCCGCGGACGTCTATTTGGTTTGCGGCATCCCAATTTCTCGCTTGTTATCCTTGCTGTTTCCACCGCGGCAGTCCTGCAGGCCCAAGCCCCTCGCATCGGATATATCGAGTTGTACGGGGTTCATCACGTTTCAGAATCGAAAATTCGCAAGGCTCTGGGCGTAGTGGAAGGCGATACTCTGCCTTCCTCCAAGGTCGACGCCGAAGGCCGCCTCGATGAGGTCTCCGGTATCGTCAGCTCACACTTGGAAGCGGCGTGCTGTAGCGAAGGGAAAACAATTTTATATGTTGGCGTAGAGGAAAAAGGCGGGCCTCACTTCGAAGTGCGGACTCCGCCGGATGGCGACGCCGAACTCCCTTCCGACATCGTGGAAGTTTATCGCAAGTTCCTGGTCGCCGTGGCTGAAGCGGTGCGCGCCGGGACAACCGCCGAAGATCTTACCAAGGGTCATTCCTTAATGGCCGATCCGGAAGCCCGCCGGTTGCAAGAACGTTTTGTCGATCTCTCCGCCGTCTATAAAGACGATCTGCTGAAGGTGCTGCACAACTCATCCGACGATGAGCAGCGGGCCATCGCGGCATACGTCATTGGCTACGCCCGCAAGAAAGCTCCCGTCGTGCCGGAATTGCAATACGCGCTCAAAGATTCCGACGACACCGTGCGGGGCAACGCCATCCGCTCGCTGGGCGCTTTGGCTGTCTACGCGAAATTGGATCCGGATTCGGAGATCAAGATTTCCCCCACGTGGTTCATCGAGATGCTGAACTCCGTCGTGTTCACCGATCGTAATAATGCCGCCGTTGCGCTGGTAAACATGACCGAGACCCGCGACCCCGCGACACTCTCGCAACTCTATGAACGAGCGTTTCCGGCACTCCTTGAAATGGCGCATTGGCGGCAACTCGATCATGCGCTGCCGGCCTTTATTCTCGCCGGCCGGGTGATCGGCATGCCGGAGCAGGAACTGCAAGAAGCCTGGAGCCGGGGCGATCGCGATGCTGTACTGAAAAAGGCTTTGAAATATAAGCCGAAGAAGTCGTCTTAGCGCGCGGCGACAAACGCCGCGAAGCGGACCATCGCCTCTGTCAGAATCTCTCGTTCGGCTGCGTAGCAAATACGTACCGACCCTTCACCGCCCGCTCCGAATGCCACGCCCGGCGCCAACCCGACCCGCGTCTCAACCAGCAATTGCCTGCAGAATTCGAACGAGTCCGTCATGCCCGCGATTTTTGGAAACAAGTAAAACGCTCCGTCCGGACTCGGCACTGTCACGCCGGGCATCTTACGCAGGGCCGCGAGACAGAAATCGCGATTCTCGCGCAGGCGATCGAGCATTTCCTTCAGAACGGATTCTCCCCAAAGTAACGCGGTCTCACCGGCACGCTGTGTCGGCGCCGCGGCACTGGAAACGACGAATTCATTCAATTGCGTGGCGCGGGCGATCAGATCCTTTCGGCCTACCAGCCATCCTAGACGCCAACCGGTCATGCAATAAGCCTTGGAGAAAGACTGCACGACGATTACGGCATCCTCGCGCGTGGCCTTTTTCAAAATAGACGGAGCGGCGATCCCGCCATAGTAAAGACGATCGTAGACTTCATCGGCCATCAACCAGATGTTGTGCCGGCGTGAGAAATCAAGCAGCCGGTCTTGATCGGCACTGGTCGCAACCCAGCCCAGCGGATTCGATGGCGACGTATAAAGCAACAACTTTGTGCGCGGCGTCACAGCGGCTTCCAAGGCGTCGAAGTCGATTTCATACCGCTCGCCTACCAGAGGCTGGGCGATCTGCTTAACCGTGGCATTCGCCATTAACGCGATGGACGTGCCGTTCGGCCAAGCGGGAGTCATCACGATCGCTTCATCACCGGGGTCGAGCAGGCAGCGAATGCTCAAATTTAGCGCCTGCACACCCGAGGCCGTAACTACGATTTCCGATTTCGGATCGAGTTCCACCTGCTGCAAATCGCGATAGTAACGGGCGATGGCTTGACGTAAGGACGGTAGCCCGGCGTTCTCGGTATAGAATGTGAAGCCGTCGGCCATGGCCTTCTGGGCCGCGCGTTTTATATAGTCCGGGGTGGCCAGATTGGATTCGCCGAAGTAGAGTTTCAAGACGCCATCCATGCCCATGGCGATCTCCGCCAGTTCGCGAATCCGGGAATGAGGGACGTTTTGCGCCGAGGAGGAAATAGAAGCAGGCATGGAGATTACCTCCAGTTTATCGCGGTCATCCACGTGCTTTGGCGCCGGCCATCGCTTCAATCTGAATGATATTTGTCGGGTAGTCGCGAGTGTAGCAGGCGTAGCAATACTGGCCGCGTGTGTCGGCTACGGCGCGCTTCAAGGCGTCCATCGAAAGGTAGGCTAGCGAGTCGGCTTCCACAAACTGACGAATCTCTTCCAGGTTGTTATTTGCCGCGATCAGTTCACTTTCACACGGTGTATCGACGCCATAATAACAGGGCGAGATGGTGGGCGGACAAGATATGCGGAAGTGGACTTCCTTGGCCCCGGCATTGCGGACCATGCGCACAATCTTCCGGCTGGTGGTTCCCCGAACGATGGAATCGTCAACCAGCAGTACGCGCTGTCCTTCCAATAAATAGCGAATCGGATTGAGCTTCAGCTTGACGCCGAAATCGCGAATGGCCTGCGAAGGTTCGATGAATGTGCGTCCGACGTAATGATTGCGAATCAACGCCTGGCGGTAGGGAATTCCCGATTCGGCGGCGTACCCGATGGCAGCCGATATCCCCGAATCCGGGACCGGTACGATAACATCGACGTCGGCGGGCGCTTCCTGCGCCAGAAACCTACCCATCATTTCGCGAGACTTCTGAACGGGCCGTCCGAAAACCAGCGAGTCGGGACGGGCGAAATACACATGTTCGAAAGAGCACTGGGCAATTTCGCGAGCCGGAGCAAAACGTTCTCGAGTGACACCTTCGGGCCCGACGATCACCATTTCGCCCGGTTCCACGTCATTTAAATACTTGGCGCCGATCAGATCGAAGGCACAGGTTTCCGACGCAAAGACGTAGGCCTTGCGGTAATTCGGAAGGTCCATCTCACCGAACGCCAAGGGACGAAATCCATGTGGATCGCGAGCGATGATGATTCTGTCCTGCGCCAGAAACACGAGGGAAAATGCGCCTTCGAGCTGCAGCAGCGCGTCACGCAGCGCGCCGGATAAGGTACGCTCCCGCGATCGCGCGACAAGGTGCAGGATTACTTCCGTATCACTCGACGCCTGGAAAATCGAGCCTTCCCGTTCCAGTTCCCGCCGCAGTTCGGCCGCGTTGGTTATATTGCCGTTATGAGCGACGGCGATTCGGCCTTTGTTGCAAGCTACGGAAAACGGCTGGGCGTTTAAGACAGCAGTGTCGCCCGATGTGGAATAGCGCGTGTGCCCAATGGCCAATTCGCCGCGCAGCCCGCCGATCACTTCCGGCGTGAAGATGTCGGCGACATGCCCCATCTGCTTATAGCAAGTGATTTCACGCCCGTCGCTAGTGGCGATTCCGGCGCTCTCCTGCCCGCGATGCTGCAGCGCGTAGAGGCTCAAGTAAGCAAGGTTTGAGGCCTCGGGATGGCCATAAATGGCCACAACACCGCATTCGTCGTGAAATTTATCAAGCATGTTTTGGGTATAAGGAATCGGTCAGCGCCTGTTCCCACGAAGTGCGAAGAGGCTCAAGATCGCAGTCGAGAAATGTAACCGGGCCGTTACGTATCTGCAACCTATCTGCTATTGTAGCGCCGATTTTCAGCATCTCGACGCCAAATTGTTCAGCGATAGACTTTAATTTAGCGGCATCGGCTGTCGATACCAGAACGCGCGATGGCCCCTCGTGAAACAACAGCAATTCGGGCCGTAGAGCGGAATCCAATTGGACCGCTGCGCCTATTCCACCAAAGCTCGATTCCGCCAACGCCACCGCCAGGCCACCATCGCTGAGGTCGTGCGCGCTTTCCACGGCTCCGGCAACGACGGCTTCACGAATCGCCGCTTGCACTCGCTTTTCGTAGTCCATATCAAGGGCCGGCGGCAAGCCCCAGATGTCGCCCAGCACGGCTTTTGCGTATTGCGTTCCACCGAAATGCTGTTCGCTCGCGGGTCCCAATCCACCCAGCAGGAACACATCCCGGCCAGCCTTGTGGAACTGCATCGGCATCGGAGACGCAGTTTTCATCAGGCCTACAATTCCAATCACCGGAGTCGGCCAGATTGCTTCGCCCAACGTTTCGTTATACAGGCTGACATTGCCACCCGTGATCGGCGTTTCGAAGAACCGGCAGGCGTCCGACATGCCTTCAATCGCTTCCACCAACTGCGCCATGATCTCCGGCCGCTCAGGATTTCCGAAGTTTAAATTATTTGTCGCGGCCACAGGCAGGGCGCCCACTGTGGAGAGATTGCGGCAGCATTCCGCCACAAGTAATTTCGCCCCTTCACGCGGCGAGAGCAGACAGTAGCGGCTGTTCCCGTCTAAGGAAATGGCTATAGAAGAATCAGTTTCCTTGATCCGGATTATCGCCGCATCGCCACCGGGTCCGGCGACGGTATTGGTGCGAACCGTGTAATCGTACTGCTCCCAGATCCAGCGCTTGGAACAGACATCGCCCGATTTCAGAATCGTTCGCAGGTCATTTTCAAGGCTCGTGCTGGCGAACTTGGGTGCATCCAGCGGAGCCCCGCGAAAGGGCGTCGTGTATGGCCGGTTGTAAAGCGGAGCTTCATCGGCCAACGCGCGATTAGGAATTTCAGCCACAATCTCGCCATGGTTTCTTACACGGAGGATTCCATCGGCGGTAACGGTGCCGATCGTAACGGCGTCCAGTCCCCACTTGCGGAAGACCGTAAAAACTTCTTCTTCGCGGCCCTTCTCCGCCACCAGCAGCATGCGCTCCTGCGATTCGGACAGCATAATCTGATAGGGCGTCATGCCCGTTGCGCGCTGCGGCACCAACTTCAAATCGATCTCGATTCCCGTCCCCGCGCGGCTCCCCATTTCGCAGGTGGAACAGGTGAGTCCCGCTGCGCCCATATCCTGTATGCCGACTATCGCCCCGGTGCGCATCGCTTCGAGGCAAGCTTCCAAGAGCAGCTTCTCCATGAACGGATCGCCCACTTGAACGTTGGGACGTTTCTGCTTCGATTCTTCGGTGAATTCAGCGGACGCCATCGACGCCCCGTGAATGCCGTCGCGGCCCGTTTTCGCTCCCACATAGATTACTGGATTGCCCACGCCGGTCGCCCGGCCATAGAAAACTTCGTCGTGTTTAAAGACGCCCAGCGCAAATACATTCACCAGCGGATTGCCGTCGTAGCAAGGCTCGAAAACACATTCGCCACCCACCGTCGGAACGCCGAAGCAATTGCCATAATGGGCGATTCCACTCACCACGCCTTCCAGAATTCGCCGATTCCTGGCGCCGGTTTCCGGATCGTCCAAAGCTCCAAATCGCAGAGCATCCATTACCGCGATAGGACGTGCGCCCATCGTGAAAATATCCCGCAGGATTCCGCCGACGCCGGTAGCCGCGCCCTGAAATGGTTCGATGAAACTGGGATGATTGTGCGACTCGATTTTGAAAGCGATGGCGTATCCACCGCCGATATCGATGATGCCGGCGTTCTCACCCGGGCCCTGCAAAACCAGCGGGCTCTCAGTGGGCAGCTTCTTCAAATGAATGCGAGAGCTCTTGTAGGAACAATGCTCGCTCCACATTACGCTGAATATGCCGAGCTCGGTGATCGACGGCTCGCGACCAAGGAGCGAAATAATTTTGTCGTACTCGCCAGCCGTAAGCTGGTGAGCGGAGATTACATCGGCGGTGATTGTGCTCATACGGCGGATAGCGAAGAAACGACGGACTGCAAAATCGTGAGTCCATCGGTGGATCCAAGCAGTGCCTCCGATGCCCGTTCGGGATGCGGCATCATGCCCAGGACATTGCGTTTTTCATTGACGATGCCGGCGATATCGCGCGCCGATCCATTGGGATTATCGATATATCGCAGCAATACCCGATGGTCGGCTTCCAATTGGTCCAGCGTACGATCATCGGCAAAATAACAGCCTTCCCCGTGGGCTACCGGCAGGCGCAGAATCTGGCCTTTGGTAGCGGCGCTGGTGAATGGCGAGTTCGTGCTTTCCACCCGTAGCTTCACGTCGCGGCAAACGAATTTCAGTCCTCGATTGCGCAGCAATCCACCGGGAAGCATTCCAGTCTCCACCAGGATTTGAAAGCCATTGCAGATGCCCAGCACCGGTCCGCCATCCGCCGCGAAATTTTTCACCGCCTTCATGACCGGGGAAAATTTCGCGATCGCACCGCAGCGAAGATAATCGCCATAGGAGAATCCTCCGGGAAGAATCACGGCGTCGACGTCGCCAACCGTAGGAGAATCGTGCCATAGGAACTCAGCCTGGATTCTGGATCCACCGGGTTCCGTCTGGCTGATGTTATGTGAGAATGCGTACCACGCGTCGTGGTCGCAATTGCTACCAGGGAAGACTACGACTCCAAATTTCATCGGATAATTCGATTTTATCACGCAGCCGGTTCTACTTCAGTAACGCCTCGATACTATCGCGTTCGTTTTTCTCTTCGTTGCGGAAAAACGCATCGTTGCCAAGATACTGTTGGCGGATGGCGCCCTTGCGGTCGATAAAAAGAAGAATGGGAACGTAGGCCGGCACATCCGGCGCGATGCCCGCGAAACTGAGAACCGTGGCTCGCTTCACGTATCCCACCGGGAACGACGGATTGTACTTCTTGATGAAATCGGGTATCAGGATCTCCCCGCCTTCGTTAAAATCCGCGGCGATCACCTGAAGGCCCCTTGGCCCGTATTCTTTTTGCAGTCCCGTCAAAATGCCGGTCGTATGTTGGCAGTGCGAACAGGTGGTGGAGATGAACGCCATCAACACCACTTTTCCTCGATATTCTTGCAGGGTAATCTGCTTGCCGTCGTTGAAGCTTATTGTCAGATCGGACGCGGGGCGCGGTAATTCCGCTGCTCTTACGCAGGCAGCCGCGATCAGTATGGCGCAGAAAATCCGGGTCATTTCTTCTTCGCCGTTCTCGCCGAGGAAGGCGGTGTAATTCCCTTGCTGCGCAAGTAGCCGACCATGTTTCCATAATGTTCATTGAGCGAGCCAACCAGCCCGACCATGGCCGTCACCGGATAAAGCTTACGCTCGCCGATGGCAACCTCGGTGGAAGCCTTCCTGTCGTCAGTACTCTTCAAAGCCGCGTCGCAATAGGCGAAGGAATCTACTAAAGCCTGCTGTAAATCCGCCTTCTTCGTCAGGCCATGCTGGATCTTTTTCATGTCGGGAGCAATCCCTTGGATTCCCGCGCAGAAGGTGTAATTACCCATCGCCGTATGCTCCACCCATTCGCCAAATGGGCGCTGCGCGGGCGTCAACTGGAAGCTATAGCCCTCTTCGGGCATCGCCTCGGCGCTCTCAATCAGGTTCAGTTTGACGCGAGAGTAACTCGCCGTTACCGCATCGGTGACAGGATTCTGGGCGAACATCGTGGCCGCCGTCAGGCCCAGTAGAAGTGTAGTTTTCATCACTCTCGATTATATTTACTTTGCGAAATACGGCGCTGGTTCAGGGATTGACGCGCCATCCTTGCGTGGCGAGGAAGCGCCATAATTCACATGCGTCCGCGAGTCATGTAGCACCGCCTGCCCGCCGCCCATAAAGCCCGAATAATCTCCCTGGACCTCCAGCAGATGACCGCGCTTTTCGAGTTCGATCCGGGTTGCGAGCGGCACGCGTCCTTCGATTTTCACCACGCAACCGGCCAGGGTCGGACGTGTGAATCGCGGAGCTTCCAGCGCCGCTTGCAGATTCATCCCATGGTCCACTACGTTTGAAACGAACTGCGCCTGTGCCTGGGCCTGATTCATTCCGCGCATAATTCCAAAGCCGATGTGCAGATCGTCCTTTTCCATGAAGCCCGGGATGATCGTGTGAAATGGACGCTTGCGCGGCGCGAGTGCATTCGGATGGTGCTCATCGAAGGAGAACGCGCCGCCGCGATCGTGCAAATGAAAACCCATTCCGTCGACAACCACGCCCGATCCGAATGCGTCGGAGATGCTCTGGATCCAGGAGACGATGTTGCCATCGCGATCGACCACCGATAGATAGACGGTGTCGCCATGACCCGCGCCAGGCGGATTTCCAGCGGTCGTCTGGCAGTTTGCGGTATCTATCTGTACGGTAGCCGCCCTCTGCTTCGCATATTCCTTCGACAGCATCCCCTCTTGCGGGATCCAAGCAAGACGCGGATCGCCCACGAAATGTGTGTGATCCTGAAAGGCCAATTTTTGGGATTCAATCTTATAATGTAGAACGTCGGCGCTAAGGGGGTCGGCTCCAGCAAGCGGAAAGTTTTCCATCACATTCAGCATCATCAGCGCCCCGATGCCTTGTCCGTTGGGCGGCAGCTCCGACACTTTCCACCCGCGGTATTCCGTCGAGATCGGCTGTACCCATTCGGCCTGGAACTCAGCCAGATCGGCCGCATCCATCGTCCCGCCCAATCGTTTTGAGGTCGCTAGAATCGCTTTGGCAATCGGCCCCCGGTAGAAGGCATCGGCCCCACCCGCGGCTATCAAGCGCAGCGCCTTCGCCAATTCGGGGTTGCGAAATACTTCGCCCACCTTGGGAGCCCTCCCGCCGGGCAGGAAGACCCGTTTGGCATTGGCATCGGCTTCCAATTTCGAAGAGTAGGCATCCCAGTCAAATTGAATAATTTCCGTCACTGGGAATCCATGCTCGGCAAAATATATGGCCGGGCGGAAAAGTTGCTCCCAGGGAAGCCGTCCAAACTTTTCGTGCATCCGCTTCCAGCCTGAGACGCAACCCGGCACAGTAACGGTATGAATTCCACCCGACGGCATGGAGTAATAATGTTCTTTCTTTAAAAACTCCAGGCTCAAACCTTTGGGCGACCAACCACTGGAGTTGATGGCCGATAGCTTCTTTGTTTTCGCGTCCCAGTGCATCGCGAACAGGTCGCCCCCGATTCCATTCATCATCGGCTCAACGACACCCAGCACGGCATTTACGGCGATAGCGGCATCTACCGCCGATCCGCCCCGGGCTAGAATCTGTGCCCCCGCCTCTGATGCCAATGTCTGGCTGGAAGAAACGATTCCCCCTTGCGAGATAACCATGGATCGGGCCTGGGAACGTTCCTGCGCGGAACACGATAAGCACAAAGTTGCGGCACATACTAGAAATTTCACGAGGCTCCATTCTATCGAAACCACATCGGCGGAATAGAGTCCACTAATCGAGGAGTGACGCAAATGAGCACCAACGAAGATTACATTTCCCGGTTGAACGATCTGGTGGAAACGTGTAAAGACGGCGAAGAAGGGTTCCAGTCCGCTGCGGACGGGACGACGAGCCATGAGCTCAAATCGATTTTTCAAGATTACTCCAGACAGCGCGCTACGTTCGGATCTGAGCTACGAAGCGCGGTGACGGGGCTAGGCGGCGCGCCGGCGACGTCGGGCCATGTTTCAGCGGCCTTACATCGTGGCTGGATCGACGTGAAATCGGCAATCACCGGCAAGGACGATCAGGCGATCCTGAACGAATGTGAACGGGGCGAGGATGCGGCTAAGGCGAATTATTCGAAGGCGATCGGCGATGGATTGCCGGCCACAGTCCTGACCTTGGTCACCACCCAATTCGCGGAAGTAAAGCGCACTCACGATCACATCAAGAGCCTGCGTGACAGCGGGATTAACACCACTACTGGCGTGCCTGTCGCTACGGCCTAGCGAGAAATTAGGGCGGTGAGGAAACTCGCCGCCTTAACTTTTTAGAAATCGAAGCGTAGTGCCAGTTGCATCGTTCGCGCCGAGCTGGCGCCCACTTGAGTCCCTAGCGTGGCGCTGAATTTGCCGAATGACGCAGGGTTGTTGATGTTGAGGTTTCCCGCCGCCAACCCGAAGTTGGGGTGATTCAAGATATTGTAAGCTTCTGCACGAAATGAGACATTTGCCTTTTCGGTGATGGCGAATTTCTTGACCAGCGAATTGTCGATTTCAAAGAAAACGGGATTGCGGAATACGTTGCGGCCCGAGTTCCCAATCTCTCCCGCAGCCGGAGGGGTAAACTGCGCCACTTGATCGGGAGGAAAGAAAAATACGCCGTTGACGCGCTTCTCAATGCCACCGATACTACGGTCCGTTCCAGAGTAATTGGCGTAGGTATTTGCGACGCCGCTTACCGCCGTGGTTGCGCGCTGCGAGCTCACTGAGAAGGGTTGTCCGCTCTGCAAGATCATGAGCCCGCCCAGTTGCCAGCCACCCAGGACAGTATTCACAAGTTTCGGCCAATTGTTTCCGACTATCTTTCCCTGACCGAATGGCAAAGCATAAAGACCGGTCATGTTCAACGAGTGCGGGCGATCAAAATCGGAAAGTGCGCGATTCAGGCGAAGGTTGTTGGAATCGATTGGGGTCGTGAAACCATTCCCTTCCGCCGACACGTTGTCCATAGACTTGCTCCACGTGTAGTTGGCGGTCATTTGCAGGGAACCGGCGGTTCTTCGTACGCTCACCTGCAGCGAATTGTAGTAAGAACGTCCATCATTGGTACCCAGCACCACCTGATTGTATTGCGGAAGGTTACGGAAGTAGGTGGACGGAAGGCCCGCAGCGGCAAACTTATTGTAGTTGGTTGCGTTTCTGTCCAAAGAATTCACTACAGTTCCCACGCGGCCTTGCGTAAAGTTGCTTGCGCCCAGAGCTGTAACGGCGGCCTGGGGCGAGCTGAATAGTTTGGAAAAAACATTCGTCGCCGGGACTGAGGCGCCAGAGCCGATGAACGCCTGAATTTGCTTGAAGTCGTTCACGAAACCATTTGTGTAGATTTGCGGTTGATTTATATCTTCGTTGTAGTACAGCTTCACGCCCCTATTTCCAACATAAGCGACTTGAATCAAAGTGCCTGGCGTCAGTTGACGTTGAACGTTCAAACTATAGCTTTCGACGTACCCGGTCCTAAGCTTCGGATTGAAAAGAATAATAGAGTTCGAGCGGGTCGTCGGCAGCGTCAAGACGGGAGCGGAAGGAGCCTGGGGGAGCGGATAGTTATCGCTGAAACGCACATCACCACCATTCTGGTTCGGGAAAATGGGCACCGCCTGAGAGAAGCCCGGGGTATTTCCGTCCGCGCCATTTACCACGGCGCCTGCGTTACGGTCGTAGAAGATTCCGAAGTTGCCGCGGATCGCGGTCTTGCCGTCTCCGGTTAGATCGTACGCAAAACCAAACCGGGGTGCGAAATTGTTCCAATCGTTTTCATACCACTTACCGCCTCGTTTGACGGTCGTATTCACGCTTTGATATGAGGAGCTAATAGCGGCCGCTTGATCGAGATTTCCGATAAAGTTGTCGCGTTCCGTAGGCACCCCGAAGAATTCGTAACGAAGACCCAAGTTAAGCGTGAGTCTGCGCGTGATGCGCCAGTCGTCCTGGAAGAAATATCCATACTCGTGCAAATTGAAGTTGCGAACTCGGGGAGTGCCTGCCGCCTGATAGTTGCTCAGATCGCTATAAAACGTCGTCGTGACGCTGTCGATTCGGCCCAACAAGATGTTGTACAACGATTCAAAATTAGTACGGTCCGTGGAAGATAAGCCAGTCGGACCGGCCGCCGCGAGTACATTGTTACCGTTCGCGACATTCATGGTCACGTTCGGATAAACGCCATTAAAGTTGAATCCATATTGCGTCGTGAAGCGGAGGTTTGCGCCCGCCTTGAATGTGTGATTGTTCCAGACTTTAGTAATGTTCTCCGTGATGTCATTCACCGGCGAATTGCGGCCCTGACCAAAGCCGGTGAACCCTACGTCGGTCAGAAATGGCGCCCAGACCGGCGTTGGACCCGATGGCCGATTGGGACGGTTGAACGATACGGTAGCGCTCTGATGTCCAATACGGAATTCGTTAAATACGGTTGGGCTGATAGTCCAATCCATTCCTGTAGAAAAGCCCCAGCGGTGGCCGCCCTGCGTTCCATTTATCTGCCCGGGAAACGTTGCATCGGCTCCATTGAGGTTATCGACGGAAGAATTGCGCTGCCAACTCCAGCGCAGGAATAGCGTAATATCCTTCGTAAGGTGATGATCGCCGCGGATGGTGAACTGGTCTTCCAAAGCCGGGGTGGAGTTATTGAAGCGAAAGCCCGCGGTGTTAAGCCCATCGCCTACATCGGTATTGTTGGGGGCGGGATATAGCGCCAGAATCTTCGCCACCGCCGGATCTATGCCGATCCCGCGCGGGTCGTTGGCGGCGATATTGTAAGTCTTCAGCGCGCCAGTGCTGTCCTTGTACGTGAATAATCCGTTACGGGCATTGAGAGTGGGTACCGTGCGCACTTGAATGGCCTGTTGATGTGTACGTGTGCCCTGAAAATTTCCGAAGATGAAGGTCTTGTTGTGCAGGATGGGTCCACCGAACGACCCGCCATAGATATTGCGAATCAACTGTGGGACCGCGTTGCCCGATTGATTGTTGAAAAAGTCGTTAGCATTCAGGTCAGTGTTGCGCAGGTAATCATAGGCGGCGCCGTGATAGGAATTCGTTCCCGATCGGGTCAGCAATTCAATCTGCCCGCCGGCGCTTCTGCCATATTCGGCTTTTCCACCTTGGGTGGTGACGCGAAATTCTTCAACCGAATCGCTGTTGTTGGCCGTCAGCGACAGTCCCAGACGGGGCACCAACGAATCATTCACGTCAATCCCGTCGAGCTTGGAATTATTGCTGCCCTGGCGCAGACCGTTGATCCGCGAAAAGCTGGCATCCTGACCGGCGCGAATATCGATTTGCACACCCGGCTGGAAGATCGCCAGTGTGATCGGAGTTCGGGCCAATTGGGGAAGCGTATCGATGTTGCGCATCGTAATCGCGCTCGATAAAGACGACTCGGTCATTTGCACGTTCGCCGTGTTAGCCTCGACGACAACGCTATCCACGGTCTGCCCGACCTCAAGACTAATCGTCTGCGAAAAGGTGGCCGCCACGCCCAATTCGACGTTCTTCAAGATGCCCTTGCGGAATCCTTTGGCTTCCACTGTGACCGTGTAGAAGCCCGGCTGCAAACTGGGAAACACGAACTCGCCCTGGGGGCCGGCGCTGACATCGCTCTTGATCAGCGTTTGATCGTTAACCGCGGTAATCATGGCGCCTGGAATTACAGACCCGGAAGCATCCTGAACCGTTCCTTCCAACCGCGAATTGCGTGTCTGCGCGGATAAGGCCGCGGCAAAGCACACACATAGGAATACACGTGTCGTAACCCTGAAAGAAAGCATGTCTAAACTTATTCCCCTTACTTGAAGAACTACCTAGAGATTAGGGTGATATTACACGAGAACGGGATGTCGCGCAAGCGTTTTGAGTGTTTCGGAAGTGTAACTGGAAGTACACGAATAGAGGATGGGAGCAGGACTCGTGAAGAAACGTTCGAAAAAATAAAGCGAATTACAAAGGAGTGAATCGCGATACACCCGCGAGTGGTGACACTCTGCGGCCTACTTCAATTCGGGACTGGCCACGGTTGCCGGTTCCTGCGTCCAGTTCTGATGGATAACCAACGTCTGATCGGAGAAGAATGTGCGCCGGCCGCTGCTTCCAAAAGCTTCCGGGACAGCCGCGATCGTGTAACCCGTGGGATTCCCCTGCACCGTGTAAATGTAGCCTTGATGCTTGCCTTCGGACAATGTTTTCGGCAGCAAATCAGCCGCCGCGGGTCCTGCTGCGCCACTCGCGGGCGGACCTAGTTCAGTTAGAACCACCGCATACTTACCGAACTGCGAATAGTATTGGGTTTCCGCTGTGTGTATCGCGTGCAGCTCTCGAACGGCCGCCATTTCCGAGGCCAGCATTCGCTGCTGATTGATCTTTGGAATAGCAATGGAGGCGATGATCAAGATGATTGCGATAACAATCAACAACTCCATCAAAGAAAATCCGCGTCGATCACGCCTGCGCCGATTACCACTCGCCATAGCCATATAGAGATACCCTAACATGTGAGACGCAACGCCAGGCTGAAGCGTTTAAGGAAAATCGGGCGATCAATTCAATTCCTGGCTGCTGGACGTTGCCGGCTGTTGTGTCCAGTTTTGGCGGATCACCAGAGTCTGGTCGGAAAAGAAAGTCCTTCGCCCAGTGCTCTGAAAAGATTCGGGATTCGCCGCAATCGCGTATCCTGTCACGCTGCCTTGCAACGTATAGACATATCCCTGATGTTTCCCCCTCTGCTAACGTCTGCGGTATCAGGTCGGCTGCCGAAGGCCCGCCGCTCCACTTGCCGGCGGCCCCAGTTCCGCGAGCGCCGTGGCGTATTTGCCAAACTGTGTATAGTATTGGGCCTCGGCTGCCTGGATCACATGCATTTCTCGAATAGCGGCCGTTTCAAGGGCCAGCATGTGCTGCTGGTTAATTTTGGTAATCGAAATAGAAGCGATGATCAGGATGATGGCGATCACGATGAGCAACTCGATTAGGGAAAACCCAGGCCTGCGCCGGTAACGAGTAGCCAGAATCATATGCAGTTCCTCGTCCATGTGACGCAGTGCCAGCGCGATCCGTTGACCTCGAAAACATGACGACGTCCTGGGATGAGCGCCACCGGCAACGGACGCCAAAGCTTGCACCTTCACCTTTGCTGGTTCAAGCGGTGGAACATGTCGCGCCCGGTAGTGCCCTGGATGTGGCTTGCGGGATGGGGCGGAACTCGCTGTATCTTGCCCATCGAGGTTGGAAAGTAACAGCCGTCGATGCGTCGCAAGTCGCCATCGGAGCGTTGCTGGGGGAAGCCTTCGAGCGCGGCGTATCCGTGCAAACCCAGGTGGCCGATCTGGAAAATAACTATGCGATCTCGCCGGAGAGTTTCGACCTGATCTGCGCCATACTCTACCTGCAGCGCGACCTTATTCCAGCGATCCGCGCAGCAATCCGTCCTGGAGGAATGTTCGTCGGCGAATGGCTTTTAACGGGGAGTTTCGCGGCCAAGCGCGGCGAGCTTCATGAGCTTTTTGGCGATTGGAAAATCGTCCATTACGCGGAAATCGAACGGGCGGAGATTATTGCAGTAAAACCATCGCCGTCCGTGGAAACGCAAATTTCTTCCCCGCCTCATCGATGATATTCACTTGGGCAGTGTAGGCGCCGCCTTCCAGTTTTGCTAGCGGAAGCTGGAATTTCACCGGCACGACGTTCGATCTGGAACTGTCGGGAGTCAAGCGCACGGGCGACGATTCAAACGCTTTCTTCCCCCCGGAGAATAAGGCCAGGTCGGCCGAAATGCCGGCGGCGTCGTAGACCTCAAAGTACACGTACAGATTCTGATTTTTACGGAAGACGCGGGTGATACTCGGCGCCAGTTTCTGGCCTTCCTGGATTAGCGGATGGATGGCGACGGCCTTCTTATCCGTCCCGGCGGATCCGATTGCGGCGGCCAGGGGTTCCCGCTGATTAGCCCAGATTACCGAGCTCATGCGCATCGACTTCAATGCCCCTAAATCAGGAATCGTAAACTTCGATTCGAAAGTCCCCATCTTGCCGCTTTCGTTTTCCCGAGCCAGAAACTTCAGCGTGTAATCGCCCGGAGTCAGCGTCAATGCCGTATCGTATTGCACGCCGCGCTTTTCCAATTGAGCAGCCGAACCCTCATCCAGTTTTACAGTGATGGCGTCGCGTACTCCGGTCGCCAGATGCCCCGATTTGTCGCGCACCTGTCCGATGAAATCGAGCGTGGCTGTCTGCTTGGTACCCTTCTTTTTCAGCCCGATACTGGAGCCGGGAATCTTTACGGAAATAGGAACGAAGTACTTTCCTTTGTCCAGGCGAAAGTAATCCACTTCCACGGCCAAAGGGATTTCGCTTACAGGATCGCCCAAGGTTAGCGCTTCTTCCAGCTGTCTCTCTTTATCGCCCGAGTTAAAGCTCGTGAAGACCTTGGAGGCATAGTAGCCCGCGCGATAATCGAGCTTCGCCGAAGGTTGCGAGGCGATGCGCACTTTCAGCTTGCGGAACTTTCCATCTTGCGCCGAGTTGGTGCTGTAATAACCCAGAATGTAATAGCTGTTGATGTCTTGCTGGGCGCTCTTGATGCCCAGTCCTAAATCGTTGCTGTCGAGCAAAGCCTTCCCGCCCGTATCGGCGGCCAAGGTGTACAGCGTCTCTTGCTGATCGTTGAACTTACTTTTCACGCCTTGTTGCGTCTTGCCGGAGAATATCCCGGTTCGCGTTGGAGGACCGGCAGTGGCATCGCCGCCGGGAACCAGTGGAACCAAGCCCCGGGCATCAATCGGATAGAACGCCACATTCGCCCGAACCGCGGCATTTACAGTAGATCGCAACTGCGCTTGATTATCGACGCCGGTCTTCGAAATACCAGATGAGAAATACACGAGCGCCTTCTTCTCGGGAAAGACGGATAATTTGCGCGCCGCCTCTTCCAGAGCGCTTAGCTTGCGGTCGGTATTGAAGATGTTGAACTCGGTTTCATCGGCGGTGAACATGCCGCTATCGTCGTCGGCATCCTGCCCGGTTGCGCCATCGACAGCGAGTTCGGATGATTCGCCGATCCGGAATTTCTTGATCGTGCCCAGCAGCAGATCGCGATCGTCGGTGAAGTCCTCTATCACTCGAAAGCGTGTCGTGAAAGTCATGATGGAGACCAGATCGGATGAAGTCATCTGCGTCTTCAAAAACTTCTCGGCAGCAGCGGTGGCGCGGATTTGCTCAGCCGGAGCCATGGAGGACAAGTCGAAAAACAAAGCCAATAGACGGCGATCGCGATAGCGTGCCGGAGTTAAATCGTTCGACAGCGCGATCTTTTGCCGCACGGTTCCGGGCTTATCCGTAATCGCCGGCAGAACGTCCGAGGTTAGGCGTTGCAGCTCAAATACAGAAATGTTCTGGGCCTTATCGTCTTCGGATAAAACAAAATCCTCTTTCTTCAGGTTTGGGATTAAATTGCCGGACCGGTCGCGAACGGATACATTCACAACCACCAGACTGCTGGACGTAGAAAATGTCGCCGGCTCCTGCGGAACGGCTTGCGGTGCAAGAAACAATACGAGAGCGAGCGCGGCTTTCAGAATTTTCATTTAGAAGCGAAACCTCAGGGTAGCCGACACCGTTCGCATCGCGGCGGCACTGCTTGGCAAGCCATAGTTGACGGCATTCACCACCGTATACAGGTTCGTGATGCTCACGGTATTTGTCAGATTCGTGGTGTCGATACGGAATTCCAGTTTCTTCCGCTCCGTCAAGCTGAACGACCGGCCTAATGACGCGTTCAGGGAGAAAATCGCCGGCCCGGGAATCGTGTTCCGCCCTGCGTCGCCATAGCGGCCTGATGGCGGTACGGCAAATGCACTCGAGTTGAAGAACCCACCGCCGGAACTAAGATCGATGCCTGTGGCGTCGGCCCGGCCACTACCCACCACACCGGTTCCACTTGTATCCGACTGGTTCCCCAGCACACGAGCCGTCAACGGCGTCCCACTGCTGGCCGTGATTCCGCCACTCAAAGTCCAATCTTTCAGCAGCTTCGTGCCCACGGCGCTCTCCTTCAAATACCCATTCGGGCCGCCCACCGGCGAGGTCGCCACCCAGTTCAGAGACAGAACGTGACGCCGATCGAAACTCGACAGACCTCGCTCCGCGCGCAGATCAAGATCATTCTGAGCGACTGTGTTCCCCGCCCCGCCAAACGTCGATGAATCGTCGATGGATTTAGAAAACGTATAAAGCAAGTTCGCCGAAAGTCCTCTACGGAAACGGCGTGTGCCGCGCACTTGCAGGGCGTGATAGATGGAATTCCCATCGGAGCTTTCATAAATAAAGCCCACAGCGTTGCCGATACGCCGCCGATCTTCCGAGGTCAACGGGGAACCGGGCGCCGCGCGATTGGGCGACCGTTGGATGTCCAGCCGTGTGCCCTTTGTGCCGAGATATCCAAGCTCCAGCACGATCCCCTTGGGCAGGTCGCGCTGAATGGAGGCGTTCCACGTTTGCGCATAACCCATGCGATAGTTCGGATCCACGGCAAAAGTATTGGTTACCGTTTTCCCATCCGGCGTAACCGTGAACCCGTCGGCAACCGTCAGAATGGCATTCAGACTGGTGTTGACGTTGTTGCTAATCGCGAACGGAGGCTGCGCCGCCAGACGGGATGCGATCTGGTTGTAGACCGTATTGTTGTAATACCAACCGTAACCCGCGCGAATCTGCGTTGCTTTAAGCGGCTTCCAAGCCAGGCCTAGCCGGGGCGAAAAATTGTTCTTGTCGGGATTCACCAGAGCGCTGTCCAGGCTGCCTCCATAGGGATCGGCTTGGCCGGGCGTCACTACACTGGCGGCCGTGAATCCAGGCGCGATGGCGAGATTGGCAATGCGATCGTACTTCTCCCGCAGAGGCGTGAAGTACTCGTAACGCAAGCCCAGAACCAAGCTGAAATTCGGTCCCAGGCGCCAGTCGTCCTGGGCGAACGCGGCGTAGGATTGCCCACGGAAATAGGTGTTTGAATCGCCGTAACGAATCGAGCTCGATTGGGGGAACCCGAGAAGGAAGTCGGCCAGATCGTAGCCCGTTCCCTGCACCGGAAATCCGTTCGCATCGAAGGCGCTGGTGGCAAGTCCGGTGAACGTAAACGTGCCCCGGCCATTGGAATCGGTTCGCGTATTCAATTGCAGCCGTTTGTATTCTCCACCGAAGCTCATGCTGTGGTTGCCGCGAACCCAGGTGAAGGATTCGCTGACGCCCGTGCTCTGATTACGCACCAACAAAGGACTTGCATCGCTGAGAGAACCGAAATTCGTAAACGACAAATTCGGAGGGCCGAAATTCAACGGATCCTGCGAAGTGCCCTGGATGCCCAAGGCGGCGGCGACATTCGTTTTATCGGCGAAGAACGGCGTCGTATTACTGCGGTTGCGATTGAAGGTCCAATGCAGGGAACTAAGCGCCGTGGGCGTGAATGTATGGGTCCAACTCAAATCGGAACTGGCGCCGTAGCCGCTGGTCTCGTCGCGATAGCCGTAGAGCTGGATGCCCTCTCCCTCACGACGCTGATAGTTCAAATTGAGCGCCAGGCGATCCTTCTTGCCGAAGTTGTGATTCAGACGCACTCCGAGATTATCGGAGTTCTGAGGGACCGACGCCACCAGCTGATAATTCTGGACATTTCCCGGCTGATTCGGGAGTGGAACGAAGCTCAACAGACCTCGGGAAATGGAATTGATCTGCGATGCCGGGATTATATTTCCCGGTAGCGGCATATGGCTGAAGGCATCGTAAATCGTCGATGGCACTTGCGAGAAATCGCCGTTTCTCTCAGCCAGAGTCGGTACGGTGGACACCAAATTCTGGGGATTGCGGGCTCGGGTTCCGAAGTAATTTATGAAGAAGAAAGTCTGCTCTGCCTTGATCACTTTTGGAATCACCAGCGGACCACCGATAAGGAATCCAAACCGGGTCTGGGCATAGGCGGCCTTCGCGGTATTCTCGCCGTTGAGCGAAACCTGACGGGCATCGAGCGCCGAATTGCGCAGCGTCAGGAAGGCCGCGCCGCGAATGCTATTCCCGCCACGATTGGCGCGATTTCCAAAGAATGGAGGTTGTCCGTTGGCGCCGCCAGGACGTCGTTGTCCGAAGCCGCCACCACCGCCCCGGCCTCCGCCGCCTCCGCCAAATCCGCCGCCACCTCTACCGCCTCCGCCGCCAAATCCCCCGCCGCCTCCAGCCCCGCCAAATCCCGGAGGAGCACCGGCGGTAGGATTTCCCGCAGCCCCGGCGCCGTTCGGACCCTGCCCCAATCCACGCTGCTGCGAAGGATCTTCGTTCATCCCTTGCGGTAAGCCGCGGCTCAAACTTCCATTGACTAGAAACGACTCATTTCCACTATCGGAAGCGCCCGCCGCAGGGCCCGCTTCAGCCGGACCATTGGCCAACGCCGCAGCAATTTGTCCTTCGGCCTGCAAACTCGCAAAGCCCGCACCCGAGCGCCGCGAGCCTTGCGCCGCTAGACCCGATCGCAATTCCAATGTCCAGTCCAGCGTCTGCGCCGCCCCGGTAACCTGCACTTCCTTGCGGGCCGGCTGGAATCCAAACATATCCACTTGAAAATTCCAGGTCCCGGCGGTCAGTCCGGTAAAAGAATAGCGCCCGCCGTCGTCGGTGAGCGAAGTTAATTTCGTGGTTCCAAGCGTGGCGCTGATGGTGGCGCCGGGTATAGTCTGGCCGCCCGACTTCACTATGCCCGTCTGGCCGAAAAACGAGCTCGCGCAGAAGATTGGAGACAACAGAAGAATAAAAGATCGATTGCTGTGATTCATCCGCGCGTCGCCGTTTTCTTACTGCGCTTTCTTCAACGTTAAGTCCCGCGCTTGTCCATTTCCACCTTCGCGCTGGACCTTCAATTTCATCTCGGCGGCGGATGCCGTTCCCGTGTAGAGACTCTTTACCGTATTACCCTGCATTTCAAATGTCGTGCTGAACGAGACGTTATCGCCATCCACCTTGCCGTCCGCGATCGGGATCTCGCGTCCGCCCGGCCCTACGGAGCTTCCGGTTAGCGAACTTCCGTCGGACTTGAGATTGAAAGTAACCGTCCGCGTACCGTTGCGGCCTTCCATTTCCCCGGTCCACTTACCAGTCAAATCGGCGGCGAACGCGCTGACGAGGGAGAGCAAAAACGCCGCCCCTGTTAATAGGATAGATTTCGTTTTCATAGTTTTCCTTCGTGAGTAATGATGATCAAACGGCGCAGCTAGGTTACATAGCCGATCTCGGCTACCATCGAAAGAATGGAACTGATTGCTGGATGGATGTTGTTGACGCCGTTCGTTCTATTCGCCGGAAATACGGTTAGCTTACCTACATTCAGCCACGATATCTCAATAATTCTTAACACGCATTGCGTCACCTGCCATCGGCCGGGCCAGTCCGCTCCCTTTTCCTTGATCGGTTATGGCGACGCCGCGAAACGCGCATCTTTGATCGCCAAAGTCACCGCCTCACACCAGATGCCGCCGTGGAAACCGGAACCGGGATACGGCCATTTTGCCGCTGAACGCCGGCTGAGCGGTGAGGAGATTTCACTCCTTCGACGTTGGGCGGAAGGGGGTGCGCCGGAAGGCGATCGCTCAAAAACTCCGCCGCCGCCAGTGTTTCCCGGCGACTGGCAACTGGGTCCTCCGGACCTGATCGTCGAGATGCCGCATGCCTTCGAGGTTCCCGCCGAAGGCCCCGACATCTATCAGTGCTTCTCCGTCCCGCTGCGTGCAAAACGAACCCAATATGTACGCGCCATCGAGTTCCGGCCGTCGGACCCGCGCGTGGTTCATCACGCAATCTTATTTAACGATCCGCACCATATAGGGCAGAAAAACGATACGGGATCGGGATATAGCTGTTTTGGCGGACCCGGCGCTCTGCCGGCCATCGGGCTGGGCGGTTGGTCGCCCGGTAATCAGCCGATCCAGATGCCTGCGGTGGCGCCAGCGATACTGCGTCAGGATTCCGGTTTGATTGTTCAACTCCATTTTCATCCCACCGGAAAGCCGGAAACGGAGCGTTCGCGAATCGGTTTTTACTTCACTGACACGGCACCCGAAAGGCATGTCCAGGATATAGCGCTGGGTTCCAGGCGGATCGACATCGCCCCGGGGGACGCTCGTTATCTGGTGACCGATCATTTTGAAATTCCGGTGGACGTCGATCTTTACAGCATCATCCCGCATGCGCATTTTCTGTGCCGGGAAATGCGCGGATTCGCCATCCTTCCGAATGGCCGAAAGCAATGGCTGATCTGGATCAAGGATTGGGACTTCAACTGGCAGGATCAGTTCCGCTACGCGACTCCGGTCAGGCTACCGGCGGGGACGAAGGTCCATATGGAATTTTTCTACGACAATTCAGACCGTAATCCCAAAAACCCGAATCGGCCTCCGAAGGAGGTTTTCTGGGGCTCTGGGGTGGGCGACGAAATGGCCGGACTTCATCTGAACGTGATACCCGTTGCGGCCACCGGCGCCCAGGAGTTGTCACAAGCGCTGTGGGGAAAAATGATGCGTGACGTAGGTGGAGGATTTTACCGCCAGTAACCTCCGCTACTTTGTGTCTTTCGTTTCCGTTCCCTTCGCCATTAAAGTCCAGTGAACATTATCGGTGGAGAATTCCTGCCGGTACTCGATCGTACCGGGAGATGTAAATACATTGACCACCTGAAAATAGACCGGCTTGCCGTCGGCTTCGTCTTCCCACGGGAACGTCCAGACGTCGCCTTTGATTAGAAGCTTGCCCGAGCCTGCCTTGCCGCCACCTTGGGGGATCGGGTAACTGGTATAGGTATCGTCCTTGGCATTATAGGTAAAGATCAGTAGGGCCTTCGAATCGCCATCGACGAACTGGTTACAAGCGAAGTAATTTCCACTGCGCCAGCAATCGTTCTTGATGGTGGTGGCCTCCTTACTGGCTTTGCTGTAAGGAGTGGCGAAGTGCTCCGCTTTCAGGTTCCATGTGCCGGAATAAACGGCCACTTTATCCAGCGGACCGGCAGCTTTCGTGGCTGGAATCGCGGACAGCAGAGCGGCGAAGCTCAATATTCGGATGGTCAGACTCATGTGGAAACCCCTCCCGAAGAATTATAGTGCAAGAATATTCTTTTTTCATCGAAACAAAGTTTCAACCGCCTCATCCATCCTGTCATGAATCGCATTCGGGGAAGGGTGCTGGCGGTCCTGTTCACGGCAGGGACGATGTTTGCCCAATCCACACTGATTGGCACAATTGTTTCGGCCGATTGCACGCCCACGGGAGCCAAGGCAGAGCAGAAAGTCCCCGCGGTTACGGAAGACGGTCAACAGCATCTGGGCAAGGCGGAAACGGCCAGCGAGACAACCTGTAGCATCGCGAAAGATACGAAAGCCTTCGCTTTACAAACCGCCGACGGCAAGGTGATCCGCTTTGACGAAGCCGGCAATAAGAAAATTGCCAAGCGGTTACGGGCGGCGAAGCAATCCGCTAAGCCTTCTCTGCAGGTAAAGGTGAAGGGCATCGTCACCGGCGGCACGATGACGATCGATTCGCTTCGCTAGGCCCTCGAATCTAATATCTCTTTCAACCGGCCGTAGCCCGCCCGGCTGATGGGAACCTGACTTCCATCCGCCAGCACCGCCACCCGGGTGTCCTTCGTATACGGCTCTATCTTCGTTACTTTCCCGATATTGACGATAAACGAGCGGTGCACCCGAATGAATTGCGCCGGATCGAGCGAGGCTTCCAGGCTGGAGATAGTCTGTTGCTTCAGGTAATTTTTCTTCTCGGTGCGGAGTGAAACATAATCGTCCTGGGCCTCGGCGAAATCCAGACGATCCACGGGAATAATATGTACCCGCGACCCATCCTTGACGACGATTCGCTGCAGGAATTGATCGGGAGCGCGCGCCGCAGATGCCAGTTCTGTCGCCACGATTGGCTTTTCGCTGGGCTGGTCACCTGGCTGGGCTTGGATGCGAAGTTTGGCGCGTTGCAAGGCAGTGTGCAGACGATCGGCATTGAACGGTTTCAAAAGATAATCGACCGCGTGGGCGTCGAAGGCCCGCATGGCGTAATTGTCGAACGCTGTCGTGAAAATGACGGCGATTTCGGGACTGGTCAACTCTAAAACTTCGAACCCATCGAGCTTGGGCATTTGGACGTCGAGGAACATCAGATCGGGCTTGAATTCACTGGCGGCTTTAACGGCGGCAAACCCATTGGCGCATTCGGCGACAATTTCGACATCGTCATGCGCTTTCAAATACTCGCGCAGCACTTGGCGGGCAAGCTCTTCATCGTCCACAATAATCGCTCGCAGAGCGACTCGTTCGGCGGTGGCATTTTGGTGCGGTAGCGGCGCGGGCTGGCGATCCTGAGTCAAAGCCTTCAGATCGACAAGCAGGTCGCGGGCGGAAGCATAGCGCCGTTCACGGTCCTTTTCCAGGCATTTACGAACTACCCGATCCAGCTCTTCGGGCACATCGTAATTGAAGCGCGCCATGCCCTCGGGCTGGGTCTGCAGGATGCGGGCAATGGTCTCGGAAGTGCTGCTGCCGGCGAAGGGTAATCGTGCGGTGGCCATCTGATAAAGCACAACGCCGAGACTGAAAATATCGGTGCGATGATCCACTTCCTTGCCCAGCGCCTGTTCCGGGCTCATGTACTCAACGGTCCCCAAGACAGCTCCGGCGGCGGTCGCAAAGCGGGTTTCCATGCGAGACGAGAGGCCACCGACGGTTGAGTCGGCCACAATCTTCGCCAAGCCGAAATCGAGAACTTTCACATAGCCCCGGGGCGTCACCATGATATTGGCGGGCTTGATATCGCGATGAACGATCCCCTTGGAATGAGCTGCATCCAGCGCGTCGGCGATCTGCGCGCCAAGCGATGCAATTTCCGGAATGGGCAGCGGCGTATCGCCGATTTTCTGGTCCAGCGGCACACCTTCGATGTATTCCATCGTCAGAAAATGAAGTCCGTTAGCCTCGCCGATCTCGTGTATGTAGGCTACGTTGGGATGGTTTAAAGCGGAAGCTGCTTTGGCTTCGCGCACGAAGCGTTCCAATCGATTCGGGTTGTCCGATACATCGCGGGGCAGGATTTTTAAAGCCACTTGGCGGTCCAGCGTAATATCGGTAGCCAGAAATACTTCGCCCATTCCGCCTTCCCCCAGCCGGGAAATGATGCGGTAGTGCGAGAAGCTGGAATTGGGCTGCAGGGAATCCGTCATCATTCTCCCGATTATCGCTCGGAGGAATCGCAGGGGAACGACATCCTGACGCGATAATGATCCTTATCGACTTCCACCTGGAGCGTGGCCGCGTCGCCATAACGCGCTTGCAGACGGCTTCTTACGTTGACTAAACCCACACCATTGCGCCGCGGCGACGGGGAATCGGGATCGAAATCGTTTTCAATGCTGAAGATCAAGTCGCTACCCTGGCGATGTCCTTGGACGCGGATGCAGCCGCCGTCGATCATCGTCGCAACGCCGTGTTTAATAGCGTTTTCTACCAGCGGCTGAATCAATAGCGGTGGTATCTGGCAATCTTCACACGCTATTTCGACTTCCTGTTCCAGGCGCAGGCGCGACCCAAAACGCACCTGTTCCACGTCCAGATAATTTTTCACCAAAGCCAGTTCTTCGCCAAACGAAATACTGGTTTTGTCGCCGAGCCGGAGCGTCGTGCGCAGAAAGTCGGAGAGACTGATACACATTTCCCGGGCGCGGGCGGGATCGATGGTGGTTAGCGCGCTGATGGAATTCAGACTATTGAATAAGAAGTGCGGGTTGATCTGCGCTTTCAACGCTCGCAGCTCGGCTTCACCGGCGAGGATTTCGGCGTGCCGGGACGATTGAATAGCGAGAATGACGTAATGCATCGCTACGGAAAGAAGATAAAGCAGTACGCCAACGCCGGCCACGACGGGTAAAGCGCGGCGAAAGCGATCGTCGAGGCCTGGATAAAATGCCGTGAGAGATAAAGCGGTCAAGCGCGAGAGAAGGGTCCACGCGGCGCTGACGACCAAGGCCGCCGTCATATGATTGGCGATCAACTTCGCGGCACTGGCGGCACGCAGTGGCAATTGCCGGCAGGTGTACCAGGATGACATGCTGATAAAAGCGAAAACCACCGTCATCGGCACCATGACTGCGGCCGCTTCAATCGCCGTCACATGATTGGTGCTGACCACCAGGATCAGCAGCAATGAAATGGGCACCCACGCGAGCAGGTATCCGCCGAACCGGGTTTTGCTTTCAAATGCTGGATGCATAGGGGCGCCGGCCGAAGCTTAATTTTCGATCGAAACCCCGCCAAATACGGCACTCCCGGTGACGAACAATCGCGGAGTGGGGGCGCCATCTTGCGTGGGAGGAGCGGTGGTCTTATCTTCATAGCCGCCGAAGATCCCCACGCCTTGCACGGTGACGATCCACGCTTCCGGCACCCTCACCTCCACGCCGCCGAAGACCGCATTGATGTCCAGGGTAGCTTGCGCGGCCTTCATCGAAGCTTTGCGCAAGTCAATTTCGATACCACCGAAAACGGCGGTGGCCTCGCCTCCCAGAAAATCCTGCGAGTCGTAGCGGCGTTTCACGCCTCCGAAGATAGCCAGCTCGCTAAACGTTGCGGTGGCATCGAAGCTTGTCCCGTCGGCGGTAGTGCCGGTGACGGGGACCACACGGCCGCGATCCAAGGTCTTCAGTAACGTCATGACACCGAAACCGATCAGAATCAGCGGCCAAATAATACTTTCATGCACGTGGAGAATATGGAGGTTGGAAAATAGCAGGAGAGCGCCGCTAATTATGAATATACCGGCCCAGGCGCGCATGATGGTGCTTCGTGCGTCGAACAGCTTGCCGAGACCTATAGCTACCAGGATCAGGGGCCACAGATTGCCATAATTATCGATTCGCACCAGCCCGACGTTATCCAGGAACAAAAGAATCCCGACAACGATGATGCAAGCGGAAAAGATAATCCCCTGCATGGCGGAGTTTCTGCGACCCATCCGTTGCACTCCCATTTTGAAATTCCTATCGAATTTGCCGGTGGAGTCGGTTCTCATGATTGCATCGTATCAGCCACATCCGGATGAATCTTCTGGAATTCGGCCAGTTACACCAGCCAATCGGTAAGAGGCGCGGGGGGACGGCGGATGGTTGCAGGGGGGAAAGTTGGTGGGATAATAGGCGCCGGCGGAATCTTGGGCCGGCGCCCAAAAAACGCTTTACGAGGCCGCCGAAATTCCGGCCTTCACTTCGTCGATGGCCTGGTCAACCATTTTGATGGCATTGACGCGATGGCCGCCTTTGTTCGCGGTAGCCCGCGATAGAGATTCCCGAGCCGCCCGCAGGTTACTGAGGGCCTCTTCCATTTGGGGCTGACCGGCCTTGGAGATTTTCGCGAAGGCTAGCCCCGCGGCTCCCGCGGTGAGGATTCGTTGGGCGGCTTGACGCCGGGATAATGAATCAGACATTGTGTTCTCCTTTGTTTAATTAGCTGGTGCGTTACGAACCTTCGATGCCCATTAATTGCTGCCAATCGCAATCACGGGACCCGAAGGCGAGACGTAATAGACGAAGGCTTTCTTCCCATTGATGGTGGCCAACACGTGATCCACCTCAGAGGGGAGAATCGGGCCGTTGAATTCGCTACCTCTCCACGTTCTGGTGGCCGTGCCCAGATTCTGACCGGTAATGGTGACCCACGAGCCAGGTACCTCCTGGAGTGTGGCGGGGGTCAACAGCGCCGCGGTGCCCTGATGGCGTCCGTCAATGCCATCGAGAAAGCGGCAGAGGTCCACCGCATTCGATGCCCACTCACCGGCGGAATCCACCAATTCGATATCTTTCGAGTACGGGCAAAGCCCGCGCCATCGTCGTTGTTCGGATCGTAGGCCGGGTTGGCGTTGAACAGCAGGGCGAAATCGCGGATCGCGTGATCTATGCCCGCATCGACGCAAGCGAAGGAATCCGTTTGTGGATTAGCGCAGTGTCAGGTGGACCGCCAGTCCCGCTGACCAATGTCGGACCGCAGGAATATCCCGGCGTTTGGTCCCCCGATGGAAACTGGTTCGCTTACCGTAGCCGCAACGAAGGCCATGTGCGATTTATGAAGGTGAAGACCACGGGGCAAGCGACGCCGGTTATGATACGCGAAATGAGGGTGACGCGCATCCCTTGCTGGTCGCCCACTGGCGAGTGGATTGCGATTGACGATGAATCGATTTCGCCCGACGGGAAAATTATCAGACAGTTGGGAAATCATCGGACCCTGCAGTACACCTTTTCAGCGGATGGCAAACGGGTGTACGGAATTCGGCCGCAGGGAGACCGCAATGTCCTGTTTTCCGTGGCCATTTCGGGAACGGAAGAGCAGATCCTAGCGGACCTGGGGAAGGAGTTTCGTCCAGCCACGCGTATGAATCCGGGGATTCGGTTCAGCTTGGCGCCGGACGGAAAAAGCTTCGTTTACAGCGTGATTAAGACTAAACCCAGCCTCTGGCTGGTGGAAGGCTTCGCTCCGAAGGCAGGCTTACGGCTGCCCTGATTTGGCATTAGGTGTACCATATGAAAAAGGGGGCGAAACGGTTTCGACGGGATTGAATCGTTGTGAGAAGGCGTGTCGGGTTCCGAGCTCCCGTAAAACGATCGGAAATTAAAACTGCCAACTCGCAGTTTGCATACGCTGCTTAATTAATTAAGTAGCCGTTCCGGGTACCGGGCCTGTACGGTATCTAGCGAACGTCATTTTGCAGGATAGGTCCAAGGCTTCTGTTCGTAGCCGAAAGCCGAGATCAATCGAGCTAGATTATCCTCGCTTTTGTCGATCCTTTAGAGGGTAGTCGAAACACTTAGGATCGGACACACACGTAGTCTTTTCATAGCGGGCTTTTTCGGACGCGGGTTCAACTCCCGCCGCCTCCACCAATTTTTAATGGATTCATGCCATCGTACACAAAGGGACGTTCATCCGTCCCGCTGGAAGTCTCGTGAACGCACACCGATGATCGGTTGATTGCATTAGCACTGTGAATGTACTATCGGGCAAAGAATTTGCCCGGATGCTGGAATCACACAATCTAGTCTATCGAGCCTCCCCGCCGAGGCCGAGCGCTTCTCCAAACTTTCACTGTTGCCGATCAGGGTTTCCCACCCTCGCGCGAAGTTGTAACGTTTCTTGTTCCTGGCTATCAATACGGTATAGGCGCTAGCCGAACCACTTTAGGGGAAGATTCCAGTTGCCGTACTCGCGGCGCAGCTAGACTTCTACGTGCGTACCCCGCGTAAGTGCGATTCAAATAGCTTAAGAAAGGAGTTGATCAAGCGATGAGTGTCTTCACAAGCCTTATCCATGCGGGTTTCGAATGCTCGACCCAAAAGCTACGTGATGGTAGACGTCTGGATTTGGTGAACTCCACGATGCATGACCGGCTTGTAAGAGCGGACTATCTGCGACTGCAAGAGCTGGGAATTAGGACAGTACGCGAAGGGGCTCGCTGGCATTTGATTGAATCTTGCGCGGGAAAATACACCTTCGATTCTCTCGATAGCATCTTTGACGCGGCGGACGAGACAGGCACACAGGTTGTGCTTGACCTGCTGCACTTCGGATATCCCGAACACATCGCGCTCGATTCGCCGGATTTTGTGGAATCATTCCGCCGCTTCGCCGTGGCGATTGCCCGTCATTTGAAGCGCCGGGGCTACACACGGCCCTTTGTAGCGCCGGTGAATGAGATATCGTTTTTTTCCTGGGCTGCGGGCGACGTTGCCTATCTGAATCCGTTCCTGACAGGATGCGGTGACGAGATCAAGCGTCAGCTAACCCATGCGGCGATCGTGGCCAGTGAAGCGATCTTACGAGAGCTGCCGGAGGCGCGCCTTGTAGCGCCCGAACCGGTGATTCACATCGGCGGCAATCCGGCGATGGCGGGCGAGAAAGAAGAAGTGGAGCGCCATCGGCAATCGCAGTTCGACGCCTGGGATGTTCTTTGTGGAAGGCGCTGGCCGGAGTTGGGGGGCGACCCTCGATTCCTGGATATTATCGGGATCAATTATTATTGCCGCAATCAGTGGATTCATAATTCCCAGACTCTGGATCGCGACGATCCGCGCTATCGTCCTTTTCATTTGATTTTGAACGAAGTATGGGAACGCTACGGCCGTCCGCTTTATATATCGGAGACGGGCACCGAAGACGAAGACCGGCCGGAATGGTTTTCGTTCATCTGCGCGGAAGTGAAGACAGCGATCGATATGGGAGTGCCCGTGCAAGGCATCTGTCTATATCCGATCTTGAATCATCCTGGCTGGGATGACGACCGGCACTGTCAAAACGGCCTTTTCGGCTATGCCGATGAAAGTGGTAACCGGGCAATTTACGCGCCGCTGGAAAACGCGATTCGAAGGCAGCAGCAATCATTTCAATTCTTAGCGAGGGACTCAAACTTGAAATTAGAACATTCCGATCTTCTATGTTTTTCCCATCTTCGTTGGGGATTCGTGTTCCAACGTCCCCAACACCTGATGAGCCGTTTCGCCCGACGCCGCCGCGTATATTTCATTGAAGAGCCGATCTTCGAAGGGAACTCGCCCACTTTGCGGCAAAACGTTTGCCCGCAGACTGGCGTGCGCGTTATCACACCGTTGCTGCCGCCGGGTACTGCGAATCCGGAAGCATCCGTTCGCCGGCTGCTGGCTGCGTTTCTACCGGATAACAAAATCGAATCGTATGTGGCCTGGTTTTATACACCGATGGCTTTGCCGTTGGCGGCGGGATTACAACCGGAAGCCATTATTTACGACTGTATGGATGAACTCTCGCTGTTCGACGGAGCGCATCCCGATCTTCACTTGAACGAGCGTCTGTTATTCAGCGATGCGGACCTTGTATTCACGGGAGGTACGAGTCTTTTTGAAGCCAAGCGGCTTTTAAATCCCAGCGTACATGCCTTTCCCAGCAGCGTGGACATCGAACACTTTATTCAGGCGCGTTCCGCCATGGCCGAACCAGCGGACCAAGTGCAAATCCCTCACCCGCGCATTGGATATGCCGGGGTGATTGACGAACGGATGGATCTGGACTTACTGCGGCAAGCGGCCGCGGCACGGCCTGAGTGGCATTTCGTGATGATTGGACCGGTGGTAAAGATATCGCCCGATATCCTGCCGCGAGCGGAAAATATTCATTACCTGGGGATGAAAGCATATCAGGATCTTCCCGCTTATTTCTCCGGATGGGATGTTGCGATGTTGCCGTTCGCCCGAAACAATTCGACGAAGTTCATCAGCCCAACAAAAACCTTGGAGTATCTGGCCGCGGGACTTCCGGCGGTATCGACGCCCATTTCCGATGTCGTCCGCCCGTACGGCGAATTGGGCTTGGTGAGCATCGCCGCGAACCCGGCCGAATTCGTGGAACAGACCGAGCGCCTATTGTCCGGCAAGACGGCAGAGTGGCGGCGGCAGGCCGACGCCTTCGTCAATACGATGTCGTGGGATAAAACCTGGTCGGCCATGAACAAGCTGATACAGGATGTGGTCGCGCGGAAGGCCGTTCCCCTGACTGCCGCGGCACAGGTGAAGACCGTTGAGGAGGGATTTGCCCGTGTTTGATTATTTAATTGTCGGAGCCGGTTTTGCGGGAGCAGTGGTAGCCGAACGCATGGCTCGCGGCTATGGCAAAAAGGTAATGCTGGTGGATCGCCGCCCGCACATCGGCGGAAATGCGTATGATCGGCTGAACGACGATGGTATTCGCATTCACCAATATGGGCCGCATATTTTTCATACCAACGCCCGTGACGTATTCGAATATCTTTCGCAGTTCACGGCGTGGAGACCCTATGAACACCGCGTGCTGGCGAATGTCGATGGAGTATTGGTGCCCGTCCCGATCAATGTCGATACGGTTAACCGGCTATACAATCTCACGCTAACGCCAGAAACCATCGAAGCGTATTTTGAATCCGTCGCCGAAAGCCGCCTACCGGTTCGCACGTCCGAGGATGTAGTAGTAAATCGCGTGGGCCGCGATCTTTACGAAAAGCTGTTTCGCAATTATACGCGCAAACAATGGGGGCTGGACCCGTCGGAACTGGACGCTCAGGTTACGGCCCGTATTCCAGTGCGAACCAATCGCGACGATCGCTATTTCGGCGATACCTACCAATCCATGCCGCTCAACGGCTATACGGAGATGTTCGAAAACATGTTGGACCACCCGAATATTACCGTGGTCCTGGGAACCGATTACCGGGACTTGCCGGGCAGTGTGAAGTATCGCGAGATGGTATATACCGGACCGGTCGACGAGTTTTTCAGTTGCCGTTTCGGAAAGCTGCCGTACCGCTCCTTGGAGTTCCGTCACGAGACACTCGATCGCGAACAGCTACAACCCGTTGCTGTGATCAATTACCCGAACGATCACGATTACACCCGCGTGACCGAATTCAAGCACCTAACCGGGCAAGCGCATGCGAAGACCAGCGTGGTGTACGAATATCCCAAATCCGAAGGCGACCCCTACTACCCGATTCCACGCGGCGAAAACGCGGCTCTCTATAAGAAGTACGCCGACCTGGCGGAAACTTATCCGGACACGCATTTCGTCGGCAGGTTGGCGACGTACAAGTACTACAACATGGATCAGGTTGTGGCGCAGTCTCTTACCTTGTGCGCCAGGCTTCTGGGAATCTCCCGTCTCAATGTGGTTCAGGAAGGTGAGTCGGCGGCTTAGTCCGTCGCTCCGAATGATTCACCCTGCGCTGGATTACGATGGAGTAAGAGGCAACCACCGATGACATTACTGGAACAACTTCGCGCAATGACCACCGTAGTGGCCGATAGCGGCGACTTCGAATCGATTCTGAAGTACAAACCGCAAGACACCACCACCAACCCATCGCTGATAACCGCGGCCGCGCAGATGCCTGGATACCGGAATCTGGTGGACGATGTTTTGAAACAGGCGAAGAGCGAACTCGGCGAAAAGTCGACGGATAAGCAAGTGGCGGGTCTGGCGTTTAAGCGCCTGGCGATTGCCTTCGGCAAGAAGATTCTGGCCATCATTCCGGGGCGTGTCTCCACCGAAGTGGATGCCCGCCTCTCGTTCGACACAGAAGCCACGATCCAGCAAGCGCACGAGATCATCAAGCAGTATGACGAAGCGGGCGTTTCGCGGGAACGAATTCTGATTAAGATCGCCTCCACCTGGGAAGGCATTCAGGCTGCTAGCCAGTTAGAAAAAGAGGGGATCCACTGCAACCTCACGCTGCTGTTCGGCATGCATCAGGCGGTGGCTTGCGCGGAAGCCAAGGTGACTCTGATCTCACCCTTCGTGGGACGTATTCTCGATTGGCATAAGCACAGCACAGGCAAGGATTATCAAGGCGCCGAAGATCCTGGTGTGCAATCGGTAACGGCTATTTACAACTACTATAAGAAGTTCGGCTACAAGACCGTGGTAATGGGCGCGAGCTTCCGCAACATCGGCGAGATCACCTCGCTTGCTGGATGCGATCTGTTGACCATTTCGCCCAAACTGCTGGCCGAGTTGGATGCGAAAGAAGGAGAACTGCCTCGCATGCTGAATCCGGAAAAGGCCAAAACTTTACAAATCGAGCGCATTTCCATGGATAAAGCGACCTTCGATAAAATGCATGAGACCGATCGCATGGCAAACGATAAGCTCGCCGAAGGCATTGCGGGCTTCAGCGCGGCTCTGGTGGAATTGGAGAAATTGCTTGCCACGCGCCTTTCGGAACTAGGTGTAAATACCCAACCGCAACTGGCTGCCAATTAGCTCGACGGAAAATCGATTCGCGCTATCGAACGGCGGGGCTTGCAACTTGGGCTAGTCCCACCGTTCACGAAGTATACTTGGCCTTCGCGCCTTACTCCACGGTAAGCGAAAGGACCAAATGAAATGGCTACTCGTCGCTCTCCTGTGGGGAGTGGCGCTCCTTAATTACCTGGATCGTCAAGTCATCTTTTCGCTTCTTCCATTGCTCGAGCGGGATCTGCATGCCAGCTCTTTTCAGCTTGGACTCATCAGCACGGTGTTTCTGTGGACATATGGGATCTTGAGTCCTTTCGGCGGCTATGTTGCCGATCGCTTCGGGAAAGGGCGCGTGATTCTTGGCGGGCTCGTAATCTGGAGCATCGCCACATGGGTCACCGGCCACGTCACATCCATGTCGGGGATGCTAGGTTCGCGGGCGCTGATGGGCGCAAGTGAAGCCTTCTATCTTCCGGCGGCGTTGGCACTCATCGCCGATCGCCACGGACCAGCCACACGCTCGCTCGCTACCGGAATTCATCAGAGTGGTTTGTATACTGGGCTGGTCCTGGGCGGCGCATGGGGCGGGTGGATGGGCGAACATTCGGGATGGAGACCGGTGTTCGATATCCTCGGCGTTATTGGCGTGGTTTATTTCATCGTGCTGCTGATTTTTCTGCGGCGCGATAATGCCCCTCAACCAGGGCGGTTCGATTTTCTAGAATCGATCGCGGCGTTATTCCGCACGCCGGGATTCGCCGCCATCCTGGTTGCATTTACGTCGATGGCGATGGCGAACTGGCTGATCTATACCTGGCTTCCGCTGTACCTTTTCGACCGGTTCCATATGAGCTTATCCGGCGCCGGATTTTCCGCTACATTCTATATTCAAGCGGCAAGCTATGCGGGTGTTATCGCCGGCGGCATTCTCACTGACCGCTGGGCAAAGCGAAATCCCCAAGCTCGAGTAATCTGTCAGATGACTGGACTGGCAATCGCCGCCCCGTTCCTGGCAATTCTTTCTCTCACCGGATCGATGCCTGTATTAATAATAGCGCTGATAACGTTTGGACTTGGCCGGGGTCTGTTCGATTGCACAACGATGCCCGTGCTTCGCGAGATCGCATCCCCTAAGCTCAGCGCCACCGGCTACGGACTTTTCAATCTCGGTGGCGCGCTGGTAGGCGGCGTGGGCGCTGCCGTGGCCGGATCGATGCGAAATACGCTTGGCTTAGGTGGCGCATTTCAATTTGCGGCGCTTGTCTTGCTTGTTGGCGTAATCGCGCTGAATCACGTTCGCCGGAAGGCCCGCGCTCTGGTCGAATAACATAGAAAGATGGATCGCCGGTTCTTCCTCATGGCCGCCGTGGCCACCCCTCTGTATGCGGGTCCGCTGGTGTTATTCTCGCTGGACGAAAGTAAGCTGGTCGAAGCGATATGCAATCAGGTGATACCGGCCGACGATGCGCCGGGCGCGGTGCAAGCTGGCGTTGTGTTTTACATCGACAAGCAGTTGGCCGGCCCCTTGAAGCGCTACCAGCCGGCATACCAACGATCGATTCCGCTGTTTCGATCCGCTTGCCGCGAGCGCACCGGGAGCGACTTTGCGGCTCTGCGATTTTCCGGGCAGACCGAATTTCTGCGGCACATCGAGCCGGGTGAGAATCCCGAACTCGCCACCTTCTTCGCGATGGTGGTGGATCACACAATGCAAGGTTTCTACGGAAGCCCCCAGCACGGCGGTAATGCAGGGCAAGCCAGTTGGAAGATGCTTAGCATCGTTGATGAGATGGAGGGGCACAGGCATTGACTCTTTCACCAGTTGACGTCGTCGTCCTAGGGGCTGGCGCCGCCGGGGGCATCGTGGCTGAGCAATTAGCGCTGGCTGGGTTGCGGGTGGCATTGCTGGAACGTGGGCGGCAACAGCGCTTCGGCGAAACGGGGCATGATGAACTTCGCAGTCAACGCACCACCGTGTTAGGTAACGCCTTCGGCCCCGACGATGACAATTACGTCCGCCAGGTGCAAGGCAACGGCGGCGATTTTCGCAGCGTCGTTCCAAGCGAAGGAGCCTACAACAATATCGCCGCCTGTGTCGGAGGCGGGACGTCGAGTTATGGGGCGATGGCGTGGCGTTTTTTCGAGGCCGATTTCCGTATGCGCTCGACATATGGCGCGCCGGAAAATAGCACTCTGGCGGATTGGCCCATCGCCTATTCCGATCTGGAGCCTTATTACACGAAGGCCGAATGGGAAATAGGTGTCTCGGGAAAAGCTGGTGCGAATTCCTTTGAGCCTCGGCGAACCAAGCCATACCCCATGCCGCCGCTGCCTTACAATGCCGAAGCGTCGCTGCTGGAACCTGCTGCGCGGAGGTTGGGCTGGCATCCCTTCCCTATACCGATGGCGATCAATTCTGTAGCTTATCAGGGACGCCCCGCTTGCATCGGCTGCCCGCATTGTGTCGGCTTTGCCTGCGAAGTGAACGCGAAGAACTCAACCGCGGTGACAACCATTCCCCGGGCACTGGCGACTAAGAACTGCGATCTGCGGACGGAGGCGATTGCGAAACGAATCGTCACCGGTACCGATGGCAATGCCGTCGCCGTGGAATATTTTCAGCGGAAGCAGCTGTACATTCAACCGTGCCGCGCCGTAGTCGTGTCCTGCTCGGCAACCGAATCACCGCGGCTTCTGCTGAACTCGGCCACGAAATTGTTCCCTCAAGGTTTAGGCAACCGCTTCGACTGGGTAGGCCGAAATCTGCAAGGCCATGCCTACTCCGGCGCGTATGGATTGTTCGAACACGACGTGTACGACGGCTTAGGACCAGCGGCCCGCATCGCCTGTTGCGATTTCAGCCACGGTTTGCCGAATGGATTGAAAGGTGGCGCGGTGATGGCGAACGAATTCATCACACTGCCCTATCTCTTCTCGCGCAGCGCGATCCCTCCTGGCGTTCCGCGCTGGGGATTGGAGCATAAACGATTCGTGCGCAAGTATTACAAGCGATCGGCCGGCATCAAGTGTCCGGTGCAGGAAATGCCGGTCTTTGAAAGCCGCGTCGAACTCGCGCCGGGCCTGAACGATGCGTGGGGCATACCTACGGTCCGCTTAAGTGGGCATCGTCATCCGCACGATCTGCAAGTAGGCGAATTTCTAGCGTCGAAATGCGAGATGTGGTTGAAGGAAGCGGGCGCCAGCAAGACCTGGAAGACAGTCGCCAACGCCGGATTGAGCGGAGGCCAACATCAGGCTGGTACGTGCCGGATGGGTGACGATCCCAAAACATCCGTGGTGGATCGCTATTGCCGCATCCACGATTCGGACAATGTATACGTCGTCGATGGCAGCGTGCATGTTAATAACGGCGGCTTCAATCCGTCCCTGACGATTCAAGCGATCGCCTATTGGGCAGCAGCTAAGATGGCTCGCGATCTGCGAAAGGTTGAGTGACATATGCTGAACACGTTCTTGCCGCTACAGGTTTATTTCATCGACAACAATGGGAACAAACAACCCGCCGGCAGCACGTTCGGGAGTCGCGTTGTAGAAGTGCCGGATGCCACTACCTGGCTGATTCAGTTCTTCCAGAGCCTTTCCGATCGAGAGTGGGATGCGGCCCTCGCCTTGATGAGCGAATCAAGGATCCCGGGCTTGGGTGCAAAACAAATCACCGATGCTTTGTTAGGTCGAATTTCGAAGCTCGATCACTTAACGTATCTGGACTTGAGCGACTCGGAAGTCACTGACGATGGTCTGCGGAGTCTAGCGCGCATGCCACGGCTGCAACATTTGAACTTGAGTTGTCTGCGGATCACAGATGGAGGTTTGGAAGTCTTACGTCATCTGCCCTTGTTGAAGAGCTTCGATTTGCATCACGGCGGTATCTCCGACAGGGGTTTGGCGAACCTCGAAGGTTGCCATCATCTGGAACGTGTCAATCTGCGGGACACGCGCAGCGGCGATGGCGCGGTCAAAGCGCTTACCAGTAAGCCGCTACTCCGGCAATTCGTCGCCGGCGCGACTATCAGCGATGCCGGCCTCGCGCTGTTGCATGATTTCCCGATCTTTAAGACATGGAGTGGCGGTCAACCGGAAATGTCTCTCCTTTCCGCTATGGCCGGCCCTAGTTATATCGGGTTGAACCTGAGCGGCCCGTTGACAAACGCCGGGATCGCCAAGCTGGCGGGTCTCGATGGTCTTTTTGCGCTCAACCTTTTTGATACCGCGGATTCAGGGGCTGTGACTCCTGCCGCCCTAGATGTGCTGGCCCAAATACCTAACCTGGGCTGGCTTGGATGCGCCGAGGAACTCTGTAACAACGAGACAATGGCGCACATTGCCGCGCTGCCCCATCTTCGTTTTCTAATGTGCCAAGACACGATAGCGAGCGACACCGGCTTTACCGCTCTGAGCCGTTCCAAGTCCATCGAATACATTTGGGGACGCCGCTGCTACAACCTGACAGGACACGGGTTTGCCGCTTTAGCATCCATGCCGGCACTTCGCGGCTTGGCCGTCACCTGCAAGAACGTCGATGACGAAGGCTTATCTGGATTGCCGCGTTTTCCGTCTCTTCGCGAGTTCATGCCGATGGATATAACCGACGCGGGCTTTCGTCACATCGGCCTCTGTGGGCAGTTGGAAGTACTGCATTGCATGTATTGCCGCGAAACGTCGGACACGGCAACGGAGTATATCGCCAGCCTGGACAAACTGAAAATCTATCAGGCCTGGAGCACGCAGGTCACGGATCGGAGCCTGGACATTATCGGGCAACTCACGGCGATGGAGCAGTTGCTTTTCTATCAATGCGGCGGCATTACCGACACGGGACTGAACGCTCTAGCTCGATTACCGCGATTGCGTCAGATCAATCTAGAGTCCTTGCGGAACGTCACGGCCAAAGGCACGGCCGTCTTTCCCGCGCACGTTCAAGTGAACCACTCACCGCAGTAATGCTGACACCCGCTCATCAAGCGGGGGATCGGTCCGCAACCATGCGGGATCGATTTTCGACCCCGCGGCGACCAGGGCTTGAATGATTTGTAAGTGAATTGGATTCACGCCTTCGTGTGCTGTTATCCAAATCGTCTGGCCCAGCGGGCTCGCGCCAAATTCATTCTTGGCCTCAAGTGGAGCGTTCCCTTGTAGGAGTAACTGCACCGTATCCGGATAGCCATGGAAGGCCGCCCAATGGAGAGCGGTCCATTGACGCCGATCGCGAGCATCGGGTTGGACTCCTTCGCGCAACAACAACTCCACGACTTCGTTCCGATGATGCATGGCGGCCCATACGAGACCCAGATCGAGGTTTGCCTTGGACTCGCCCGGTAGGAACTTCGCAACCAGATCCGCGCGCCCTAGACCCGCCGCTTTTACCATGTTGTCCACTGCCGCGCCTCTGCGGACCAGAGCCTCCGCGGCGTCCGGATAGTGAAACTCCAGGGCTGTAAGCAACGGCGAGCCATCGCCAGCAGGCCCGTTAATCGCTGCGCCGAAGTCGAGCAACGTGTCCACGAGAGCTACCTGCACGCCGGTCTTCGCGGGATGACAGCTAGAGACCAGCAGGACCATCGTGGTCGCCGCTTTGTCGCCGTAGAAATCAGCCTCGGCGTCGACTTCGGCTCCCAGTTCGAGCAGAAGCGTGGCGATTTCAACGGCGTTCGCTGGAGACATCTGGCGACCATCCTCCACGCCGTTAGCAGCGACGTAATGCAGCAACGTCGCCCCATGAACGCGCGTCGAACGGGCTTTCACTAAATTGGGTTCGTTTTGTAAAAGCGACCGTAGCGTGGTCCCGTCACCCGTGACGGTGGCATCCGCGGCCGCTTCAAACGAGGGCATCAACGTGTCCTGGCTATTCATTCGCCGCCGCTCCTAGTTGCGTAGAAAAGGGGCGTTTGCCACCTCTGCCTCGCTCTGATACCGTAGTGGCATTCTACGCCGCCTCATCATCGTCGCACTTCATGGGTGCTGCATCTTTGCGCAACGGATTGATTTTGCGAAGTCGATCCATCCGATTTTTGCGCGGCAATGTAGCCCTTGCCACGGCGGGAGTTCTCCGCAAGCAGGTTTATCGGTGGCTAGTCGCGCGAGCCTGTTGCAAGGTGGCGTCAACGGTACCGCCATAGTTCCAGGGAAGTCCGCCGATAGTCTCTTGCTGCAGCGCATCACGGGGCAGGTTAAGCCATCCATGCCGATGGGTGGAGCGCGGCTGACCGACGCTGAAGTGAAACTGCTGGCCGACTGGATTGATCAGGGCGCGCCCTGGGATGATGTGAGCGCAAGACCGCGCGCGGATGGGGTGGGTCAGACTCCGCAGCTCTCTCCTCGACGGCCGCCAATTCCAACGTCTACCTTTCTGAATCCAATCGACCGTTTTCTTGACGTCTACTTTCGCCAGAACAACGTGCCGTTTGCCGATCCGATTACGGACGATCTCTTCGTGCGCCGCGCGTACATGGATGTCTGGGGAGCGACACCGCCGGCCGCCGAGATATCCGCTTTCCTCAACGACCGGAATGGGAACAAGCGCGAACTTCTAATTGACCGTTTACTGGGCGATTCGGAGATGTATACAGGCCATTGGATCAGTTTTTGGAACGATCTCTTGCGCAACGATCAAGGTGTGAATTACGCGGGCACGCGAAAGACGATCACGCCATGGTTGCAAGCTGCATTGCGTCGCAACATGCCGTGTAACCAGATGATCTCGGAATTGATCAACCCCGTGGATACACCGGAAGGCGCGAGTGGTTTCTTGCTTGGCGTGAATTGGCGCGGCGACGTGAATGCCAGTCAAACGGCCTATATGCAGGCCGCTCAGAATACAGCACAGATTTTTCTCGGCGTGAATTTGAAATGCGCTTCTTGCCACGACAGCTTTATCAATCGATACAAGTTACAGCAATCCTACGGCATGGCGGCGTTGTTTTCGGAAGAGAACAGCTTGGAACTGGTTCGTTGCGACGTGAAGACGGGCAAGCGTACCGGTCCGGAATTTCTCTTCCCGGAACTTGGATCCATTCCCGAAAATACTTCACTCGCGGAGCGTCGCGCAATTGCCGCCAAGCTATTCACCGCACCCGCCAATGGACGCGTGGCGCGCACCATGGTGAACCGGCTTTGGGCGCGCTTACTCGGCCGTGGCCTGGTGGAACCAGTGGATGAGATGGACTTGAAGCCGTGGAGTATCGACATCCTGGATTGGCTTGCTGTCGACTTCGCCGATCATGGCTACGATCTGAAACACACCTTGCGGCAGATCATGACATCGCGCGCTTATCAGATGCCTTCGATTCCCTCCGCGAACGATCATGACACGCCGTATATCTTCCGCGGTCCATCGCCGCGCCGGCTGACAGCGGAACAATTCGTGGATACATTGTCGTCGATCACCGGGGAATGGCGGATTCTTCAAACGGACGAGCGCGCGGTGTTCGCCCGCGAGTGGCAACTGAAATCCACACCCCTGTCGCGAGCCTTGGGCCGGCCCATCCGCGATCAGGTGTATACCACCCGCAGCCCCGACGCCACTACTTTGCAAGCTCTGGAATTGGTGAATGGAGAGACGCTGGGCTTGCTGCTCCGGCGCGGGGCGAAGCGAATGCTTGGACAATTCCCTCCGCCCGCCGCACCTTTATTCGACAGCAAAACCATTCGCAAAGCCGTTGCAAACGGCGCGGCGATAGACGTAGACGTCAGCGGCCTCAAGAGACTCTGGCTCTTAATCGCGGATGTCGATTCTTACGATCCATCTCGTACGGTCGCCGCCTGGGCCGATGTGGAATTGATAGGACCATCCGGCACCAGGAAGCTGAGCGATTTGATAACGCTTTCCAAAATCACGCCACGGGATATTACATCGGCCGGCAAGCGATACCGGCAGGCTATCGCGCCGTCGTTGTCATCCGCGCTCATTTATGACATCGAAGGCCTCGGCTTCGAGCGAATGCGCGGCCGGGTACTGCTGGACGATAGCTCCATCCGCGACGATATAGGTCCTGCTGTGCGAGCCTTCATCTTTTCAGCCGAACCAGACCTGCAGCAACTGGTTGCCGTTTCGAATCCGGCGCCTATTGCCACGACACGGCCGGCCCTCGATCCGGACACGATCGTTCAAAACATCTTCCTGCAAACCCTGTGCCGCAAACCGACGCAGGAGGAAGTACGAATAGCGCTCGCGTTGCTGGCACCGGAAGGCAAAGCGTCTGTGAAAGGCCTTGAGGATTTTCTGTGGAGCATGCTGCTGCACCCCGAGATGCAATATGTCTATTAGCGACGCCGAAGTTTTTCGCGGCTTATCGCGACGCCACTTTTTACGCGCTTCGGCGTCCGCTACTCTCGCCGCAATGATTGGAACCGAGCCCCGCCTGCTGGGGCAAGGCAAACCTAAACTTGTCCCCCGAGCCGACAGCATGATCCTGCTCTGGATGGCTGGCGGCATGGCGCAAACGGAAACCTTCGACCCGAAACGCTACACCGAATATCAAACCGGCGGGCCCTCAAACGAAGTACTCAGCACGTTCCCCAGCATCCCCACAGTGCTTGACGGCGTGCGGCTCTCGCAAGGGCTAGAGGGTATCGCCAAGATTCTCGATCGTGGCACCCTGCTGCGTTCTCATCGCGTGGGCGACCTTGGTTTCATACTGCATTCGCGCCATCAATATCATTGGCACACTGGTTATCCGCCGCCGCAATCGGTAGCCGCGCCTCACCTTGGCGCGATGATCTCGCGCACGCTTGGACCGCGTAATCCGGATATCCCGGCATTCATCGACATCGGCCAGAATCTGGAAATCGGCGGCGAGAGCGATGGAATCAAGGCATTTCATACCGCTGGATTTCTGGGCGGTGAGCACGGGCCATTTCTCATTAGCGATCCCAATGACGCGGTCGCCAGTACGCAACCATCGGAATATCTGGGCCGCGCGCGATTCACTGCGCGCTACGAAGTCTACAAGCAACTCGTCGACGCGACCCCGCTCGGGCAGGTAGGCAGCGACTATCAGAAAAAGAGTCTGGCTCGTTCCCTGGAGAAAGCGCATCGGCTGCTAAACTCTCCGGCAGCGAAGGCGTTCGATCTCTCACGGGAGCCGGCGAAGAGTTACGCTCGCTACGACACAGGACGTTTTGGTCTGGGATGCCTGCTGGCCAGGCGTTTGGTTGAGTCGGGCGCGCGCTTTGTCGAGGTGACCACCGAATACATTCCCTTCCGCTTTTGGGATACGCATGAGAACGGCCACACGCGCGCCGCGGGAATGAAACAAACAATCGATGGGCCAGTTGCGCAATTGATTCTCGATCTTGAGGAGCGCGGTTTGCTGGACCGGACACTCGTCGTGCTGGCAAGCGAGTTCGGCCGCGACATGATGGTGGAAGGCAAGCCCGGTGCAACAGTGAAGGAACAAGTGAAGCAGCCCGATATCATGACCGAGCCTAAACACTACGGCATGCACCGTCACTTCACCGAAGCGGGATCTATTCTGCTGTTCGGTGGCGGCATCAGGAAGGGTCACGTCTATGGGCTCACCGCGGATGAGCGTCCGTGCAAGATTCTGCAAGACCCGGTGACAATCGACGATCTGCACGCGACAATCTATACCCTGCTGGGCATCGCGCCGGACACAGCTTACGAAGTCGAAAAGCGGCCGTTCTATGTCACTAACAATGGCAAAGGAATAGCGGTCGCAGGACTTATGGCCGGATGCTAACTCTTCCCCACGAAGCCATAATAACGGCCCATCCAATACGCGTGCAGATAATCCGCGGCCCCAGTTTCAAGCTCTTGCCATAGCTTTACTTCCATCCAGATATTGCCGTCGGTTGTCAGGTACGCTCCACCCGGTCCGCCGGCCATCATGCCCTGCGGCGTTGGAATCATCCAGGTCGCAAGCGGGATGCGCCAGCCGTTCATACCGGAACTCTCTACTCCATCTTTTGTCCGGCGCCGCAGACGATGTTGCTCATCCATCTGCAAGTCAACATTAGCGATGCGTTGCCATTTATCCGTTTCATAGACCGGCATCGGCGGATTATCTTTTGCTACTTCCCAACTCATCCCGCCATCGCGCGTCATGTGCAAGCCATGGTCAGTTTCCGCGTACAACACGTAGGTTCGTTCCGGCGATGCAGCCAGATTGGTGACGTGGGCACCCAGCAATCCCGCGCTGACGTTCTGCCAAGTCTTCATGCCGTCGCGTGTCATGTAGGCTTTGCCCCTGGCGTCGGAAAACCACATCACTAGAGGGTCGTCACACGAATACTGGATAGCCGTCACTCTTGGTTTTAGCCAGCCATCCAGCTGATATGGATTCCCCTTCCAGGCGTATTCGTTATCGAGAGGGCGCTGATCGATCGGTAGCGGCTTCGCGGCCTGCTTTTGGCGATCGTCATCAAGAAAGGGATTTTGAGCGATCTCTTCGCGAATGGAATTCATCACAGGATGCAGCACGCGATCCACTTTATAGCGGCGCAGCGTATTCACGGCGAGTTCCAGCGATTCTTTGTAGTGCGCGAGTGCCGGGCCGGAAATCGGCGGCGTAGATCCAGGAGTTGCCGGTTCCCATTTTTGCGGCAGTAACGCCAAGGTCATAAACGTATAAAGCGAGTTGCCCTCCATCCAGTTCATCTTCCACAAATCGTCCACCCATCGGCCATAGATCGCCAACAATTGAGGATCGTTTTCGTAACGAATCAGGTTGAAGAGTGCTTCGTAATCCTGACCCTCTTCGCTGTGATCCACAGCCGCCAAGGCCTCGAGTGAAGGCTTGGTATTCCGTGACGGCTCCGGATTTGCACGGAATCGTTCCACCACCTTGCGATACTCGTCCCTATATTTCGCCTTACCAGTGATGTGATTTGCTATCAATAAATCCGGAAGCACCATGAGAGACGCGCGCAAGGAAGGTCGCCATTCTGGACCCGCGGTATATAAAGCACGATCCTTCGCGTAGAACTTTTCGTAATAGGCGTCGCGCGCCGGATCGGGATCCATGCCGACATGACCCCACTGCGTCACGTTGCCGTCCACATCGATGATCCGGTACTGATTGTCCAGCAGATGAGTCATCAAGCGGTCTACGTCGTAGGCGATGATCTTCTTCTGCGTGGCATCTGCCGCAAGATCGTAGTAGAGCGCGTAGCCGTACAAGACCGCATTGAAATTATCAACGCTAACGTCGCTGTAAAAGCGGTAATTCGAAAAACGGCCCTGCCCTTGATGCCACTTCCGGGAATCGCCGCCGCGCTCGAATCCTTCTACCGGTCCATGTCCTTTTACGTATCCGCGAGCAAGCAGGCCGGGCTTTCCGGTAACCTCCTGTTCAAGCCGCAACGCCGCCAGGATTTCGCCGCCATGCCGGCGCACCCAAGGGTCATGGGTCATTGCGTATTGATACGCTACACCCGCCAGATAGCGCCCGGTCCAGACTCCCGCATGAATTACGTTGCCCGGTTCATCTATTGAATGTTGCAGCTTTTGGCCGCTGGGTAATACCGGAACGATGGATACATAAAGGCCGTCTTCAAAATGTTTCTCGATCAAATCACGTTGCAGATAACGCGCCTTTTCGAGCAGCGGGCCGGAATTCAAAACAGGTTGCGCGACCGCTACAGCGGCAAGCGCCAACAGTCCAGCTAGCGCCCTCACGGATGCTGCCCGATGAACTTAAGAATTGAATTGGCTGTCAGATCGTCATCCTTATATACATCGACGATCTCAGAAATATGATTTTCATTGGGAACATAAACCAGTTCAGAGGGAATGCCCGCGGCTTGCAATGCCCCATAAAATTTTCGAGCCTGATCCGGCAAGCCGGGATAGTCGTTTTGACAGTAAGTGATCAAAAAGGGCGGCGCGCCAGGCTGGATGTGCGTCATAGGGGAAGCGTTCGCATCATCCTTAAACCCGGCAATCTTGCTGACGTCGTAAACTCCGCTGAGCGGCAACACGCCTTTCAAGTTGGGCCAGAACTTGCGATTCAATCCGGCATAAGCCGCCAAGTGTCCGCCGGCCGAGTGCCCGCTGACATAGATGCGCTGTGGATTTCCGCCAAACTGCTCGATGTTCTTGATTGTCCACTCCACTGCCGCCAACGCATCGTCCGTCTGGGCGGGACTAGCCGCGGCGGGCATCAATCGATAACTCGGCACTACAACGCCGATCCCCGCTTTAGCGAATCGATTCGCCAGCGCCGGATAATTCGATCGGTCACCCGACTTCCACGATCCTCCATGAAAGAAAATCAGTATCGGAAATTTCGACTTGCCCTTGGGCACGTAGACGTCAAGCTTGTGCTTGTCGAGATCATCGGGAATGTAAGAAATATTCTTGCGCACCTCCACCGAAGAGCTAAGTTCCCCTGAAGGAAACTTGATCGGCGCCGCCGCTTCCAGCATAATCGCATTGGAATAAATCCAAGGACGTTCTTCGCCATCCACGCTGAGCCATGCCTCCATGCGATACGCCCCAGGCTCGGGCGGAGTGAACTCTGCTACGGCACCGATAATTTTTTTAACTATGGCTCCATTGTGAATGATGCGTATTTCAGCTGCGAGCGGCAACCGCACGACGAGCCGGGTATTTTTCAGTAATGGTACGTGGTCGCCCATATCGTACACGCCATAATTATTGCCGGCGTTGAAAGAGAATCCGGTTGGATCACACAGCCAGTCATGGGAGACATAGGCGCGGCCCGCGCGAAGCGACTCGCGTATGGCGGGGTCAGTCAATTCGCGCGCAAGAACATGCGTGCTGACGTCGCGAAAGCTAATTTCGTATGGATCAAACGTCACGCCGTTGTAAGTCTGGTTCTTGTGGGCATCGTTTGCAGCGATTCCCGTGAACGGGTGTGATGCAAGCTCCTTATCCCACATGGCGAAAATCGTTGGCCAATAATCGTTCTGCGCACCGAAGATTTCCGTCGGATACCTAGCTTCGAGTGCGGCCAGCTTTGCCCACTGATCGGGATTTTTCATCGCCGCGCGAAAATATTGATCGAAAGCTTTCTCATCTTTGGAGTCGGTATGACGATTGTAGATTTCCATTCCGTCGAAGCCGGCGCTCTTTGCTTCGGGGGTTTCCTCCAGGTGGGATAGAAATCGTAAATCGGCGCCGGCCTTCGGATAACGCAATAAATGATCATCCTCCGAACCCGGGATAAAGAGCACACCGTCACGCAATCCGGACCACGTCTCCGGCTTAGGGCCACGATGATCGGTGAACATCACCACATTGACGCCCGCCTCTTTCGCCCCCGCCAGAACCTCTGCGCGCGTACCCTTCGTGTGTTCCGCATCTTCGGCATGCACGTGCAAGACCGCGCGATAGTCCGTATAAACGCCAGACTGCTGCGGCAGATGTCGATCTTTAGCGAACTTCGCGCGCGCCTGGCTGACAGCCGCCAAGTGCGACTCCTCAAGGCGCTGGAGAGTCGTCAGTGTTCTCCCAGGACTCGGCGCGTCACCGCGTAATAGCAGCGCCCCGATCAGAGGGAAAAAAAGGACTAACGGCGTCCGCATGCGGGCCTGGTTAAGCATCATCACGACCTTATCAAATCGGCAGAACGTACATCGCCGACGTGTCCTTCAGTGCCACTCCCGTCAATTGCAGGCGCTGCGCTTCTCGAATTAAAAACACGATCTTGTGCGCCGCCGCATCGTACGATAGGCCTTCCGAGTGAATATTCGATATGCAATTGCGCTTCGCATCGGTGCACCCGACCATTGGCCGCCACGTGATATAGACGCCCAGACTATCGGGCGAACTTAAGCCTGGACGCTCGCCGATGAGCATTGCCATCAGGCCGGCCCCCAGCCGCTCTCCAATGGGATCGCCGATAGCCACGCGCGCTTGCTTCACCAACACGATGGGGTTATCCGCGGTGGATTCGAATGTCAGACGTTCAAAGATCATCTCGAGCAACGGGATCGCATGCCGCTCAACGGACAAGGCGGAGAGGCCATCGCCTACTGTAAACACGACCGGCCTTGGGCGTTGCGGCGGTAATTCCGTTCGTTCGGCCAGTATCCTTCCCTTATCAGGATTTCGTAAATAGTCAGCCCGATCCCGCGCCGCGCTCGATAACAAGAGCGTGTGCCATCCGCGCTCGCGCATTTGCCGGCTTAAAGAATCGAAGTCCAGCGCCTGATGAACGGCGTCCCGCGCCCGCGCCTGCGCCAGGCGTAGATTGAGCAGCGGCTGCGTGGGCAAACTGCTTCCGGCGATTCCCAGATTCACCCGTGCAATGGTGTAGTCGCGCAGATCTTTCATGCTTCCAGTAACGCGGTGAACTCCGGCAGAGCGGGCCGATGCCGCTCCAACCAAGCTTCAAATTCCGGCGCCGGCCGAAGGCGAAAGAGCGAGCGCAAATATAGCGCGTCATGAAAAGAACTGCTCTGATAATTCAGCATGATGTCGTCGGCCCCGGGCACGCCCATGATGTAGTTTACGCCCGCCGCCGCCAGCATCGTGAGAATCGCGTCCATATCGTCATCGTCGGCTTCCGCATGGTTTGTGTAGCAGACATCGCAGCCCATTGGAAGGCCAAGCAGCTTCCCGCAGAAGTGATCCTCAAGCGCGGCCCGGAGGATCTGCTTGCCGTCGTAGAGATATTCCGGACCGATGAAACCCACCACCGTATTCACCAGCATCGGCTGGAAATACCGAGCCACGGCGTAGGCCCGCGCCTCACATGTTTGCTGATCCACTCCGTGATGCGCATTGGCCGAGAGCGCGCTGCCCTGCCCGGTTTCGAAATACATCACGTTGTTGCCGACCGTGCCGCGGCGCAGTTCACGCGCAGCCTGATTTGCTTCGGTCAGCATCTGGAGTGTCACGCCAAAAGAGTCGTTCGCGGCTTGCGTTCCGGCAATCGATTGAAACACCAGATCGACCGGTGCACCAGCCTCGATGGCTTGCATCTGCGTCGTCACATGAGCCAGCACGCAACTTTGTACTGGAATCGCAAATCGCTGCCGGAATGAATCGATCAAGAAGAGCAGGCGCTGCACGACGGCAGGATCGTCGGACGCCGGGTTGATTCCAATCACCGCGTCGCCACTGCCGAGCATCAATCCGTCGACGATACTGGCCGCAATCGCCTGCGGATCGTCGGCAGGATGATTCGGCTGAAGGCGCGTTGAGAGCCGTCCTGGAAGCCCCACTGTAGTGCGAAATTTCGTCACTACATGAATCTTCGACGCAACCAGAATCAGATCCTGCTGACGCATCAACTTCGATACGGCCGCCGCCATCTCCGGAGTCAACCCCGCCGCCAACGATCGCAGCACATCACCGTCCGCTTCCGGATGCAATAACCATTCGCGGAACGCTCCTACCGTTAGATGCGCCACCGGCGTAAAGGCGTTGCGATCGTGCGTGTCGCAGATCAATCGCGTTACTTCGTCGGCTTCATAGGAAATGATCGGCTGCTGCAAAAATTCGCCGAGCGGCAGATCCGCCAACGCCATCTGCGCCGCCACTCGCTCTTCGGAAGTCGTCGCGGCTAAGCCCGCCAATTGATCGCCGGACCGCGCAGGAGTAGCCTTCGCCAACAACGTTTTTAGATCGGCGAACTCATAAACGCGAGACGATAACGTGGTGCGATATGACATCAATCACCCACGATGCCCGCGCCGTCACGACTCGCGGAATGGCTTAGAGCAAACTCTTCCTCGGGTGAAACGATAAGATGTTTTCTGGAGTACACGGCGAAGTAAATGATTCCGCAAGTGAACCAGACCAGCACTCCCCACGCTCCGGGGCGATACTCCGGATTCATAAATAGCGCGATCAACGTCACGGCCGCGATCAGTGCCGCCACAATAGCTCCCGCGATCCCCAGCGGACTTGTAAATGGGCGAGGCAGGGATTTGAACCGCAAGCGAAGCACGATGAACGATAGCATCTGCAGCACGTAGGCGATCACTGCCCCAAACACCGCCATATTCAAAAGCACTCCCGCCACTGGGCTGTGCTGTGGCAAATATTGAATGAACAAAGCAGCCATAAATCCCAAGACGCCGCCCACAATCAGCGCTCGATGTGGCGTCTTTCGGGTCCTGTGTGTCGCCGATAGCCAGTATGGAAAATATCCCGCGCGCGATAGCGAATAAATCTGCCGGCCATACGCATAGATGATTCCATGGAAGCTGGCAATCAGTCCCGTACAAGCTACCAATGCCAATAATTTGGCTTGTATCCCGTTTCCAAAGACCGTCTTGAATCCAAGAAACAGCGGCTCAGTGGACTTGCCAACTGCCGTAGCGCCCGGCGCGATACCGGAGTTCAGAGTCAGCACGGTAAAGGCAAAAAAGATCAAGGTCGCCAGGGCCGTCAGGATACTTGCGGGCATACTCCTGGCGGGGTCGTGGGTTTCTTCCGCGCAGAGCGGCAGTTGCTCAATGCCAAGATATACCCACAATGCGAAGGGCAACGATTGAAAAATGCCGAGGGTTCCGTTGGGCAGCCAACCTTTGCCTTCCAGAGCCCATCGATGCAGATTGAAGTAAGGCAGCGCCGCGATGGAAAACACGGTAAGCACGCCGAGCGCGCACAAGGTGATGACGATTGAGACCGTGAATGTAGCTTCAACGCCGACGATATTCAGCCCAATGAAGAGTATGTAACAGAGCAGCCACCAGAGCGGCGCGTAAGCAACGGGCGTCTCGAAAACCGCGCTCAGATATCCGCCAATTCCGACGACGATGACGGCGGGAGTGAACACATACTCGATGTTTTCCGCGAGCCCCGTGACGTATCCCGCCCAGGGTCCCATCGCGGTTCTGGCGAAAGAGTATGCACCGCCGGCGTGCGGCAAAGCGGGCGATAACTCAGCCAGACTGAAGCTGAGACATGTGAACAGCACCGTCATCACAGCAAGTGCCGCCATCAAGCCCCCGAAACCGCCAGAGGGCAAGCCCAAATTCCAACCAAAGAAATCGCCGGAGACGACCGCGCCTACTCCCAGTGCCCACAAATGAAACACCCGCGCGTGCCGCTTCAGACCACTTCGTTCATTGAGATCGAGCGGCGTTTCGCGATAATGCGCGCCGCCCTGAAAACCACGTATGACCTTACGAAGAGCGTCTCGAGCTTGTGGCATGGGGTGCCCGCGCGGGGCATCTCCTCAAATTGAAACACTCAGTTAATAGAGCCAGCTTTTCACGTCAGCACCCGCCGGTGCCGTCTTCAAGATCCGATCCATAATCTTGGGGATGTACATCGTGTTGTAGTGCAGCCTGGATAAATAATTCGGAAGCGTGGGATCGCCGTTCCAGCAATGCTCCGCGCGATCGCCATACTTCACCTCGCCGTCATACGGAGGATTTTTCGTGCTCTTTAAAAAATCTTCCATCAGATACACGGCATCGTTGAGGAAGTACGTGTCGGCGCTCCCGCAATAGATGTTGATCTTGCCTTGCACCTTCGGGCCTAGCGTCGCCCAATCCCGTTCCAGAATAAATCGCAAATCGTAATGGTCGCGCCAGTATCCGGCTACAGTTGGATTGATCTCGCCGGTGACTTTATCGAAAATCTTCGCAGGATATCCATCGCTACCGGCGGGTGAATACACCGCTTGCCAAATATCCCACTGCTCCCCCGACCGGCCGTTGCTCCCCAGCGCAAGTTCATAATCGTTTACGTCCTTTTGGGTCGCGGTTACGTGGCCAAGATAATCGCGCATTGCCGGGTGCACGATGCGTTTATGCGCGCCCTCAAGGTAATATGCGTTCTTGTCTTTATAGAGATCCACCACCGTAAACGCCCGAAAATCCAGCGGGTCTGGACATGCCACAAAGGCGCCGTTATAGTGATCGGGATAAAACATCTGCACGGCCAGCGCTTCCCAGCCGCCTGTCGATCCGCCATACACGAATCGCGCCCAGCCCTCACCGATGGCCCTGAATTCCTTCTCGATTCGTGGCAGTAATTCGGTTTCAATGGCATCGCCATAAGGGCCCAGATTTGCCGAGTTCACCGCGTAGGAATCGTCATAGTAAGGGTTCGCATGTTGGATTTCAACAATCAGCATGCGGGGGAAATTTGGCCCCGTCCATTGTCTGAAAAACTTGTACGCTTCCTCCTGCTGAATTTTGTTGTAGCCGGCAATGTGAAAGCGTTCGCTGTAGTCGGGCTTGAGATTCGCGTCCGGCGGTTCCGTCCGGAAGCCTTCGAAATCCGCGGGGAAGTGGCCATGGAAGATCGCTAATGGATAGCGAACCTGGGGATGCTCGTCAAAACCCTGAGGCAGCAAAATGTTTGCCCCCAGATACATGGGACGGCCCCAGAACTTGCTCAGCAATTCGCTTTTAATTTTGATGTGCTTGATGTATTGCGTGTCGGCCGGCGGCGCAATCGGCGGAATTTCCTGATCCAGCACCAGAGTAACCGTCGCGCTTCCGGCACCGATCGCGATCTTCTTCGGCTTGCTATAAAAGTTGCCTGGAGCAAGATTCCAGTGCTGTCCTTCGCCGCGATCCATCGCCAGCTTCACCGTATGTCCGTCGGAGCGATGGAAAGTCTCGTAAACGTTCAATAGCGCTTGGACGTAATACTCGCCCGGCTTCACGTCACGCAGGTTATTTACCGGATAGCCGAAGGCTTGATCGCCCACAACGGCCGCTTGCCCCGGCTTCCATCCGTCGACGTCGGTACCGAAAATCAACTGCGTCGTCGGTGTGTCGTTGATTTGCATCCGCGGTTCCGCCGCCGGATCCGTGGAGAGCAACAACAGCAGGCGTCCATCCACTGGGGTAGCGCTTCGCTCTTTGGGAAAAGTGATGGAGAACTGAGGGGCCTTTGGAGGCGTTACAGGCGCGCCAGGCAGAGCGCAGGCGAGCAAAACGAAGCCACAAGCAATCCGCGGAGCGATGCAAATCATCCGTTCAGTGTAGTACGTCCAGGGATTGCGGCGGGCTTACTTACTTGATCTCGGAAGCAGCGCCCAGTTCAATATGCTGCTTCTCTATCGTCTGCGCGGTTGCCCGATCCACGTCCGCCGCGGCCCTGCCTACATCGGCCTTCGCACGAACTTCGCGAGACCTTGCGGCGATTAAATCCGTTTGCCGTTGCAAAACGAGAAATACCGAAGATGTTCCAGCCTGAAATTGCCGCCGCTCGCTTTCGTACTGCTCATCCGCCGTTTGGCTGGCTAACATCGCCGAATCAAGGCGAGCCTCGGCCGACGCCAGTGCCTGCAGCGAATTACGCACATCGGCTTCAATCGCCATCTCAATCTGCTCGCGAAGATATTGCAGGCGTTTTCCTTCGGCGGCTGACACCGCGCTTGCCGCGTGCGCTGTCCGGTTGCGCAACGGAATCGACATCTGCACTCCAATCGAAGCCGTTGAGAAACCTCCCGATCGCAAGTTGTCCAGCGACTGCCCGTAGCCACCCACAAAAATTGGCGGCACCGTACCGCTACCCGTATTAATTGGCGGCACCGCCGGCAGACCCGATTGGGCCAGCAGTGTGTTTAACGAGTTGATAATTGCGGTCGTGCTGCCCGTAAATGGATTGGGCCCAGGCGGAATAGGCCGGCCGGCCAACCCCTGCGTGGTCAGCGTCGCCACGGCATCGATTTGCGGGCGCGCCTGCTCACGAATTAATCGCAGATCCAGTCTATTGATGTCGATACTAATCGAACTTTGCGCGATCTCCGGCCGTTGCTTCACCGCCATCGCCACCGCGTCCGAGAGCACGGGCTTCGACGCATGTGTGTCCACTTCCGTCGTCGGAATTAACTCGGTTGACCAGATCGCATCATTCCGGTTCGGCGCCATTAGCGCTTTCAATGCGTTCTCCGCCCGCGTTAAATTTTCCAGAGCCGTATAGACATTCTGCTGGAAGGTGGCGACTTGAGTCTGTGCCGCAACCACATCGATTCGCGCCAACAATCCCTGCGTCACTTGCCGGCGATTACTTTGGTCTTGTTGCTCCGCCAGACGTACGGCTTCAATCTGAACTCCGGCATTGCGGTAAGCGAAATCCAATTCCCAATACGCTTGTATCGCCTGGGTCGTGATTTCAATTACCCGCTGGCGAAACTGCTGATCCGTCAGTTGAACGTTTTTTCGGGCCACCTGCAGGCGATGCCGGTTGTCGTCATACCGCAGACCGCGCCACAACGGCTGCGTCAGATTCAAATTCACCGAGGTCGGGAATTGCGGATTCAAAGTCACAAAAGTACTGTCGGTCGATTGCCGTGCCGAAGCGAAATCGAGTCTGTAGGAGCCCCCCAGCCAAGGCGACACACCACTCAGTTGCGGGTCAGCGTACAGTTCTTTTTGCGTGATTTTTCCATTTGCCGCGCCACCAATCAACGACGATACCGGCGTCACGCTCTTCAGACGATGCGCGTTCAAGCCCACGCGCGGGTCGTAGTAACCTTGCGCCCCGGAAACGTTGAAAATAGCTTCCTGTCTCTCGATTCGCGAAACAGCCAGGTCTCGATCGTTATCCAACACCCGGCCAATCACCTCGGCCAGACTCAGACTGCTTTTGCCCATGACGCCGATACGAGCTGGAACTACAAGAGGCCGGAACGGCGGTAAAGCTGGCCCGGCGGGCTCGTTCGCCACTATCAAGGCCGGCGCCTGCTGGGCACTCATCACCGCAGCGGATAATATTAGCCAGAGATACGCCTTCATGCCCCGTCGCCGCCCTTCAGATGGGGAGCTAGCACCGGGGTTGATTTTCGCCCAGGCAAACGATCGCGCAACCGGACGAAGAAGCCCGGCACAGCGCGGAACGCCGGCCACTCCGTGAGGTCTTCAAACAGAGAATAAAATACCGGTACGGCGAGCAGTGTCAGCAGCAAACACAAACTCTGTCCGCCCACCACCAGGACGCCGATTGAGCGATTTGTCGCCGCGCCCGTACCGCTTGAAATCACCAGCGGCAGCATACCGGCGACCAACGCGATCGTCGTCATTAGAATGGGTCGCAAACGGTCGCGATTGGCTTGCATGATCGCTTCATATCGCGGCAAGCCGGAAGCCCGCAGTCCGTTCGTATGGTCGATCTGTAAAATCGCATTCTTCTTTACGATGCCGAACAACAGGAGCAGACCCAGGGCCGAGAAAATATTCACACTCTGATGGGCCAGCAGCAACGATAGAATCCCGAACGGCACCGCCAGCGGCAGCGTCAGCAGAATCGTTATGGGGTGGATGAACGATTCGAATTGCGCGGCCAGCACGATGTACATAAAGATGAACGTCAGGGCGAACGCCAGAATGAAGTAATAACCCGCGCGCCCGAGTTCTTTTGACGTACCACTTAGGCCCGTGTGATAGTCCGGATCCATTCCGATTTCCTTCGCGGCCTTATCCATCGCCGCGAGAATGTCCGATTGTGACGCGCCCGCAAGCACGTTACAAGTCAGCGTCACCTGCCGTTGGCGGCTGATGCGGTTCACCGACGACGGTCCGGTGCCAGGCTGGATGTGAACTACTTCGTCTAGACCTACCGATCCACGTTTGGAAGATGGAACCGTCATTTTGCTCAGTCCCGCCACCCCGCCGCGAAATTCTTCGGCGGCACGAACCCGGACGTCGTATTGATCCTCGCCCGCGTTGAACGTAGAAGCCACCTGGCCCGCTACCAGCGTATTCAGCGCCTGCTCAATATCCATTACCGATACGCCCAGGTCGGCCGCCCGGGCTCGATCGATGTCGATTCGAACTTCGGGCTTACCGCTGCGCAGGGTCGAGTCCGAATCGGCCACTCCGGGAATGTTTTTCATCTTCGCCAGCAATAGATCGGAGTACTTTGCCAGCTTCGACAATTCGGGGCCTTGAATGAAATATTGCACGTCGGCGTTGCTTTGATTGCCACCCACGGAACTCACCACCTCCACTCCGATATGAATGTCACCCGGAAAATTCTTCAGCATCGTGCGCGTGCGTTGCATCAATGCCTGCTGTGACGCATCGCGCAGAGTGGTGTCTTTCAGTCTCACGAAAATGGACGCGTTATTAACCGAAGCATCCCCTCCGCCTCCCGCGCTCATCAGGGTATGGTCCACGCCAGGTAATTCGCGAATTTGTTGGGCGATGCGTTCGGCCACCTGTGTCGTGGCGGCGAGTGACGTTCCTTCCGGCGTTCGCACCAACACGTTGTACTGCGATTGGTCGTCGGTTGGCAGGAAGTTTTTTCCAACCATCATGAAGAGCGGTACGATGCTCAGAATCGTCATCGCACTGAACGCCACCACCCACGCCCGATGCGCCATCGACCAGGTCAACATCGCCGTATAATAGCGATCGATCACCTTGAAGAATCTGGAATCCTTCGACGATTTCTCACCCTCCTCATGCTTCGGAGCTTTCACGAAGCGCGAGCACAGCATCGGCGTTAGCGTGAAGGAAACCAGTAGCGATACAGCGATGGCGAATGCCGAAGTGAATCCAAACGAACTCATGAAGCGGCCTACAATCCCCCCCATGAACCCAACCGGGAGGAACACAGCGAGAAGCGACATTGTTGTAGCCATCACAGCCAAGCCGATTTCCCGCGTCCCTTCCATTGCGGCTTGAAATGGCGACATGCCCTTCTCTTCGATGAACCGATAGATGTTTTCCAAGACGATAATGGCGTCGTCGATCACGATGCCTACCATTAGAGTCAGCGCCAGCATCGTAATTTGATTAAGCGTGAATCCCATCGCCGCCATTAACCCGAAGGTGGAAATGATCGACGTCGGAATCGCAATCGCCGCGATTAGCGTCGTGCGCCAATTTGCGAGGAATAGAAATATGATGATCGACGCGAAGATGCTGCCCTCCACCAGGTGCTGCTTAATCGAATCGACCGCCGCTTTGATAAACACCGACTGATCGCCAAGAATCTGAGTGTGAATATCCTTGGGCAGTGCCTGTGAGATCTGCTGCAAACGCTGTCGGACTTCATCCGCGGTGGTTACGGTGTTCTCGCCGGATTGCTTGGCGACCACCAACGTCACGGCCGGCGTACCATCGAGTCGAGCCGAGGTGCGCGGCTCTTCGTAACTGTCTTCGGCGAATCCAATATCGCCGACCTTTACTACGTATCCACCGCGATTGGCGATGGCGATCTGGTTAAACTTCGCCGCGTCGGTGACCTTGCCCGTCGTACGGATCGTAAACTCCTGCGCGCCCTGATTCAGGTTGCCGCCGGGTAACTCCAGATTCTGCGATTTGATCGCGTTAAACACATCGGTGACCGTCAGGTTGAAGGAGCGCAAGCGGTCCGGATCGACCACCACATGAATCTCACGGCGGGCACCGCCAACGATGGTGATCTGCCCCACCCCGCGGGAATTTTCCAGCTTCTGCTTGATCAGCTTGTCGGCAATCAACGTCACGTCGCGTAGTGACCGCGGCGCCGACACTACCACCCGCAAGATCGGCGTTGCGTCGGGATCGAACTTTTGCACAACGGGAGTCTTCGCGGTCTGCGGCAGGTCATTGACAATCAGATTTACCTTGTTCTGTACTTCCTGGGCAGCGACGTCGCCGTTCTTCGCCAGTTCAAACGTAATCACCACCAGTGCGTGGCCTTCTGAGGACACCGATCGCAATTCATCCACGCCGCTGATTGTGTTGACGGCATCTTCGATCTTTTTCGTAACTTCGGTTTCGATTTCTTCGGGGGATGCGCCGGGGTCTGTAACCATCACCTGTACGGTGGGCAAATCGACCTTCGGAAAGAGATCCACGCCAAGGCTGAAGTACGAAAATACACCGACTACAACCAGCGCGAGAATCAACATCGTCGCGAATACCGGACGGCGGATACAAAGTTGAGCTAGAGCATGCATGTTTGAATCCTTAGCGGATGGAACCCGCCGCGGCGCGCACGGGCGCTCCGTCATAAAGTTGATTCTGATTGTTCATGGCAACGGTTTCGCCGCCCGCCAAGCCGGAGAGGATGCGCACGTTTTCGCCATCGATATCGCCCGTCAGCACCACATGAAGGCGCGATTGTCCGTTCTGAATTACGAAGACCTGGTTCGAATCGGTCGTTTTATCCCGCACAACCGCGCCTCTGGGAACGAACACGCCATTCTCACCGCCGGGGAGCAACACGCGAGCCGTGGCGAACATTCCCGGCCGCAGTTGGGTATCGCTGTTGGCAAAGCGCGCCTCCAGAATGAACACCCGCGAACTGGGATCAACAGAGGGGTTGATGGCCGATACTTTGCCAGTGAAGTCGCGATCGGGGTACGCCGAAACCCGCGCCAAAACGTTCATTCCGATTTGGGCTTTCGACGCCCTCTGTTCCGGAGTCTGCAATTGCAACTTTAAGGTGCTAATCCGAACCACGGTGGCGATTTTCGCGGTCAGCGCCACATACATGCCGGCTGCCACGGGCCGGGCGGTGATATACCCGTCGAACGGGGCGCGGATGGTGGTGTCGCTTAGACCCTTTTCCGCTTGGGCCACTTGGGCCTTCACCGCGTCCAGCGAACCCTGCGACGACGAGATTACCTGATAGCTTTGCTTCGCCACATTCAACGCCCCCTGATATTGTTGGCGGGCGGCGTTGGCCTGGGCTTCGGCTGTCTCCTGCTGGGTACGCGCTTTCTCAAAGGCGCTGCGCGAAACATCGCCGGTGGCAACCAGGTTGGCGTAGCGCTGCGAATCGGCGGCCGCAAGTTTAGCTTGTGCCTGGGCGGATTCGTAATTCGCCTTCGCCCCCGCAACCTCGGGAACCTGATTGGGGTCGAATTGATCGCCTGTTAACCCGATGCGCGCCTGCGCCTGCTTCACCGCCCCGGCCGCCTCCGCTAACTGCGCCTTCGTCTGTTGCAGCTTCAACTCAGCGTCGCGATGGTCCAGCTCGCAGATCACTTGCCCCTGTTTGACGAACGCTCCGACATCCACCGGAGTCGAAATCACACGTCCCGCTACCAGCGGCGCTATGTCGGAACTTTCGTCGGCGACAAAGCTACCGGTTTCTGAGAACGCGGCCGCAACCTGTCGAGTGACGGATTTCGCCGTTGTGACCGGCACCGGTTGCGCCGCCGAGGCCTCCGCCGTTTGCGCCACTTTCTTTCCACAGCCAACGGCTAGCACCGCCGCGGCGCCAATTATTAAGACCGTGCTCAGTTTCATTTCTTATCCATCAGAATTCCATCTATTGCGATCTGTGTAAAAAGTTTTATCGCTTCTTCGTCGGTCATATCAGGTTCAATTACACCGTGAATATAGCGGCATAATGCGAATTGTTGGGCGGTGCTAACGACGGCGAAGAGAATGCTGGCGGGCGGCGCCTTTCGAATCGCTCCCGCCCGCTGCCGGCGCGCAATGTAGGAGCAAAGTTTCTCCAGGACCCCGGCGATGATTCTCTGCCTGTAAAGCAGCGCGATCTCATTGCCCTCCAGGGCGGCGAACAACATCAGGCGCTCGAATTTCGGGTCCGTCCGGTGAACGTCGATGATCGTTTTGATCAGGTGCCGGAAGAAGCCGGCATCGTCGTCGCGAGCTAAAAACTCTTGAGTCTCGGCAATCCACCGTGTGCGATCCAGTGAATCGCGCTGGTCGATAATGGCCGAATATAATTGTTGCTTTGTTTCGAAATGGCGAAATATCACGGGCTCGGTCACGCCGGCTGATTCGGCTATTTCCTTGGTAGTGGTGCCATTGAACCCCTTGCGAGAGAACAAGTCGATAGCCACCGAAAGGAGTTGCTTTCTGCGATCCTCGCCAGACATGCGAAGGTGCTGTGTCGGCAACGCTTTTTCATGTTGAGTCCGCACCTAGCCCATTGTAAGTAAGTACTTACTAACTAGTCAAGTGACAAGATTGCGGAGTGTTCTACGCCATACCAAATAGAATGGGAAAATGGACTGCGATATGGCGCCATCTGCGGGGAAGTTCGATGGCTCTTGAACTAGAAGTATGCGGGCCTCGGAGCGTACTGGGAAAGGGCGCCGTTGTAACCCTCAATGGCCGACGACCTATAGCCGACTCGCGCGGAACCAGAGAGTCGATGGGGTTTGTAGTGGTCCGCGCAAGATTCCGCGCGCAACGTCTTGGGACAGAAGTTTTACTGTTAGAGACACCAGCGACGATCGCATCGTTCCAATTGAATTTGGGGGATAAAGGCTTAGCAGTCCAGGAATGGTCGGAGTGGATTTGTTCGACTGATCCGCTGCATCGAATGAGCGTGAAATATCGACTCCGGTTAAAAAGCGATCGTCCCACGCTGGACAACTGACGATCGCCTTCCCGAACTAACCCGCACCACGCTTAAGCGTTGTGCGTCATCTCTTCGGCGCAACCGGGATGTCCACAGTTGCACGACAACTCAACGGTGTCGCCGGCATCGTGGCAATAGGGACTGCAAAACGACTCGCCATCCGCCGGAATGCAATTACACGCCGGATGGGCACACTTAGAGTTTTCAGCCATGGTTCAATCTCCTCACCTAGAAAGACGCCACGAGGCTACAGTTGTTTCACGCCGTCTCGTTCAGTTCATGAGCGGCTTTCCGGCCTAAAGCCGTGAAGGTTTGAAACAGCTTTCCAAACCGCGAATTCAGGGCCCCACCCTCGAACGCCACGTGAGAATTTTTCGACTCGGGCAGTAGATATTGGTTCACAGTCGCCATTATCCGCCGCGTCGTCTCCGGTAACATCCCTTGAATACGCAACAGCATCTTCGCCGGGAACGAGATCGTACAGGTATAATGTCCTTTTTCAATCGACTTGCGAATCTCCTTGGCCGCGTAGGCGGCGGCGACCGAGAATCCCGGCAGATTGGCGGCAAGGCCAAACCAAGTGAATTCATCTTCAGCCGCGCCTTTGAATTGCGCCTTTAGATAAGAGCCGGTCCGCATCAAGCCCGGCGAAACCGTCAAGACGCGAATTCCGTCGGCATTCAGTTCCGCGCCCATGCCTTCCGAGAAGGCCACCAGCGCAAACTTCGCGCAGCAGTACGGCAGGAGGCGGGGAACACTGACACGCCCGCCGATAGACGAAATGTTCACGATATGCCCCGAGCCCTGCCGCCGCATGTGGGGCAACGCCTCGAGAGTCATATCCACCGGACCCCAGAACATCGTGTCCATGGACGATTCAAAGTCCCCTCGTTCCAAACTATCCAGCGGTGCGACCTTTATCTCGCCGGCATTATTGACTAAGATGTCGATCCGTCCGAACCGGCGAATCACCGCCTGTATCAGATCGGCTATATCGGCCTTATCGGTGACATCCGCAGTGAACCCCTCGACAGCTCTGCAGATCGCCGCTAGTTTGTGGCGGGCGCGTTCCACTTCATCGGCATCTCGCGCGCAGATAGCGATATGGCAGCCGGCCCGCGCAAATTCCTCGGCCAGCGCGAGTCCTAATCCACGCGATCCCCCGGTGATCAGTACCGTCTTTCCATGCAGTCCCAAACCGGGTTTGGACAACAACTTGGCTACCTTCTTGATGCCGTAGTAACCCGCCGCCGAGCATCCGATACCAATTACAACGGGGGTTGTGAGAAGAGCTTTATATTGCCACTTCATGGTCACCTCATAGGGCCGCCGGGAGAGTTAGGTTCCAGGCTTCATCACTACTTTAGTGCAATGGTCCTGCTTATCGCGAAATGTTTTGTATGCTTCCGGGGCTTGGTCTAAAGATAGGCGATGCGAGATTACGAAGGAAGGATCGATCTCTCTATTCTGGACACGCTTCAGGAGTGGTTCCAAATAGCGATGGACGTGTGTCTGACCCATGCGAAACGTTAAGCCTTTAGCAAAGGCCGCGCCCATATTCAGCTTGTCGATAAAGCCGCCGTAAACACCTGGAATCGAGACTACCCCGCCTTTACGGCACGCTTGAATCGCCTGCCGCAGGGCGTTCGGGCGATCGGTCTCCAAACGCATTGTAAATTTCAGGCGGTCATAGGCGCCGGCCAGACCTGTTCCATGGGCCTCAATGCCGACCGCGTCGATGCACGAATCCGGTCCTCTGCCGCCGGTAAGTTCCTTGAGCTTTTCCACGACGTCGTCGGTGGTATCCAGATTCAGAGTTTCGGCCCCGCCGCTTTCGGCCATCAGAAGACGCTCCGGCACTAAATCGATGGCGATCACCCGCTCCGCCCCCAGCAGAAAAGCGCTGCGAATAGCGAACTGCCCCACAGGACCGCAACCCCAAATCGCCACAACATCGCCCTTCTCAATGTCGCAATTCTCGGCAGCCATATAGCCTGTCGGGAAGATGTCGGATAGAAACAGAACCTGTTCGTCAGTCAGTTCTTCGGGAACCTTGATAGGCCCGACATCGGAATAAGGAACACGCACATATTCCGCTTGTCCGCCTGCAAAACCGCCATACATATGCGAGTATCCGAACAAACCAGATCCCGAGAATCCATAGGCTGCTTCGGCGATGGCGGCATTCGGATTCGAGTTATCGCACAGCGAAGTCAGCGTATTTTCGCAGAACCAACAGCGCCCGCACGCGATAGTAAACGGAACCACGACGCGGTCGCCTTTCTTGAGACCGTTCTCATGTCCCACTTCCACTACCTCACCCATGAACTCATGACCGAGAATATCGCCCTTCTGCATCGACGGAATGAACCCGCCATATAAGTGAAGGTCCGATCCGCAGATAGCCGTGGAGGTTACGCGGATGATGGCGTCGCGCGGGTTCTGGATCTTCGGATCTGGCACGTTCTCTACCCGGACGTCTTCGGTACCGTACCAGCAAACTGCTTTCATAATTGGTTCCCGTAGCTATGACTCCGGCCACCCCGTTCCGTTTCGTCTGATGGGAAACCAAAAGCTCGTCAAACGATCTTATAGATGGAAACACAAATTATGAGCCAGAGTAATCTTTCCGCGAACGAAGCGGCCGAACTGAAGAAAGCCTTAAAATTTCTGGTTGGGGGCAGTTTGCTCGGACTAGGGTTAGCAAAACGATCGACAAGCGGATTGCTCCTGGCAGGTGCTGGATGTGGCGTTCTCTACTCGGCATTTGTGGAGCCCGCTCCCCAGGCGCAGATGCGGCGGCGCACCGTGGTCCGGCGATCGGCGACGTTCGGCCTGCCGCAGAATGAAGTTTTTGCCTTTTGGGAAAATCCGGAAAATTTAGCAAAAGTGATGCCCGGTGTGGAATCCATTCGGCCCACGGCGGAAGGAAAGTGGCATTGGACGGTACGCCCGTTGTCCGCCCATCCCGTTGAGTGGGAGTCGGAATTACTCGCCCGGGAAGCTCCCCATTTCCTGCACTGGAAGGCGCTCGATGGCGCGCCGATTGAACACGAAGGCAGCGCCAAGTTTCGTCCGGCGGCAGGCGGCCGGGGAACGGAAGTTTTAATCACTCTGAAGTGGAAAGCCACTGGCGTTGTCTCCCAAGCCTTAACCAAAATGATCGGCAAGGGCGCGGGTTGGGAAGCCGCGGAAGCCCTCCGGCGAGCCAAGCAGTTGTTGGAAACGGGCGAACTTAGCACGGCCACGATGTCGGCATAGTGGCGCGATGAAACTGGATAGATGCCGAAAACACGCAGCTAATGGGCGGGTAACGAGCCTATCCTACACAGCAGAACGAATCGGGGCAGTCTGAGGGATGAACCTTGCTGGTGCTTTTCGGTCTAATAGGCTCCATCACGACGGAGCAGGCTTGATGATAAAGCTGCAGTAGAGTTTTGATCTTATCGGTTCGGATGGATGTTTACATATATCGGTGAGAGATTTCCAATAACATCAGTTAATTCTTTGAAAAAATTTATTTCTACATTCGCCGAGGTCAAATCGCGATTCGATGAGAGTCCATCCGCTAACAAGGGGCTGGTCTGCAAACACGGTCCATACCTGAACTCCCTTGTCTTAAAGCTGCAGAAGCCGTCCTGGACAAACGATCGCATGGATCGAGTCCAAATCAAAAATGAAAGCGGCATCTTCTTTTCCGTTTGGATCGACGAAGAATTCGCGCGCAGGAATCGTGCGCACTACAACATTCATGCGCTCAAGCTTAGACAACGTAGCGGGTACTCCATCACCAGCCGTGACTTCGCTGAAGAGTTCCGGAGAGGGTTCGCCTCTCTCCAAGATGGCTGGCCGAATGTCGCTTTAAAATACGGGCCACTTACGCTCATGCAGGGATGGATAGAGACAACTTCCGACTGCATGAGGAAAGACGTGCTCCTGTTGATGGAACGATTTGAACAAGTAGTGCCGTTGATCGATCAGTTACTGGACTCGCGCCGCAGGTAGCCTCACTGGCAGCGGCTATGATGAACGAGGAAACACCTACCGCCCTCATCCTGCGAAGAGCAGCTTTCATCATCGACGGGTGAGGAAGGATTGACCGACGTGCAAATCATTCTGGCAATCCATGAATCCGTTCGGAGCGGAAGTCCTCAGCCGCTTACGATATCGGCCTGCCGAATAGCGACGCGTCCGCATCAGGCGGCCCCGTCTACGGAATTCGGCGGATCTTTATATTCTTGAACCAGGCGTAATTTCCATGGTTCTGCAAAGATATCGGGCACTCTTTATTTGGCTGCTCACTCAGCAGATGATACACCTGGGAAGCCGTACCCCAACGCTTGGCGATTCCGGCTAGGATTTCCGGAGTATCCATTTTGGAATCCATCACTTTAATCCCGTTCAACCAATGTTCCGTGTGCATGCCTTGCACAACCAGGCGGGAATGATTGAACTCTCCCACGGCGTGCGTGGCATCCTGCGAGGCGGGGACCATCGAGTATAGCGAAGCCGACGCTTTTATCGGCCCATACTTGGCATCGGCCGCCTTCAAGTTGTCGAGCATCTGGTACTCAAACCCCACCACATATTCGTGGGCCGTCGGCGAGTCAGTGCGCTCACGGATCGAGAACTCAACCAGCGCTTCGATGTTCATCTTAGAAGTAGGTGGCTTATTGAGCCGCACTAAATCCTGGATGCGGTATTTCAATCCACTGTTGCCAGCGGGCGAAATTCGCCAGTCCCATTCCAATTCAAAATCGCGGTAGGTTTCTTTTGAAACCAGATCCTCCACAATCGCCGCATGCGGTTGAGGAACCAAACATTCTTCATCGATCGCCCAGGCGCTGTTACCGGTAGCACTGACTCGCGTCGTTCGCCAGCCCGCCATGGTCTTGCCGTCGAAGAGAAGATGCCAACCAGCCGCGGCTTCTGTGGGTGTCAACTGATTGTCCCGGGCAGTGGCGGGAAATGCAGCCCATAGAGCAACCACCAACACGAGCGGCAGCATCGAAGAGTCTCGATTCATCGAATCAATTTCCTTCCTACTCGTAGAACGCGTAGACGGCTGAGTATTGCATTCTCGCCCGTTCACCCAAGTGCGATGCATCACATCCAGCGGTGGGCGCGACGCCACCCCGTGTATCGCGACGCTGTATGTATGCGGTCTTGCTGAGCGCGCCCGCACCGGTCGATTCCGTCACCTTCAACAGCAGCCATGGGATCGCCGAAGCATCGGGCGAATTGGTTTTCGTCGAAACGGCGGCTTTTAACTTCGCGTGATCGTCAAATTCCCAAGACGGTCCCGCTGAATGCTTCCCGGTCTGGCGGCCCGTGGTATCAAATAGCCACGCCTGCGGAGCTTCTAATGTCCACGCAGCGGACCCCTTCTCTTCTTTGCAGACATAGATCTGAACGCCCGCCGCGCTCAACCGCGCCAGTAGTTTGGTTTCCACTGGAGGCTCGATACTCTGTTCGGCGGCAGCCAGCGTAGTCGAACATAGTAAGACGTATAAAAGTTTTCCCATACTGGTGAGCTTACTTCATGCCAGAGGATGACCCGACGTGGCCCTCGTCATCTCGTCATGGAGATCGATCAGCGGGCGGATCGTGCGGTGAACTTCCCCGCTTCCGATATCGGTTACAAATTCACAAGTCGCGAACTGCTTTGACTTATCGCGATACTGACTCTCCCAACTTTGAAATTCTCGTTCATCTTCGGCGCTTAGGAACGGCCAACGCGCAGGTGGAAGGCCGGCGTCACATCTCCAGGGCTTCGGTGTTAGCCGGGCGCGAAAGCATTGTTGCGTCTGACACAGTTGCCGATAGAGCGGGTCGGCTCCAGTGGCATCGAAAACGGCCTGGCACAGGGGATCGTTGGGAAGGAACATTCGCTGGGTTGCCAAAAGCCGAACCCCCGCGCGGGTCTTATATATCCGCCAATTCCACTGCGGATCGCTTGCGGCCCAGACCTTCGCTTTACCTATCGCCTGCTCCAGCGTGCTGGTCTTTTTCGCAAATAGCGAACCGAGGAATCCTTTACGTGCATTTTCCTCAGCCTCATCGATATCGACGAACAATGTCCGGGAAGCATTCAGGATTTGGCAGCCATAGGAATTGCGCGAGATCACGGCGGAGGTTTCGCCGAAGTCGTCGTGGAACTCTTGCAGAACGGGTTCGCGCAGCGGGCGGTCGGCGTAAGCATAGCGATCCACCGAGTGCCTGCCTTGCGTCCGGAATATTTCGGCCATGCGGGATGCGGCGACTGTAGCGAGCCGCTCCGCTTCCTCGACACTACTGTCGGACCAGCGCCAGGAAGAGAAACCGCCGACCACGCCTCGCGCCCAAAACTTTGGGAAGTTCATCGGTATATCTTACAGCGCCGACCAGCGATGGAGCCTGGTGTGGAACCAAACATTCCGTTGTCAGGAACCCACGTTCACAATTTTTCCGATCCAGTTTGGTTCCTCTGTCGCTGCACGAAGCAGGCAGTCGGCGCAATCGTCGAAGGAAAGCGGAATGAGTACCGCAACTCTCGCCAACGGACCTGCAGTATAGCTCCCTTTCGCCGGCTTATCCAGCAAACCGACCGGGCGAACGATAACCCACTCCATGTCTATTTTCTGCGTCATCCGCTCGGCGACTGCCTTATCAAGAACTGCAGCAGTGAATATCCGGCCCGATGTGCGGACGACAAAGCGGCTGAGCCAGGAGAGTTCGCGTCCATCGCTCAAGCCGATACCACTCTGCATTACGAATCGCCGCACGTTCGCACATTTGCATTCGTTGAGAATGCTGGCGACACCGACTGACATGAGCGTTCCTGGGGAGAGGTTTTTTTCTGGTCCGATGCAGCTAATGACGGCCTCCACGCCGTCAAAAGAACCTGTCAGGCCTCCTGGGGAAAGGACATCTCCTCTGACGAAAGACAGCCGATCGGCAGATGACAGCCGCTCCGGATGGCGAGCAACGGCCGTGACAATGTGTCCTTGTGCCAAAGCATGCTTTACCACGCTGCGTCCCGTCGCACCCGTGGCTCCAACAACCGCGATCTTCATGTGTCCCCCCTTTTGGCACCCATCACGATGATTCGGATCGCGAGCGCCATCCGTCGCTTGTAGTCAGACAGGTCTCCGGTCGCCGACTTGACGCCAGCCGAGGTGTCGAGAAGATGCATCGCTAGTTCCCGCGCGCTGATACCATGCCCCTTCCATCGAGCCGCTGTGCCGGCCTGCCGCAGGATTTTCGCAATGACTGAAAGCACATCCGCCTCGAACCGGGAAACGATGCTTTCGTCCTGAGCCCGGGCGACCACCAGCAACTCCGCAATGTTGATCTGGGACGAGCCGGCGAGCAAATCTCCGCAAAGAACCTCGAATACGCCCATCAGTGTTTGATCGACAGGGTCGTTCCGATTGCCGGCAAGACGTCTGATTGAAACCAACATCTGCTCTGTCAGATATTCCAAGGCCGCACGAAATAACAGCTCCTTGTTGTGGAACTGGAGATAGAGCGTCTGCCGAGATACTTCCGCCGCGAGCGCGACGTCCTCCATCGAGGTTTTCCGGTATCCGAACTGGAAAAACACCTTCAGGGCCGCCGCCAAAACCGCGGCCTGTCGCGGCGTCCACGCTGACTCGCTCGCTTCAGGCATTGGCTGCGTCTCTTGCACCTGCGGCTGCCGACAGTCCCCAAAACGCTTCGCCACCACGGCAGAGACGCAGAAATCCACGCAGTCTCATCCAGCCAGACGGCCCGCAGGCAGTACGGTTGTGCGCGCCCGAATATGTAGCGGTTGAAGACCCAGTTCGTCTCGCCATCTTCCCCCCAGAAGCAGCTATACGAAGTTTACAGATTTACTCTTTGTTGTCAAGATCGTATTAACCGTGACGAATTGCAGGTAGAAGAGGGTTATCATTCCTATCCCCGGTTTACGAACGCGTCCCGAACTCCCAAGGTACGCGAGCAATATTTGAGAAGCTGTTCAGAGAAGCCCATTTATACTCGTTGCCTTAATCCGGAACGGGCATGTCAGCTCGGATGCAGAGCGAAAAGCAAGGCCCCAATTCGTGATTAGGTCAGAACCAGCCTACCCACGAGCGGGTATTATTTCGGCGCCAACGTACGGCCGCAGCACTTCGGGAATTTTGACGCTGCCGTCGGCTTGCTGATAGTTTTCGATTATCGCTACCCAGGTTCGCCCGATCGCCAGACCACTGCCGTTCAGTGTGTGAACAAATTCCGACTTTTTACCGCTCTTAAACCGAATTGCCGCCCGACGCGCCTGATAGGCTTCATAATTGGAACAGGACGAGATCTCTTTGTAGCCGTTCAGCGAAGGCAGCCAGACTTCGATGTCGTACGTCTTCGCCGAATTTGGTCCCATATCGCCGGTGCACAAAACAACCGTCCGAAATGGCAATCCCAAACGCACCAGAATATCTTCGGCGTCATGCGTCAGCTTGTCGAGTTCTTCATAACTCTGTTCCGGCTTTGCAAATTTAACGAGCTCCACTTTTTGGAATTGATGCTGGCGGATAATCCCCCGCACATCCCGTCCATATGACCCCGCTTCGCTGCGGAAGCATGGACTGTAAGCGCACAATGCTTCGGGTAAGCTATCGCCATCCAGCGTTTCATCCCGATACAGATTCGTTACCGGAACCTCAGCGGTGGGCGCCATCCACAGATCGTGATCCTCGATTTTGAAGAGATCTTCGGCAAACTTGGGTAGGTTGCCGGTGCCGTAAAGGCTCGCCGTGTTGATCATGAACGGCGGCAGTACCTCTTTATAGCCGTGGTCGCGAGTATGCACATCGAGCATGAAATTGATCAGCGCCCGCTCTAGTCGCGCGCCCAATCCCCAATACACGGCGAATCGCGCCCCGGTGACTTTCGCCGCGCGCTCCAAATCCAAAATGCCCAATTCGGGTCCCAGATCCCAGTGTGGTTTGGGAGCGAAATTGAATTCCGTCGGGGTCCCCCAACGGCGCATTTCGACATTATCGTCGGCGGACTTGCCCACAGGAACCGACTCGTGCGGCACATTTGGAATTCGAGCCAGCATATCGTTGAACTCGCGATCCAGGTCGCCAGCCAGCGAGTCCAGCGTGGCGATGCGGTCCGCCATTTGACGAACCTTCTGCTGCCGCTCCTCTGTGTCCTGACCCGACTTCTTCAACTGCCCGATTTCGCGACTCTCCACTCCACGCTGCGCCCTAAGTTGTTCGGCCTCGGTCACCGCCGCCCGGCGTTTGATGTCGAGATCGCGAAACGCGGGAACATCCAGCGCGAAGCCGCGATGGGACAGGCGCTCGGCAATAGAATCCAGATTATTTCGGAAATGAGCCAGGTCGTGCATACACTACTCCTCTCAACGCGATTCCGCCGTGCCGGTTAGAGCGAAATTTATCGCGACGAGATCGGTACCCAGGGCTGCCCATCCGGCAATCCGGTATAGTCGGCACGCGGGCGGATCAGGCGGTTATTGTGATACTGCTCGAGGATATGAGCCGTCCAACCCGACATCCGGCTTACGGCAAAAATCGGCGTAAACAGATCGATCGGAATTCCCAACGAGTAATAGGTGGAAGCCGAATAGAAGTCGACGTTAGCGTTCAACTTCTTCAAATTCTTGATGGTCTCTTCAATCTGTTTGGATGTCAGGTAAAGATCAAGATGACCGGTGCGCTTACCGAGTTCCTCCGACATGGACCGAAGATGACTCGCCCGCGGGTCTTCAGTCTTGTATACTCGATGCCCGAAGCCCGGAATTTTCAACTTATTATCGAGCCGGTAATGGACGTGCTCAAGAGCCTTCGTGGAATCGCCCGCTTCCAGCAACATCTTGATGACATCTTCATTCGCACCGCCGTGTAACGGACCCTTCAAGGCGCCGATCGCCGAGGTAACCGACGAGTAAATGTCGGAGAGGGTAGCCGCCGTTACTCGAGCGGCGAATGTCGAAGCATTGAACTCGTGGTCGGCGTGCAATGTAAGCGCGACATCGAAAGCCCGTTCCATCACTTCATCGGGATGATTGCCCGTCAGGCAGTACAGAAAATTTGCCGCGAAGCCCAACTTAGGATCGCCCTCAAGAACCGGTTTATCGTTTCGCAAACGGTCGAATGTAGTGACGATGGTGGGCGTCTGGGCCATTAGCTTGACCGCCTTTTGGGCGTTTGCTTCGGGCGACGAATCCTTCGATTGCGGATCGTACAGGCTCAACATCGAAACGGCGGTTCGCAGAACTTCCATCGGAGAAGCCTTCGTTACGCCCTTCAGGAACTGGGTTACTTCAGCGGGAATGGCGCGATGCGCTACCAGCGCCGATTTTAATTCATCGAGTTGCCCTTGGGACGGCAACTTGCCGTGCCAGAGAAGATAAATCACTTCTTCAAAGGTGGCATGCTCCGCTAATGTGTGGATGTTAAAACCCTGATAACTCAGGATTCCAGCGTCTCCGTCGATGAAACAAATTGCAGATTCGGCGGCAACAACGCCTTCTAGACCCGCGCCTGTCAATGCCATGTAGTTTTGTTTTGCTCCGTTCTCACTTGGAATGAGTTATGTATTCGTGGCGTGAATCCTCATTCTAGCAAGCGATGGTGCTGGATGGCGGCACGAGCGGAATCTCCACCCACTCGGCCTCGGACGGCCTCGGCCCCAATATCCCAAGTAGATTCTGCAGGCTGGCATGCATCGAGTCCGGGCGATCTTCTCCCGGGCGCGAAGGCTTAATAAATTTGTCAACGGTTCGCAGCAGATCCACCGCACTGATTGGCTTGGATAGATACAAGTCCATTCCCGCCAGAAGACATAAGTCGCGATCCCCTTGCATCGCATGGGCGGTCAAAGCGACTATCGGCGTATAAGAGCCGCTCTCGCATTCCATCGAACGAATTACTTTCGTCGCTTCCAGGCCGCCCATCTCCGGCATTTGTACGTCCATCAGAATTACATCGAAAACTTGACGCTGATACTCGGCGATTGCGGCTTTGCCGTTATCGGCGACGGTAACTAGATGACCCTTTTTCCGGAGAATCGTAGTCACTACTTTTTGATTCACCACATTATCTTCAGCCAAAAGAATGCAGAGAGGACGGGCGTTCAACTCAGCCGGAGGCGCGATCGCAGGCGTGGGCAAAGGCTTTGCTTTGGCGATGCGGATCGTTTCCCAAATAACTCGAAGCAAATCCGCCTCCAAGACCGGCTTGGCCACGAAATGGGAGATCGCGGGGTTGTCGATGTCCTTCGCCCGATCAATGGAGGGGAGCATGACGATCAACTTGGCGGCGATGGCCGGCGTGCGGAAAATTCGCTCGTGAAACGCTCTGCTCAATAGATGCCGATCCATTAGGATGACATCGAAGTCGGCGCTATCCAGGGCGCTGAGCGCGGCGGATTCGGTAGAAACCAGGGTGGGCTCCGCCTGCCACACGGTCAGCATCCGCCCGAGGACACCCCGATTAGTGACATTGGCCTCGACGACAAGCACGCGCACGCCGCGTAAGCTCTGGAAGTTGGTTTTAGAAACGTTGTCCGCCTCGCACTCACGAACGGCCATCGCGAAAGTGAAGCAACTCCCTTTACCGGGCTCGCTCTCCAGCGTCAGGCAGCCGCTCATCAGTTCTACCAGTTGTTGTGAGATCGCCAACCCCAGACCGGTTCCCCCATACTGCCGGGCAATGGTGCCATCGGCCTGCGTAAATGCCTGGAAAATTTTCTGTTGCTGATCCTTGGCAATCCCAATGCCCGTATCCGAGACATCGAACCGTAGAACCAGGCCGTGGGCCGCTGTTTGCTCCGCCCGTAGCTTGAGAGCCACTTCGCCGGCGTTCGCAAACTTGATCGCATTACCAAGCAGGTTGATCAGAATCTGCCGCAGCCGGGTGGGATCAATGGCAACAACCTCCGGTACGGAAGCGTCGATATCGCAGATCAATTCCAGATTCCGCTGATGGGCCCGGACTGCCAGCGAGCGGATTGTCTCGCCGATTGTCTGCCGCAAATTCACGGGCATTTCATTAATGTCGAGCTTGCCCGCCTCCATTTTCGAGAAGTCGAGAATGTCGTTGAGGAGAGCCAGCAAGACTTCGCCCGAGCCTTTCAAAGTTCCGATGTAATCTTCCTGTTCCGGCGTCAGACCGCTATCGATGGCCAATTGTGCCATGCCCAGTATTCCGGCGATGGGGGTTCGTATTTCATGGCTCATGTTCGCCAGAAACTGCGATTTGAATCGCCCCACTTCCAGAGCTTGATCCCGTGTACGCTCCAGTTCCTGATTTTTCACTTCCACTTCCCGGCGGCTTGCCTCGAGTTCCGCGGTTCGCTCGCGAACGCGTGTTTCGATGATCTGCCGACCGTTTTCCAAGGCCGCCTGCGCTTCGGCCATCTCGCGCGATTCCTGGTTGCCCTGGTGACACAAATAGATCAAAAAGATGTCCTCGAAGGCTACCCATCCCGCATGCTCTAATGTCTGCCACAATGTCGCGGAAAATTCACCGTAGATCGATTCCGGAAACAGCAAGCCGCGCAGCAGATGATCCGCCACCACCACGATGGAAGCGGTAATGAGCACGCGCCAGTCCCGATAGAACGCCAGAAATGCCAGGGATCCGAAGATATGAAAGTGGGTCTCCACTCGCCCACCAGTAAGGTGGATCAGGAGTGAACCCATCACCACCTGCCCCACGGCGATGGCGTGTCGGGCCATGCTCGAGCCAGGACGGGTCAAACCTAGGAAGGCTGGAACACCGCAAGTACTCCCACCCAGGACCACGGCTAGCCAGAATTGAAACTGCGTTGTGCCCGTAATTCCAGACCACGTTTTGGCAGGCAAACAAAGCGCGAGGGCGATAGCAACCAACCACTCAAACAGCAGAAGCCATACAAACAGCCGGTCCGTTCGGCGAGCTATGCCCACCTTATAGGCATCGAACAACTCTTCCGATCGCAGCCGCAGTTCAATTCCCATGGCAACCCGCTGTGTTTCTATCAGCGATAGATCGAGTCCAGGACGCGCTTAGCAGCGCAATGTTAAGCCGTCGTGGCACGTCTCTTTCTCCCTCGAAAAGCTTATCGGCCGATCCTTCCGTCCTGTTAGCGGCTCAAGGAAACAAGTTGTTACGATGATCATTCCAAACGATGCGCATCGGCCGTCACATGTCTATTTCCGGATCGCTTGAAAAGGCGGCGATTCAAGGCGCGGAAATCGGAGCGAATACGATTCAGATCTTCTCCGCCAGCCCGCGGATGTGGCGTGCCACAATGCCCGCCGAGAGCGAAATCAAGCTCTTTCAGCGGGCCCGCCAGCGGCACGATATCACGCCTCTGGTAATCCACGACAGCTATTTGATCAACCTCGCGGCGGCGAACGCCGAGGTGCTTCAGAAATCGATTGTGGCGTTCCGCGGCGAACTGGAGCGGGCCATCGCTATTGGCGCCGATTATCTGGTGGCGCACCCCGGCAATCATAAGGGATACACCCTGGAGCAAGGGTTGGCGACCTTTGTGGGTTCACTCGCCGAGGCCGCCGCCGGCCTACCGTCCGATCAAGTAACCATCCTTATAGAGAACACCGCCGGCGCCGGATCGTCTTTGGGCGGACGGTTTGAGGAACTTGCCGTGCTCCGCGAGTATGCCATCCGCCAAACGGACATCCGCATCGGATTTTGCATCGATACCTGCCATTGCCTCGCCTCGGGCTACAATGTGGCCACGCCTGAAGGTCTGGAAGAAACCGTTGCCACCGCCGCCCGCCTGCTGGGTCTCGACAATATACAGGTGATCCATGCGAACGATTCCGAGGGCGGCTTATCGTCTCATATTGACCGTCACGCCAACATCGGACACGGTAACATTGGAGAAGACGGCTTCCGCGGGATCCTGAACCATCCTGGACTTCGCGAGAAAGCCTTCATCCTCGAGACTCCCGTGGACAACGAAGGCGACGATCGAAGAGAAATCGAGAACATAAAAGGTTTATGCCGGACAAGTCGTACGATCATTCGGAAATCGAAGTAAAGTGGCACGAACGCTGGAAAGACGCAGCGCTCTATAAGCCGGAAGAAAACTCCGCTAAACCGAAATATTATGTAGCGGAAATGCTTCCTTATCCGAGTGGAAATCTCCACATGGGGCACGTGCGCAATTACTCCATCGGCGATGCTCTGGCGCGATTTCTCTGGATGCGCGGCTACAACGTGTTTCACCCCATGGGCTGGGACGCATTCGGGCTTCCGGCGGAAAACGCCGCCATACAACGGGGCCGCCACCCCCGCGAGTGGACGCTGGAAAATATCGCGACGATGAAGGCCCAGATGAAGCGTTTGGGCTTCAGCTACGATTGGGACGCCGAAATATCCACTTGCGAGCCGGAATATTATCGCTGGAATCAATGGCTATTCCTGAAAATGCTGGAGCGGGGTCTGGCTTATCGCAAGCGGGCGCTGCTGAATTGGTGTCCGGAATGCGCTACGGTGCTGGCGAATGAGCAGGTAGTCGACGGTTGTTGTTGGCGGCATGAAACAACTCCCGTGGAGCAGCGCGCCCTCGATCAATGGTTCTTCAAAATTACGGCTTACGCGGAAGAACTCCTGAATGCTACCTATGACATCGAAGGCGGCTGGCCGGAGCGCGTCATCTCCATGCAACGGAATTGGATTGGCCGATCGGAGGGCGCCGAGGTTGACTTCCTGCTGGAAGATTCCGACCGCGATATTCGTGTTTTCACCACCCGGATCGACACCATTTTCGGGGCAACTTGCCTGATTATTGCGCCCGAACATCCACTGGCGGACCAACTGCTGGACGATCGGGGCGCGGCCCAGGCCAAGGAAATGATCGATAGCCGCGTTCGCAAAGGGCCCGGCGACATCGATAAGGAAGGCTTCTTTACCGGCCGTTACGCCATAAATCCATTTAGCGGCGAACGGATTCCGGTGTGGGTCGGCAATTTCGTTCTGATGGGTTATGGCACCGGCGCGATCATGGCTGTCCCGGCCCACGATGAGCGCGATTTCGAATTCTGCACCACCTACGGAATTCCCATCGTGCCCGTGGTTCGCCCGGCGGATGGTGAACTTCCCGCGGTCGTCGAAAAGGTCTTCAGCGAAGATGGCGTGGTGGAAAACTCCGGCGAATTTAGCGGCGAAACCAGCGAGGAAGCGCGCGGCCAGCTCTCGGCAAAGGCCGAGCTGGAAGGCTTCGGAAATCCATCCATTACCTATCGCATTAAGGATTGGGGGATTTCCCGCCAACGTTACTGGGGCACGCCGATCCCGATCATTCATTGCCCGGATTGCGGGATGGTTCCCGTGCCGGAAGCCGATCTGCCGGTGATTCTGCCACTGAACGTTACGATTACCGGTAAAGGCCGTTCGCCACTGGCCGATGTTCCCGAGTTCATCAATGTGAAGTGCCCGAAATGCGGAACTGCCGCCCAACGGGAATGCGACACGATGGACACGTTTGTCGATTCCTCGTGGTATTTCTACCGCTACTGCGACGCGAAAAATTCCACGGCTCCATTCGACCCGGCGAAGATCGCCCAGTGGTTTCCGATCGACCAGTATATCGGCGGCGTCACCCACGCTATTCTGCACCTGATTTATTCCCGCTTCTTCACGAAGGTGATGCGCGATCTTGGCCTCATTTCCAATAACGAACCCGCCGCCAACTTGTTCACACAGGGAATGGTTTTGGGGTCCGACGGCCGGGCCATGTCGAAATCCAGGGGCAATACGATCGATCCGCTGGAGATGGTGGCCAAATACGGCGCCGATACTTGCCGCCTCTTCACGCTATTTGCCGCTCCGCCGGAAAAAGACATGGAGTGGAATGAATCGGGCGTGGGCGGCCAGCGGCGTTTCCTCGATCGCGTGTTCCGCTTCGTTACGCGCAACATCGAGAGAGCCGCCGTTCAGGGCGACACGCGCACCGAAGCCGACACGAAGGCCCTCCGCAAGCTGCACCAGGCGATTAAAAAGCTGACCGACGATTTTAGTAATCGCTGGCACTTCAACACATCGATTGCGGCGCTGATGGAGTTGACTAACGAACTTTACTTGCTGGAATCGGAGCTCTCGGGCGGGGCTTTGGCTGAGATTTTACCGGCCATGACACTGCTTCTGGGGCCGCTGGCTCCTTACATGTCCGAAGAATTGTGGGAGCTGCTGGGCCACACCGGACCCGTATTCCGCCAATCGTGGCCCGCCTACGATGCTTCCTTAGCGAAGGAAGATACGATCGAGATCCCGATTCAGATCAACGGCAAAATCCGTGGACACTTGCATGTCTCCCCGGGGACGCCAGGCGAAGAATTGGAACGTCTCGCCCTGGTCGAAGCGAAGGTCCAGCCCTTTCTGGACGGGAAACAGATCCTAAAAGTGATCGTTCGCCTCGACAAACTAGTGAGCATCGCCCTCAAATAGGCCAATTTTCCCAAGGTTTCCTTCGCTGCCCCATGATAAGCTTGGGCAACAGATGCTCCATCAATTGGCTCGTAATTTGCCGCTTTCCCGAATTCTCGGCGCAACGATACTAGGGACGATCGCTCTGGCATCCTTATCGCTAGGCGATCCCGCGACTGCCCGGCATGACCCGTTGCAGGGCAAGCAGAGCAACGACAAGCTGCCGGCCGTACGGGATACCGTCGCCCAATCGTCGCTGCGATTTGAGCCGAACGCCGGTCAAGCCGATCCAGCAGTTGACTACGTTGCCCGGGGCGGCGGATATACGATGCTGCTGACCGCAAACCAGGCAACCATGGTGCTCGCGCCATCGAAGGCGGCCTCATCGGTGGTCCGCATGCAGCTTCTTGGCGGCGCCAAATCGCATTCTGTCACGGCTGCCGATCTTCTTCCCAGCGTCAGCCATTATTACATTGGGAACGACTCGCGGAAGTGGCGCCCGAATGTGCCGAACTACGCGAAGGTGAAGTACGCGCAGGTCTATCCTGGAATCGATTTGTTGTACTACGGAAATCAGTCGCAGCTGGAGTACGATTTCGTCGTCCAGCCCGGCGCCGACCCGAATGCGATCCGCCTCGCCTACAGTGGGCCCGATCAGATGTCCATCGATTCCCGCGGCGATCTGATCCTCACCGTCGATGGTAGAGAGCTTCGCCAACGCAAGCCCCTTATCTATCAGGAAATCGGCGGGCGGCATGTCGAAGTCGCCGGCGGCTACCGGATCACTGGCAGCGAGGTGCAATTTGCGCTCGCTCAATACGACCACGGGCGCAAGCTGGTGATCGATCCCACAATCGCTTACTCCCGCTACCTGGGCGGCTCCAGCTATGATGGTGGAACCAAGATAGCCACCGCCGGCAATGGAAACGTCTATGTTACCGGCCAAAGCGGCAGCGCTTCCTTTCCGATCGTGAATGCGGCACAACCGGCACTTGGCGGCGTGTATGACGCCTTTATCACTGCGCTCGATAGCACCGGTGCAATCCTATACTCCACGTTTTTAGGCGGAAACGACGGAGATAATGGCTTAGGAATCGCGGTCGATGGCGCGGGTGAAGTCTACGTGGTGGGCAGCACCAGCAGCACTAATTTCCCCGGGCTGAACGCTATCCAACCCACTTTCGGTGGTGTGCAGGACGGGTTTGTCGCCAAACTGGGCGCCTCCGGAACTCTGGTGTTTTCCACCTACCTGGGCGGCTCGAATAACGATCTGGCTTTAGCAGTCGCCCTGGATGCAGGCGGCTCCCCGTATGTCACCGGTCTTACCGCAAGCCCGAATTTTCCAACCCTCAACCCCCTGCAGGCCACTCTAGGCGGAGCGGAAGATGTGTTTATCACCAAGCTGACTACAGCCGGCGCGCTCGTCTATTCCACCTACTTCGGCGGGACGTCAAACGATGAAGGCTGGTCCATCGCGGTGGACACCACGGGTGCCGCGTATATCACCGGCAACACCGCCGGAACCATTCCGGTGCTGAATGCTTTTCAACCATCCATTGCCGGCCCTGTTAACGCCTTCGTCGCGAAATTGAATGCGGCGGGCGCTCTTAGTTATTCCACTTACCTCGGTGGATCGGGCTCGGCCCAAGCCCGGGGAATCGCCGTAGACAGTGCGGGAGCGGCCTACATTGCGGGCTACGTTTCCGGAGCGGGTTTTCCGACACTGAATACGGCCGCCCCAAGCACGAATGGCAGTAGCGTCGACGGGTTCATGACCAAATTGAGCCCTGCCGGTTCTCTGGTTTACTCCACATATTTCGGAGGCGCGTCGAGCGATATCGTTGGCGGCCTGGCGATCGATTCCACGGGAGCGGCATACGTCGCCGGTAGTACGCTGAGCAGCGATTTTCCCACGCTGAATGCGTCGCAAGTTACCTATGGAGGAAGCGGCGATGGTTTCGTCACCAAGTTCAGCCCTTCCGGCGTCATCTCCTATTCCACTTTCCTGGGAGGTGCGGCCAGCGATAGCGCCGTGGGCATTGCCACCGATAACACCGGAGCGGTCTTCGTAACCGGCGCGACGTCCGGTACGTTCCCCGTAAGCCCCGCTTATCAATCCACGTTCGGGGGCGGAGGCGACGGGTTCGTGGTGAAGATCAGCCCCGGCGGCGCGATCTCTACCGCAAGAATCACGGCAATTTCGCCTAGCTCGGCGACGCCCGGCTCTCCGATGTTTACGCTCACCATAACGGGAACGGGCTTTCAGGCTGGAGCCGTGGTTTCCTGGAACGGCACCACGCTTGCCGCGACGGTTACCGCCACCAGCATCTCGGCCACTGTACCGGCCTCGCTCGTAGCCAGCGCGGGGACCGCATCCATCACCGTAACGAATCCCGGGGAAACGGAATCGAACGCCGCTGTATTCACGATTTCATCGGGCGGTTCGGGCAATACCCTCGCCCTCGATCAGCACTCCTTGATCTTTGGCGTGGAAGGCTCCATGACCAGCCCTCTGCAGACGATTCTTGTTAACACCCAGACTGGTGTCACCTGGACTGCCACTTCGAATCGATCGAACATCGTCGTCACCGGGGGTTCCGGCGCCGGACTGGGCAGCTTCACAGTCAGAGCCACGGCCGGTCCGGGCGGCACGATCACCGTCACGGCGAATGGCGTCGGCACAGCGCAGACTGTCGCGGTTACCGTGAACACGGTCACCGCCGGCAATATCCAAGGCAGCTTCGATACTCCCGTCGATAACACGTCCGTTCATGGGTCCATTGCGCTCACCGGCTGGACGGTTGGTAATCTCGGCGTTACCAAGGTCGATCTGTGGCGTGAGCCGGTTTCCACCGATCCGCCCAATGCGATCTACGTCAATGGTCTTGTCTTTTTAGGCGATGCCGTATTCATCCCCGGTGCCCGGCCCGATATTGCCAACCACCCGGTTTACGGCCTGTATCCGCAGGCTTACGACGCCGGCTGGGGAGCGCAAGTTTTAACTAATGGATTGCCCAACAGCGATGGCACTGCGGGCAAAGGGAATGGGGTCTACAAATTCCATGCCATCTCTCATCAAATGATTCTCAACGCTCAAGGCAGCCCCATTGAGCAACTGCGCGACCTGGGCACCAAGACCGTTACCGCCGTGAACCGGACATCCCTACTTCCTTTTGGCACAATAGACACGCCAAGCCAGGGCGGTACAGCGTCGGGGGCCGACTTCGTCAACTTCGGTTGGGTGCTAACGCCGCAACCGGCAATGATTCCCATTGACGGCAGCACTCTTACCGTCTACATCGACGGCATGCTCAAGGGCAACGTCACTTACAATCAATTCCGTTCCGACATCGCCAGCGGATTCCCCGGCTATGCCAACTCCAACGGCGCGGTCGGCTACTTCCGCATCGACACCACCCAGATGACGAACGGCATTCACAACATCGGCTGGACGGCGGTCGACAACATGGGCAACATAGACGGCATCGGCAGCCGCGCTTTCTTCGTCGCCAATAATCAATCGAATGGCAACTCGATACCGGCGGCGCCGTTCGCGGTCCACACCGCCAGCCGCCACGGCCAGCTTCTCTTCCGTACGGGATTTAATCCCAAGGCCAAACTCCGGCCAGTCCCCGCCGATCACGCCATAACAATGCAGCAACTGGCGCGCATCGAAATCCATCTGCCGGAAGGCACAACGGCTTCGGAAACTTTACCTGTCGGCTCGCAACTGGTCGATGGTATTTTCTACTGGCAACTGGACGCCGCCTTCCTGGGATCGTTCCACCTGAGCTTCGATCTTCCCGATGGCCGCAAGCTGCCGCTATCGATCAAGGTCCAGCCACTGGAGTTGGAATAGAATAGATCTCGCATGTCAACAGACCGTCGAGATTTCCTGGCCGCCGCGGGCGCCGCGCTGACAACGTCTCTGTTCCCCGGCGCGCTTCGCGGGGCGAACGACAAAATCTCGGCTGCCTTCATCGGGATGGGGCGCATGGGCCGCTCCAATCTCGAGTACGCCATGAAGCAGGATAACCTGGTGGCCGCCGCCGTCTGCGATGTGTACGAACCAAATCTGTTGAAGGCCCAAGCCATGACGAGGGGCAGTGCCAGGGCCGTTCGCGATTTCCGCGAGATCCTGGCCGACAAATCCATCGACATCGTTTGTATCGCTACGCCCGACCACTGGCATGCGTACATGACCGTCGAAGCCTGCAAAGCCGGAAAAGACGTCTATGTCGAAAAGCCTATCTGCGTCGCTATCGACGAGGGGCCGAAAATGGTGCAGGCCGCGCGCAAGTATCAGCGCGTGGTGCAAGCGGGAACCATGCAGAGATCGGCGCTGCACTTTCAGGCGGCCTGCGATATCGTGCGTGCGGGCGAGTTGGGCGATATCACCTTCGTCCGCACCTGGAACTACGGGAATGCTGTACCAGAAGGAATCGGCAAGCCGCCCGATCAGGCGCCGCCAAACGATTTGAACTGGGACATGTGGCTAGGGCCCGCGCCCGAGCGGCCCTTCAATCCCAATCGCTTCGGCGTAGACCCCAAGGCGTACTCTCACTTCCGCTGGTTCTGGGATTACGCCGGCGGCATGATGACCGATTGGGGCGTTCACTGGCTGGACATCGTGCAGATGGCTTTTGCGGAAGCCATGCCCACCGAGGTCACGGCCATGGGCGGAAATTTCTATTTGCGCGACAACCGCGAGACTCCCGATACGTTGCAGGTAACTTACGAATATCCGGGCTTTCTAGCCGTCTATGAGAATCGCAGCGCCAACGCGCAATCGATGTTCGACAAAAGTGGCGGCATTCTTTTCCACGGCACCAGAGGTACCCTGTTCGTCGATCGCAGCGGCTTCAAGGTAATTCCGGAGAAAGATTCACCACTGAAATCCCGGGAGCAGAAAGCCAATAACGGCGGCAATATGGCGCATTGGGCTAACTTCCTGGAATGCGTGCGCACGCGGCAGAAGCCGATTAGCGACATTGAAGTATGCCAGCGATCCACCACCACTTGCCTGCTGGGGAATGTCGCCTTACGCAGCAAACTCCGCCTGGATTGGGACGCCAAAAACTGGACGGTTTTGCAAAACGAAGCCAAAAGCTATCTGCATCGCGAATACCGGGCACCCTGGAAATTGGAAGTATAGGCGAAGCATTCTAGCAGCTTCGCCCCTTCGATTATTGGACGGCCATCGTCACCGCCGGGCTGATTTGGCCACCCTGGTTGATCTGCACGGTCACCGTACCGGAGGCGGCATTCGCCGGGACCCTGGCATTGATTTGCAGCACGCCCGAAACCAGGCCCGGGGCCGATCCCGCATAGAGAATCTCGGCGTTCTGCCCGTCGATGAATAGCGAGACGGCGTTCAACGGCAGCTTCAGCGTTGCCCCGGTGATGGTTCCCGTAACCCCCAGGGGAGTCGTCTGGCCTTCGCCCGTGGCATAGATCACCACGACGGACCCTTTCGCCGCCGGATTCCCGCTGCCATTCACGGTCGAGTTCTGGTTAAGAATCGCGCCCTGCCCTTTGCCTGACGAGTTCAGCGTAAAGATCCCGGGCGCGGTTTGGTTCACCGATACCGTGATGGAAGGTGAGGTGACGCCGTTATATTCCACCACAACATTCGTCGTCGTTCGCGTGGCCACCTCATACGGTACGATCGCGTTCACCTGTCCTTGGGAGGTGTACAGAACCGTACCCGGAGTGCCATCGAACAAAACTCGCGTATTGCTCAGCCGTGAATCGACACCACCTTGCGCATTCACAATGAAGGACGCGGGCGTGGCCGGTCCAATCAACGTCCCGAAAATGGAGATTAACTCGCCCGGCGCGATCGCCGTCACCGCTCCGCTAGCGGAATTCGTAATCGCCGTCGGCGTCGGACCGGGCGGCGGATTCACCGTCAGAGTCACCGGCACCGTGAGGCTGGTGCCGATATTGGGCGACGTCAAGGTGATTGTCGCGTTGTAGGTGCCGATGCTTAATCCCAGCGGATTCACCGTCGCTGTAATCGTTCCCGGCGTAGTTCCCGACAGCGGACTTACCGTCAGGAAGTTAAGCCCAGCGGTTGCCGAAATCGTTGCCGTAAAGGGCGCCGCGGGTCCATTCGCCGTCACACTGATATTCTGCGTCGGCGGCAGGGTCCCGCTGCCCGTCTGATAGGTGAAGTTTAACGACACCGGCGAAGCCGTGAATTTTTGCGGGTCCAGCACATTGAAGGTAACCGGTACGGTGACGGGGCTGTTCGTAGCGCCGATCGACGAGATGGTTACCAGGCCCTTATATTGCCCGGCCGACAACTGGCTGGCATCCACCGCGATGCTGATGGTGGATGGCGCGATTCCCGTAATCGGTGTGGCCGACAGCCAGCCAACCGCGCCAGTTACTCCAACCGACACACTGAAGCTGCCAGTGCCCCCGGGAATCGAAACATTCAGCACTTGTGGCGCTACCTTGGGGCTACCCTGCGATTGATTGAACGTGAGCGAAGACGGCGAGACGGTGATATTTACCGGATTTCCGATCACCACGTGGACGGGGATTATCTGCGATCCATTTACCAATACACCGGAAACCGTGATTGTTCCGTCATAGGTACCGGCGGCTACGCCCTGCGTGTTGGCGGTAACCGTGATCGTTCCCGGCGTGCTGCCGAACCCGGCGTCGATGGAGATTAATTGACCGGGGCCGGAAGTAACCAGCGGGAAGACCGAATATTGCACGACATCGGCGGTTGCGCTACTGACGGTCAGCTTCTGCGATGGGGGATTTGCGCCGCCCACGACAGCCGCGAAAGTAAGAGCGGCCGGAGCGACGGTAAAGGAGCCTGAGCCATTCACGTTAGCCGCCACGGAAATCGTCACCGGATTCAGAGCTCCGGGTGAAGTTACCGTCACGGTTCCCAGACAAGAGCCCGTCGCCAGGCCCGCCGAGACAATCCCGATCGTTAAAGCGGTGGGCGTTGTGCCGCTGGTCGGGGTCACGGTAATCCAGCCCGTGCCACAATTTGTTGTCTGAATACTGGTGTTGAAAGTAAGCGCACCACCGGTGCTAGTGATCTGTACGGTTTGGGTTGGCGGAGGCGCCGCTCCAGTTTGGAATCCGAAATTCAACAAGGACGGCGACGCGTTGAGCGCTACGTTCCCCAGCACGGTGAGTTTCGCCGTCACTGTTTGCGGATTGTTATTGGCCCCAACCGCCGAGACAATGACGCCGTCCAGATAGTCCGCTGGCGGCAATTGGCCGGGAGTGGCCGACAATGTCAGCGTCAGGGGTTGGGTGGCCGAAGCCACGCCGAAAGTTGGCGATACGTGCAGCCAGGTTCCCCCTCCCTGCAACGCAACCGTGACGTTTAGCGGAGTTCCGCTGGTGGTCACTTGCACCAGTTGATTCTGCGGCGCCAGCCCGCCACTCTGCGCGGAGAACATAACCAGATTCGGGGTTAGTTCCAGGAAGGGCGAGGTAGCCACTTGTAGTGTGACGGGAATCTCCGTAAAGGGAGTGGATGTTCCCGGAGCGGAGATCGTGATCTTGCCGCTGTAAGTTCCCGGTGCCAAACCCGAAGGGCTGACGGCAGCGGTAATTTGCGAAGCCGTCATGGGGTTGCTTTGGGATACCGTTAGCCACCCGGGCGGAGTGCTGGAGGCTGATGTGGTGAAACTCAACACACCGCCATTGCTGGTGACCGAGAACATTTGCGCCGGAGGCTGCGGTCCGGACACTTCGAAGCTGAACGTCAGCGACGTGGGCGGAATCACCAGCCCGGCGATTCCCGATACCGTCAGAGTCACCGGAATGGTTTGCGAGTTGCCCGCCGAAAATGTGAACAGGACACTGCCGTTATACGTTCCGGCCGTTAATCCCGCGGCATTGACACTGACGCTTACCGTCGCCGGGGTAACGCCTGCGCCCGCCACCGGGATCGTTCCCGAAGAAGGACCAACGGAGAGCCAATTGCCGCCGCCAACAATCGTGGACGTGGTGGCATTAAATGTCGTGCTGCCGCTACCGCCCGTCAGGCTCAGCGTTTGGGGCAACGGGTTTGAGCCCCCGAAGGAAGAGCCGAACGTCAACGATCCGGGCGTAATCGTGATCTGTCCACCGGCGCCGGCGATGGTTAACGAAACTGGAATCATCAGGGGAGCGGCGTTTGGCGCATTCAACGTCACGGTTCCGCCATAGCTTCCGGGCGGCAAACCGCCGATGCTGGCGCCGATAATCAACGACCCGGGAGTGGTTGTCGAGATCGGTATTACCGACAGCCAGGCCGTCGGGGTCGACGCCGACTGATATGTGAAGGTGACATTGCTCGGGGTGGAAGTGATATGGACGGTTTGCGCCGTCTGCTGATCGCTCAACGCGACGTTGGTTTGGTCGGTAATCAGTACAACCGTTGGCGCCTGGGCCTGCATTATCCCGGAAATACCGAGAAACATCAAAATAGTAAGAAGACAATTGCGAAATGCCATAAATCCGTGGCGCTCCTTGCGCGCGAATGGGGCTGTGATATTCTCCCGGCGTCGGCGAGTTTATCTTCAGCCCCATTCCACCATACTTCACAACCGATCGAAAGCCCGATTTACTTAACCGCCAGAGTGACTGTCGAAGCGCTGATGGCCCCGCCAGTATTAATGACAACGGGAACCGTGCCCGAAGGCGTAATCGCCAGCGGGACGATAATATTCACCTGAATAACACCAGCCACGATCCCTGGCGCCGATCCCGCGTAGAGGACCGTGGCCGGTTGCCCGGCAACAAATACACTCACCGGCGCCGTCGTAAACTTCAACACCGAATCGTTGACAGACCCGGTAAGCGAAGCTGGACTCGTCAGGCCTCCGCCAGTGGCGTATAGAACCACCACCGCACCCCGGGCCGCCGGGTTCTGGGCGCTGTTCACGCTATTGTCGCTATTCAGAATCGATCCCTGTCCGCTACCGGTTGCGGTGGCGGTGAAGATACCGGGCGAGGTGTCGGACACTTTCAAATCCAGGCCGGTGTTAGCGACGCCCAGATACTCGACAGTGATATGTGTCGTCACCCGGCCGGCGATCTCAAACGGGGCGATGGCATTGATCTGCACCGCTGAGGTATAAATCACCGGCGCCGGAATCCCGTCGAACAGAACACGAGTGCCGGCGAGTATGGTGTCCACCCCACCCTTCGAATTGAGTGTGAACGCAGCCGCATTAGCGGGTCCTAGTAACGCGCCTTTGATGGTGAATAATTCGCCTGGAGCGATACTGCCAGGCTGACCCGTGGCGGCGTTGGTGACGCTCACAATGTTCGGAGGCGGCATCGCCGATACGGTCAGGGTGGCCGGGATTACCAGTGGACTATTCGTCAGGCCGGGCGAAGTAATCGTGACCGTCCCGTTATATAGCCCCGCCGGAAGATTGGCCGGGTTGGCGCTGACGGACGTGTTAAATGGCGTGGTGCCCGTTGCCGGATTCACGGAAAGCCAATTGCCTCCGCTGGTTGTCGCCACGGCTACCGTCACCAGAGCCGGACCACCGGTACTGGTTATATTCAACGGCTGCGCACTCGGGGTGGTCGATCCCGTCTGGAAGGTGAATGCCAGCGAGTTCGGCGTGGTCCCCAATTGCTGTTTCGGCCCGATTGTCAGCGTAACCGGGATGGTCAGCGGGCTGTTGTTCGTCCCCGGAGCGACAACCGTGATCGCCCCGTTATAGAGACCCTGTGAAAGGGTGGCGCCATTGACAGTAACCGTCAGCGCCCCGGGTGTAGTGCCACTGGCCGGATTGACGATCAGCCATGCGCCGCCATTGGAGGTAGTGGCGGTAGCCGTAAAGTTCGAGGCCGTCACCGAAGTAGCCAGCGCCACCGTCTGCGCCGGCGGAACCGGACCGCCCTGGGCTTGTGAGAAATTCAGGGAACCGGGATTCGCCGAGAGCGCATTGTTCGAAGTGATGGTCAGCGTTACCGGGATCGCCACCACCGCCGGAAGGCTGGGCGACGTAATCGTAATGGCGCCGGTGTAAGTTCCAACGGCAAGCCCACTGACATTAGCGAACACTTGCAGGTTGTTGGGGGTGCTTCCGGCATTGGGCGCCACAAACAGCCAGTTGCCGCCCTTGGTTGTGCTGGCGGTGGAGGTAAAGGTAACCTGCGTATTCGGATCGGTGCTCTGCAGCGCGATAGTCTGGAAGGCCGGGTTACCGGCATTGGCCGCCGCCGTGAAGTTCAGCGCCAAGGGGCTGATGTTCAATAGAGGCTGAGCGCTGATGTTCAGAATCACACTGACGTTGAACGGATTGTTGGCGGCGCCAGGGGAACTAAATCCGACCGAAGCCGTACAAGCGCCTACCGGTAGGCCCGTGGTGTCCACGCTAATGTTCGCCGTGGCTGGCGTAGTCCCTGAGGGCGGCGCGACAGTGAGCCAATTCGCGCCACAAGGGCCGGGGGTTGTCGTCACCGTGAAGTTCAGCGGCGCCCCGGTGCTGGTGATCTGCAGCGTTTGCGTACTTGGCTGGGCTTGCCCCACCTGGTAATTGAACAGGACCGTGCCCGGCGTCGCATTGATCAAAACCGAATTACTCACCGTCAACGTCACCTGGAACGTGAGCGGACTATTTCCCGCTTGTGGTGACGATAGGCTGACGGTAGCCGTATAGGTGCCGGCCGTTAGATTGGTTGGATCCACGCTCAGGGTCAGGTTTTGCGGTGTAGTGCCCGTGGTAGGTCCGACGGAAAGCCAGTTGCCGCCGCTAGAAGTAGCCACGCCGACCGTAAAGCCCAAAGCCGCTCCCGTGCTGCCGACCTGTACATTTTGACTGGCCGGAGCGATTCCGCCAACTTGCGCCGCGAACACGACGTTCGGGGACGATGCCGTCAGTTGCGGCATGGTCGTTACCAATAGGGCGATCCTCAAAACAGTAGTTGGATTGGCAGCACCCGGGGAACTGATCGTAATCGATCCGCTATATCCTCCCGGCGCGAGCCCGACGGTATTGATACTCACTGTTAGGGTGGCTGGAGTCGCCCCGCTAAACGGGCTTACCACCAGCCAGCCAGCAGGACCGTTATCCTGCGCTGTGGTGAGAGTGAAACTCAAGGGAGCGCCGCTGCTGGTAACACTCACGGTTTGGGCCGACGGCGTCGACACATTCACCTGATAGCCGAAGAATAAGGTTCCGGAAGGATTCACGATCAGCGAAGGACTGCCGCTTACCGTAAGCGTCACCGGAATTGTGATCGCGCCCGACGACGACCCTTGGCCGTTTATGGTAACCGTCCCGTTATAGGTTCCGACACCCAACCCCGCGGAGTTCACGCCCACGGTCAGCGCGCCGGGCGTCGTGCCCCCGGTGGTTGGGTTTACCTGCAGCCAGTTGCCGCCGGTTCCTGTCGCCGCTACCGCCGTATAGTTAATCGCCGAGCCATTGCTGGTTACATTGACGGTTTGCGTCGCCGCCTGCCCGCCGATCTGGACGTTGAACGCCAGCGAAGTGGGCGCAACCACCAGCTGCGAGGTCCCGCTGACAATCAGGGTGACCGGAATTTGGACCTGGTCACCTGTCGCCGGAGTGATCTTGATTGTGCCGCCATACGTACCCGCCGGTAGTGAGCTTGCCTTTGCCGCCACTAGGACGCTTTGCGGCGCCGTTCCCGAGGCCGGAGTTACCACGAGCCAATTAGGAAGGTCGGCGCTGACTTGCGTCGTGACCGTGAATCCAATATTCGAGCCTGAGACCGGGCTGATTACAAGGGATTGCGGAACGGCGTCGTTTCCGGACTGCGCCATCAGCGTAAAGCTCGTGTGATCCACCAACAGTGTGTTGGACTGCGCGACCGCTGTGGCCGAACAACCCATAATAAGGATTGCAACGGTGAGTAGAATAGCGTGCATCTTCAATAGCTTCATAGAATCTCCAAACGTAAGTCCGCTCTGGTTATTGCAATCCGCCAACCAACAAATCGTGACGCACGGCGCGCTGGCGCTTTACGGTTAACGATGTCGAGCCTAGTATATACCCGAACATTATTTTGTAGGAATGTTTTAATATTGGGTTAACGGCGGACGGAAATGTTCTCTGTCAAACTTTGGCCGAACTCATGCTAGCGTAGTAGACAGAGGGGTTTCGATCACCAATGGCGCCTGGGGACAGCTTCGCGATTCGCGCGGTGGGACTCACCAAGAGCTACCGCTCGGGCAATAGCGACCTTGTTGTGTTCTCGAGCCTTGATTTAGAGGTGCCCCGCGGGGAGCGTCTGGCTCTGGTGGGCGAGTCGGGTACAGGAAAGTCTTCCCTACTCCATCTTCTAGGTGGTCTGGACAGGCCCACAAACGGTACGATATACTTCGGGCATAAAGACATCGCAGGCCTGCCCGACTCTGAACTGGCAGCTTTCCGCAATCGTGAAATTGGCTTCGTTTGGCAGATTCAGTCGCTGCTTCCAGAGTTTACGGCACTCGAAAATGTCATGATGCCGCTGCTGATCCGGGGTGTTACCCCGCCGGTGGCGACGCCCAAGTCGTTAGCGAGGTTAGATGAAGTCGGGCTTAAGAATCGCGCCTCTCATCGCGCGGGGGAATTATCGGGCGGCGAACAGCAGCGTGTCGTCCTGGCTCGAGCCCTGGTGGGCGACCCTTCCGTTTTGCTCGCCGATGAACCGACTGGGAATCTCGATTTCCGGACCGGCGAAATGATCATGGACCTCTTGGAAGAAGTCCATCGATCGAATAATCTGACTTCTATTTACGTTACGCATAATCTTTCATTCGCGAAGCGAGCCGATCGCATCTTACGATTAGAAAGAGGCCGCCTGGCGGATCCGTCGGGCGAGGCAGTGTTCGAGACGGCAGTTAGAATGGAAAACCGCAATTATGTTTGAACGTTATACTGAAAAGGCCCGGAGAGTTATTTTCTTTGCGCGCTACGAAGCCAGCCAGTTCGGTAGTCCTTATATAGAGACCGAGCATCTTCTGCTTGGCCTTTTGCGCGAAGATAAGGCCCTGGCGAATCGTTTTCTGCGCTCCCACGCGGCCTTGGAATCGATTCGAAAGCAAATCGAATCGCACACCACGATCCGCGAAAAGGTATCCACTTCGGTCGATCTTCCGTTAAGCCATGAGTGTAAGCGCGTACTGGCTTATGGCGCCGAAGAAGCCGAGCGGTTGAGTCATAAACATATCGGCACCGAGCACCTGTTGCTCGGCCTGCTGCGCGAAGAGAAATGCTTCGCGGCGGAAATTCTCCACGAACGGGGGCTGCGTCTTTCGCAGGTGCGCGAGGAGATCGCCCGCTCCAGCTCCGAAAAGATGTCGTCCAATCGCCCCAAGGAGAGCTCGCTGCTTTCCGAGTTCAGCCGGGATCTGACCCAGGCGGCCATCGACGGTATGCTGGACCCGCTGATCGGCCGCGATTACGAACTGGAGCGCGTCGTCCAGATACTCTGCCGCCGCACCAAGAACAATCCGGTTCTGATCGGTGAACCTGGCGTCGGCAAAACGGCAATCGTGGAAGGCTTAGCGCAACGCATCGCCGATGGGGAAGTTCCTTCGTTCCTGTCCGACAAACGGATTCTGGCGCTGGATCTATCGTTGATCGTCGCCGGAACCAAGTACCGCGGGCAGTTCGAAGAACGCCTGAAGACGATCATGAAAGAGTTGATGGAAAATCAAAATGCCATCATCTTCATCGACGAATTGCATACGCTGGTTGGCGCGGGATCGGCTGAAGGTTCGCTCGATGCCGCCAATATCCTTAAACCGGCTTTATCGCGCGGCGAAATTCAATGCATCGGCGCCACCACGCCCGGCGAATATCGCAAGTCGATTGAGAAAGACCGCTCGCTGGAACGGCGCTTCCAGGCCGTCAAGGTTCCGCCTCCGAATGAAACCGATGCCGTCCGAATTCTTTTCGGGATTAAGGAGCGCTACGAGAAGTTCCACGCCGTCGCCTATACCGATGAGGCAATCGAATCGGCCGTCTACACATCGACGCGATTCATTCCCGATCGCTTCCTGCCGGACAAGGCAATCGATCTGATCGACGAAGCCGGCGCCCGGGTGAAGCTGCGCCAGACCACCCTGCCAAGCGAAGTGGCCGAAATCCAGAAACGGATTAAGTTCATCGTTCACCGAATGGAGAACGCCATCGCCAATCACGAGTTTGAAAAGGCCCGTTTCTATTCCGACGAAGAACGCAAGGAACGGGAGAACCTCCGCGTCCTGCGCGATAAATATAACCTTGACGATACCTCCACCGGAGTGGTCACCAAGGACGATATCGAAGACGTGGTAGCCCGTTGGACCGGGGTTCCGATGACGGCCATTCGCGAAGAAGAAGTCGCCAAGCTGGTACGCATTGAAGAAGAACTGCACAAGCGCGTTATCAGTCAGGAAAAGGCTATTTCGGCGCTCGCCCGGGCAATCCGGCGGTCGCGTGCCGGCCTGAAATCACCGAAGCGCCCCGCTGGCTCGTTCCTGTTCCTGGGTCCGACGGGTGTCGGCAAAACCGAAGTGGCTCGCGCTTTAGCGGAGTTCCTCTTCGGCAGCGAGAAATCTCTCATCCGCTTCGATATGTCGGAGTTCATGGAGAAACATTCGGTGTCGAAGCTGATTGGTTCGCCCCCCGGATACGTGGGTTATGAAGAAGGCGGCCAGCTTACCGAACGCGTGAAGCGCGCCCCCTATTCCATCATCCTGCTGGACGAAATCGAGAAGGCCCATCCGGATGTGTATAACATCCTGTTGCAGGTTTTTGAAGACGGCCAGCTTACCGATGGTCTGGGAAATACGGTCGACTTCAAGAACACGATCATCATCATGACTTCCAATCTGGGCGCTCGCTTCCTTGAGAAGAAAAGCCAGATGGGATTCTCCGCGCCTTCCAATACGGGCGTTCCGGCAAAGGTGGAAGATCAGGTAATGGCCGAGGTAAAAAAGGCCTTCAATCCGGAATTTCTAAATCGCCTGGATGAGGTGATCCTCTTCACTTCGCTACTAGAAGAAGACCTGTTGAAGATCGTGACACTGCTGGTGGATCAGATCAATCTCAACCTGGTGGCCAAGCAGATCAAGATCAAGCTTGACGACGATGCGGCAAAATATATTCTCGAGAAGACGTGCACCGACCGGAGCTATGGGGCACGCCCGCTGCGCCGCGCGTTACAGAAATACATCGAGGATCCGCTTTCCGAAGCCTTGATCCAGGGAACGCTTCCAAGACCCGCCGAACTTGAAATATATCTCGGCGACGCGGGCATTTATTGCCGCCAGGTTGGCAAGGAATTGCAGGAGCAGCCCGTTGGAGCTCCCGCCGTTCTGGAACCAGGCACGCCGCTTTATATGTTCTCCACATAGACTAAAAACGTACGATCGTTTTGAAAAGCCCTACCCTCGGCGGTAGGGCTTTTTTATTTTCGGGTAAAGCGGATAATGAAGTCTTCGGATTTCGGGACTCATTATGTTGAAACCGCTTTGCCTGCTTGTATTGGTTGCCATCCCGTCGGTGGCTCAAACACACAACGATTGCGAAGAGAAGATTCACCGTCTGGAAGACCGGATCGTCATCCTGGAACGCGCCGTCCTACAACTAACGGCGCAGAGCCCGGCGCCGGCCGTCTCCAATCTCTCCTTGCCCGAGGCGCCGCATACCACGGCTGCGGCACCGCCGCGGAAGTTTGAAATGCCCCCTGAGCTGATCCCCGAAGTAGGTAAGATCGGGGCCCAGGTGGGCCTCCTGATTGGCGGTTCATCCAACCCGTTTAAACTCGATAAAGGATCGTTCTTTGGCGGATTTATCGACCTGCCTTTATACGATAAGCCCAATTGGATTCACGGAAAAATCTCTTACGAAATTTCCATTGGCATCGCCCGCTCGAACACGACGTTTCCAGTTACATCGAACGTCGCCCAGGTGGCGAACCTTGCCGTTCTGAACGCACTGAATCCCAACGGAGGACTGAGTAACGTTTCGCAAGCCGTAACCGGTACGGGATCGGCGCCGTTCCCCGTGATGGTACCGACAGAGACGCGCTTCCGGATGTTGGAAGTAGATCCGTTTTCGCTCCGTTACACCACCACGGTACTTGATCGTCTGCGGCTCAGACCATACGCTCTGCTAGGCTTTGGAGCGTTCGTCACGATTCACGATCAGAATCCGCTGCAAAGCACCGGGGTACGCCAGGACGCCAATATTTCGCCAGCCGTCCTGAGTATCGTCAACCAGCTCTTCAATGGGAAGGCGCCGTTTGGAGGACCTTTGGTAGCGGGACAAATTTCACAATCGGCGGAATTGGAAGCGCGGGGATTGCCTGGCGGTCATGGCAACTTCGATATCGGCCTGCACACCGGAGCGGGAGTGGAATTCCGCGTCAGCCGCAGTCTCTCGCTTGGCTTCGATGCCCGCTATAACAAGATCTCGGGAAGCAACGGAAACTTCGTGACGTATGGCAGCCGCATCGGCCTGCACTTTTGATAAATGCCCGCCCTGTTCTATGACTTGACTGTTCCGGCGAGGAATTTATGACCCGTCGGCAATGGACTGCCGCCCAGCGGTTCATCCGTCACGGCGAAGGCCCTGATGTCCTGCATCATGCTGGCGTTGTTGGCGAATTCGACCAGCAGCGGCTGCCCTGGCACGGCGCGGAACGTACCGGCGCTAACGATACCGGGATTGCGGCCACGCATAAGCCAGAGTTGGTAGACCTTGCCTGGCGGAAGATCGGGGAGCGAAGGGGTGGAGAAAATCACTTTATTTCCGTCGGCCAGAAATACATAGGCCAGGGCGCCGGGAGCGGCTTCGGTGCCATTTAGCTTGACGAGCTTCAGGTCTCGGGACGACAGTAACGCCGCGAATCGAAGATTCTGGTCGAGCCGTGGCGGGTTTGGCTGCGCAGCCTGCTGCAACTGGAGCCGATCGCGATTCAACTGCTGGAGCTTGGCGTTCAGCACGGTGACTTGCTGTTCGCGCTCCACCAGAGTGGCGCGGAGTTCCACAACCGAAGCCCGGGCGCGATCCCGTTCCAGCGTGGCGGCGGCCAACAGCGAGCGTTGTTGGGCAATCTCGGAGTTGAGCCTGGTCTCGCTCGACCGCTGTTGCACTAGCGATTCCTGCAATTTCTTGATGGAGCTGTTCGCCGCGGTCAACGTCGCCCGCAACGCGTCGGCATCGAGCCGGGCCTGTGGGGCAGCATCCGAACCTCGCGGCTTGGTCTGGCCTTCGCGCAGTGCCAGCGCTCGCAGGGCATTCTCACGCTGTTCGTTCGCCGCTCTCAATTCGGACTCCAGCCTTCGGACCGCCTCAGTATCGACAACCTGCTTCGATATGATAATCGGCGCCACGGGCCGCAGGTGAGCTTGCTGGCTATACGAGATGTACCATCCGGCGCTTGCGGCAAGAACAAGCGTGCCTAAACCTAGCGCCAATTGGCCGGGTGCCAACATCCGCCAGCCGGCCCAATTGAACAGCCAGGAAACTTTCGCCTCGCCGGCGCTGATCGCGGTAATTTTACCTCGAAGCGCGCGGCTGGGGTTCGCGGGGAACTCTTCGGCCATCGCCATTCCAAAAAGAGACCACTCGACAGTACTTTGACGCACGCCACTTAAACAAGATTCGCACTGCTCGCTGACATGAGACTGAATCAGCGCCGACGCCGGACCCTCCAGGACACCTAACGCGTAGAGCTGATAATCTTCGGGGGTAAAAGTATTACAGCGCAAATGTTTAACCCCTTTCATCAATACTACGCTGGCCCTCGCAAATTGGATGATAACATCGTGAAACTATTTCCCCTAGGGAGAGTCCCTGTCTCATCCACAAATGTGGGGGTGGCGAACCTCAGAGGTTTCGGGCAGTATGGATAGATCACCAATGGAGAATCAACTGGCCAGCGAACTGGAGTGCACGAAAGCGAAGCTCGCCGCTGCGCTCGATGCCTTCCCGGACCAGTATTTTGAGCTCAATGGCGAAGGCGTAGTCCTGCACTATCACGCGGGTGAAGGCTGCACCCCACTGAAGGATGTGGAGGGCCGGAAGCTTGCCGTGGCACTGCCTCCGGACATGGCGCAGGAGTTTGTGATTGCCCTGAAACGGGCTAAACGGACCCGGGCCACGGTCTCCTTCGAGTTTGCGATCCCCGATTCGCGAATCTTCCAGGGCAAAATCGTTCCCTTTATCGACGAGCACTACCTGGGAATCCTACGCGATGTCACCGACCAGAGGCGGGCCGAACAGGATTTTCGCGGTGCCCAAGGGCGCTATCGGGAACTTCTGGAAAACGCTAACGATTGCGTCTATACGCACGATCTGCGCGGCGATCTGACCTCAATGAACCGGGCGGCGGAGATCATCACGGGCTACACCCGGGACGACATTCTCAACATGAATATCTGTCATGTTGTCGCGCCGGAGTATCTGGAACTGGCAAAGAGCATGATCGAGCGCAAGCTGGGCGGCGGCGGGCCGACGGTTTACGATCTGGCGATTATTTCCAAGGACGGGCGGCGGCGTTTACTGGAAGTCAGTACTCGTTTGCTGTTTCGCGATGGCGCGCCAGCCGCCGTGCAGGGTATCGCCCGCGATATCACCGAGCGCAGGCGGATGGAAGAACAGTTGCGGCAATCGCAAAAACTGGAAGCGATTGGCGTCCTGGCAGGGGGAGTGGCGCATGATTTTAACAATCTCCTGACCGGTATTCTGGGGTACACCAGTTTGTTGAAGGCCGAAGCTCTGCCGCCGGAGCGTGTAGGTGAAGCCATTGATGTCATTCAGCGCGCAGCCGAGCGGGCGGCCGAACTCACCAGCCAGTTGCTGGGGTTCGCGCGCCGGGGCAAGCACCAGAATGTCGCTGTGGATCTGCACGACACCCTGCGCGAGGTTGTCGGACTGCTGCAACGAACCATCGACAAGAACATTCGCCTGTCGTGCGCCTTCAATACCAACCACAGCCGGATATTGGGCGATCCGGGCCAGATGCAGCAGGTCTTCTTAAACCTTGCGCTGAACGCCCGCGATTCCATGCCCATCGGCGGCGAGCTGGTGTTCCGCACGGATATCGTGGATGTCGGAATCAATGGGCTGGATCTGGACCCTTCCCTGCCGCCGGGAGCTTATGTACGCATCGCCGTCAGCGATACGGGAGTAGGGATTCGCGAAGATATCCGCGACCGGATCTTCGAACCTTTTTTCACCACGAAAGAACCATCCAAGGGTACGGGCATGGGCTTGGCGATGGTGTACGGGATTGTGAAGAACCACGGGGGCGTAATCCAGGTGGAAAGCGAAGTCGGGAAGGGCTCGGTCTTCTCGCTCTATTTTCCGCTGGAACCGAGCGCCGTCACTGCCCACGAGCCGTCTCAGGAAGCACCGCGCGTGGGGCAGGGACGAATTCTTGTGGTGGACGACGAAGAAGTAGTTCGCAAGGTGGCATCCTCAATGTTGCGCAACTTGGGCTATGAAGTCGTGGCGCAACCGGGAGCGCGTGAGGCGATTGATTATTTCCGCGACCACCACTCCCAGATCGACCTCGTTTTACTCGATGTCGTGATGCCGATCATGGGCGGCAAGGAATGTCTCGCCGCCCTGCGGGCGATTAATCCTTCTATCCGGGCGATTCTTTCCAGCGGCTACGGCCACGATAGCGAGTCCCCCGAAACAGCGGAAACCGAAGCGGCCTTTATTGAAAAGCCATACCGGCTTACCGAATTTGCCCGCAAGATCGCCTTCGCGCTGTCATCGAACGCCGCTTAATTCTTCACCAGGTGGATCCGGCCGTTCGATGTGGAAAGATCGATCATCGGTCCGCCCGAACCCAACTTTCCATCCAGTTCGTGTTTGGTGTGAACTCCGCCTTCCCCGCTGACGTCGAAATCCGTGTCGATAGAAGAGTTCGATGTATGGGCGCGAACCCGGCCGTTGGCGCCGGCGGGAAGATGGACGGTGATGGACGAGTTTGAAGTAGTGGCATGAATTTCGCGGGCGTTGTCGAGTGTCAGATCGATGGATCCGTTGCTGCTGTGCATCCTTACCGGTCCGTTGCCCGCGCCATCGGCCAGTGCCAGCGTGATCCCGCCATTGGAAGTATTGGCTTCCAGCGAACCGCCCTTTATGTCGCCCTTGATCTTGCCATTCGACGTGCGCAACGTGGCATTCCCATTGACGGCTTCCAAATCGATGGCGCCATTCGAGGTCTCGATATCGATATCGCCCTTCACCCGGCTCAGATGCACCGCTCCATTCGAAGTATGCAGGTGGGACGACCCTTCGATGTCCTCAATATGAATGGCGCCGTTGGAACTGCGGATATTATCCAGAAGGATTTTCCGGGGAACGCGGAGCGTATATTTCGCGCCCATGTTGCCATGAGCGTTCGTAGGCAAGGTCTTAAACCGCACCGCCCCAGGGCTGTTTGAGGTTTCGATCTTGATGGTATCCAGAAGATCCTTGGAGCGGGCGAACTTGGTGCCGGTTACTTCTACTTCGTTCTTATCCCAGCCGGCGATATCGACGGCGCCGTTGTAAGTTTCCAGATTCAAAGTGCCCCCCGGTTGCAAGGCGAAATTGTAGTGAAAGTCTTCCTTGTAGCGGTCTCCGCCGTCAAAATTCATTTCATCGCAACCCGCCATTGAGAGGAACGCGACAGTCGCGCCAAGCATACTGAAAATTGCTCGCATAGATCTCCTTTCTCGAACCGTATACGCAGACTGGCGGATCTTCGTTCCGCTATTCTTTTATTGAACCGCAAAGGCCACGGGTTCGTCGCCATAATACATGCTGCAGGATCTAAAATTCGGTTTAAAGCTTTTATGGAAGCAAAAAGCTTTCACGATATCCGCTCTGTTGACGCTGGCGCTTTGCATCGGAGCGAACACGGCAATTTTCACCGTCCTGAACGCCATCGTATTACGGGGCTTGCCGTTCTCTGAACCAGACCGCTTGGTCACGATGTACAACGTCTACCCCGGCGTCGGTGTCGACAAAGGCTCGAACGGTGTTCCAGACTATCTTGACCGGCATAAGCTGACAGACGTCTTTTCCGATGTCGCTCTGATTGGCAACAACGGCTACGACGCCGGCCTCGAAGGCAGCCCGAAGCGAATTCAAGGCCAGTACGTGACGCCTTCTTACTTCAAAACGCTGCGCGCCGAACCGATTCTAGGCAGGGCCTTCACGGAAGAGGAAGCCGTTCTGGGCAAGGAAAAGGTGGTACTGCTCAGTGAGGGCTTGTGGAAAGACATGTTCGGGCGGGACCCCCACGTGTTGGGCAAAGATCTGCGCTTGAGCGGATCGCCATATCGAATCGTCGGCGTGATGGCCGAAGGATTTGGAATTTTGGGCGACTCGCCGCGCCTCTGGGTGCCCTTCGCGTTTACGCCGCAGCAGACCTCCGACGACGCCCGGCACAGCAACAACTGGGATATGATCGCCCGGCTGCAACCTGGCATAACACTATCCCTGGCGCAACAGCGGCTGGACATCCTGAACAAAGAGAATATGGAGCGGTACCCGAAATATCGCGAACTTCTGATCAACGCGCGGTTTGCGACGAAGGTTACGAGCCTGAAAGACGAGATGACCGCCGACATCCGTCCGACGCTATATCTGCTGCAGATCGCCGTCGGAGCGGTGCTTCTGATTGGCTGCGTCAACCTGGCGAATCTGATGCTGGTGCGGTCCAGTATCCGGATGAAGGAACTGGCGATTCGTTACAGCCTTGGCGCGGGCCGCCTGCGGTTGAGCCGGCAATTGCTGACCGAGAGCCTTACGCTATCGATACTCGGAGGAGCGTTGGGCATCGCCGTTGGTTACGCCGGCGTTCGCCTGTTAGCGATTTTAGGAGCGAAGGAACTTCCCCGAGGAAGCGGGATCGCGATCGATGGCACGGTGCTGGCATTCACAGCCGCCATCGCGATTTTTACGGGCCTTCTGTTCGGAAGTATTCCGCTGATCTCGATGTTCCGTAATGACCTGAATCACGTCTTTCGCAGCAGCGAACGGACCGGCACCACTAGCGGACGGGCGTTGTGGATCCGCTCGGCGTTGGTGGTGTCACAAATTAGCCTGGCGTTCGTGCTGCTGATCGGGTCGGGCCTGCTGACTTTGAGCTTCGCCCGTTTGATGAACGTAAATCCCGGGTTTCACGCGGAGAGTGTACTGACAGCGCATTTCTCGCTGCCCTCGACGCGATACAAAGACGACGCTACGGCGCGCGGCTTTATCACAACCTTGCTGGAACGAGTGAGGACCCTACCGGGCGTCCATACCGCCGGTGCGATCACCACGCTTCCCTTTGCAGACGGCAACAACTCCAGTGTTCTAAGCGTTGAGGGGCACCCGCTGAAACGTGGTGAGAATCCGCCGGTACCACAGTGGAGTATTGTCGACTCAGGATATTTTCCAACGATGAATATCGCGCTGATGGAAGGCCGTAACTTCACCGAGGCCGACACAGCCGAAGCCCAAAAAGTGGTGGTTATCGATCAGTTTCTGGCTAAGAGATATTGGCCGAATGGCGATGCGGTCGGCGGTAAGGTTCGACAGGGCGTCGAAGCAAAAGATCCGCTGATGACAGTGATTGGCGTAGTGGCCAATATAAAGTCGAACGACCTGGCGGAAAAGAGTCCGGTGGGGCATGTCTACTGGCACTACAAGCAGGAGGTGCCGCGCAGCATGTATCTGGTGGCCAAGGCCGAGCGCGAGGGCACGAATCTGACTTCGGCGATACGCCAGGAAATTACCCGCGCCGACCCCGAACTACCGATGTACGACACCAAGACGATGACTGAGCGGATCTCACAATCGTTGTTAAACCGGCGCGCGGCGATGATTCTCTGCATGATCTTCGGGGGCTTGGCGCTGCTGCTTTCGGCTATCGGGGTATATGGCGTATTGGCCTACACGGTGACGCAACGCACCAGGGAAATCGGAATCCGCGTAGCTTTAGGCGCGGAAGTGCGCGACGTGCTTCGCTTAGTGCTGGGGCAAGGCTTGCGGCTGGCGGGCATCGGCTTAGTCGCCGGAGCGATCTGCGCTTTGGCGTTGACACGACTGATGACGTCGATGCTTTACGACGTGCAACCAGCGGACCCCATCGTATTTATCGCTGGCGCGACAACGCTCGGCCTGGTCGCTCTAATCGCATCGCTGATACCGTCGCTGCGGGCGCTGCGGATTAAGCCGGCGATTGCCTTGCGGTATGAGTAGGAGGTAGCGGGTAGGGCGTGGGGCCACTTCCCCCAACCTACCGCCCACCACCTCTTTGGTACCTTTAAAAATCGTACCAGTCATGAAAAAACTTCTTGCTCTCAACCGTGGTGAAATTGCGATCCGTATCTTGCGCGCGGCCAATGAGCTGCATATACGGACCGTGGCGGTTTACTCCCAAGAGGATCGGCTTAGTCTGCATCGCTTCAAAGCCGATGAGGCGTATCTGATCGGCGCGGGCATGGGGCCGGTTCAGGCTTACCTGGATGTGGAAGGCATTGTCGCGCTAGCTAAACAAAAAGGCGTCGACGCGATTCATCCGGGTTATGGTTTCCTAGCGGAGAATCCGGCGTTGCCCCGCGCTTGCGACAAGTACGGGATTACGTTTATCGGACCGGATGCGGAGCTTTTGGAACTGCTGGGCGATAAGACCGCGGCGCGGCATCTGGCCGAGCGGGCCGGCATCCCCGTGGTTCCTGGCACAGCGAATGCCGTGGTGGACAATCTGGAAGATGAAGGCCAGCGGATTGGGTATCCGCTGATTGTGAAAGCAGCGTTCGGAGGCGGCGGGCGCGGCATGCGCGTGGTCGATAAGCCGGAAGATCTGATCGCGAAAGTTGCCGAGGCGCGGCAGGAAGCGGGGTCCGCGTTCGGCAACGACGCCGTGTTCCTGGAACGATACATCCGCCGGGCGAAACACATCGAAGTGCAAATACTGGGCGACAAGCACGGGAATTTGCTGCATCTGTATGAACGCGATTGTTCCGTGCAACGGCGTCATCAGAAGGTGGTGGAAGTAGCACCGGCGGTTGGGTTGGACAATCGCATCCGCAAGGAATTGGCCGACGCCGCGGTTACACTGGCGAAATCGGCGAAGTATTTCAATGCCGGCACCGTGGAATTTTTGGTGGATATCGACACGGGCGAATGGTTTTTCATTGAAGTGAATCCGCGCATTCAAGTGGAGCACACCGTAACCGAAGTAGTTACGGGCATCGACATTGTTCGCTGTCAGATTCAGATTGCGCAGGGGCTTACGCTACATGGCCCGGAGATCAATCTACCCCCGCAGGAAGAAATGCCGCTGCATGGTTTCGCTTTGCAATGCCGCGTTACCACTGAGGATCCGGCAAACAATTTCGTACCCGATTACGGAAAGATTCACACCTATCGATCGCCTGCTGGATTCGGTATCCGGCTGGATGGCGCTTCAGCTTATGGTGGCGCTGTAATCACGCCTTATTATGATTCGCTGCTGGTGAAGATGACTGCCTGGGGGCGCGAATTTCCCCACGCCTGTCAGCGGATGGACCGGGCGCTGCGGGAGTTCCGCATTCGCGGCGTGAAGACCAACATTCCCTTTCTGGAGAATGTAGTTAACAACGAAAAATTCCAACAAGGCGCCGTCACCACTTCGTTCCTGGCGGAGACGCCGTCGCTGTTTAAATTCACGCCGCGAAAGGATCGCGCTAGCAAACTGCTGTCCTACGTCGCCGAAGTGATTGTCAATGGAAACCCCGAAGTGGCCAATAAGCCGCGCCCGGCGTCGGTCCGGCCGGCTCGCATTCCGCCGGCGATTGTGGAAGCGCCCCCGGAAGGCACCAAGCAGTTGCTCGATCGCACCGGGCCGGAAGAGTTCGCCAAGTGGACGCGGGAACAGAAACCGCTGCTGATTACCGACACGACGTTTCGCGACGCACACCAATCGTTGATGGCGACGCGCGTGCGCACCTATGATCTGATGGCGATCGCCAACTATGTCTCGCATGCATTGCCGAATCTCTATAGCGTCGAAATGTGGGGCGGCGCGACGTTCGACGTCACGATGCGCTTTCTACTGGAAGACCCCTGGTTACGGCTGCGGCGCTTGCGGGAAGCGATTCCGAATATTTGTTTTCAAATGCTGCTGCGGGCATCGAACGCGGTGGGTTATACCGCTTATCCCGACAACGTGGTGGAGGAATTCATCAACGAGTCCGCCGATCAGGGCATCGATATTTTCCGCATTTTCGACTCGCTTAATTGGCTGCCGAACATGAGCGTGGCAATGGAGGCGGTGCGCAAGAAGAATCGTATTTGCGAGGCGGCGATCTGTTACACGGGCGACATTCTGGATCCGCAGCGGGAAAAGTATTCGCTCAATTACTACATCCGGATGGCGAAGGAACTGGAGAAGATGGGCGCGCATATTCTGGCCATTAAGGATATGGCGGGATTGTGTAAGCCGTACGCCGCGAAAAGATTGGTGGAGGTGCTGCGCGAAGAGATCGCGTTACCGATTCACTTTCATACACACGACACGAGCGGTATCAACTCGGCCTCGATTCTGAAAGCAGCGGAGGCGGGCGTGGATGCCGCCGATTGCGCCATCGCTTCGATGAGCGGGGCAACCAGCCAGCCGAATCTCAATTCGATTGTCGCCGCGCTGCAACATACTGAGCGGGACACGGGACTGGATCTGCATAGTCTGAATAATTGCTCCGATTATTGGGAGACGGTGCGTACCTATTACAAGCCTTTCGACAACGCGCCGCTGGCGGGGACGGCGGAGGTTTATCTGCATGAGATGCCCGGCGGGCAGTATACGAATTTAAAGGAACAAGCGGAGGCGATGGGCCTGGGCATGAAGTGGCCGGAAATCGCTCGAGCCTATGCCGAGGTAAACCTGGCGCTGGGCGACATCGTGAAAGTGACGCCGTCGAGCAAGGTGGTGGGCGATCTGGCGGTGTTGCTGGTGAGCCGCGATATGACCGTCGGCCAATTCCTGGAGCTTGGGCCGGATCACAATTTAACCATGCCCAACTCCGTGGTGGAGATGCTGCAAGGATCTTTGGGCCAGCCCGAAGGCGGATGGCCGGAGCCGATTACACAGGTTGTGCTGCATGGAGGCAAGACGACACCGGGTCGCCCGGGCGAGCATCTGCCGCCAACCGATATTGCGGCGACATCGGCTTCGCTCGAAAAAAAGGTGGGGCATAAGGTAGCACGCACCGACGTGATGAGTTATCTAATGTATCCGGATGTTTTTCTGAAATTCGATAAGGCGCGATCGAGCTATGGCAACGTGGAAGCGCTTCCCACCCCGGCGTTCTTCTATGGATTAAAAAAAGAGGAAGAGATTCTGGCGGAACTCGAACCCGGCAAGACGTTGGTGTTGAAATTCCTGACAACGAGTGAGCCGCAACCGGACGGCGCGCGAACGGTGTTCTTCGAATTGAACGGCCAGCCGCGGGAAGTTCGAGTTCGCGACAAGGCATTGAAGGCGACGGTGGCCGCCAGATCGCAAGCCGATCCGTCACAGCCGGGGCAAATCGGAGCACCGATCCCAGGCGCGGTAACGGCGGTGCACGCGGATGTAAATCAGAAAGTGGCCAAGGGGGATCGCCTGATGATCATGGAGGCGATGAAAATGCAAACCACGATTTATGCACCCATCGCGGGCAAAGTAACGCAGAGGCTGGTGAATCCTGGGGACAACGTAGACGCGAAGGATTTGTTGATGGTGCTGGAATAGGTGGTGGGCTCGTGATCCTACCGTCTACCACCCAATTCCTCAATCTTCCGATATAAATCTTCCGACAAGATCGGCTTCGATAAATACTCATCCATCCCCGCCGCCAAACATTTCTCGCGGTCTCCCGACATCGCGTTGGCGGTCATGGCGATGATTGGCAGGTGCTCTCCGGTTGATTTTTCCCGTTCGCGGATGCGCCGGGTGATTTCATAGCCGTCCATGCCGGGAATGTTCACGTCCATCAGGACTGCATCAAAAGTACGGCTGGCGGTAGCTTCCAGTGCCGACCGGCCATTGGAAACCACCTTGACGTTGTGACCCTTCTTTTCCAGAAGCCGGGTGACTAAGCGCTGGGTGACGATGTCGTCCTCCGTTACCAGGATTGCCAGCGGCCTTGAGCCATTGCGGGACGCGTGCGCCACGGGCTGCTCCGAATCTTCCGCGCGATTGGCCGTTCTGAAAGGAAGAATCACGTGGAAACTGCTTCCCTGCCCGACTTCGCTTTCCACCCAGATAGTGCCTTGCATTATTTGAACGAGCTGAACACAAATCGCCAGGCCCAAACCCGTGCCGCCATATCGTCGCGCGATGCTGCCATCGGCCTGACGAAAGGATTCGAAAATCAGCTCGCGTTGTTCGGGCGCAATCCCGATGCCGGTGTCGCTGACCGTGAAATGAAGAGCCTCGTTGGATTCCGACATCACCGTCAGAGTGACACTGCCACGTTCAGTAAACTTGATCGCGTTGCCCAGCAGGTTCAGCAGAATTTGGCCTACCCGGCCGGCATCGCCGATCAATACAGCGGGAACCGTGGCATCGACGTGCGGTCGAAATTGCAAGCCCTGCTCTTCGGCGCGAACGCTAATCAGGCGACCGACATTCGCGATCTCCTGACGGACATCGAACTCGATGGAGGCTAGCGTGAGCTTGCCCGCCTCCACCTTCGAGAAATCGAGGATGTCGTTGACGATCGCTAATAAGGATCTGGCCGATGAGCGTACAATTTGCAGGTTCTCGCGCTGTTCGGCATCCAGGCTGCTATCGGCCATCAGTTCGCTGAGACCGATGATCCCGTTCAGCGGGGTGCGAATCTCATGACTCATGTTCGCCAGGAACTGGCTCTTGAATTGTAAGGTGCGCTGCGTCTGCTCCAGAAGATGCTCAATCTTGCGGTTTTGATCCTCCACCGTGAACTTTTCGCGCGAGAGCTGGGCAGTTTTTTCGTTGACTGCTTTTTCCAATGCGGCGTGATTTCTAGTCATACTGCGAGTCCAGAAGCGGACCCCAAAATACGAAAGGCAGACCAGGGAAATTATGCATAAACCGATAAACCAATTCGCCTGCCACCAAGGTTTGTCGATGGTAAAGGCGAAGACATCGCGCGGGCTGCCATAGGGTGCAACCGCGCTCTTGGCCGCCACCTCTAAAACATAGGAACCCCCCGGTAAACTTGAGAAACGTATGGCTCGCTCTTCGGTTTCCGTCCAACGTTCTTCCAGACCTCGCAGGCGGTAGCGAAATGAAATATTCGCTTCGTTCACAAAAGTAAGTGCCGCCATATGCGCAGTCAGCGAGTTAGCGGTAAAGGGCACGCGCTGCCCTTGATCAGGGTCGAAATCGAGGGTTCCCAGGCGCACGGAATCAAGGGCAACGCGGGGCGCGGACGCGGCGCTGGAGGAAGGATATTGGAAATGCGAGAGGCCCAGGCTGGTGCCTATCCAGACGCTGGAATCGGCATCGCCAAGAAAAGCGTTTCCATTCGTATCGTCCCAGATCAATCCTTGGGCGCGATCGAAATGACGCCACGTTTTTCCGTCCAGAAGCGATACGCCGTCATCGCTGCCCATCCACAAACGGCCTTTGGCATCCGCCCCCAGAAAGATGGCCAGCGTGGAGTGAATCCCATCGCCCGCTGGCAGATGTTCCACGTGCATCTTGTCACCCGCGAACGTAACCCGATCCAGAATTCCCACATTTTCGCGATACCCAATCCAGAGAGCGCCATCGGACGTCTGCGTGATGCGCGACATCTTTGACGGGAGGAATCCATCTGCGGAACCGTGGCAGATCCAGCGCGAATCCCGCAAGCCGCAGAGTCCCGGATTGCCCACCAGCCAAACACGCCCCTGACGATCGCGAAAGAAGAGATCCAGGCGGCTTTCATCGCTATCGCCACGCAGTGGATGCCGTGAGAAGTGGAAGGAGGCGCCACGAGGTTCACCCACGAACAGACCCACCCGGGTGATCAACCATACTCGTCCGGCGGTGTCGAATGCCAAGTCCATTACGTGATCGCTGGACAAGCCTTCGGAAGGGCCGAAATAAACGATCCGATGCGACACCGGGTCCACCTTCGCCAGAAGCCCCGACGTACTGGCAGCCCAGATGGCGCCATCGGGACCGGTGTGAATGCGATCGATCCTTTTCGGCTCAGCGGCAAGTTTGAGGTTTGACCAGGACCGGTCAAGGCCAACGCCGGCGAGATATAACAGCCCGAGATCGGTACCGATCCACAGTGTTCCGCGGCGGTCGCGCTCAATGGCCCAGACATTGCTATTTCCCAGCCCATCGGCATCGGTCCATGCTTCCCATTGGCGATAACCCAACCAACGGGCCAAGCCTGCGCCGCCCAACCCGATCCAGATGGAACCCTCGCGATCCTGATAGAGAACAGTGGTGGCGTTGGTCAGTAAACCACGGCTGCGCCCCATGATCTCCCAACGATCTTTACTGGTCCGAGCATCTTTACCGATTTGCAGATCGTTGCTTACGCGCCGCGCAATTCCGACGTCGGTCGGGGCCAGAAGAGTTCCGTCACTATCAAGCAGCAGCGAGGTGAAATCACTGGAAGGCGGCAGCCCTTTACTCTCTATAAACCGCGTGGATCCGGCTTGCCGGACGTATAGATTGCGAGCACTGCGGGCCCACAGATTTCCTTTTCGATCAGTCAGCAGCGAGTTGGCGCGATTCGGTGTAATGCCGAGGCCGGGGCTTACCGGCTGCAACGACCCACCGTCAAACTGGCAGATACGCGAACCACACCAGGCCCAGACCCGATCGTTAGGGTCGACATGAATTCCGCTCACCTTCGGGCGATCGCCTTCGGGACGGTACAGCTTGAATCGATACTGGACGGGGTGCGCGCCCGGGGTAGGCGTTCCGACAGCAAAACCAGTAGCGAGCCCTATGTAGAGGTTGCCCTTGGCGTCACCGGTAAGGGCGTTGGGCATCGCCGTTTCCGATGCCGCGGAAACAAGCACGCGTTCGAAGCGGGAAGAAACCAGACGTGCCAAACCGCCTGTAGTGCCAGCCCAAAGGACGCCATCCTTGCTTTCATATAACGACTCGATAGCGGTGGCGGGCAAGCCTTGTTCCCTGCCGAAATAATGGAAACGCCAGCCGTCGTAGCGGAAGAGGCCATTCTGCGTGCCCACCCAAAGAAACCCCGTGCGATCCTGCAAAATGCAATTCGGATTTAGGTTGGAGAGTCCCTGTTCCTGACCGTAGTACTTGAATGTATAACGTTGGCCGAAGAGTGTTGCGCCCGCAAGGAAGAAGGCGATCCATCGCAGGTTGCGCCACATGTGAGTGCCCATGATAACGCGAGTCGGGCAGCCGAGCGAGGCGCTAAGCGGGACGAAAAAGGCGATCGACGGCGCGACGAATTGGAGCCGCGGCCATGAACCACTCCCAGACATGGCCCGTCCGTAGATTTTCGGCGCTCAGCAGAGTGATGCCGGCATCCAGGCCAAGGACATCGGGGTTCACCCACAAGCTGGCGGGATGGAACGCGTCGGCAAATCCATAACGGCCGTAGATATACTCGCCGAACTGGTTATGCATCGTGCGTAGCGCGGGCAGACAAATTTCGGGGGCGAACATGAGCGACCCGCCGGCGGCGCAGGGGACCACGGTGCCATCGACATCGCGGCGGCTTCCTGGAGATCCCCAGATGATATAGCCGATTTCGCTATCTGACGGCGTGAAGCCCCAAAGGTTTTCAGAGTATGCGGGATACATTCCGCGAAGTTCCAGGCAGCGCTCGCGATGGGCATAGGTGGCGGTTACGGAGTTTTCGAAATAGTCGCGAATCGGCGAACCATCGCGCAGTCCGCGCAGCCCCAACCAGGCTTGCGGGAACTGATGGGTGAACACGGGACCGGCGCCGCAGTAGCGATAGGGTCCTATTTCAACGGGATCGCGGGCGAAGGCGAACCAGGTCTTCGGCGAAATAGCGTGGGCCGGCGAGCCGAGCGCGAGAATGTGAAGGATAGGATTTTCGTTGTAATCCACCCACTCTCCGCGGAGAAATCCGGATTCCGGTTTCCAGCCCATGCGGAGGTAACCGGAGCGGGGGTCCAGCATCCAGGTAAAGTCGATACGCTCGTAGATATCTTTGGCCAGGCGGTAGATCTCGGCGTCACTTTCGAAATACTGTTGCGCGGTAAAGACGCCGGCGATGAGAATTGCCGTGTCGATGGTTGAGAGCTCGGATTTCCAAACGCGTTCACCCGACTTACGGTTGACAAAGTGGTAATACCAACCGCGGACATGCTCCTGTTCATAAGCCAGGTGGCGCAAGGTATTCCTGACGCGTTCCAGCAACTCGCCGGGATTCATCCAGCGGCGCTCGGCCGCGATACATAGAGCGGTGAGGGCGAATCCAGTGGAGGCGATGCTGCCGACGTCGGCGGTACGGCCCGGCGCCTGCGATCCATCGGTGCGAGCGCGATCGAGCACCAGGCCGGTTCCCGGATCGCCTTGATCCCAGAAAAAGAGGAAGGCCCGCCGCGACAGATCTTCAAGAAATGCGTCGTCGGAAGGTGAGATCGCATAGGGCGTGGAGGCTGCTGCGGGGATAGATGCGGCCAGCCAGAAAAATTCCCGGCGCGATATTGACTTCACGTCTTTAGAGTAACGGGTGCGCTATGTTGGAGGGCGAGTGATGCGAACTCTCCTTGTCGTGGTCTTTGTCTCCTTTGCCAGTGCCCAGGATCCGCGCGCTTCGAGCGTAATCCCTTCCGTGCACGTCCATGGCGAATCGACCGTGGCGGCACAACCGGACCAAGCTGAAATCGATATTGGTGTTATCACGCAGGGCGCGACCAGCCAGGCCGCGGCCGATCTAAATGCGAAACAAGCGGCTACCGTCGTGGGCGAATTGCAGACCATACTGCCGCCGGCATCCATAAAGATAATCAATTTTTCGATAAATCCAAATTATCGTTATCCGAAAGACGGCGGCACGCCCGTGGTGCTGGGCTACACAGCAAACAACACGGTGCGCTGCGTGCTGAGCGACGTTTCGCTGTTGCGCAAGGTGATCGAAGCGGCGACCAAGGCGGGCGCGAGCAATGTCAATCGATTGTCGTTTACGCTCAAGGACGAAAAGCCGGTGCGCGCCGAGGCGTTGGGCAAAGCAGCCGAACAGGCGCGGGCCGGCGCCGAAGCTTTGGCGTCATCGTTGAAGCTGAAGCTGGGCCGGGTGCTATTGGTGGAAGAAGGTCAGCCATTGATCATTTCGCCGGCCCGCCAGATTGATTTGGGGAAGGCTCAATCCACCGACACGAGTCCTATTTCGCCAGGCAATATCGAGGTTCACGCAAACGTGAATGTGACGTACGAACTAATTTCTTTATGAGCACGGCCGATCACGCCAATCGCGATTTTTCCCTGGTACACCACAGAACCCAGGCGATGAGCACAAGTTGAAGCGGTAGCCGAATCCAAACGGCGTAGTAAGCCCAGGGATGTTCGGGCATGGGCTTAAAGTTGGTGGCCGCGTAAATATTCGCTGGAAAGACGGCGATGAGAAGCGCAACAAGCCCCCATGCCGAAGCCCGGCGCATTTTAGGGATCAGTAACCCGAGGCCGCCGATGACTTCCGCAACGCCGCTGATCTGGACCATCGCCAGATGCCAGGGGATGTAGGGCGGCATGATCTTTAGATAAAAATCGGGATGGACGAAGTGATTTATGCCCGCGCCAACATAAGATATTGCAGCCAACACGAGGAAAACCTTCTGAGTCTTGGTGAGCATGGTCGGGTTCAGATTCGCAGAAACAATTTTCGCCGGTACATCCAAAACAAGATCAACCAGAAACTGAGCAAGACCACGATGCCACGAAAGCGGGCGATGAAATCAGCACCCAGGATGTATCCGAAATTGGTACGGAAGGAGTTGCCGATAAATTCATCGAAGAGGTGAGCGATCAAATAGGCGGCAATCGAGTTCATGCCGATAACAACTAGCGGGAAGGCCCATCGACGATATCCTTTGACGTCAAGAACCCAAAGAAATCCCGTTAAGAGCAGAAAGCAAACGCCGCCGCTAAAGAGTGTCCAGGCGGGCGTCCAGATGCGTTTTACGACAGGACAAATACCGCTGAAGTGAAGCAGAAGACCGGCGGCGATGGCGATCAATCCGGCGATCGTAAGGCGCCGCAGAGGTATGCGCGGGGCGTCAGTTCTGAGCCAGCGGCCGGCGGCGAGACCGAGGATCATTGTCCCCAAAGTTGGAATGAAGCTGAGCGTTAAATAGCCGCCGCCATTCGCGACAAATGGTTTCGATCGGGGAAATAGATTGAGGAACCATTGATCGAAGGCCGACCCAAGATTCGCGTTCTTGTTCCAGTGCGCCGCAAAACCGCTGAAGTGATGAGGCCAAGCGGACGACATGTTCACGGGGAATAATGCCCACGCCAGCCAGTAAGCGAATAAGACCAAGCCGAGCGCGGTCCATTGCCACTTGGGCGGACGGAATCCCAGCAGAAAGAGAAACGGATAGCCGAGGCCGATCTGTGTCAGTGTGTCTTCGAAGGTGAAGTTCGTTTGGACGCTGTGCGTGGAGCGAAGGAAAATTCCGAGTGCGATCAGCAGAAACGATCTCCAGAGGGCGTGCAGGAACATCGGGCCTTGCGTGCCACCCTTGGCTAGCCTGCTGGCGATGGAGAATGGAAGAGCGGCTCCCACAAGAAACGAAAAGGATGGCTGGATGAGATCGTGCAGGGAGCAACCGGCCCATTCAACGTGGGTTTGATTGTAGGCCAGGAAGCTCCAGAACCAATTGCCGGGATAGGCTCGCGCAATCCGGTCGAACTGGAGAACCTCCGCCATCATCAACAACATGACGAAGCCGCGATAGACATCTAAAGCGACGTTCCGCTCGGGCGCTCGAACGGTATTCAAAACGGGCGGCGGAACAATGGGTGAGGCGTCGAGCGTTATTGGCATTCGCGGAGTTCCGCTGCGTTATCTGAAGTAGAAGCTATCACAATCGCCTGGCCCTGAGAATCGAGTACATTCGCGTAACAATTATCATCGAATCGAGTCTAGGGAGAAGAGTCAATTCCAGCTTAGTGAGGTTTTCCATGTTCGAACGCCTGTTTTCTCGGAATATTGTTCTATTTGCCTGTTCATTCCTGCTGCTGGCGCACACCGCCAGCGCCCAATTTCGCGGGGCCATTCAAGGCACGGTAACCGACGCCTCGGGTGCTGTAGTTCCCAACGCGTCGGTGACGTTGACTAATTCGGAAACCAAGAAAACTCAATCCACTACGGGAAGCGCCGAGGGGTTTTATCGGTTTTCCGGACTGCCGCCGGGGCGCTACAGCGTGGAAGTGGTGCGGCAAGGTTTCAAGAAGGCATCACTCCAAGATGTTGCCCTTCGCGGCGAAGAAACACAAGGAGTGGATCTTAGTTTAGAGACTGGCGGCACGACGGAAACCGTTACGGTAAGCGCTACGGCCGCGCCTACCCTGCAAACGGAGAACGCCAATGTGTCGATGCAATTGAGCGAGGACGCGGTACGAACGCTACCGCAGATCGGGCGTGATCCTTATAATCTGCTGCGACTCGCTCCGGGGGTATTCGGCGATGCCTCACGATCTAACTCAGGCCAGGCCAATGGGCTGCCGAACACCACCGGACCGGGCGGATCGAACCTCTCGGTGTTCCAGACTGAAAACCAGGTGCAGATCGTAGCCAACGGTCAGCGGCTGTCGCAAAACAATTATCAAATCGATGGAGTCAGCGTGAATAGCCTCACATGGGGCGGAGCCGCGGTGGTGACTCCGAACCAGGAATCGATCAAATCTATTCGCGTTTCTTCCGGCGACTACAATGCGGAATCGGGCCGAAACTCGGGCGCGCAGGTGGAAGTGGTCTCGCAGAACGGGACCAATCGATTGCATGGCAGTGGAGTTTTCAAGTACGACGATCCGGCTTTTAACGCCTACAACAAATTTGGTGGACCCAATGCTGCGCCGGTTCGAGTGAACAACTTTCTCCGGCAGTTTGCGGCCAGCGTAGGTGGTCCGGTGATAAAGAACAAGCTGTTTTTCTTCTTCTCGTATGAGGGATTGCGGCAAAGCTCGACGAACTACACGACAACTTATGTAGAGACTCCCCAGTATCGCCAGCAGGTCGTGGCTGCTCGCCCGAATTCCCTCATCTCGCAGGTTTTCAGTAATGCCGGTATCGCGCCCCGGGTGGTTAGCTATCTATCGGTGCCCTGCCCCGGAGGATTCGCGCCCGGTAATTGTAAGCCGGTCAATGGCGGCTTGGATATTGGATCGTTGACCGGCGCGCGGGGACAATACGTCGATTATTTTGCCAATCCCACTGGCGGCGGACTGGACGGAATTCCCGACATTGCATTCGCGCAACTCGCCGTTCCATCGAGTTCACAGGGCAATCAGTATAACGGCCGGATCGATTATAATTTGAGTTCCAAGGACAGTCTCGCGGCCAGTCTATACGTTACGAAGTTCGATGGCTATTCCGCCGATGGTGGTAGCGATTCGCGGCCTTTGGCGGACATCGCGAATTCGCCCACCAATACAGCGGCGGTCATCACCTACAACCGAATCCTTTCCCCTACAACGCTCAACGAAGCGCGGTTTAATTTCACCCGTTTCTATTCAAATCAATTGACAGCGGCGGCGAGTACGAATTTTGGTATTCCGCGTTTGGAGATCGAAGCTCTTCCGCTACCCGCGCGAATCACGTTCGGACCCCAATGGGCGGAAACCACACCGTCGTTGGCGGCGCAAAACACGTTTGAATTTCGCGATTCATTCAGCAAAATCCAAGGCAATCATGCTTTTCGCGTCGGAGGCGAGATTCGCTGGGAGCAGAATAACGACAACCTGGTGGGCGGATCGCGGCCGCTCTATACCTTCCGCGGTTTGAATAATCTAGCCAACGACACGCCAGTGTTCGAGCAGATTAACGCCGACCCGACAACCGGCGCTCCGGCGGCGGCGCAACGCTATTTTCGGACGAAGGATTACGCTGTCTTCTTCCAGGACGAATTTAAGCTGCGTCCCGATTTGACCATCACCTACGGCATTCGCTGGGAATACTTCACGCCACTGACAGAGAAGCAAAATCGCATTACGAATCTTGAACTCACCACGCCGTTTTCACTGGCTGGAGCCAAATTGCAACCGGTGAAACAATTGACGAATCCCGATTACAACAACTTCGCACCGCGCTTCGGATTCGCCTACAATCCGACTTGGAGAAAGAACCTCGTCGTACGCGGTGGGTTCGGGATTTACTACACCCGCGTTCCCGATGTGCTCTTCGCCAATACACGCGGCAACCTGCCATCTTTTGCGCGATATGGAATTTGCTGCGGAGATAATAATTCGCCGTTCGCTAACGGGCAGATCCTCTACGCGTTAGGGAGCAGCAATTCCATTTATAGCTATCCGGTAAATCCGAAACTGGCTGTTGGCATCGATCCCGTTACCGGCGGCTTGAATGGCGGCGCACAGACCGAAGTGTGGGGCGCGCAACGCGATTTCCCCAACGGTTATGCGTACATCTATTCATGGGAATTCCAATACGCGTTGCCGTCCAACATGATCGCATCGGCGGGATATCAGGGAAGCGCCGATCATAAGCTGATCCGCTTGGTGAATCAGAAATTCCTCTATCCGTCACCGGCGAACTTTCCATTCAACGCCGTTTATTTTCCCCAGCCGGATGTGAATTCGAACTTCAATTCGCTGAATCTGCGGCTGGCCCGAACCTTTACTCAGGGGCTGGGGTTGGAGGCGAAATACCGTTGGTCGAAGAGTATCGATAATTTATCGTACGAAGGTCCGGGCGCGGTCACCAACCAGACTTATCCGCAAGATAATCATTCGGAGCGCGGGCCATCGGACTTTGATGCGAAGCATTTCTTTGTCGTCTCCGGACAGTACGAATTGCCATGGTACAAGAAGCAACAAGGCTTGATCGGCAAAGTGCTGGGCGGCTATCAAGTGGCGGGAATCATGACGTATCATACGGGCTTTCCGTATACAGTGAAGATCGGACAATCGGTGAATACGCCGGGCGGGCCGACGCTCGGTCCAATCCGGCCGACGCAGTATTTCGGCAATGCGCAATACAGCAGTTCCAACGACGCGCTGATCAATGGAACCAACTATCCGCTAGGGGGCGCCGCTTACTTCGACATCAAGGACGCCGGCGCGCCGGGCATTGGACGCAACTCGTTTCGCGGACCGAACTATTTCGGAACCGATTTAACATTGGTGAAAACGATCAAGTTGCCGGCGTCGTGGCATCTTGGCGAGGCCGGTTTGATTGACGTTCGGGCTAATTTGTATAACGTGTTCAACAATCTGAATCTGACGCCATTTGGCTTTTACGATTCCGGCGTGTTTGCCGACAGCGGACAGTTTGGACGTGCGACGCAGCCGGCGCTAGCGGGCCGGGTGGTGGAATTTCAGGCGCGATTCAGCTTTTAACAGATGGGAAAGTTGAACCCGCTCAAATGACGATAATCCATCGCCAGGCAGCGTTGTTGTTGATCATGAGCGCCACACTTCCAGCCGCTCCACAAGATATCGAAAAGCGGGTTAGCGATCTGCTCGCCCGCATGACTATGGAGGAAAAGCTGGGACAGATGTCGCAGTCCACCGAAATGCGATCGCCTGTCTCGGACGTGATCAAGGAGCAAATCCGCAAGGGGCGCTGGGGTTCCTTCATCAATGCGGGCGCTCCAGCCGACCGGGTAGAAGCACAGAGGATTGCGCTGAAGGAAAGCCGCCTGGGCATTCCGCTGATCTTTGGGCGCGATGTAATCCACGGCTATCGCACCGTCGTTCCCATTCCGCTTGGTCAATCGGCCAGTTGGGATCCGGAGTTAATCGAACAAGCCGCGCACGTCGCCGCGCTAGAAGCCAGCACCGAAGGAATCCACTGGACCTTCGCCCCCATGATCGACATCACGCGCGACCCTCGCTGGGGACGTGTGGCCGAAACATTGGGTGAAGATCCTTATCTGACAAGCGCTCTGGGCGTTGCGATGGTTCGGGGATTTCAAGGCAAATCGCTGAGCGATGCGGGATCGATCGCAGCCTGCGCGAAACACTATCTCGGATATGGCGCGACCGAAGGCGGGAAAGATTACAACACCACCTGGATCCCTGAAATGCTGCTGCGCGATGTTTTTCTTCCGCCGTTCCGGGCAGTGCGCGATGCGGGCGTGGCAACGTTCATGACATCGTTCAACGCGCTGAACGGTATTCCCGCGTCGGGCAATGAGTTCACACTGCGCGGCATTCTGCGGAAGGAATGGAACTTCGACGGCGTGGTGGTGAGCGACTATACCGCCATCAGCGAAATGATTCCCCATGGCTACGCGGCCGATAGCAGCGATGCGGCGAAGAAGGCCGCTATAGCGGGCGTGGACATGGAAATGGTGAGCACCACTTACTTCGATCATCTGAAATCGCTAGTGGATGCGAGACAAGTAACGCAAGGGACCATCGATGAAGCGGTGCGCAACATTCTGCGCTTGAAATTTCGGCTTGGGCTTTTCGATAAGCAGCCCGCCGGCGTGCCGTTGGAGAAATTATCTGCGGAGGGCGCGCGCATCGCAAGGCAGTTGGCCACGGAGAGCGCAGTCTTATTGAAAAACGACGGCAACGTCCTGCCCTTGGCGAAGACCATCGGGAAGGTAGCGGTGATCGGTCCTCTCGCCGATAGCGGCGCGGATCAGATGGGTACGTGGGCGATGGACGGCCGCGCGGATGAAATGCAAACGCCGCTTACGGCACTGCGCCAGATGCTGGGAAACGATCGCGTGATGTACGCGCCGGGGTTGAAAAACAGCCGCGATATCAGCCACGACGGATTTGCCGCGGCGATAGATGCCGCGCGTTCCGCCGATGCCGTCCTACTATTTTTAGGCGAGGAACAGATCCTCTCGGGTGAGGCGCATGCCCGTGCTTTTCTGAATCTGCCAGGAGCGCAAGAAGCTCTGGTATCCGAATTGGCAAAGCTAAAAAAACCCACAGTGGCGATCATCATGGCTGGGCGTCCGCTGACGTTTCATAACGCGGCGGCATCGCTCAATTCCATCTTGTTCTCGTTTCATCCGGGAATGATGGGCGGACCCGCAATGGCCGATCTTCTCTTCGGGCAAGCGGTTCCGTCCGGCAAACTGACAATCACATTCCCCCGAACCGTGGGCCAGATCCCGATCTACTACTCGCACCAAAATACTGGCCGCCCACCATCGCCGGGCGATCTCGGAATCCCCATGGGCGATCCGGTGGATCCGAAGGGCTACGTATCGAATTATCTGGATGTCGACTTTACGCCGGAGTATCCGTTCGGCTTCGGCCTGTCGTATTCCAGCTTCGATTATTCAAATTTGAAAGTATCGAGCCCGGCGATCCAACGCGGCGATAGCGTAGTGGTGTCGGCGACCGTGGCAAACACGGGCAAGTACGACGCCGATGAAGTGGTGCAACTCTATATACGGGATCTTGTCGCAAGCGTGGTGCAGCCCGTTCGTAAGCTGCGCGGCTTCCAGAGACTGCATTTCAAAGCAGGAGAGAAGCGGGCGGTATCGTTCACGCTAACCACGAACGACCTGGCATTTTATAACCAGAAGATGCAATTCGCCGCCGAACCAGGTTTATTCAATGTGTGGGTGGCGCCGGATTCGACACGTGGCGTACAGGGCGAATTTCGTTTACAGTAGCCCTACTGGCGACTGAGTACGGACACCCTGCCATTGCTCTCCAGGGCGCAATCGGCCTCCACCATCTCCTGCACCAATTCCTGGAACCCGATGCGCGATTCCCACCCAAGCTTGGTCTTGGCCTTCGACGGATCGCCAACCAAGACCTTTACTTCGGCCGGGCGAAACAAGTTCGGATCGGTAGTAACGTACTTCGAGTGGTCAAGCCCAACGGCGGCGAAAGCGGCTTCCACAAATTCCTGAACGGAGTGGGTTGTGCCAGTGGCGATTACATAATCGTCGGGCTGATCTTGTTGCAGCATCATCCACATGGCTTCGACATACTCCCGCGCATGGCCCCAATCCCGCATGGCGCTGAGGTTACCCAGCGGCAGCCGATCGGACTTACCAGAGACAATCGAGGCGATGCCGGAAGTGATCTTTCGCGTTACAAATTCATAGCCGCGGCGGGGCGATTCATGGTTGAACAAGATTCCGCTAGAGGCATGCAATCCGTAAGCCTCGCGATAATTCCGGGTCAGATCGAAACCCGCAACTTTGCTTATCCCATATGCCGAGCGCGGATGGAAGCGAGTGGTTTCGCGCTGTGGAATCTCTTCCACCTCACCAAACATTTCACTGGACCCGGCAAAATAAAACCGGCAATGACGGGCAACGTCCTTCACGGCGGCCAGCATGTAATGAGTTCCGTTGATGTTGGTGTTCATCGTGGAGAACTCATCGTCGAAGGAATAGCTGACAAAACTTTGCGCGCCCAGATGGTAACACTCGTCAGGCTGAACATCGGCGAGCACCCGATACAGACTGGGATAACTTTCCAGAGAAGCGGGATGCAAGTGTATTCGGTCCAGAACCGGTGTCAGGCGATTCAGCCGGTGAACCGGATCCTGCAGCGCGACGCGGCGGACAATCCCGTGAACTTCGTAGCCCTTATCAAGCAGAAATTCAGCCAAATAAGAGCCGTCCTGGCCGGTAATTCCGCTGATCAGGGCGCGTTTCGCCGCGGGGAGTTGCATCGCTTCACAATTGTCACCTATTCCATCGGGCGCCGCCACTTGCGTGACGATCGCTTATTCCTGGCGGTGGCGATCGCGGATTACTTTAGGGGACGCTCCAAGCAGGCGGCGCATGTGCGTGGCCAGGTGGCTGTGGTGAGCGAAGCCGGTGTCGCGGGCAATTTCGCTGACGCCCAACTTACCTTCGTGCAGCAAAACCTTCGCTCGCTCTACTCTGCGCTGAATGATGTACTGATGAACCGGCACACCCATATCCTGCCGGAAGATCATCTTGCAATGCGATACACTGACGCCGGCTACTTCTGCAATTTGGCTTAGCGACAAATCGCGCGCCAGATTGTCCTCAATATAGGAGAGAACCTGGCGGAGGCGGCGACCGCCCATCCCACCCTTCGGGGTAACGGTGCTTCGGGCCCTGGAACTATGACGCGCCACCAGGCAAGCGGCGAGCGCGGTGGAAAGACTATCGAAAAAGACCCGACCGCCGGCATAGCTCGATTCCATCTCGGACTGGAATGCCCAGCCGATTTTTTCCATTTGCGGGTCTCGAATCTGAAAGCGATTCACAAATTCCAAACGGTCGGCGTATATACCGGAATCCTGGGCAACTTCTTCCAGCAAGAGCGCATCCAGGCTCAGAATAAGGGCGGTATCTTTGTCCTGAGGTTCCCAAATACTTGGCGTGTACGGCGGCACGATATCGATGTCGCCATGCACCAATAGGCCCCGATGCTTCTGGCCGCCGCGCTGACAGGCCATATAGACGGATCGTCCACTATGGATTGCGACGAATAAATTGCGTACGGCGGGGATCTCAACTTTTCCCGGAGGATCGGTTAAAAGCCGCACATGCACTTTCCGGGATTCTCTGGAAACGGAGGCAAGCTTAGGTTGCGAACTCACTGAACTCCATTATGGCCCCAGGCCACGTCTATCGACTTCGGCTCAGCCCGATTGTCGTCCTTTTGTGATCATTGCGGCGCGAGTAAGGCGAGCACGGCGAAAGACGTGGCTGCGTCTTGCATGAAGCGAATCTGATTCGATCCGGCCTCATAGTGTTTGTTCAGCGACTGCGCGTCCCAATAACCCAATTGGGGATTCTGATGGGATCGAAGCCAGTCGAGAGCCTTTTTCATCTTCGGATCCGTGGCCGCAATTCCAGCCTGGCGAAGGGTGAACGCTGTCAGCGCAGTGGCATAGCTGTTACTGCCGGGAACGGCCGGCGGCGCCGCGGGATGCGCGCTCCACGGACCGAGCGCTTCCAGAGTCCATCCGCCATCGGCTTCCTGTTTCTCCCAGATCTGCTTGAGGACGACGTTTCGCTGCGGATCGGGCAGAGCTTCCGGTAGTTTCTTCGATGCCCACAATTGCATCAGACGATTATGAAGCGGCTGCGATTTCTCGGCGTCTCGCAAGTAGCCAAGTAACGCTTCAACATGCGTACGTACTTGCGGTTGATTGCGGTAACTTTCCGGAGCGGTGCCGACAGCAAGCGCGGCCAGTGTGGCGCCGTAGAAGCGCGATTCCGGCATCTCAAAAGGATCGAGGTTAAGGCTGAACCAGGGCCACGCGCCCTGCCCTTCGCCATTGGCGATTTGCAAAGACCAGAGCCGGTCAAAAGCCTGCAGGGTTTGCCGTGTAATACTTCCCTTGCCGGCATCATCCCGAACTAGAAAGAGAGCTGCATACACGGCTTCCACTCCGATGGCCTGCGATAACAAGGGATCTTTCGTAAAGCCCGGCGAGAGAATCGACTGATCCTGTTTCCCCACACGATAGCGGATCCCGCTGAGTAAATCTGTTTCAAAGGAAGTCGGCTGACTCTGATGAAGCGCCGCACTCAGGGCAGGCCGTGCGAAAAGGTACGTCGCGCCAGTGTGACAGGACATGCACGTTCCACCGGGAGCCTTTGCCGCCCGCCATGCCGACCAATCCTTCTGCCGCCCATCCAGATACTCGGCCGCCAGGCGCGGACTCCAATCCTGACAAAGCGCCGGGATCGCCATTAGCAGCGGGAGGATGGCATAACGGGTTCGCATTTCTGTACTGTCGCACGGACAGCGAATGTAGTCACGCCGCAATTCGGTTTAAAAGATCAGATTCGTCTGGAGATATTAGCGGGGCGGCGCATCGTATTTCGTCTGCCAGGAGCAGATTCAGATGATGAAAGCACGATCGTCATCTATGAAAAGCAGTACCCAAAGTACTGTCGTTAGGCACGATCAGCCGTGCAGGATCAGATTCGGACGGTAAGACTTCCCATTCGCGCGGTATCTCCGTTTGCTGGTAGAAAATCTATTGTTTTGTGGATTTTTATTGTACGCCTGCTCATTTACAAGGCGATTTATTGGCTCCTATACTGGCGATAGTTTTTGCTTTAGGAATCTCAAATCGCGCCGCCGGCGTGGCATCTCGCACCGGCGGCCATGGTTAAGGGGCAAGTCTTATGAGGCGTTACGCCTTTACGTTCGCTACTCTTTTCTCGGCGCTACTACTTGTTGCGCCGGGCATCTTTGCACAAACGATTACCACCGGTGACATCACCGGAACGGTAACCGATGCATCCGGCGCCGTGGTTCCAAACGCCGCCATTTCACTGAAAGGAATCGATACCGGGGAAGCGCGAGCCGTGCAATCCAATGGTTCGGGTTCCTATCGATTCACGTTGCTGAAGCCCGGTACTTATCAGGTCTCAGCGGTTACTCCAGGATTGAAATCGGAAATCGTTACGGGCATCAACGTCTCCGTTGGCCAAGTGCAGACTCTGAATCTGATCTTAAAGGTACAAGAAGGAAAAGAGATCGTCAGCGTTACCGACGATGCACCGCTGCTGCAGACCGATAACATCAACAACACGGCGACGTATAGCACGCGGCAAATTGAATTGCTGCCCTCCCCCGGCGGAGATTTGACGAACGTCGCTTTCACCGTTCCGGGCGTAGTGGTAAGCACGATGGGCGGCTTTGGGAACTTCAGTTCTCATGGATTGCCCGGTACGTCGAATCTGTTCACGACGAACGGAATCGACAACATGGATCCGTACCTGAACGTCGCCAATTCCGGCGCCAGCAATCTGACGCTGGGTTCGAACGAGGTAATGGAAGTATCGGTGGTTCAGAATGCTTACTCCGGCCAGTACGGACGGCAAGCGGGCGCGCAAGTGAACTTCGTTACGCGCGGTGGAACGAATCAATTCCACGGGAACCTCCTGTACAACTACAACGGTTCGTTCCTGAACGCCAACGATTTCTTTAATAACAGCACGGGCACGCCGCGATCCAGAGCGTTGTCCAATCAATACGCGGCATCAATCGGTGGAGCCGCGATCAAGAACAAGCTGTTCTTCTTCGCCGATACCGAAGGCATCCGTTATATCCTGCCATCCAGCGGCACGGTCGCGGTGCCATCGCAAGCTCTGCAGGATTACATCTTGCGCACCGTACAGCCGGCGCAGGTTCCGCTTTACCAGCGGGCATTCGGCCTTTATAATTCGGCGCCCGGCCGCAATCGCGCGGTGCCCGTAACCACGAATGGTCCGAACGCTAACGTATCGGACAGTTCAGGCAGTCTGGGTTGTGGTTCTCTCGCCAACACGCCCACCGGCATAGGGACGAAAACATTCGGCGTCGATACATCCTGCGCCGACGCATTCAATACCAATGTGTCGAATCAGAACAAAGAGTGGTTGATGACGGAGCGCGTCGATTGGAACATCAACGATAAGCAGAAGATTTTCTTCCGCTTCAAGACCGATCATGGCCTGCAGCCCACCAACACGGACCCAATCAATCCGCTGTTCAACGCTTACAGCAGCCAACCCTCATACGAAGGGCAGATCACGCATACTTACGTGCTGACGCCGCGCTTGATTAACAATTTCGTGGGATCGGCCAGTTGGTACAGCGCCATCTTCGCGCCGGCGGATTTTAAGGCAACGCTGGCGGCGTTTCCAACGCAGTTCGTCATCAACGATGGCGGATCGGATGGCTCGGGCGGCATCACCGGCCTAGGCAACCTCAATGGATCTTTTCCTCAGGGACGGCGCATTGGACAGCTACAAGTGGTGGACGATCTTTCTTACACCCTCGGCAATCACTCCCTCAAGACGGGCGTGAATTACCGCTACAATCGCGTCACCGATACGGGCAACCAGGTACTGACGCAAGCTGGACGCTTTACGTTCAACGGGCTGGATGAATTCGCCTCCGGTGTAATCAATCCTGCAAGCGGCTCGGCCTATCAGCAACGCTACACCAGCGATTCGGTGGTGCACTTGCGGTTGTACAACATCGGTACTTACCTGCAGGACGAGTGGGCCTTGAAACCGAACGTGAAATTGACGATGGCTGTACGCTTCGATCACACGGGAAATCCATCGTGTGTCGATAACTGCTTCGCCCGGCTGGACAGCCCGTTTGGCGAGTTGCAGCACGGCACCGCCATCCCTTACAACCAATCGATTAAAACCGGCCTTTCCAATGCTTTTCCGAATATTGAGTCGGTTGCGGTGCAGCCTCGGGTGGGCATCGTGTGGAATCCCGGCCGATCCAAGGGCACGGTAATTCGCAGCGGATTTGGATTGTTCGCCGATCAATTCCCGGCGTTCCTCTCGGGCAGTGTCTTTAGCAATTCGCCCAACGTGTATACGCCTTCAGTGCGAACCGGCACGGTCAATTTATCCGGTACTGGTTCCGCCGCCGCCATCTCTCAATCCACCGGCGCGGCCTTCCGCTCAGGCTTCGCGAATGGTTTGACATTGGCCCAACTGCAAGCGCAACTGGCTCCCGTGACCTTCACGCCGCCGCCCTACTTCTCGGTTCCCAATACCGTCAACAACCCGAAGTACGCCCAGTGGAACTTCGAAGTGCAGCAGCAACTGGGACAGAAGAATGTACTCAGCATCTCTTATGTCGGCAACAAGGGCTACGATCTGTTTATCCGCAATCTGAAGGTGAACGCCAGTGCGTCAGCCGCCACTTATCCAAACGGGTTTGAAGGGCTGCCGGCAACCGCGCCCGATCCTCGCTTCCGTATCGTGACCGATATCAGCAATAGCGGGACCAGCAATTACAACGGACTTTCGCTTTCGCTACGGCGCGGTTTTGGCTATGGCTTCCAGGGCCAGGTCAGCTATACATGGAGCCACGCGTTGGACGAGGTATCCAATGGCGGCACCACGCTAGTGTTCGGCAACGATTCTCTCAGTAGCCAGATCGATCCGTATAATCTGCGCCGCCTGAATTACAGCAATGCCGATTACGACATCCGCCACAACCTGGCGGCGGACTTCGTCTGGGAAGTTCCGTCCAGGGTCAATAACCGTTACATGAAGGCGGCGCTCGGCGGATGGTCCGTTGCCGGCAAGATCTACGTCCGTACCGGCACGCCATTCAGTGTCTTCAACACCAAAATCCCAAGCCGGGTATCCAACTCCACGGGCGGCAACGCGTTGGCGAGCCTTCTGGACCGTAATGTCAATTCGTCATGTGGCGCTTCGGCCGTGGATACGCCATGCCTTTCCACCAGCCAGTTCGCCACCACGCTAACCCAAAGCGATTTCGGTAATCTGCCGCGCAATAGCTTTCGCGCGCCGGGGTACTTCGATATCGACAGCACCGTTTATAAGAATTTCCGGCTAACCGAGCATGCGAAATTTACGCTCGGCGCCAGTGCTTATAATCTGATGAACCACCCGAATTTCGCTAGTCCAGGGCAAGACGTTTCGCTGCCCGGAGCATTCGGCAGAATCACGACAACGGTCGGCGCCCCGACGAGCCCGTACGGGTCTTTCCAGGGTTCGGCGGTTTCGGGCCGCGTTCTAGTTTTGACTGGTAAATTCAGCTTCTAACCCCCTCGGAGGCCGAATTTGCAGTCTAGGCGGCGGCGATCGGACGGTCGCCGCCGCAATTTTCTTTGAGGGAGGAATGCCGCTTGATTATGAAAATTACAGCTTGCTGCCTCTTCGTTGTTGCCGGCTTTCTGCACGCCGCCGCGCGCGTTCCGGTAGTCGTAGAACTGTTCACTTCCGAAGGCTGCTCCAGTTGCCCACCGGCGGATCGCTTATTGATACAGATGCAAAGCCAACCGCTACCGAACGTCGAGATCATCGCTCTGGAAGAGCATGTCGACTATTGGAATAACGGCGGATGGCGCGATCCGTTTTCCTTGGAAACGTTCTCTCTGCGACAACGGGAATATGCACGGCAGTTCGGGCCCGACAGCATTTATACTCCACAAATGGTAGTAAACGGCCGGGTGCAATTTGTCGGCAGCGACGGCAAGCGGGCACAACAGGAAATCAAGGCCGCTGCGCTGGAACAAAGATCTAACGTGGCAGTCACGGCGGCTGGCCGGTCGCTGGACATCGAAGTAACCACGTCATCATCCAGCGAGCCCGCCGATGTGTGGTTAGTCATTGCCGAGGATGGCTTGTCAACCGACGTAACGGCCGGGGAGAACTCGGGACTGCGGATGGCACACGCGAGTGTGGTCCGGAGTATGTCGATTATCGGCCGGATGAAGAACGAAACGCCATTCAAGGCCAGGGCCTCGCTGAAGCTAAACAGGGAATGGAACCGGGAGAATCTCCGGGCGGTGGTCTTCGTACAAGAGCGAAACACCCGCAAGATCACGGGCGCTGCATCTCTTCCCCTGTCGGCGATTCCGCGAACGTAATGGGCGATGCAAACAATTATATAAAGGATTCATTAAAGATCGGCACGCGCCATCGAAAGCTACTAAGATAAGCCATGTCCGTTCTCCTGTCTTTGGGATTGCTCATCTCGAGCCTGCCCAGGACGCTCGTAGCCCCTGTTGGGACGCCTCTTGAGGTTCGTCTCACGACGGCTGTCGGCTCCTACGCGAGTCCTGTTGGGTTTCCCGTTAACGCCGTTCTGATTGCGCCGGTTTTTCTCGGGGACGACCAGATCCTACCCGCCGGATCCACACTTTCAGGTGAAGTCCTGTCGGTCCAGAAGGTGGGCTTCGGAATTCTTCATGAAACCGCGGGGATCGAACTCGGATTCAACAAGATTACAATTCCGGGCGGCGAATCCGTGCCGATCTCTACGCGCGTTTGGCGTGTGGAAAACGGCCGGGAACGCGTTAGCGGCGACGGTCGAATCCAGCGAGTCCGCTCCACCAGCACGGCATCGTATCGGGCCAGTGGATACCTCAGAACGGTTTTGCTCTGGCACGTGCACGCACAGGTGGCGGCGTGGGCGATTAAGTCGTTATTGATTCAGGTTCCCGAGCCGGAGATTTACTATCCCCCGGGGGTTGAACTCACACTGATGTTAAAAACCCCGATCCTGGGTGTCAGCGCACCGCGACAGGAAGCGGGATTTATCGACGACGGAGAGCGAGAGCGGATCACGGAGTTAATTGCCGACCTGCCAACTCGCACGCATGCCGCATCGGACGTACCGTCGGATCTGATCAATGTCGTTTTCCTAGGGTCGCGGGAGCAGATTGAAACGGCTTTCTCGGCGGCCGGGTGGGTGCCGGCGCATCACTGGTCATTCTGGAACAATATTCGGGCGATTCGAGCCGTGGGCGAAGGTCTCGGTTATACGCAGGCGCCTATGTCCGACATTCGCCTGAACGGTACCATACCGGAGATGACTTGGCAGAAGGGTTTTAACGACGTCTCCAAGCGGCATCACGTGCGGATTTGGAAGCAGCCCGGTAGATGGGATGGGCAGGAAATTTGGATTGGCGCCGGTACGCGCGATATCGACTTCGCTTTTTTTCGCCCAGGCGGGACTTTGACTCATCGGGTGGAGACCAAGATCGATCAGGAACGCGACAAGATCGTGAACGATTTGAAATTCGCTTCCTGCGTGGAATCGGTGGATTGGGCGGCGCGCCCCCGCGTACCGGCCGATAATTGGAATGCCACGGGCGATCTGATGCAGACAGATTCACGTCTGGCCGTGGTTTCGATGGCCGACTGCGCTCTCCCGTCCGTCGAGGGCACTACGCTTGAGAAACCGCTAGCTGCGCACGGCAATAAGTGGCATCGATTTTTGCGGCGGGAAATCCTTAGTGCAAAGAGCGACCTGATCCGTACGAATATTTATTGGCGAACCTATGAAGGGGTCTGGTGGGCAGTCCACACGATGCGCCACCATCGTCCTCTGACGCTGGACCCGTCGTTAGGGCTTTCACTGCCAACGAATGTGCGAATATCGCGAAAAGCGAGTTTAGCGGCCAGGCACTGATGTTTTGATCTGCCGCCGCTCATCAAGTGAAAGCGAGCAGAGATCCTTACCGTGCAGCATCAGGGCATCGACCTAGATAGAGAAATCGGTTGATCGGCGCTCGTTTCCGGGAACTTCATTCTCGAACTCGTCCCGCAACATGGCAATAAGACGTGGACTTGGCGTTGTGCTCCGCGTAGTCCCAGCAATACGACGGCTTCCCATCGATAATCACTTGGATCACCGCGTCATCGGGCAATTTCGCCCCGTAAAGGCTTTCGTGAATCTCCATCGCCTTTGGCGCGCGGCGGCGAAACTACTCTCGGATTCCATGCTGCAGCAGCATCTCGCGCCGGTCTAATAGGGAACGAAAACGACGACAGCCTTGCCCATTCCAAGAGCCTAATACTTTCGTCTTTTGTTCGCCTACAGCTTACATCGACCGATTGATGGCCGATGAGCGCCAATTAGCATCATATGGCGAGAAGGCTCCGCAAGATCATCGGAAATGCGGGAAGCGGTACTTCGCTTGAGCAGGTACCGATTTGGGAGAAATGTGGTTTATTTTCTGGAATGCGTGAGACGATTCGGCGAGAACTGGCACAATGCTTGAAGCGGAGTGTGAATGCAAATTGGACTCTTGTTGATATCGCTGTTCTTGGTCAATGGGGCTGCCCAGAGCAACCAGAGCGCGCCACCTCTTAAATCTGATGGCTTTGTAAGCTGTTCGCTGTTTTACGACGAAGTCCCGCCGGCTACCCCCTTTGGATTCTCAAGGGCAGCGCTTTTGTCTTTGTCATATGCTCGCGACGCAGGAACTGCATCCTTAATTTCTGAGATATCTTCCAAGAGCGACAACCCAGATGGGTATTGGGCCGGGCAAATGAAACTGCTCAAACAGACCAAAAACTATTATACCTGTGCTAAACGTGCAATATCTCCGTTTGCTTCAAGCAAGGACGTTAACCCACGTATCGTGAAATCAGCAACCTCACTGTTCAATATCTATCAAAGCCAAATTGCACTCAACGAGTACATGCTACTTGCAATCAAAAAGATGGATTCGGTGTCCGTGATGGAGTTCGCAGATCAGATTTCTACTATTGCCGTTCAGCGTAGCGAGTATGATGCAGCTCTTTGGAAATCGGCAAGTATCGGATTTGACTTGCTTTTGGACACCAGCGAATCAACCCCACCTGTTTACAAGCTGTCGATCCGGCAATACGAACGTAAGGGCCTCTCGATGTATCTGTTGCTTTTGTTTCCGGAATTCAACAATGATGCGCAGTATTCGCCACTATGGTCTGAAGCGGTGAAGTCTGCGTATATTATTGTCCCTTATATGAGGTTAAAAGCCCGCGATGAATTATCCGCCACCGTGGCACCGAAAAGCGCCAAGAACGCTGCATCCTGCATGTAAGAGAGCAGCGATCCAATCGTCAGCAGGTTGCGCACCTTCGGGTGCGGAGGACCGCAGCTCTAGCCTTCGGCGGCACTGCGAAGATGGCTTACTTCTCTTTCCACAGCAACTTCAATTCCCCGTGTTCGAGGCAGGTCAGTGTCAAGAGCCAAGTTTGCCCCGTTGTTGGCGCAGAGCCGTAGAGCCCAGACTCAAGTGCTTTGTTGTGAATGGTGCGCCCGGTATGATTCGAACATACGGCCTTTTGCTTCGGAGGCAAACGCTCTATCCAGACTGAGCTACGGGCGCGCGCAGATTCAAGTATACGTTAGTTCTGCACAAAGAAGATACGACTGCCAATGCCTTCGACATGCCCCGCGCTGTCGGTAGCGGTCCACCCGATCGTATGGCTGCCGTTAGCCATTTTCGTTGTGTCGAAGATGTAATATCCCACGGCTCCGGCGGAATTCCGCAGCCCAGGAAACCCGGCTTCGATGTCCGGGCGAAAGTTGTTGTAGACCGGGTGACCTACCGCCACGCCGTCCAGATAAACCCAAATGGTGGATCCATCCACGGGAACAATATTGGGCTGCTGCGTTACCACCCAGCCGAAATTGACGTAGGAAGTTCCAGAGATGGTTGCGCCTTGTCCCGGAGTGTCGATGGTGCCGAACGGCCGCATCGCATGGGCGTTATCGACCGTCACGTTTTTCACTCCGATTTCAGCGGAGAAGCCGCTCGTGTTGTACGCCACGACGTGAAAGCGATAGCGCCCATTCCCGTTCGACGTGCCACTGCCCGAAGCCGGTAGCCCGTTTGTTAACACCTGCAATCCCCAGCCGGCGCGATCGTTGAAGGGGTAAGTCGGGAACGCCTGCTGCACGTCGGGGCGGGCGCCGGGCACGAATACACCGTCTCCAATATAGACCAGATCCGGATATCCCGCTTCGCCCGGAACGGCATCGCGAAACACCTTCACATTTTCAACCTGGACAGTATCCAGGGCCCAGCCCGTAACCGGAATCGCCCCTGAGATGGTGGATTGGTCGGTCGGAAGATCTACAAAACCGATGGGTGGCGTAGTGCTTACCGCCGACTTCACTTCACCCGAGTTGGGATTCAGCATCAACGAAGATTCGTCGATGGCTTCAAAGTCGGACCCATGCAGGCTTCCCATCTGATGCAGTTGATCATTATCCCAACGGTCATCGGGAACGCCGGAAAAAAACCACGACGATCCGTTGTCCGCAAGGATCATTCCGTATTTCTGCAACGCCCGCAAGATCACCTGCAATTGCGGTCCGAAGCGGGTTACGTCGAAGCTGGCTTTCAGTCGAAAGCGAACGCCCATGGGTGGATAAGTGGTATCGGTGAGGCTCGACGCGTAATGGCGGGCGGGCCAGACGAAGGCTTTCTGGGTGCGCGGTGCGGTGAAGCGGATGGCATGACGGATTTCCCCTGCCGCAACTTCGTCGTACCGTACCAGCCCTGGGAAAATCGGCAAACCGGCGGCATCGGCCGAGGTCCAGCCGGAGGGGCGCAGCACATCGGAGCGCAAGTCGTAGATGGCTCCCGAGCCCGCCGTCCAGCTTCCATTGGGCTGAGGATAGGAACTGAAAAGCTCGTAGAGGAAGCAGTGATCGCTGTCGATCACCAGTACGTGGCGGTCACCCGAACTTGGGCTTCCTCCTTCAATCGGGGCGCCCGGCGGGATGGGGTACGGGCCGGGATCGCTCTCATTTGCGTAATCGAAACTGACGGGAACTCGCGGCTGGCTACCGGGCACGACGATGTAGGGGATGCCGATGGGTCCGCCCTGATACAAACCAGCTCCAAAGTCGGCGTGAGCGGGGCTGGAGACGCCAATTCGATTCACGTAATTGCTGGAATTGGCGTGTACCGGGAGGCTGTCGACGCGAGCATTCCAAACATCCCGCGCAGGCAGCACGGGACATCCGCCGACAGACTGGCCCCAACAAGCGGCGGCGCACAATAAGCCGATCCATACCGTTACTCTCATTGAATAAGTACCACTATAATCGGCTAGTCTACCAATCAGGCGGCGAGAATTCCAGAATTCGCCCGAGCTATTTGCATTAGATGGGTTCCGGATATCCATTACATTGGGCGATCCGTCTGGGCTAATGAAAAGCAAATGTGTGGGGAGGGGTGGAAGAGTAATGCAACGAAAAACGGCCGCGCCCTACTTTCGAGGGCGCGGCCGATGGAGAGGAACGGACTGACTTTTCAGAAATACTGTTAAGCGCGACGGCGACGGCGAAGCAAGCCGATGCTCGCCAATCCGGCGCCTACTAAGATGTATGCGGCGGGCTCAGGGGTTTGAGAGTTACTGATCGCACTCAGCTTGAATACGAGATCGTTGAAATCGCCGTAGCCCTCGCCACCGTCTTGGAAATTATTCTTACCGACACCGTCTTCCACTCCGATGTAGAAAGTCTGGACGGAAGCGGTGGTGTCCTGAAAGACGACGAAATGCTGGTGATTTTGTTCATCGGCCGCGCTCGCGTTGTATCGGGCCTCACTGTAGAATGTGTTGCCGCCGCCTTGTGGGGTACTCAAATAAAAACCGTAGAAATTCCCTGGTGAGAACGGGAGCACGGTATTCAAGCCGGTGGTGAACTCTCCTGCCGTGAACAACTGGTGCGTGGTTAAGGGGACACCCGGTGCGCCACCGGCATCATAATAACCAAGCGTGTTTAGCTGGCTGGTATTGCCTAAAATCACCGTGATTTGATATTGGGTGGTGGAATCGTGCTGGAAAATCTGGCTCAGGTCGGCGCCTGTGCTTGTGCCGCCGGATGACCACCACTGCGGCGCGGTTAAATGCGGCGACTGGCTCGATAGCGGATCAAGGCCTGGCGCCCATCCACCGGTGCCCGTCAGGAAGTATCCAATGTTCTTCATTGACCCATCAATGGAAGGGTCGTCCCAAAACGCCATCGTCCCGTTCTGGGTGAGCATGGTTGGAAACGGAAGGTACCCGGCTCCAGTCGAACCGATCAGAGTCTCGCCGTGCGCGGCGGCTCCGGTAAAAGCGATTGCGCCGAGCGCCAAAAACGTAAATTTAGCTAGCCTCACTGATCCTCCGATACTTCGGGCTTTCAAAAGCATAACACGAACGTTTCCAGGCAAAAGAGGCTAAAACACGAATAGACGCAATTCAGTACCTTCTCACCTAAAGTACTAAAACCGAAAAGGTGATCGTACCTACCCTAACTGACGGAATCGACCGCGATCGTATCGCCAGTCATGCTGCCAGTCAGCGTTACCTTGTCGCCCAGATGATCCATAACCTTCGATTTGGAAGCATCGTCGATCTTATAAACCTTGCCGTCCTCGGAGATGAAAACCGGCGCGCCTCCGCGTTTGATGCAGCTCTGTACGCATTTCTTGGACGATTCGGAAGCATCGGCATGCTTAGCTCCGCAAGAAGCGTCGGAGATCATACCCTTCCATTCGGCGGCCGCGGCGCTCATCGACAGCATGGTCGCGGCGAATAAAGAACTAAAAATGAGACGTTTCATTTATTCCTCCCAGGAATAGCCCCACAATAGTACACCTTTACGGGATCGGGCGTATCCTCTATTTAACCTCCGCCGATTGGGCTTCGCTATTATATGAAGACGATGCGAACCGTGGCGGCAACTGGACGATCGAAGCTGACTCTTCTGACTGGCTTGCTACTGCTCGCTAGCAGCGCGCTGGACGGACAGCGCAACCTGTCAGGGACGCCGGAAATCGAGCTGGCCCTGAAGCGACTGAATACAGTAGGTAGCGCCTTACTGATCGCCGCCCATCCGGACGACGAAAATACGGCGCTGCTCGCCTATTTCGCTCGCGGGCGGCATCTGCGCACCGGTTATCTCTCGTTAACGCGGGGTGAAGGCGGACAAAACCTAATCGGCGCCGAACAGGGCGATTTGCTGGGCGTCATTCGCACGGAGGAGCTGCTGGCTGCACGGCAGATCGATGGAGCCGAGCAGTTCTTCACCCGGGCAATCGATTTCGGTTTCTCCAAGACCGCCGACGAATCGTTCGCCAAATGGGGGCATGAAAAGATTTTGGCGGATGTTGTTTGGACGATCCGGCGCTTCCGCCCGGATGTGATCGTACTGCGCTTCTCCGGTACACCGCGCGACGGACACGGCCATCACCAAGCCTCGGCGATCCTCGGTAAGGAAGCATTCAGCGCGGCTGCGGATCCAACCCGATTTCCCGAACAATTACAATTAGTAGAGCCGTGGCAGGCCAAGCATCTCTATTTCAACGTTTTTACATTTAACGCCGAACAGGAAAAAGAAGTCTCGGCCGTCGGCAAGCTGACGATTGAGCTGGGCGACTTTGACCCGATTTTGGGCCGTTCTTATAGTGAAATCGCCGGCATGAGCCGCAGCATGCATCGGAGCCAGGGGATGGGCGCGCCGGAGCGCCGTGGATCGGTGAAGAATTTCCTGATTAGCATCGCCGGCGACACCCCGAAGAGCGATCCTCTGGAAGGAACCGACACTACCTGGGCCAGGCTGCCGAATGGCGCCGCGATTGGGGAACTTCTGGACGAAGCCATTCGCACATTCCGTCCGGAGGCGCCGGAGAAGACGATTCCGATTCTGTTGAAGGCCCGCCCCCTGATCGCGGCAACGGCTGGTCCTTACGGAAAAAGTAAGCTGGTGGAACTGGACACCACCATCGCGCTATGTGCCGGACTCTGGCTGGATGTGTCGGCTGCCCGCTACACGGCATCACCCACGGAGAGCCTGAAGCTCAGTGTCACGGCTCTGAATCGCTCGCACACGCCGGTTCTCCTTACCGGAATCGAGTTGGAAGGCGCTCCCGGGGCCCCCGCGATCGACGTGGAGCCGTCCGTGCTCGTCTACAATCAGGCCGCCACCTACTCTATGGATTGGAAAATCGCCCCCGATCAACCTTTCACGCAACCTTACTGGTTGCAATTACCGAAGGAAGGCAACACGTATAGCGTCGCCCGCCAGCAGGATATCGGGTTAGCCAAAGCGCCTTCCGTATTGCAGGCTCATTTCCGGTTGCGCCTCAATGCCCAAGGTTTGGCCGGTATTCGCGATTCCCAGGAAATTGAAGTAATCCGTCCGGTGGAGCATCGCTATGTCGAGCGCGTACGGGGCGAACTCACGCGCCCGCTGCAAGTGGTTCCGCCAGTGGAAATATAACTGGCGCGGA
>JBBSEX010000010.1:0-231865 GCA_038239345.1 Bryobacterales bacterium
ATTGCGAGTCTTATGGACATCTTGAAGCCAGCGACGTCGCGTAATAGGTCACCACTGAAATTCTTCTCGTTGATTTTCGCTTTCTCATTGCCATTTTGGGTAGCCGGAGCCTTCCTCACCGGGCAGCTCTTACCGGGCCTCCCGGTGGGCGCCCTAATGTCCTTCTGCCCCCTCGCAGCCGCCGTCGTCTTCGTTTATCGAGAGAACAAGTTCAGGGGTGTGACGGAATTGCTACACAGATCTTTCGATTACATTCGAATCCCCGCGAAGGTCTGGTACGTGCCGATCGTTCTTCTGATGCCAGGCGTCATGGCGCTTTCTTGGTGGCTGATGCAATGGTGGGGCACACCCGTTCCGGCGCCGCGGTTCGCGCTTATTCCGGCGTTGTTCCTGCTACTGATATTTTTTGCTGCCGCTCTGGGTGAGGAATTGGGTTGGTCTGGATATATCCTGGATCCGCTGCAGAATCGCCACGGCCCACTGCAGGCAGGCATTCTCTTGGGGCTGGTAGGAGCCCTCTGGCATATCGTGCCATTGCTACAGGCGCATCGATCGCTCGCCTGGATCGCCGGATGGTGCCTGTATACGGTGGCAGGCAGAGTTCTAATTGTCTGGATCTACGACCACACCGGCTGGAGCGTTTTCGCCGCGGCGATTTTTCACGCTTTGACGAACGTCAGCTGGCAATTGTTTCCAATCGACGGATCGTATTTCCATCCGGGTGTGACGGGCATCATCATGGCATGCCTCGCCGCTTTGCTCATGATCGTATGGCGGCCACTTCCCGCTATTGTTCCAGATCGGTTGTGATTGCGAGGCGCGTCCAGTTGCCAGCTCCATGCGGTCCAGGATTCCCGGGTCGCGCGCTGAAGCGACCACTTCGCCGAACAGGTCACAAATGTACGGGGAACGAGAACGCGGCTTATTTAGCCTTCGTGAATCGTACGCTTCGATGCGTTGTGAACCATGCGGCGTCCCCGAACGTATGCTTCGTCGGCCATGATGCACCCCACCGCATGACCATAACCTGCGTCAATCGGGGCGGCCGGTTGCTGGCGCGAGCGCATGCAATCGAACCAATTTTTCATGTGTGGCGTACTTTGCGCCTCAGGGATAGATGCCCCAGCTTCCAGCTTGTCGGGGTCCATCGAGCCTTCGCCGCTAAGCACCCACGGCTGGCTCCAACGAGTGGCATCCATTATGCCGCGCGTCCCCATGAACTTCAGGAAGCTATTAGCATTGGTCCCGAACGTGGAATTGTAGCGGACCATAAAACCTTCCTTGTACTGCAGCAGCACTTCGATGGAATCGGGAGCGGTACGGGAATCCTTCCAGCGATACGTGCCGCCCATGGCGACGGCGCTTTCGGGATAACTGGCCCCGGTAACGTAATGGACAAGATCGATAAAATGCGCCATGAATTGAGTCTGCGGACCCCGTGAGAATTCACGATAACCCATCCAGCCGGCGAACTGATCGGCGTTCCATGGACGATCGTGACGGTTCATGAGAAATGCTTTCCATTCGACATCGGAGGCTGCCACCGGACGCTCCGATTCGCCTTGCCAGTACGGTTTATAGCTATTCCGTGACTGTTCGATCTTGAAGACTTTACCCAGCCCGCCGGAATTTACAAAGGCTCGAGCGGCGACAGAGGGAGCCCAACTGCGCACTTGTGTGCCACATTGCACAATGCGATCGCTCCTCTTCACGGCGTCCACCGCGGCCAGCAGTTCCTTCATATTCATAGCCAAAGGTTTTTCAATGTAGACATCCTTACCCGCGCGGACGGCGGCGATCAGTTGCGTGCAGTGCTGATGGTCGGGCGTGGAAATGAGAACGGCATGAACGAACGAAGAATTGAGGACATCCTGATAATGCACCTCCAGCTTTGGAGCCGCTCCGCCGGCCTTCGTCACCGCGGCCGAGGCGGTTTCGCGTTGCTGACGCCAAACGTCGCAAATGGCGGCCACTTCCACGTTGTTTGCCGGCCCGAGTTGTAGCACTTCCTTCAGGAGTCCGCGGTTGCCGCAGCCGATAACGGCCACGCGGATGCGATCGTTCGCACCCATAACCCGGGTGGCCTGCACCGCAGTGAGTGTAGCGCCTACAAGGAAATGCCGGCGATTTATGCTGTTCATTTTAAGCTCCGGTAATCTTTTCGAGAACTGGCATGAGATAGCTACGCGCCGCCGCGATTCGCTGGTCAATCGTCTCAGCCGGCATGTTCGCCATCCGATCCGTGCCGTCTACCCGTTCCACGGCCATCGGCCCACTAAATCCCGAGTTGAATAAAATCCGGAACATCTCTTCGTGGTTGATTTGACCGCTTCCGGGAACGGGGAAATTGTCCTGGCCTCGCAGTCCAAGATGATCTTTGATGCAAACCGCCTTGACGCTGGGGGCGATGTCGGGAAAATCGGGGTCGGGATGAATGCCTTCGTAATAAGAAACATTGCCAGCGTCCCAGCAGATCTTGAAATTGGCGGAGGGTACGCGCTGCATCACTTGCAACGCGGCTTTGGCGGTGCTCGCGATTCCCGCATGGGGCTTCACCGTAATCACAATCCCCAGCGATGCGGCACGCTGGATGGCTGGCGCAATAGCGGCGTAATACTCGGTAACGTCCCTCTCCCACTCTGCAATGCGTTTTGGCTGAGCGGGAAAATGCACATAATATTTCGGCCCCATCACAACCACCGTGTTGATTCCGAAGTCAGCGCATAGATCCAACTCCGCCAGCCAGTGCTGAATGCCTTCCGGCTTAAGCACATTTGCGGTAAGGCCAAGAAAGCTCATGAACGGCTCCAGGCCGGCATCTTTCAGTTGGCTCCGAAGCTCGACGCGCCCTGCAGGGGAGAGGGCGGGAGAAAAGACGGGCTGCTTCATGTGATCGGACCCGAGCATCACATAGCGATATCCAGCTTTACGAATTCCTTCCAAAGCGCGCGCAAAGGGCAGGAACTGATAGGGCAGCGTTTGACACCCAAGCCGATAACGCTCGGTTACCCCGGCGGGCATCATAGTAGAGGCGAGAGCCAGTCCCGCAGCCTGCTTCAGGAATTCTCTTCTCTGCGTATTCATAGATAAATCCCCACGCTCGACGCGTGAAGGAAGACCCCAGTTTATTCCAGTTCAAAGATTCACTTCAATTGAAAGCTTGTGAATCGGAATTCAATTATCATGAACTTTCAAGCGTGGGCAAAACCCCTTTATACTGCTCTGTTGGGCATCGGGAACATCCCTATGAAAATCGATTTAACGAGTACGCTAGCCGGTTCTTTACTGGAGGATTTCTTCCCCGACGGATGGGACCTGGCACGAATCGACGCCTGCTGCGCCAATAGCCCGGAAAGCATTCTAGAGCGGCAGCCGTGGTGGCATCCCGATTTTTCGCCGATAGCATGCGCCAGCTCGCAAGACTTCGACGTAATGTTCGGCCATGACATCGCGTTGCAGATAAAACGCAGTCGCGAAGCCGGCCGGAAGCTGGCAATGATTCTTCCGGTCGGCCCGATGGGGATGTATCGTTGGGCAGTGTATTTTCTGCGGGAATGGCAGGTTTCCTGCGATCATGTGTTCGGTTTCAACATGGACGAATGGAGCGACGCGGAAGGCAACACACTACCGGCCGATGATCGAGGTGCTTTCCAGTTCGCGATGGAACAAGCGTTTTACAATCCGCTTGGTTCGCTAACAGTTCCGCCGAAGCAGAGAGCCTTCGCCACGAAGGAGATGCTACCGCAGTATCCGGAGCGCATCGCCGAATTGAAGAAGGACGGAGCGGAGCTGCAGTTGGTATTCGGAATCGGACGCGTGTTCCATATCGCATTCTGGGAGCCACATTTCGCCGCCGAATTTGCAACTGACGCAGTTTGGAAACAGCAGATGTTCCGCTTGGGCGCCAGACTGCATCCCTTGACGGTGGAACAGAATGCAATCACAAGTTTCAAGAGCCGCACGACCCTGGTTCCCGCTCGGGCGAATACTATCGGCCCGGGACTGTTCCTGCAGGCGGATAGAATAATTGGCGGCGCCGATGGAGTGTTCGGACGAGGAATGCAATGGCAGGGAATGAGTCTCTGGGTAACGCTCCGCTATGGAGCTGACCGTTGGGTACCGAGCAGTTTTATGCCGTCATTGCCAGGCAAATTGTTCTTCTTGCAGGAACTGGCCGGGCCCTTGGTGGCCGAGTGCAATTGAGCGCCGCGCAAGGCTATCGATGAAGCGGATTCTGGCGATTCACGCTCATCCCGACGATGTTGAAATACTGGCTGGCGGGACGTTAGCATTGTTGGCCGCCGCGGGACATGACGTAATTATTGCGACGATGACTGCGGGTGACTGCGGATCGGCCGAACACACCGCGGAGCAAATTGCGGCGATTCGACTGGCCGAAGCGGCTGCTTCCGCGAGTCTGATTCAGGCGCAATATTGGTGCTGTGGATTTTCAGATTTGCGAATCTTCAATGATGACGTTTCTCGTAAACGTGTGACCGAAGTCCTGCGCCGGGCCAAGCCCGATGTTGTGATAACCGCATCGCCCGTGGACTATATGGCCGACCACGAAATGACTAGCGCGCTCGTAAAGGACGCTTGTTTTGCCGCGCCAGTCGCGCTATATCGGACGGACGCGGCGGAGGCTGCCCCACCCTTGCCGCGTATCCCACACTTGTATTACGTGGATCCGCTTACCGGAATGCATCCCGATGGAACACCGGTGCCGTCCGGATTTTGCGTGGATATCACGCCCGTGTTCCAGTTTAAGAAGGCGATGCTGGCGCAGCATGAGAGCCAGCGAAACTGGCTACGCAAGCATCATGGAATGGACGATTACCTATTGCAGATGGAAGCGTCCACGCGGGCCGCAGGCGAGAGATTCGGCGTGCGATACGGTGAGGGGTTCAGGCGATACGTTGGCCATGCCTACCCCCAATCGCCGTTGCTGGAGGAATTGCTCGGGGCGTCTGTGATTACAAGAAACGGCGGATAGCGGAAGCCGTTGCCGATTATTCTTAGGCATTTTATCGAAGATAACGGAATGTTCGCCACTCACTCGGATTGCCTCGTTTCCCATCGAAGCCCACTGGCCAAACTCGCCATCGCCCCGGCTGTGCACCGGTAAACTCGAAACTTAATCCCGTTCCGGCCACTTTGAAGGCCATCCCGTCGATATGCTTCGCCTCTGCGTGCCAAACCTCGTTGTACATGTAGTCCCATTCCAACAAATAAGAATCCGCGCCCGAAACCGGTTCCCAACTGAACTTCGTCATTCTCGGATGCACGTTGAATTGAGCGTCGTTCAGCGGCATTGACAAGCGCGGCGCCGCCAACTGCGGGTCGCTTGGATCCTGTAAATGGATTGCCACCAACGGGTGGTACTCCAGCAACGGCCGCGGGATCAGAGCCCTCGACTTCGCCGGACCTTCCGCCAGATCAAAAGTCGCCTTAACATCGGCGGACTGGCCATGCACGCTATCCAGATTAAACCGCCAGTTTTTCATTTGAGACATCATGGCCTCAGCCCAAGCTTGATTCGTGGTTTTAAATACCAGGAGGTCATGTACCGCCCCCTTCTCGTCGATCTGGAACTGAATGCGTGCCGATTCGCCAGCCGAATCCTGGGAATTTCGAGGCATGTGGCCCTTGATCAATGTAGGCCGGGCGGATCCTTCCGGAAGTTCGAAGTGTATGCAGGATACCTGGCCCTCATGATCGGGCAGGAGCAAACTAAAATTGACTTCCACCGTCGTGGCAACCGCCATCGGGGTTCCATTGGCATCTAATCCGGGTTGAAATCGCCAGCGCTTCACGGCTGCTACAGCCTGTTCGTCAAGCCCGAATCCGCACCCTCTCTTCACGATTATTTGTTCCGCAACTCCACTCGTATTCACTGCAAAGCCAACCGCAACTTGTGCATTCACAAGCGCCACCCGCGCCTCCTCGGAGTACTCGGGCTCCACTTTGGAAAGTACTTTCGGCATTTGTTTCGCGGCCCCGTTGCCCACGGTTACAAACACCAAAGCTAAGATCACGATTCGCATCGACACACCTCTATATAGAGTGAATGTTACTCCGAACGCGTTTCAGTTGCCAGATGTGTAACGATCTTCACAGTGATACTTTCCAGGCGCGAACCGCTCGCCGTTTTTTGTCTCTTCGTTGCCGCCTGCCGCCATCCCGCCGCCCATTACGATCTCCGCCGCGACGGCGCGGCCTCTATCCTTGTGCCGCCCGGATCGGCCAGCAGTCTCGATGTGATCCCTCACGCCAGACGTAAACGGGCCACCATCTCCTGCGATGTCGATAACGATCTGATCTCGCTTACATGGCGGGGCAATAATGCCATCGCCAAACTTCGTTCGCGCCCGCTCTACGAAGCGGAAGGCCAGCGCGTCGATGTCGATTCGCTTCACGGCGTGGAGGCCCTCCGTTCCGCCCTCTATGAGCTTGAAGCCAAGGGATGCTTTACGCCAGCCGAGCGCGTCCACTTGCAAATTCAAATCGCCGAGACTTTTGCGCTGCCGCCTCCGTTCGCCTATTACCTCCGCTTCGGCCCCTATCTGACGTCCGGCAGCGTGGATTTTACGCCTGATTTTCGGCTTAAGGTGATTAGCCCAATCGCCAACGGATATGCCACGGCAATCTACAAGATCAATCCACGTCCCGATACCGGGGTACAAGTTCTATTGCAGTCGGTCACACCCGAGGGCCCGGAAACAGGCCCGATTCATGACCTGCTTGCGAAATCCACCCAGCTGCGGGATTTTCGAATCCTGCTCTGGACGAGTCGCTCCTCCGCCGATCATCTCGCTACTTTGCTGGCCGCTGAAACGCGAAGTAGCCTGGACGAAGCCACGCGCCGCTTTGGCCAGAATCCGGATAATTTCTGTTCCTCGCCATTGCCGCCGGGCGTCGCCTGCGTTGTCGTGACGAAGGACAGCGCCGTGAATGTTGAGATACGAGTCCTGGTAAATGGGCGCGATGAATATCTCGCCTTGGGCGGATCGGTGAGAGATGCTCTTCGTGCAGGCAAGGCGAAAGAGTCCGTGATTCCCAACCTCAAAGTCTCGCGCCTCTATCGTGGGAAGCCGATTTCCCTCTGGTTCGACCCCGGGAAGAAAGACATCCTCGACCTTGTCCTGCTCCCCGGCGATCAAGTTACGTGGTGAATCATTTGATCTAATAGCAGAGTGCGATTCTTCCTGATTTTCCTGGCATTCGCGTCCCTCGCGGGGTCCGCCGAACCGGCGAACACGACGCCTCGGGTGCCCGCCGCCATCAACACCATTTCGGCGAATTCGCTGCGCGGCAACCTGTCGTTCATTGCCTCGGATCTGCTCGAAGGCCGCTATACGCCCTCGCCCGGACTCGATTTGGCCGCAGAGTACATCGCTGCTCAGTTTCGACGCGCCGGACTTGCGCCTGCCGGTGACGACGGTTATTTTCAAACTGGCAGTTACGTCATCCGCGAGCCCAATTGGAATCAATTTGATCTGAAGCTTGATAGCGGCGGGAAAGACATTCCGGTTGACAAGGGCGACATTTATCCGCGGCTTACCTCAGCCATCGATCTGGATAATGCCGCCGTAATCCGCTTCGATCCCCAGACGAACATGGCCGACCTGCAAGGCAAAGTCGTTCTGCTGGAGCTTCTCACTGGCCAGCCGAAGTTTGCAGCGTTCGCTCGATCGTTGCGTGAATTGGATAAGGTCAAGCCGGCTTTGATCCTCGTGGTCGGCGCGTCGGCTGGACGTTTTGCCAGCCGCAGTCAACTTACGGAAGCCGGCGAGAGTAAGGAAGCCGCGAATATGATCGCAGTTCGCGGTACACCGCTCATCGGAGACACTCTCCACCTATCGTTGCATGCCGAAGCGCCGCTGGAACGCACCGTTAAGCTACGAAATGTGATTGCGGTACTGCCCGGTTCGGATCCAATCTTGAAAGACTCGTACGTTTTACTCACTGCCCACTACGATCACATTGGAACCAAGCCCAGCGCCGTCGGCGATAAAATCTACAACGGCGCAAATGACGATGGCAGCGGTACGGTATCCGTGATTGAAATCGGCAGTGCATTGGCACGGCTAAGAACCAAACCCAAACGGTCCATCGTCTTTATGACTTTCTACGGTGAAGAGATCGGTGGCTTTGGTTCGCGATACTATGCCGCCCATCCCGTCTTTCCGATTGAAAAGACCATCGCCGATGTGAACCTGGAACAGATCGGCCGCACCGATTCCACCGAAGGTCCGCAGATCGCGAACGCAACCATAACTGGTTTCACGTTCTCCAGTCTGCCTGCGACTTTTCAAGCTGCGGGAGCACTCACGGGCATCAAGATTTACAACAATCTAAAAAATGGCGATGCCTACTTCTCGCGCAGCGATAATCAAGCGCTGGCCAACCTGGGTGTTCCCGCGCATTCGCTTTCCACTGCCTTCGACTATCCGGATTATCACGGCTTGGGCGACCACTGGGAAAAAATCGATTATGACAACATGGCGAAAGTCGATCGCATGATTGCTTTAGGCCTCGTCATGCTTGCCAATAGCCCCACGGGACCGAAGTGGAATGCCGCGAATCCAAAGACCGCGAAATACATCGAGGCTTGGAAGCAGCACCATCCCAAATAGAATGGAAGAATTGGAGGACGGATGCGTCTTTTCACTGCCATCGATCTTCCGCGGGAGATCACCGATAGCCTGGAACGTCTGCTGGGGCACCTGCGGCCCCTGGCACAACTGAAGTGGAGCCCCGTTTATAATTTTCACGTTACAACCAAGTTCGTTGGCGAATGGCCAGAGGCTCGACTGGAAGAACTAAAGACGGCGCTTCGCCAAACGAAGTCTCCTGGAGAGTTCGCCATCCAGGTGTCCGGTCTCGGCTGGTTTCCTAATCCTCATAGTCCGCGCGTATTCTGGGCGGGGATTCATGGAGATTCGCATCTAACGGAACTGGCCAGTAATATCGACGAAAACACATCCAAGCTGGGCATTCCCAAGGAAGAGCGGCCGTACTCACCGCATCTGACTCTGGCTCGCATCAAGGATTCGGTATCTCTCCACGAAATGCAGCGCGCCATCGCCCAACTCGAATCAGTGGACTTCGGTGAGTTCACCGCCCGCCAGTTTCACTTGTATGTCAGCGAGCCCGGCGCCGCCCACACTGTTTACAAGAAGATCGCCGATTTTCCGCTCGACCCAATCGGCCGGCACACTTCATGATTCCTTTTTTGGCGATTATCGCCGCGTACCTGATCGGCGCTGTTCCATTCGGTTTCCTGCTGGTGAAATGGACGACGGGCAACGACGTTCGCACCGCGGGCAGCGGTAATATTGGCGCCACCAACGTCCTTCGTACCACGGGGCGGGGCGCAGGCATCGCGACACTGGTGCTGGACATCGCCAAAGGATATCTCGCCGTTTGGCTGACCGGATACTTCACCGATCATTCGCCGCTTTGGATGAGCGCCGCCGCCATCGCCGTGATGGCCGGCCATGCCTTCCCCGTTTTTCTCGGCTTCCGTGGGGGCAAAGCAGTGGCGAGTTTTGTCGGCGCATTCCTGGCCCTGACGCCGATCCCGCTGCTCTGCGTGCTTCTGCTGTTTACTGCGGTCGTCTGGCGAACCCGCTTCATATCGCTCGGCTCCATCGTCGCGGCTGGAAGCTTTCCGTTCGGCGTCTGGCTAATTAATCATCCGCCCACGCCGGTTTTGGTCGCCGCGTTTTTAGCCGGCGGATTCATCGTCTACCGGCATAAAGAGAACATCGCTCGTCTGCGCGGCGGGACGGAAAACGTGCTTTCCCTCAGCGGCAGGAAGACGTGAACCGGCTCGCCATCATTGGGGGCGGAAGCTGGGGGACCGCGCTCGCAATCGTTCTAGCGCCGCGCTTCGAAAGTGTACGGTTTTGGGTGCATCAGCCGGAACTGGCGGAACGAATCGCCGCAACCCGGCAAAACGATGTGTACCTGCCGGGCTTAAATATTCCAGCTAACGTCATGCCCACCGCGGAACTGAAGGAAGCCGCGGCAGGCGCTAGCATCGTATTAGGAGTGATGCCTTCGCAGCATGCCCGCCGCGTGTATGGCGAGATGCTTCCCTTTTTATCGCCCGAGATGCGCTTCGTAACCGCTACCAAGGGCCTTGAGAATGGTACTCTGCTTCGAATGTCGCAGGTGATGGAGGCAGTCCTACTGGAACGCTTTCATCCGCGGATCGCGGTGCTTTCGGGTCCTACCTTCGCTCGAGAAATCGCCGCCCAGGAACCTGCCGCCGTTGTCATTTCCTCTCGCGACACCGGTCTTTGTGGAGAGATTCAGACGGCCTTCTCCAGCGCGAGCTTTCGTCTGTATGCCAATCACGATCCGATCGGAGTTGAGGTCGGCGCGGCGGTTAAGAATGTGATCGCGATCGGCGCCGGTATCTGTCATGGGCTAGGACTCGGCAGCAATTCCGTGGCTGCTTTGATCACTCGTGGCTTGGCCGAAATCACCCGCCTGGCGATGGCCATGGGGGGAGAATCGCGGACACTCGCCGGACTCGCCGGATTAGGCGACCTTGTCCTCACCTGTACCGGCGATCTGAGTCGTAATCGGAAGCTCGGAATGGAACTCGCAAAGGGTCGCACACTCCACGAAATTGTAAGCAGTATGACGATGATTGCCGAGGGCGTGCATAGTACTTTCGCGGCAATGGATTTGGCGAAAAGATTTAATGTCGAAATGCCGATCACGGGACAAATGTATTGTATTCTCAAGGAAGCAAAACCGCCTATGGAGGCCATCAGGGAGCTGATGGAGCGGGATCTTAAGAAAGAGTAATCACTTATAGGGAGCCGGCGTGTATGCTGGCTTCGCCGATTTCTCGTCCACTAGACGAAGATGGACCACCTGAATCTAGCGCAACCTTCTTCACAAGAGCGGGTTGATAGGAATATAGCAACGGTCGCGGCCCTGGAACGGGATGCTGAGCTGATGCTTCGGGTTCGGGACGGCGATAGCGTCAGTTTCGGTCTGTTGCTAGAGCGGCATCGTGGGCCAGTGATTCATTTCCTCTACCGGATGGTGCAAAATCAGGCCGTCTCAGAGGAGCTTGCGCAGGAAGTTTTTTTGCGTGTGTACCGCTCAAGGGGGACGTACGAGCCCACGGCCAAATTCACCACTTGGCTGTTTCGTATCGCCACCCATCTGGCCTTGAATTGGATTCGCGATGGAAAGAATGAGAAGAGCCAGCAGAGTCTAGACGAGGAGATGAGCGACGGAACCGCGAAGCAGGTTGCGGACCGTAAGCCTTCCGTCGAGCAACATCTGGTTGGTCAGGTAAAAGTGAACGAAGTCCGGCGGGCGATAGAGTCTCTGCCGGAAAAACAACGCGCAGCGGTTTTAATGCACAAGTATCGCGAGATGGAGTATTCTCAGATCGCTGGTGTATTGAGTTGTTCCGAATCGGCCGTAAAGAGCTTGCTGTTTCGAGCGTATGAAACGCTGCGAAGCCGTTTGGCTCACATGGCGTAAGTGGAGAAAGAAGAGATCGCAAATGCAATGCCCTAGCCGACGGAAAGAAGATGCTGATTTGCTTCTCTCTTTCTGCGCGCAAACTCTTGAGCCTGAAAAATCGGCGCCACTTCTGCGGCACATCGCCGAGTGTGCAGATTGCCGGGCGGCCACGGAAGCCCAACTCGCCGTGTGGGACATGCTGGATTCCTGGGAGGCCGCGCCAATTTCCTCCGACTTCGACGCGAAGCTATACGCAAGGCTTGAGCTGGAACAACCCAATCTCAGCTGGTGGCGTCGCATTACGCAACCACTCTCCGCGTTAAGCTGGAAACCGGCATTCTCCATCGGTACGGCGTGCATCGCCATGATCGCCGTTTTTCTGATTCGATCGCCGCAAAGCACGCAGTTTGTGCCGGCTGATTCCTCGTCCCAAGTACGTATAGAAAAGGTCGACATCGAAGCGGTGGAGCGCAGCTTGGACGATATGGACATGTTGACGCAGATTGAGCCCGAACCTAGCGCGAGGGAGAGTAGTCCCAGGAAGTTATAACGCGCAATGAAAGTCCGCTGTCCCTTCCCGCTTCATATCGCAATCGTAGTTGTTGGAACGTTCGCGCCCACGAATTCCAGTGCTCAACCCCGCCATTCCACCATCAACCGGCATCCAGTTCCCGCCCGTGGCAAACATCCGGTGGAAGAATTCAAGCAGATGAGTTCGGCTGAACGTGAGAACGCGATTGCCAAGCTTCCCCCTGACCGCCAACAAAAAGTCCGCGATGCACTGCAACGCTGGGATAAGCTATCGCCGGAGGAGCGTGACCGCCAACGTGCTTTTAATTCGTTGCCGCCGGAACGCAAGGATGCCGTCAGGCACGCTTATCAACAGTTTCAGAAATTCACACCAGAGCGTCAAGTGGCTATTCGCGACGAGCTGCAGCAGATGCACGATATGACCGATTCCGAACGGCATCAACGAATGAACGCGCCGGATTTCAAACAGAAGTTCAATAAGTCGGAGCGCGAAACAATCGAAGATATGACCGGCGCAACCGAATAGCCGCGCTGGTCCGAGCCATTACGGGAGTCTATCCCTTAGCCTTCTTTACGGCTTCAATCAAGGCCGGGACTACCTCAAACAGATCTCCGACAATTCCGTAATCGGCGACTTCAAAAATCGGCGCATTACTATCTTTATTGATGGCGATGATGGTCTTCGAGCCCTTCATTCCCACCAGATGCTGGATCGCGCCGGAGATTCCGACGGCCATGTAAACCTTCGGCGAAACCGTCTGCCCGGAGCTTCCTACTTGCCGTTCCATGGGAAGCCACCCGCTGTCGCAGATCGGCCGGGACGCCGCCAACTCCGCACCCAGCACCTTCGCCAGCTCTTCGACAATCGCGATATTTTCTTTTTCCTTGATCCCCCGTCCCACCGAAACAATGATCTCGGCCGCCGTTAGATCCACCGCTCGCGCAGACTCCCGGAATGGCTCATGGGGATGGTTGCGAATCGCGCTCGCCGTCAATTGCGGAGTTACGTTTTCCACTTCGGCGCTGCCAGCCTGCAGCGTATCCGCGCGGAACGCACCGGCTTGAATGGACGCGAAGTATGGCCCCGGTCCCGACAAGCGTACATCGCCGTTCAGCTTGCCTTGAAATAATTGCCTGACGAATAGCGGAGCGCCATTGTCGAGGTGGAAACTAATCGCGTCACTCACCAGCACCGTATTGAATCGCGTGGCCAGCTTGGGTGCAAAGTCGCGAACCTGATAGGTATGCGGAAAAAGAACAACCTGCGGATTATGCCGCTTGATCAACGGCTCCAGCGCCGCCGTATATCCATCGGGCGTGTAGCTCTCCAACAGATCATGCTCGATGGCATGAACCTTAGCGACATTTTTAGTTGCCACTTCAGCGGCGAGTGCGCCAATCCCTTTGCCCACAACCGCGGCAAACAGCGGCTTCCCGAGTTCGGCTGCCAGCTTCGCGCCGGCGGCAAGGGTCTCCCACGACATGCGGTTCATCGCGCCGCCGCGCTGTTCCATGATCACCAGAACGCTCATATAACTCGTACCTCGAACTTCAGTTTCTCAACCAATGCGGCGGCCGCTGTCTTGGCATCGCCTTCTAAAATCTGAGTCTGCTTGGATCGGTGGGGAAGATAAATACGCTCTATCACCGCGGTCGCTGCCGGAGCCGCCCCCAACTCGCTCACCTTCACGTTCTTGATCTCTTTCGACTTTGCTTTTTTAATGCCCATCAACGTCGCGTAACGCAGCTTATTGATGCCCGATTGAATTGTCAGCACCGCTGGCAACGGGATATCCACCTGTTGGAACCATCCATCCTCGAGCTCTCGTTTTACGCGAATCGATCCCTCTTGTTTCACCACTTGCATGATGATCGTCGCGTGCGGAAATCCAAGCAACTCAGCCAACACCACGCCAGTCTGCCCGTAGCCGAGATCGTCCGACTGCAAGCCGGTAAGGATCAAGTCTGGCTTCTCGGCCTTCAAAGCATTGGCGAGCAAATGAGCGACACCCAGGGTATCGAGCGTGGCCAGTCCTTCTTCTTCAATGTGTATCGCCCGATCGGCGCCCTTCGCCAGTGCCTCGCGAATCGTCTGCGCCGCTCTGGACGGGCCAGCGCAGAGAGCGACCACTTCTCCGCCATGCTTCTCTTTCAGCTGCAAAGCTTCTTCCAGAGCATAGGCGTCCGGCTCGTTAATCTCAAAACTAAGATCGCCCTCCTGGATCCATCGCCCGCTCGAATCGACGCGGAGCTGGGAGTCGCGGACAGGGACTTGCTTGATAGCGACAATGATTTTCATATGAAAGGGGTGGGCGATAGGAGGTGGGTCGAGGTGCTCACATCAAGGCCAACCCCCACCGCCAGCTATTCGAATTTCCTAAAAATCAAACATCCGTTCGTTCCACCAAAGCCGAACGAATTCGTTAGCGCAAAATCGATCTTCATTGGGCGCGCTTCATTCGGAACATAATCCAAATCGCACTCGGGATCGGGGTGGAAATGGTTAATCGTTGGCGGCGCAACCTGGTCGCGGATTGCCAACACCGTAATCCCCGCCTCCAGGCCACCGGCGCCACCCAACAAATGGCCAGTCATTGATTTGGTCGAACTCACCGCTAATTTTTTCGCGTGATCGCCGAAGACCCGCTTCAAGGCAATCGTTTCGATCTTGTCACCCAGCCCCGTCGAAGTGCCATGCGCGTTTACGTAATCGATAGTATCGGGCTCGATCTTGGCGTCCCGCAGACTGTTCCGCATCACGCGAAATGCGCCATCTCCGTCCTCCGAAGGTGAGGTGATATGGAACGCATCGCCGCTCATGCCGTAGCCAATGATCTCGGCCAGAATCGGGGCTCCGCGTTTCTTGGCGAACTCCAGTTCTTCCAGGATCAGAATGCCCGATCCTTCACCAACGACAAAGCCGTCGCGATCCTTATCCCACGGCCTGCAAGCCGTCTCCGGCGAATCATTACGCTGCGATAGAGCGCGCATCGCGGCAAATCCGCCCACTCCCATCGGAGTAATGCAGGCTTCCGCGCCACCGCAAATCATCGCGTCCGCGTCGCCGCGCTGAATGATCTTGAACGAATCGCCGATTGCGTGCGCACTCGTGGTACACGCGGTGGCGGTGGCCGAATTCGGACCCTTCGCGCCCGTGCGGATAGACACATAACCAGACGCTAGATTAATGATAGTGGCGGGAATGAAAAACGGTGAGATACGGCTGGGGCCGCGCTCGAGCAGAATCTTATGCTCACGCTCGATCACTTCAAATCCCCCGATGCCCGACCCGATATAAACGCCGACGCGCTCTTCATCCTCGGGCGTTACTTTCAGACCGGAAGCTGCCATCGCAAATTCAGCTGCCGCGATGGCAAACTGGATGAAGCGCGCCATCTTCTTGATTTCTTTTTTTTCGATGTAGTTTGCCGGGTCGAAGCCCTTGACCTCACCGGCTATCTGGCAATTAAACTCGGTAGCATCAAACGCGGTGATGCGGCCAATGCCATTCATCCCGCTGCAAATCGCCTTCCAACATTCGTCAGTGCCTATGCCTACCGAAGTCAGAAGGCCAACGCCCGTCACCACAACTCTACGTGACAATGTTAAGCTCCACCTGCGCCCGAACCCAGCCCGGTCTTATTTCTTCTTGCTCTCAATGTAGTCGACAGCATCCTTCACGGTCGCTATCTTTTCGGCGTCTTCGTCCGGGATATCCAGATCGAACGCTTCCTCGAATGCCATCACCAATTCGACGATGTCCAAGGAATCCGCGCCCAGATCATCCACGAAACTGGCGGTGCTGTCCACCTGGTTCTCATCCACTCCCAATTGCTCTACGATGATCTGCTTTACTTTTTGCTCAACCGACATGACGCCTCCCAATAAATGCCTGCAAACTCATTGATTCTAGCGATCACCGCGTCATACTGCAAGTGCAAGATTCACACTTCCAGATGCCTAATGCACCGCCCGCGGTTCGTCCAATCTCTATGCCTGATGCCCGGAAACCTGATTATGGCAGAAAGCCGCCCGCGTAACCGCTTATGCGGTTCTCGATTGAGTTTGGCCATCGCCGTCGCTGAGCCCCAGACTCACCCGAATATCCCGCTGAATCTCTTCAATGGGCCGGTTGGCGTTCACCGAAATCAACATCTTGCTCTTGCGGTAGAGGTCCAGCAAGGGCCGCGTCTTTTCGTGGTACTCCCTCAAACGTACCTGCAGCGCCTCGGGATTGTCGTCGGCCCGCTTGGTAAAACCGCTGCCTTCGCCAATCTTGGCCCGATACATGACGCGCTCAAAAACCACCTCGTCAGGTACGTCCAGATAAACTACCTTGTCCAAATTCCAATTCTCAAAGAGATATTCCGCCTGTCGCCGTGTCCGCGGGAAGCCATCTAACACGAAACCGTAGTTCCAATCATGCTCTTCCAGCCGCTTGCGGACTACTTCTTCCACAATCTCATCGGGTACCAACAACCCGGCGTCCGTAATCCGGCGAATCCGCGCCGCCAGCTTCGTGTGGTTCGCCACGTTCCAGCGGAAGATGTCTCCAATCGAAATGTGAACATAATCGAAATCCCGACACAGCAACTCGCTTTGTGTCCCTTTGCCAGACCCCTGCGGCCCGAAAAGAATGTACTTATGCATAGGCGTTTCGATTATCCTCTAAACGCAAACGGTTGGTGAGGCACGAGGAGGCCTACAACCCCCCGCCTACAACGCCTTATTCCTATAGACAATCTATAAGAGCTACTATAGACTGTCTATAGGAACCCATGGAAACCAATCTCCTGCAAGGCACCCTCCACCTGCTGATTCTGAAAGCTCTCGCGCTCGGTGAATTGCATGGATTGGGGATGGCTCGACGCATTGAGCAGATGACGAATGGAACGTTTCAGGTGAAAGCCGGCTCCCTGTTCCCAGCCCTTCACAGGATGGAAGAATCCGGCTGGCTCACGTCAGTCTGGGGTGAATCGGAAAACAAGCGCAAGGCCAAATTTTATCGGCTGACACGCGCCGGGCGAGGCCAATTGAAGAAAGAAACCGAGCAGTGGGAGCGAGTCTCCGTGGCCATAGCCAGCGCTCTGGGATCGGCTTAATCATGATGTCGACATTTCGCAATCTCTTCCGCCGGAACCGTGTCGAACACGAACTCGACCAGGAATTGCATTCATATCTCGACCTGCTAATAGAAGAAAAAATCAAAGCCGGATCCTCGCCCGCCGATGCGCGCCGCGCCGCCCGTATCGAACTGGGTGGCATCGATCAAGTTAAGGAAGAGGTGCGCGATGTGCGCAGCGGGATTCTCTTTCAGACCATGATGCAGGACCTTCGCTACGCTGTCCGCGTACTCGCCAAGAATCCCGGCTTCACCACTACCGCCGTGCTCGCACTGGCAGTCGGCATCGGAGCCAACAGCACGATTTTCAGCATCGTCGACAGCGTTCTGCTTCGTCCGCTTCCCTATCCCGCGGCGGATCGCCTGATGACGGTCTCCATGCACTTCGCGCCGCAGAACGCTCCGCTAGGAACGATGTGCATGGCTGATTTTCTCGATTGGAAATCGCGAAATCGGTCCTTTGAAAATCCCACCGCTTTTTCTATGAATCTATTCGACCTAACCGGCACGGGCGAGCCTGAGCAGATTCGCGGCACCGCCGTCACGTCTGGCTTTTTCCCTACCTTGCGCGCTCAGCCTATAATCGGCCGCGTCTTTGAATCACAGGATGACAACCCCAGTAGCGATCGAACCGCCGTCCTGGCTGAATCTTTTTGGCGCAACCGGTTTGCGGGCAGTCCAACCGCCATAGGCCAGGCCATCGCATTGAATGGTCACAAGTACACAGTGATCGGCGTGATGCCGTCTTCATTCCAGTTCGGTCGCCCCGATGTCGCTCTCTGGACGAATCTTCGCCTCACGCCGCCTGCTCGCCGCGGACCTTTCAATCTGCGTGGCATCGCGCGCTTGAAAGATGGCGTCACCCGGCAGCAGGCGCAAGCCGAAACGAACGCCCTCGGACAACAGATTGAGCGCGCGAGCCCGAGTAGCTATTCCCGGCTGACGCTACCGGTCACTCCTTTGCGTGACGTGTTGGCCGGCAATACTCGACCCGCCCTTCTTGTGTTGTCCGGCGCAGTCTTGCTGGTGCTCCTGATTGCCACCGTGAATGTCGCGAACTTGATCCTCGCCCGTGCCGCCGCCCGGGAACGCGAGATGGCCTTGCGACTCAGCCTAGGTGCGGGCCGCGGTCGCCTGATTAGACAGTTGCTAACCGAAAGCATCCTCCTCGCCCTACTCGGCGGGACCGGTGGTATTGCCCTCGCCTACGCCGCCATTACAGCGATACGCCTGTGGAATCCGGGTGGCCTGCCACGCATGCAGGACGTTCATCTCGATCTTCGCGTGGTTGCCTTCACTTTTGTGATTTCCCTTTGCACCGGGATTCTCGCGGGCCTCGTCCCCGCTCTGCAAGGCTCGCGAACAGATCTGAACTCCACTCTTAAGAGCGGCAATCGTGGCAGCTCCGTGAACTCCTCACGCCGCACCCACTCGATTTTAGTGATTGCCGAAATCGCCCTCTCCTGTATGCTTCTGATCGGCGCGGGATTGCTGTTGCGCAGCTTCTTCCAGCTTCAGCAAGTCGACGCCGGTTTTCAAACATCGCCCGAAACAATCCTTACGCTGGCCGTCTCGCCCAGCCAATCGAATTATCCCGATGATCGCAGCGGCATCGCCTTTTATCAGCGCCTGCTCAATCGTATTAGTCAGATTCCCGGCCTGGATTCCATCGCCATCTCTGACAGCCTTCCGCCCAATCGTGAATCCGATTCCGACACGTTCCAGATTCAAGGACACTCTCCAGAAACCGGAACGTACCCTTCCACTACAGTTGGAATCGTCAGCTCCCGTTATTTCGAGAGCTTAGGGATTCGCCTAATCCGCGGCCGCTTCTTCAACGATCGCGACACGCCCGATTCGCCCTACGTGACGATCATCAGTGAAAGCATGGCTCGCCGTTACTTCGCCGGTCAAAATCCTATTGGTCAGCACTTGAAGCAAAGTGGCGTCGACGTTGCCGCACAGCTCCCCTGGATGGAGATCGTCGGCGTGGTGGGCGATGTAAAGTACCTCGGTCTGGAGACCGATTCCGGGGCAGCATATTATCGCCCCTTCACCCAGGATTACGGACGCCGCATGTATCTGGTGGTTCGATCCTCTACCGCCGCGCGTCTGGCGCCCGCGCTTCGCCGGGAGATTCACGAAGTGGACAAGGATGTTGTAATCAGCGACGTCAATACGCTTGCCCGCATGCTGTCCGAGTCCGTCGAAGAGCCGCGCTTTCGCACGCTCCTCATCGGGCTATTCGCCGCAATCGCTCTGTGTCTCGCGGCCATCGGCATCTACGGCGTGATCGCCTACGCGGTCACCCAGCGCACTCACGAGATTGGAATCCGGATGGCCCTGGGAGCCAAGCGTGACGACGTCCTGCGCCTAATTCTTGGCCAATCCGCGATTCTCTCCGCGGCCGGAATCCTGCTCGGCCTAGCCGGAGCTCTCGCAATAACCCGGCTCCTATCCGGCCTGCTGTTCGGAATCAGCGCGACAGATCCGCTAACCTTTATCGCCGTCGCAATGACGCTGGTCGCTGTCGCTTTGATCGCCGCCTTGATCCCAGCCCGCCGCGCCATTCGCATCGATCCGCTTACCGCGCTCAAATACGAATAATCGAAATCTGTCATAATACGGGACAGCTCTGGCCGCCGCTTCCACGCGGATGAATTTTCTAGGACCCACTCGTTTACACCGGCTCAACGAAGCCGTCGCGGTCGTGTTTCTATTCGTCGGACTCATCGTCACTTTGAGTCTGGCGTCTTATCACGAAACCGATGGTTCGTGGAATACGGCTACGGGCATACTCAAGCCACAAAATTTGATCGGTCATCCTGGCGCCTATCTGTCTGACCTATGTCTTCAGACCTTCGGCTTAGCCTCGCTCGCGATCCCCTTCCTCCTTTTTGCGCTGGCCTGGAAATGGCTTCGTTCCACGCCGATCGAGTCGCCCGTAATCAAGCTCGCCGGGTCATCGCTGATTCTGCTGGCTGGGTGCGCGGGCCTGGCCATGCTTCCCTTTGGAAAAAGTATTGGCGGCGTCTTCCCCGCTGGTGGAATGTTTGGAATGGCGCTGGCGGATTATCTGGTTGCGTTATGGAATCCGGCCGGCGCGGCGATCCTCATAATCGGGGTCCTCATTCTGTCGCTCTACCTGGTCTCCACATTCACGTTGTCAATGCTCGCAAGCTGGTTTCGCGGACCCCTGGAGATGCTAAGCGCACTCAAGCTTCGCTATCGCGAGTGGAGCGTACGGCGCGCCGCTGCTGCCGCCGAGAAAGTGCGAATCAAGGCTGAGAAGAAGCGTTTGGACGAAGAGCTGGATTCGGCCCGTCCGAAAACGCGCCAAGTCCCCAGGGAAGTTCCTGAACCGGAACCCGTTGCCGTTACCGCAGCAGTGCAACCCGTGCCAGCTATCGAACCGCCCCCCGCGCCTGCCGCGGCGAAAAAGCCAACCGTGGACAGCGACGCAACGCTCGACGATATCCCCATTCGTACTCTGGAATCACTACCGCCGACGCCCGCCCCGCCGTTGCCACCAATGGATCAACGTCCCCCTTGGGAATCGCCAGCTAAATCCAGCCGCCCCGCTCCGCCGGTATCGAAGAAGCATGCCAGCTTCAAGCTGCCGTCCATGACTTTGCTGCATGAACCGCAAGCGCGCAGCGCCTACGACACGCAAGAATTAAAGGACACCGCTGCCCAGATCAAGAACAAGTTTGAAGAGTTCAGCGTGCATGGTTCGGTTACCCAGATCAATCCCGGACCCGTTGTGACGACATTCGAGTTCAAGCCCGAAGCCGGCATCAAATACAGCCGCATCACGACGCTTAGTGAGGATCTTTGCCTTGGTCTGCAGGCCGAGTCTATTCTGATTGAGCGCATTCCCGGCAAGCCCACGGTGGGTATCGAAGTGCCGAATACCAAACGGGAAGTAATTAGTCTGCGCGAGATTCTGGAATCGGAAGAGTTTCAAAATTCACCGTCGCCGCTGACAATCGCGCTTGGCAAGGATATCAACGGACGAATCAGAGTCGCCGCACTCGATTCCATGCCGCACCTGCTAATCGCCGGCTCGACTGGATCGGGTAAGAGCGTGATGCTGAACTCGATGATCATGTCGATCCTCTACAAATCGACGCCCGATGAAGTCCGGATGATCATGGTGGATCCAAAGCGCCTCGAACTCGGCCTCTATGAGGGGATCCCGCATCTGCTGACGCCCGTCATCACCGACCCCAAGAAAGCTACGAACGCGCTGCGCAACGCCGTCATCGAAATGGAACGCCGCCTCAAACTGCTGGCCGCCCAAGGCGTACGCAACATCGATCAGTACAACCGCAAGATTCGCAAACTGGCCGAGCAGCCTCGCAGTCTGTTTGAGGATGACGCCGAAACGGAGCCTGAAGAGCTGAAGCCCCTGCCCTACATACTGATCCTGATCGATGAGCTTGCCGATCTGATGATGCTAGAGCGCGCCAACGTTGAAGAATCCGTCGCCCGTCTGGCCCAAATGGCTCGCGCCGTCGGCATGCACCTGGTTTTGGCAACCCAGCGGCCCAGCGTCGATGTCATCACGGGATTGATCAAAGCCAACTTCCCATCCCGCATCAGCTTCCGGGTTGCAACTCGCGTCGATTCGCGAACGGTCCTGGATGTAATGGGGGCCGAGCACCTGTTGGGCAAAGGCGACATGCTCTTCCTGCCGCCGGGGTCGTCGCGTTTAACGCGGGTCCACGGGGCTTATGTGACGGAAAGCGAAACCAACGACGTCGTCGAATATTGGAAGCAGCAAGCAACTCCCGAATACGACAAGACCTTCCTTCTAGCCCCGCCAACAGAGGAAGAAGAAGGCGAGGGCGAAGAGTTCAACACGGAAGAAGACCCCATGTATCACGACGCCGTAAGGGTTGTCCTGGAAATGGGGAAGGCCTCAACATCCACTCTGCAACGCCGCCTCCGACTGGGCTACGGTCGAGCCGCCAGAATCCTGGATATGATGCAACGCGAAGGAATCATCGGGCCGCCCGACGGCAGCAAAGCTCGCGAAGTTTTAAAGACTCCGGATTGGCTGAACGAAGTAGAGAGTTCGTTGCGCTAGGAAGTCTTCCATCGGGCGCCCACCGGGCGAGCCTTCCTTTATTTTCGCGCCGCAATCTCAATTGCTTCCCGTTTGATTCCGTCCAGCATTCCCCGGAAAACAATGCCATGGAATGGGAGCACGGCATACCAATAAAGCAATCCGAACAAACCGCGGGGTTCGAAGAGTGCCGTCTGGCGTAGTGTGCAGTGCAGATCGTCATTTGCTTCGACGCGGAAATCGAGCATTGCTTCGCCGGGCAATCGCATCTCCGCTCGCAAGGACAAATAGCATCCGGGGTCGAATCCGACTACCCGCCAGAAGTCGAGGGCATCCCCGTAACGCAGGGTTTCAGGATTCCGCCGCCCGCGCCGCAATCCTGGACCACCCGCCACGCGATCAAGCCATCCGCGAATCCTCCAAAGCCTGTCGGCGTACCATCCATGCCCTCCACCTACACGGCAAACAGCACGAAACGCGGCTGCCGCGGGGGCGTCGATTCCTATTTCACGCACGTCGCGAAATACGGTACCACCTGACCAGTCCGGATCACCCGGCATTGTGCCCGCCATCGACCAGTTCGTTTCCACCGACTGCGATTCCACCTGACTCAGCGCCGCGTGAATGGCCTCGCGTACGTTCAGCAGTTGTTGTGGAATCAGCCGCGTAATCCGGTCCTCCCGGCAGACCACCTTGTTCTTCAATCCCTCGGCCAGCGGCCTCGCGATCTTGCTGCTGAGCGGCGTAACAAGGTGAATCCAGTAAGAACTTAAGCGCGGGCTGAGGATCGGCACGGGGATAATCCAGCGCCGCGGAAGCCCCAATTCCTCCGTCATGATGGACATGATGTCGCGGTAGCAAAGTATCTCGCTCCCCCCGATATCAAACACCTGTCCCGAGGTTTCCTCTACGGCCAAAACACCAACCAAATACGCGAGTACATTCTCGACGGCAATTGGCTGACAAGGAGTGCTCACCCATTTCGGCGTAATCATGATCGGTAAGCGGTGTATTAGGTAACGAAGTATCTCAAACGAGGCCGAACCCGATCCGATGATCATCGCCGCGCGGAGCACCGTGACTGGAACGCCGGTGGACGCGAGCGCACCCTCGACATCCCGCCGCGAAGAAAGATGTTCACTGAGGTTCGGACCAGTTTCCCCAAGGCCTCCAAGATAGATAATTCGTCCTACCCCGGCATCGCGGGCAGCAGCTGCAAACGTCAGTGCAAGGTGTAAATCACGCTCGGCATACTCGCCCTCCGAAGACATCAGGGAATGGACTAAATAAAATGCGGCATCACAGTCCGCAAGCCCGGGCGTGAGCGATGCGGCATCGGCAAGATCGACTTTGCGGACCTCGACGGACGAAGACAATGCCCACTCGCGTCCTTCTAACTTTCGCGGAGAACGCACCAGACAGCGGAGAGCATAGCCGGCCTCAAGCAGCCGCGGAGCGAGCCTACCCCCGATGTAACCGGTGGCTCCCGCGATCGCGATGCGTGGCATGCCCCGAGTCTAACGCGCGGGAACAAGCGGCAGCTACCTCAACTACTCGACGGTGAACTCTTGCCAGTTGGGGACCATTCATCGCCCTTGGAGTAAGAGCAGAATTTCCTGTTGCTGAGCCTTCGCTTCGGGTGAGCGGGACCCACCGCGGCCCGTAGTACGCCAGGCCAGTTGCATGGCCGTCGAACCGTTCTTGTTGCGGATCGCGGGATCGGCACCGTTGTCCAGAAGAGCCCGTACCGCGCCCGCGCAACGGGTTCGAACGGCGCGGTGCAGTGGAGTGGCCCCGTCCATATTCTGGGCGTCCGGATCGGCGCCAGCTTCAATCAGGCACACAATTGTCGCCGCTTGCGCCGTCGGGTCCCACCTGGGCGAACCGGGAATTCCGACTGCCGCCGCATGCAGCGGTTCCGCACCCCGGCGGTTTTTCGCTCGGAGACGCGCTCCCGCCTGGATCAATTTACCCGCCATTTCGGGACGATATGAGGCGGCGGCGAAATGTAACGCGGTATCGCCGCAATAGATGTAGTGCCCGATTTCTTTGATGAAGCACGGGCTTGGGCTGGTACGTGTTGCTCCCTGCGAAAAGCTGGCAGTCGCAAGTGCGGACGACCCGGCCATTAGTCTTAAGAAAAGCGCACCATCGTTGTCGACAATTGCGTCGACTAATTTTCGCAGAGCTTGTTCTGAAGTCCCGCCATTCATGTTCCCGCCCAAGCTTCCGGCTTCACATCCGCGACCGTTTGCGAAAATGTCCAAAGGTCGCCAGCTAGATCTTCGGCGCTGTAGCGCTTTTAACTATATGCAAAGTTCGTCAGTGGCTGCTTAATGTGCCCGCCTCGTTGCTTCGAGTGCTGGGGATCGATTCACTGCACACTATTCCGGCGCCTCGGGGCGTTCTCTTTCCCACACCCGCCCTTGGCGAGCGAAGCCAAGGAATGCCGAAATATCTTTCGTCGCGAGCAGCTCCGTTACTCCAACTTGACCGGCAACTTGCGTCTTCGCGGCCAAACTGGAAACCCCGGCAAGACCTATAGCCTTCAGGTGGCGGCAGGCATCCATCAGGAAGCTGACCGCATCGGGGTGAGCACTGAGCGCTTTGTCTCCGGCCGATCCCGCGAGCACGGTTACCGCATCGAAGAGCACGGAAGGCGAGCCCGAAAGAGCCATTGCCGCCGCATGCTTTTTGCCCGTGGAGTCCACAACGCCACCGACCTTTGGCGCGATGATCGCCGCCACCGCTCCTTCTTTCTCGATCGCCGCCACCAGCGAGGTCTTTAACTTAAGATCGAACCCGGGAGCAAGGAGCACACCCACCTTCCGGCCCTGTAACGTCGGCTTATACTTTCCATACAGACGCAACGCGGGGCTTACCTCAAGATCGATTGGTAGTTTTGCCGGCGTGATCGTCGCGGCTTCCCCGTCCATGCCGAGTTCTCCGGCAACCGTGCTCCCAAGGGTCTTGTCGATGATGTCGAGGTGGCCCAGCATCTTCTTACGAATGTCGGGAATGTCCACCTTGCTAAGCTCAAACGTCAGAGCCTGAGCGATATGCTTCTGCTCTTGCGGCGTGACCGACCGGTAGAATAAGCGCGCTTGAGAATAATGATCGCTGAACGATTCCGAGCGCAGGCGAACCTTCGTGCCTTCGGTCGCAATGGGCGCCGTCCGCAGTCCCGTGAAGGATTCGCGCGCACCATTCGGATCGATAGAGTTCGGTTCGTAATTCGCGCGACCCGTTGGTACCAGCATCTGCATGTGTCCATCGCGTTGAAAGTTCGCGAAGGGGCACTTCGGTCGATTGATGGGAAGCTCATGGAAGTTCGGCGATCCCAGACGGCTGAGCTGTGTGTCCAGATAGGAAAAGAGGCGCCCCTGCAGCAGTGGATCCTCGCTGAAATCGATACCGGGCACTATGTGGCTGGGACAAAACGCGACCTGCTCGGTCTCTGCGAAGAAGTTGTCAGGATTGCGATCCAGCACCATCTTTCCGACCATTTCAATCGGTATCACTTCCTCCGGAATCAGTTTAGTCGCGTCCAAAATATCGAATGGAAGCGAGTCGGCGGTCTTCTGATCGACGATCTGGAATCCAAATTCCCATTCAGGGAAATTGCCGCTAGCGATGGCCTCGAACAGATCGCGGCGATGAAAATCGGGATCGGCTCCGCTGATCTTTACGGCCTCATCCCACATGACGGCGGCAGTTCCAAGCACGGGTCTCCAATGAAATTTAACGAAGTTCGTTTCACCGGCCGCGTTCACCAGGCGAAAGGTATTGACCCCAAAACCTTCGATCATTCGCAGCGAACGGGGAATGGCGCGATCGGACATCGCCCACATGATCATGTGCAGCGATTCCGGCATCAGTGAAATAAAGTCCCAAAAGGTGTCATGCGCGCTGGCGGCTTGCGGGTAGCCACGATCGGCTTCCATTTTCACTGCGTGAATCAAGTCGGGGAATTTGATCGCATCCTGAATGAAGAAGACAGGGATGTTATTTCCAACTAGATCGAAGTTGCCTTCCTGGGTATAAAATTTGACGGCGAAGCCTCGCACGTCGCGGGGCAAGTCGACCGAACCCGCGCCTCCGGCGACAGTAGAGAACCGGGCGAAGACGGGCGTCTTCACGCTTGGGTCAGCTAAGAAGCCGGCGCTCGTAACATGCCGCATGGATTTATAGGGCTGAAAATATCCGTGCGCCGCGGAGCCTCGGGCGTGGACAATCCGCTCGGGAATTCGCTCGTGATCGAAGTGCGTGATCTTTTCACGCAAGGTGAAATCTTCAAGTAGTGTCGGTCCCCGCCCGCCGGCCTTCAGCGAATTCTGGTTATCGCTAATGCCCAATCCCTGATTTGTGGTGAGGACAACCCCGCCCTTGGCAGCTTGCTGGTGAGTCTCGCCGCCACTGGGAGAAACGGGATGGAAAGACGCCGGTTTGGGAGTATTCGACTTTTGTTTTGGCACGTCCAAAAGATATCACGGGGGGCGAAATACTTTCCGGGCCTCGCGGTAGCGCCGAAAATGAACTATTACGTCGCCGCTAATTGTCCGGCGCAAGCCGCAAGTAGCGATTGTTGCAGCTTCGCCTGCAATTGCTGGCTAACCTTCCCACCATCGGCCGTAACGTAAAAAACATCCAATGCCCGATGTGCCTCGGTATCGATCAAAACAACCTCAATATTGCAACCCGAGGCCGACAGTGCCCGGCTGAGATCGTACAACAAACCTGGCCGATCCTGGGCAGTGATCTCGATTAACGTTGCCGATTGCGATGCATCATCGTTGAAAGCCACTCGCGGTTCAATTCCCGATTTTTTGCCAGGCGGCTTTACCACGCGCCGGTTCTTCAGCAATTGATCCAGATCCATACGTCCGCGAATCACCTTGGCGATTGTGCCGCGCAGCCTTTCCAATTCGGTTGCATTCAACTCCAAAGTGCGCAATGGGTCGGCGAAGACGAATGTGTCCAGCACGACGCCTTGTGAATTAGCGAAGGCTTCGGCCTTCAGAATATTGAGCCCAAAGCTAGCGAGAATTCCCGACACAGCCGCAAATAATGCCGGCTTATCGGCCGTGACCAACGTAAGCAGGTACACGCCGTTCTGCCGCCGAATGTCGATGCCGACGGAATTCAGGCGGCTTAACATCGCCAGTTCGGAATGAAACTTCATCTCCTCGGCATTGTGAGTTCTTAGATATCTGGTTGGAAACCCTTCCAGGAATTCAGCGATTTCCGCGGTTTGCGCCGGAGTCGAATGAATGCGTTCCGTCTGCAATTCGCGCGTGAGTTCATCGTAAGCCAACAGGTAAACCCGCCAGAGCTGTTCCATGCGCCACGGAGTCATGGTGTGTGAATTCACGGCGCTAATATCGGCAAATGTCAGCAGTGTAAGAAGCTTTAACCGTTCGATGGTGCCTACGCTATCGGCAAGCCAACGCGCCGTACCCGGATCGTTCAAATCGCGAGAGGTCATGACGGCGGAAAGATCAAGGTGTTTGGCGATCAGAAAATAGATTATTTCGCTGTCCCGTTGCGGTGTATTTAAACGCGATAAAATTTGCTTAGCGATGGCCAACGATTGCGTTACATGTCCCTCACCGGTTCCCCCTTTGCCGATGTCATGCAACAGCAAGGCAAAGCGTAACAGCGGCGCATCGGGCGATTCTTCCAGCAGATCGCGGAACCTTTGCTCCTGCAGATTTTCCAGCGTCTGGATAGTCACCAATGTATGTTCATCCACGGTGTAGCGATGATAAAAATCGCGCATCACCAGGCACTCGATGCCTTTCCATTCGGGAAGAAAAGCGGCCAGCACTCCGCTATCATGCATCGAATTTAGAGCTAGCGAAGCGTGCGGAAGGGAAAGTAGTTCTATCCAATCCTGCCAGTGGATCCGTTGCGCGGAATCTCTTGGATCCAAGGCGAACTCGGCCAGGCGTTGTTCCGTCTCAATTGCCAAACGCACATTGTGCCGCGCGATCCACTGAAAGAGCCGAAACACCAGTTGTGGATCCTGTTGGATCTGCAAGGGCGCGCGAAGATAAACTCTATCGCGCACCAAGGTAAAGTCGGCATTGGATAAGCGCGAGCGCCAATCTCGGAATTGCGAGAACAGCGAAGTACGGCGTTCCTCGGCCAATTCAATGGCTTGCCGGCAGACGCGATAAACGGAGCGCGCGTGGCGATAATACTCGCGCATCATCCGCGCGGGATCGTCGCTCAGCTCGTCTTGCGCATCGAACGTCAATACGTTGTTGTCACGCTTAGCGTGTTCGTGCAGGGCGCGGCGCAAACCGAATAAGAAGTCCCGCGCCGATGAAAGATCGGCCATTGCCGGCTGCGAATCCAAGCGGCCCAACCAAGTGGAAACTTGAAGGTCGCGCAATCCACCTGGGGCCTCTTTGATGTTCGGTTCCAAATGATAGATAGTGTCGTTGAACTTCGCCTGCCGGGCCCTCGTCAACTCGCATAACCGTAACGAGAGCACTGTAGATTGCTTTGCGAAGAACTGCGGGAGTCGCGCTGTCAGACTTTGATAAACGTGAACATCGCCGGTTAAAAACCGCTCGTCCAGAAGGCTGATTGTGAGCTCGATGTTTTGCTCTTGGTAAGTGCAACACTCTTCCACGGTGCGCACAGAATGGCTGAGCCGCAATCCGGCGTCCCATAGAATCCGTAGAAACTTGGAGATCGCCTCGCGCTCTTTCGCGGAATGCGGCTCACATTCCACCAGCAAGATTATGTCGACGTCGGAATAGGGAAATAATTCCCGCCGTCCGAATCCACCAACAGCCAGTGTCGCCAGCCCCGATTGAAAGCCGGGAACAAGGGCATCGTCGAACGCTTGGCGGACTAGCGCTTCCACCTGGCCCGATCGGGCGGTTAACTGATCATTGCCTACCGCTGTGTCGGCCACATCAGCACGGCGCTAGAGCGCCGCCTCTCCACGATCGTCGTTACGGATTCGCACAGCCTCTTCGACATTGAATACGAAAATCTTGCCGTCGCCGATTTTGCCCGATCGCGCCGCGGCAACCAGCGTATTGACGACTTCATCCTTACGGTCGTCGGAAACTACCATTTCAATTTTCACCTTGGGGAGTAAATCTACCTGATATTCCATCCCGCGATAAATTTCTTTATGGCCCTTTTGCCGGCCATGACCGCGGACCTCGGAAATCGTCATGCCATCGATTCCGATGGATTTCAAAGCTTCCTTTACTTCTTCCAATTTGTGCGGCTGAATCACGGCTTCTATTTTTTTCATGGGCGCCTTGGCAGCTTACGATTCGAGATTATACCCTTCCTCACCGTGCATACTGACATCGAGGCCATCCATTTCTTCTTCCGGTGACGCGCGCAGCCCAACCGAAAGATCGCATATCTTGAGAATTAGCAAAGTTCCGGCGATCGCGATGGCCCATGCAATTAGCACGCCTACCAACTGGTAAGCCACCTGCATCCAGTTTCCGTCGACCCCGCCAAGCGCCTTGCCCGCGAGCACATCGTTCACTTCCTTGGTGGCGAAAACTCCCGTGAGTAGAGCGCCCAACGTGCCGCCCGCGCCATGTACGCCGAACGCGTCCAGCGTATCGTCATAATCAAACTTTCGCTTCACTGTCGTGACCATCAGGTAGCAGACGATACCCGCGAGAAATCCGATCAAGAGCGCCGGAAAAGGTTTGACGAATCCGGATGCGGGAGTAATCGCCACCAAGCCCGCTACTGCTCCCGAGATTCCTCCGAGGATGGTTGGCTTGCCGTTGTGCCACCACTCAATCGCCAGCCATCCCAGTGCCGCGGCCGCGGCTCCGAAGTGAGTTGCGACGAATGCACTGGTCGCCAAACTCCCCGCGCCCAACGCGCTTCCGGCATTAAAGCCGAACCAGCCGACCCACAACAAACAGGCGCCAATGAAACTCAGCACCAAGCTGTGCGGCTTCATTGGTTCCTGCGGATAGCCGACCCGTTTTCCGAGGTATAAGGCGCACACTAGAGCCGACACGCCCGAGGTGATATGCACGACTGTGCCTCCGGCGAAATCGAAACAGGGAACTTTGCCTCCTAGAGTCGCGTTCAACAGGCCGCCCTTACCCCAGACCATATGGGCCATGGGGAAGTACACAAGCAAGGACCACAACGTGGTGTACAGCAACATCGCCTTGAACTTGATTCGCTCGGCGAACGCTCCCGAGATCAAAGCTGGGGTGATGATGGCGAACATCAACTGATAAATCATGAACGTCTGCTGCGGAATGGTACCGGCGTAGTCGGGATTTGGAGCGGCACCCACATCCTGGAGAAATAGATATCGGAGTCCGCCGACGAATGGATTCCCTTCGGCGAATGCGAGACTATAGCCGATGACGGCCCAAATAACGGTGACAACAGCCATCAGGATGAAGCTGTGCATGAATGTCGCCAGCACGTTCTTGCGGCGGACAAGCCCCCCGTAAAATAGCGCAAGTCCAGGACCTGTCATCATCAGCACCAAAGCGGCGCTGACCAGCATCCAGGCATTGTCGCCGGCGCTTTGCGCGGCTTTAGTAGCTTTATCGAGATCGGCGAGCTTTTGTGTAACGTCGGGGGCCGTTGACTGGGCGGCCGCCAGCATCGGCAGTAACAACAACGCCGCCTGGGTGGCCCGGCCGGACAAGTTCTGCATGCTTTCTCCTCATAAACGAGACTGAAACTTGTTAGCTGATTATAGGAGTTCGCGGCAGGAGGAGACTAAAAATTTACTTATAAGACCGATTCAAGATTTTTATCGGGTAGTGTTGCGCTGAGCAGTAAAGGCGCGAAATCGTGTGAGCGGAGCCAATCGCCGCCTCATCGCTGATTCGTACAGTGGGCGCGCTATTAACCTAAGAAATCAAACAGACTTGTTCGCGGGAGCTTAGCGCGAGATTCCAGAGCGGCCTGCTGTTGAGTGGTGGCTTGAGTCATCATTAAGATGGCCTCCGTCGGATCGGCGTTCTGAATGGAACTCAGGTGCGCTTGCAGTTGCGTCTGCAGCGTTGCGCCATAATCACTTGCGTCGGAGACTTTGTTTTGCGCCGTCCCGTAAAAAGCGAGTTGCTGGTTAAGGTAAGTATTCGCTCCAGTAACATTTTCGATTGCCGCATCAATGCCCGGTTGATCGTTGTTTAGCAGGGCCGTGCGCAAGGCGCTGATGGAGCTAAACACATTCTGTGTGGCATCCGGTGAATCGAAGATCTCCTGGGCCGTTTTGGCGACGGCGAAAGTGCTTCCGTTCGGATGTTGAACCTGGCGCGTTGCGGCGGTACCGCCGTAAGCGCTAACCGGGTTTGTTTGCGCTAAATCGATGGAGTACGGCGCCGTCTGATCGGAATCCCCGCTAAATACGTAGCGCCCTTCGACCGTGGTTCGGCTGATCCCTACAATCTGTTCGAGGATAGAACCGATCTGATCGCCGATCGCTTTCCGTCCGGTGGCCGTCTGCGTTCCCGTTTGCCCTTGCGCGGCTAGTGTCCTGACCTTTTCGACCAGCGATACGGCTGATTCCAGCCCCTGCTCCGAGCTGTCCACATCGGTCTTCACGCGCCCTAGATTGGTGGCGATTTGCTGAGTGGAAGCAAGGTGAGCGCGTACTTGCAGAAGTCCCGAAATTTGATCGGGGGCATCGGACGGCGTGATTACCTTCAGCCCGCTGGATACTTCCTGTTGCGCGCGAGACAGGCGCGATTGAATTCCCCTGAGGTCGTTCAGGAAAGTCTGATTCGATGCGTTAAGAGATGAAATCATAAAGTCCGCGCTGTCTAACGTATAATCCCGAGTAATGTGTCGCCCAACGAGTTCAGGACGCTAATCAGTTTGCCCGCTGCCTGATAGGCCTGCTGCACTTCCAGTAAATGAGCCGCTTCTTCATCCAGCGAAACGCCGGAGGCTTGCGACCTGAGGCTGCGAGCCTGCGTCACCAGGGATTGCTGCGAACTCTGGTTATCTCGCGCCGTGGCAAGATCCTGTCCCACCCGGCCCGCTAAATTTCCGTAGTTCTGGGTGAACGTAAGACCGTTCGATTGCGGTGCATTTGCCAGCGCCGCAAGAGTTAGCGCGTTGCCATTGCCACCCGGGGCGCCGGGAACCGCGGCTGCCACCTGGTCGGGCGTGAAGCCATTTGTGACGGATAAGGTTGCCGCGGCTCCGGCCGTAGGATCGTAAGTGAACAGATCAGCCGACGGAGCAGACCCCGCCGAATTCAATCCAGCACCGAGCGTTGTATTCACTTGATCGGCAAAACCCGCCGCCAGGGTATCGACCTTGTTCTGATACGACGGCAGTATGTTATTCTTCTCGTCGATCAAAGCCCCCAGATTTCCCTGTTGAACCTGATTTGTGACGTCTTTGTTCTGCCAATCGACGATCCGCGTTTGCGAGCCCGATTGATCCGCTTGAAGAGCATACGAATTCGCACCCAGGACTAATGGTGATTGCCCCCCGAGATAGACGCTTACGGTCCCATCCGATTGCGGCAAAGCCGTTACACCGGTGAGCTCCGACAGTTGCTCCAAATCGTTGTGTAACTTGGCATCCAGGCCCGGATCGCCGATGGTTTGAAAATTTTGCTGGCGCAATTTATTAATGTTCGCGATATCTCCAGCTAGCTGGTTGATGGAAGTCACCGAGCTTTTCGTCTGCTGGCTGAGGCCAGCCGACACGGACGCGAGTCCGCCGGAAAGCTGATTAAAACTGGAGGCGACGTTAGTTGCCGCGTCGATTACGCCCTGGCGTGCGGCTCCGTCATTGGGAGTAACGCTCAACTGCGAAAAGCTTTGAAAGAACGCGCTCAGTTGATTCGACAGACCAGAATTTGAGCTGATATCGAAAAGCGGTTCTACCTGGCCCAAGTCCGCTGCTTTCTGCTGGGACTCGCCCAAAGACTGCTGTTGCGAACGGACAGCTTGTTCCGAATATTCCGAACGCGAACTCAGCGTGGCGCCGGCAAACACTCCGCCGTTGAAACCAAGCTCGGGATTAAAAGCGACCGAATCAATAGTCTGGGTTTGTTTTGCATAACCCGGCGTGTCGGCGTTGGTGACGTTGTTCTGAATGACATTCAGTTGGCGTTGAAATACCTGCAACGCGCTTGCGCCATTATGAAGTGCGACTAATAGGCTACCCATGGAATGAAACCTGTCCCTTGGCGGTCAGCGCGGCGAGGTCGCCTTGCGCGGTGTAGCCGCCTTGCATTGAAACGATTCGCAACCAGCCATCGAAAAATGTCGTTCCCCCGGTTACCAGAGATCCCGCTCGCTTAAGCGAGGTACGAATGGCCTGGAGTGTTCGTGGTTCAAGGTCCCAACCATCGCCTAGGATTCTCATGGATTCCACGGCGTTCTCCAATAAAACCAGGCAATCGGCGGGCTTGTTCCCACTCGAAAGGATTTCACACGCTTTTTCAATGCCGGCGCGCAACTGTCGCGCAAGCTCCGGTCGGCTGGTTACGGCAGCCGCCGAAATCACTTCGGTCTTTGCCATTGGGGTTCCTGGGTTCTCGGCTACTTGATTTTCAAGGAATCGTTAATGATCCCCTGACTAGTGGCGTCCGAATCTACCTTATACGTACCGTTCTTATAGGCGGCAGCCAAACGAGCGACCTGTTCGGCGCGTCCCGGAGGATCGCTGCTCAGGGTCTCGCGGATTTTGGCCTGGAGTTGAGTCCCAAATCCCGATAACTGAACATCATCAGACGCGTTTACGGTTGGACTCTTGCTTGTCTTTGCGGAACTCCCGGAAGACACAACGTCAGTCTTCGTTGTACTTATCGGACTCAGCGGCGGTTGTATGCCAGCTGCATTAGGATCAGTAATCTTCATTGCGAACACCCTTCATCTGCTTACAATTCATGTTATCGGCAAAGACAGAGAGAGCGTTAGAATTAAATTGCTTTAGTCCATTCGAGGGGGAGGAGTAGGAATTATCCTACCGCAGTTCGGAAAAACCGGCCGATTCGGCCGCGTTCCGGTTCCGCAACCCGCGCGGCAGGCTCCTGCGATTGCCCGGTCTTACTGCCGTAATGCGCCAGTAACTTGCTTTCCTCATACCCGATCGCCGCCGCATACTGCCTCAGATAACTCGTATTAAAGATACCGCCTGGCAGTTTTTCGAATTCTTCGTCTTCTATCGCCTTCAGAAATCGCGTGCTGATCTTGGTCGCTTCGGCGATTTGTTCCAGGCTCACGCCACGTTTCAGCCGGCACTTGGAGAGGTCAAGCTTCCGTTCGGTAGGCGCTGCGTCTGCTTTCTCGACGGATCCGATTTTTCCATTCATTACATTCCTGCCAGATTAAACTTTCTAAAGAAATATCATAGCCTATATCCACAGGCGCATGGTACCCGGTAACGTCCGGGACAGCCGAATAGGACCAGAGTCCTGGACCGGCCTTCTTGCAGAGTACATCATGATCCAGCTACCCGCCTAAATAATAGGTGAAAGACTCGCCCCTCCGACAACCTAAATCCGCTAACCGTACCGGCTTGGTCACGCTCGAAGCGCAGGTTGCCAAAGCCTTGTATCCCGAAAAACCGATCTTGTGACGCAGGTTCCAGGACATGAGTAAGCACTTTCTTCCGGTGCACCACCAACTTGCCGGATTCCACCCGAACACTATATGTAGAATCTATCTCTTCGCTGTAGTAGCGGCCCGCGAACTCGGCAAGGTCGGTGGCCGAAGGCGTCACTAACTGTAGCAATTCCAGTTCCTGCGGCTTGGCACCAAGACGAGCTACTGTTAGCCTGCGCCCTGTAAAGGTTAGTTCCATAGGCTGATCCTTCAACCGGAATCGAGTTTCAGCTATTGGGATCGATTCGACATCGTCGCTGAAAAGCTTGCCCTCGCGGACCACAATCCGCCGCTCTTCGTCTGAAACGGCATCCTGATAGACGCCCACATGAGAAGACAGCTGCTGCGCGCTTAGGGTCATGGGAACGGCGCTATCCGGAACCGCAGTCCGCAGCTTTGCTTCCAGAAAGACATCAGCCACCTGGCGACCCAGCGCCGTGGGATTAATCGTCAGGTTACACAAGCACGCAATGGACATCCGTTCACTGGGAAAACGTAGCAGGCTGGATCGATAACCGGCATCGGCGCCCCCGTGCTCAATTACCGGCAATCCTTTGTACATCCCGCTCTGCAGGCCCAGCAGATATGTCGTTTTCGTTCCATCATTGAAGGTAAAGGGCTGTACCATCTGATCAACCATTTCCTTCCCGCCAATTTTAGGATCCTCAAAGTTTCGCTGCCACTTGGCCAAATCTTCCACCGTGGTTAAGAGACTGCTGGCACCGACTGTGTCATAGTGCGGGATGCTTTCCGCGAACGTTCCGCTACGTCCCTGGGAATAACCGAAGGCCATCCCCTTTACGATCTCGCGATGGTTATCACGGAAATGAGTGTCATGCATGCCGAGCGGCTCAAAGATTTCATCCTGTGTAAATTCGCGTAGAGTTTTACCGCTGACACGCTTCACGATCTGGGCCAGCAGCGTGTAACCGGTATTGGAATAGAGGTGCATCTCGCCGGGCGTGAAGTTCAGTTCCTTCATTCGCGAAACCAGCTCAAGCACGTCTTCATCGCGCACGACGTCTTCCGAAAGGCGCCAGCCGGAGAGGATCAGCAATGACCATTGATCGCGCAATCCACTGACGTGATGGAGCAAATGGCGGATTGTCAGAGGTTTGCCGAAATCAGGCAATTCCGCAACGTACTGCCGCGCAGGATCGTCAAGCGACAACTTTCCGCGCTGCGCCAGCAACAGGATGGAGGCGGCGACAAATTGCTTGGAAACCGAAGCGACATGAAACACGGATTTCGGGGAGATGGCGATATCGTGATCCAAATCCGCCATACCGTAGCCGCGCTCATAGATGATTCGCCCCTCCTGAACGACAGCAAGCGCACAGCCCGGCGAATTCGTCTTGTCCCATTTCGCGAAAACGCGATCCACCCGCTCGGGTACTGTCTCGGCGGCGCGCGCCTGACTACAAAACAGCAGGATGACAATCGCGAACAAGCGCATGGAGGCTCTCCTTGGGAAATCGATTATCCCATGCCCCGTGTTACCGTAGTGGGTGCTCGCTATGGCTTGGTTCACGCGCCAAAGACCCGGTATGGAAGGCGGCGGAGACGGCGAGCGCCATGTCCGCACAGAAGGGCTATGGCTGAAGTGTGAACATTGCGGCCAGATCATCTGGCGCAAAACGCTTGACGAGAATCTGCAAGTCTGCCCTAAGTGCGGCCATCATTTCCGAATCGATGCCGCTACGCGAATGGGTCTCCTGTTTGACGATGGGAATTTTGAGGAATACGACCCTGACCTGGTTTCCACCGACCCTCTGGACTTCGTCGATTCCAAATCCTACAAAGATCGTTTGGCAGGCATGCAGGAATCGACCGCGCTTCCCGACGCGATCATCTCCGGCGGCGGCAAACTGGCCGGCCGTTCCGTCAATGTTTGTGCCCTGGAACTGAAATTCATTGGGGGGAGCATGGGCGCGGTCATGGGCGAGAAGATTACGCGTATGATCGAGCGTTCCGTCGAAACCAAGGCGCCCGTTATCATCGTCTCGGCGTCAGGCGGCGCGCGGATGCAGGAAGGCGCTATCAGCCTGATGCAGTTGGCGAAGATCTCAGCGGCATTGATGCGTCTGGACGAGGCCGGCGTTCCTTATATCAGCGTCTTGACCGATCCTACTACCGGCGGCGTCACAGCCAGCTTCGCAATGCTGGGCGACTTGAATATCGCCGAGCCAGGCGCCCTGATCGGATTTGCCGGACCGCGGGTGATTGAGCAAACTATCCGTCAAAAATTGCCGGAAGGCTTTCAGCGCAGCGAATTCCTGTTGCAGCACGGCTTTCTCGACGCCATCGTGAAACGTGCCGACATGAAGCAATACCTGGCAAAATCGCTCAGTGTCTTTCTCGATTGATCGCCACGGCTGGTTCCAGACTATACGTGATTGCATAATGTATCGCCTGATTTGGTTTCTATCAACCGCATTTCTGTTGAATGCCGCCGACTTTTTCGTTAGTCAAGACTTGTATCGATTGCGGGATGTAGGCGAGGTCCAAATCTCGCCGGACGGATCCCGTATCGTATATACGGTCGTGAAACGGGACGGACCCGGCACTCCATCCAGCGAAATGTGGCTGATGGATGCGGCCAATGGAAGTACGGAGCGCGCCGGGGTGCGGGGATCTAGCCCGCGCTGGTCTAACGACGGAAAATGGATCGCGTTTTTCGGCTCGGCCGATGGTAAAACGGGGCTGGCGGTGATGAAAGCCGACGGATCCCACGCCCAGGTGATCGCGCCCGTCGAGAGCACCAATTTTCCTTTGCCGTCGGCGGGCGAACGGATGAGCTGGTCCCCAGACGGCAGGGAAATTGCCTTCGTTTCCGCGGTTCCCAGCACCGAAGCCGATGAAGCCTCAAGCGATCCGGTGGTGATCACGCGCTATCTTTATAAGCCTACGGCCGGGCACTTCACAGACAATCGCCGGCTACATATTTTCATCGTCGACATCGAAACGAAGAAGATTCGGCAACTCACTACTGGCGACTACTACGAACATTCAATCGACTGGTCGCGGAAGGGAGATGAGATTCTGTTCTTGTCCAATCACGAATCCGATCCGGATCGAATCTTCAATTACGATGTCTTCGCCGTCAGCTCCGCCGATGGCGCGATACGCCGCCTGACCAACACCAAGAATGCCGAGTATTACCCGAAGTGGTCCCCCGACGGCAACAATATCGTCTATGAAGGAACGAAGCGTGAACTAACTTCTTCCGAGACGACGATGGAGGACACACATGTCTGGATTATGGATCGCGATGGCGACCACCGGCGCGACTTGGGCGCGACGATCGATAACCGGCAAAGTGCGCCCGCGTGGTCGGCCGATGGGAAGTTTATACACGTCACTGTTCAGGATCGGGGAAGCGTTCAGCTGTACCGTTTGCCGTTCGCTGGCGGAAGCACAAAGCCGGCGGTGGTGATTGCCGGGAATGGATCCGTCGGCCGATGGTCGGTAAGCGCGAATGGGAACATCGCGTATTCGTGGCTTACTCCAGACGACACGCCGCAACTCTATCTAATGTCCGATGGAGGCCAGCGCAAGCTTACCGGATTGAACGCCGATTTACTCGACGCGAAGAAGATCGCTCCCGTGGAGCCGCTGGAGTTTTCCAGTGTTGGCGGGATGCGTATACAAGCGTTTCTCACGCGGCCTGCCGTTCTGGAATCGGGAAAGAAATATCCGCTCATTGTCATGATTCACGGCGGCCCACACGGACAGCAAGGTCCTGGCTTCAACGCCAAGGCGCAGACCTATGCGGGACACGGGTACGCCACGCTGATGGTGAACTATCGCGGGTCCACTGGCTATGGCCAGAAGTTCGCCGACGCCATCTTTCGCGATCAGGACGGAGCGGAAGCGAAGGATGTTCTAGCCGGGGTCGATGCGGCCCTGTCTAAGTATTCGTGGATCGACAAGGACAGACTTGGGATCGAGGGTGGCAGTTACGGCGGCCAGTTGGCGAATTGGATAATCACGCAGACCACTCGATTCAAGGCCGCTATTCCCACGGCGGGTATTTCTAATTTAATCAGTTTCAACTACATGGCTTATTATCACGATTATCTAGCGGTGGAATTCGGCGCGTATCCGCATCAGAACGACCTGCTCGACGTGCTCTGGCAACGATCGGCGCTGAAGCAGGTCGCCAATGTGAAGACTCCCGTAATGTTCGTACATGGCGAGAACGATAACGACGTACCTGTCGCCGAAAGCGAGCAATTTTATATCGCCCTGAAGGATGTTGGCGTGGAAACAATGATGTTGCGCTACCCGCGCGAAGGCCACGGGCTACGCGAGACGAAGCATATTGTGGATTGCACCGAACGCAGTATCGAGTGGTACGACCGCCATTTTGCCGTGAAGTAAGTAAACGCAATCTCCTGTTGACATCCGACCCGAAGGTTTGTATTCTCATGTCGGATGCCTCCCCAAGAGAATGACCATGAGCGAGCGGCCCTGCTGCAGGGCACATTAGATCTGCTAATTTTGCGAACGCTTGTTCTAGGGTCGCGGCATGGGCAAGGGATCGCGAGGTCGATTCAACAACAGTCCGAAGACGTTTTTCTCGTCGACCATGGTTCGCTCTACCTCGCCTTACAGCGCTTGGAAAGTAAGGGATTCGTTCGCGCGGAATGGGGCGTATCGGACAATAATCGCCGGGCAAGATTTTATACGCTTACCGCCAAGGGTCGCGCCCAGCTTACGAAAAAGAGTAATGAATGGCGGCGGGTGGCCAAGGCTATTTCCCGCATCCTGTCGCCCGATGAGGCGGAGGCGTAATCATGTTCTGGCGCAAGAAACGGCCCTTGAGCGATTTTGACGAGGAGATCCGCTCGCATCTGGAGCATGAAGCGGATGAGCTGCAACAGCAGGGAACAGCGGATAGCGAAGGCGCGTCCCGCCGGGCTTTTGGCAATGTCACCGGGGTAAAGGAAGCGTATTACGAGCGGGGACGGTGGTTGCCACTGGACCAACTCGCGCTCGACCTTTCGAATGCGGTACGCCTGCTGTGGCGGCAGCCGGCCTTCAGCCTGATCGTGATTCTGACTCTGGCTGTCGGGATCGGCGCGAACACCGCGATCTTCAGCGTGATTAATGCTGTACTGCTGCGCCCCCTGCCATACAAGGAGCCAGCCAGCCTGGCGATGCTATGGTCGGAAGATTCCGCGCATGGTCTGCTTGAGGGCCGTGTTTCGCTACTGAATTTTGCCGATTGGAAGAATCGCAGCCGCACCTTCGAGGACATCACCCAGTTCGCCGGACAAACCTTTCTGCTCGGCAACGATGACGGCCCTCCGGAACGGATGCGGGCGGCGCGCGTGGCCGCAAACTTCTTTCCTTTACTCGGAATCGAACCGGCGTTAGGACGCGTCTTCTCAGCGGATGAGGAACGGCGCGGAGAATCTGTCGTTGTGCTGAGTAATGGACTCTGGCTGCGGCGATTCGGCGGATCTCCGGCAATCCTTGGAACTGACCTGACGATGGACGGACGTAAGTCGCGGATCATCGGCGTCATGCCGGCGTCGTTTCAATACCCGTTCGCCGACACGCAGGTCTGGGAGCCGATGACCGCCCATCCGTACTGGACAACGCGCGATCGGCAGAACCCGCGCTCGGCGTCGATCTGGTATGCACTGGGTCGAGTTAGAAAGGGCATTGGCTGGACTCGCGTTCAATCCGAAATGACGCTTATCGGGCGGCAGTTGCAAGCGGAGTATCCAGAGAACAAGAACTTGCCGGAGATCCACGTGGTGCCCCTCCAAACGCAGACTTCAGGACGGGTGCGTTTGTCTCTGATCGTTCTATTCGGATCTGTGGTGATGATGTTGCTGATCGCCTGCATCAACGTCGCGAACCTGCTGCTCGCTCGCGGTTCGGCGCGCGAACGCGAGTTCTCGGTCCGTCGCGCGCTGGGCGCTAGTAGAGCGCGAGTCGCCTCGCAATTGCTGATTGAGAGTCTCGTGTTGTCGGTGTGCGGCGGCGCTGTAGGTCTCGCCTTCGGGGCCGCCATGTTACACGGTATTGTTACGCTAGGGCCGCAAGGAATCCCTCGTTTAGCGGAGGCCCGGATCGATCCCTCCGTTCTCTTCTTCACGCTCGGACTATCGCTATTCGCGGCGATCTTTTCCGGGATTTGGCCAGCGATGCGGGGCGGAACCACAGTCTCTCGAAGCAGACAGTGGACCACCGTCGCGACTCGAAGCGCACGCGGCATACTCGTCATTGGCGAGTTCGCGATTTCGCTTGTGCTGTTAGCCGGCGCGGGACTCATGGTCCACAGTTTCGTGCGATTGCAAAGCGTGGATCCTGGCTTCCGCCCGGAGCAGTTGCTGACCATGCGCATCGATCTGCATGTCGGCCGGAGCGCGGCTCAAGACGTCGCCTACTTCCGCGAAGCCATCGATCGAGTCCGCGCGGTGCCGGGCGTTGATTCCGCCGCCGCGATTTCCGGCTTTCTGCTCTCAGATCCGGAGGAAGCAGTCGCCATTGACGGGCGTCCTCCCCAACAACCGGGCCCATGTGACGACGTGATCGCCGGTTCGTTCTTTCAAACTGCTGGAATTCCTCTGAAGAAGGGCCGTTACTTTTCCAGCCAAGACGGCCATGATTCGCTACCGGTCGCCATTATCAATGAAACGATGGCACGGACATATTGGCCTAACGAAGACGCGATCGGCAAGCGATTCCGTTTTCCCGCCCGGCAGTTGAGGCCATGGGTAACCGTGGTCGGCGTCAGCGGAGACATGCACCGCCAAGGCCTGGAGAGAAATGTTCTACCGCAAGTGTTCCGGCCACATGCCCAGAATTCCGAAAACATGATGGAGGTGATCGTGCGAACGTCGGGCGATCCCGCGCGTATGATTACAGCCGTGCGCGCCGAGATTCAATCCATTGATCGCAGCGTCGCCAAGTTCGAAATCGGCACGGTTGAGCAGCGACTTGGTGAGCAGACGGCCGAGCGGCGTTTTCAAACATCGTTAATCGGGCTATTCTCGCTAATCGCTCTTTTTCTGGCGGCGACCGGGATCTATGGTCTGATGCATTATCTGGTGGTGCAGCGTACCCACGAAATCGGCGTGAGGATGGCGTTGGGAGCCCGCTATGGCAACGTTCTGCACCTCGTTCTGAGACAAGGCCTTTCCCTGGCGGGGCTCGGCGTGGTTGTGGGGATCGTGGCCGCGTTTGCGTTGACGGGCATGCTTGCTACATTACTCTTCGGAGTAGCGCCGACAGACCCGCTTACATTCGCCGCCGCTCCCGCCATCCTGCTTGTTGTTGCCGCCTTAGCTTGTTGGATACCCGCTCGCCGTGCGGCGCGCACGGATCCCATGATCGCCTTGCGACAGGACTAACCTCGCCGCAAGTATTGGGCGCGATGCCACGGTCTTACCGCCACTTGACAGGCTGACCGCGTATCGGCTAATTTAAGGCAATAATTTCGATGGCGATGGAGTTCGCCGTCAACCGCTTGCGGCTCAAACCCGGAATGCTGATGACTCCTACGAATTCAATAGGAGACGTGTAGCATTCAACCTCAAAATCCAATCTTCAGCTTCCCGGTGGCACTCCGCTATTTGCTGCGTTGGGGCTGTATCAGCGTCGCGATCGGCGCCCTTGCCGGAACCGCCTCTGCCGCACTGCTGCTGTCTCTGGAGTGGGCCACGGAGGTGCGTGAATCGCATCGCTGGATCATCGCGCTACTGCCGGTAGCGGGCTTCGTTGTCGGTCTGGTCTACAAACATTTTGGGCAGTCTGTGGAAGCGGGCAATAACTTGTTGCTGGAGCAGATTCACGATCCCCAAACCGTGATCCCGCTTCGCATGACGCCGCTGGTTCTCTTCGGCACCGTGATGAGCCACTTATTTGGCGCCTCGGCTGGCCGGGAAGGCACGGCGCTACAAACGGGCGCGTCTTTAGCGGATCAACTCACTCGACCCCTGAGACTTGGCTCCAACGATCGCCGGGTATTGCTCATGGCCGGAATCAGCGCGGGTTTTGGCTCCGTCTTTGGGACGCCGCTAGCGGGCGCGGTTTTCGGATTGGAGGTGTTGGCGATTGGAAAGCTGCGGTATGACGCCATCGTCCCCTGTCTACTCTCGGCGATGGTTGCCGACCGCGTGACGCTGCTCTGGGGCGTCCATCATACGGCCTATCGATTTCCCTTCACAGCCACTTTGGGCATTCCCGCATTTGGTTGGGCGATCGTGGCCGGAATCGTCTTCGGGCTAGCCGGAATGCTCTTCGCCAACTCCACTCATCTTGTCTCCGCGTGGGCGAAACGGCGTATTCAATATGCGCCACTACGCCCGGTGATCGGCGGCGCGATGGTCGCGGCGGCGGTGTTAGCTATTGGAACCACGAAGTACATTGGCCTTGGCATCCCGACAATTGTCGAATCCTTCCAGCACCCTCTTCCATCGTGGGATTTTGCCGCGAAGTTTCTGTTTACGGTAATAACGCTTGGCTTCGGATTCAAGGGGGGCGAGGTTACTCCGCTGTTTTTCATCGGCGCAACATTAGGTAACGCGCTCGCCTATGTGGTGCCGCTCCCTTTACCGCTGCTCGCCGCAATGGGCTTTTGCGCCGTATTCGCCGGCGCCGCCAACACACCGCTCGCATCCACTTTGATGGCAATGGAACTCTTTGGGCCTGAGGTGGGAGCATACGCCGGAATCGCGTCGGTGATCAGCTATTTATTCTCTGGCCATGCGGGTATCTACGGTGCTCAAAAGATCGGAGTTCGGAAAATGCCGCGATCACCAGGATAGCGACTACGCCCCACATCCTACCGCCCACTCCCCACCCCCTACAATCAATCCATGGCTCTCGAAGAATATGCCAAGAAACGATCCTTCGATCAGACGCCCGAGCCCAAGGGCCAAGTTGGTAAAGCACCGCACGCCGCCCCGCGTTATTGTGTGCAGCGGCATCATGCCAGCCATCTGCACTATGATCTGCGCCTGGAAATGGACGGCGTGTTTAAGTCCTGGGCTGTTCCGAAAGGCCCCACGCTCGATCCTTCGGTGAAGCACCTCGCCATGATGGTGGAGGATCACCCGCTCGACTATGGAAACTTTGAAGGCGTCATTCCCGCCGGCAATTACGGCGCGGGCAGCGTTATGCTTTGGGACCGCGGCACATTTGAGCTGCTCGGCGATAAGACGGCGGAAGAGCAGCTCGCTCGTGGCGACTTCAAATTTCGTGTGACGGCCGAGAAGATCAACGGCGAGTTTGCGCTGGTTCACATCAAGCGCGGTAAAGGGAATGAATGGCTGCTGCTGAAAAAGAAAGATCCGTTCGCGCAAACCGGTTGGGATCCGAATGAACACGCCTTCAGCGTAGCCACTGGACGCACGCAGGAAGAGATCGCGCGCAATCTTGAGGCGGTCCCTCAAAAGCAGGGGAAGAGTAAACCGTCGAAATATAAGATGCCGGAAGGCGCGGTGAAATCGCCGATGCCCGCGGAAATTGAACCCATGCTCGCGCAGTCCACCATAAGCCCCCCGGCTGGCGATGCGTGGCTCTTCGAAATCAAATGGGACGGCGTCCGCTCGCTCTGTTTCATTAATTCGGAAGGCATGCGGCTCACTTCACGGCGCCAAAATGCAATGGAGCAGCAATATCCCGAACTCACGATACTGCCTCATCATGTAAACGCCGAGTCGGCCATTCTTGACGGCGAAATCGTCACCCTGGATGACAAGGGCGTTCCGAGCTTCGCCCTTCTGCAGCGCCGGATCACCGTGGGCGACGCCGCAACCATCGCCCGTTTGTCGCGCTCTAAACCGGTGGTCCTTTATATATTCGACCTGCTCTATCTCGATGGTTACGACCTGCGCGACGTGCCACTGATCGAGCGCAAGAAACTGCTGGCGGAGGTTCTGATCCCAGGCGAACTAGTGAAACTTTCCGATCACTTTCCGGGAAAGGGCGCGGAGCTTCTGGCTCTGGCGAAAGAGAAGGGTTTGGAAGGAATTCTTGCCAAGCGGGCCGATAGCCGATACGAAGGGAAGCGCACCGACTGTTGGTTCAAGATCAAGATCGTGTCGCAGCAGGAGTTCGTCATTTGCGGCTTTGCTGAAGGTGAGCGAGATCATTTCGGATCGCTAATTCTGGGGCTGTACGAAGGGCAGAAGCTCGTCTACACCGGGAATGTTGGCACTGGTTTCGATCAGGCGATGATTCGCGAAATCTACAAACTGATGGAGCCGCTGATTACGGATCGGGTGCAATTTAAGCCGGTTCCCAAAATGTTACGGCCCGCCACATGGATTGAACCCGAGCTGGTGTGTGAGGTTCGATTCTCCAATTGGACAGAGGAAGGCCGCCTTCGCGCCCCTGTGTTTCTGGGGTTACGGACCGATTTAGATGCAAAGGATTGCGTTCGCGAAACATCGGAGCCTCCGCCCGAAATCGGCAAATCGAAAGCCAAGAAGCGTCCAGCGAAGCAAGCGGCGCGAACGCACTTACTGGCCCCCGACACGAAGGAGGAAACGCTGGAGATCGATGGCCACCGGCTGAAGTTTACCAATCTCAACAAAGTCTTTTATCCAGACGAGGGTTACACCAAGCGCGATCTGTTGAACTATTACGACGCCGTCGCCGAATTGATTCTTCCGCACCTGTGCGATCGCCCCCTTTCGCTGAAGCGTTATCCCAACGGCATCGAAGGGAAATGGTTTTTTCAAAAAGATGCCTCGGAGAGCTTTCCCGATTGGTTGCGAACAGTTCCCATTAAACACGATGAGGCGAAGGAGGCCATTAACTACGTTGTCGCCGATGATCGAGCGTCTCTGCTCTATCTGGTAAACCTCGGCTGCATCGATCAGAATCCGGGCATGAGCCGCGTCGAATCTCTAGATAATCCCGACTTCATTTTGATCGATCTTGACCCGCACGAATGTCCCTACGACAAGATCGTTGAAGCGGCGTTGCTGGTTCGCAAGAAGCTAGCCGCGCTGGGCTTGGAAGGGTATCCCAAAACCACTGGTGGCGATGGTATGCATATCTACATTCCGATTGAGCCCCATTACACGTTTGAGCAGGCGCGTTATTTCACTGAGATCGTTGCCCGGGTATTGGCGGCTGAGCGGCCCGATCTTTTCACTACTCCGCGATCGGTAGCCAAACGCGAGAAGGGTCGCGTCTATTTCGATTGGCTGCAGATCGGGAGCGGGAAAACAATATCGGCGCCCTATGTTTTGCGCGCTTATCCGAAGGCACCGGTAGCAACGCCGCTCGCCTGGAGCGAAGTGAAGCCCGGCTTGATCCCGCAACAGTGGAATATATCAAACGCGGTGGAACGCTTCGAGCGCATAGGCGACCTCTTCAGTCCAGTTCTCAATGATAAACGGCGGCTGGAACCCGCACTCGAAAAATTGGTTTCCGTAATCGGCGGTAAAGAAGTGTAAGCTGCGTATCCTTTCCGCGTGAGATTCACGTCAAGGAGGGTGTAAGGAGAAACAACTAATGAAGCGTACTTTTCTGACCCTGACTTCCAGCGCCATTCTTACGGCTGGGATGATGTTTGCCCAAACCAGCGCCGCGGCCCTACGGCACGATCCGCAGCGGAGAATGAACCGTATCGCAGCGGCGTTGAACCTGACCGATGCCCAGAAAGCCCAGGCCCAATCGATTTTCCAGGAATCGGCGAACACCACCAAGCCGCTTCGGAAACAGCTGCGGCAGGATCGCATGGCCTTATCGAAGGCGGCAAAGGCGGGCGCGGATCAGAATCAGATCACAGCGCTGGCAAACGCGATGGGTCCGCTGAGTTCGCAGCTGGCTGCGGCACGAGCGACAAGGTCGGCCAAATTCTACGCGCTACTCACCCCCGAGCAGCAACAGAAGGTGGATCAGCATCCCCGTCTGCTGAGAGCCGCGGCTTATGGCCGTCATCATGGACAGGAGCAAACCACGGTTCAGAATTAAAAATCGACAGCGGCGCGAAGCGTATGGTGTACTGAGATTTCCTTCGCGCCGGCTGGTCCGCGTTGCTTGATTCTCGCCATGCCCGTCCAATATCTCGCAAGAGCCCGCGCCTACTTGCGAAAACGCTTCGATGCTCCGTCCCGCACGCCGGTCTTCGAGGCAATCGAAACTCGAAGGGCGGAATTGAATGCCTTTCCCGACGCCGATATACGGGCGATCTCCGCGAAGCTACGAACGGGGAGTTGGACCGGCGATTTACTTCCCGAGGTCTTCGCTATCGCCTGTGTCGCGGCACACAAGGCGATCGGACTCCGGCCATTCGCCGAGCAGATCCACGGGGCACTCGCGCTACATAGCGGTGACATCGTTGAGATGCTGACGGGCGAAGGCAAAACGCTGGCTGCGGTTCCAGCCGTATTTGCCGGCGTCCTTCGCGACGGCGGCGTCCACGTGCTTACGGCGAATGATTATCTGGCGCGCCGCGATGCTACCTGGATGGGTCCAATCTATGAATTTCTCGGGGTTTCCGTGGGCTACGTGTCCCAATCGATGACCGCATTGGAGCGGCGGCGCGCCTATGCCTGCGATGTTACCTATGCAACCGCGAACGAAGTGGGATTCGATTTTCTGCGCGACCATCTGGCGCTGGATGCAGCGGAACTAGTGCAGCGTGAGTTCCAATCGGCGATTATCGACGAAGCCGATTCACTACTGATTGATGAAGCGCGAATTCCCCTGGTAATCGCCGGCGGTGATGCCGCGCCCGAGGCCCTTGCACGCCGCGCGGCCTCATTGGTGGCAGCGTTCGATCATCGTCATTACGTGCTGGATGAGCATTCGCGAAACGTGCAGCTCAGTTACTTCGGCGCGGCGCTGGTTGAACAATCCTTCGCTTGCGGCAATCTGTATGAAGAGCAAAATCTGGCGATTCATGCCGCGGTCCTGGATGCCCTGCACGCCCAATTCTTACTGCGTCGCGATATCGATTACGTCGTCAGGAATGGCGCCGTCGAGCTGATCGACGAGTTCAAGGGCCGTGTCGCGCAGGATCGGCGTTGGCCGGCGGGATTGCAGACCGCCCTCGAAGCCCGAGAAGGGCTCCCGTTGCACCGCCAGGGCCGCGTGCTCTCGTCCATTACGCTGCAAAACCTGTTTGCGCAATATCCACGAATTGCCGGGATGACGGGCACCGCGGAGACGCAAGCGCAGGAATTTCGCGATGTATACCGCCTTCCTGTCTCGATAATCCGCACCCATCGGCCGATGATTCGTCCCGACTATCCAGACCGCTTGTTTCGTTCCAAGGCCGCAAAGAATCGCGCCGTTCTGAATGAAATATTCGACGTGCACACAACGGGGCGGCCGATCCTGGTAGGCACGGCTAGCGTCGAAGAATCGGAGCGGCTGAGTGCTCTTGCAAGAGAGGCAGGTATTCCACATCGAGTATTAAACGCCCGTAACGATGAAGCGGAAGCAGCCATCATCTCCGAAGCCGGAGCCCTGGGCGCGGTAACGATTTCCACAAATATGGCAGGACGAGGCACCGATATCCGGCTTGGCGGCAGTTCCGGGGTGGATCACGAAAAAGTTGTAGAACTTGGCGGGCTTTATGTGATCGGCACGAACCGCCATGAGAGCCGGCGCATCGATAACCAGCTGCGGGGCCGCGCGGGACGCCAAGGCGATCCTGGAGCGTCGCGATTTTTTCTCAGCCTGCAAGATGATTTGATTTCTCGCTATGGAATCGCCGATGTCGATTTTTCCGCGCCTGGCGCGATGGATACCGTGCAACGGCTGGTCGAGATGCAGAACCTGGAAATCCGCCGGACTCTGTGGAAGTACGATGGCTTGATCGAACACCAGCGCCGGCAGATGTATGACCTCCGGCGAGAACTTCTAAGCACCGAGGCAAACCGGGAGCGCCGTATCCGCTTGGCCATCGTCGACGACCTGTGGGCGGATTATCTGGCGGCTGTCGCCGAGCTTCGCCATGGAATCCACTGGCATGCGTGGGCCGGACGAGACCCGTTAAACGAATTTCTCCACTTAGCCACGGATCTTTACAAGGAGTTGCAAGACCGGATTGCCGAGGAAACAGAGACAGCGCTCGCCCGAGACGATTTGGATCTAAGTGCGCTGGATGGTTTTGATCGCGGCGCAACCTGGACTTACTTGATCAACGACAACCCGTTCGGAACGCTTACCGACCGGCTGGCGCGTGGACTTCGCCGAAAACTGGCGGACTGGAACATGTTGCGTTGATTTCTTCGGCGTTATACTAGGATCTCAGGAGCAATCCATGAAAACTTACGTGAAGTTCGGCCTTCTCGTCGTGATTATTATCGGGACGCTGGGCTGGTTGGCCGCGGGCGGCATCAGCGATACCAAAACTTATTACAAGACAATCGCTGAAGTCATGCAAATGGGCGACCAGGCAAAAGAGAAGCGCATTCGCGTCGGTGGCGACATCAAGAAAGGGTCAATCGTACGGGATGGCCAGGATGTCCGCTTCGTTCTTTGTCAGGAAGCGAAGACGATGAACGTGGTGTATAGCGGGATCGATCCGCTGCCCGACACATTCCGCGATGGCGCGCAAGCCCTGGCCGATGGCAAACTGGGCAGCGATGGAGTTTTTCATGCCAATAAAATTCAGGCTAAGTGCGCTTCGAAATATGAAGCCAAGCCAGTGCAAAAACCGGAAGCGCAGACTCACGCTTCTTCGTAACAGCTAAAAAGCCGGCAGGAATGTAAGCATGGAAAACATCGGCGCTCTGGCGCTTCTTCTCGCATTTTGTTTCGCGATTTATTCAATTGCTGCATCCCTTGTCGGAAAGTGGAAGCAGAAACCATTCCTATTATTAAGCGGTGAGCGGGCCGTTTATTCGGCTTGGTTCCTGATCACGGGCGCGGCGGGGATTCTCGTGTATTCCATGATGACCGGCGATTATCGCCTTTCCTACGTGGCGTCGCACACCAACCAGGCGATGCCGATGGCGTATAAATTCGCGGCTTGGTGGGGTGGCCAGGAAGGCTCGCTGCTGCTCTGGGCATGGCTGCTATCGACGTACTCGGCTGTCGTCGTGTTTACCAATCGCAAGAAATTTCGGGACATGATGCCCATCGTCACCGCTGTACTGATGGTCACGCTAGCGTTTTTCGTTATGCTGATCACCTTTGTGCTGAGCCCGTTTCAGGTGCTCGCCGTCGGCAAGGGCATCATGAATGTCGGCGATGGACAAGGCTTGAATCCGCTGTTGCAGTACTGGACGATGGTGATTCATCCGCCGATGCTTTATCTGGGCTACGTCGGCTTCACGGTTCCCTTCGCCTTCGCTTTCGCCTCATTGGTGACTAAGCAACCGGGCGATGCCTGGATCAACACCACGCGCCGCTGGACCATAGTGACTTGGCTCTTCCAAAGTACTGGAATCCTTCTCGGCGCAGGCTGGGCTTATGCCGTTCTCGGTTGGGGCGGCTACTGGGGTTGGGACCCGGTGGAGAATGCTTCCCTGCTTCCCTGGATCACGGCGACGGCGTTTCTACACTCCGTGATGATGCAGGAAAAGAAGGGCATGATGAAGATATGGAACATGGTGTTGATCTCCGCCACGTTCTTTCTCTGCATTTTTGGAACAACCTTAACGCGCACCGGTATCGTCAGTTCGGTCCACGCTTTCGCGCAGTCTCCCATCAAGATTTATTTCCTGATATTTCTCGCGGTAGGAATCGCGGGCGTCGTTTATCTGATCCTCGACCGGCTGCCATATCTGAAATCGGAAGCGCAACTGGAAAGTGTGGTCTCACGCGAATCGAGTTTCTTGTTTAATAACCTGATCCTGCTGGCAAGCTGCTTCGCAGTGCTCTGGGGTACTCTCTTCCCGGTGATTTCAGAAGCGCTAACCGGTGAAAAGATCAGCGTCGACGCGCCGTTTTTCAATCGGGTGAACGTGCCCATCGGACTATTCCTGCTTTTCCTTACGGGCGTCGGCCCACTGATTGCCTGGCGTCGCAGTTCGCTGGACAGCCTGCGTCGAAACTTCCTTTGGCCTACTCTTGCGGCGCTAATTCTCACCGTCGTCTTGGTTGCCGCTGGCGTCCGTCATTTTTACGCTCTGGTATCGTTTGCGCTCTGCCTGTTCGTTACCACTACTGTGATCTCGGAATTTTTCAAGGGTGCGCTCGCGATCCGGGCGAAGAACGGGATGAACTTCCTGGCGGCGACCGTGGAACTGACACACCGCAACACCCGCCGCTATGGCGGATATCTGGTGCACATGGGAATCGTCTTCATGTTCATCGGCTTCACCGGCTCGGCTTTTAATTTGAACCATAGCGAGGAAGTGCCCACCGGATCCTCAATGAAGATCGGCTCCTATGTCCTGAAAGTGAACGGCCTCGATCAGGGGCAGAATGAAAATTATCAGTGGGGACGCCTGAACATCGATGTCTCGAAACATGGCGAGCCACGCGGGACGATGGCCCCCGAGCACCGCTTTTACATGGCCAGCCAGCAACCCACGTCGGAAGTATCGATTCAGCGCCGCATCAACGAGGATCTCTACGTCAACTTCGCTGGCCTCTCGAAAGACAACACAAAAGCGGTGATCCAGGCTTACGTCTTCCCGCTTGTGTCCTGGATCTGGATGGGATATTGGGTGCTTCTATTCGGCACGCTGGTTTGTTTGGTTCCAAGCAAAGTGAAGTTGCAATACGCGAAGACGCAGGTTGTCGGGATTACAGGAAAACATGCGACGGTGGAAAAGTAGCGCGCTGATAGTTGTAGTCGCCGCGGTATCGTTGGCGCAAAGTTCTTCGACGTTACCGACCGAAGAGGTTCGGCGGACGGGCGAAAAATTGGCATGTCTCTGCGGAACGTGCAAGAACACAGTTGGCTCATGCCCGATGATGCAGTGCCATTACGCCAGCCCCGTTCGCGACAAGATCGCCAAACTCCAAGCCTTGGGGATGGGGGACGATTCTATAGTCGACTCCATCGTCAAGGAAACGGGCTTGCAGGCGCTTTCCAGTCCACCGGCAAGCGGATTTAATCTACTGGCGTGGGTGATGCCCTTCATTGCTATCTTGTTCGGCCTGGGCGTGATTTACTGGTTCATGCGCCGCCCGAAATTTGCCGCCGCACCTGCAGTTGATCCCCTGATTATGGATCGCTATCACGATCGGATTGAGAAAGACCTGGCTAAACTCGATCAATGATTCTCGTCGTCGCCGCTCTTCTGACAGTGGTCACGCTTGGCCTGACTCTCTTCATCCGCCCGCAAGATCTGCCACAGCCGGAGCCCGTCTCACCTGTATTTCACCTGGAGGAGCGGAAGGCCCGGATCTACGAAAATCTGCGCGATCTGCAATTTGAATATCGACTGGGAAAGCTCTCGGACGCGGATTATCAGCGCACGAAATCCACGTTGCAAACGGAGCTCAGCGCTACGCTCGCTGAGATCGACCAGATTCTGCAGCGTACTCCCGCCCCCGCTCTCTCAAAGCCAAAGCTCGACGGCAAGACATGCCCCCACTGTAATGCGAAGTTTCCTAAGCCGATGAAGTTTTGCGGAGAATGCGGGAAGGTCATTGCATGAGATTTCTCATCGCGATTTATCTTGCTATACCGGCTTCCGCCGCCGTCGATGGCACGGTAATCAACGGCTCCACGGGTAAGCCGCAAGCGGGTGCCATCGTCAGCCTGGTACAACCGGGTGCGCAGGGAATGCAGACGCTGGGAAGCACGAAATCCGCAGTGGACGGAAAGTTCACTATCGACAAGCGAGCTGCCGCCGGACCACAGATTGTACAGGCGATCTATAAGGGTGTTCAATACAATCTGGCGATTCCGCCGAACCAGCCGGCAACCAATATTTCGGTTACCGTTTACGAGTCCAGCGATAAACAATCCGGCATACAGATGGCGCAACACATGATCCTGCTGGAACCAGCCGCGTCTCAGCTGGTGGTGAATGAGACCATGTTGTACAACAATTCCAGCAAGGTTACATACAACGACCCGGCTAACGGATCAATCCGGTTCTATCTTCCGGAAACGGCAGGTGGGAAAGCCCGGGTCTCCATCAATGCTCCGGGCGGCATGCCCATTCAACGGCCGGCGCAGAAGACTGCATCGCCGAATGTTTTTAAGGTAGACTACCCGCTGAAGCCCGGCGAAACGCGCGTCGATATCACTTATAGCGTTCCTGTCAGCGATCCGCTGCAGTTCTCCAGCAAGACACTGGAGAAGGGTTCAACCCGCATTGTTGTGCCAAGGGGTGTAACGATCGAAGGAAGCGATGTGAAATCGTTGGGTACGGAGCCCAACACGCAGGCGGGCATATACGATGTTGTGAATCCGGCGTTCACGATAAAGATTAGCGGCACCGGATCTCTGCGCTCGTCAAACGGCGCGCCAACGGAAGAAGAAGATAATCCGCCGCCCAGTATTCAGGCTGTGATGCCGCACTTGTACGATCGGTTTTACTGGATTTTGGGCATCTCGCTGGGCCTGCTGGCAATCGGCTTCGCGCTGTTGTATCGCAACGATACGTCGCCAAAGGACATGCGGCGGTAATGGCGGCGGTAGCTATCGAAGGCGTGTGGAAATACTTCGGTGATTTCCCCGCGGTTCGCGATGTTTCTCTCCAGGTTAAATCCGGATCGTGCCTGGCGTTGCTGGGACGCAATGGCGCGGGCAAGACCACCTTGCTGCGCATGGCTGCTGGATTATCGAAGCCCTCGCAAGGCCGTGTTCTGGTTCATGGCAAGGATGGACGCGAAGCTTCGACACGCTCGGAAATCGGTGTACTTGGCCATGGAATCGCCGTCTATGACGAATTGTCGGCGATCGAAAATTTGAAGCTCTTCGGAAGGCTGTATGGCGTCGTCAATCCTGAGAAGGAGGGCCTGCATTGGTTGGAGCGTACCGGGCTCGCCCATGTTCGGGATGGCCTGGTTCGCGAATTCTCGCGCGGCATGCGGCAACGTCTGGCAGTGGCGCGGGCCTTCTTGCACAGTCCACGCATTCTGCTTTTGGACGAGCCCTTCACGGCGCTGGACGACCGCGCGATTGCTGTCTTGCAAACACTGCTGGCCGATGCTCTGCAGAGCGGGTGCACTGTTGTGATGTCCACGCATCAAATCCGCGAGGCCATGGCGCTTGCTACCGATGTCGCGCTGATTAATCGCGGGAAGTTGTCCTTCACGGGAGAGCGAACAGCCGAGATGCTTGCCGATCCGGGTTGGTTGTATCGCCAATACGGCGAAGGATAAGGTGCTATTCCTCGGCCAGATTTACACCATCGCCGCAAAAGATCTACGCGCCGAATTGCGTACCAAGGAATCAGTCAACGCGTCGATTTCGTTTTCGCTGGTGATCCTGCTTTTGTTCAGTTTTGCCTTCGACCCGGGCGACGATGAAGTTCGAAATCTCTCCGGTGGGCTGCTGTGGATTGTGTTTGCTTTTGCCGGGACTCTGATCTTGAACCGCAGTTTCGCGCGCGAACTGCCGAACGATTGTCTGGATGCGCTCATCGCTTCGCCGCTACCTGGCTCGGCTTTGTTTCTGGGGAAGTCGGCGGCGAACTTCCTGCTGCTGCTTTTTGTTGAATGCCTCTGTCTACCGGTTTTCGGCATCTTCTATAACGTACAGTGGACGAAACATCTGGGGCAGCTCTTCCTGGTCTCGGCGCTGGCAACCTGGGCGCTTACGGTAATCGGGACAATGTTCAGCGCGTTAACGGTCAATCTGCGTTTACGAGAGTTGATGCTTCCCGTGCTGGTGTACCCGATGATGATTCCGCCGCTGATGGCCGCCATGATATTGACCACTATTCTGGTAAATGGCGAAGTAGTGCAGGGTGATAATCTAATTTGGGTCCGTGTGTTGGTTGGCTTTGACATAATTTTTACGCTGCTGGCCGCAACACTTGTGGAATTTGTGCTGGAGGGCTGACATATGCGAGAAAAAGTTCTGTATGCTCTAGCGGCGGTGGCGAGCCTTCTGCTGGCGTGGAATTTGTACAACATTTTCCTGTTACAGCCGGACGAGGCGTCGCAGGGTGCAATCTGGCGAATCTTTTATTTCCACGTTCCGGCGGCGATCACGGCCTTCACCGGCGCCTTTGTCGCGATGTGTCTCAGCATTTTGTACCTTGTAAAAAAAGAGCTGCGTTTCGACAGCTACGCCGCAAGCATAACGGAAGTATCGCTGGCATTCGGAATCGTGAATCTCGTCACCGGCAGCATTTGGGGCAAGGTAATTTGGGGCGTCTGGTGGGTCTGGGATTTTCGGCTCACTTCGATGCTGGTGTTCGCCCTGATGTATAGCGGGTACCTGATGCTACGCAACGCGATTGACGAACCGGCGCAACGCGCGCGGCTCTCCGCGGTCCTCTCTATATTCGCTTTCATCGATGTAATCATCGTCTGGAAATCGATCGAGTGGTTTCGGACACAACATCCCGGACCTGTGTTGAGCATCCGCAACGGCGGGGGAATGGCTGCTGGAATGGAAGGCCCGATGTACTGGAATATCCTGGCGCTTGTCTGCGTCGCCAGTGTTCTTGTGATGGTCCGCATGCGCCAGGAAAGCATGCAGCGCGAAATTGAGAGTCTGCGGCGATTCGCGCATTCAATGTAAAAAGGGGCAACCAAATGGACTCCCGCAATTTTCAATATATGTTTTATGGATTTCTTGCGGCTTGGCTGATTCTGATGGCCTATGTCGTGACTCTGGCCGCGCGCGAGCGAAAGCTAAAGCAGGAGATCAGCCGCGTCCGGGCAATGATTGAACATCGCGAAACCTAGTCTACGACGTTTACTCGGGCCTTTTTTCTTCGCCAATTCCCCCGGCTACCTGGTATGCGCGGCGGCTACCCCAGAGCCGCACCAGCCCCTCGACACTCATCACCGCGTGCCATTCCCGGATGTACCGGATAGGCTGACGCCAGTTATAGCGAAGCCCCAACACGAGGCTGAGCGCATAGCCGACGAAGGAAGGGCGGAAAGGTTCAAAGAATTGGTCGCGGCGATCGATCAGATAACCAGCAAAGCCGTAAACCCACTGAAACCCGACGTAGCCATAATGCCGCATCAGCGTTTGCATGGTTTCCTCGAAGAAGACCGCGCGTTTACGCAGCGTTTTGTTCTCTGGATACATTCGCGATGTGGCCCAGAAGCCGTCCACCTTGCTCATCATCTCGACTTTTGCGACGCGGATCCAAAGGTCGTAATCGAAAACGAAGTTTAAGCAGGGGTCCATCTTTCCAGCGCGCTCAAAGACTTCACGCCGCACAAAAGTGGCCGGCTGGCAGACAAAACATTCGTTGGAAAGCAACTCCCGATCGAAAGGCTTGGTGGGATAGCGCCCAATCAGATTTCCGTTGGCGTCAACCCACCACCCTTCCCCGTAGACGACACCGCAATCGGCGTTTTCCTGCAGATGGCGGACGGCGGCCGCTACGGCTCCAGGCAGATATGTATCGTCGGCATTCAGGTAGGCGAAGATAGCACCGTTCGATCGCTGGAAACCCCGGTTAATCGCGTCGGCGGTGCCCAGATCGGCGCGCGATTCGAAGTGCAAACGATCTTTGTACTCCTCTAAAATTTCCAGCGTACCGTCGGTGGAACCGCCGTCCATGATGATGTATTCGATATTGGGGTAATCCTGATCGAGGACGCTTTCTATCGTCTCTCTAAGGAATTGAGCCATGTTGAAACAGGGCGTGACTATGCTAACGAGTGGATGCGTCGCCGCGCCTACGCCCATTACGGCGCCGGCCGATGGCCTCTTAGCTGCCAACATACTTTGCGTACAAGCTCCGAGCGGTCTGAATATCGGTGGTGCCTTTGATAATAGCTCTTCCGTCGGAAAAAACGGTGAGTTGGTAATCGGGGAGCGAAAATCGGAGTGCTAATTCATTCCTCCGCACTTCTCCGAGGGGTGCTAATCGCGCAGCCAGTTCTTGCAGATTAACCGGTCTTGCGCGCTCATGAATTTGCACTGCGTTGCGCCCGCATAAGCTGATGGGGGCGCGCCGTTCGCCCCTAAGATGCGCGAAATCGCGGCGGCCACACGCCGGACAGTCCGGATCCCGTTCAGGCTCGAACTGGCGGACCTCCCCGGTCCAAACATTCACGGTCGTAATTGTACTACGGATGGAAGCGACGCCCTGCACCAGTATTCGCAGCGCATCCCCGATCTGTAAGGCCGCCACTGCCCCGGTAACGGCATTCAGTACGCCAGCGGTTTCGCAGGTAGGTTGCGAATCCTGGGGTGGTTCGGGATATACGCACTTAAGACACGCCGTGTGATCCGGCACCACCGCCATCTTCAGGCCGTAACTCCCGACAGCCGCCCCGTAAATCCACGGGATGGATCTGCTGACGGCAAAATCGTTGATCAAATAGCGCGTTTCGAAATTGTCCGTTCCATCCAGAAGCAACTGCATGCCTTCCAAGAGGCCGGAAACATTAGACGGTGCTAGATCAGCGACGATCGGCTCTATCGTAATGGACGAGTTCACCTGGCGCAGACGCTTGGCCGCGGCGGTAGCTTTCGGTGAACCGTCATCCGCGTCAGATTCGTCGAACAGCCATTGCCGCTGCAGATTGCTCGCCTCGATAAAGTCTCGATCGATTATGCGTAGATATCCTACGCCGGCGCGCGCTAACGCATCCGCGTGAAAACTTCCTAAAGCCCCACAACCCACGATGGCAACGCGGGCGGCGGAAAGCGCATCCTGACCCTTCTCTCCGATTCCAGCAAAGAGGATCTGCCGGGAGTAACGCTCCCGGGCATCCAACTTCATATATTCAGATAGTAGCAGTCTGTTGCGCTATCATTATTGGCGGTGCGTCATCCGCTGGGCATCCGCTTTTCGAGGCTGCTTGCGATTGCGAGTTTTCTACTCGGCATTTCAGCGGCTGCGCAACCCGCCAACTACGAGAACCGGATCGTCTCGGGCATCGAATTCGATCCTGCTGACCAACCTCTGGCCACCGATAAAACCTTAGCTCTGTTGCCGTTTCATGCCGGGCAGCCTCTGCGAATCGTGGACGTGCGGGCCGCGATTCAAAACCTCTACAGGACGGGGCGCTATTCCAATATCGTTGTGGATGCAAGCGCGGAAGGCGAGGGTGTGCGGCTGCGATTCATCACGGTACAGAATTTTTTTGTCAGCCGCGTGAACGTCTCCGGAGCCCCTGAGCCGCCGAACAAAGGACAACTGGCGAAGGCAACCAAACTCCAGCTTGGCGCCTCATTTAACGAGAACGACCTGGAACAGGCCACCGAGAACATCATGGAACGCCTGCGCGCCAACGGGCTTTATAACGCGACGGTAACGCCGCGTTCTGAAAGGGAACCACCTACCGGCCAGATCAACATCGACTTTACGGTGGACCCGGGCAAGCGAGCTCGATTCGATGGCGTAATCCTTAAGGGACAACTTGACCGGCCGGAGCACGACATCATTCGCTCAACCCGATGGCAATGGATGTTCGGCTTACTCGGTTGGCGCAAAGCCACCGAAAGCCTGGTGCAGTCGGGGGTCGACAACGTTCGATCTTACTATCAGAAGCACGATCGCCTGCTAGCCAAGGTCGGCTTAGACGGAATCGTTTACCACGAGGACACCAATACTGTCACGCCAACTCTCGAAATCGAGGGCGGCCCCGTCATCAAGGTTCGAACGTCTGGAGCGAGAGTTTCCCAAGGCAAGCTGCAGCAGCTGATTCCGGTTTTTCAGGAGCGAGCTCTGGATAAAGATCTACTGGTGGAAGGCCGCCGGAATCTGCTTGAATACTTTCAGTCGCAGGGATATTTCGATACGGAAGTCGAGTTCGAACTCCTTCCCGTAGACAAAGGCGTGCGGGTTGTCGAATACACGATCAATCGCGACGCCCGCCACAAGTTAGTAGCGATCACCATCACGGGAAATCGTTATTTCACGACCGCCACTTTGCGCGAGCGAATGTACATCACGACGGCGACATTTTTACAGTTCCGCCACGGCCGTTATAGCGAACGTTATCTGGAAAAAGACGTCAGCGCGATATCGGACTTGTATCGTTCAAACGGATTTCGCGACGTGAAAATCACGCCCGCTGTCGAAGACGATTATGAGGGAAGAGCCAGTCAGATTGCGGTAACTCTGAAGATCGACGAAGGCCAGCAAACGTTCGTCGGACGGCTGGACATCACGGGCATTGGGGCGGAGGATCAGAAGTATCTTCGCTCCATACTTCACTCCACCGAGGGTCAGCCGTTCAGCGATCTGAACGTTGCTTCCGATCGTGACAACGTTCTGAATTACTACTACAACAACGGCTACCCGAGTGCCACGTTCGACTTCACAGAGAGCGAAGGAAGCAGCCCCCAGGAAGCAAATCTGGCGTTCACGGTTAATCCGGGACGGCGGATCTTCGTCCGAAACGTCCTGGTTGGAGGGCTCAACCGGACAAATCCATCTTTGGTGAATTCACGCATTAAGGTGAAGCCGGGCGATCCCCTTTCGCAGAGCAGCATTTCCGAGAGCCAGCGCAAATTATATGATCTCGGCATCTTCGCCACCGTGGAAGCGGGAGTTCAGAACCCGGATGGCGATGAAGATAACAAGAATGTTCTGTTCCAGCTGGAGGAGGCCGGAAAGTATTCGCTGAACGCCGGGTTTGGAGCGCAAATCGCCCGCATCGGCAACGGCGCGTCAACTACGTTCGACAATGCTCCGGGAGGCACGGGGTTCAGTCCGAGGCTCTCTTTGGGTGTTAGCCGTTTGAATGTTTGGGGCCTGGGGCACACAATCAGTCTGCAGACGCGAATCTCAACTCTACAGCGCCGGGCGCTGCTGTCTTATGTCGCGCCGCAGTTTGTCGGCAATGAAAATCTAAGCCTTACATTCACCGCTTTGATCGACGATTCGCGCGATATCAATACATTTGCCGCGTTGCGCGAGGAGGGCTCCGTACAATTGAGCCAACGATTGTCCCGCGCCAACACCGTTCAATACCGGTTTACTTATCGCAACGTCAACATCGATGCAAACTCGTTGAAAATCAGTCCCGCGCTCATCCCGATCCTGTCGCAGAGCGATCGCGTGGGAATCTTCTCCATGAGTTTTATTCAGGATCGGCGTGACGATCCGGGCGATGCCCACAAGGGTGTCTATACGACGGTGGACGCCGGGTTTGCAGCGCGGCAGTTCGGGTCGGAAACGGAATTCAGCAGGCTCCTGATGCGTAACTCCACTTACCATCGCATCACTCGCGACGTGATACTTGCCCGCAGCACCAATTTCGGTTATATCCAACGCTTCGGTGGCTTGTCGGATATTCCATTGCCCGAGCGATTCTTCTCCGGCGGAGCAACGACGAACCGGGCGTTTCCCGACAACCAGGCTGGCCCGCGCGATACCACCACCGGCTTTCCTGTCGGCGGCAAGGCATTGTTGTTCAATACCACCGAAGTACGCTTCCCATTGATCGGCGACAACATCGGTGGAGTACTTTTCCACGACGCCGGCAACGTCTACGACAGCATCAGCGACATCAGTTTCCGTTTCCACCAGCGCGATTATCAGGACTTCAACTACATGGTGCATGCCGTGGGCTTCGGCATTCGCTATCGAACCCCGATCGGGCCCATCCGCGTGGATATCGCCCTGAGTCCTAATTCGCCGCACTTCAGTGGATTCGAAGGAACTAGGGATCAATTGCTACAGTGCAGCGCGCCTGGAAGCATCACCCCCTGCGTTGCCGTGCCGCAGCGAATTAGCGGATTTCAATTTCATTTCTCTCTAGGGCAGGCATTCTAATGCGGACGGTCGCCGCGCTCGTCGTTGTGATGTGCACACTCCGCGCCGAGATCCTGGATCGCATTGCGGCCACGGTCGGCTTCCAGGTGATTACGGAAACGCAAGTCATGGAAGAAATCCGTGTAGCAGCCTTCCTGAACGGAGAAAAGCCCGATTTTAGCGGTCCCTCGAAACGCAAAATGGTGGATCGCCTGATTGAGCAAACATTGATCAAACGCGAAGTGGACTTCAGCCGCTATCCTCCGCCGCCGGACGCGGATATTGATGCGATGCTGAAGCAAATTCAATCGCACTCGGAAAATGTAGGCGAATATGAGCGCGACCTGGAACAGCGCCAACTCACCGTGAAAGAATTGCGCGAGCACTTGAGCTTTCAACTTACAACTCTGACCTTCGTCGATTTTCGTTTCCGCCCAGGCGTGCAGATCCCGGCGGAGGAACTACGCATTTACTACAAAACACAATCGGCGGAATGGGAAGCGCAGCATGGCCGGCCGGCGCCATCGTTTGCCGATAGCCGCGCGGATATCGAAAAGCTGCTGACCCAACAACGCGCGGATCAGGCGCTGGGACGCTGGTTGAGTGAGGCTCGCCTGCAAACGGAAATCATTTATCACGATGAAGTGTTTCGGGATGAGGCACGAAAATGACGCGTCGGCGCAAGCGATTCCTCGCCGTCCTGTTGAGCTTGGCCGGGCTTGCCACCATCGCGCTTACGGTAGTCTTTTTCACGATACGAAGCGATTGGTTTCGCGATCGGATAAGAGATCGTATCGTGAGCGAAGTAGAGCGGACCAGCGGTGGCCGCGTTGAAATAGGATCATTTCGCTTCGATTGGAAGACGATGAAGGCGGACGTGTCGCCATTCGTCCTTCATGGAACCGAACCGGCTGCAGCGCCACCGCTATTCCGCGCGGCGTCGATTCAAATTGGCGTCAAAATTATTTCGGCGTTTGAGCGGAAGGTCGATATCACTTCACTTTTAATCGATCAGCCGAACGTTCGCATTCTCCTGAATGCCGATGGCAGCACAAACATCCCAACACCAGGGCGTGCCCATCGTTCCGACAAAAGTGTCATCGAGCAATTACTGCAGCTGAAAATTCAAACCTTGGCTCTACGCAATGGGTCGTTTCAATACGACTCTCACAAGTTTCCGTTCGAAATCCGAGCTGAGGAGTTAAGCACGAGGCTATCCTTTGAACGCTCAGGCCCGCGATATCGCGGTGACTTTCAATCGACAAGTCTCCGCGTCAAAGTGAACGGCGTGGAACCGCCGGAATTCAACACGCAGGCATCTATTATCTTGGATAAAGATCGCCTACGAATCACTGCCGGAAAAGTTACGCTCAAGGAATCGGCCGCTGAATTTAGTGGGACTGTGACAAACTTCCAATCGCCGCGAGCGGAGTTGGTTGTCAAAGCCAACCTGTCGCTTGCTGAATTGGGAAATCCGCTCCGCATTCCGGTCTCGCATCAGGGCACCATGCAAATAGAAGGGTCGGGCTTTACGACATTCGGGGCGGGCTTCGATTACGGCTTTGATGGAAAGCTGGTAGGCCGCGGCTTGGTTTATCGCTTTGCAGCTGCAAACCTGAGCGGCTTAACGTTGCGGTCGGATGTGCATCTGGTAAGAGATCGCCTCAACCTTCCTGGATTGCGCCTGGCCGGCATGGGCGCGACCTTTGTAGGAGCCGCGGAACTTGTCGACTGGAAGGCATTGCAGGCAGCGGGTGATGTGAAAACCCTGGCACTCGCGGAGGTGATACGGTTTCTCACGCCTCGAACGTTTCCCTGGAGCGGCCTGCTGGACGGGCCGGTGAAAGTGAATGCAATTCTGCGTCCTAACGGGCAAGTTACCGCTAGCGCCGACGTGCATATCACGCCCGCCGGGCCTGCGGCGCCAATCGAAGGCCAGGTCGACATTGCCTATGACCGGCAGCAGAAATCCGTTCGTCTTGATAATTCGTTCGTAGTCACTCCATCTTCCCGGGTGGACGTATCTGGAATTTTGGGCGACACTTTGCAGACGCGGATTCATTCTAGTAATCTCGACGACTTTCTGCCGGCCCTTGCACTGCTCGGGGACGGGGCACCAAAAACTCTGCCGGTCAGTTTACGAAAAGGCGTAGCGGATATCGAAGCAACCGTCAGTGGGGAGCTAGTAAACCCGCGGATTCTTGGACACGTATCGACGACACATTTCCTGCTGCGCGATGGCCGATTCAATAAACGTGAAATCGACCGCCTGTCGACAAATTTCAGTTTGGAGGCAAACCAGCTAGCCCTGCACGCCCTTACTCTGGAACAGCAGCGGATTCAGGTGCAAGGAGAAGGCAGAGTGGCGCTCACATCCTGGCACATCGTTGATGCCTCGTCGATTTCCGGTAGCCTTCAGGCCTATGGAGTGGATCTCCACTCGCTGTTACAAGACCTGGAAAAAGGGGCGCAGCCGATTGGCGGCACGGCGTCTATCCAGGCTAAGGTTGCTGGTACCGTGGTATCTCCAACGCTGATTGGGAGCATCGCGGTCGATCCTTTTCTCTTCCGTGAAGAGCGCTTCGACCGCCTCCGGGCACTCGTGGAATTTTCAGGCAGGGAAGTCGCAATTACGCATGGGGAAGCGTTGCACGATCAGGTAAGGATTGAATTCTCGGGTAACTATAAGGGGACCCGCGAAGACTGGAATGATGGGCAATTGAGCTTCTCGTCGATGGCCAAGGGCCTCAGCCTGGAACGATTCGCAACCATTCAAAAGATGCATCAAGGCGTAGGCGGCAAGTTAGACTTCAAGGCGAGAGGTGCCGCGCGGATCCATCAAGGCGGAATGGATTTGACATCGCTGACGGGTGAGCTCTCATTCAATAACGCGATTGTGGACGGAGTCGCGCTGGGCAACATTCGATTGAACGCCGACTCCAAGGGCGATGTGCTTGCTATTCGCGCCGACGGCGATCTCCGCAAAACAAAGGTGACGGGAACTGGCGAATGGAAATTGCAAGGGGATTACCCTGGATCCGGCGAAATCCATTTTTCACAAATGACTTTTGCCACGCTCGAGGACCTGTTGGTAACCGCCGGAAAGCAAAAAGTGACTCTCCCATTTTTAGGTTTCCTGCAAGGCGGGGCCACGTTGAGCGGGTCGCTGAAGCGCCGTGAGAATTGGAAAGCTCAACTTAAAATCGACTCCTTTCGGATGGAGCCCAAACCCGACGTGCGGCCGCGCGCGGGAGCTCAGCTGCAAGATCTGGCTTTGAAGAATGGCACGCCGATTATTCTCGATGGCGATCTACAGCACGTTCGTGTGACAAGCGCGCATTTCGTTGCGAAGGACACCATCCTCGACGTCGCCGGTACTGTGTCGTTGAATCCTCAAGCTCAGTCGGATTTACAGGTCACCGGATCGATGAATTTGGCAATTCTTCAGCTTTTCAATGCCGATTTGCTGGCTCAAGGAACAGCGACTTTGAACGCATCGCTGCGAGGGTCACTCGTCGATCCGTTAGTAACTGGCCGGCTGGAATTAAAGAAAGCCTCGCTCTATCTTGCGGATGTGCCTAACGGAGTTGACAATGCGAATGGAGTGATCACTTTTGACCGGTCGCGGGCGAATATTGAGTCCTTAACGGCACAGACTGGGGGAGGTCAACTCGCATTCTCGGGATTCATAGGTTTCGGTGGGGGCACGCTTGTCTATCGGCTGCAGGCCAAGGCGAATCAGGTGCGTTTTCGATATCCGGAAGGTACCAGCACGGTTTTTAACGCGCTTCTCAGCTTAACGGGGACGCCCGAGAGCAGTGTTATGTCGGGGAACATCACAATTATTCGAGCGGGTTTCAATCCCCGCACCGATCTTGCGGGTCTTCTCGCAAAAAGCGCGCAACCGGTGCAGACTCCAACCACGCCGAACGATTATTTACGCGGGATGCAATTTGATGTCCGCATCGAAAGTGCACCGGGGTTACAGTTTACTACTTCACTGACACGCGACATTCAAGCCGAGGTGGATCTGCGCCTGCGGGGAACACCGCTGCGACCGATTCTATTGGGAAGCGTAGTTGTAAATCAGGGCGAGCTGCAATTCTTCGGCAGCCGCTATGAAATCAATCGTGGAGAGATCCGGTTTCTGAATCCAGTGAAAATCGAACCCATCTTCGATATGGATCTGGAGACGAAGGCCCGTGGAATCACTGTCAATATTTCGTTTTCGGGCACGCTAAACAAACTGAATGCTTCTTATCGCTCGGACCCGCCTCTACAATCGAGTGAGATTATTGCGCTGTTAACCGTCGGCCGTGATCCCAATTCAACCCCGGGCCTCGCCAGTACTCGCCTCACATCTCCGTCAGGCGGCGCCAATTCCGACTCCTTGTTAGGAGGCGTACTCTCGGCGCCCGTCTCCGATCGCCTGCAGCGCTTCTTCGGGGTCAGCCGGTTAAAGATCGACCCCACATTAACCGGAATTGACAACCGTACACAAGCTCGCCTTACGGTGGAGCAGCAACTATCGAAAGACATAACGCTCACCTACATCACAAATCTGACACAGACGCAAGATCAGCTGATTCGCGTTGAGTGGGACTTCAGCCGGCACTGGGGCGTCGTGGCGGTACGCGAAGAAAATGGCGTTTTCGGAATAGATTTTCAATACCGCAGCCGCTTCAAGTAGCTTGGGCAATGACCGACTACCCATCCCTGCGCCGGGACATGATCGAGAAACAACTTCGTCTTCGCGGTATTCGCGATTCGCGCGTCCTGGCGGCAATGGGTGAACTTCCCCGCGAATTATTTGTGCCGCGGGATCGCCGCGCCGAAGCTTATTTCGACGGGCCATTGCTCATCGGATTTAACCAGACCATCTCTCAGCCCTACATCACCGCGCTGATGGTGGAGACACTTAAACTACAGGGCCGCGAGCGCGTGCTGGATGTGGGATCGGGGTCTGGCTATCATGCCGCGATACTGGGAGCACTTGCCCATCGCGTAGTGTCGATCGAAATCGTCCCGGCGCTTGCCGATCTTGCGCGCGATAATTTAGCACGTGCGGGACGACTCGCAAATATATCGGTGCTGAACAGCGATGGATCATTAGGCTACCCTCCCGATGCGCCATTCGATGCGATCTCAGTAGCTGCCGGGGCGCCGGAAGTCCCAAGCGCGCTGCTCAATCAACTTGGCGAGCCGGGAGTGCTGGTCATCCCCATCGGAAATAGAGACGATCAGGATCTTCGCGTCTTCACGAAGAGCGGTGGGCGCATCGATTCGCGCATTGTTTCATCCTGCCGGTTCATGCCTTTGCTGGGCGAGCCAGGGTTGGCAGCCCTAGATTTCCTGTAAGCTGGCAACTGTGGGAATGAGGTTACGAACCGCGCAAGGTAAGCTGAAGATCGAGCACAGCATCATTGACGGCGTGCGCGGGTTTCTGGAACGTCTGATCGCCGATAACAGTGAAGTGCGCAGCGTTGTACCAGGCGTGATCCGGCAAGTTCGCGACGCGAAAGGCAAGCTTAAGGTGCACATCACTGTGCCGACGGAGAACGGTTGGAAGGCAATCGCACTGAGCCAGGGGGCCCGGCAAGAGTTATTCATCAGCACGGCCTTAACGGAAGAAGAATTGAAGTTGGCGATCAATCGTTTGCTGTGACGGCTAATTTACGCCCCAGATGTAGCGCCACACTGCCACCCGTCATCCGTTCAAATTCGACTTCGGCGAATCCGGCGCTACGCATTCTGACGGCGAGTTCGCCAGCCCCTGGAAACTTTCCGATGGATTGCGGCAGATACGTGTAAGCCTCTCTGGACCCGGAAATAATACCCCCGATGGCTGGTAAAACCTTTGCCGAGAAGAACCGATAGACGGCGCCGAAGATGCGATTCGTGGGCTGAGAAAATTCAAGAATAGCGACGGTTCCACCAGGCTTCAGAACGCGCAACAATTCGGCGAATCCGCTTTCATAGTTCGACAAATTGCGAAAACCGAATGCGATGGTGATCAAGTCAAATGAGCCCTCGCGTAGCGGTAGCCGCAAGGCATCTGCTTCAAAGAGGGTCGATTGAAAATGCTTGCGCTCGATCTTCTGCTTGGCCGCGGTTAGCATCGGATGACAGAAGTCGCTGCCGAAAACGGATGCACCGCGCTTTTCTTCCAGCGACAACAATACGTCGCCGGTACCGCAACAGAGATCGAGCACGCGCGCATCTGGCTGGTCCAGAATATGTGAGACGCGGCGAACGGTTATGCCGCGCCACCGCTTATCCATGTTGAAAGAAAGAACGTGATTCAACAGATCGTAATGGCCGGCGATACGCCCGAACATTCCACGTACCCACGCCGCCGCCTGCGCTTCATCAGTCGCGCCCGGCGGAGTAGTTCCTGTTGTCGAAGCGGGCATTACCGTAGCACTGACTCGATCGCCTGCAGCACGGTGGACTTGGCAATGTCCGAGACAATGGTCACTTCCCCGATCTTTACGGGCAACACAAAATGTACCTTCCCGTGAATCGTTTTCTTGTCGCTACGCAGTCGGGCCGCCAAGCCTTGGGCCTCAATTCCATCAAGCTTGGGAATGGGGCCGTAGCGTCCAATCGTGTCGAGAATCGCTCCGGCGTCTTGCGCTGCCAGATTGCCCGTCAGCACTGCCAACGCGGTTGCCGCTTTCATCCCAAATGCCACGGCCTCGCCATGCAGAAATCGCGTATACCCAGTCTCGGCTTCCAAAGCGTGCCCCACCGTGTGGCCGAAATTCAAGATCCGCCGTAAGTCCCCTTCCCGCTCATCGGCGGAAACCACTTCCGCCTTGATACGAATCGCGTCGGAGATGGCCCGATCCAGCACTTCTGGTTCGTGCGCCAACACTTCCGCGGATCGTTTTTCAAAGAGGCGGAATAAAGCGTCGTCGCGAATGACGCCGCACTTGATGATTTCGTAAAGTCCTGCACGATACTCGCGTTCCGGCAGTGTCGCCAGCACCTCCGGGTCGATCAAGACCGATAGCGGTTGGTGAAATGCGCCGAATAGATTTTTGCCACCCGCCAGGTTCACTCCGGTTTTACCGCCCACCGCCGCGTCCACTTGCGCCAGCAGCGTTGTGGGCACCTGCACCACGGGCACGCCGCGCATAAACGCCGAGGCTAGAAATCCGGCTATGTCGGTAACAATTCCGCCGCCGAAGCCGATAACGACACTGGATCGATCGGCGCCTAGCGCTAACATCTGGTCGGCAAGTAACTCAACTTCGGAGAGGCGCTTGCGTTCTTCGCCGCCTGGAAAAAACAAAACTTCATGCGCGCGTCCGGCCAAAGCATCGACGACGCGGAAGCCCTGGAAATCCCAGACATCACTCGTAGTAAGTACGAAGATCTTGCCGGAAGACGGAGGAATGTATTCGGCGAGATGCCGCAGAATACCCCGTTCGATCACAGCATTATAGGCGCGTGCTGGTGTCTCGACACGATAACTCGGCATAAGTTCGTTGTACCATGTGGTTGTCAGCGGGTGTCTGACTTTGCGATGAATGCTGATTTCCTCGTTGTAGGCGCTGGCGTCGCCGGATTACGCGCTGCGATTGAGCTTGCGCAGGCCGGCGAAGTGATGGTTCTCACCAAGGATAACCTTCACGAATCTTCATCAGAATATGCGCAGGGCGGCATTGCAGTCGCGCTGAGCGACGATGATGAAGTTGAGTTGCATGAACAGGACACCTTGTTCGCGGGTGATGGCCTTTGCGATCGGGAAGCAGTCCATACGCTGGTGGAGGAAGGTCCCGCGGCGATCCAGGAATTGATTGACTGGGGAACGGCGTTCGATCGTGAGGGCTCGAAACTCCTGTTCGGACGAGAAGGCGCGCACAGCCGGAGCCGGGTGCTGCATGCCCACGGCGATTCTACCGGCCGGGAAATCGCCCGGACGCTTTATGAGAAGGCCGCGTCCCTGACTAATGTCTACTTTCAGAGCTTTGCTTCCATCACGGATTTAATGGTGTCGGCGAATGGCGAAGTTGCCGGCGCCGTGGCATTCGATGAAGCTAACGGACGCGCCGTACCCATCTATGCCCGAGCGACGTTACTCGCTACCGGTGGCCTTGGCCGGGTGTACAAAGAGACCACCAATCCAGACGTTGCGACAGGTGATGGGGTAGCCACCGCGTATCGCGCCGGAGCTGTGATTTCCGACATCGAATTCGTCCAATTTCATCCGACGGCGCTGCATGTCGAGGGGGCTCCGCGCTTCCTTTTATCGGAAGCCCTGCGTGGCGAAGGCGCGTATTTGCGCAATGCCGCCGGTGAGCGATTTATGGAGCGTTATCATCCGTTGCAAGAACTCGCGCCGCGCGATGTAGTTTCACGATCCATCGTCAGTGAGATGAAGCGCACCGGTGCTCCGCATATGTTCCTCGATCTCACGCATCTCGAACGTGAGTTTCTGCAAGCCCGCTTTCCACGCATCTTCGAAACGTGTCTACATTACGGAATCGATTTGAGTCGACAACAGGCCCCAGTGCATCCCGCGGCGCATTATGCAATGGGCGGCGTCAAAACTGATTTGAACGGCGGTACAAACCTTTCCCGATTATTCGCTGCGGGTGAGGTGGCGTGTACCGGCGTGCACGGAGCCAATCGACTGGCCAGCAATTCCCTGCTGGAAGGTGTAGTATTTGGCGCTCGCGCAGGCGCGGCGATGCAAGAGTGGGCCAAGGCTGCATTCGTAGAAGCGGAAGTTCCAGATTACGTGGAAATCCCCTCCGTTTCCGAGGCCGGTCTCCGCCAACTGGCCTGGGATGACTGCGGCATTTTGCGCACCGGCAAAGGATTGTTGGAAGCATGCTCGACCCTTGATGGCATGGCAAGACGCCGCGACCTGCCCGCCAGCCGCCCCAATTACGAACTACGCAATATCCACGAGGTGTGTTCTTTAATCGCCCGCTGCGGTTTGGCTCGACACGAAAGCCGCGGCGGACACTATCGCGAAGACTTCCCGGAAAAGCATGAGGAGTTTCAAAAGCACTCCCTCATCTCTAATAAGCAGGAAGTTTCGTTCTCTTGAAGCCCGATTATTCCAGGGCGGCCCAGGCTGGAATGCCTGCGATGTTCCTGATCCTCGCCGTCTCCCCGCACATTGAGGAATCGCCTCCGTCGACTTTGCTGTGGGCCGCGCCGTCCATTCTGGTGGCGGCGTTATTGATCGCTTGGGCCGCCGAGTCCGCGCAGTATTTCATCGCCCAAGGATTCGCGCTGGCCATCCTGGCGTGGCTCCAAACCTTGCCCGAGTTTGCCGTCGAAGCGGTATTGGCGTGGAAGCAGCAGACACCTTTGCTGCTCGCCAACTTGACCGGAGCATTGCGATTGCTCACGGGGATCGGCTGGCCGATGATTTACTGCACTGCCGCCTTCGTACACCGCCGCAATGAACGTAAGCCCCTAAATCGCATCACGCTCGAAGAGGATCAAAGCGTCAACGTCATCGCATTGTTGCCTCCGCTCCTGTATATGATTTTTGTCTGGTGGAAGAGTTCGCTCGATGTCATCGACGCCGGCGTTCTGATTGTTCTCTACGGCGCCTATTTGTTCGTCTTAAGCAAGATGCCCGCGAAAGGACATGAAGGCGTCGATGATTTGGAAGCCATCCCCAAGGCCATCGTCAAAGCTAGACCGGCGCTCCGTATCCTCACTATCTCCGCGCTATTCATTGTTGGAGGCGGACTGATCTATGCTTCGGCTGAACCCTTCCTGGGAAGTCTGATGGCCGTCTCCACCATGCTGGGCGTGCCGCAATTTCTGTTCATTCAATGGGTAGCGCCGTTCGTGTCCGAGTTTCCCGAAGGAGCCTCCACTTTTTACTGGGCGCGCAAGCCGGGCCAAGCTCCCACGGCGCTGATGAACATGGTCTCCAGCAACATCAATCAATGGACGTTGCTGGCGGCGATGCTCCCCATTATTTATTCCATCAGCCGCGGTACGCTATCGGCAATTCCGTTCGATTCCCAGCAGGAACTCGAACTGCTCATGACGATCGGCCAAGCCTTGGTGGGTTTCTTGTTCCTGATAAATATGGAATTGAAGTGGTGGGAAGCGGCTACATTGTTCGGCCTTTTCATGGTTCAGTTTGTGTGTTCCTCAATTCCAGTGCTAGCGGATCCGGTGCGGGTAATCGCCACCATCGCATACTTTGTTTGGGCCGGAATTGAGTTGGTTATGCTGATAGCAAGACGACAGACGCCACTTGCCTGGACGCATTTTCGCCAGGTACTTCGCCAGCATGTGGCTTAGAATTCCAGCAGGAATCCGCGCTTCCCCACATTCGTGGCCGTCGTGCCGCCAAGCTGTACCGTGACACCTTCCGCTTCGTGGATATGTCCGCAGAAAAAATGCTCCGGCTGTTGCCGTTCAATGAATTCGCCAACGGCGGTACTGCCGTAGTGCTGCCCGTTGCCAGCCTTATCGAGTGCGGTATCTTTTGGCGGACAGTGGCAAATTAGTATTAACGGCGACAGCCCATCGAACTTGTTTAGCCGCGTTGCCAATTCATCCTCGGTATATTCGCCCGGCGTGTCGAAGGGTGTGGGATTTGAGTATCCCAAGCCCGCGACATGATAGCCGCCGATTTCCATCGTCTGCCCATGAAATGCGTGGAATCCGAATTGATCGCAGAATGTCGCGATGTCTTGTTCCGATTCGTGATTGCCGGGAATTACGTACATCCTGTCGGCGTGTTGCTGCATGATCGGACCCACTTGATCCAGACCGCGGCTCCAATTCACCAGATCCCCGGCGGCGAAATAGTAATCCGCTTCCATCTGCATCAATCGTGTAAGAGAGGCTAAGTCGCTATGGATATCGGAGAAGATCAGCAGCTTCATGATGGGACATCTTACCGCACGCAACTGCGGTTCTACACTGAAGAACATGTTCAATTGGGTGGTTGTCGGTGTGGGCGACATCGCGCGCCGGCGTGTTATCCCCGCTATAGTGGCGGAGCCGCGAAGTCATCTCTACGGCATCGTGACGCGCGATCGTAAAAAGGGCGAGGCTTTCGACGCCAACGTCTGGACCGAATTAGATCGGGCACTTCTGGACCCGGCGGTCGACGCCGTCTACATCGCTACTCCCGTTTATCTTCACGCTCCCCAGACAAATGCCGCCCTCGCTGCCGGCAAGCACGTACTCTGCGAAAAGCCCACGGCCCTCAACTATACCCACGCCCGCTCGATGTTGGACGCCGCCGAACAGAATGGCAAGATGCTGGGAGTTGCTTATTATCGCCGTGGCTACCCAAAATTGCAGCGGGCGAAAGCTCTCCTGGACGCTGGCGCCATCGGGCGTCCCGTTCTGGCCGAGGCCAATTGTCACTCGTGGTTTCAAGACCAGGATCAGCAGCGTAGTTGGCTGCTGGATCCTCACAAATCGGGCGGCGGCCCACTCTTTGACATTGCCTCGCACCGCATTGACGCGTTGAACTTTCTCTTCGGTGATCCGTCACGGGCGACAGGCCAGATGTCAAACGTAGTTCATCATTCGGCGGTTGAAGATGCAGCAACTGTGTTGATCGAATATCCCTCCGGGGTGCGCGGTATCGTGGACGTCCGTTGGCACTCTCATGTGGCGCGCGACGAATTCCGGGTGATCGGGACGGACGGCGAACTGGATCTGAATCCGCTGAGTGGTCCGCTGCTAATCACTCCCAACGGCAGAGAAGAATTACCTTGCGCCGAAAATGTTCACTATCCCTGTGTGGCAAATTTTGTCGATGCGGTGCTAAATGGGACGCCCCTGTTGGCATCCGCGTCATCTTCCATTTGCACTGACTGGGTAACCGAACAGGTCATGCGTCAGAACCATCGGGTATCATGAAGGCATAGGTAGTTTTCAAAGAAAGTCCCCAATTCCATGCAGGAAACCTCAGACCCCAAGCCGGGTATCAACAGTTGGCTAGAAGACGAACTGTACCAGCAATACCTCAACGACCGCCGCAATGTCGACGACAGTTGGAAGAATGTGTTCGAAACGAATGGCGCGCCTCCCGCCGACCCCATGAACGGTTCCGCGCACGCTCCCCATCCTGCCATCGCCAGCCGGAATGCAGCCGCCGGCGATGCCGCCCCCGGTGATGTTCTCGCGCCGTTGCGTGGCGCCGCCGCCCGTATTGCGGAGAACATGACTGCCAGCGTGGCGATTCCCGTTGCTACATCGCAGCGCGTGATTCCAGTTAAGGTGATGGAAGAAAATCGGCGTACTCTGAATAGCAATCAAACGCTAATCAGGAAGACCAAAATCTCTTATACCCACTTGGTCGGTTGGGCGATTGTGCGTGCGCTGCAGGAAGTCCCGGCGCTGAACCACGCTTACGGGGAGAACGACAAAGGTGAGCCGGTACGCGTTGTAAGAGGCCAGGTGAATCTCGGCCTGGCGGTGGATGTTGCCGGCAAAGACGGCAGCCGTTTGTTGAAAGTGCCTAACATCAAGAACGCCGGCGCGATGAGCTTTCAAGGTTTTCTTACTTCGTTTGACGACATCGTGGCCCGGGCCCGCAATGGTAAGCTAACCATTCCCGACTTCGAAGGCACTACCATTTCGTTAACGAATCCGGGCACGGTGGGAACGCTTGGATCCGTGCCACGCCTGATGCCGGGCCAAGGCGCAATTATCGCTACTGGCGTGATCGATTACCCCGCCGAGTATCAAGGCGCCACCGAAGAGATTCGCTCGGCGCTGGGCCTTAGCAAGGTGATGATGATCACCTGCACCTATGATCATCGCGTCATTCAAGGCGCGGAATCTGGCATGTTCCTCGGCCGCCTGCAGGAACTTTTGCAGGGTGAGCACGAGTTTTACGACCAGATTTTTCATGATCTGAAAATGCCCCATCGCGCGGTGCGCTGGCAGCAGGACCGCGCGTCCGCCGTGCCGGGACTCTCCGCCGTTCCCGATGCCGGCAAGCAGGCCGCGGTATTCCAACTGATCAACGCCTATCGCGTGCGCGGGCACCTGATAGCCGACCTCGATCCGCTCGGTTCGGAAGTCCCCTTTCATCCGGAACTCGACCCCTTACATTGGGGTCTCAGCATCTGGGATCTTGATCGCGAATTTCAAACGGGATTATTGAAGCTGGCCACGCCCACCGCGCCCCTGCGCGAAATTCTGGAAACCTTACGCACAACATACTGCGGCAAAATTGGCTGCGAGTACATGCATATTCAGGATACTTCGCAGAAGCAGTGGATCCAGCAACACGTGGAACCAACACGGAATCTATGGCCGCTCGATCCCGCAGACCGCCGCCGCGCGTTGGAGCGCCTGATTGAGGCTGAAGACTTTGAGCACTTCCTCCACACTCGCTTTGTAGGCCAGAAACGATTCTCGCTCGAAGGAGCGGAATCGGCGATAGTAATTTTGGATGAACTGCTGGAGCGCGCCGCCAATGGCAATGTCGATGAAGCTGTGCTCGGCATGGCGCATCGCGGACGCCTTACTGTGCTCGCCAATATCGTTGGCAAAAGCATGGTGCAGCTCTTTTCGGAATTCGACGGCGATGTCGATCCCGAAAGCATTCAAGGCTCAGGCGATGTAAAGTATCACCTCGGCGCCCGTGGAGTTCGCAAATCCACGAAGGGCCGCGAGATTAATGTATCGCTCGCATTCAACCCCAGCCATCTGGAAGCCGTCGATCCTGTGGTGGAAGGCATCGTTCGCCCCAAGCAGGATCGCCTGGGCGACACGAAGCGCGAACGGGTTATTCCGATTCTGATTCACGGCGACGCTGCCTTCGCCGGTCAGGGCGTGGTGGCCGAGACCCTGAACATGTCGCAATTGGACGGCTATTGCACCGGTGGCACCATTCACCTGATCATCAATAACCAAATCGGTTTCACCACCAATCCGAACGAGTCGCGCAGTTCGCTTTATTCCACCGACGTCGCGCGCATGGTGCAGGCTCCTATTTTTCATGTCAACGGCGACGATCCCGAAGCTTGTCTGCGCGTGACGCAGCTTGCGCTAGAGTTCCGCCAGGCTTTCAAGAAAGATGTCGTGATCGATCTGTTGTGCTATCGCCGCCACGGCCACAATGAGGCTGACGATCCTAGCTACACGCAGCCGATCATGTACCGCAAGATCAAGCAGCAACCCTCCGTTACCACGATTTATTCAGAACGGGCGCAACGTGAAAAGTTCGCCACCGCTGCCGATATCGAAGCGATGCACAAGACGGTTAGCGCCCGCCTAAATGAGATCTACGACATCGCCCAAAAGAAAGAACGATTCGAAGTTCAGGAGATGAGCTCGGTTCCGCAGGCGTCGATTGCCAACCGCTCACTCAGCACAGCCGTCGAACGCTCCACGCTGGAACGGATCCTGAATTCGCTCGTGTCGTTCCCTGGCGATTTTCATGTGCATCCGAAATTGAAAGGGTTTCTCGACAACCGGCGCGAAGCGGCGCAAGGTGGCCCGGTCAATTGGGCGTTGGCCGAATCACTCGCTTTTGGAAGCTTGGTCGTGGAAGGGATCCCGGTTCGCCTCAGTGGCCAGGATAGCGGGCGAGGGACGTTCAGTCAGCGCCATTTGGAGTTTTACGATAACGAGAATGGCAAGATGTATGTGCCATTGCGGAATGTATCGGCCGATCAGGCCCGGTTCGACGTCTATGACAGCTCGCTCAGCGAATACGCCGTGATGGGCTTTGAATTCGGCTATAGCGTGGCTGATCCGTTAACCCTCGTCATGTGGGAAGCGCAGTTTGGCGATTTTAGTAACGGCGCCCAAATCATGATCGATCAATTCATCGCCGCCGCGGAATCGAAGTGGGGACAGCCGAGCGGCCTCGTCCTGCTGCTGCCGCATGGTTATGAAGGCCAGGGTCCGGAGCATTCCAGCGCCCGTATTGAGCGCTTCCTGCAACTCTGCGGTGAGAATAACATGCAGGTGGCAAACTGCACGACACCATCGCAGTATTTTCATCTGTTGCGCCGGCAGATGCATGGCGGACCCGACAATCGCGGCGTCCGGAAACCACTCATTATCTTTACTCCGAAGAGTATCCTGCGGAATGCCCGGGCGGTTTCATCCTTGAACGACATGGCCTCCGGAGGCTTCCAGGAAATTCTGGACGATACTGTAGACGCGACGCATATTACCCGCGTTCTGGCCTGCTCCGGCAAGATCTATTACGACTTGCTTCAGGGGCGCGAAACACGCAAGCGCAACGACGTCGCGATCATTCGCGTGGAACAGCTCTATCCGTTCGCCGCGGCTGAGTTCGAAGCGATCGTGAGCCGCTACCCTTTGGCCAGCGAATTTGTCTGGGTACAGGAAGAGCCCCAGAACATGGGCCCTTGGACCTCTGTGGAGGACAACATGCAGCCGATACTCGATGCATCCCAAAGAACGCTTTATTACGCGGGCCGGCCGAGGAGCGCCAGTCCGGCGGCCGGATCTTTAAAGCGACACCAGCAGGAGCAGGCATCCGTCGTTGAAGACGCGTTTGGCGCAGCACTCAGCACCCGTCGCGCACCTTATCGCAGCGGACACTAGTTATTCGGGCCGCTCAAGGTGCTGGGCAGTTTCGATTCCCGAGCGATGCGGCCGCGCAACGCATCCTCGGTCGAAATATGATTCACTTCCAGCGTTTCCCCCAGCACCTGATCCAGCGACACGCGTGCCCGGCTATACATCGCGGCCGCGCCGACTTCAGTAGCCCGCGCCCCCGCTAAACTGCGCTGCGCCACAATCAGATTGTTGATCGTAGACCCGCCCAGCGTGTACTTCTGTTGCTCTTTTTCCAACAGCGTCTCCTGCAAAGTACGCGTGTTTGCAGCCACGGAATATCTTGATCGAGCTTGACGCAACGCTACCATCTGGTTTGAGATGTCCACCGCCAGTTGATTCATGCTGCGATGAGCGATCAACTCATTCTGTCGAAGCTGTAACTGATCGATCCCGTAATCTCCCTGAGCGATTCGGTTTTTCAGGTTGGCCTGAAAAATTAAGGCCGCGCGCTCGCTAGGAAAGTTACGCCGGAACACCTGCCCTAACGCATTGCCAAAACCGCCCTGGTAGTACTTGTCCGATTCCGTGCCATCGGGCTGTGGCTTGTTCTGCCCCGCTAAGCCCACGCTTGTAATCGACGTGATCGCCTGCAAAGACGGCAGCAATCCATTTTCAGTTCCTAAGGCCGACATCTGGGCCGTCTCAATGCTCAGGTTAGAAAGCGCAACGTCGGGCCGCTTGGCGATGGCTCGGGCCACTAGTTCGCGAAAAGGTGGTAACTCATCCTTGTCGGGAACTTGTATGCGGTCCAAGGGAATAATCTCCGCGCTGTCGATCACCGGGTCGCCCATGCCATTTCGGCTTAGGACGGTCTTCAACAGATTTTCCTGCTGGTGCACGGTAGCTTGCGCGATGGCAATCTCCTGCCGGCGGGTGGATAGCTCCGATTCCGCGCGTAGCGATTCAAATTTGGCAAGTGTTCCAATGCGAATTTCATTGTTGGTATCTTCCAGAAATTTTTGGGAAATTCCAAGCGCCTGTTCCTTCGCGCGCAGATCTTCGTTATCGCTTACCAGGTCCCAATAGAGGTTCAAAACGTTCGACACCACGTTCAGCAACTGCGAGCGGAAGGTCTCACCAGCGGTGGTGATATTTTTTTTCGCGACGCGGATAAAGCGGCTATTCACGTTGACTCCGAAGCCAGACAGGAGATTGTGGCGAGCGTAGATTTGCACTACCGACGCAACCGAAGGATTCAAAATGTCGGTAGGCGTATTTTCCTGCAAATAGGATTCGTTGGCCGACACCTGCACATACCCGCCAGTGATTAGACCTTGCTGCACGAAGGTGTTGAAGATATGCCGCGTGTTCACCAGAGCGCTGATTTGGCTCTGCGTGGTATTCGCCTGAGGATAGGTTAGGTGCGAATAAAGGGACGTGTTCTGCAGGACAGGATCGAGATTGGCCGTCACCGGTCCAATCTGAGAAACAATCGCCCCGCCAGTCCCGTTGTTACTGCCGTTACCAGTATTGCTAAGGCCGGCGCTTACCTGGCTACCCGCGACCCCCTGGCCGCTAGTCACCTGATTCACGGCGTTGTTACCGCTCGTAACGCCTCGCAACGGGCCGCCGGCATCAGCGCGTTTTAGATTCCATTCAGCGCCCAGCGGACCGTACCGGTCGATCTGCAGGTCGAGATTATTCTCGATCGCAATCGCGATCGCATCCTGCACCGTAAGATACAATTTTCCCGCCCGAACCAGCGAATGAATTCTGTCGGAGTTACTTAGCTGCGTTGGCGGCACCGTGGGCGATCGATAAGATCGGATAAGGAACGGGCCCGTTGGCTTCTCCACTGTTATCTCTTGCGCTGAAGCCAGCAGGCAACATCCGGCCATCGCGACGGCTAGCGTTGGTGTTCTCATCAAGGGCGGCTCGGCAATGTCTCTGGAATGGAAGAGGTTCGCGATACCGTGCCGAGCACCGCTTCATCCATGGAAACATTATTTGCTTCTAATGTTTGCCCCACAGCTTCATCGAATGCAATTTTGGCGTGTGTATAGTTGGCCATAGCCTGGACTTCGGAGCTCTGATTCAGCGCCAGATCGCGTTGCGCCTGCACAACCGCGGGAATGGTCGATTCCCCAAATGTGAATCGCTTCTGCTCGGCATCCAATGTCTGTACCGCCAGTGCCCGCGTGGCCACCGCGGTCTCATACCGGGCGCGGGCCTGTTGTAAGCCGATCACGGCGTTCTTCACATCCACCCGCACCTGGCTAACGGAACGAAGCAGTTGCAACTCACTCTGGCGCAGATTCAATTGATCCGTAACGTAGTCGGCCTGCGCCGCGCGGTTGCGGAACGGGATGTTGAGTGAAAAGCCTGCAGAATAATTCGGGTAATTGCGCCGGAATAATTGGCCGATCAGATTGCCGTATCCGCCAACCAGGTATGGATCGGGAATGCTCGACCCATTTGCCAGGGCGTTGACCGACCCGGTCAAGCCGTTGTTCGTAATCTCCGCGAAGGCCTGCAATACGGGCAGTAGCGCGTTCCGGGTGCCGCGAAGATTGATCTTACTGCTCTCTATGTTCGTACGCGTTTGCTCCAGTTCAGGCCGGCTCCGCAAAGCATCTTGTATTAAATCCGGCATGGCCTTCAGCGTTTCTTTCTCCGGCACTTCAATGCGATCCAGCGGGATGATGTGCACTTCGTCTAACCACGCATTCTCTACACCGTTTCGGCTAAGCGCATTCTTCAACACGGTCTCTTGTTGCGCGACGTTAGTCTGGGCAATCAGCAGATTTTCTTTGGTTGAAGAAACCTCGGCGGCAGCTCGGGTGACTTCGATGCCCGGCAAGGTGCCCACTCGCACCTGATTTTGATTGTCCTCAAACAGCTTCTGTGCCGTGGCCTGCGCCTGTTCCTTGATGCGCAGATCCTCATTGAAGCTGACCAGATCCCAGTACAAATTCAAGACCGCGGAAACAGTCGTGATCACTTGCCGCTTCACTTGCAGATCGGTCACTTTCATGTTGTTCTTGGCCACTCGAATGTTACGGTTATTTACCGCAACGCCGAAACCTTGAAGCAGGTTCTGCGTGATGTAAAAATCGAGCGAACCGTTTGTGTAAGGGTTCAACGCGTTGGCGGGGCTATTCAGTTTATTGCGATTGCTGCTGTAGGTTAGCTGCGCATTGGTGCCGTAGAGAAACGCTTGCCCGTAGCCGAACTGATAACTGCGGCTATCATTCTGCAGTGAAGAAATCTGGCTCAGCACTGTATTGCTCAGCGGCGTCGTGTTGTGCTGCAGATTAACGTAAGCGAAAAGATAGGGGTCGAGATTCGGCGGGCTCGGCCCTAATTGAATCACAATACCGCCGCCCGAGCTAACACCCGATCCACTCTCCGCCAACCCCACCGTACTCGCGTTTACTCCAGCAAGGCTCACGCTCACTGGGCCGGCATTTACCGGCGTGCCCACGCTTCGCAGAAATCCCCCACCCTCAGCGCGGCGCAGAACTTCGCGGGCCAGAAACGGACCGTAGCGCTGTATCGCGATGTCGACATTATTTTCCAGCACAAGCGCGATCACGTCGCGGACCGACAGATAGAGATTGCCAGCCCGAACAAGCGATTCCAAGCGCGGCGAATTAGAAAGACGCACCGGCGAGACAAGGCGCTTTTCCAGATGAAAAGGCCGTAATATAGGCCCAATCACGGGCGGACGCGGAGGATCCGTGATGGTAATTTCCTGAGCAAACGTAGCTGAGCTCAGCGTGGCAATCAACAAAACGGTCAAGAAGCTTCGAAAACAATTCATCAGTGTCGGTCCTGCCCGGCGGCGTGTCTCGTTTGTGCAATTGCGCTTCCACTTGTACTGGAGGCAGGGAACGCCTTCCTGTGAGCTCGCTGCGGCCGATTCTGGGCAGGCAGGGGCCGATAGCTGTTCGATTTTGCTAAGAACTGTCCGATTTTGCCACGGTCCGGTACCGTCCCTTCATCGAAACGATCGGACTGCGTTCGCCACCACTAGAACGTCAAGCGAATCCCGAGCTGCACTTGACGCATATCCGACGCGCTGCGAATCGTTCCGAATAGTGAACTATTCTGCACCGTGTTCGGTCCGTTTAGACTGACCAGATTAAATGCATTGGTGATCTCGGCGCGAAACTGCAAGTTCATCCGTTCGCGCGCCTTGAAGTTTCGGAAGATACCCAGATCCACGCCACGGAACCCTGGGCCATCCAAAATGTTCCTACCCGCCGTACCATCCACGCCGCTTGAGCTCTGTGTAAAGGCCGCGGTATTGAACCACGCACCCGTCACCGCCGACCGGGCGCGATTCGGATCCAGGAAGGGATTGCCGACTAAACTGGCGCGATCGTTGCTGTTGCCGTCCAGGTTGTTATCACGTCCCGTGGTTACGGTGAATGGAAGGCCGCTACGGACCGTCGCTATCGCCGAAATCTGCCATCCGTTGAGGATCGCCCGCGGCACCGCGCTCATGCCACCAAAATAATCCGCCGTCCAGATCAGAGAAGTGACGGTGTTATGACGGCGGTCGAAATCGGAGCGGCCCTTCTCTTCGGCCAGATTCCTGTAGTCCTGCGCGCCGCCAAGCAGAGTGTTGTTCTGCAGCTGCGCGCCCGTAAGCGTTTTGCTAAACGTGTAGTAACCCTTCAGCCCGAAGTGCCGCCCGAAGCGCTTCTCGAGTGTCGACTGCAACCCGTTATAAGAAGCATTCATGATGGATTTGGCGGAGAAGATCGAACTCAGTAAGCCAGTGTCAATGGGGCGGCGGCTATTCACATTTGCCGTAGTTGCTGTCGAGGTGTAGACCGGATAGTTGGTGTCCACGGTGAACGGTAGACGATGGCTCAACGTGCCAACGTAGGCTATTGTCGCGCTCCAATCCTTAGCGAATTGGCGCTCGATAGAGAAATTAAACTGGTAGCTATAAGGCCATTGAAAATCCTGCGAGATTCCGTAGATGGACGCCGGCAGAATGAATCGCGGATTCTTCGGATCGTAGGAATATGGGAAGGGCGAAACACCCCCGGGCAGATTGCCGTAAGGATTCGTCAGCGATTGCACATCGTTGAATTGCTGGCGGACGGCGAACGGCTGATAGTTCGATGGTGTATTCCATTCGTTGCCGGAGACACTGCCGAAGAATATACCGGCAGCCCCGCGGATGGAAGTTTTGCCGTTGCCAAACGGATCCCAGGCCATCCCCAGGCGCGGCGAGAAATTGTGTTTTCGCGCCGGGATTATGCCACGCTCTACACCTGGATCGCCGGGCACCAGGAGTCCAATTGGCGCTGTGGGAAGAACGGTGGATTGCACGCCGCGGATGAAGGTGGACAGGCGGTCATGCGGGTCCGTCGGAGGGTCTGCAGATCCCAGCGTAGGCCCAGATTCACGGTCAGGCGTGCCGACACACGCCAATCGTCCTGTACAAACAGACCCGTTGACCAGCTATTGTCGAGCGCTGTCACGGGCGCGTCCTGGTTCATGGTCTTGGGGAGCCCAAGCAGAAAATCGGCCAAGGCGTTGGTCGCTTTAGTGCCATCGAAGCTGAACGTGCCGTAGTTGTTCAGCAGCGTTTGCTGCACATCTTTATTCAATGACAATTCACCGCCAAACTTCAACGTGTGATTGCCCACCGTCTTGCTGAAAACATCGCGCAGCGAATAGAAATTAGATCCAGCGACTGGACCGGCAATCGCCTGGCCGAGAGTGAAATAACCCGTTACGGCAATTTGTGGCAACGACGGCGTACCTTGAATTTGGTACCTTGATCCGAGATCGCCAAGCGACGTCGCCGGCAGGTTCACCCGTCCGCCAAAGTTTCGCGTGTAGGTGAGCCAGAACTGATTCACGGCGGACGGACCGATGATCCACGTGTCGCTCGCATTCGCGTTGTGCTGCCGCCAGGTGAACTGCTCGACGGACCATGGAAGGTTGCCCGCCGGCTGTATTACGCTCCGGCCGCTGGTCTCAAAATAACTGACAGCCAACTGGTGGTTGCCACTCAAACGATGATCCACCTTTGCTAGAAACTCGTCGGTATTATACGGGTTGGGAATCTGCGATTGGAATACATTACCAGATGCATTAGCGGACGGAATGTACTTGTTCAGGATGTTCATCGCCGTGGGATCGAACCGGTTAACGGGGATGACATCGCCAGGAAAGCGTTGCTTCGTAATCGGATCAATCGGCTTGACAGTAGATAAGGAGAAGTTGCCTTGCCGCTCCAGCGCTGTCGGCACAACCGCGTTATTTAAGAATTGATTCGTCGTCTGCCGCAGGCCGGAGTATGTTCCAAAGAAGAAAGTACGGTCTTTCAAGATAGGGCCGCCGACGCTCCCTCCGAACTGATTGCGGCGCAGCGGCGCCTTTGTCAAAGCTCCCCAGGTAGTCGCGTTCAGTTTATCGTTTCGTAGAAACTCGAACAGCGATCCGTGCAACTTGTTCGAACCCGATTTCGTAATTACGTTGATTACGCCGCCGGCGAATTTACCGAATTCGGCGCTATAGCTGTTGGTGATCACGCGAAATTCCTGAATCGCATCGGGATTCGGCGCGATGTTACCTGTATTGCGAAGGCCCGTCATATTCGTGCCGCCGTCGAGATAATAATTCACCGATCCAGCTCCCCCGTCGGCGCCGCCATTGATCATTGTGCGTTGCTCCGGGTAGCCCAATATGATGCTATTTTGCGAAGACTCGACGCCCGGTGTGAGATTCAAAAGCGTATACACATTGCGGCCGACGATCGGCAGATTGGTGATTTCGGAATTATCCACCGTCCGTCCAATCGACGCGTTTGAGGTGTTCACCAAGGGAACTTCGCCGCTAACTGAAACTGTATCCGAAACCGCGCCCAATTCCAGCACGGCATCGATACGCGCGGTTTGGTTCAGCTGCAGCGTGATTCCTGTCCGCAGGAAGCGTTTGAAGCCCGCGCCGGAGACCGACACTTCATATTGCCCAACCGGAAGAAATTCGATCTGGTAATGTCCTTCGACATCGGTGGTGGCGGTACGCGAGAGATTCGTGCCAGGATTCGTGGCCACCACTTGCGCACCGGGGACGATCGCGCCGCTATTGTCCGTAACGGTTCCGGTGATTGTCGTCGTTGTAATTTGTGCCACAAGTTTCCCCGCGGCGAGGCACAAGAGCGCCAGTAAAACCGATTGCTTTAGTCGCATGTAATCTCCTTCAAACGCCGGCACCCGCACTAACGAAGTAGGCGCCCGTCAATTGGTGGTCTTGTTCAATACTTGTCGTGAAGTCCACGTTTCCGTGTGCCGATCCAGTCTCGCGGCTTTGCCAGCGGGATGCGCCTCCAGCCAGAGTAGCGATTCAAGAAGGTAGTACTCGCCGTAAACCAGCCTTCCATCGTGCGGCCGCGTGCTGCAGCCATGGTGCAGAACACCGGATGGCGTCAGATATCGATCGATTAGCGACTGCACGATGCGTTCGCCCTCTCGTCGATATTTCTCCGCCCGAACGGCATCGCCTTCCAATTCCGATAAGCGAAGCAATGCGCCGGTAAGAATCGCCGCGGCGGAAGAATCGCGATTTCGGAAATGAATTCCTTCGTCGGCGAAATCGTACCAGGGGACGCCGTCTTCAGGAAGCCGATCCAGCGCATACCCGGCGGCTTTCCCAGCGGCCGCTAACAGCTTCGGCTCCTTCGTCGCGCGGAAGGCTTCTGCAAATCCATAAACGGCCCAGGCCTGACCCCGAGCCCATGCACTCTCCGTGGAATATCCCTGATGCGTGTGGCTGAATACCTTCGCTCCTGGCGAAGCATTGTTTGGATATGTCAAAACCTGCTCGCTTGAATGAAATTCCTGCCGATTATCACCCGGGTTATAGTGGACCGATTGTATAACCGAACCATCCGGGCGAATCAGCCATTCGGCCGCCTTCAATGCATGCCGTCGGCCCAATTCCCGCCATTGTGGATCGCCGGTCTCAAGCGCGGCCCACCACCAGATTCGCAGGTTCATCATCGTGTCGATGATTGTGTCGTCACCGTTCACACTCCACGATGAGATCATCCCAACTCGGGGATTGAAGAGCTGCTTTAACCGTTCCGCGGCTCGTAATCCACTATCGCGGTACTTCAACTCTTTCGTCAGTTCGTAGGCCGTCACCGACGAATCAAAATTGAGGAACCCGGTGTCGTGATTCTGCTTCGACTCCATTCCTATGAGCCGCGAATTCCAAAGCTCCGCCTGTAGCTTATATTTTTCATCTCGCGTATAGCCGTACATCCGCCATAATTCGCCCACCCAAAACGCACCGGTCCAGAAGTAGCCGTTCTGCGCTTTCCACTCATCGGCGCCGTTGCCTTCAGTGAAGAAGCCAAGTCCCGTGAACTTGTCCATTGAGCCTGGGGCGGTGGCCGTGATCATTGGCTTATAGCGGTCAGCCGTCCGATTCACGGCTTGTTGCAGCGCCACGATGGCCTCGCGATTTGTTTTATGCACCACCGCCAGAGTATCGGTCGGCGCCGATTCCGGCGTAGCCGACGTCGATAGAATCGCCACCAGCGCGGGATGCACAAACTGCGCGGTCGTAGCCTGAATGTAAGCTCCAAAGGTTTCGCTTGTCGGCTTAATAACTGCCGGGGTAACCGTCCCTGAGCCATTGCGCCTGGCCGGATCGTCCGTCCTCGATTCCAGCAGCTCGCTACCTTCCTGATCCCACATCGCCGTCGTATACCAATGCGCGGATCCATTTTTTGGCGTCAGCTGAATGAACTCGTTCGCCGCATCGGAACCGCTGACACTCGCTTGATCGCGCGGCACAATGATGGCTAAACCCAAGTCGGAATCGGGCAAGTCAATTGACATCGCCTTTTTCCCGGACATCGCCACCTGATGGCCCCAAGTCGCGATTACGGCCGCGTCGGCAGAACTGCTTTCCAGGTGCGCCACGCCGGTTTTCTTCGGAATTCCAGTCACCAAGGCCAGCCCTTCACCCTTATCGATGGCGATGCGATGTTCGAAGCCGCGCTCCCCGGCCCACTGTGTGATTCGGCTGGTCAAATCCACGGTTTGCGAGCCGGTATTCCAGCCCTTGTACGAGAGTTCTCCAATTGAGCGGACTGGACCGGAACTAATCACCCGCCAGCTACGCTCCCCTACCTCGGCCACCTTGACGATCTTGCCGTCCACCATTGCGGCAACCGCTCCGATACCAATCGACTTACCGATATCGTAGATATCGCGGCCCATCGGCGACTCCATGTGATACACATATTCCGGCGAACCGAACATGCTTAGATACAAGCCCGGACGCCGCTTGCCGAACAGGTCGATCGCATTTCGCTTATCGAAGTAAATGCGCCAGGCAGTGGTTTCCGATTCCCATCCCAACCCTTCGTACTTCTTCGCGAACTTCGCCAGGGTGCGATCCGGATAGTTCGATCGGATGATCGCAATCGCCGCAGGCTCGCCATAAGCGAGCGTCACGACCCGCGTTTGCCCAGGCGCAAGCGCGATCTGGAAAGCGATCTCGTCGTATTTACCATCGCCGTCAAGGTCGTCCGCTTGCGAAGGCAGTTCGACAGTTTGTAGGGTGCGCGCGTCCTCATCCAGCGTTCTGGCGTCGCTAGTAGTGACGATCAGCGTACCGGCTTGGAAGTCCGGTGCGATCCGCAACAGGTCGGAAACACTGACAACGATATTGCTGGCGACACGTGCCGTTACGCCCAGATTCGTGACCGCGAGCTTGATGGTCTTTATTCGTGCGGCGCCATACGCTGGAGCGGCGATCAGAAGGGCGCTGGCACAGAACGCGAGAGCGACTTGGGTCCGCGTGTTCAATTTCATCTAGCCAATCGGCCTCCCGGGACAGCGTCTGCGTCGCCAGGATTTACTCCTGTCGGCAACTTGCGAAAAGTCGATAATCATTCGCGGCCTGTCTCAAGCCCCGAGCCGCCCTGGGCATACTCCGGCTGTACGTTCACCACGCCGAATTGGCGATCGACAACCTCACGGTGCGCGGACATGATCCACAGGAAATTGATAGATCCGCCCGGCGCGGATACATTGGGGTGGTATCCCTGCGGCATGACGACGCAATCGCCTTCGCGCACGACAACGGCAAGTTCCGGCGAATCCTTGTCGTTATATACGAATTGCATTCCCCAAGCTGGCTCCGGCATGGCGATATAGACGTACGCTTCCTCTAGCATCGCCGCGTGCTCATGTGGTGGCCACGATGTCCAGTTCCCGGGTTGGCTAAAGGTGACACCCGCCACCAGCCGTCCCGCTTGCACGTTCTTCCCGATAAGGATGTGAACTTCACGTGCGTAAGACTCCGCTCCGGCCTTGAAGTGCAGCCCCGGGTCCTGGAGAACTTCGGAAAACGGAACGAAACGCAAAGGATAATCGTTGTCGACTGGCGCCGAAAATTCCGCCAGATCGCATCCATTGGAATCCACCCTGACTTCTATCGCCGCATTACGAGGAACGTAAATCGAATCATAAAGACCCATTGCGAAATTCAGTTCGCCCACGCGGACGATACCGTTGCCACCCAAGCAGACCAAGCCCGTCTCTTCTTCCGGGTTCAAGAATGCTAGTGGTGAAGCGCCGGCTTCCAGAATAATGCGTCCGTAGCGCAGGTGGACTACGGCGCCGTTCCCTGGTGATAACCAGGATGTCCGGCCCCTGCCCCGGTTCGTGCCGCGAACGACACATTCGGATGGCGTGATTGCTAAAGGCGTAATAGGCTCGGCATGGCGATTAGCGGTTCGCATGATGGAACACTCTGCTTCGTATTCCGTATCAGTGTAGGTGAGACCCTGCAGCGTGTCAATGAAATGACTGCATGAAATGAACTGATCCGTACTACAATGTGAACCAATGGAACCCGGTGAGGAGCCCTCCGGAATCCGAGTGCTGCACAAGACTCTGGATATTCTGGAGACGATCAAAGAACACGACTCAGGGATTGGGTTAGCCGATCTGGCACGAGCCGCGAACCTGCCGAAGGCTACGGTTTATCGTATCCTGAACACTCTGGAAGGACGCGGGTATTTAGATCGCACGTCCGATGGCAGTTATCGGGTCGCCAGAAAGTTGTTTGCCTTGCAACGATTACAGCCGATCGAGCAAGTGCTGAACACAGCCGCCCAGCCCATCATGCAGCGCTTGGTCGACTCTTGCAAGCAGACGGTGAACCTAGGCATTTTGGACGCCGGTGAGGTGATCGTGATCAATACCTTGGAGAGCCCGCAGGCGGTACGAATGTCTTCGAAAATCGGCAACCGCCGCCATCTGCACACCACGGCGCTCGGTAAAGTGCTGGTAGCAGGTCTGCCTGCAAAAGAGCGTCTACGCTTGATCCGCTTAAAGGGCTTGCCCAAACTGACCCCGCGCACGCTGCTGCTGCAGGAGCAGGTTCTGGCAGAATTCGAAAATGTTCGCCAGCAAGGTTATTCGCTGGATAACCAAGAGAATGAAATGGAGGGCCGCTGTATCGGCGCGCCGATCCTCGGGCCGGGTGACCGCGTTTTTGCGGCGATGAGCATTTCCAGCCCGGTATTCCGCATGGACATGGACCGTGTACTCTCGCTTGTCCCCCAGCTCCAACAGGCCTGCGAGGAAATCTCCCGCGCCATTCATTCCTAACTATTGCGCCGGTAACGTATAGGTATGCCGCAATCGCGCATAATCACTGCGATCGAAACCCGATCCTTTTGAGAGATTCGGCAAATACACCTGCTGCGCCCCGCCGGCTTTGTTAAACAACGGGCTGGCGATACCGCTCCACCCGTAGACTGCCGCGGTAGTCTCAATCTCGATAATCAGCGTGCGTGTGCCTTTAGATGCTTTTGGCATTGCCTGCTGGTGCTGCCATTCCATCCGTAATGCCGACCCACCTGGACTAGCGGTTTTCAATATGTCGGCAAGGACGTCCTTTTCCATCCACCAGACACGGGAAAATAGCCCGAGGACAATGGGAAAATCCAAGCGGCAGAGGATGGATCCTTTCGGATACAGAGTCTTTTGGGGAAGACTGATAAAAGATAACTCGACATCGTAGCTAACCTTGCGATTGATCAGGTAACGAACATCGGCGAAAGAGTATTCTTCATTTAGCAGCATGTTAGTGAATGGGCGCGTCCGCCGGTTTTGGTGGCATAATTGGTGTCTCATCGCGAAGGAGAGTCAGCGGTATTTCCACGTAGGCGGTCTGCTCTTGAGTCAGATCGCCGCCACTGGTCAGCCGCAACCGGTATTGACTCATCGGTACGTCGAAAGCGATCCGGCCCGTAAGAGTCTCGGCGGGCGCGATTGCTCGAATCAGGCCCATCCACTCATCGATGCCATCGCCTTGTGTAACCTCAGCGAAAGACTGTCCACCCGGCTTATCGATAGTAAGGAGTGGAACGCCGGCTTCGGTCCCGCCCCCGTTTGTGATACTTACGCGGAGTACCAGGAATCGAGCCTCCGGGAAGCGGGTCTTGTAGGCGTCGCCTAATTGACTTTTCCATTCAGCTTCCAGCACAGTGTAAGTAAGAGATCCTACTGTGAGGCGTTCTCCTAGTTGAAACAGTGTACGTTGCGCGGTCGTCTTTTTACCACAACTTACGAAGAGCAAACAGAAGAGCAAGGTAGCGGTCGCCGCGCGGAATCGGGTGGGCTTTAAGGAAAGCTGGGTCTCGGTTTTCACTTGTAGATAGTATGAACCTTTTCCGAAAAGTTTTTAAAGTCGCGCGTCAGAAGCGGTTGATGATGCTGCCCGCCGGGTTCTTGCTGATCGCCTCGCTATGCTGCGGCTGGCAATCCGAGCATCCTATCACGGGCCGCAAGATCGCTCCGGTCATGGGAATGGGCGGCGCCGACTGGCTGGAACGTCAGAGCCGCGAACGCGAAGAACATCCCGATGCCGCCCTTGATGCGATTGGTATTCCCAGCGGCGCAACCGTGGCCGATGTGGGTGCCGGTGTTGGTTACATGACCCTGCGCATGGCGAAGCGGGTCGGCCCGGCGGGCAAGGTTTACGCTAATGACGTTCAGGCGGAAATGCTGGAAAGACTGCGGGACAGTGCGGCCAGCCAGCGGCTGACGAATGTCATCACGGTTTTGGGAACGGATATAGACCCCAAATTACCGCCCGGCCAGTTGGATTTGGTCCTGATGGTGGATGTGTATCACGAGCTTTCGCAGCCGCAGCGAATGCTTCAAAAGATTCGCGAGTCGTTGAAGCCGGATGGGCGCTTGGTGTTGCTTGAATATCGCAAGGAAGATCCGACAATTCCGATTCGGCCCGATCACAAGATGACGGTGCTGGAAGCCAAACGCGAAGTCGAGGCCGAGGGGTTTCGGCTGGAAAGTGTCGGAAAGAGTCTTCCCCGCCAGCATATTCTTACATTTCGCAAAGCGACAGTGCAGTAGCTTAAGTCAGCGGATTCGCTTCAGCCACGACGAGAGTGCTTCATAATGGTCCAGATGATCCAGCGCTGAATCTCCCGCAAATCCCAGAATAATCAGTCTCCCCCTAGAAGCCTGACTGGTTTGCTTCATGCCAGGAGGATTTAAGACCAGAGCTGGATGCCTGGAAAGATGCAGTTGCTGAATCATGTAATCCGCGGTCTCCCTGGTGCTTGCGTAGTTGCCGGGAATTACTTCAGCATGCGTAAGGATCATCTGTTTGCGGCCGGCGATTGCCTCACGGGCGAAATCAAGAAACGGGCGCAATGTGTCGGTTTGCAATGCACCGGGTTTCGCGTTGGCATAGTCGCAGTGCAAGGAATCTTCCAGTAACAGGGCGTCGATTCGCTTCCAATTCCGCTTGTTTTTCAGAATTTCCCGTACAGCTCCGTATCCGGCGCTGAATGACGAGACGACTACCGGATGAAAGTGTACGCCCGCCTGCTTCTCAGCGGAAATGATCAGCTTTTCAAATGCCGCCGACCCCTGAAAAGCCGCTCCGTAAGGGCTCGATGCTGTCCCAAACTGGATCACCAGCGCCGCGCCTGGCTTCCAGCGTTGGACGGCACTCCACTCCGCCATCCATGGTTCGCCATGGAACTGAATTAGCAGCGGTACAATCTTCCGTTTATTAGCGCTCACCAGAAGCGTGCCGTTTGGAAGTGTATATCGCTTTCCCTGAACCTGTGTCTCCTTCATCCGATGATGCTCAAGGGGAGCGTCAATCTTTATGCCGGGAACCGCGGCTCCCAGAGCTATGGAAGAGATCAGTATTGCCAGAAGAAGCGACATGGTTACTGCATGGGTAGCTTTTTTATGATATCGGACACATAGGCCGAGGTTTCAGGGATTGGCGGAACACCACCTGCCGCATCCACTCTTCTAGGGCCGGCATTATAAGCGGCGAGCGCAAGCGAGATATTCCCGCCGTATCGTTCCATCAACTGCTTCAGGAGCTTGCCTCCGGCCGCTACGCTCTGCTCCGGATTGAAAGGATCAGTAACGCCGAACTGTTGCTGGGTCGCCGGCATCAGTTGCATCAGCCCCTGGGCTCCCTTGGGAGACACAGCGCACGGCCGAAAACCTGACTCCTTGCGCATTACCTCACGAATCACTCGGGCATCTATACTTTCCCGTTTGGCGACATCTTCGATAATCGGCGTCAGTTCAATATCGGGCGCAGGCTGACAGTCAAGTAAAGCGACGGGAACAATATCTGAACTTGTTGAGATAGCCACTGCGGCTGGGCGGGGCCACGCAATCGTAAAAAAGCTCCCTGGGGCACCTGCGGACATACCCGCTTGCTTCTGAATCGATATCCGTTGCTTAGCAAGGGATGTCTCCATTGCGGCGCGGATCTTATCATCCGCCGGGGGCGATATTGGCGCGATAGAAGTCTGTCCTAGCGCTGCCATCGTTAGCAAGAGTAAGAAAATCACCTTCACCATTCCATCATCGGCGAGTTAGGGCCAAAGTTCCTCTAGGAAGTTTCTGGTATGGAGTACTCCTATTTCAGCCTTCCTCCCAGATTTAATCGCTGGCTTTCTGGCAGTTCGGCTAATAGTTCGACAAATGCCGCGTTGGTCCACCCAAAGCCAATCTCGTTGGAGCGGTATCCAAAGCCGATCCGGCTGCTCACGTCCGATCCGCGCTTCACGACATCGTACTTTTCGACAATCGTATGATTAGCCACGAAATCCTCCACAACCATCGATAGGAATTTGGTCGTGATGCGATCAGCCTCCGTGTTATAACCGTACTTCCGCAGGCCTTGCACGGCGATCATTTGTAGTGGAGCCCAGCCGAAGGGAGAGTCCCATTGATTTCCGGTCTCTTGAGTGCTGGTGCGCAGACCGCCTTCCCGTTCGAATTGCGGGAGCTTCCCCACTACCCGGGCGGCTTGCTCTTTTGTCGCGATGCCAGCCCAAAGTGGATAGAAGGTTGTCAAAAACGGATAGCGGCGAATTGCTTTACGGCTGAAATTGTAATCGTAGTAGAGACCATCCCGTTCGTCCCACAACAGACGATTGATTCGGGTGGCCCGCGCCTCCGCGCGATCAGTCCAGATCTTACTCTCGCTATCTCGGCCGGCTAACGTCAGGATTTCCGCCATCTGCTTTTCCATCAAATAAAGCAGAGAATTCAGGCAAGTGGGATTGTAGTGCACAACATCGATACCGAACGGACCGAAGCGATTGGACGGATCGAAGCCGGATTCCCGCATAGACCGGTCGCCCTTGTAATAAGCAGAGGTAAGCAAGTCGCGGCCGCGGTCATAATATTCACCGATTTCATAATCGGATACCTCGTGCGTCTTGTAATACTCGCGAACCAACTCGTAGTGCGTGCGGCCTTGTGCATCGCGCTCTGCCGAAAGAACCTCTGGTGCCGGGCCTTCGCCTGAATCGTAGTAACGAGACAGCCCGGTGGACTCTGTGAGGTGCGGCTCGCTGGTCCAGAATTTATAATATTTCTCTATTGCCGGAATCGATGCCCGCAGCCATTCGCGATCATGACTACGCTGGTACACCCCGAGGATCATCTGCGTAAGAAAGGGCGGTTGAGAACGGCTCAGATAGTAAGTCCTCGTCGCATTGAGTATCTTCCCGTAATGATTGATCTCATATAGAAAGTTATCCGCCATATCCTTAGCGAGCTGAAACTCCCCATCGCGCAGCAGTCCCACCTGAATGAAGTAGCTGTCCCAACCATACATTTCATTGAAGCGGCCGCCAGGGACAACATAGGGATGCGGTAAGTAGAGCAGCCCTGGTTCTTGGATCTGCTCCGAAAGCAGGCGGCGCAGCGAGATTTTGCGGAACTCGGCACCCATCGTCCGCCGCAACTGCGCCTCGACTCGAAGATAGTTCTCCGACGAAGCGACATAGACGGGCCAACTTCCGTTTTTCAATGGGGTGAACTTCGGGTCGACCGCGGCTTTTGCCAGATCGTTGTTGGATCGAGTAAGCACCGCCCAATTCTTGTGGATATAAGCGCGGATCTCGGTCAGCTGTGAAGCGGTCGCCCCGTGGAATAGGGCGACGGTCAATAGCAGGGTCGCAACGTAGCGCATTACCGCTTATTGTGTCGTATCGGGAGGGGACTCGTGAGGTATCAAAAAAACGGCGGCTCGTCCAGGAGGAGACGGGCCGCCGCGAACAACTTGACTGCGTCCAAGATGTCCGAAGGAAGCTAGGTCTTGCTTTCGACGCGCAGATCGTTGGTTACCGCGAAGGCGCCGAAAACTCCGTTGGCGCGAATCCCCGCGATATTCTTATCCATCTCATTCGCTACCACACCTTCCAGTGTGATGTTGCCGTTCTTCACGATGATGTGAATCGGGGGCAGCGATCCGTAGGAATAACGGGTCAACGGCCCAAAGTTGTAAATCGCCCGAGCGGCGGCAGCGCGGATGCGATCGTCAAAGGTGGAAAGCGGCAGAACCTCGATCTGGTTGTTCACCTGCTCTACGCCCTCAATGCGTTTCACGACGTTTTCCGCGTCGGACTTCAGCACTGGCCGCCGCACTTGACCAAATAAGGTGACCACCCCGCCGTCGATGCGATAAGAGAGATTGTCGAAGATGTTGTAGTAAGGCAGCATCAACAGCTCATGCCGTACTTTCTTTACCAAGTCCGGCTGTACAGAATTCGCCGACTTCGAAAATCCAGGGGACGCCAGAAGGGCTCCCGCCAGAGCAACCGCCAATAGATTACTTCTCATGTCTTGATCTCCTCGCCACTCACTCAATTGGATGTGCGAAATCCAATTACGGTTGCCAGGCTTACAAATCTTTAACTCGATTGTGTTGGAAGGCGATTATCAACCAATTGAAAGGCGGCGCGCGCCATGGGGACGTGCGCCGCCTTTTACCGACCAGTAATTGGTAAGACGTCTACCGTAATTGTGTGGTTGCAACGAAGATAGGGTCCAACCAAACGCCACCTCACTGACGTTTAGTACGACCAAACGTCACCGTGCATCACATTTAGTACAACTAAACGTCAGTGTCATGGCGTCTAGTTATACCGTATGCTACCGTGGTCTCCATATGGTTACCCGCCGCTTTTGGCTTAATCGGCTGGAAAACGCTTGGAAGCGCCGCTCAGTTATCTGGCTAATGGGCGTGCGCCGCGCGGGTAAGACCCTGCTATGCAAAAGCATTCCTGAAATCGAATACTTCGACTGCGAATTGCCAAGCATCCGCCGTATTCTAGCCGACCCCGAAGCCTTCCTCCGCGACCGGAACCGTTCCATCGTCCTTGATGAGATCCACCGGCTCGATGAACCATCGGAACTCTTGAAAATCGCCGCCGATCATTTCCCCCACCTGCGATTGATCGCTACCGGGTCCAGTTCGCTCGGCGCTTCAGCTAAGTTTCGCGATACCCTTGCCGGACGAAAGACCGAAGTCCTTCTGACGCCGATGAATTGCGTCGACCTAACCGACTTCGGTTCGAGTAAACTCACTCATCGCCTGCGTAATGGCGGACTCCCTCCTTTCTTCCTCACCCGGCAATTTCCCGAGCGCCAGTTTCAGGAATGGATGGACTCTTATTGGGCCAAAGACATAATCGAACTGTTCCGTTTGGAGCGACGTCATTCATTTCAGAAATTCGCAGAACTATTGCTGGTTCAAAGCGGTGGCATATTTGAGGCAACCAGCTTCACGAAGCCCTGTGAGGTTAGCCGTGGCACCATTTACAACTACCTCTCGGTTCTTGAGGCCACGTTCGTCATATACGTCCTGCGTCCGTATCACTCTAATAAGTCCGTGGAAATTGTCGCTGCTCCAAAAGTTTATGGATTCGATACCGGTTTCATCTGTGCCGCCCGTGGATGGCGCGACCTTCGTCCGGAGGATCTCGGAATATTGTGGGAACATTACGTGCTGAACGAATTGCGTTCGCGTTTTCCGCATTTAGAACCGCAATACTGGCGTGATAAACAACACCATGAGATCGACTTCATCTTGGCGCCTAAGCCGAAGGCAAGCCCCGTCGTGGTGGAATGCAAATGGTCCGCCGATAGCTTCGACGTCAGGAATCTGCGTATCTTTCGCCGTCATTATCCTGGAGGAGCGAATTTTGTAATCGCCCAGGATGTCACCATCAGTTATTCGCGGACGTTCGGCGATATTTCGGTGCGGTTTGTTGGATTAAAGGATCTGGTGCGGGCGGTGAAGGGAATTATGAATCCGGCAAGCGGCACGACAACCTCGCTCGCATCATGACAAGGGCGGCACGTCACAAAGGCGGCACATCTTTCGCGCCGCCCTTGCTAGCTCCTGGCTTGCTCTTAACTACAGCCGCTAGTACCGCCGCAGTTTTCACATTTATAGCAGGAACCGTTGCGAGTCATCAGCCCCCCACACTCAGAGCAAAGTGGCGCATCCGCCACCGCCGCCGGAAACGGGAGGTTCTGCTGCGGCTCCGCTTCCGTCGGACGCAGCTTCGACGATTCGCCGGCTTCCGCGGTTACATATTCCGCACCCAGGAATTTCGCTCCCAGCCAGCGGAAGATGTAATCCATGATCGATTTGGCGTAAGGGATCTGCTGATTTCCCGTCCATCCGCTCGGCTCAAAGCGGACATGGCTGAATTTGTCGACAAAGAACTTCAGCGGAACACCGTATTGCAGTGCATAGCTGATCGCCGTGGCAAAGCTGTCCATCAAGCCCGAAATCGTCGAGCCTTCTTTCGCCATCGCGATAAAGATCTCGCCCGGTGTTCCATCCTCATACATACCCACCGTGATGTACCCCTCATGCCCACCGATCCCGAACTTATGCGTAATCGAGTGGCGTTCATCGGGCAACTTTCGGCGAATCGGACGGTAGACAATTTTTTCAATCGTAGCCGGTACGGCGGCTGCGGCGGATTGCGTCGCGGGCTTGGCGCCTTTCGACGTTCCGGAACTCAATGGTTGTACTCGCTTCGAGTTGTCCCGATAGATAGCCACGGCCTTCAGCCCCAACTTCCAGCTCTCCGTGTAAGCATCCATCACTTCTTCCACGGTGCACTCTTCCGGCATGTTGATGGTCTTTGAAATCGCCCCGGAAATGAACGGCTGGGTGGCGGCCATCATTTTTACGTGGCCCATATAATGGATCGACCGCGATCCGTTCTGCGGCCGGAAACTGCAATCGAACACCGCTAAGTGTTCCGGCTTTAGTGCGGGCGCGCCCTCAATGGTGCCCGTGGAATCGATGTGAGCCACAATCGCTTCCACCTGCTCAGAAGAATAGCCAAGTTTTACCAGTGCCGCGGGGACCGTCTGGTTGACGATCTTAATCACGCCCCCGCCAACCAATTTCTTGTATTTCACCAGCGCCAGATCGGGCTCGATCCCCGTGGTGTCGCAATCCATCATGAATCCGATAGTGCCGGTCGGCGCGATAACCGTGGTCTGCGCGTTCCGATAACCGGCGGCAGCACCCAGGTTGTAGGCATCTCGCCAGCAAATCTCGGCTGCTTCATACAGTGCCGCGGGTACCCGTCGATTCTCTATCCGGCTCACCGAATCGCGGTGCATTGCGATCACTTCCAGAAAGCTCCTCTCGTTTAGCGAATATCCCGGGCAAGGTCCGGTAGCATCGGCCGCGATGCGAGCGCTGGTCAAGTAAGCCTGGCCCGTCATCACCGCCGTTAAGGCGGCAGCCCAATCGCGGCCCTTATCGCTGTCGTAGGGAATTCCCATCGACATCAGTAGTGCGCCGAGATTTGCGTAGCCAAGTCCCAATGGACGGAAATCGTGCGAATTTTGCGCAATCCGTTCCGTTGGATAACTAGCATTATCGACAATGATTTCCTGCGCGATCGTTACGGTATCGATGGCGTGACGATACGCTTCCACGTCAAACTGCCCGTCCGCGCCGACATACTTCATAAGGTTCATCGATGCCAGGTTGCAGGCCGAATCGTCCAGGAACATGTACTCCGAGCAGGGATTCGATGCATTGATCCGGGCCGTCGCCTTCGAGGTGTGCCAGCGGTTAATCGTGGTGTCGAACTGCATCCCAGGGTCGCCGCATTGATGCGTTGCTTCAGCAATCTGGCGCATCAGATCGCGGGCCTTCATCCGATTCACGGGCTGCTCATTCAGACGCGACTTCGTCCACCAGTCGCTATCGTTAACCACTGCTTCCATGAATTCATCGGTCACTCGTACCGAATTGTTGGCATTCTGGAAGAAGATAGAACCGTAAGCATCGCCGTCGAGCGACGAATCGTAGCCGGCGTCGATCAGCGTATGCGCCTTCTTTTCCTCCTTCGCTTTGCACCAGATGAAATCTTCAATATCGGGATGGTCGGCGTTCAGAATTACCATCTTCGCCGCGCGCCGTGTCTTTCCGCCTGACTTGATTACCCCGGCAAAAGCATCGAAGCCCTTCATGAAGCTCAGCGGACCCGATGCCTTACCGCCACCCGAAAGCGTGCCGTCTTCTTCCCGTAGCGTCGAAAGATTGGTGCCAGTCCCCGAACCGAATTTGAAAAGCATTCCCTCCGTCTTGGCGAGATCTAGAATCGACTCGAGCGTGTCGCCCACGGAATTGATAAAACAGGCCGAGCATTGCGGACGTGTTTCGCCGGTTAGTTTTTTTAAGGCGCCGGTTTTACTATCAAAATACCAGCCATAACCGCGAGCTTCCTCAACCCCGACGTTAAACCAAACCGGTGAATTAAAGCAGGCCTTCTGCGTTAGCATCAGGTGCGCCAGTTCACTGCGAAAATTTTCGGCGTCTTCCGGCGTCGCGAAATACTGTTGATCTCTTCCCCAATCGGCGATCGTATCCACTACGCGATGAACCAGCTGGGCAACACTGCGCTCGCGGGCCGGTGACCCCATCTTCCCGTGAAAATACTTGCTTACAACAATGTTAGTAGCCGTCTGCGACCAATCGGCCGGCACCTCAACGTCACGCTGCTCGAAAATCACCGAGCCCTTATCGTTGCCAATGGTGGCGGAACGAAGCTCCCATTGAATATCATCATAAGGAGTCTTTCCCGCTTCTAACTTGGCGGTAAAGTGGCGTGGAAATGAAATTCCGCTACGCTGGTTGTTTGAATTCGGTTGCAGTTGCTTGGCTTTGCTGCTGAGGTCTACGCTTAACTGGCCCATGGGATCGATCTCTTTCTTACCGGTCGTCCGGCACCCTTCGGTTTCTACTCGCTTCGTAATAATGCCCCAACATATAGTATAACGTCAAGAACTCTATCTATATACAGTGCAGTGCGTTACAAGTGCGTAAACAGATTTCTCCTTAATGTCTGTCAAGGGAGTTCTCTTCGAATTCGACATAGCACCTAGGCAAAATCCCTAGGCGCGGTGCATAGCTTTAGCCTAGAGGCCCAAAACGGCGTAAGGGGTACACTTGGTACTGCGAACTCTCGTGCGGGTAGGAAAGTATCTCCCCCAAGTACCGTCAGCTTGCTTTCTCTTCCTTTATAATCCTAATCGCCACTCATATCGGACCGTCAATTTGATTTCGGTAACGGCAGTTTCTTTAGAAATTTCGGGCGCGATATATCGCTAAGAATCCTTGGCCGGAGACTGATCCGAAGCTTCTCTTTCCTTTTGCACGAAGTCTCAACCAGTCAGCCGTATACGCCCAAATGGATCACCCGTTGTACTCTGTCTAGGCGTATGACTCAGGCGAGGTTAGTCGTCCCTTGATCGAACACTGGGAAGAAGTTTGATCATGCGAAACTGCTCATCTTTCGGCTTATGCGCCGCCCTGCAATCACCTGCGCAACCGGTCCACGCATTTGTGTTAATTCTCAAATGTTAATTAGGAAAGTCGTGAATATTATCGCTGTGAGTTTGACTTTACTTTGTTATGCTTTCGGGGACGTCGCAAGTTGGCGTATACAAAATGCTTGTCCTCTTACAGCTCAGTTTAACCACCGCGTCGGGTCTCACTGGATTGTTGCAGCCATCGTCTTCAATTTCGGCTCATTACGGGGCTGCGGTTCCTGAACTGCGCCGATGGACTAACCCAGTCGCCAGGCTCCAAACTGGAAACACGGTTTCATTTCCGATTTACCGCAATGGGGACGAGATTATTTTCTCTAGGAAAACACTTATATATATCCAACAGGGGATAAGGGAATCGGAGGCGTTGTCGAGTTTTTATCTCGACAATGACAATTCCCGCTCGTTGGCTTTGAAGCCAAGCCTGACGCATGTAGTAGGGATCTATCGAGAAAGCCGCGGCGGCGGTGATATCCCACTCAGACCCATTCGTGAAAGGGAACGCCGCTGGTGTACTCAAAGGCCCGCAGGCCTAGTACTTCAGGCCGCTTCGTCCGGCGTGTTGGACTTGTTAATACCCGCCGATATAACTAACAACTGGTGGAAAGAACTCGGCGTTGTATCGAGCAGCTTTCACTCAGGATGGGGGAAATCTCATTTCCTGGAATTCTATAACGCGCAGCAGCGTTTCGGAAGCGGAGGCCGCTTGGGCGGATCCGCCGGGGCCTTGCAAGAGGCAAAATTCGCAATGTTGCATTCCAATGCTAAGCGTTCTTCGCCAAAGGCTTGGGCAACTTATCTCGCTTATGGGGGACAAAGGTGAGCAGTTTGACCATGGACCGTCAAGAAGACGCCGCGAACGTGCCGGAGCAATCCGCCGTGCAAACCGATCCGTGCTGGCCAGAACTGGTGGAACGAATCCAGAATGGCCATCCGGAAGGTATGGAAGAGCTTTATCGCCTGTTTTCGCGAGGAGTCCGTTTCTATCTTTGCCGCCATCTTGGTCCGCAGGATCTGGATGACCGGGTACACGATACGTTTGTTGTAGTTGTACAGGCCATCCGCCGCGGGGAATTGCGCGAGCCCGATCGGCTAATGGGATTTGTCCGGACAATTGTACGCCGCCAAGTAGCCGCGCATATCGATTACAACGTGAACCACCGTGTGGAACCGCTGGATGCGGAACGGGGCTTTAAGGTAGCCGATTACACGACCAATCCTGAACAGAAAGCAATGCTGGAGCAGAAAGAAAAGCTTGTACGTAAAGTTCTTGAGGAGCTTTCCGGCCGCGATCGTGAAATTTTGACGCGCTTCTATCTCCACGAAGAGCCGCAGGAACAGATCTGCCAGGAAATGAACTTGTCCGACACTCAGTTCCGCCTCCTCAAATCGCGAGCTAAGGCCCGATTTGGGCAACTCGGCAAAAAAGGATTGGCTCAGCGAAATTTAAGTCCAGTTTCAGTGAGAAATCTTGCGGGTGTTCCGCACTAAGCTTCCATGAATGGTTCGGAAGACGTTTGCGTCCCGGTGCACCCATCGGACGACTCACTCGAGTTGTTCGCATTGGGGCATTATCGCAGCGAAGATTTAGCTTTCTTGGAAGAACATCTACTCTTGTGCGTTGATTGCCAACGCCGTCTGAGGGACATAGACGCCTACGTGGCCCTGATGGCCAAGGGCACCAAGGAAATCCAACAAAATCCTCCGCGGCACCAGAGGGCTCTTGTCGTATGCTCGGGGGTCCTCGCCGCCAGCATCTTAGTCTTCTGTCTGATGTCTTATTTCCGCAGCGAACATGACCAGGATGCCGAAATTCGGCTGGCTGCGGTTCACGGAAAGGCCGATCCTCCGCTCGCCGCGCCTGTAGGCAAGTCACTGACATTAAAGGTAGATCTGACAGAAGTCGCTCCGTCTCCGACATACCGCCTGGACGTCGTCAGTTCATCCGGTAACGTGATTTGGACCACGATTGCCAAATCCGATACCCGCCAGTTAGTCTTGCATGTGGAAAAGCGCCTTGACCGCGGGACACATTGGATTCGCCTGTGTTCCGATACCGGCCAAGTGCTGCGCGAATATGCTCTTCGGGTTCAATGACCTGGGCGGTTCAGCAGGAACGTTGCGGTTTCATCGAAAAAAACGCTCAGCCTGCCCCGTACTTCATCTGGGAAGTTAGCCTCCACTAGGGCTTTCCCCATCAGCTTGGTCCAACGATCGCGAGCGTCGGTGCCGATCGGAAACGGGCTGTGACGCAGGCGGAGCCGCGGATGGCCCCGTTGGGTGATATATCGGTCAGGACCGCCAAATCGAAATACCAGGAAGTCCCGCAGCCGTCGCTCGGCCCCCTCCAGATCCACCTTCGGATATAGTGGCCCGAGGATTTCATCGCTGCGGATTTGCCCATAAAATATAGCGACCAGACGTTCAAATCCCTCTTCGCCGATCTGCGAGTAGATCTCACTATCTTCCATGGGCTCCTATGAAAAAAGCCGCCTACCCCGTAAGGGATAAGCGGCTCTGTGAAGTTAAAGCTTGTCCTGCTGTTAGTTAAGTGGGCAGCAACCATCGGCCCCGGTGCAGTAAGGATTGCATCCCGATCCCGATTGCGGTCTAACCGCTACCGGAGCGGGACTTGAATAGTAACTGTCATCCGGATAGGAATCGTAATACGAACTAGCGTAAGGGTAAGAGCCGCCGTAGTAGCCGCCATAGTAGGGATATCCGTAGCCACCGTAGCCATAGCCATACCCGAAACCAAACCCTAATCCGTAATACCCGCCGTAATAGCCGCCCCAGCCGCGGCCATAGCCGCGACCCCAACCTGCGTATCCATAGCCTCTACCACCATATCCATAACCACGGCCACCGTAGTATCCGCCGCGATAGCCGCCGCCGTAATATCCAGCGCGACTACCGGAATATCCCCGTCCGCCACCACTGTAGCCAGAGCGATACCCCGAGCTATACCCACTGCGTGATCCACCGCTGTACCCGCCCCGATATCCACTGCTGTAACCGCTCCGGGATACACCCCCGCCGTAGGAGCTGCGTGAAGCACCGCCGCTATATCCACGACTGCCGCCGGAATAGCCGCCGCCACCGGAATAGCCCCGACTGCCGCCAGAATAGCCGCCACCGGAAAGGTGACTACCTCCGCCACCGCTGTAGTGGCTTCCCCCACCACCCCCACTAGAGCGACCGCCCCCGCCCCCGCTGGAATGACCGCCGCCACCACCACCCCGGCCGCCTCCACCCCCGCGCTGTGCGTTGACTGGCATCGCCGAGAAACCTGCAAATAAGATTGCCGCTGTTGCGATAAGAATTCGATTTGAGTTCATAGCAAACTCCCTGTTTATCTGACGTCTCGATTGTGGAAAAGTTGCAGAAGCCGTAGCCCGAGCCACTACCTCTGCCGCTCTAAGTAACTGATCCTAAAGTACCCTACCATGTATTGCCACGGAAAGCGACATTAAAAACCGTTCGCCAGCCTCGCGATCACAAAGTCTGCGTCACCTTCGACAAAGTTCGTGGCCGATCTGGATCTAGCCCTTTCTGTTCCGCCAAAGCGGCCGCAAATAGCTGAGCGGGAATGATATATGGGATTGGCGTGTACAATTCCTTCAAGGACGCCTGCACCGCCACGGCCCTTTGCGCCATATTGATCGCCTCGCGATTGGTGCGGTCGGTAATTACCAGCGTCTCGGCTTTCAGCGCCCCCAGCTTCTCGATCATTTCCTTCAGGCCAGGCCAGGTGACGCCCGTCGGAGCGAACAGGAATGCCGGAAAAGCCGCCTCTACCATCGCGATCGGCCCATGCAACAGATCGGCGGAAGAGAATCGCTCGGCCACCACGTAACAGGTTTCCATCATCTTTAACGCAAACTCGAAGGCGTTCGAATAGTTCAATCCGCGCCCGATCACCACGGTCTGAGTCATAAAGCGATATCGCTCCGACCTCTCTCCGATTTCCTTCTCCAGTTTCAGCGCCTGGTTTGCCCAGTCGGCGATGCGCTCCAGGTCGGCGATCTTAATATCGGCACCCAGGGCATAAGCCAAAAGGTAAAACATCAGCAGTTGCCCCGTATACGTTTTCGTCGCCGCGACGCTCTTCTCCCTGCCCGCGCGAACCAGGAATACGTGCTCCGCCAGTTTTGCCATTGAGCTGTCTGCTTCGTTGGTAATCCCGATGGTCACCGCGCCTTGTTCCCGGCCGCGTTCCAACACGATATTCGTATCGGTAGATTCGCCGGATTGCGAAACGCCCACTACCAGAACGTCCTTCAGTTCGATGGATGCTTTATAAAGGGTGAAGATCGACGGCGCCGCTAGCGAGACCGGGATGCCCGTCGTGATCTCCAGCAGATATCGCCCGAATTGCGCGGCATTGTCCGACGTACCTCGCGCCGCCAATACGATCAATCGGGGACGCTTCGCCGCCAGCATCTTCTTCAGCCGTTCGAAACTGCGCAGCTCGCTCTTCAGGGTTCGTTCCAATGCCGCTGGCTGCTGGCGAATCTCCTCAAGCATCTTTGACATGTTTTCCAGTCTAGCTAACCGCGCCCCGAATTCTCAGTCAAATCAGGCAACTCGTCATGGAACAATTTTGGAACGACCTACGCTACTCACTACGAACCCTCGCTTTGAATCGCGGTTTCACCGTTGTCGCCGCCGTTGTGCTCGCTCTGGGCATCGGTGCTAACACCGCGGTCTTCAGCGTAGTGAATTCGGTTCTGCTGCGGCCTTTGCCCTATCGCGATCCCAGCCGGCTGGTGGTGGCACTCCATGACGGACAATATCCCGTATCGCCAGCCGACTTCCTGGATTATCAGCAGGGCGCTCCTGCCTTTGAGCAGATGGGTGCCGCGCAGGCCTGGAGCGGCAACTTGCGGGGGCCGGAACTGACGGAAGTAATTCCCGGTCTCCAGGTGACCGCTAATTTGATCCCGCTGCTGGGCATCCAGCCAATGCTCGGCCGAACCTTCGGAGTGCAGGACGAACAGCCCGATGCGCAACGTCCACTGCTGCTGAGCTATCACCTCTGGCAGCGCCGCTTCGGCGGAAAGGCGGAGACGGTAGGCCACTCGATCGCTCTCGATGGTGTTCCCTACATAGTTATCGGCGTAATGCCCCCGGCATTTCGATTCGCTCCGTTTTGGGCGGCCCAAGCCGAAATGTGGACGCCTCTGCAACTCCAGAATCGTCTCAACGATCGCGCCGGCCGATCCTTGCGCGTGTTCGCCCGCCTGCGCCACGGCGTTTCCATAAATCAGGCGCAAACCGAGATGGATACTATCGCCCTCCGATTAGCCGCCGATTATCCGAAGACCAACGACCAACTAAGCATCACCGTGGTTCCGCTGCATGAGAAAGTGGTGGGGCCGATCCGCCCAACTCTGCTGATTCTACTCGGCATGGTTGGGTTCGTTTTGTTAATTGCCTGCGCGAATGTCGCGAACCTGGTGCTGACGCGCGCCGCCAGCCGCCGCAAGGAATTCGCGCTTCGTCTGGCGCTGGGCGCTGGACGCTGGCGTCTGATTCGCCAAATGATAACGGAGGGTCTGCTGCTCTCCAGCGCGGGTGGAATTGCCGGTAGCGCACTCGCTTGGTGGAGCTTGCAACTGCTTACTGCCGCGTTGCCCAAAGACAGTCTGCCGCGGCAGCAGGAAGTTGGAATCGACCTCGCTGTCCTGGCATTCACCGTAATTATTTCCTTGCTCACCGGGCTGATCGCTGGAATTTTGCCGGCGATGCAAGCGGTGAAGACGGATCTCAATGAGAGTTTGAAAGAAGGAGGGCGCGGGTCAAGCGACGGCCGCGGCCGCAGCCGTATCCGCTCGGCCCTGGTGATCGCCGAGTTTGCTTTGTCGCTTGTCCTGCTGGTCGGCGCGGGCTTGATGATCGAAACGATGCAGCGTCTATATTCCGTCGATCCTGGCTTCAATCCCGATCGTCTTCTGACGCTTCAGGTCTCGCTCGCGGGAACGCCGTACGACGCCACGCCAGAGAAAAGAGCCGCCCTGTTTCACCAAGTGAATGACCGGTTGGCGGCGCTTCCAGGGGTCAGCTCCGCTTCGGCTATCAACCATCTTCCGCTGGCGGGCGACGTCTGGACGTTCGGCTATCGCGTGGAAGGGCGTCCCGCGCCACTGGCCGGCGAAGGGGCCGGTGCAGTCTATCGCGTGGTGCGCAGCGGATACTTCGAAACCATGCAGATGCCGCTGCTTCGCGGACGCACTATTACCGATCGCGACAATGGCGGATCACCCGCCGTGGTGATTATCAATCAGGCGCTCGCCAACAGGCAGTGGCCGAAAGAAGATCCGCTGGGGAAGCGAATTTTCATATCCGATGAAGGTCCGTTCAACATCGCCGGCGTAGTAAAAGATGCCCGTCAGGGTGCTTGGGCCGGGCAACCAGGCGATGAAGTTTATCTGCCATACCTGCAGCGGCCCAACGCATTTGGTCTTACCTCGCTGACATTCGTGGTGCGCACTGGCATCGCACCTGAATCGGCAATTCGCTTAGTGGAACGGGAGGTTGCCTCCATTGACAAGGACTTGCCGGTATCGAACGTCACCACGATGAAGCGGGTGATCGACGACAAGCTCTGGCGAGTTCGCGTATCCACAATACTGCTGAGTGTTTTTGCGGCAATCGCGTTGCTGCTGGCGGCGGTGGGAATCTACGGGGTAATCTCATACTCGGTACGCCAGCGGACTCACGAGATCGGGATCCGCATCGCACTCGGCGCGGCGCAGGGCGACGTCATTCGCTCGACGCTGGTAGAGAGCATGAAGCCGGCGCTAGTAGGCACGTTCGCCGGCCTGCTGTTCGCTGGCGCCGCCACCCGCCTGATGAAATCGTTGCTATTTGGAATCAGCGCCTTCGATCCATCGACCTTCGCCGCCGTCACGATTCTACTGCTGTTGACGGCGGTCCTGGCGGCATTCCTGCCAGCCCTGCGTGCCGCGCGCGTTGACCCAATGGTCGCCTTACGGCACGATTGAGCTAAGACTCCGCGGCCGTGTATCGGTACCGATCCATACCGAATGCGTGACGTGTTCGCCGGGTGGCAGGCTGACCACGTGCGGCTTGATGATCAATAAAGTCCGGTCGTGGCTATTGTCGAATTCGTGCGATCCGAAAACGTGTCCGATGATCCCGCTGAAGCTCCTGGTCTCGGCGGCGTTCAGCAGACCCGCCACGATGCACCATTCCCCAGCTTGCAACCGCACCTTGCCCTGATATTTTCTGTTGGCAATGATGGGAATTCCGTTGATGCCGCCACCCGAGAGCTCTTTGAACTCCGATTCGATTTCCAACGAAACTTCCTCCAGACTGTGCACCGTCGGCGTGATCTTCAGCACCAGCCCGAGATCCTCGAAGTTAATCGTCGGCGGCGGCGAGAATACCGTCCCCGTCCCACTGGTCGCGCCAAAATAACCGCCCGTAATGATGGGATATTTCTGGCCGATGTGGAGCGTTGCGGGAAGGCCGTCGGTAGTCGTCACCTGTGACTTCAAAATATTCTTTGCCGATGTCTTGGTGACCGTCGCGAACAAGCCGGCATCGGCCACGCCAAGTCCGAAAAAAGTGAGGCCTCCGCCAAAAGTTAGAAACGTCGTAAAGCCCGATGGTATCGTGGGCGCGGAATGAAGGAACGATCCGAAATTGACGACAGGAACTGAACTGGGAAGCTGTAACCCGAAGCCCAAGGCGGAACTATCCGATACGCTAATCAATTCCACTTCGATCGTGACTTGTGGCCGATAGAGCGCCAGATCTTCCAAAATTTTTCCAGCGGCGATTACTTTCGAATAACGATCGCGCATCAGGATCAGCCGCTTCTGGGGGTCCACCATGATGTGCCGCACCTCGAAGATTTGCTGGATAGCGGTGGATAGCTCTTGCGCTTCCTGAACGGAAGTTCTCTGGGGAATAGGAAAAATCCGCACGATGTTCGGCTCCAGTTCCGCGCGTTTCTGCTGCGAATCGCGGGCAACCATGATTCGCTTGCTGGAAATGGGAACCAGGAACGAATTGCCGGCGTCTTCGGCGGCGCGCAAGGCCGCCCGGCAATCCACTCCGTTCACCTGAAACCGGAACGCTGGCGCGGATTGATAATCGACATCGAAGAGCGGCGTGATGCCGCAAGCCGCGCTGAGCTGTTCGAAAATCGCCTTGGAGTCGCCCTTCAAATCGAAATCGCGGATGCCGTTTGTCAGGTCCAGCAGCGGGGGCGGCAAGGCCTCGCGGGCTTCGGCCATTTCTTTCGTGGAAATTTTTGGCTCATCGCCCGAACCCAGACGTTCGGGATTGAAGACCGCGGCGTCGGGAATCTTCTCATTTTGCGCCTGCCTCAGCATCGCCTTTGGTCGAATGGCCTGGGCCTTTGACCAATACGTGATGTTTTTCGGCTCCATCGCCGCGGCCTGCGAATAACATATATATGCTTCTACTAACTTGCCCGCCTTTTCGGCGGCTTGTCCATCCTTGAAGATCAGCGCGGCCCGATCCTCGGCCAGACAAACGATAGTGAAAAAGCAAAAAGCGAGCAGGCGAAGATGCATTCGTAACGTCGGGAAAGCGGGGCTGGCGCGATCTATGCCCCACAACGAATGACGCGCCTATTGCGATTCTCGTGTAGGAAAAACACGCTTCCGCCGATAAGAGCGTTAGAGGTAGACTGAATTCCTATGGCCTCATTTGCGCCTATCGTGTCGTCGTTCGCACCTCCCGTGCCCCAGAGCTTCGAGGATTTGGGAATTTCCCAATCGCTTGTCCTCGATTTGGTCTTGAGACGTATGTTATTGGAGGGATTCAGCAATCTGGCCGCGCTGAGCCGTTCTCTGCGCCTGGCCATCCCCTTGATCGACATCGTTTTCCGCCACATGAGGTCGCAACAACTGATCGAAGTCAAAGGGATGGTCGGCAACGACTATAACTTCGTGCTGTCCGCCGCCGGAAAGCAACTCGCCTCCGAACGATTCCAGGTAACACAGTACGCCGGCGCCGCTCCCGTTTGTTTGAAGGATTACCACATGGCTACCAAGCTCCAGGCGGCCAAGGTGCAAGTAGATCGGCGCTCATTACGCTCGGCCTTTTCCGATTTGATCATTACCGACCATTTGCTGGATCAGCTGGGTCCGGCGATCATTTCGCAAAGCTCGATCTTTGTGTACGGCCCCACGGGAAATGGTAAAACGAGCGTCGCTGAGCGCATGTTGCGCGTTTATCAGGACGGCATTCTGGTGCCGTACGCGGTGGAAGTTGATGGGCAGATTATCAGCTTGTTCGATCCGGTGGTCCATCAGCCGCTGGAACAAACCGATTTAGACGTCGATCCGCGCTGGATTCTATGCCGCCGCCCGTGCATTATCGTCGGTGGCGAGTTGATTCCCAGCATGCTCGAAATGCGCTTAGACGAAGCCTCGGGAATTTACGCCGCGCCGCTTCAAATGAAGGCTAACAACGGCATTTTCATCGTCGATGATTTTGGCCGGCAAATGATGTCGCCGCGCGATCTTCTCAATCGTTGGATTGTGCCCCTTGACCGGCGCGTCGATTACCTCAGCCTGCGCTACGGCGTCAAATTTCAAATTCCCTTTGAAGTACTGGTAGTCTTCTCGACAAATCTGGAGCCATCGGATCTGGCCGACGAAGCGTTCCTCCGTCGCATCCATAACAAGATCTTCATCGGCGCGGTGGATGAGCGCGCTTTCGATCAAATCTTCCAACGAGTGGTATCGGCGCGAAATATTCCGGCTGAACCAACCAGCGCCGAGGACCTGCGCCGTCTGTGTCTCCGCGAAGGCCGGTCTGAGCTGCGAGCCTGTTATCCGGGCGATATCTGCGACATCTTAGTCGCCATCGGGCAGTATGAAGGCCGTCCCCCGAAGATGACTCGATCTGAACTGGAACGCGCTACGGCGTTGTACTTCTCAAAGACGTAGCCGGATACTGAGATTCGCCGTAAACATCATTTGCCCTACCGCCGGGAAGCGAACTCGATCCAATTCCCGTCAGGGTCTGTTATAAACATGATCCGGGCCGTTCTTCCGAAATCCGCCGGCGGTATGACGATTGTGGCTCCCCGCTGGTCCAGGATCTTCTCCGCCTCATCGACGTCCTTAACCACGACGGTGATATAGCGCAGACCGATTGCGCTAGAAGGCTTACCGGTATCCGTTTTGGCGGTCTTATCGCCGGCCCAAAACTTGATCAGCGTGTTGCCTCCGACAAAACTATACTTCGTTGCGCCCTGTAATAAGGGCTCTTTCTTCGACGGCAGTTCCGTGAATCCAAGAACTTTCGTGTAAAACTCGCGCGTCTTTTCGGAGTCGCTAACGGTAAACCCTAATTGCATCCGATCGCGCGCTTCCTCCGGCGCCGATTCCACGTTCAGTAGTTCAATTATGTTGCCATCCGGGTCGGCGACAAAGGCGATTTTGGCTTTGTCTTCGCCATATACTTTCGGCTCGGATAACTTTTGCGCTTTTACGGCGCTCAGTACGCGATCGATATCGTTAATCACGAACGTCATCAGGCGCAATCCGACAACATCGGTGATCTGGCCGGCAACTTTCGGCGGCAAGTTGTCATAGTGGCTTAGCTTGATAACGGCGGTGCCATGTTGGTAGCGAAACATAGTGCCGCCGTTCGGTAGAGACAGCTCGCCGATAAACTTGAGCCCAAGCGCTTCGCCGTAAAAGGCTCGCGATTTCGCTACATCGCCGACGGTCAAGCCGACATCCAGCGTCTGTTTCGCGAAATCGAAAGTAGCGCCACTCATTGAGTAAATAAGAACGAAGGCGGCCAGAAATCGTAGCATCATGTAGTTTGAATTGTGACAGAATGAAGCGTATCAGAAAGGAAGCCGCTCCATGGACCTACGTTTCGCTCCGGTTGCCGCCCTGCTCGCCGCCTCCGCTTTTGCCGCCAACACCGACGGAGTAAAGCCGACTTTCACCAAGGACGTTGCCCCGATTTTAGACCGGCGATGCGTCGAGTGCCATCGTTCCGGCGAAGCCGCTCCCATGGCATTCACGAGCTTCAAGGAAGTTCGTCCCTGGGCGAAAGCGATCCGCCAGGCGGTAGTGCAGCGCGTGATGCCTCCCTGGTATGCGGATCCCGCTCACGGTGAATTTAAGAATGACCGGCGTTTGGCGCAAACCGAAATTGACACCATCGTGGCTTGGGTAAATGCCGGCGCTCCGGAAGGCGAACTCAAGGATCTGCCTGCTCTGCCGGCCTTTGCCGAAGGTTGGAACATCGGCAAGCCAGACCAGGTATTCGATTTCGGCTTGGAGTTTCAGATCCCCGCCAGCGGCGTTGTCGAGTACCAATACTTTCAAGTTCCCACTAATTTTACCGAAGATAAATGGATTCAAGCGGCTGAAATTCGGCCCCAACACCGCGCCGCGATTCATCACATAAATGTATATATCGCGCCTCCCGGCAAGCCAATCAACAATTCCGATATCGGGCCAATGCTGATGGGTTATGCGCCTGGTGTGCAGCCTTTGAACCTGGACGAAGGTACCGCGGTTCTGGTAAAGGCTGGATCGACGTTTGTCTTCCAGGCGCACTTCACGCCAAACGGCACCGCGGTGAAGGATCGCTCATTCATCGGGGTAAAGTTTGCGAAGACCGTCCCCAGTTTGCAATCGACAACGGACCGCGCTTTCAATTACAAATTTCGTATTCCTCCGGGCGATCCGAACTATGAAGTGAAAGCCAGTTGGACCGCCACGCGGGATGTCGAGCTGTACGCGATGATGCCGCACATGCATTTCCGCGGGAAGGATTTCGAATATACAGTGGTGTATCCGGATGGCCGTACAGAGATCCTGCTGGATGTTCCGCACTACGATTTCAACTGGCAGTTGGGCTATGAGTTGAAGAAGAACATCATGCTGCCGAAGGGCACGCGCATCGATTGCGTGGCGCATTTCGACAACTCGCCAAACAATAATTCAATCCCGATCCCTCCAAGGAAGTCCACTGGGGCGATCAGACTTTTGAAGAAATGATGATCGGCTTCTTTCTCTATAAAACGCCCGTAGAAGGCGTCGTAGTAGCCGGTAAGTAACTTATCCACGTTCAGCGGTATTGCGCCGTCAAATATCCTGAATGATTCAAGCGGCGTCTGGCGGGTGCAGCGGAACCATCCGTTTCGTCATGTCCACTTTCCTGCTTCCGCTAATTGCCGGGGCGGCGGCTCCGCAAATCTGGTTCTGTCCTCTTGATCCGATATTCCGCACTGAGGTCAATTACGGCGGGTCGCCCCAATACACCAGCCTATTCGATGACAGCGCTCCCTGGTCGCGAGCCGCCGCTCACGTCAGCGTTTTTAAGATTTATTCCCAATGGCTGAATGGAGCCTCCGACACCGAACTGCAGGTTCAATTCGCTTACCTGAATCGGCACGGGATCGCGCTAGCGCTCGAGATGGGCGTCCTCACCCCATCGTCCCAATGCGGGAATGCCGTGGAGGGGTTTGCAGGCCCTGAGCTGCTGTCCGTAGTGAAGCGAGTTCAGAAAAACGGTGGCAATCTCCGTTATATCGCCATGGATGAGCCGACCTACTTTGCAACGATTTATGCCGGCCCGAACGGCTGCCATTGGACCGTGGATCAGATGGCCGCGAACGCCGCGCTGGACATCCGAGCCGTGCAGGCCGAGTTGCCTAACGTGATTTTTGGCGACATCGAGCCTTTCCCGGATTCCGACCCTACATCGATCCCCCAATATCAAGCGGGGATCCGGGCGTTCCGCAAGCTTCTGGGCGCGCCGCTGGCGTTTTTCCACGCCGATCTCAACTGGCAAACACCGAATTACCTGACCGGTCTTACCGCGACTCAAAAGATGGTGGCTTCCGAAGGAATTCCATTCGGAGTGATTTACAACGGCAGCTCGACGGACGCGTCCGATGCGCAATGGCTTCAATCCGCGGCGCAACACATGCAAGCAGTGGAGGCTAAACTCGGGTCGCCCGACGAGGTCATTTTTCAATCGTGGAACGCTTACCCCAGAAAACTTCTGCCGGAGACGGATTCCGATTCATTCACTTCGTTGATCGATGCCTACTTTCGCCGCAGAACTACTCTTTCATCGGCCATTAGTGGATCGGTATTGCAGGGCGCACTCACGGCGACTGACACGGGCCAACCGATTGCCAATGCTTCCGTCGGCGTTTCACTCGCGCCTACCAGCGGCAACGGCATACCCACGCTATATACACTTTCCGGCGCGCTTCCCCCGGGAACGCAGTCCGTTGTGTTCGGAATCCGCGTCAATCGCGAGTGCGGATGTTCCGGTAGCGCCGACTTTTTCGTTTCCGATTTTGCTCTGGAAACCGAATCTGGGGGCAAACTAACAGATGACTTCTCCAATCAGCTAACGGGCTGGAGCGTAGAGACTACTGGCTCGCCGGCCGCGACACTGAGGATCGAAGGCAGTAGGCTCCACGTCACCGCGGCACCCGATCAGTCCGTTCAGCTAAACTCTTCTCCACTGCCGTTCCCGTCATCTTCGCCCATCCCCCTCACCTTCGGCGTCAACGCGCAAGTCTCTCCGAAATCCGCCGGCAGCGGATTTTTCACGCTCGTCTTTCTGGGAGCAACGTCTGAAATTTCCCGCTTACAAATTCCACTCAATACTGGCCAGATCGTGCTCGGCACCACCACCACGGACGCCTCCGGACACTATTCGCTATCGTTGCCCGCCGCCGGCTCCGATGTTTTCGAGGTGCTGGCGGCGTATCCGGGCAGTAGCGATAATTGGCCCGCTGAATCCACCGCGACCGTGATCAATCAGCAAAGCGTAAGCATCGCCGCAATCACAAACGCCGCGTCCTACTTCACTTCTGCGATTTCACCCGGCGAGGTTGTAGTTCTGTTCGGCAACGGATTCGGACCCGCCACTCTGACACCCGGCGCAACCATTGGCGGGCGAATTCCGGCTTCCATCGGGCAGACCGCCGTCCGCTTCGATGGCATCCCCGCCCCGCTGCTCTACGCATCGGATACGCAGATCGGAGCAATCGTGCCGTACGGAATTGGTTCCGCTCAAACCCTGGTTACCGTTACCAGTGCCGCCGGAAGTTCGCTCCCGTTCACGATACCCATCGCGCCAGCCGTTCCTGGCTTGTTCACCGCCGATTCTTCGGGAAGCGGTCCTCTGGCGGCGCTGAACGCCGACAATACCTTGAACACACCCAACAATCCGGCGAAGGCTGGAGACGGGGTGGTTATATTTGGCACCGGGGAAGGCCAAACGTCGCCGGCCGGAATCGATGGCCTGATCATGGTCACTCCCGCTGTGCCACTTCTTCTGGCCCAGGTTACCCTGGGTGGTCGGCCGGCTCCAGTCGAATACTTCGGCTCCGCTCCCGGTGAGGTCGCCGGCGTCTTCCAACTCAATTTCCGCATTCCATTGGACGCGGCCAAAGCGAATGACGTGCCGGTGGCGGTAAAGATCGGAAGCAGTTCTACCTTCAAGATCACGACTCTTGCGATCCGCTAAGCTTATTGCCGAAGAAACCGCATCGCGTCGTCTTTCATCGGGATGTTGTTGAACATGATGTAGGCGGTGCGACCTTTTTGCCGGAGTCGAAGCGCTTCTTGCAACTCTCTGAGATTCTCATCGGTGTAGCGGTGTGAGAATCCACCTTTCCCATGCAAGCGCCAATAGAGAACGTCTCCATAAACCGGCTGATTTACAAACGGATCCACGCAGTGAATCAAACTGTGTTGTGCGCAGAGTTCGCGAATCAATTCGGGGGGCCAGGACCCTCTCGGCTCCCAGGCAAGCTGGCAGGGCTGGGGGCCGATTCGCTGAAAGAACCGCGTGAAGTTCTCGACGTTGATTGGGGTCGGCAGGAACGAGGCGGGGCATTGAAAGACGATGACAGTCGCGTTGATAACGGCGGCAATTTCGCGGGTACGTTCCCAGGCGAGCCAAACTTGGGGAGTGTTTCGGAACGCTCCTAGCAGGTCCTTGTTGGCGGCGGGCACCGGTTCTCGCAAACGGCGATACGTAGGACTGGAGGGAGTATGCGTGATCAACTGCCAAGCCTTCATGCAGAATTGAAAATCCGGCGGGGCATGCAGCCGCCATTTTGCGGCGACTTTTATCGTGGGCGGTTGGTAGAACGTGGTTTGGATTTCGATCACCGGAAATTGGGCGAAGTACAACGATTGTGCCCCTGCCCAGCCGCAACAACCCACCAAAAGCGAATCGGTGTCAGACACCTCTGCCACCTTTCATTTTGAATGATCACCACTATCTTACTCAATCGATATGGCATTTGAATCCGGACCCGGATTGCATTCCCGCCCTGAGCGCTTTAAGCCGGATCGGATCATCGTAACTGACTGATTCGGTGCATAAAGAACAACACTGGGCCGAAATGATTGAGACCGCCTAGATTACGCCGGCCGTACCTCGGTTTACCCGCGACTAAACAACGTGACGATAAAATCTCGCGATATGATTCAACAGCTTAGCCTGGTACTTAATCGAGAATCAGATCAATTAGTGGCAGAGGTGTCTGACGCCCATTTCAGGGACAGCCGCAACAGCCCACCAAAAGCGGAGACTTGGAATCGGTGTCAGACACCTCTGCCACCTTTCATTTTGAATGATCACCACTATCGTACTGAATCGATATGGCATTTGAATCCGGACCGGGATTGCATTCCCGCCCTAAGCCCGCTTTAAGCCGGATCGGATCATCGTAACTGACTGATTCGGTGCATAAAGAACAACTTTGAGCCGAAATGATTGAGAACGCCTGAATTCCCCCGGCCGCGACCTCGCATACCGGCCTACCAACGAAGTAACGCGAAAATCCCGCGATATAATTCAACAGCTTAGCCCGATCCCTAATCAAGAATCAGATCAATTAGTGGCAGAGGTCTCTGACGCCCATTTCCAAAGCGAATTATCGTTTTTGAACCGCGACTACAGCCCCAGTAACACTGTCTCGAAAAATCAAATCCAGATGCAGGCGCTCGGCGACCGCAAGGTCCGCCACACTCAGCACATAAAAATCGAACGCGCCATCCGGAGCCCCCCGCTCCACCTCCTTCATCCACGTGTATCGCAATTTTTCCCGGTAAAAATTCAGGCTCGGTTCATACTGCCAACTCCCGCCAATCGTGACCGGACTGTGCGTCCGATTCCGTTGGGCGATCGCGGCGATCAGCTGATTGCTGTGCCGGTCATAGCCCCAGTCCGCATAGTAGTTGGTGCGGAGCTCGGCCAGGTAAACCAGCACAAGCAAGCTGGCAAACACGATCAGAACTCGAGGCTTCGTGGCCACGGCGGCCAGGCAAGCCAGAGTGAATAGCGGGATCCAATATAAGCCCGTGCGTCCGGCGGGTAAAGGAACGTCAAACAAGAGAAACGCCGCTATCAGCAATGCAAAGGTCAACACCATCGTGGTCGCGCTCAGGGCCAGTATCATAGCGCCCACGGTAGCTGTCTCCCAACGTCGGATAACGTGATAAGCCAGGAAGGCCAGCATCGCGAAAACGAACGGGAGCAAAACCCAGGCGATAACTTGCAACACAACCGCGGCGGTAAATAGCGAAAATGACGGCTGCACCAAGCTGAGAACGGCCTCGCCCACGCTCAGGCTGCCGACATAAAAGTTCCCGCGCGTTGCCTGGCTTAGCGGATCGAACAGTAAAATCCAATCGATAACCACGAAGGGAACAAGCAACCACACGATAGTGGAGGACTTCGTATCCTTCACTTTGCGAATCGCCAGCGCCGCAAAGATCGCCAACAAGCTGAGACAAGGGAAAAGCAGCGTTAGATTTGCCGCCACCGAGAGCCCCAGCGCCGCCCCCGCTTTCACCAGAATCCAGTTCCCTCGCCGGCCGCTGACATACCGCCATAGCAAATACAACGCCAGGAAAAAGAACCCAATCGCCATCCCATAACCGCGCGCCGCGGATAGAAAGTCCAACAGGTAAGGATTCAGACACAACACCGCCACCGCCAGCGGCTGAATCCAACTTTTTCCAAACAACTCTTCGCCGAAACAAAACGCCACATAGAGAAATAGCAGACCGCCCAGCAAACTGGGAAGGCGCAAAGCGAACTCCGATAGCCCGAACAGACCGGTGGATAATTTGCAGAGGATCGTGTGCAAGACATGGTGATTGGCGTCGTAAGTGTGGAAGACCGCGTCCCACGACTGGGCGACGAATGTCTCATAGGTCAAAGCCTCATCATGGGTGATCGATTGCGTGGCCGCCCGATACAGATTGACGGCGAAAAGCAACGCGATGATAGCGAGCGATGCAACCCGCGGATAGGAACTCATCTCGCCAAGGATTCTAACATCGGGGCTACAATGATCCCGTGAAGTGGATCTTCTGCGTTCTTCCTACGATTCTTTTGGCGCAAGAACTGCCTTCCGGGCAACTGATCGAGGAGGTCACCACCAAGGCTGTTCCAGATCAAGGTTATTCGCTGTATCTCCCCTCCAAGTACAATTCCAATCAAACGTGGCCGGTGCTGTACTGCTTCGACCCGGGGGCGCGCGGCCGAATCCCAGTCGAGCGATTTCGCAAGGCCGCGGAACAGTTCGGGTTCATCGTGGCGGGATCGAATAACTCTCGCAACGGCTCATGGCAGAACACCAAGGCCGCGATGGAAGCCATGTGGAACGACACTCACGAGCGATTCCAGATCGATCCCAAGCGAGCCTATGCGGCGGGATTTTCAGGAGGCGCACGGGTAGCCTGCGCCTGGGGCCAGAACGGTAAATTTCTTGCCGGCGTGATCGCCTGTGGAGCGGGATTCCCGCAAGCGCAGGCACCAAAGTCTATCCCTTTCGCGATTTTCGGCGCTGTAGGCATCGACGATTTCAACTATCCGGAAATGATCCAGATGCGCGCCGATCTGGCGTCGCTTCCCAGCCCGGGGCGTGTCGAAGTTTTTGCGGGTGGGCACGAGTGGCTTCCTGAAAGTCTAGCCGTCGAAGCTGTAGAGTGGCTGGAAATCGAAGCGATGCGAGCCGGATTGCGACCGAAGGACGATGCCACGATAACCAGCGCGTTAGCGCATATGACCGCCAAAGCCGACTCTCTGGAACAGCCCGAAAGTTATTACGAACTGAAGTATCTGGCTGAGACTTTTCGAGGCCTGCGCGATGTCTCAGCATACGATCGCAAAGCCAGCGCTGCGAAACAAGCCAAGGAATTCGTGCGCGCCGAGAGCAAGCAAAGTAGCGAAGTGGATCGCCAGCGTCAACTGGTGTCGGATATGTTCAATCTGGCGAATGCAGCGGAAGGCCAGGACCGATTGCGGCAGACGATTTTCGATTTGCGCAAGCAGGACGACCGTCCCACCCGGCGGGCTATCCGTGGCATGGTGGTCGCGTTCTATGAGTCGAGCCGTGAAAAGCGGGAGCAGAAAGACTACGTGGAAGCAGCACGGCAGATGGAGATCGTTGCGCAATTGCAGCCGGACCGATGGAACGCCCACTACGAGCTGGCCGCCATCTACGCGCTGAAAGGTGACAACCGCCGAGCCATCGGGAGTCTTCGCAACGCCGTAAAATTTGGTTTTTCGGATTGGGCGGAAGCAGACAAAGATCCGGATCTGGGCTCTATCCGCGGCGATGCGGAATATCAAAAACTGCGTCTGGGTGTGCGCAAGAGTAGAAGCACAGACAACGCGCCGGCCCAAGCTAAAGCCGCGCAAGCCAGCATGCCGGACTGAAAGCCGGAGAGAAAGGCTCGATCTAAAAGCGATGCCGCTTCCGTTCGTTCGGGCTCTGAGAGTCCGGCGGGAATCGGCGTGTCATGTAAGCGGGCCCGGTTGGCGAACATTTGCTGGCGAGCCTCGGCCGGCAAGTGGGAATGGTCAAGATGTGTTTTGAGACTGACGCCGAATCCATGTGTCAGGACAAGAGCAAGTAACGAGACAGCGACCAATCCGGCGAGCCGGGAAAGCGCATTATTCACCGCCGAGGCTACACCGGTTTGATTCTCTGGAACCGACGACATAACGGCGGTAGTAAGTGGCGCGACGGAAAGAGTCATTCCGCAGCCGAGGATCAGCACTCCAGGCAAAACGGAAAGTGCGTATCCGTCCAACCGATCAAACAGAGCGAACGCCGCGAAGCCCGATCCTGCCAGTGCCGCCCCGGCAAACAGCAAGATTCTTTCGCCAACCTTGGGAACCAGATCGCCCACCCGCGCCGAGAAAAAGAACATGAGTCCGATCAGCGGAAGAAACACCGCCCCAGCTTCGGCGGGAGCATAGTGCCGCACTTGAATCAGATAAAACGGGATCACGTATAGCGCTCCATAGAGTGCTCCATAGAGCAAAAACGTAAGCAAATTGGCGGCGAGAAATCGTGGAATGCGAAACAGCGACAGGGGCATCATTGCGTTGGGCCGGTTCGATTGCGAGCGCAGGAACGCGGCCAGCAGCGCGACTCCGGCGGTGAGCGGCACGATGACCAGTGCATTGCGCCAGCCGAGTTGCGGCGCAAACGACAATGCATAGACAATCGCCGCGAAGCTAAGAGTGGCCAGCGTGGCGCCGAGCCGATCAAGACCCTTGTCGTTCGCCGCGCGGCTCTCCGGAATTCGCGGCACCAACAAAATTACAATCAGCGCGATTGGCAGATTCAGCAGAAAGATCAGGCGCCAGGTCCACACTTGCATCAGCCAACCGCCCGCTACCGGTCCGAGTGCGGCAAAGACGCTGGTCCATGCCGACCACGTGCCGATGGCATGACCTCGCTCCTTCTCGGGAAATGACGCGGAAAGAATAGAGAGGCCCTGCGGCACCAATAAAGCCGCGCCGATTCCCTGGACGGAGCGCGCGGCGATTAACTGGCCAAGCGAGACAGAAGCGGCGCACGCCAAGGAGGCCACAGCAAAAATAATCACTCCCCAAAGGAACGCCCGGCGCCGTCCATAGCGGTCTCCAATTGCCCCGCCAAGCAACAACAGGGCGGCTCCGAAAAGCGCGTAACTCTGGACGATCCACTGAATTCCGCCCGAGGTCGCGTGAAACGTCGATTGCAACTCAGGTAGCGCAACATTGACGACCGATCCGTCCATGAAGGCAAGCGCCGAACCGAGGATCGTGGCAATCAGTATCCACTTCCGGTCCGGCGGGGCGCAGGGCGATGCAACGGGGGCATCGCCGGCCGTTGTACACGGCGGTATGGCGGGAGATTTAGAAAAGACCGGGACGCTCACCACTAACTCGATGCCGCCGGGCCATCAAAGACTCCGCAAATGAAAGCCCCCATCGACATCGATCACCTGGCCCGTCGAATAATCGAGCACGCCATCGGCAATCGCCCGAATCACTTTGGCGATATCGTTCGTCTCGCCCATCCGGCGTTGCGGCAGCAGCCCGTTGCGAATCTTCTCGTCGTACTGGCTTTCCACTTTCGCGATCATGTCCGTGCGGATGATGCCGGGCCTGATCTCAAATACTGGAATTCCCGCTTCGGCCAGACGTTGCGCGAATAACGCGACGCTCATCGAAAGGCCCGCCTTCGACATGCAGTAATCGCCCCGATTGACGGATGCCGTGTAGGCCGAAATTGAAGTGACGTAGGCAATGCGTCCACCCCCCTGTTCGAGCATCCAGCGGGCGATTTGCTGTGTCAGAAAATGCGGTCCCTTGAGGTTGACCGACATCAATTCATCAAAGCTTTCTTCCGTGGCTTCCAACAAATCCAGACGTTCGCGTGGCGCCATTCCAGCGTTGTTCACCAGCAAATCCAGACGTCGAAACTTCTCGCGGGTGAATGCCACCAGCGCCGCTCGATCGCCCGGGCAAGCCAGATCGCAAGGAAAGATTTCGGCGCCGGTGGCCGCCTGTAAGGACTCCGCTGCATCGCGCCGCCCCCGATAAGTGGCAATCACTTGATGCGTGGAAGATAACTCCTCGGCGATCCTCCGGCCAATGCCGCGGCTAGCGCCCGTTACAAGAGCCGTCGGTTTAATCATTACGGATGCGGCGCCAGAGCTTTGTCCAGACTCTTCGCAATATCTTCGAAGGCAAACGTCTCAATGAAAGGTCGCCATCCACCAACACGGTGGGCGTTTTGGCTATTCCGCGAGCGATCCCGCCTTGAAAGTCTTTCTCCACCGCGCCCATTAAGCGAGGGTCACTCAACGAAGCGGTTGCTTTGGCTGGATCCACTCCATGCGATTGCGCAAAGGCCGACAGAGTGGAGTCGAATGTGTCAGGCGTAATCGCAGCGATGTGATTGAGGGCATACCGTCGAAATTCCAGCGCAATCCTGGCATCGGACTCGTTAAAAAATCGCGCCGCGATCGCCGCCTTGCGTGCCCAGGGATGCTTGGCCAACGGAAAATCCCGATGCTCAAAAGCGACTTTATCCTGATAACGCGGCAGGATCTTTTCGTCCATCATCTTGCGAAAGTCCGCGCAATCCGGACACTGCAGATCTTCGTAAATTATTACGCGAACCACACTATCCGGATTGCCTTCGATCAAGGGTTTCTGCGCAAATCCAAGAGCCGTTAGCATTGCTGCAAGGTACACCAGTCTCATAACCGGACTGGTTGATCGAGCGTGAACGACAACCGTGTTTCAGAAGGAATACGAACCCGCTGGCCTTTAGTCAATACCTGGACCGCGCCACCGGCGCCCGCTCCGGAAACCGCGCCAATCGCCGCTCCTCTACCGCCGCCGGCAATCGCTCCAATCACCGCGCCAAGCGCCGCCACGCCGCCAACAACTTTTGCACTCTGCGCTCCTCGCGATCCACTGGCGCGGGAAACATCCTCGGTGCTGACGTCCACCATGCGGCCGTTCACTTGAATCGACATTACGTCGAGCGTCAAAATCGTCTTGCCTTCAATCCTGCCCGATTGCTTGTCGTCAACCAGTTTCACCACGACATCGGCGCCGCGGGGAACCAGGATCTCGCCATTGACGCTGATCGGTTCATCGACATTGGCGCGATAAGTTTGTCCCGTGCGATCGCGCTGCGAATCGACATCGTCGATCATGCGGACCACAATCGGAGTATTGGCAGGAATGGTTGGGCCGTACTGCTGCGGCGGAGGATTGTCGTCGTGCCGCGGCGGATCATAGCGTTCGCGGGCAGACTGCGCGGGTGGTGGGGGCGTCTCTTCATAGCGCGGTGGCCGATCGTCATTTCGGGGTGGACGATCATCATTTCTGGGCGCACGATCGTTGCGCGACATCGCCGGAGGCCCATCGGGGGCGTTTCCGCCGAAATGAATACTCTGCACCTGGTCGATGGGATAACTGTTCACCGTATCGCCGACCGCAACTCGCACCACGCGGGAATCGCCGCCCAGGTACTGCCCGGAAATCTTCGAGCCGTCTCGAAGGTTGACCGTGTCAGCCAAACCGATCGACAGAACGGCGAGAGATAGAACACCTACTTGTAACAGCATGAATACTCCTCCTCTATTGCGCTTATTGTATCGTCGATATCGCGCGACATCGCACCTACATGGTTCCGATGCGTTGCAGAGCAAAGAGGTTCCCCGGCAAATCCCGCTGGATTAGCGGAGTTTAGCGGGAGCCTTCATTCTTTTCATTCCCTGAAGAAGGCCCGAAGCCACTTGCTTACCCCGGGCAAATGCATCGTCATAAATCGCGCTGCGTTCGCGCCGCGTATAGCCGTACCCGATGCGGTGCACTCTTTCCAGAGACAATCCAACGACGTACGTTCCCGCGTAGGCGATTCCAGCTTTCGGAATTAGCCCGCCACCGAAGGGGATCTTGCCAACCAGTTCCCGGGCAAGAGCGCGCCATCCAAAAGCACCGGCAATCAGTGAGGCTACTTCCGTTTTCTGCTCCGCGTAGCCGACAGGACGGTCGCTTGCCGCCGCGATTAGAAACGCCATACGAATCTGATTCATCGTCAGGAAGGCGGTGTCGGTGGCGAACTCGCCCACTGCCCAGGGAAGAGAAATAAAGCTTGGAATGATGTCTGGAAGCGCTGTCGCCAAGCTGAATAAAGCATTCTCGCGCGCCACCTTGGTGATGGTTTGGCCGATATACGGCCGGCGAAACGGGTGCACATGACGAGCGAGGGAGAGCGCCAATTCGGGCCGCTGCTTCAAAACTTCCCCTACCGTATAGGCCGGGTGGTTTGCATAGAACGGAAACGAACCATGCGGGCGGGGCAGCATTTCATCGTAGATTTCCAGATCGTATGACCCTGACCCTCGTCCCGACGCCGGATCGATTCGCTGAATCACCTGCTGCACTTCCGCTCTTTTCGCGGGAGAAAGCCCGGCAGGCATGAAATACTCGGCCATATGCGAGTAGGCCTGCGGGGTCTGCGCCGCAAGCCCGATGCGTACAGGTCGCTCGGCCTGATCGCGCACTTCGGCCGGATTCAGATTCGAAATGCTCTTGCGAATTTCGTCAAACACGATGGCCTCACCTTCACTCAATATAGATCAGGGCGTCCGTGGCGGAACATGACGGCCAACTTATCGCGCCAGTCCATCGAGACACCCACACGTTCCACCTCAACGTACGAGGCGAAATACCGTAATACCGTTTCATTGGAGGAATGAAAACTCAGCGCCGGAGCAACCAACAACATTCGCGGCGCCTCCTTGGAAATTGTTACACCCGGAAAATAGCCCCGAGCCGCAAATTCATCCTTATCCAAATGCCACTTCACTCGCATCCAATAGTCAAGGCCTTGCAGCGGCAGATGGATATCTTCGGACGCTTTCAATTCTACGATCGTCAAGCGACCGCGCCGCTCGATGCCAAGTAAATCCAGCACCCCGCGTTCGCCACTAACGAAAGTCGGCGCTTGTCCATAAATAGGTTGGCGTACCAGACGCGCGTCGATAGTTTCTATATCGCGCCTGACCTGCGATTCCAGCCAAGCCTCCGGATTTCGCAGTGCCAGCGGATTCAACGACAATTTCCGCCGCAGATCCACTAAAACACTCGCCAGCCTTTCAATCTCCTGCATCGTAGATGCATTGGCGGGGCGCTTCGTTTCGAGGCCGAAGAGCAACTCGCTGGCGGTGGCCCGGGCAAACTCGACGCCACGCACTCGGAAGCTTACGCTCCCATCATGGCAATTGATCCGGTCTACACCTTCCAATCGCTCCAGCCTTTCCGCCCATTCCAGAATGGCGCTGGGCGCGGACGCTAACGGCTGGCGGCGAACGTCAAGATAGGTATCGAAGTTGCCGTAATCCTGCAGGTCGACTCGATCTTCGTACCCGTCCTCGGAATGCACGAAGAGTTCGTAGCGAGCAGCCCGCGGCGACAAGTGACGAAGCCGCGAAGCCGTCGTCCGTTCGCGTCCAACGGGCAATAGGATGGCCAGGCCTTCGACGATAAGCCCCGGCTCGCGGCGGCGTAGATAATCGAGCCAAATGAGACCGAAGCTGAGCACGCCATCGACATCGGTACACTCCGGCGATGCCCCGATAACCGCCAGCCCGGAGCATCCTTTCCGCAGAAAAGCACGGGGGTAGCTGGGTGACAGGCTGGCTTCCAGATTTGGTTCGCTGCTTAATTCCATCAGCTTCCAGCCCACGAATTGACGGCGGATAAACCAGCGCAAGCGTTCCCGGAATATCAGCCGTTCGCCGCGCCGCGTAACTGCCTGATGTTTCGCCAGACGGGCATCCACCAACACCAAAGTCCCGCTGTGCTTGCCGAAGCGCTCGATGGCTAATTCCAGGCGGCCCCGGCCTTCATGCTCGATGCCGCTAACTCGCCGTGTAAAGTTTCGGCTATCGTTCCAGGCCGAGAAAATCAGCGTTCCGTGGCGGGATTCGAGCGTGAAATTATCCTTAGTCAGAACGACGGGTGCTTCGCCGGCTTCGATCACCGTCGGTTGACGGCTGGTTTCCAGAAAGCGTTCAATTGCCTGCTGCACGGCTACGAAGTTCATCTATGTAGAGTTAGAGACGGGGGGCTTTTCTCTCTTGTAATCGCTATGATGGGGCAGATATGAAAATCGGACGGCGGGGACTGATGGCCGGTGCGGCCGGCTTGGTAATTAGCGGTTTTGAAGTCCCAGGCGGGGCTCAGGAATCGCCGGAGATGTATGGGCTTATCGGAAAGTTGATTACCGTGCCAGCGCAACGTGACGCGCTAATCGCCATCCTGCTGGAAGGGGTGGCCGGTATGCCTGGCTGCCGGAGCTATATTGTGGCGAAAGACCCGGCGGATGCCAACGCCATCTGGATCACGGAAGTGTGGGATAGCAAAACGAGCCATGACGCCTCAATATCGTTATCTTCGGTGAAAAACGCCATCGCCAAAGGGAAACCGCTGATAGCCGGCTTTGGCGAGCACTTCGTTACGGCTCCGGCCGGTGGGTTCGGCCTACGCTGATGCCGCAAACGGTCCCGTCAACACTTAGGGAACGTCTGGACCTGGTTGAGTCGCGGATCGAATCCGCTGTGAGGGCCGCGGGTCGTACGCGCGAAGAAATCACGCTGCTGGCGGTGACAAAGAAGTTTCCAGCCGAAGTCTTGCGTGAGGCGTACGGATTAGGACTGCGTGATTTTGGTGAAAATTACGTGCAGGAATTTGCTGAAAAATACCCAGCGCTGGGCAGCATGAACCATGCCCGATTTCACCTGATCGGGCACCTCCAATCCAACAAAGCGAAGGTCGCCGCCGATCTTTTTCAAGCCATTCAAACGGTGGATTCGGCGAAGCTCGCCAAGCGTCTCGATCAAGCGGCGACGCATCCGCTGGACATCATGCTGGAAGTGAAGCTATCCACCGAAGAAGCGAAATTCGGGGCCGCTCCAGAGGAACTTGAGACGCTGATCGGCGAGGTAAGGCAGTGCCCGAACCTTCATCTGCGGGGGTTGATGACGATGCCGCCGTGGTCCGACGATCCGGAGCGGACACGCCCATATTTTCAGCGCTTGCGTGAACTCGCGGTGAAACATGGGCTGCACGATTTATCGATGGGAATGTCGCATGATCTGGAAGCGGCAATCGAGGAAGGCGCAACTCATATCCGTATCGGTACAGCGCTTTTCGGTCCGCGGATAAAGGCGTGACTGTTGGCTTCTTTTCGCCGCTGCCTCCGGCGCGAACCGGGGTCGCCGATTATTCCGCGGCCCTGCTGAGCGGCCTTCAGCAGTTTGGAGAAGTGATTATCGGCGAGGACGGCGATGTCAATCTGTACCACATTGGCAATAACCAACTGCACGCCGAAATCTATCGACACGCACTCAGGCGGCCGGGCGTCGTTGTACTGCACGATGCGGTTCTGCAGCATTTCCTGTTAGGCTCACTCACCGAAGACGAATATATCGCCGAGTTTGTGTTTAACTATGGCGGCGATTCGCGAGAACTGGCGCGCGATCTGTGGAAGAATCGCGCCCGATCCGCCGTCGATCCCCGATACTTCAGCTTCCCCATGTTGAAGCGCGTCGTTGCGTCAGCAAAGTCGATAATCGTTCACAATCCGGCCGCCGCCCGCATAGCCGCCGAACATTTGCCGGGAGCGCGGATCGAGGAAATCCCTCACCTTTTCGAGCCGCCGGATCCGATCGACCAGCTTGCCGTAGCCCGCCTGCGGGAACGGCACGGAATCTCCGCTGACACTTTCGTGGCGGGAATTTTTGGGCACCTGCGCGAGTCGAAGCGGCTCCAGAGCGTCGTGCGCGCTTGTCGAGGCCAGAAGGTAACGTTGCTCCTGGCCGGCGAGTTCGCGTCCTCCGATTTGGAGCGGGCGATGGCTCCGCTGTTGGATCAACCGGGCATAATTCGCGTCGGCCACACGCCTGAACACGACTTCTGGCTATATGCATCCATGGTGGATTGTTGCGTCAACTTGCGCTACCCGGCGGCAGGTGAGACTTCCGGAATCGCGATCCGCCTGATGGGTATCGGCAAGCCCGTGATCGTCACGAACGGCGAAGAGGTTTCGCGTTTCCCGGAGTCCGCTTGCCTGCGCGTGGATTCCGGCTCCGCGGAGACGGAGATGCTTAGCGAATTTATGGTCCTGCTGCAAAACGAACCCAATTTTGCGGCGGAAGTTGGCAGACGGGCCGCGGCGCATATCGCCCGGAATCATTCTCTACCGTTGGTCTGCCAGCGATATCATGACGTTGTTTTTCATAGCCAAGCCTGAAAACCCAGGGGCGTGGGAAGATAAATAAGAGCTCCAGTTACCTCACAACTTCCGCTGCCGCTCGTCGAGAGAGAATGTCCCGTAACATTTCCACGTTAATCTTGTCTGCCTGTATCTTGTCTTTGCTATCCAGCTGTGGTGTTCGCGGGACCGCGGGTGGTGCGACGCCCCCTGAATCCGTCGCAGTTCGTATCATCTCCGCCGCTTCTTCCGACGTTCCGCTGGATCTTACGGCGATCGGTACCGTGGAAGCGCTTTCCACTGTCGAGGTGAAGTCCCGAATCACCGGGTTGGTGCTTCGCGCCAATTTCAACGAAGGACAGGATGTAAAACAGGGCGATGTTTTGTTCGATCTGGATCCGGAGCCGATTACGCGACAGATTAGTGAATTGGACGCGAATTTGGCGCGCGACATTGCCACGGAGAAACAGGTTCGGGCGAATATTGTGCGCGATCAGGCACAGCTGCGAAATGCCCAGGCGCAGGCCGATCGAAGTATGAAGCTAGCCAAGGACGGCATCGTGTCGCGCGAGCAGACTGAGCAGGTGGTGTCTGTTTCCGATGCCGCCCGGGCGTCGTTAGAAGCCGACGAAGCGGCGGCGGAGAGTGCAGCGGCGGCCGTCCGGGCGGATCGGGCGCGCCTCGCTTCCACGAATTTGCAGTTGAGCTACACGAAGATCGTTGCGCCCATGTCGGGGAAGGCCGGCACCATTCCCGTCAAGGCCGGAAACCTGGTGAAGGAAAACGAGACGACGCTGGTAACCCTGCTGCAGATGTCCCCGGTGTTCGTGACATTCGCCGTACCTGAAAATCGTCTGGCCGAGGTTCGCCGCTCCAATTCCGGCCAGCCCTTGCGAGTAGCGGCGGCCCTATCAGGTGGCGGCGGATCGGCGATCGGCACGTTGCAATTTATCGACAACACAGCGGACCCCACCACGGGCATGATCAAGCTGAAAGGCCGCTTTGAAAATACCGGCCGCGAGCTGTGGCCCGGGCAGTTCATCAACGTCAGCATGCAACTGGAGATGGAGCGCAATCGCACGCTGGTTCCGGCGCGCACGGTGCAGACCGGACTCAAAGGGAAATACGTGTGGGTGATGAACCGCCAGGATTCCACCGTCACCATGCGCTTCGTCCAGGTGTTGCGAAACTACACACCGTTGGGCGGCGGAGAGCAGGCCGTTATCGCGGCAGGATTAAAGCCCGGCGAGACGGTAATTTCCGAAGGCCAAAGCAGGCTGGCACCGGGCGCGAAGGTTCGCGTACTTCCGGCAACAGGCGTATAAAGCATGCACATTACCGATTTCTTTATCCGCCGCGGCGTTACCACTACGTTGCTGATGCTGGCCATTCTGATATTCGGGCTGTTGAGCTATTTCACGCTTCCGGTCAGCAGTTTGCCGTCCGTGGAATACCCTACCATTCAAGTCTCCGCGGCACTGCCCGGCGCAAATCCGGACACGATGGCGGCTTCTGTTGCGACCCCGCTGGAGCGGCAGTTTTCCAACATCGCCGGCATCGCCAGCATGTCGTCGTCGAGTTCACTTGGCTCGACCAACATCACGCTGCAGTTTGATCTCAGCCGTGGCATCGATGCCGCAGCGCAGGACGTGCAAGCCGCCATCTCCCGCGCCGGCGGCGATTTGCCGACGAATCTCCCCGCTCCCCCGTCGTACTCAAAGGTCAACCCGGCCGAGCAGCCCGTCCTTTACATGCATGTCGATTCGCCGGCGATGACCTTGGCCCAACTCGACGAATTTGCTGAGAACATGATCGCCCGGCAGATCTCGATGGTGAGCGGGGTGGCGCAGGTGCAGGTGTACGGCGGCAAGAAATATGCCGTGCGGGTGCAAGCCGACCCGAGTCTGCTGGCGTCGCGGCAGGTGAGTCTGGAAGAAGTGCGCGCGGCGATTAGCAGAGGCAGCGTCAATCTTCCGGCCGGATCGTTGTACGGATACAGCAAGGCCTTCACGATTCAATCGAACAGCCAGCTCTCCTCGGCCGCGCAATTTGCGCCGCTAATTGTCGCTTATCGCAACGGGAATCCAGTGCGGCTGAACGAAATCGCCCGGGTGCTGGATAGCGTCACCAGCGATAAATCGGAATTTCAAATCGACCGCAAATTGGCCATCGATCTCGCGGTGCGCAAGCAGCCCGGCTCAAACACGGTTGAGGTGGTGGAGGGCATCAAGAAGCTGTTACCCACGTTAAAACAGAACCTTCCGGCGAACCTTTCAATGGGGATCACATTCGACGAAACGGAGAATATTCGCAACTCCATCGCCGATGTAAAATTCACTCTTATCCTTACCGTTGGATTGGTGATCCTGGTCATCTTCGTTTTTCTGCGCAACCTTTCGGCGACGTTGATTCCAAGTCTTGCGGTGCCGTTGTCGCTGTTCGGAACCTTCGCCGCGATGAAGCTGCTGGGCTTCACGATCGACACGCTTTCGATGATGGCGATGACGCTTTCCGTCGGCTTTGTGGTGGATGACGCGATCGTGATGTTAGAGAATATCGTGCGTCATCAGGAAATGGGTAAGTCGCCCAGGGTGGCCGCCATCGAAGGCGCGCGGCAAGTGGGATTCACAATCATTTCGATGACAGTCTCGCTGGTTGCGGTCTTCGTGCCGGTACTCTTCCTGCCGGGAATCATCGGGCGTTTGCTGCGTGAATTTTCGCTCACCATAGCGATCGCAATTTTAATATCGGGCGTGATTTCACTCACGCTGACGCCGATGTTATGCAGCCGTTTTCTGCGTCATGAGACCAGTCACAATCGTTTCTATCGCTGGTCGGAACGCATTTTCGATGCCTGGAATAACGGCTACCGCCGCACGCTGGAGGTTGTTCTTCGATTCCGATTTGCAACGCTGATGGCAAGCGTGGCGCTGACGGTGGCCACCGCTTATCTGTTCTTCGCGATGCCCAAGGGCTTTGTTCCTACTGTCGACACCGGGCAGTTGTTTGGCGGTACCGAAGCAGCCGAAGACACCTCATTCAATGAGATGGTGAAGCTGCAGCGGCTGGCCGGCGGCGTGGTTGCCGACAACAAGTGGGTGGAAGGTTACGTCAGTGGAACCGGCGGCTTCGCGGGACAGAACCAGGGCTTTCTCTTCCTTACATTGAAGAACGATCCGAAGCGGCCGCGCGCCGATAAGATTTTGCAACAGTTGCAAAAGAAGTTCGCCGACATCCCCGGGTTGTTGGTGTTCCTGCGGATGCCTCCGATGTTGACGCTGGGCCAAGGGGAAGATCGCAGCGGATACTCGGTGGCATTGCAATCGGCTGATACGGCGAGCTTGAATGCCTGGGCGCCAAAGCTGGAAGAAAAGCTGCGCGGGTTGCCGGCGTTGACGGACGTGTTCAGCAATCTGCGCCTGGGCAGCCCTCGATTGAATGTGGTGATTGATCGCGACCGGGCGCTGACACTCGGCGTTTCGCCGGAGGAAATCGCCAGCACGCTCTACACCGCTTACGGCAATCGCCGCATCTCGACAATTACGACAGCGGTAAATCAGTACGACGTCATTCTGGAAGTTCTGCCGGAATACCAGCGCGATCCGGCGGCCCTCTCGCGCCTCTACGTACATTCTGACACCGGCAAGGTGGTGTCGCTTGCGGCCGTCACGAAAGTTGGAGAAGGCGTCGCGCCGCTAAGCGTGAATCACATCGGGCAACTGCCGGCGGTGACGTTTCAATTCAACTTGAAGCCCGGTGTTTCTTTGAGCGACGCGACCAAGCAAATCGACGAAGCGTCGCGCCAGATCGGGTTACCGGAATCAATGGGATTCACCTATCAAGGCACGGCCCAAGTGTTTCAGGACTCGCTGCGTGGATTGGCGATTCTTCTAGTGATCGCGGTGTTAGTGATCTATCTCGTATTGGGCATTCTGTACGAGAGCTTCATTCACCCCATCACGATTCTGTCGGGTCTTCCGGCCGCGGGATTGGGCGCGCTTCTTACGCTGCTGCTATTCGGCGACGATCTGAATCTTTATTCGTTCGTCGGCATTATTCTGCTGATCGGAATCGTGAAGAAGAACGCGATTATGATGATCGACTTCGCGATTGAGGCTCAGGAGAAAGAAGGCAAGAGCCCGGAAGCCGCCATCTTCGAAGGCTGCCTGGCACGCTTTCGCCCGATCATGATGACAACGATGGCAGCCCTGCTGGGCACGCTTCCTATCGCGATTGGCGCGGGCGCCGGCGGGGAAGCTCGCAGACCCTTGGGCCTTGCGGTAGTAGGCGGATTGATCGTGTCTCAACTGCTGACGCTGTATATCACGCCGGTGATTTATCTATACATGGAACGCTTCCGCAAGCGGGCCAAGAAAGCCTCGGCAAGGCAACGGGAAACTGTCGAAGCTGCCTACTAGATTGGCCATGGTTGCGGTTAGCCAGAGTCGCGGCTGAGCCTGAGCGGGCATTCACGCGAAATTGCCATTGATTCGCTACACTAAGTCTCTGCTTACCCGGAGATCACTCTTGTCATCTCGGTTCTTATTCATATATTTGTTACTTGCCGGCCTCTGCACAGTCTGTGCCGACCCGGTGGAAACGCGGCTTCCGAATGCCCGCCTGATAACGCCGCAGGGCGATTGGCTGGCTGTTGCTCCGTATCCTTTCACACTGGCTGTGCGGGGCGATGGAAAGCAGATCGTAATCCCTTCCGTTGGGTTTCCATTTTCGCTAAACATTATCGACCTTCCGGGCAAGTTAACGCGAATTCCAAACACTCCGAAGAACGACCCGAACGTCCAGGTTCACGCCGGTGTGGCTTACTCCCGCGATGGTTCGCGGCTTTATGATGCCACGGGCGATTCCGGCGCGGTGGACGTTCTTTCAACGCAAACGTGGAAGAGCATTGCGCGCTACAAGCTGGATGGCGCAGACAGTTTTGCGGCCACCCTTACGCTATCGGCCGACGGGCGTTTTCTGTATGTGCTCGATCAGGGAAATTGGCGTGTTGTCATCATCGATACCAGCAGTGGGAAGCAAATATCGTCTGTTCCCAGCGGGTCAAATCCATTTGCCGTGGCACTCTCGCCCGATGGCAAGAGGCTCTATGTCACGAACTCCGGTCTCTTCGAATATCAACTTATTAAGGGCGTTCAGGAAAAGAACACCCGCACGGCTGGCATCCGCTTTCCGCCCTTCGGATATCCGTCGAAAGCCGCTCGCAAAGGGAAGCGCGTCGAAGGGCACGACGTTCCTGGATTGGGCGATGAGAATGACGTGCGTGGCAGTTCGCTCTGGACTTACGACACCGCCGATCCAGCGAAGGCAACGGTGGTTGCCAAGCTGCGTTTGGGATTGCCAATTCGCCTCACGCCACAGGGCCCGATCGGCGGCGCTTCGCCCACCGGAGTAACGGCGGACAACGAGCATGTGTATGTGACGCTGTCCCATAAAGATGTCGTGGCCGTCGTTATCGCGGACGGAAAAACCCTGGAGCGAGAGATCGAACTTACGCCGTTTTCCGATCTTGACGCGCGAGGACATCCATTGCGCGGCGTGATGCCGGCGGGAATCACAGGCGATGCCACGCGGCTTTTCGTAACGGAGGCGGGTATCAACGCGGTCGCCGTGATCGATAAGAGCTCGGCTACCGTGCTGGGCCACATTCCAGTGGGGTGGTATCCGGCTGCGGCGGCGATTTCGTCCGATGGAAAATCGCTGTACGTAGTGAACAACAAGGGTAAGGGCGCGGGTCCGAACGGCGGAGCGAATCGAGCTCGGCAGTATGTTGGCGATCTGGAATTGGGCAGCCTCTCGACGATTCCGTTGCCGGCGAATTTAGAAGCGGCTACAGCGCGAGTGATTCGCAATAATCGGGCGGCCGTGATCGATGGCCCGCCACTACCCAGGGTGAAGCATACATTCCTGATTATTCGCGAGAACCGCACGTTCGATGAGATATTCGGCGATCTTAGCGGCGCCGATGGCGACGGGAAACTCGCGCGATATGGTCTTCATGGGTGGACCCGGGAAGAGCCTGTGCTGCGCGACATCCGCGTCACCCCGAACGCGCACGCGTTGGCCCAGCGCTTCGCGACAAGCGATGCGTTTTCGACAGATGGCGATGTTTCCGCCGATGGGCATCGATGGGCGGTGGGTATGGCGCCCACACCCTGGATGAATCTTAGCTGGACGTCGAGTTATGGAGGGCGGCGCAAAGGAAATCTATTCAGCGCAGCTCCGGGGCGGCGGGCGATGGGTGGCGGCGCCGATGGACCGATGCCCGAGGATGAACCCGAATTTGGATCTCTCTGGGAGCACGTCGCCAATTCCGGCTTAACGGTCCGAAATTATGGGGAAGGTTTGGAATTGGAAGGCGCGCTGGAACGCGAGGGGATGGAACCGGAAGGACAGCGATTGATCCTGAACGCGCCGGTTCCGCAACCGGTCTACACTTCCACCGACCGTGATTACCCTACTTTCAACATGGGCATTCCCGATCAGTTCCGGTATGAACAATTCGCCAAGGATTTCGACCAGATACTGGCGAAGGGCGATGCGCCGGCCATGATAGTAATCCGCTTACCCAACGACCATACATCGGAGCCGCGGCCGAAGGATGGATATCGATATCGCGCTTCGTTCGTCGCCGACAATGATTTGGCGCTAGGTAAGATGATTGAGTTGATCTCTCATAGTGCTATCTGGAAAGACAGCGCGATCTTCGTGATGGAAGACGATTCGCAAGATGGCGCCGATCACGTCGACGCGCACCGCAGTCCGCTGCTTGTCATCGGGCCTTATATCCGCAAGGGTTTTATTTCGCATCGGCACACCAGCATGCCTAGCGTGCAGAAGACGATCTATGGATTGCTGGGGCTGGGAAGTTTGAATCTGGAAGACGCACTCGCGGCCGATTTGGGTGATATGTTTACGACTACGCCGGACCTGACACCATATACAATCGAAGCTCCGGACTTGAGGATTTTCGATCCGGCGAAGGCACGGTTTGCCCGTCCCAAGAATGCCGAGGAAGCCCGCGAGCTAACCGATATGGACGACGCCCAGGAGATTCGAGCAGGGTTTCTGAAGAAGCAGAAAAGCGTGGTTCATTGATCTGGAGTCTTACGATGTTTCTATGCAAATTACTAGCCCAAAACGTTAGTCGTGATACACTTGGACCCTCACTTGCATTTTTGATCCACGTGGGGCGTTGGCCGCAAAATCTTGCAGTTACGCTGATCGAAAAGGAAGTATGAACGTACATCTCGTGAACCCGAGTGACAAGTCTTTCGGGACCGCCGTTATAACTCCCCGTTGGCTATTTGTCTTGGCAGCCGCGACACCAGCGGCTTTTGGCGATCCAAAGATATGCGACGAGACTCTGGAGCAATTGGATTTCGAAGCGGTCAAGCCGGGCGACGTGGTGGGAATCGGCATCCACACCGCGAACGCGTTGCGCGGATACGAAATCGGCAGGCAATCGCACAAGCGTGGCGCCACCGTGATCTATGGCGGAATCCACTCGACGCTCTATCCGGAAGAGGCTTTCGAACTCGGCGCCGCGGATGCCGTGGTGAAGGGTGACGGAGACCTCGCCTGGGGACAGGCGCTTCGCGATTTCGACAATGGAACGCCGCAACGAATTTATGAAGGCGGCCGCGTTAGCGCGGATCAATTCAAGGCTGCGCGCTGGGACCTGATGCCCACGGGCAAGTATATGTGGGGTTCGGTGCAGACCGTTCGCGGTTGCGCCAAGCATTGCTCATTCTGCTCAGTATGGCGAACCGATGGGCAGAAGCCCCGGCAGCGGCCGTCCGATCCGGTGATAGAAGAGATTGTCGAGTTGCGGCGGCGAGGTTTTCGCTTCATTGCGTTAGCCGACGACAATTTCTATCCTGTAACATTCACCGACATTCAACTTGCGGAGCGCCAGAACAATATCGCCAAGGTGGCGGAATTGAAGAGCATCCGCCGGGAGCGATTTGAGTTGATGGCGCGTCTTGCGGAATTGCCGAAGGACACCGTGTTCTTTACGCAGATCACGATGGAGGCCGCCGAAGACACGGAGTTCCTGGATGCGATGAAAAAGGCGCATATCATGGGCGCTTTGGTGGGCGTGGAAGCGGTGACCCCTGAAGGATTGAAAGCCGTCTACAAGGATTTCAATTGTTCCGGCGACGAACTGATTCGCCGCCTGAAAACATTTCGTGAACACGGCGTGCACGTGTTGGGTTCGTTCATTTTTGGGCTGCCGACCGATAGGCCCGCTACGTTTGAAGCTACACAGGAATTGGCGAAGCGAGCCGACCTGACATTCGCCCAATTTGTGATGTTGACTCCATTTCCCGGCACCGTCGATTTTGAACGTTGGGAAAAAGCACAACCGGAAGATCAGCTGCGGGTGGGCGGCATTCCGCTGACGCGATACTGGCTGATTCCGAATGAAGTGCGGCCCAAGATGTTCTCGCCACATCCAACGATGAGTTCGGAAGAATTGCGCGAGCGGACGCAGGGCGTGTGGGATGGATTTTACAGCCTGCGCAGTGTCTGGGAACGATCGCGTTGCGCTCCCACGATCCGGGCCCGGCTGGCGTTCGTCCTGGTTTCCCGCTTATACCGGCAAATGTACGCGAGCACCGGAATCTCAACAGATAGCGCGCGCCGCAGTCGAGCGGGAACGTGGGCGACGATGTTGGCGAAACCCTGCCAAAAGTTATTCCAGGGCAAGCTGATGCCGGATCTGAAAGTGCCGGAGAAATTGCCTGAGCAATGGAATCCCGCTCCGGTTCCGGCGGCTGCATTTTCTGTTTTGAAGTAATTGGAAAAATCAGGAAGTGATTGGCTGGGAGACAGGGACTCGAACCCCGATACGCAGATCCAGATTCTGCAGTCTTACCATTAGACGATCTCCCAATGAGTTCGTACAGCCTCAAGTTTATCACACCGGATGTTGGGCATCATCTGGGTTCTGAGGCGCCCGGCTACTGCTCTTTCGCTAGAAATTTCGCGCCTAAAGCCCCGCCCGCCGCGGGTAAACCCGTGAACATCAGAAAGAACAACACCAGGAAAAACAACACGCCCGAGGGTGTGCTGAAGACTTCGCGAGCTTGATCGATGGAGGCTTGCGGGACGCCGCTGGAAGCCATTTGTTCGCGGAACAATCCTGGATCGTTATACACGGCGACTGCCGAAAAAGCCAGGAAGACGATCATGATGACGAAGCAGAAAATCCCTGTAATCCAACCCATTCTGGCACCGCTGATAATGGATACCGGCAGACCCGTGCTGCGGCGGTATAGATAGACCGCCACGAAACCTGCGAAGACCGGCAACACGATGGTGAGTGCCGGCATCTGGCCGGCGAGGATCATCAGGAAAAAAGTCAGACTACCCAATAGCAGTGCGATGCGAACTGCCTTCGAGTTGCGGAATCCGATTTCCGGGGGAGCCGTTGGCGCAGGAAGTGGAGGCGGCGGAAGTTCAGCGGGAGCTTCTAAAGAATCATCGGCGTGTGGATCGATTTCTTCACGCTGGGGCTTGCCGCATTTGTGGCAAAACCGCGCGTCCGGCGGGAGTTCAGCGCCGCAGGTGCAATATTCAGGCACGCCTTGAGTATAGCGCTTGCTGACCCGTTACATGCGGAAAGGTACACTGGAAAGTCAACCCATGGAACACCTCACGCTGCTTGTTGTTGGCGATCCTCACAATCCCGTCATGCGAATGATGGAACGCTTGGAAGGCGTCTCTGTTCACATTAGTAACGATGCGGCGGAGCTGGAGAAGCTCGCGCCCGACGCCGATATTCTATTGAACACCTTGTTCGCCGGAGCGCTTTTTCGCACGGCATTCCCCAAGGCCACTAAGCTTCGCTGGGCGCACACGCTGGCCACGGGGGTGGATGGCTTTATCTTTCCCGAGTTGAAAGCGAGTCCCGTGCCGTTGACGAATGCCCGCGGCGCCTTTAAGCGATCGCTGGGCGAATATGTTGTAACTGCCATGCTCTATTTCGCCAAAGATCTACGTCGATTGCTGCGGCAGCAAGCGGCGAATGTGTGGGAACCGTTTGAGGTGGAAGAACTCAACGGCAAGACCCTGGGGATTATCGGTTACGGCGAGATTGGGCGGGCCGCGGCCGAACGTGCCAGACCTTTCGGCATGCGGATTTTAGCGCTGCGCCGCAGGCCCGAGATCTCCGCCGCCGATCCGCTAGTGGACGGAGTTTACGGACCCTCGCAGTTGAACGAACTAATCGCCCAGTGCGACTATCTGATGCTCTCCACGCCGCATACGCCGGACACCGACGGGATGATTGGGGTACAACAATTGGCGTTACTGAAGGCGAATGCAGTTCTGATCAATGTGGGACGCGGCGCGGTAATCGATGAGGCAGCGCTGATCGAAATCCTGGAAGAGAAGCGCATTCGCGGCGCGGCGCTGGATGTTTTTCAGAAGGAGCCCCTGGCACCCGGTCATCCGTTTTATCGCCTGGAAAACGTGCTTCTCTCTCCCCATTGCGCGGACCGTCACGAAGGGTGGCTGGCGCTTTCGATGGAAATCTTCCTGCGCAACTTCGCGAAGTTTCAGAACGGGCAGGCGCTTGAAAATATCGTCGACAAGCACGCTGGATACTAAGGGGATCGAAGATGAAATTAGCCACGATGCTGACGCCAAGAGGGAAGCAAGCGGCAGCCGTTTTGGGTGAGCGCGCGATCGACTTATCGGGCGCTGGATTCAGCGACGTGCTATCCGTTCTGCAAGCCGGATCGGAGGAGCGGGCGAAGTTGGAGAACTGGCTCTATCATCCCCCGGCCGAAGCGGAGATAGCGCTATCGGCGGCTACTTTGCTGGCACCGATTCCCAGGCCGCCGAAGCTGATTTGCATCGGTCTTAACTATCGCGAGCATGCCATCGAATCGAAGATGGAGATTCCCAAAACGCCGACGGTATTTTGCAAATTCACCACGGCGATCATTGGTCCAGGAGCTCCCATCGTGCTCCCCAAGACGTCGACTCAGCCCGATTATGAGGCCGAGCTCGCGTTTGTAATCGGTAAGGGGGGCCGCCATATTCAGGCCGGCGATTGGAAGCAGCATGTATGGGGCTATACGATGGTGAACGATGTCAGCGCCCGCGATTATCAGATGGCCTCCACGCAATGGCTAATGGGCAAGACCTTCGATACGTTCGCACCCATGGGACCCTACCTTGTTTCCGCCGACGAGATTGAAGACCCACACAATCTCGGCATCAGCTTAAGGATCGGCGACGAGGTGCTGCAAAACTCCAACACCGACGAGCTGATCTTCAAGATTCCCGAACTGGTGGCGTTCTTATCGAGTGTATTCACGCTTGAAACGGGCGATGTCGTTTGCACTGGCACCCCGTCGGGTGTCGGATTCGCGCGCAAACCACCACGCTACCTGAAGGCCGGCGATCAGGTAACGGTTGCCGTACAAGGTTTAGGCGAATTGCAGAATCCGGTGATCGCCGAGTAAGCCCGCATGGCAACTCCGGCGACAGCTCAGACAACAACCTCGATCGCTAAAGCGGGTGTTCGCGACAGTAAGAAGAAGGACACGCGGCGGCTGATCCTGAAATGCGCCAATGCTCTTTTCCACGAACGCGGATTCGCCGCTACCAAACTGGAAGATATCGCCACCGGCGCTGGTGTTCACAAACAAACGATTCTCCGCTACTTCGGCTCGAAGGAAGAAATCGCCCTAGCTTTCCGGCAAGTGGCTCTGGAGAAATTTACGCAAGGGCTGCTGGATCCGGCGAGATCGATGCCGGTGCTGCAATACTGGCGTGCTTTCATTGAATTATCCACCAGAGAAGTGATGGAGCGCGGCGACGTGCTGCGATACGCGAAGTTGGTCGTATCCGAACCGGCACTGGTTGCCGCGTCGCTTTCAATCTTCCTGCAATATGAAAATCTGTTGGCGGTTGCGCTCAGCCGTGAAGATGGTATCGATCCCGCAATCGACGTCTACAGCCGCATGCTGTCCGCGTTCCTAGTGGCCGGAAACTTCAGTATCGCCAGAAACATTCTGAGCCAAGGTGAGCTGGCGAATTATTCCAAGACTGCGCTCGCCGTCGTGGATTTTGCCATTCATCAATTTCCAAAGCGCGAGGTTTGGAATCGGGCTCTTTAATCCAGCCCAAATAGTGTGACTGAGTAACATTTTCCTTGACTCTCTTCGCCAAGGGGGGTATAAATACCTCAACTTACGGCATTTCAGGAGAGTCCATGTCACGACTTGTTCTTGTTTGCGTTCTCGTATCTGTTTTGTCTGTCGCCTTGTTGGCGCAGGCACCTACCGGAACTATCTCCGGTACAGTATCCGATCAAACCGGTGCAGTTGTTCCCAACGCAAAAGTCCTCGTAATCAATAAAGATACCGGCCTTACGCGGGAATTATTGTCAGGACCCGACGGATTTTTTACGGCCGCCGCGCTTCCATCCGGCAGTTATGAAGTGCGCGCCGAAGCAGCTGGTTTTCGCATGCTGGTGCGCGCGGCGCCGGTGGAAACGGGAACCACCACGAACGTAAACATGAGCATGCAAGTGGGTGCGAGCAAGGACGTCGTTTCGGTGGAAGACGCCGCGGCCAGCATCAATTACGAGTCGAATACGATACAGGGCGTAGTGACGCGGCAGCAGATTGATAATCTGCCACTGAACGGACGGAGCTTCCTGAACTTGGCGCAACTGGAACCGGGCGTACTTGTGACGCCGGCCAATCCGGCGCAGTTCAACGCGCAGTTCAGCGTATCGATACTGGGGGGTCCGGCCTCTCACACAGCGGTCACCGTTGATGGCGGCAACGTTCGCAATCCTGTGGAGGGCGGGGTTGGCACGAATTTCTCGCAGGAGGTGGTGCAGGAATTCCAGCTTTCCAGCGTGAACTTCGACTTATCTACGGGCATCACGGCGTTTGGCGCGATCAACGTTGTAACGCGATCCGGCGGAAACGATTTTCACGGGGCAGGCTATTTCTATTTTCGCGATCATAATATGGCGGCCTATCCGAGTTTGAATAGGAACGCCTTTACCGCCGATCCGTTCTTTGCCCGGCGGCAAGGCGGATTCTGGTTAGGGGGCCCGATAAAGCGCGACAAGCTTTTTTTCTTTTTCAATTTTGAGAATACCAACCAGTCCGGCGTGTATATCGTGCAACCTGATTTGCCATCGCTGGCGGCATTCGGGACGATCGCCCCCGCACCCTATCACGGAAAACAGCTGAGCGCGAAATTCGATTATCGAATCAATGAAAAGAACTCGCTTTTCCTGCGCTATTCGCACGATGGAAATAATAATAGCGGGCCTTTCGGCATCTCCGTACCGCCCTCGAATTTCGTTTCTAATCGCAACTGGTCTGACCAGAGTCTGATCGGAGTTACCAGCGTTGTTAGTCCGCGGATCGTAAATGATCTGCGATTCTCTTACTGGTATTGGCAAAATCGAAATACGCCCGCCGCCTGCACCGGCAGCACGTGCATCGGCACCGGGGGACCGGAGGTCTACGTAGTCAGCTCGAACAATTTTGTTTTAGGCAACAATTTCAACTCCCCACAGGGGCGCGATCTGCGACGTTACCCACTGTCCGACAACGTCACGTGGCAGAAGGGCAGCCATCGCGTGAAATTCGGTGGCGAGTGGGAACTGGATAACGGGACGGGCTATTGGGGCTTCTTCGATCCCGCGCGAGTCTATCTGCTACCGCCTGAGTTACTGGGTCCAGCCGCCGCTTTATACGGGATTCAAAACGGCAAAGTGCAAACCGCGTCGGACCTTTTACGATTGCCAGTGGCGGCGTTCATCCTGGGGATTGGCGATCGCGCCCAACCGGCTTATAAGCTGGAGAACGCGCGGATCAACAATCGCTTCCACCTGTATGTGCAGGACACCTGGAAGGTTACGCCGCATCTGACGTTGAACTACGGAATGGGTTGGGAATTCGAAACGAATGTACTGAATTACGATCTTCCGCGTCCCGCTTATCTGGCGCCGTTATATGGCTCGGATTTGAGCGCGCCCTCCAAGCAGTATAGAAATTTTGAACCAGCCATCGGCTTCGCCTGGTCGCCTGGTAACCGGGCCAAGACAGTAATCCGCGGCGGCGCGGGAATTTTCTACGACACCCAGTTGGGATGGTGGCGTTTGGGCGAACGCGCGGTGCTGGGTGGATCCGGGCGGCAGTTCATCGGTAATGCTTCGGTGACGAATCCTGGGCCTGCTTTCCCCGGAATTCCAGTAGGCGGGACATTTGCCAATTTCGCTCCCTATTATGGCTACACCTATGGTGCGTTTCTGGCGCAGCTTCCCACGCTCCGATCGCAACAGGACGCGCTATTTCCAGGCAACGGAACGCAACCCCAGATCCTACTCTCAAAGCAAGCTAATGCGCTTGGAGCTTTATATCCACGGAACTTTCCGACGACGCAGGCGCAGCACTTCAATATCGGTGTACAGCATGAGATCATGACAAACTTGGTGGTTCAGGCCGACTTCGTATACCGTCATTCCATTCATGGAACACCCGGGGGATTCTTTGGAGCAGCCGTGGATTACAATCGCTACTACTCGGTTGGCGGTCCGGTGATTCCGGCGTGTACGTCGTTCGCGCAACAAAACAATCCCGCGGCACAATGTTCGGCGGGGCCGATCGATTTCTGGTGGCAGGGCGCGAACTCCACATATAAGGCGCTTCTCGTGAAGCTGGACAAGCGCTACTCGCGGCGCTATCTTTTCACGGCATCCTATGCTTATCAGAACAGCAAGAGCATTGGCGATGTCACACAGAATTTGAACAACTACAACTCGACTTATGGTCCCGATCAGCCAAAAAATGTATTGAATATTTCCGGTGTAGTGGACCTGCCGTGGAAAATTCAGATCTCGCTACTCTCGGCATTCATCAGCCGCCCACCCGTGGAACCCGTGATTAGCGGTGTCGATATCAGCGGCACCAACACGCAGTCCGGCGCATACACACCTCTGCCGGGCAATTCATATAACGGCTGGCTAAGCCAGAGCCAATTGCAGAAGCTGGTGGCTGGTTACAACTCGACTTACAGCGGACAGTTGACCCCGGCGGCGTTGGCGGGCATCTCGCCCGGTCAAAAATTTCCCGTCGTGACGCTGCCGGCGCACTACAACCTTGGACATGACTTCACTTCACAGGACATTCGGCTAAGTAAAGCGATTCGCTTCAATGATCGCTTTGAGCTGCGCCTGATAGCGGAAGCATTTAACATTCTGAACTTCGGGAACCTCACCGGCGATAATTTCAGCCTGAACTCACCGGCATCGTTCGGCCGGCCTACGCAGCGCGTTGGACAGACGTTTGGATCCGGCGGTCCGCGAGCGTTTCAGTTCGCCGGCCGATTTACTTTTTAAGAGATCCCAGGGATTCGTGAGTGGGGGAATCCAGTGGCGCGCGAAAATTGGGTCCCCCCAAGTTGAAATCCGGAACGGCGTGCTCGTCTTGCGTGAGGTTTGGGCTGTAGAACGGATCGCCGTCCGCCAACAGGTCGCTCCAGCGGGTTAAAAACATCCGCCGTTCCTCACTGCGGACACCGGCACTACGAGTTTGACACTCATCATGCTGCAGCACCGCGCAAGCTTCATAGATCACTCGATAGCCGGCTTGGCGGGCGCGTAAACACAGATCGACATCGTTGAAATTGACCGGGAATAGAAGATCGAATCCACCCAGTTCCTGGAATAACGACTTTCGAATTCCAAGGCAAGCGCCCGTGACGGCCGAGACTTCGCGCGTGAATTCGAACCAGTTCCAGTAGTCGCTTGCAAAAGCCCCACGGCCGGGATGCGCTCCGCCTTGCGATATGCTGAGCACCATCCCGGCATGCTGAATCGTCCCGGCGGGGTATAACAGCTTCGCGCCCACTACACCAACACCAGGCCGTTGCAGATGCCCTACCATGTTCTCCAGCCACCCGCCTTCCAGGGGCTTCACGTCGTCATTGAGAAACAGCAGAATGTCGCCCGAAGCAGCCGCCGCGGCGTTGTTATTCATTCGCGCAAAATGAAACGGGCCCGAATGCACCACCTGCTGGCAACCGAATTCTTCAATCACTTTGTGAATCGCACTATCGTCGCCGGTCTGATGCACCGCGATCATTAATTCCAGAGACGGGTAGGTGGTGGTTCGATGCACTGCCTCCAGGCACCGGCGCAGCAGCTTCGGATTTCGCGAGCAGATAATGACACTCACCGTGGGCATTGGCTGTGGCCTGTGCTGCACGTGATAGGTATTCGGGAACGGGCCGTCTTCAACTTGAGCCTGCCACCCGCGGCGACGCGCAGCGTCTTCGAGCGCGCGACGGCCGGCTTCCTGCGTGTAGGGCTTAGCCTTGGGATCGGCACTGGTGGAATCATCGTGGCAGCGCCAATGATAAAGAACCTTGGCGACGTGATGAATCTTTCGCTCTTCGTCTGTCAGGCGAAGCGCCAGATCATAATCCTGAGCTCCGTCATAGCCGGCGCGGAACCAGCCAACCCGGTCGAGAAGGGGCCGCGCCACTACCAGGAAATGGTTCAGGTACATGCATCCCGTTAATAAATCTGGCGACCAATCCGGCTTGAAATTCTGGCGGCGGGGAGTGGCATTCGAAAACACCTGATCTTCGTCGGTATAAACAATATCGATGGCCTGATCCTGCAACGCCTCCGCTACGTAGTGGAGAGCATAAGGAGAGAGGAAATCGTCATGGTCCAGAAATCCCGCGTATTCGCCACTCGCCATTTTACCGGCGCGATTTAAAGCCCCGGATATTCCCAAATGGGTGCTGGATGAAACCACCTGAATTCTTGTATCGGTACGGGCAATATCCGCTAAATATTCCCGAACCCACTGCTGTTCGGACGCGTCGTCGCAGAGGCACAATTGCCAATGCGGATAGGATTGTCTGACAACGGACTGCACCGCTGCCTCCAGCCACTCGCGCTTCGGATTATGTACCGGAACTACGATGCTGATAGTGGGCTGCCGGGCGAATCGACGCGCACGCTCCTGATGCCAACCGACGGATGGCATGGTCGATTCGGTGGCCTTCCACCAGCGTTGATAGACCGACTGACGAGCCTCCGATTGCGCAAACTTGAGGTACATGGGATGTAGCGGAGAGCGCAGTAGCAGGCGTCCCAAACGCTTTTTGTTGATATCGACGAATCTTCCGGTTGCGCGGAGAACGCGAAATATCAAGCTGTTCTCAATAGCGGTGATGCGCTGCTCTAGATAATCTTGAGTTTGAAGATAGCCTTCAATTTCGGAGGAGATGGTATCGCGTGTTCGCTGAACGCCGGCTAATAACCGGTCCATTCGTTCTACAAGATCGAGCAGTTGTCCGCGTGTCTCCAAGAAATCGGATCCACCCGCGCGAGTCCGTAAGAGCGCAAGCTCTTTTTGGATTTCTTTCTCAATTTCGTTGTGCCGGTTCATTGTTGTCGCCGCGTTAATGCATTATCAGTTTATTCTAAACGCTAGCGGGAAAAAATAGTGAACGCCGCGCAAGCCGAGCACAACATCACACCGATAAATCCCGTGATTTCTATTCCAGTGACTGTAGAGAAGTGGCCTTTCCCCTGCTGTTGCAGGATCAGCGGCACCAGTGCGATCCACTGCGTTAATCCCCAACTAACCAATAATATTCGAGAAAAGCGTCCCAACCCGGCCGTGGAGGCAAGCAGCAGGCTCCCAATTCCGAAGATGAGTTGGATACCGCATCCCATCAGACAGCCCATTGCAATGTTCCCACGATCCGGCGTCGGTAAAAGCGGAACGGGAGGTTCTAGTTCCGGTGGTGGTAGCGGGGGTTGAGGCGTGATACTCATTCAAACCCGCTGATTGCGGTTAAGCTTACCGGCCGCTGCACTTCGCGCTCACGGCGTAAGGGCCCAAGGATGCGCTCTTCCAGATCGTCGCGATAGAACAGGTTGTAGGTATCGAAGGGGATGATGCGCCGGCCGTCAGGGTGGGCGATGTGGACGCACGTCTTCTTCACGCTCCTGACGTCGAAGGCCCAGGCATCGATGAACTGCATGATGATGACGCGAAATACATTCTGGTAATCAATGTTTATTGGAGCCAACACTTGTGGCAGGCAACACAGCAATTCCCGTAGAGTTCCAGCACTCGACCCGGGTGAGTGGTTCGTCGAGAACAGCTTGAAGATTTGGGTTCGTAGGGTTTCGTCATTTTCATAGATGATGGTGTTTCGGCCGCCTTCGATCAGGATCTGCGGATCGATCATTCCCGTCAACGGAATCACTTTGCCCTCGAACTTCAAAGCGTAAGCCATCGCCAGCGAATCGGGATGGCAGGGAACGGGGATGATATCTTCTGGCCGAAATAAATTTGTCTGTTCCAGAATCTTCCGCCGTACTTCAGTCAACGTCAATCGATCGCGAGCCGGATCGAAATGCTCAAGCCGCCCGGCTGCTTGAATCGGCTGCAAGATCACGCCACGCACACACGGCTGCTGAACTGCCCAATCGATAATTTTTCCGATCTCGCCGTCATTCAAGCGGCGCTTCAAAGTCACCACTAACGAGGTGGACACTCCCAGGCGATTTAGCTTTTCGATGGCTTGCATGCGGACGTTGGTGAGGTCGGCGCCACGTAGTTCCTGAAGGGCAGAAGCTTCGAAAGAATCGAACTGGAGATAGATTTCAAAGCCTGGCATGTACTCGGCTAAGCGCTCGACGAACCCCTCTTCACGGGCGATTCGGATGCCATTGGTGTTCACCATCAAATGTTGGATGGGCTTCCGCTTGGCAAGGTCGAGAATCCGGAAGAAGTCCGGATGGAGCGTTGGCTCACCGCCGGAAATCTGCACCACATCGGGCTTGCCTTCGTTGCCCACGACCGCATCCAGCATCTTCTCAATGTGTTCCAGAGAGCGATAGCCGGTGCGCGAAGGACCACTGGATGCGTAACAGATGGGGCACTGCAAGTTGCAATGATCGGTGATCTCCACCAGTGTCAGGCAGGAGTGCTGTTCATGATCGGTACACAGGCCGCAATCATACGGGCAATCCCAACGCACCGGCATGTTGTAATGCGTGGGCATTTCCGGCGGCTTAAGAAACACTTCCCGGCAGCGGCGATAATAATCCACGTCGTCGGCCATGAGCACGCGCTCATTGCCGTGCACCGGACAGCGCTTCAACAGATAAACGCAGCCGTCTTCAAAGACTATTTTTCCTTCAGCGCGGCGGAAACAGGTGGAGCAGATAGAGATCGCCGTGTCGTAAAACAAATAAGGCCGAATCCGTTCAGCCATGCAGCGGAACCTCCGCTTTCCCAAGCATCCGCCATAGATCGGGCGAGTACCACACAACAGCGGCGGCGCAGGCCCATTGCAGCGTCGTCAGGCCACCGAAGCGTACACCGGGTTTCAAAAAATCCAGAGCCAGCCGCCAGGAATAATACGCCAGGACGAAGAGGCGGAAGCGATCGCCTTGGGCAAAGCGAGGCCGCGAGACGCGCGAGAGCAGAAGCGCCAAAATTAACATTGCGAAGAACTCGTAGAACTGAACCGGGTGCCGGGCGATCCCGTCTCCCATGTTTACTCCCCAGGGTAGCGAAGTGGGAACGCCGTAGGTATCGTCCTGCTTTCCGGCGAGGAAACACCCGATCCGCCCAATGGCGATTCCAACAGCGATCGGGACGGCAAATAAATCACCCGTACGATGTTGTATTCTCGCTCGGCGCTTCATGAACTCAACGGCGATCGTCCCGCCGAGCAGGCCGCCCACAATCGTTTTGCCAGCCAGCAAATACCCGAGATCGTTCCAGTGGCGGGCCGTGAGAAGTGGATCCTCCAGCAGATAGAGGAGCTTCGATCCGATAGCGGCGCCAGCAACCGCCGCGACGATCACGTTCCATCGCGTTGGGGTTTCTAAGAAGTCCCCGTCCTTATCGCGCTGCCAAACGTAGAGCCGGAAGGCCACGATATAGGCGAGCGATTCGAAGACGAAATGCCACAGCACGCCTAGCCATTATCAACCACGCGTTGTCTCGATAGAATAGGAGTTCATGCACCTTCTGGCCTTCCTCTTCCTGTTCGCGTCCGATACGGAGGGCCTTGAGAAGCACATCAAATCCTTCATTGATGTATTTTCCACCGTGCAGCGCGAGGCAGCGGATCCTGTGCAGGCGGACCGGGCCTTCTATGAGGGCGCCATTCCCGGCATGCTACGCCGTCTTGACCCGCACTCCGTCTTCTTCGATCCAGGGCAATACGAACAGTTGAAGCAAATGGAGAACTCCGAGCGGAAGGGCTTCGGCAGCGTGGTTTCCGTGGTGCCGGGCCGCGTAACGGTGCTGCAGACGCTACCAGGCACGCCTTCCGGCAAGTCTGGTCTTGCGCCCGGCGATGAGATTCTTGCCATCAACGGGATTCCCCTTGGGCGTTTGGAATTCGAACAACTTCTGCAATTGTTATCGGAAGCGCGGCAAATTAAAGTAGTGCTGGATGTGCGGCGGCCGGGCAATGTTCGCGGGCTGCAGTTCTCTCTAACGCCGGAACTTGTCGACGCTCCCAGTGTCGACCGGGCATTTCTCGCCGCTCCCGGAATTGGCTATATCCGCGTCACCAGTTTCGATGCCCCCACCGGCAAGCTGATCAAGAACTCTATTGAGAAGCTGGGCGGATCGAAACTGAAAGGATTCATTCTGGATCTGCGCGGAAATCCGGGCGGTGTGGCGCAGGCGGCGGTTGAAACAGCGGCGCTCTTCCTGAAACCTGGGCAGCGCATTTTAACGATCAAGGGCAGGACCGCGAAAGGTGAAGAGTTAGATGTTCCGAAGACCGCCATCCCTTACGAATTTCCCGTTGCTGTGTTGATCAATGCGAAATCCGCCAGTTCGTCGGAGATTGTCGCGGGCGCATTACAAGATCATGACCGGGCCGTGATACTGGGCGAATCGAGTTTTGGCAAGGGCCTGGTGCAGGGGGTATTTCCGCTCTCAAGCTCCACCGGCATGGCGCTGACTACCGCTTACTATTACACGCCGAGTGGCCGCTCCATTCAGCATCCACTTGTGGGCAGTATGCTCGAAACCACCACCAGCAAGCCTTCCGCCGAGTTCCACAGCGACGCCGGCCGGCCTATGTTGGGCGGTGGCGGTATTCATCCCGACCAGACCGTGCTGCCCGCTGGAGTGACGCCGCTGCAGGGGGCGCTGGAATCCAGTGGGATGCTGGTGGCATTCGGCGCTGTCTATTTACGCGATCACACGGTGGATGAGAAGTTCGAAGTAACACCCGCGATGCTCGACGATCTGAAGGTCTACCTTTCAGAGCGAAGCATCCAGCCCAACGTCAGTGAATGGTTACGGGAACGGGATTGGATCCAAAACCGTTTACACCAGGAAATCGCGAACATGGCGTTGGGGATTGCCAAGGGAGATGAAGTGGAGGCTCGCCGCGATGCCGTCATTCAGGCCGCGATAGGAAAGTTAAACGTCTCCGGCAACTGATTGCGAACGGTTCGTGCGGCTGCGGAAAAATTCGAAGAGTATCGGCAGCACTGAAATCAATACAACCAAGATCACGAACTTTTCAAAGTGCTGGCGCACGATGGCGATCTTGCCCATTTTGTATCCGGCAAGAGTCATCAGCACCACCCATCCGATTCCGCCGAAGACATTGAACGACAGGAATCGCAGGTAGTTCATCTTCGCCACGCCCGCCATGAATGGGGCAAATGTGCGGATGATGGGAACGAACTTCGCATAGATCAGCGTCTTGCCGCCGTGCTTATCGTAGAAGGCCTGCGTACGGGTTAGGTACTCGCGTTTGAAGAAACGCCCGTCTTCTTTTTTGAAGATTCCCGGCCCGGTACGATAACCGAGCAGATAGCCGCACTGGTCCCCTAAGACCGAAGCCACCGCCAGCAAGATGCAAATCGTCACTACATCCAGACTCCCCGCGCCGGCCACCACGCCGATGGTGAATAACATCGAGTCGCCCGGCAAAAAAAATCCGACGAGTAGTCCGGTCTCGGCAAAGACGATGGCGAATAGCGCGGCGTAGCCCCACCACCCGGCAAGCACTGTGGAGAGAAGATGAATCAACCGGTCAGGGTCGGTAAAAGAGCGAAGCAGGTCGAAGAGCTGCTGCAGTATCGACACTAGCTGCGGTAAGCTCCGGCCAGGCGCCTGATTGTATCCTCGTGCTTCTTGACCTTCTTTTCGGCGATCAAGCGGCTCATGATGCTGTCGTAGAACAGGTCGCGGCGTTCGATGCCTTTCTTGCTCTTCAACTGGATAACCAAGGCGTCGCGGTCCGCCGCAAACTTGCTCATGTCGGTGTCTTGCTTAGCGACAATTTTCACGATGAAGCTCTGGCCCATCACACTAAGCGGCCCAACGATGGAACCCACAGGCTTCAGGAAAGCATCGGTCAAGTAAGCACCTTGGCCAATTCCTTCAGCCGCGCCATCGCGATTGAAGAAGTCGCCTGTGGTCTTTACCTCGACCCCTAACGATTTCGCCAGCTTGTCTAAATCCGTATCGCCCGCCTTCAGTTTGTCGGCTGCTTCCTTGATTTTCTGCTGGGCTAAAGTTTGCGAGCGATCCTGCTGGAAGCGGTCGCGAATCTGAGTTTCCGCTTCGGCGAACTCGGAAGGCCGCGCCGGATAGATTTCCGTTAGTACAACCACAGCCAAGCGGTTTCCAGGCAATTGAATTACGGGGCTAACTTCGCCCTTCTTCAGAGTCACGATGGCCGTGGTCAATTCCGGGACATTGCCGACCTGCGGAATGGGTTCGCCCACGCCAGCCTTCTCCACCGGGACGAAAAGCAGGTGATCCTGTTCGGCAACCTGCTGCGCCTGGGCCGGATTTTTCGCTACCACGCCACGCGCCTGGTCCATTACAGTTTGCATCTTGTCAAACACGGCCTGGCGCTTATAATCCGTCGCCAACTGGGTTTTCACTTCGTCGAACGATTGGGTGTGGGCATCCTGCTTTTCCATTACCTGCAGGATGTGAAATCCATATTCGGTGGTGATGACATTGCTCAGCTCTTTTGGCTTCAGTGAGAATGCCGCCGTCTCAAAATTCTTTACGGTCTGTCCGCGTACCACCCAATCGAGATCGCCGCCCTTGGCCTTCGATCCAGGGTCATCCGAGTTCTGCCTGGCGAGTTCGGCGAAATCCGCTCCACTCTTTATCTGTTTCAAAAGGTCGTCGGCTTTCGCCTTCAGCTTGGCCACTTCTTCCTTCGGCTTATTGGTGGTCATCAACAGGATGTGACGGACTTTCACGCGCTCCGGCGTGCGAAAACGCTCCTTGTTGGCGGTGTAAGCCTGTTGCAGCATTCCGTCGGAAACATCGATCGTCTCGCCAATGCGGCCTTCGTCGGCGATGAGTAATTGAAAGCCGCGTTTCTCAGGACTCATGAATGCCGCGCGGTTGGTATTGAAGTACGCCTTCAATTCCTCGGGCGTGATCTTTACCTGCGAGCGAAATTTCTCCGGACTCATCGCAATGTAGGCAACCTTGATCTTGTCGTTGCGCCTGCGGTATTCCTGCTCAACGTCGCTTGGCGGAACGAAAATTCCTTCCAGGGCGATATTGTTCAGCGCATTCTGCAACATGCTCTTGCGGAGATTCGCTTCGAACTGGGCGACGGTTAATCCGATCTGGGAGAGGGTTTGTTCGTAGGCTGCTTTGTTAAATTGTCCGTTTGGAAAAACGCTCGGGAAGCCTGCTTGAATAGCCGCAGCCAGATCGGCATCCGTGATCTGGAATCCCAGTCGCGAAGCTTCATAAGCCACTGCGCGCTCTTCAATCATCTGATCGACGAACTGCGGCAAGTAAGTTTCCAGCAGTTCCCGGGGAATCTGCTTTCCGCGCAACGCTTCCTGTAACTGGTTTTGAACTTCGCGGGTAGTAATGGTATCTTTGCCGATTTCGGCTACAACTTGATCGTCGCGAGTGGTAGTGCCGCCGCCAATTCCCGGAATGAGCGTGATCACCATCGAGAGGGCGACCAGGCCCAACAATCCACCTAGCAAATAGCGGACGGACTTCTCACGGCTGCGAAACAAATCAAACATACTTAGACAAATCTCCTACTCGAAATGTAGTATATCAGGAGGGGCTGCAAGAGCCCGGAATCATTGCTGTGGCTGGGGCCAGCTGGCCGGCTGCAGCGGTAGTAAGCCGTTGAAGTTTTGCAATCCTTCTTTTGGGCTGGGGGCCGCTACCGGTTCCGGCTTTAGTTCCGGATAGTACACATTATCCAAACTGAGTGGCGGCAGCGTAAGCACCGGATACATGTCCAACGCCAGCGGCGGAGGCACCCAGGTACCGCGCGCGTTCAGGGCATTCGGATTCGAATGGTGGCTCCACGCGGGAAACAATTGGCGGGGTGTAGGCCGCGGCAGAACGAACAACAGATCGGAGAACGAGCGGGTCAGTTCCTCAAGATTATCCCGCACCCAGCGCGGCATCGTGTTGCCGGGAAGAACTCCCCGCATCCATAGCCAACGCTCAAACCGATTCACTGGCAGTTGTTCTTCCTCGGCCAAACGGAGGAAGTCCGGCCAGCATTCCATTAATTGACCCAGGCAGGTGATGCCATCGGCTACGAGGCGTGCCCATAGAACTTCCGGCAAAGGAAGTTTGGAAAGAGGGAACAACAAGTAGGCATTGCACAGATAACGATAGCGGATGAGCCCAAAGAAGCGAAGAATATTCAGCAGCGAAAGAAAGCCGGGGGTGGGAACGCCGTTGGCGGATTCGGTAAGCGGCGGCAGGCAAGGGTCCTCTGGCAGGACTTCGTAGAGGACTACCTCGACCTCTTGACGATTATCAAGCCGCAGGTTCTCGTAAATTAGAAGCTGCCGTTTCCGGGTTCGGGCACGGTCCATACGAGTATCCTTAAACTCACTCAAACAGAACCACAGAGAAATCTGATTGTATAACGGGAGAACCCCTCTCCGCACCTGGGGGTATGTTTCGTTTTCCACAGGGCAAGCGCTTGAAACACAATCGCTCTCCTATGTTTAATGCAAAATTTCGTCAGCAGTCGCAACAGGAACCGCATTCACCACAACTGCCGCAGCAGTCGCCACATTCACAACAGCAGCAACCGGCCTGACCGCAATCCCCGCACGAGCTGCAGCACGAACTGTCGCAACAGCCGCCGCCCCTGCCTCCGGTGGTGGTCTTCCCTGCGGCGGTGGCGGCATGAGCGGCGTGCACTCCCGCGCCGGGTCCTGGCTGTGGACCGGTGCCGATGTTGGCGAAAGTAAATAACGAGCCTAGCGCCATGAGGTTCAGGCCAAGGCTCAAGCAATGTTCCGGAGAATCGGCTTGCTTGGCATGCTGTGGAAAGAAGAAAGCGACGGCGGCGACTCCGGCGAAAGCCATCGGCCGATGGGCGGTTCCGATCATCGATCTGGAAAATTGAATCGCTTCACGCCACGACATTCGCGCTTGCGGCGTACAAATATGCAGCCCCGGAGTATCGCTCAATTTACCGGCGACGTTGGCTCGCAGGCGCAATCCCAGGGGTTCCATGCCTAATTCTCGTAAGGCGAGATCGATCTCTAGCGCAACGGTCCGGCACTGCTGTTTAGCCCAATCGCGCGATAGACCGAAAGCCGTCAGAGGATTGAAATCGCCGCGGCGCTTGTCCTTCGCGACATCTTCGAAGGCATCCAGGAGATAGATCAAGTATCCAAATCGCTCACCAATTCGAGCAAGCTCGGCGGCGTGGCTTCCGGCCAGGCGCGCGCCGTGTTCAAAGAAGAGACTGGTGGCGATCGCGGTGGGCTGCGCGACATGATGGAGGCGTTCTTCGGCCAAAATCCCGACCGGATTTTTTTCTCGATCCCGCTGGGTATCGAGAATTTCCAGCACGCGATCCAGCGGAAATTCCCAAGCTCGCAGTCGCTTCGCGGCTTGGCGAAAACTGGGTGAGAGTAGACGGCGCAGCATTCCCCAACGCACGCCGGGCGCATCGACGGCGTGATCGCGAAGCTTTGTCTCACTCAAGACGATGGTGGCGGTAGCGGCGAATTCCATCGCAAGCGGAATCTCCGTTGGCAAGGTCAGGCAGTTGAAGGAGCGATACGCCGCGTTCCACTCTACGGGAGCCAGCGACGTCAACAATTCCGCCAAAAATACAGTGTCGTGATTGAGCAGGAAACGAGTGCGCGCCCCATAGAGCCGGCCGAGCGTCTTACAGGTCCCGCAATAATTAAGCCGCCATGCCCGCCGGGCATCGGTTGCCGATGAGCGAGTGTACGCTCGAAAACGCATCAGCCCAAACATGTTCCGTATAGTCTACAACGATTGAAACTACTTTGTGGGATAGGCTTTGGTGTAATTGTTGCGAGAATTGAAAACGCTGAAGCCGCCGGCGGGCTCGACGGTGAGTTTTAAATATTTCCCTTCGCACTGCTCGTCGACATTAGCGATGAACGTATCGGGGACGTTATGTTCTTTGCCTGCGTCGATGGCGAAGTGAAGCTGCCAGAGATCTTCCAGCCCCGGCGAAGTTCTTATTGTCTGCCACGCTTCCACCGATCCACCCTTGCGCGCGCCATTATTCATGATCGCCACGCGCGGATGTAAAGCATGCACGATAGCCGGAGGGCCGGACATGTTCATGCCGTGATGCGTGGAAAGGTACACATCCACCGTGCCGATGCTATTGTTGGGGCACATCAAATCGATTTCTTTATTCCAGGTGAGATCGCCCAGATCGACAAACCTGAACTTGCCAAAAGTAAGCAGCACTCCCACCGACCGGGCGTTCTCCGTAGGGTCGTCATCGCGGCGGATGGATTGGCAGAAGGGATTACGCTGCCCCGCTCCAGCTAGCGGCGCTTCAATGCGGCTGCCGTCGGAAGTGATAACTTTCACGTCCACGCCCTTGAGCGGAATGGTATCGCCGGGCTTGAGAACCACATGCTTGTGGCCGGCGATAGTGGCGTTATAGGATGCCGCCAGACGCGTGGCGTCTTTGCCTGTCTCTACCGTCTGGCCATGATCGAAAAATGTGCCCACAGGCATCAACGTCGCGATGGCCCGCACACCGCCGACATGATCTTCATGATAATGCGTCACCAGCAGGTAATCGATCCGCTTGATCTTCGCTTTCTGAGCCGCGGCAACGATGCGATTGGCATCCCGCCCACTCATGCCGGACCAACCCGTATCGATGAGTAGCGATTCGCCGGATGGGGAGACGATCAGTGTCGCCTGCCCGCCTTCCACATCGACGAAATAGATTTCGAGAGTCTTCGCTCCAAACGCCGGAAGCAGGCCACACAACAGGAGTAGAAGAATACGCATGGACCGCATCGTACCTTATTTCGAGGCGAGCGAGCGATCCATGTACTCCTGATAGGGACCCTTAAAATCTTCTATCTCGCCGTTCTCGAAGTGCCAGACGCGGGTGGCAACTTCATCCATCAGGTCCTGATCGTGGGTGACCAGCAGAACGGTTCCTTCATATCGTTGCAAGGCGATGTTTAAGGCGTTAATGGCTTCCAAATCCAAGTGGTTGGTAGGTTCGTCAAGCACCAGAACGTTAGGCTTTTCAAGCATTAGCTTGCAGAAAATCAAACGAGCCGCTTCTCCGCCCGATAGAGCATGGGTCGGCTTGATGCCTTCTTCGCCACTGAACAGCATCTGGCCGAGCAGGCCGCGGATCTCTTCGCGCGACGCTTGCGGGTCGAAACTATGCAGCCATTCTGTCGCCGTCATGCCCGTTTGGATGGATTCGCGATGGTCCTGGGCGAAATAGCCGACCTGCGCTTCGTGGCCCCAATTGACCTTGCCCGCATCGTGAACGCCGTCGATCAGAGCGCGCAGCATGGTCGTCTTACCGGTACCGTTGCGGCCCATCAGGACGATCTTTTCGCCACGCTGAATGTTTGCGCTGAATCCCTTGATGACTTTCTGCTCGCCGTATGATTTTTCAATACCGGTAAATTCAAGCGCCGTACGGCCGGTGGGGCGTTTCATCTCAAAACGGATAAACGGACGGGCGATGTTTGAGCGAGCCAGATCGCTGGTTTGCAACCGCTCCACTTCTTTCTTACGGGACGTCACTTGGCTGGATCGCGTGCCGGCGGAGAAGCGAGCGATGAACTCGCTCAGTTGGGCGATCTTTTTCTCGCGCTGGGCGTTTTCCGATTCGATGCGCGAACGAATCTGGGTCTTCGCCATCACCATGTCGTCATAGCCGCCGTTATAGGTGATGATGGTTTGATAATCAATGTCGGCGATGTGCGTGCAAACGTCGTTTAGGAAATGGCGATCGTGCGAAATCACAATCAGGCTGCCTTCGTAATTAGTCAAAAAAGTCTGCAGCCACTGAATGGATTCCAAATCGAGATAGTTTGTCGGTTCGTCGAGCAGTAAAGCTTGCGGATGTCCGAACAAAGCTTGCGCCACCAGTACGCGAACTTTCTGGCCGCCTTGCAGTTCGCTCATCTTGCGTTCGTGGATTTCGTCGGGAATGTCCAGACCCTGTAAAAGGATCGCCGCGTCGCTCTCGGCGGTATAGCCGTCTTCCTCGCCGACAATGCCTTCCAGTTCGCCCAAACGCATGCCGTCTTCTTCGGTCATGTCGGCTTTGGCGTAGATTACTTCGCGTTCTTCCAGGGCATTCCACAAGGGACGATTCCCCATGATCACGGTATCGATGACGCGATAAGCATCGAAAGCGAATTGATCCTGGCGGAGAATACCGAGCTTCTTCGGACGAACGACGGAACCCTTTTGGGGCTCGGATTCGCCGGAAAGCAGCTTCATGAAAGTCGACTTGCCGGCACCGTTAGGGCCGGTGAGTCCATACCGCCGTCCAGACAGGAAGGCAGTGGAAACATCTTCGAACAGGACCTTGGCGCCGAAGCGCATAGTGATATTACTGACGGAAATCATGGCTATCGAGGGGGTACAGCTGGAACCGGACTCTTTAATTGTAGCGCGAAGGGGAATGGAATGGAAGGAGGGTTCAGAGGCAGTGGCCGGGAGACTTGCTGAAGCAAAATCTCCCGGAACATCCTGAAAGGGTAGAGAAGCCTAATGAGGGGCTTCCGCTTCTTCCGTTTCGGTCTCGTCGAAATCGAGGGAATAGTCCTCGTCGCCGGGCGCGATATGGTGGTCATCTTCGTCAGACGGGCCTCGGCGGCCAGTAGTGAGACGATCCAACTTTTTCGCTGCCTTTTCTTGTCGCTTTTCTAATCGAAGCTGCTCTTTGTGGCGCTTCTGAGAACTCGCTCTACCGCGTCCCGCCATACTTTACCACCGCGACCCGCCGCGACCGCGTCCGCCGCCACCACCACCGCCGCTTCCGCCGCGTCCACCACCGCCACCGCCGCCGCCTTCACCCTTGGGACGAGCTTCATTCACATTCATGGCACGACCGTTCAAAGGATGGCCGTTCAATGCTTCAATCGCCGATTCCGCTTCGGTGTTGACAGGCATTTCCACGAAACCAAACCCACGCGAGCGGCCAGTGTCCCGGTCCGTCATGATGCTCACGCGATCCACAGCGCCATAATTTTCGAAAAGCGATCGAACTTCCGCTTCCGTGGCTCCAAAATCCAAATTACCGACGAAAATGTTCTTCATAGTCGACCTTTTCTGAGATGGAACGGAGTTGCTTACGAGCCCGGTTTCGTTGCGGAGGCGAAAACAAGAGCCCTGCGGCAAAACCGATATACACCGGCCTCAGTATAACACCAAACCCGATTCCGTCACGAATGCCGGCCCATCCTGACCGAACCCCGACAGCCGGCGCTTCGACGCGAATGGGTATGATGGTACCGGGTGAAATGTTCTCCTCCAAAACTCGTTCGCGAGTGCTCCTGGTACTCACTTACATCTTCTCGATTGGCTGCCTGATTTGGACATTGCGGAGTGCGCATTTAGGGGAGCTATCCACTGACTTGGCGGATATGGACTGGACGTGGGTGGCAATTGGAGCCATCGCCGACGTTCTGGTCTATTTATGGCACGGTTGGCGCTGGAGCTTGTTGCTGCAACCCGTGGCGCCGGTTACTTATTGGCAGTCCGTGCGGGCCATCTACGTAGGCCTGTTTGCCAATGAGGTTCTGCCGTTTCGCGCCGGGGAAGTGGTGCGCTGCTACCTGCTGGCGCGATGGACGGATCTGCCCGTATCGGTGGCGCTTTCCTCGGCCATAATCGAACGTGTTTTCGATGGGATCTGGCTGGTACTGGGGCTGTTTCTGACGCTCCGTTTCGCGCCCTTCCCCCATAAACTGCATCGCTTTGTCGAGGGTGGCTATCTGCTGGGCTGCATCATTCTGGCGGCGGCGGTTCTGCTCGGCATAATGATGTTTCGTAAGCAGGAGCGGCGCAAGGTTTATTCCGAAGTCTCCTGGAAGCGTACTCTGCAGATCCTGATTGAGGATCTGCGGCTCATCGGCCATTCGAAGTATCTTTACTTTTCGGCCTTCGCCAGTCTGCCATATCTCCTGATCCAGGTGATCCCGATCTATGCCGTGATGCGGGCCTATGGTTTCGAGCTTTCGCTGGGCGCGGCCGGCGTGATCATGTTAATCCTGCGGCTGAGCGCGGTGGTGCCCCAGGCGCCGGGCAATCTTGGAATGTTCCAGTTCGTCACAACCGCGGCTCTCGTAGAAATCTATCACGTCGTTCCGGCTGAGGCGGCGCGCTTCTCGCTGGTGCTGTGGGGCGTGGTGACGCTGCCCTTGCTGATCGTCGGTTTTATCGTCCTTGTTACTACCGGATCCAAATTGACGGAGCTGCATCATGCGGCCAAGGAATCGACAGCCGATCCGGCCGCGCGATAACCGTGGGTGATAGGATCTACTCATCTCGAGGTGATTATGAGCAACGACGTATCCCGTAGAAATTTCCTTCGCGCCAGCGGCGCAGCCGCCACGGCTTTCACGATCGTTGCGCCGCAAAGCGTGCGGGGATCGCAAGCCAACTCCAAAATATCCGTAGGATTAATCGGAACCGGCGGACGCGGCACCTACGACGCGACGATAGTGAATGCCGACCCCAGAGCTCGCGTCACCGCGCTTTGCGATCTGTTCGACGACCGCATTGAAAGTAATTCGGGAAAGATCAAAACCGACAAGCCCGCCGTGTTCAAAGACTTTGAGAAACTGCTGGCGTCGCAGGTGGATGCGGTCATCATTGCCACCCCGCCGTTTGAACATCCACGGATGTTGGAAGCGGCCATCGAAGCCAAGAAGCACGTGTACTGCGAGAAGCCGGCAGGGGTCGATTTGGAAGGCTGCAAGCGAGTGATGGCCGCCGCCGCGAAAGCCGACCCGGCGAAAAATCTGTTCTTCGGATATCAGCAGCGTTATGGGCCGGTGTATCTGGAAGCGTACAAGCGATATAAGGAAGGGCAGATCGGGACGCTCTCGAATGCCAGGGGATTCTGGATCGATCACGATCCATTCACCCGCCAGCAGTACAGCGACCCAAAGATTGAGAAGCTGCGAAATTGGTTTGCCTACAAAGAATTATCGGGCGACATCATCGTTGAACAGGATTGCCATAACCTGGATGTCCTGCACTGGTTTCTGGATGCGCGTCCCATTCGGGCGGTAGGCATGGGCGGCAGGAAAGTTCGCACCACGATGGACATTCTGGATCACCTGATGGTGAATTACGAATTTCCCGACGGCATGCATGTGAACTTTGAAGCGAATCAAATTTCGCCCGCCGGATTCAAGCGCGTTGGCGAGGAGTTCACCGGTACCAAGGGTGTGCTTGAGACATCGCGTCTGCGTATGATTCACCATCGCGCTCCGAAGGATATAGAGACGATGGAATCGAAGCGCGACATTACGAATGACGCCATCGATGCGTTCCTGACAAAAATTTCACGGGGCGAAGCGGAGAATGTAGGGGCTCGCGCGGCACTCAGCACACTCTTCGCGATTCTGGGGCGCACGGCGATTTACACGAATCGCGAGGCCACTTGGAAGGGTGAATTCGGCGACGTGTGAGCGAGTTAAATCAAGCTCTGCGGGCGCTTCCTTCCGTCGACGAAATCGCATCGAAGGTGGAAGGACCACGGTCGCTCGTGGTGGCGCTAACCAGGGCGGAGTTGGCTGGCCGCCGGGAACTGCTGTTGGGCGGAATTCCATTACCTGAGGAACCGCCGGAAGAAGCCGTTCGACGCAGGTTGGCGAGCGAACAGCGTCCTTCGTTGCGCCGGGTGATCAATGCCACGGGCGTGGTCTTGCACACCAATCTAGGGCGTGCTCCCCTGGCCGATTTCGAAGTGCCTGACGGGTATTCGAATCTGGAATACGATCTGGCGACCGGCCGCCGCGGTAAGCGCGATGTTCATGCCAGCGCTTTGCTGGAACGCTTAACGGGCAGGCCAGGCATACTGGTGAATAACAACGCGGCCGCGATCTTCCTGGCGCTGCATGAGCTGGCGGCGGGCTACGAAGTAATCGTGTCGCGCGGCGAACTGATCGAGATCGGGGAAGGATTCCGAATCCCCGACATCATGGCCCGCTCAGGCGCCATCCTGCGGGAAGTGGGCTCGACCAACAAGACTAACCTGGACGATTATCGGGCCGCCATCAATGAGCGCACCCGCCTGATACTGCGCGTGCATCCAAGCAACTTCCACATCACCGGCTTCACGGGAAAGCCTGCGCTGCGGGAGCTGGCGCAGTTAGCGAGAGAACACGCGGTTCCGCTGTATGAAGATCTGGGAAGCGGCTGCCTGGTGGACCTGCGCGAGTTTGGAATCGAGGAACCCCTGGTGTCCGAGAGTCTGCGGGCGGGCGTGAACGTGGTTTCGTTCAGCGGCGATAAATTGCTGGGCGGTCCCCAGGCGGGGATATTGGCGGGCGATGGGGAGTTGATCGAACGCCTGCGCCGCAATCCTATGTTTCGTGCTTTTCGGGTAGACAAGCTGATCTATCGGGCGATGGAAACGACACTACGCCGAACGGTGTTGCAACAGTTGGATCGGATTCCGGCGATGCGGATGATCCGCCAAAGCGCTGTGGAGATTCGGGGACGGGCGGAAAGACTGCGGTCTAGTCTGCCAGGCGTGGCGACTGAGCTGGCGGAGGGCAGATCGCTGGTTGGCGGCGGCTCAACGCCAGATCAATCGATTTCCACGTGGCTAATCGTGCTTAGCGAGCACAACGCGCTGGATGCTGAACAGGTACTGCGAAACGGTGACCCGCCGGTGATCGCACGCATCGTGGAAGACCGGCTGGTGTTGGATTTGCGGACAGTATTCCCAGAAGAAGAAGAAACGCTGGTAACCGCGCTTCAGGCTCTTTCCAGATAGGCGCCTTCCGAGGTACTGACGCGAATCTTTTCGCCTTCGGTGATGAACGGCGGCACCTGAACAATCAAACCCGTTTCCATCTTCGCCGGCTTGGTTACATTCGAGACCGTCGCGCCCTTGAGGCCCGGTTCCGTTTCCAGCACCGTCATCGTCACGGCCGCTGGAATTTCCACACTGATAGCTTTGCCTTCGTAGAATTTCACTTGCGCCCGAAGCTGCGGGATTAAGTAATTCGTTACGTCGCCCAGCACATCCCTGGTCAGGTGAAGCTGCTCATACGTCTCTGTATTCATGAAGTAAAAGTATTCCCCGTCGTCATAGAGATATTCCATCTCCTGCTCATCGAGCATCGCCTTTTCCACGCGATCTTCCGATGAGAAGCGGTGTTCTCCCATGCTGCCCGTGCGAAGGCTGCGAAATTTTACCTGAACGAAAGCGCGGAGGTTGCCGGGTGTGCGATGGACCATGCTGAAGATGGAATAAAGTTCGTTGTTGAACTTAATCACCATGCCGACGCGAATTTGAGTTGCTGGAATCATCTAAGAAAAATCTGCTTTCTACGGGAACTCTGTAAGGCTTGCACTATTTTAGCAAAGGCCAAGCCTGGGGTATGAAGCCAAACTGGCGCAGTATAATTACATATTCGGGCCAAAATGTCACTGGAAGACGATTTACTTAAGCAGCGGTTAGAACGGGTACGCGAGATAGAGGCGCTGGGTTATAAGCCGTACGGAAACCGCTTCGATTTTACGAACACGGTTCCCCAGATACTGGCGGACTACACGGCGACGACCGCGGAGGAGTTGGAATCGCGGGTTGCGGTGAAGATCGCCGGACGAATTCAAACGATTCGCCGCATGGGTAAAGCGGGCTTCGCGCACCTAAATCAACTGGGCGAGCGGATTCAGGTTTACGTTCGCAAGGACGCCGTTCCCGAGCGGGACTACGCCTTGTTTCAGTTGCTGGACCTGGGCGACGTTATCGGCGTGGAGGGCTACCTCTTCCGCACCAAGACGGGCGAGTTGAGTGTCCATGCCGAGAAACTGGAGTTCCTGTCGAAGACCCTGCTATCCATGCCCGAGAAGTTTCACGGACTGGAAGATGTGGAAACTCGCTATCGGCAGCGGTATCTGGATTTGATCGCCAATCCGGACGTGCAAAAGACGTTCGTGACCCGTAGCAAAATTGTTGCGTCCCTGCGGCGCGAGTTGGATGCGCGGGGGTTTCTGGAAGTAGAAACTCCGATGATGCAGCCCTTATACGGCGGTGCGGCGGCGCGTCCATTTCGCACGCATCACAACACACTGGACATCGACTTATATCTGCGCATCGCGCCGGAACTATACCTGAAACGGCTAGTGGTGGGCGGCCTGGAACGGGTTTACGAGATCAACCGCAACTTCCGCAACGAGGGGATTTCCACCCAGCATAATCCGGAGTTCACTATGCTCGAGTTCTATCAGGCGTACACCAATTATCAGGGCATGATCGACCTGACGGTGACGTTGCTGCAGCGGGCGGCGGTGGCGGCTACCGGCGGGACCGCGGTGAAATATGACGGGCATACGATCGACTTCGGCAACATCCGTCAGCTGACGATGCGTGAGGCCGTGATCGAGTTCTGGAAGGGCGATGGCCGCCCGGCTATGGAACAGGTGAAGGATCCGGATTGGTTGCGAACACAATCGCGCGCGGGCTCGCCCGGTGAGGCGCTGGTGGAATTGTTCGAGCGGTTCGCGGAGAGTGAACTGACGCAGCCGACGATCATCTATGAATATCCGGTGGAGGTGTCTCCCCTCTCAAAGCAGAAGCCCGACGAACCTTCGATGGTAGAGCGCTTCGAAATCTTCGCCGCGGGCATGGAGATTGGAAATGCTTTTACGGAGTTAAACGATCCACAGGAACAACGGCGGCGGTTCGATGCGCAACTGGCGATGCGCGAGCAGGGCAACGAAGAAGCACATCAGCTAGACGAGGATTATTTGCGGGCGATGTGTTACGGGATGCCGCCCACGGGTGGCGAGGGCATCGGCATCGATCGGCTGACGATGATTCTGACGGGATCGAAATCGATTCGCGATGTGATTCTGTTCCCGCTGCTGCGTCCGGAAGGGGAGATCGGGTTGGCGAATCGCCTGCGTGAGTTGGACGTTTAAGCTTCGATGCTCGGCTTTTCTCAATTTGAATTGTTCGTCGCCAGACGTTACCTGCGGGCGAAACGTAAACAGGCAGTGATCTCTGTAATTACGGCGATTTCCGTAGTCGGAGTGGCGGCGGGCGTGATGGCGCTGGTGATTGCGCTAGCGATCAATAACGGTTTTCGCAATACTCTGGAACGGAGTTTGTTGGGGGCTACGGCGCACATCAATATTTTGGAAAAAGAGCCGGGCTACGGCATCGAGAACTGGCAGGCGCTGGCCGAAAAACTGAAGAAATTACCGCATGTGGTTTCAGCCACGCCTGGGTTATACGCACCGGTATTTCTGGCCAGTCCCGCGCAATCGAGCGGTGCGGAGATCAAGGGGATCCCAGTGGGTCCGGACGCGCCGATTCCCGATACCCTTCGCCACTTAAAATCTGGATCGTTCGAAGGCTTGCGCGCGACAGATGGCTATCCGGGCATCCTGCTGGGCTCGAAGTTATCGCAGAATACGGGATTGGTGTTGCACAGCGTAGCGACGATTGTGAGTCCACAGGGGGATCTGACTCCCTTTGGGCCGAGGCCGAGCGTGTATCGCGCGCGGGTGGTTGGTATCTTCGAATCCGGTGCCTGGGATCTGGATTCGCAATGGGCATTCACATCGCTTGCGACTGCCCAGAAGGTGTTATCGCTAAGCGACGTGGTGAACACGATCGAGCTGAAGTTGGACGATATTCAACGTGCTCCGGAAGTGGCGAAGGCAGCTGAGGCGATCATCGGACCGAAACTGTCGCCGCTAACGTGGATGGAACAGAACCGGCAGCTGCGCAACGCTTTCCAGATGGAAAAGGTGGTGACGATTGTCACTATTGGGTTGATTCAACTGGTGGCGGCTCTGAACATCCTGATTACGCTGATTATGATGGTAATGGAAAAATATCGCGACATCGCGCTGCTGATATCAATGGGAGCGCGGCTGAGCCAGATACGAAAGATATTCATGCTCCAGGGTTTGCTGATCGGGGTAGTGGGTACGGCGGCGGGGCTGGTGGCGGGATACGCCATTTGCTTTTTTGCCGAGCATTATAAGTGGTTGAAACTTGACGAATCGGTTTACTCGTTGAGCTATGTTCCGTTTGAGCCCTTCTGGCTGGATGGGGTGAGGATTGCGGCTGTGGCGGTTTTTGTAAGCTTCATCGCTACCTTATACCCCGCCCGGAATGCCGCGAAGATCGCGCCCGTGGAAGCATTGCGCTACGAGTAATTGCGTTTAGAAGCTATTTACCATCGTTTGCATTTGCGTGAAGAGCAAGATCACGGCCGGCCCTAAAGTCACCAGCAGGACCGCTGGAAAGATCAGGAAGAATACCGGAAAAATAAGTTTCACGCCCAGCTTGCGGGCCTTCTCTTGCGCTTGTTGCCGGAAGCGGATGCGCATATAGCGGGAGTGCGTGCGGAGCGCCGGCCCTAAGCTGGTGCCGAAGCGATCCGTATCGATCAGAAGATTGGAGACCTTACGCAATTCCGGTTCATCGTTGCGATCGGCGAACGCCCGGATGGAGTCGGCGCGGCTGTTGCTGGCTCGCAATTCCAGATGCATCAACGTTAGTTCGGCGCTGAGATCGGGCGACGTGGTTTTGAGAGCCCTGCTGGTGTCGAGAATGGCCTGGTCCAGCGATTGGCCGGACTCAATGGATAGCACCATTAGATCGAGCGCGGCGGGCAATGCGCTGCGCAGCCTCTGTCCCCTGGCTCGGGCAAGACGGTTCAGGATAATGTCGGGCGCCATGTAGCCGAACGCCGCAAGGCAGATAGCTCCGATGAATGACGCTTCGGACAGAAAGAAGGCGGATGCCCAGAGCGTGATAACACCAAGAAGTACCGCCGAAGCGCACTTGATTCCATAGAAGATCGGGAGCGCACCAGGCCAGCGGTATCCCGCGGCTACCAGGCGCTTGCGCAGCGGATTGGTATCCGAGTGGGAGCCGGGAATGGCGTCGCCCATGCGGCGAAAGGTATTAATAAATACCCCATAAACACCAGAATTCACGGGCTCGGCGATGGCGATATCGGCCGGGATTACAGCTCCCTCGTTACGGCTTCCCGCCGGACGGAGGACGAAGAAGTATCCGATCGCCGTGATAGCACCCAGCATCACCAGGAAGAACGTAAGGGTGAGCATTTCCGAAGTCATATTCTGACATCCACAATCCGCCGGATGATGAAGTGGGCGAGGATGAGGCAGACGACTGCCGCGGCAATCATGTCGCGTCCGTACTTATAATCGAGCAGCACTTTAATGTAGGTGGGGGCAACGAATAGCATCATGATCGCGATGGCGATCGGGATAATCGTGAGGACAAGACCGGTAAGCTTACCGTGCGCCGCTATCGCCCGTACTTCGCCTTCAAACGACAGGTTTTCCCGCGAAGTCTCAGCGAGAGTTCCGACCACTTCGCTTAATCGCCCCCCGGATTTCGAGTGAAGTTGGACTGCGGCGGTAAACAGATTCACTTCCAATAGCGGCACTCGCAGACACAAATTCGCCAGGGCCCGCGACCAGGGTACGCCGAGATTTCCTTCAATAAATGTCCGGCGCATTTCCGGTCCGACGGGCCACGGGGACTCGGTTGCTGTCATATCCAGGGCGGCTGCGAAAGGGTAACCGGCGCGTAAGGCCCTGGCCATCGAATCGAGCGAATCGGGGAAAGCTTCGCTGAACTTGTGGAACCTCCGGGAGCGCCGATGCAGAACGTAGAAATAGGGGGACATTCCGGCCAGGCCGGCTGCGAGGAGGGCTAGCCACAGTGGAAACCAATTGATTTGGAGCAGTATCAGAAAGGTGACGGCGCCGAAGAGAAGCATCAAGCTGGTGATGCGTCCGACAGACCAGGTGAGTTCCGCCTGCTCCAGCCGCAAGCGAAGAATCCTGCCGAAATCGAAACGCTTTAGGAGGCCGTCCCACAGCGAGATCGTGCTTAAGCTATCCGTCTTAAGCAATGTGGGGCCTTCCGCCGCTTCGAGGGTTTCTTCGGCGGTTTCCGGTGTGACGCGATGTAACACCATGGAAACAACCACCATGACGATCGATAACAGCAAGAAAAGAATCAGAAAGAGGGATAAGGCCGAGACGACTAACATGATTCAGCTCCTGGGAGATGTGGTGCTGTCACTTCGCCTTTGGGACGACGGGCACCGGTGTGGTGGGAGGGGCAGCCAGGCCCGTACCCTTCATTAAGTTCGTGAGAATGACGCTGGTTCGCTGGGAACGGTCGTCGTCCAGTGGATTACGGAGTGTAAGTCTTACCCGTCCGGCGGAATCCCCGAGTGCCAAAACGTCGGCCTCCGCGGGAGTAGCCAGAAGTGTGACTACGGGAGCGAGGATATGAGTTTGCGTCGAGGTTTCATTCAACGGATTAACCAGGATTACAGTGAGTTCGGTAACGACGGTCCGTAATTCGGAATCGGGGTAGTTTCCATTCCGAGTGGCCACAACTTGGGCGTCAACTTTATTTCCCGGCCTGAGAAGTTCCATGACGCCGGTGGAATCCGTTACGTGGACGGAGACGGCACGCATCCCTGGTTCAATAACGATGCCGGTCTTAGTCATGCCGGCGTTTGAGGCGAGTTTTGCGGCGAAGATGGGCTCGCCGTCGCTGGTTCCCTCGAATACTTTCTGGCCAACCAGATCCGAGACCTTTGAATAGGCACCCCTGGGCATGCTGGGGGCGCCCCAAGGGATGACCTTCAGGTCGGTGGCTTTCAGCTGGGTCCCTGGCGCGATGTCGTGGGTAGCGACCACAATGGTTTTTTCTCCATCGGTCTTCGTTTTGCCAATAAACAGGGTGTAGAAGAGAATTGTCGTGATGATCGCGACGACAAAGGCAATTCCGAGCAGCGGGACGATGTTCTTTTTCATAAACGGGCTCAGCTGTGAGTCTGGGGTAAGGAATTTACGCCCCGAGGGACAGCTTCAATAGTCAGATCGGCTAAAAGGGAGAGGGTCAATAGGACAAAAGATGTGGTGAGGGTTGGAGAGGGGTGTGAAATAGAAAAGGGGGAGCCGAAGCTCCCCCTTTTCGTTACCACTATCGAAGTGCTTAGTGGGCTTTGTTCTCGCCGAGTTGGAACGTACGGTCGAGGCCTGGGACGTCGAGCTGAATCGCCAGGTAGCCTTCCGCAATCCGTTGCGAACCCACGTCCGAGATGAACGCGAATGCGTGACAGAATTGGAATTGCGCCTGGGCGATGATGTAGCCCTGGAATCCAGGAGTCGCCGCGACACCGAAGTTACCGCCACCGGACAGAGTGAAGATCAGCTCTGCGCCGCCGGGGACTGGGGCGTTCGTGGTCTGGGCTGCCGGAGCCGCTCCGCCACCGGTGGTGCCACCGTAGTAGTTCAAGGTGACGTTGCCGGTCTGCGGTGTGGTGCCGTAAGGATCAAGCGAAGTGTTGGCAATCGCTACTCCGGTGTCGAAACCAGACTGATTGGTTACGAACGGGAAGAGCAGGTTGCAAGAGCACTTGTTAACCAGGAAGGTGTTGCGAGCCGGGGTTCCAGGAACAAAACGCGGAACCGGCGAGAAGGAATCGGCGGTGCCGACATTGCTGATAGGAGCAAAGCCGGAGGTAGCGGTAGCCTGGACGCCGGGTGCCGGCAGGTTGTTACCACTGTTGGATACGAAGGCTACGGCGACCGGAACGTTGAGACGTTCCAAGCTGAAAGGATCGCTATAGAGGATTTCGTAGACCGCGAAACCCGCGCCATTGGCGAGGGAGACTGGGGCAAGACCCGAGCCACCGCCGGCAAGTGGGGAGTAACCACCTGCACCATTGCCATCCGTGCTGGTCAGGACGGCGACACCGGTGGTGGCTCCATCTGACTGGCGGACAACGTTAATGCGGGTAGGAACGAAGAGTTGCGAACCCTGAGGCGTGGACGCGAAGTTGATCGCGAGACGCGTACCCTGGGTAGCGATACCTGCATTCGTCAAACCGTTCTTGGTTGGGAACGGAGCGGTCGGTCCGACTACACCAAAACCGGCGGAGTTCGGCGGATTCGGCACAGGATCGGTAGCCGACTGGCTATTTTCGAAGCCAGATTCCGTGTTGTAAATGGCGCCTGGGACGTTCTGGTTTTCGTCAGCAGGATAGTTTACGCCGCCATTGTAAGCACCGTAGAGGCTGGCGGGCGTAAGACCGGAACCGTTGGCGAGAGCCTGCGACAGGTTCTTCACCTTCCACGAAGACGCGAAGCCTTCGTCAAAGCGAATCGAGAACTGCTGGCCATTCTGACCACCAGCTTCCACCGGACTGCCTGGATTGGAAGCAATATTCGGATTGGCACTCAAACACTGCACGAAGTTGAACGGGAAACGGACGGACGTTACCAGACCGGGCTGGATGTAGGCGAGCGTCTGTTGCGGGTTGTTGATCGGCAGCGCGGTGGAACCGTTAACCGAGATGTTGGCTACGATTTGGCTCGGAACGAGCGTCGAAGAAACACCAAGGTTGTTCGCATTGGCGCGAACGTTCGTGATTCGGATAATACGGCTGGTCGCGGTGCCCGGAGGATCAATCGGCACACCAAGCCATACGATCGAGTTCACGCCATTCTGACGGCCTTGATATACGTTGGGACGGCCGGTGCCATAAGCTACGCCACCGGGAGTACCATCATAAGTCAAAACGGGGTTGCCGATGCTCGTGATGGAGCAGACACCGGCGCCTGACGGACCGCTGTCCGGTGCACCAGCATCGCCGCAAGCAAGCAGCGGACGAGTGGGGTTCGAGCTGGAATGCGGCTCGTCGATAATCAACAAAGCTTCGTCAAAATTTCCCGCAGTGTTTAGGATGCGGCTGGTGACGTTGGTATTGAGGAAGATCTGGATGTTGGTCTGCGGAACGGTCTGGCCCGCCGGTGTCGGCGTGCCGCCTGTGCAGTTCAACGTCAAATCGCCGACCAGTTCCGCCAAACCTTCGGCGCGAACGATCGGCGGGACACCAGCGTTAGCTACGCACTGCAGGGCCGGCGTCTGAATTTGGGCGTTCGACGGTATTGCGAGGCCCGACAGAAGGGCCGCTGCGGCAAACGCGAAAATACAGTTGCGAAAATCTGCCATTTCCTTCTTCTCCTTGTGAGTTTGTGTTTTTGAATTGATGGAAGTTCTTTTATTCAACCTGAGCCTCAATTTGCAATACAGCCTAAGATCGTGAGCTTCTCCCAGAAACCTTTGGAAACAACCGGAGCTTTCGCCACCGCCCGAACCTCGGTACCCTGTCTTCGACTTTTGCACTGCACCTGCAAGCTCATTTTGATTCGACTTCTCTGTGTGTCTGTGCTCGCGGGACTCATCGGTTCATGAATGCCGCTGGTTAAACCTTGGACGCAGTCTACATATAGATAACACCGGGCGCAACATAAGTCAAGCGCAAAGTGTCAGTTCCGAAGACCCGCGAACCTGGAAACCACCGAACTCAATTACAGCACGAAGTGCGACTGGGGTCAATGTCTTACGTGCCCTTTCAGCGAACGGCGACTGCGGTCTGGTGGATCGACAATGGCGTGATCCGGTGGCCTGTTGCACCCCCGGGTGGTGGCGCTCGGCAACCGCTTACCGGCAACCCTATTCCCGCACGTAGCGGGCGGCTTTCTTCAGGCGCTGACGGAGTTCGTCGCTTGCTTCCAGCAGATCCGTATTGTCGTAAATCACCCGGGGCGTCATGAAGACAATCAATTCTGTCCGGCCCTTGGTGACCGATTTACTACCAAAGAGGCTCCCCAGGTAGGGGATGCGATGCAAAAGAGGGATTCCTACGCTCGAGATGGAGTCGTTTTCCTGGATCATCCCGCCAATCGCGATCGTGTCTCCATCCTGCATGGTGATCTGCGTCTGCACCGTGCGTTTTGAGAACGATGGCGATTGAATCGAGTCCGATGCGGCGGCAGCTTGGGGGGCGCTCACATCCTGATTGATATATAAGGTTACGATTCCACTGGGATTCACCCGGGCGAGGACGTTTAGCGTTACGCCGCTGCTACGGCTCTGAATTGACTGGGCGAAAGTCGAATTGCCGCCCACCTGCACTCCCGACGGAGCTTGCGCGGTCAACGTCGGCGTATCGGTGCCAACAGTAATGGAAGCGGGAATACTATCTGTCGCGATCAGACTGGGTGCCGAGATCACCCGGGCTTTTGTCGCCGATTCCACCAGAGAGAGATAGCCCAGCAGTTCCCGGCTTTTCCCGACCAGCGTTCCCGCCGAAAGCAGAGTGTACCCGCTGGCGAGCGAAGCCGCGAACTGACGCGAGGCGGATGGGGCGGTACTGCCCGACGCTGCCGACGTGTTTCGGGCCTGCAAAAACGCCGAGACGCCGCTGGCAAAGGCCCCCGTCAGGTCAACTTCATAAATTCGCGCTTCCAGCAATATCTGACGCGGCGGAATATCCAACATCTTCAACAGCTTCATGATGCTCTGGTATTCCTGCGGTGTGCCTTGGATAAGCAGCGAGTTGTCGTATGGATTGGGGACGATATGGGGAATCTTGAGGGGAATGCCCCCTCCATTCAAATAATTTCCCGTCTGATCGGGCGCGGCAGTAGTTGCGGCTGCCGTTCCCGATGCCGAAAACGGAGTGGCGGCGATGGGTCCGTACCCCTGCGGCGCGCCGTAGCCGGGATATCCCCCGCCATTTCCATACCCATTGCCGTATCCGCCACCGCCGCCGAAACCTCCGCCGCCACCTTGGCAACCACCACCGAAGCCCCCGCCGAACCCTCCCGCCGCCGATCCCGCACCGACTACGCCGCCACCGCCGCCGAATCCACCACCGCCGCCGCCACCAAAACCTCCGCCGTATCCTCCGCCGCCGCCACCGAAGCCGCCTCCACCACCACCGAAGCCATTCCCGTATCCTCCGCCGCCGCCAAAACCTCCGTAATTCTGCATCGGGGGTTGACCGCCATAGAGTTGAGTAATGGCTTGAGCCAGACAATCGGCGATGCCATATTTCACGTGATACACGTAGTTATCAATCGCCCCGGCCGTGATCTTCACCGGCACGTCAAGCTTTCGCAGCCAGTTTTCGACGGTTTCAAACGCCCCGGGATTTAGGGCCACGGCGATCAACGTATTAATGCGATCGACGGGAATGAAACGAATAGCGGAATTCTTGTCGGAAAGGGAGACAGCCTTCAGAACCGTATCGAGTTCCTTAGAAATATCGGAAGGCTTGCCGTTTTTAACTTCGAAGAGCCGCACGCGCGCATTGATAAAAGTATCGCTGTCGAAAAGCGAAATCAGCTCCATGGTGCGGCGCATGTTCCGCCGGCTATCCAAAATAAATAGCAAATTGCCCGGACCATAGGAATACATCTTGGCGTTTTCGCCGATAAACGGATCCAGAACCTTTGCCAACTCGTCGACCAAGGCATACTTCAGGAAGACGAGATTCAACATCTCCGTGTCGTCGGCCTCAATATCCTTCGGGTTGATTTCCGGATGGAGCGGATGTTTGGAGATTTCCGCTAACGGCACGATGCGATAGAGCGCGCCTTCCTGCACCATGCCGAAACCGTTTATACGAAGAATCGTTTCCAGGAGATTGCGTGGATCCAGATTCTTGGTCTCGCCATAAGTATTGAGGATGACGCCGCCCTTCACCCGGGGGTCGAGAATGTAGTTGATCTTTAGTTGCCGGGCCAGCAAATCGATGACTTCGGTGAGCGAGGCGTTCTGCAGGGTAAGTCCACCGAATGTCGTGGCGGGCCCAGTTTGGGCGGCTGGAGGAGGCGAAGTCGGCTTTACTGGAGCCGCCGGAGGATTCGCGCCGAACTGCGAACTCTTGATATCCTTCTCAACTTCACCGCGCTGCACGGCGGGATTTGGCGGCGGGGTAACCTGACGAGGCTGACCTGCTTCCTGGGCGCTTAAAACCGCCGAAATCAGCAGCGATGCCGTCAAGCACGCAGACCACTCCCAGCACCGTCTCCGCTTACGCATCGGCATGAAACTCGCTTCTCCTCTAATCAATTCTTGGGATCAGCCTTGGCGGGTTCGGCCTTCGCGGCAGCCTGCTTCTTCTGATATTCCAGTACCGCTTTTTCGTTGGCTGACAGTTCGCTTCGCTTGCGGGTCCAATGTTGATGCCCCAGGGGAGTATCCCAATCGAAGTGAATCGTATCGCCGTCTTCCCGCCCGACGATGGGGCTGGTCTGATCGGTTACATAGCGGACTTCGGGAGCGGGCTTATCTTCGTATTTCGTAATTCCGAACGGTCCCTTGTAGAACATCCATTTTTTGCCGTCCGCCGGATCTGTCCATTTGAAGAAGTAGGGCTCCACTTCTTTGGCATCGGCGGGAATTACCACCGGCCCTGACGCGGGTCTTTTGGCGGCGGTTGCCGGAGTCTTACTGGAGTCGTTATTTTTCGCGGTAGGCTTGGCGTCTTCCGCTGGGAGCATGGCGGCGCATAACAACAAGCCGATTGACATAATTTTAATCATTGTTTCTCGTTTCCGTTACAAAATCCAGATAGCTTCCACCGGCGGAACCGGCGCCCATGGAAGCTCGCTGGGAATCAGCGCCAGCGATGCCGCCTGTCAACAACGCCGCCGGGCGCTTCCTTACTTTCTGGCAGATCCACTCCCTTAAGACGGCGGCAGCGGCAAAAGAGACGAACCCTACTTCGCAGATTGCCAAACGCAGGAATTCCCGAATGGCGTGGCGGTTACAACTTTGCGCATACCGTCCACCACGGCACCGTTGGGGGAAGTATCGCCGGCCTGACAGCCGCGCATACCCGCGCCCTGGTCGATTCCCGGCCCATTAGAATTGGCGTTTAGTTTGGAAGTGCTACCCCCATCGAGCGACTGCACTCCGCCCGTTACAAGCGGAGGAATCGTCTGCGGATTCGCATTCCCTACCGCCGGCGCTGGTACGGCCTGAGCCGTCAGCGTCTTGGTCATCAGAGATTCCAAACTGCTCTTGATTTCTTTTCCTTTCCAATCGAAGACTACGCTCTGCTGGTCGAAGGAGACAATCTTGAACGGTCCGATGGTGTCGCCAGCGGAATAGCCACGCTGCGGCGTATTCGCCTTTTCGATCAAAATAATCTTCGGTTCGCCAATCATGAACAGGCCTTGCACCGACGGCAGTTCCGGCACCTTCTCTTCCGGCGGCGGGGGCGGTGGCGGTGGCGGCACAACATTCGGATTGCGGTCGCGCGAGAACAGATTCTTCATCGCGACGTCGGCATAAGTCATCGCCTGTACGGCCGGCACTATGGGCTGCGCGGGAGGAGGCAACGGTTGTGGAAATTTTACTTGCCGCCACAACGTGATCTGTTCGCGCTCCTTGGCACTGCGCCAATCGTTGCGCAAACGCCAGCCCGCCAGCACGGCCAGGATCAGGATCAAGGCATTTAACAATAAGAGTCGGCGTTTCAAAACGTGGATGTTCCTCTGTCTTTCGGCACCAGTCGATGGGGAACCACGCCCGATGCGGTGAGCCGCACACTGATCATTTTCTGTTCCTGATTTTGCGTGCTGACGCGAATCTCACTGGGAGCGACGATTTCCGGCTGGGCGGATAAAGCTGAAAGGTAATTCACAAGTTGCTCGATATGGCAATCGAAGGTGACCGAAACCAGCGCCTCGCCGTAATCGGCACTCAATGACCGGACCTGCCCCAATTCGACCCCGCGCATATCGATGGGAGGCGTTTGCGTCTTGCCCACGCGGCGCAGCACCTGCAGTAATTGCGCCTGAGCCTGGGGAGCGGTATCGGCTTCCAACATGCCTTTTTCACGCTGCTTCAGTTCAACCGAGACCTGCTTTAGGATATTGTCTTTCGCCGGCACCATCGCCGCTTTCTCCCGCAGTTGCGCTAACCGCCGTTCCGACTGAGGCGCGGAATCGATGGCGCCCACAACTTTCGGAACGCCGCCGTTACCGCCGGAAGAGCTCAGCAGAAAATACAAGCCACCCAGGACCATCGCCACTACCCAGATAAGAACGGCTCGTTTTTCGCGCGTCTTCAGAGTCATTTGGGTAGGCCTTCCCGGGCGGACTTGATGCGGAACGATTCCGCAGTGCCTACGCGCTGCAGCGGAGTAATGAATTCGGAGTTCTCAAACAGCGGGGAAGCGTCCAGGACCTTAAGCAGCCCGGCAGCCTGATCGGATTCGCCGGCGAGCGTGACGGTGTTGCGGCTAATCTCTAACCCACCAAGCCAGGTAGGCGCCGGAAGGAGCCTGGTAAGCTCATTCAGCGCATCCATATCCTGCTTCGCCCGGCGGCGCATACCGTCCAGCAGAGCCGTGCGATTACGGGTGGCTTCAATCTGCTGGTCGAGCTTGCCCATGCGCACCGCATCCCGCTGCACCTTCCCGATTTCAACCTGCAGCGCTTTCATATAACGGCGATTTTCGATAGCCGACGAGCCCGCCACGGCCCCGACAAGAAGCAGCAGAATGACACCCAGGGCAATCGTCGGCACAAACATCATCCGCGAATTGCCGCCGCGTTTATCGGCCGGTAATAGATTGGGCGCGAGCGCGGGCCAAGGGGAAGAGCTGGCGAGCGCGGTCGCGTAGGGCAGCGCGGTGCGGGAAATAGCGAAGTCTTCGGGCAGCGCGATCGGGGTCGGTAATAGCTGAAAAAACGGTACCGCTTCGCTATCGGGCGGCAGGCGAAGTTCCGATAACGCCCGGTTTTTGGCGCGCTCGGGAGTAGTTTCAAACGTCGCCGTAAACAGCGGATGGGCCGGACTTTCGCCGTAAGCTTCCACCTCACTATCGCGATCGTCGATGGCTACAAAACCCGCTGCATCGGGCTCGCCGTAGATTCGAATCGCGGAGTAGGCCGCCGCCGCGGAAAACGTAAACGCCGCGATTTTCACACCGGCCTCGGCAAACAGCGTGGAATAGCGTTCAATCACATTCTTACGGGCGATGGCGATGACGATGGTGGGAGTGTCGCCAACTCGCGCCCAATCGAAAACGGTATCGTCGTCGGGATAAGGATGCAACGAATCGATCTGATAACGTATGGCGCCATCGAGATCTTTATCTTCCACTCCCGGCAGGGTGATTTGACGCACGATCACATCGGTGCGCGGCAGCAGTACGTTCGCCGCCATGTGCGCCAAACCGATCTTCTTGACGAACGCCGCGTAATCGATGCCCCACTCGCTGGCCGGAGTCTTCTGATAATGGCCGATGGTGGCCGCGCCCAGCAGTCGAACGCCGTTGGGACGGATCCGGACGGCAATCACTCGCAGGTCCGTGGCGCCGATTTCAATTCCGATCCCGGTGCCGAAGGCCGCCCATTTTCCCAGAAATTTACGCGGTTCGTTCCAGGTCATTGCGGCGGTTGCGCTCCCGCATCTACATATTCGGCTGGTGGCACCACCCTCTGAATTTCAGCCGACGACGACCAGGCATCGTCATACCAGCGCATGATCTGATACGGCGGCGAGTAGTCGGGCGGAAGGAACTTCAGCTTGGCGGCGACACTTCGAGTAAGGTCGGAATAGGTGCCGTTGGCTAAGCGCAGATGGGCCGTGGCGCGGACGTTCCAGATCGTATTGCCACCGATCATCAAACGCTCGATCCCGGGAGAGCCCTGGCTTGCGATCGAAACATCCTGCCCCGTCTTGAATGGCCGGAACCGCCGGGCGGCAATCATCGAAGCTACCGCGGTGGGCGAAATTCCCAGCGAAAGTAGCAACGGCGGCTGCGCGGTATTGGCGTCGAAACTGTTCGGGGCGCCATAGGGCGAGAGACAATCCTTCAGGCCGCCGCGAGAGATAAGACGTCCCTGCGAATTACGGTCGAAGGAGCCATAGAACAATTCAGGCGTCATCCCCGGTATCAGCAATAGTTCCTCGATCTCTTCAAAAGACGAATGCCGGGGCTGAAAAGTCGAAGTGCTGGCCGGAGGCGCGCCGGTTTCACCAAGCGAAGTCCGATATTGCACGATTCCCTGAGCGATGGCGCGGGCGCGATCGGGGTCCGCTCCGACGGAGACGATAAGCCGGAACAGATCTTCGGGCTTGGCGGTATTGATGTTCATCTTGCCGGTTTCCGGGCTGATTTCAATATCGGCGTATCCAGTGGGATAGTTGAAGCGCAGAAACGGCATCGGCGGTTTATAGAATCGCGGAGGAAACTGCGAACCCCAGAATATCCAGAGAATGGCCCGATCAATGGAACCGGAGGCAAGATAATAGGCGCGAATTCCATCGGTTGCGGTGGCGGCCCGTTCAGTTTCCGAGCGGACGGTGGAAGCCAGGGAGAACACGATCGCCGTCATCGCCGCGGAAAGCCAGAGCACCGAGAGAAGCGCGCTGCCTCGCTTCGATTTAATCGACATATTGCACCATGGGGTCGCGATTCACGCGAATCGGAATCGTCAGCGAAGTGAGCGGCAAACGAGAAGGATCGGAAGCAAACGGAGCCATCTCAACGCGGAGCGCGGAAGGCAGATACGGTTTGTCGATCCAATCGGGCTGCCATTTATCGAGGACCGGCGGCGGTACAGTTTCGCGGTAAATGAAGCGGCAATACGCCAGGCGATCGGCCAGCACGAACGATCCCGCGCCGATTGGAGTGCTGCTGCTACAGAACGCGCCGGCGCTCGCGGGTCCGGTGTATAGGGTTTCATTTACCACCAGACGCACGCCTTGGCCGCGATCACCGGGGATGACACGCAATTCCAAAATCCGCGGATAGCCGCGGCCCGCTTCCTGCAACGAATACGAAGAGACAAAGCGCACCGCTTGCGCATCGCCCATGAAGAAGGTTCGCTTCGGGCCGCTGATGCAGGTGGCGGCGATCGGCATGACGCCTTGTACTTCCTGCTCAAGAATCCGCTGCACGCTGAAAACTTTACGGCTGGCATACAGCTTGTCGTTTGTCTTGCCCATGGCGTTGAATCCGATACGGATGGTCATCAGCATGCCGAGCGAGATCATTCCCACCAGCGTGACGGCGATCAGAAGCTCCAGTAGCGTAACGCCCGCCTGGCGATTCCCGTTCATGGCTGGATGATCCCTTGCGGCGGCGGAAGAGGTTCGCCCACGCGCAGCGGAGCCTTGCGGAAGCCTTCTAGTCGCATGCTGCGGCGTTGTTCGCCGTTCATCCACCAGATCTCCAGTTCGACGCGGTCAAGAATCGGAGTGCCCGGGCCTGATCCGGGAGGCGCTTCCCACGGCGTAATCTGAGCGCGCCAGCCGCCTTGCATCCCGGCCGCCATGACGGGATCGAATCCGCCTTGCAACAGTTGATGCCGCGGAAGGTGTTCATTGAGGATCAACTCATCCATCTTTTGACGGGCGAGCAGTGCCGATCGATCGTACTGATTCAGACGCCCGGCATTGCGCAGCGTTCCCGCCAGGGCATAGAGCAGGCCGGAAATCGCGATGCCCATGATCAGCGTCGCAACCAGGACTTCGAGAAGCGTGAAGCCCCCGCGTCGGGATCGTTTCATTGCGCGGGAACCTCAACCTGGGGCACGCCGGTGAGAGGATCGACGCGGATAATTCGCTGTACACCGTTGCGATTGGCGATCAGCAGTCCAAAACGCGGAATGTTGCCGCCGGGATAAATAAGAAACGAGCGAGGCTGATTCGGATCGCCGGGAACCGCCGGAAGCACGGCCAGAATCGTGACACCATCCTCAAGCGGAAGTTTGTTTACGAAGCCGACCGCGGTGGAGCGGGCCCAGATGGCATTCTCCTCTTTATTGATGCGAATCTCCACCACTTCCTGGCGACGCTCAGACCGATTGACGGCGCGGTTCAGGAAGCTGGCGACGTTATCACAGGCGGCGCGCAGGCGGATCGAATCGAGTCCCGATGTCGCTGAAGGCAAGGTGAGTCCGATGACCAGGGAAATGAGAAGAGCGACTACTAGCATCTCCATGAGGGTGACGCCACGGGTGCCTCGGCGGTGAATCGCGGGGTGTAATTCGTGACGCATTTCCAAAAACTATTTATTGTTCCAGCTGACAATATCGGCGTCGTTGTTTTCGCCCCCCGGTTGGCCGTCGGCGCCCAGGCAGACGATGTCGGGATCTTCGCCATGATCGCCGGGAAATTTATAAAGGTAGGCATGGCCCCACGGATCGAGCGGCGGATCTTGCGGCATATAAGGGCCGCTCCACAGTGTCTGTCCTTCCGGCCGGATACGCAGCGCGATGAGCCCCGCTTCGGTGGTGGGATAGTTCCCGATATCGAGCTTGTATTGTCCCAGCGCGCCCATAAACGCGTTAATCTGGACATGCGCGGCGGTAATCTTGGCCCGGTCGGCATTCTTGAGCAGCCGTGGTCCGACGATTGCCGCGAACAACGCGATGATCGTTACCACCACCAGCATCTCAATCAGCGTCACACCCGCTCGACTGCGTCGTTTTTGTCTATTGGAAGTTTTGATTTCTTTCATATTTACACCGCCACTTCGTTAATGCTGGTAATCGCCAGCAGCATGCTAAGAATAAACGCACCCACGATGATGCCCATCACCAGGATGATTAAAGGTTCAAACAGCGATGTGAACCGCTTGACGGCCGCGCGGGTATCGGCCTCGTAAATATCGGCCATGCGGCTGAACATCTGGTCCAGCTTACCGGTCTCTTCCCCAACGCTCAGCAGATGGCTGGCAAGCGGTGGAAACTCTTTCGCTTTTCGCATCGGACCGGCCACGCCCTCGCCGCGCTTCACACCCTGGGCGACAATTTCCAGCGAATTCGCGATCCTTTTATTATTGAGAATCGCCGCCGCGATGCCCAGCGATTGCACCAGCGGCACACTATTCGCCACCAGGGTAGCCATCGCCCGGGCGAAACGCGCCGTCTCAGCCTTACGCATGGCATCGCCCAGCAATGGAATCTTCAACCGTAAACTATCCCACCAGAATCGTCCCGCGGTAGTACGTATATAGACTTGCATTACCGCGAAAAAGACGATCAGCCCGCCGATTACCCATGGGCCGTAGGTCTCCACCAGATGGCTAAGATCCAGCATGATGCGCGTTGGGGTCGGCATCTTCATGTGGCCCTGTTCAAAGATGGACGCAAATCGCGGGACCACGAACGAGAGCAAAATGTAGACCGAGGCAAGGCCCACCAGGACCAGCAGGGCGGGGTAAATCATCGCCGTGACGATGTAGCTGCGCAGATCGTCGCGCGTGCGTTCAAACTCCGTCAGCCGCTCAAAAATGGTAGCGAGGGAACCGGACGCTTCACCGGCGCGCACCATATTAATGTACAGCGGACTGAAATATACGGGGTGCGTGGCCAAGCTGTCGGCCAGCGATTTGCCGCCCTTCAGCACGCGCAATACATCGATGATGATATAGCGGAAGCCCGGGCGTTCGGTGAGTTCGCCGCAAATCGCCAGCGCCCGATCGAGCGGGATGCCCGAGGTCAACAGCGTCGACAGTTCCTGCGTGAAGAAAAGAACATCGCGCCGCCGGCCTGGCGTGAACGACGGCATCTTGAATTCGAAGCCGGCTTTCTTTTCTTCGGCGCCCACGTAGACCGGAACAAGACCCTGCTTGCGAAGCTCTTGCGCCACCCATTTTTCGGTATCGGCCGTTAGCGTACCGGTCCGGATTTTTCCGTCCGATGCCACTGCCTTGAAATAAAAACTGGTGGCCATTGGTTAGAATTCCTGCGTAACGCGCATCACTTCGTCGGCCGTGGTGGTGCCTTCTTCCACTTTCATCCAACCGTCCTCACGAAGATTTCGCATGTTGTTCCGCCGCGCTGCTTCGGTGATCTTCGTGGAATCTTCATTCTTCATGATTTTGGCGCGGATCTCTTCGTTCAGCTCCATTAACTCAAAGATGCCGTGGCGGCCGGAATAGCCTGAGCCGAAGCACGATTCGCAGCCTCTTCCGCGGTAAGAGATGATTTGCCGGCCCGACGGCGACATGCGATAGCCATCCTCATCTTTACAGTGAGCGCAGATCCGGCGCACCAGACGTTGGGCCAGGACGGAGACGAGCGAAGACGTCAGCAGATAATTCTCGACACCCATATCGGCCAAACGAGTGATCGCACTGGGCGCGTCATTGGTGTGCAGCGTGGAGAAAACGAAGTGCCCGGTAAGGGCGGCGCGGATGGCGATGTCGGCTGTTTCCCGATCGCGAATTTCACCCACCATAATGACATCGGGATCCTGGCGCACGATGTGCCGGAGGCCCGCGGCGAACGTCAACCCGATGGTCGGATTTACGTGAATCTGATTCACCCCGTCCATCTGATATTCGACTGGATCTTCAATCGAGATGATTTTCTTATCGCTCTGATTGATGCGCTTCAATGCCGAATAAAGAGTAGTGGATTTGCCGCTGCCGGTAGGTCCGGTGACCAGAAAGATGCCGTGCGGAAGCTGCGTGTAATACTCGATGCGCCCCAGCATGTAATCGTCGAAACCGAGCTTTCGCAGATCGTAGAAATCGCCGGCGGAGCGATCAAGCAAGCGCATCACGACGCTTTCGCCGTAGAGAGTAGGCAGGGTGGAGACGCGAAGATCCACTTCCCGGCCGACGCTTTTCACCTTGATACGTCCGTCCTGCGGAAGACGGCGCTCGGCGATATTCAGCTTGGCCATCAGCTTGACGCGGGAAATAATAGCGGCCTTTAACTCTCGCGGCGGCGATTCCTGGCTGTACAACACGCCATCGATGCGGTATCGGATGCGGAATTCTTTTTCAAACGGCTCAATGTGAATATCCGACGCGCGCTTCTCCACTGCCTGGGCGATCATGGCGTTCACCAGGCGGATTACCGGAGCCTCGCTCGCCATGTCGCGCAGATGTTCCAGGTCTTCCGAAGCCTGCGCGTCACCCGCTTCAAAGTCCGTGTCGGATTTGGCCGACTGGCCGTGGTAACGATCAATCGCGTCGAGAACCTCCTGTTCGGCCACCAGGACGGTTTGAACTTTAAGACCAGTGCAGGCGCGGACCGCGGCGATGCTTTCAAAATCCAGCGGATCGGCCATCGCCAGCATCAGCGTGTTCTCGGTTAAGGCCACCGGGAGGCATCGAAACTGGCGCAGGAATCGCGGGGACAGTGTTTCGATTTCGGGCGAGGTAGGGGGTGGACTATCGATGGTAATCAGCGGAATGGATAGCTGATCGGATAGAGCGGCAAGGACGTCCCGCATGGCGACAAAACCCAGGTCGACAAAGATCTTCCCGATCTTTTCGCCACGCTCTTTTTGCAACTCCAGCGCGCGGTCAAGGTCTTCCGCCGAGATGAGCTTGCGCTCAATAAGCATTTCGCCTAAGCGCATGTGTGTTTAGAAATCCTGCGTGCGAATGGGTGCTTCGGTGCCATTCTGCTTGGCTTCCAAAAGCTTCTTTTTCGATGCCTGCATCAGGATCTGGGCGGGAATCCCGGCCCGGTTCTCCCACGGATAACAGGACAGGTTCACGCCGATGACGATCTGTTCTTCCGGCCCTACACCATCGAGTGAAGACGCAAAATTTGTCATCGACTCGCGCATCGCCTGGCGCAAGGCGGGAAGACGCTGCAACTTGGTTTGCCGGTGCCGGATCTTTTCATCCTCCGTCACCTGTTGATGGAAAGGGGTTGGCGCCGGGCCGGTGGCTAAGTTCACTTCGGCCGTAAACACCGCGCCGTAATTATCCAGATAAACGCCGCGAGTGGAACCCAGGACCAGAAACGGATCTTCTGGCCAAAGGCGCGCGAGTTTAGCGTCGAAGCTATGCTCCATGGCTGTCAGGCTGGCGCGGGATACGTGTAAGGTGCTACCAAAAGCGGCGATTACCATCGCCAGGATCATTGCCCCAGATCGCGTGGCGAGCATCAATCGAGATCGCGTGGCGAGCATTGCCACAGATCGCTTGGCGATCATTGCCACAGATCGCGTAGCGATCATTGACCCGCTCCGAATTGATTACTGGCGTACATCTTGACTACTTGCTTCTGGAGGATTTCCATGTTGGCGGCGTTTGCCGCCATCAGCGATTGCCGATCCAACTCGTAGCGCTTTTCAGCGGCTTCCAGAAGTTCGGCGGTCTTCTTACTCTGCCGCGCTTCCACCGCGGTGGTAGCCTGCGCCACTTTCTGGGCAAGTTGCGATTCCAGCCGTTGTTCGATACCCGCTGTATCCACGGTCTGCTGTGGCGTCACCGTAATCGCCGGACGGGAATAGCCGTGAACCAGGATCGCCGCGGCGAGCATAGCCGACGAAACGAACCCCAGCCGCGGTCCGGATTGCCAGAATCTGGCCCACGGGCTGGGCTCAAAAACTTTATCGGACACAAAGGCGATCCGCTGCGGAATTTCTTCGTCGCGCAAGGTACACAGCGCATCTCTGGTCATTTGGGCGCGGGACAACTCCTGCCGGCATGCATCGCAAGCGCGGGCATGCATTTCCACCGACTGACGCTCGTGGGCGCTCAGCTCATCGAATAAATACGCGTTAATGTCCACTGTCGGGCAGTTCACTTAATACCTCCAGCCACCGGAGCCAATACGTTTTTCAAAAGGTCGAGCGCCGTATAAAGGCGCGATTTCACGGTTGAGACGGGGCACGATAAAATCTCCGCCATCTCTTCAAATTTGAATCCCTGATACACCTTCAACACGACCGCTTCCCGCTGATCGTCGGACAGCCGCTTTAACGCGCTCTCCACAGCGAGCGAAACTTCAATCGGGAACAGCCGGGCACCCGGCTCACTGGATCGCGGCTCGACAGTCAGTTCGCCTTCAGGGCGATTCTTCCTAAGCAGCGAATAAGCCTCGTTGTGGGCGATTCGATAAAGCCAAGGCGCGAATCGCGATTCATCTTCCAGCTTTTTCAGATTCTGATAAGCCTTCAGAAAGACGTCTTGACTCAGGTCCATCGCGTCTTCCCGGTTATTCACCAAACGCAACAGATAATTGAAGATGCGCTTATCCCAACGAGACACAAGGAGGTTGTAGGCATCGACGTTCCCGCGCCGTGCCTTGGCAATCAGGTCGCGGTCCTCGACCTCCCGGAAGATCAATTTTCGGCTCCGTTGATAAAGACGCGGGTCGCGCGTAAAAAGACGGACTTACTGGAAATCGACCTTGTCATAGATCGCCGCCAGCGGTAAAGTGCAATCGATCGCCGGCAGATGCAGAGTGTCGGAAAGGTTCGCCGTTTCCGAAAGCAGCCAACGGTTTTCGGGCTGGCGAATATAATGTTCGGCGTGCGGATGGTCCTGGGCGATGACAAGATATTCGCGCAATGACGGGATGCCCCGGTAGTGCTCGAATTTTTGGCCACGGTCGTAATCCTTCGTCGAATCGGAGAGGACCTCGATCACAATAGCCGGATTCACAACCGTATCTTTTTGGTCGTCCGCAACTTCCGGTTCCCCGCAAATCACCACCACATCGGGATACGTGTAGAGCCCTGTCGCAGTAACACGAAGGCGGAGATCCGAAGTGAAGACTTCCCACTTTTTATTCTTTAACTGTTGGAAAAGCTCACCTGCCAGATTTCGAACGATGCGTCCATGTCGCAGACTCGCGCCAGCCATGGCAAACACTTCGCCCCTGTAATATTCGCTCTTATATTCCGCCAATCGCTCCCGTTCCAGATACTCCTCGGGGGTGATCCACGGCTTGGCTTGCGTCGACACCCCTTTATTTTACGCCGCTGCAGCTAAACGATGCTCGCTAGCGCTGTTCTCAATGGTGGAAATCGACCTTGTCATAGATCGCCGCCAGCGGTAAGGTGCAATCGATCGCGGGCAGATGGATAGTGTCGGCGAGATTCGCTGTTTCCGACAGTAGCCAACGGTTTTCCGGCTGACGAATATAATGTTCGGCGTGTGGATGATCCTGGGCGATGACAAGATATTCGCGCAATGATGGGATGCCCCGGTAGTGCTCGAATTTTTGGCCACGGTCGTAATCCTTCGTCGAATCGGAAAGGACTTCGATCACAATAGCCGGATTCAGAACCGTATCTTTTTGATCGTCCGCAACTTCCGGTTCCCCCCAAATCACCACCACATCGGGATAGGTGTAGAGCCCTGTCGCAGTAACACGAAGACGTAGGTCATTCGCATAAATCGAGCACGGACGACTCTTCAGCTGCTGGCCCAAAGTCATCACAAGATTAGACACGATTAAGCCATGTCGCAGACTCGCGCCGGCCATGGCAAACACTTCGCCCCGGTAATATTCGCTCTTATATTCCGCCAGCCGCTCCCGCTCCAAATACTCCTCGGGAGTGACCCACGGCTTGGCTTGCGTCGACACCCCTTTATTTTACGCCGCTCCAGCTAAACGATGCTCGCTAGCGCTATTCTCAATGCTATGGACAGTGGAATCGATCAAGTTACGGTGTTCCGGTCGCTCGATGCAACGTCGGAAGCGGATGCGATAGAGATTCGCGAAATGTTAGCCGATGAAGGCATCCCGGCCGTGCTGCTCAGCGACAAGGACCCCGGTGTCCCCCAAGGTGCCTTCGAAGTACGGGTTCCCGCGGCGGACCTGCCCCGTGCCGAGGAATTACTGGCGGAGAACCCGATTGAAGATGAGCTGACGGAGGTCGACGAGTCACATGAACTCGACCTGGAGACGGTTTTTGCCGGCGAAGAAATGGAAGCCGAGGCCGTAAGGAGTCTCCTCGATGCCAACGGAATCGGGGCGGTCCTTAATGGGGATTCGATACTGCCCAATCTCGGATTCCAGGTTCGCGTCGCCAAGGATAAAGCGCAGGAAGCCAGTGGAATAATCACCATGGCGCGCCAAGCTGGCATGGCCGAACAGAAAGCAGCTGAAGCCGCGGGCGAACTCTAACGGCCTCCTACTAATCGCCCGTTTGCCTGATCACCGCGCAGTGTCATACACGTGCTGGATGACTTGGCCACCAGACGGTCCTGCTCATCGAACACCTCGCATTCGACAAGCGAAACCGTCTTACCCGCCTTAATCACTTTGCCCATCGCCCGCAGTGTCCCGGTCCAGAACGGACGCAAGAAATTGATATTCAACGCCAGCGTCGTAGTGGTTTCGCCTTCTTCCAGCACCGTCGCATGAGCGATTCCCATGGCCGAATCGGCGATGGCGCAAAGCACTCCGCCATGTAGCGTGCCCATCGGATTGGCGTGCGCCGCGCTGGCAGTGTAGACGATCAACGCCTCCCCCGGAGAGACAGATTTCACTTGGAAATCGAGGGCCTTACCGAGCGGTATCGGCTGCAATCCGTTGGCGAGCGCTTCCTGCATCTTGGCGAGCATAGGAAGTAGATGGATAAGGGCGGCTCCGGGTCGCGAAGATTTACTTAAGATATCGCTAACTCAATTCGCCACTCGCCGATCCCAGTACAATCAATCCATGGATTTTGTTGTGAATGGTATCCGCCATCAGATTCAAAGTGCTCCCGATAGACCCCTGCTGGCCGTCCTACGGGATGAGCTTGATCTTACTGGCACCAAGTATGGTTGCGGCGAAGGACAGTGCGGCGCCTGCACAGTACTGCTGGATGGCGCGGCGGTGCGATCCTGCCTCACTCCCGCTAAAGCCGCCGTGGGCAAGCAGATTACCACAATCGAAGCTCTTGCTCAAAACGGCAAGCTGCATCCCGTGCAGGAAGCGTTTATCCAGGCGGACGCGATGCAATGCGGTTATTGCACCGCGGGCATGATCATGAGTTCCGTTGGGCTGCTGAAGAAGAAACCAGATCCCAGCGACGCGGAAATTAAATCAGGTTTGCAGGGCAACATCTGCCGCTGTGGGAGTTACGGCCGAATCATTCACGCTGTGCATTTGGCGGCGAAAATGTCGAGCGGGAGGGGGGCATGAGTGAGCTCGAAGCAGAGCGCTACGAACTACACGCCGGACCCAGCTATCGCTTCGTTCCCGGCCGGCGCGACTTTCTGAAAATCATCGGCGGCGGTTTGGCCGTGCTGCTGATACTCGACTCCACCATGGAAGCGCAAGAGTCCGTGCCGCAGGACATTGGTGCGTGGCTTCACATTGCGGAATCGGGCGCCATCACCGTTTATACGGGCAAGACCGAATTCGGTCAGAATATCCGCACATCGTTGACCCAGGCCGTTGCCGAGGAACTCCACGTCAATCCTTCCAGGATCGCTCTGGTGATGGGCGATACCATGTTGACGCCCTACGATCGCGGAACCTTCGGCAGTAGGACCACCCCGATCATGGCGCCCCAACTGCATAAAGTCGCAGCGGCGGCGCGGGAGATGCTGCTCGATCTGGCGGCGCGGGAATGGAAGGCTGATCGCGCCGGGTTATTTATTGAAGACGGGCTGGTGGGCAGTAAGTCGTCAACCGCGACGCTCTCTTTCGGCGAACTCACCAAGGGTCAAAAATTAGCCCAAACCATCACCGCCGATGTACGGGTGACTCCGGCCACGGAGTGGAAAATCGCCGGTCATGACATGCGCAAGGTCAACGCGCATTCCATCGTGACAGGTCAGGAAAAGTATACCTCGGATCTGAAATTGCCCGGCATGCTTTTCGGGCGCGTTGTTCGTCCCACTGCATTTCAATCGTCGCTGATCTCCGCCGATATAAAGGATGCCGCGCGGATGCCAGGTGTCGTCGCGGTCCACGATGGCGATTTTATTGGGGTCGCTTGTGACGAATCGGGGAAGCTCGATCGGGCCGCGGCTGCTGTCAAAGCCGAGTGGAAGAGTGGGCCGCAAACCAGTTCCCGGGAACTATACGCGTGGCTGAAATCGAAGGCCAAAAATCCACCAACCTGGCAACCGATCGACGGGCCGGTGCAGGCACAATCCACTTATAACGCGGCCTACATCGCGCACGTTCCGTTGGAACCGCGGGCGGCTGTCGCACAGTGGGAAAATGGCCGCCTCACGGTGTGGACCGGCACCCAGGTACCGTTCGGCGTGCGCAGTGAACTGGCGACGGCATTCGGAATTCCCGAAGACAAGGTGCGCGTCATCGTGCCACCCACCGGGTCAGGTTACGGCGGTAAACATAGCGGTGAGTGTGCTCTGGAAGCCGCGCGTCTAGCAAAGGCGGCGGGCCATCCGGTTAAGCTCCAGTGGACCCGCGAAGAAGAAATGACTTGGGCCTATTTCCGTCCTGCCGCCGTGATCGAAGTACGCAGCGGCGCGGGACGCGATGGCGTCATCACGAACTGGCAATTTCACAATTACAATTCCGGCGGCGCCGCCCTTCGCAGCCCGTACAACATTCCCAACCAGATTGCCGAATTCCACAATTCCGATTCGCCACTGCGCCAGGGATCTTACCGCGGATTGGCTGCCACAGCGAACCATTTTGCCCGCGAATCCCACATGGACGAATTGGCTCATGCCGCCGGCATTGAACCTGCTGCGTTCCGCTTCAAGAACGTTAGCGATCCTCGATTGCGTACCGTCATTGAGGCCGCTACCGAGCGCTTCCGCTGGGGTCGGGCCAAGAATCGCGCGGGTCAGGGATTCGGCATGATGGCCGGTTTCGATAAGGGCGGTTACGTGTCGGCTTGCGTCGAGATCACCGTAGTGAAGGGAATTATTAGGATCGAACGCATCGTCCAGGCGTTCGAATGCGGAGCGATTGTGAACCCCGATGAGTTGAAGAGCCAGGTGGCTGGCGGCACGATGATGGGGATCGGTGGCGCGCTGTTTGAGGCAATCGAGTTTGAGAACGGACGAATCCTGAATCCCCGCCTATCGAAGTATCGCCTGCCGCGGTTCAATGACTTGCCGGACATTGAGGTGGTGCTGGTGGATCGCCAAGATTTGCCGTCGGCCGGCGCGGGTGAGACGCCTATTGTGGCGGTGGCTCCGGCGGTGGGTAACGCGATCTTCGATGCCACGGGACAACGCCTGCGTTCGCTGCCGTTGAAGCTGGCATAGATCCCAGACCGTAAGTTGTGGATAAAAACGCCTTCTTGCCGCGTCTAACCCGCAATGTCCTATTTGCCCATCGAAAGCCACGGAGTTATTGGAAATTTACAGACAGTAGCGATGATCGGCCTCAACGGGACGATTGATTGGTTTTGCTTTCCACATTTCGATTCGCCGAGCATCTTCGCGGCGATTCTGGACGACAAGAAAGGCGGGTACTTTAGCATCGCCCCGATTTGTGAGGAAGTCACCCATAAACAGTTTTATTGGCCCGACACAAATGTACTGGTGACCCGCTTTCTATCGTCCGACGGCGTCGGCGAGATTGTCGATTATATGCCGCTTGGAGCGCATCGCGACGGCAACGGCTATCACGGATTAATTCGCCTGGTGCGGGTGGTGCGCGGGACAATGCAATTCCGCATGGAATGCTGCCCGGCCTTCAACTATGCGCGGGACCAGCACGAAACAGTGATCGAACAGGGCGGCGCGAAATTCTTCTCCCCCGGGATAAATATGGCGCTTGCCGCAAGCATGCCTTTACAGCGCGACGATTGCAAAGTAGTGGGCGAGTTTACCCTGAGCGAGGGCGAGCGGGCGGGCTTCGATCTGCACTCCTTGAGCAGCCGGGATGCTGACGAAAAGATCGGCGTGACGGTGGAGGAGAGCGATCAACTCTTTCTGGAGACTGTTCAATACTGGCGCAGGTGGCTTTCAAAGTGCACCTATAAAGGACGCTGGCGCGAGATGGTGAACCGCTCCGCGCTGGTCTTGAAACTGATGACGTTTGAGCCGACCGGGGCGATTGTTGCCGCACCCACCTGCAGTTTGCCGGAGAGCATTGGTGGAGAACGCAATTGGGATTATCGCTACACCTGGGTTCGCGACGCAGCGTTCACTTGCTATAGCCTTCTGCGCATCGGGTTCACCGATGAGGCCGCGGCGTTCATGGCATTTCTGGACGCGCGCTGTCATGAAATGGATCCCGACGGGGCTTTGCAATCGATGTATGGAATAGATGGGCGCCACACCCTAACCGAGGAAACGCTCGATCACCTGGAGGGCTATCTCGGGTCAGGTCCGGTGCGAATCGGAAACGATGCATACCGCCAACGCCAACTCGATATTAATGGCGAGTTGATGGACTCTATTTATTTATTTAATAAATATGGGACGCCGATTTCCTATGATTTATGGGTTTATCTACGGCGGTTGACTAATTGGGTTTGCGATCACTGGCAAGAGAAGGATGAGGCGATCTGGGAAGTGCGCGGGGGGCCTCAGGATTTCGTGTATTCGCGGGTAATGTGCTGGGTGGCCGTTGACCGCGCGCTGCGCCTGGCGGATAAGCGATCGTTCCCCGCCGATCGGGAGCGCTGGATCGCAACCCGCGATCAGATCTATGAAGACATCATGAACAATGGTTGGAATGCCGGGCGCGGGGCGTTCATTCAGAGCTACGGGAGTGAAGCCCTGGATGCGTCGCTTCTGCTGATGCCGCTGGTGTTTTTTGTCTCTCCCAACGATCCGCGGATGTTGAAAACCATCGACGCCATTCGCGAGTCGCCTAAAAATGGCGGGCTGGTGTCGGATGGTTTGGTTTTTCGTTATAACCTGGAGCACACCAAGGATGGGTTACAGGGGACGGAAGGTACCTTCAACATGTGTACCTTCTGGTTGGTGGAAGCCATGACGCGAGCCGGATGGCATGATACCAGCCGGTTGAAAGACGCGCGCCTGCTGTTTGAGCAAATGCTGGGATATGCGAACCACCTTGGATTATATGCGGAACAGATAGGATTTCGAGGCGAGGCGTTGGGAAATTTTCCACAGGCGTTCACACACTTGGCGTTGATCAGCGCAGCTTATAACCTCGATCGAAGTCTGGCTGAAGTGCGCATCGACTGAAAACAGATCGCTGTGTAATCGGGGGAACAGTCTGGCACCCTACGTGCTAGAGACTTTGTGAGGAACCTTAAGGATGACTAAGCTTGTACTGTTGTTGGCGGCTACTACCGTTGCTTTTGCCCAAGTTGCAACGATCGGCAACGGGATGACACTTGTAGTGCGCACCAACGAAGCGATTAATGCCAGGCGCTACGACGGGCGCGTGTATTCGGGGATCGTGGACCAGGACGTATCCGACCAGAACGGCAATTTGGCGATACCCAGAGGATCGGCGGCGGAGTTGATCGTGCGCCGCTCTGGCGATCGGGAACTTCTACTCGATCTGGACTCGATCACAGTGAACGGACGGCGCTATGCCGTGGCGGCCGAACCTGCAGAGGTTGGCTCAGATCGCCGTGATGGCGTCGGCGCGAATGGGCGAACGGGAAAATACGTCGGGGGTGGGGCAGTACTTGGAACCATCATCGGAGCGATCGCCGGGGGTGGCAGAGGAGCGGCGATTGGAGCTGCTTCAGGAGCAGCGGCTGGAGCGGGTACCCAAACTTTAACTCGCGGGCAAAACGTACGGCTCCCTGTGGAATCCGTGGTTACGTTCCGCTTGGAACGTGCGCTTCGAGTAGATGTGCCCGATAACGGATATACACGGCGTAACCATCACTATCACGAAGATCCCTATCGCGATAACCGGTAATAAAGCGCCGCTCCGGTAGCTATGATATCGGAGCGGCGTCTTCCCTCAGGTGAACTTACTTCGGCTGGGTAGCAGCGTTGTGCTTGTCTTTGTAAATCTTGCTGCTAACCTTGTTCTGCTCTTTATTTACCTGTACCTTTTCGCCAGGGGTCAATCGCCCACCATTCGCTGCACGGTCCGCCGCCACCTGTTTATTGATCGCGTGCTCTTTGTTCTCAACCTTGGCGGTTTCTTTCGCCGTCATTGTGCCATTGCTTACGCCCTGGCCGATTCTCTTTTGTTGGTTGACGCGGCGGGTTCCAACCGCGGTCGCCGGCGCGGCGGGCGTTTGAGCGGCCAGCAAAACGGAAGCGGTCATCAGGGCAAAAATTACTCGGGTCATTTCGATTTCTCCTCGTTATTTAAGTTGCGAGAGGTCATATTGCCTCTCCCACCGTTAACAACGCGAGAAAACGTCCAGCGGTATCAGCGTTTGCGTTAAATCCCGCTCATCTGTAGGGGATTTAATGATGTCGGCACTAATCCGATTCTTTGCCCGGATAAAGTTCGCTGATAGTGGCCTTGTAGTTCTCAAGCACCTTGCCCCGGCGAACCTTCATGGTTGGAGTAACTTCGCCGGATTCGATGGTAAACTCCCGGTCGAGAATGCGGAACTTGCGAATTTGCTCAAACGAAGCCAATTGTTTGTTGGTGTCGGACACAGCGCGGCGGATTTCGGCATGTAGAGGTTCAGCGGTGACGACCTCGGATAGAGGGCGTCCTTTAAACGACTCCATCCCCCGCAGAGCTTTCGCCGTCGCCGGGTTGATTGTGATTAGCGCACTTACGTAAGGTAGCTTATCGCCGATCAGGAGAACCTGGCTGATTACCGGCTCGCGCTTGAGCAGGCTTTCAATCCGCGCCGGGTATATCTTCTTGCCGTTGGACGAAACGATCAGTTCTTTTTTCCTGCCGGTAATGTAGAGATAGCCTTCGGAATCCTGTTCCGCAATATCACCGGTATAAAGCCAGCCATCGCGGAGTACGGCGGCGGTGGCTACCGGATCTTTGTAATAGCCGGAGAAAACGCACGGGCTCTTGATAAGCAGCTCCCCGTCTTCGGCAATCTGGATCTCGAAGCCGTCGAAAAGTTGGCCGATACTGCCCGATTTGGGCCGATTGATGGGATTGAGCGATGCGACGCCGCCTTCGGTGAGACCGTAGCCCTCGATCAGCGGTATGCCTATGGACGCGAAAAACTCCGCTAAGTCTTTTCCTAGCGGTGCGGCGCCAGAGGCCGCTACCTTAATGGCGCCACCCAGCCGCTCGCGTATTTTCGAATACACCAGTTTGTTGAACAGCTGCAGCGACGTCTTCATCCAAGCTGGAATTGGCTTGCCCTGTTGGCGAAAACGGCTGGCCCGCGCCCCGATACCGATGGCGGCGTAGAACACCCGGCGTTGCATCGGGGATCGTTTGCGGATTTCAGTGGTGATGCTGGAATACATCCGCTCCCAAACTCGCGGAGGAGCCAGAAAGAATGTCGGCCGTATCGCGCGCAGTTCACTGGGAAGCTTGGTGAGGCTTTCTGAAAACCAGACCGGCACCACGCAGCGGATCATCAAGAACTCGACTACTACGCGCTGGGCGATGTGGGCCGAGGGAAGGAAGGCAATCGTCCGGTCCTCATAAGTAAGGGGGAGTTTTTGCGGACCCATGTCGATGTTGGAAACGATTGCCCAGTGCGTTGCCAGACCCATCTTCGGCTCGCCCGTGGCGCCTGATGTAAGGTATAGAATCCCGTAATCGTGGGGGGTGTAAGTGGCGCGGATGCGCTCAAACGCTTCCCCGTCTCTTTGTAGTTCCGCTCTTCCGAGCCGGCGCAATTCCTTCAGCGTGAGGATGCCATCCGCCTCTCCCGTGAGAAGAATCCAGCGCACCGATAAAGCGTTGTCACCAGCGGCGGCCTGCAACACAGCCATCGACTTGGCATTTTCGACGAATATTGCTTTCGCGTCGGAAGCTCGCACATTCCGAACCAAATCCGCTGCTGGCAGACTGGTGTAGAGCGCCGCGGCGATGGCGCCCAACGCGATAATTCCCAAGTCGGCTATGTAGAATTCGGCCCGAGTCTCTGAATATAAAGTGACGATATCGCCCTTTTTAAATCCTAGGAAAGACAGGCCGACGGCGATCTCCTGGGCGGCAGTTTTATACTCCGTCCAAGTGTAGGTTTGATACTTTCCGTTACCGATGGGCTGATGCAGCGCGGCATCGTCGGGGCGGGCCTCGGCGGCCTCTTCGAGGACCCTATAAATGGTACGTTCCCTCATCGCGATAATGCTACCATGCCGGGTATTATGAATCAGTTACAACGGGAACTCGAGGTTGCGCGGCTGGCCGCTAATCGCGCCGGAGAATTGGCTTTGCGGCTTCAGGCCGGCGGTCTGCGGGCGGAATCGAAGAGCGATGAATCGCCAGTCACCATCGCCGACCGGGAGTGTGAGCGGATGATTGTCGAAATGCTCTCTGAAAGTTTTCCTGAAGACGGTTTTTTAGGTGAAGAAGGAGCGGTCAAACCTTCGGTCAGCGGACGCCGTTGGATCATCGATCCAATCGATGGGACTCGCGACTTTGTGCGAGGTAATCCCGTTTGGGCGGTCTTGATTGGGCTTGAAGAGGAAGGTCGGGTGGTGGCGGGTGTGGCCCATCTTCCCGTCCTCGGGGACACCTATTTCGCGTCAGCTGGTGACGGCGCATACCGCAACGACGACCGGATTCGGGTATCCGGGATTGCGGACCCGGCAAGCGCGGTTCTCTCGGTGAACGGCTGGACGTCGATCGGACGTGCTCACTTTGCCCCTGAACTCTTGGACTGGATCTCCCAGTTCTGGAGCGTACGCTGTTTCGGCGGATGCCTGGACGCGATGATGCTCGCCGCCGGGCAAATGGAAGTCTGGATCGAGCCGAAGGTTGCCCCGTGGGATCTGGCGGCACCAAAGATCATTCTGGAGGAAGCAGGCGCACGCTTTTTCGACTTTGCTGGCGTCAATACGATTTACGGAGGCAATTCCGTTGCTTGTACACCCGGATTAGAGCCGATGGTGCGCGATTTTCTGGACCGGCGGCAGACGCCCGGCTAGGCTGCCGAGCTCGGTTCGTACAAACAGGACCGTCGCCAAAGCGTTATTTGCGACGAGTTCCAGGTTATGAAATTCTCTCTGCAGGTCTCGCGTGGGGGCACTCGCCAGGCGATCAATCTGATTCTCGATCAGGCGGAATTCGCGTTCCACGTCCACTAACATCGTCATTTTCTTCATTTGTTTTCGTTTTCACATCCGTTCCTAAATCTCATCGGCGTTACTCGAGCTTTTTTGAGGCGCAAGAAAATTAGATAGAAAGCCGGTTTGCGTCCGATAAGAGGCTTTGAAAGCGAAAGTGAGGGTGTGATGATTCGTGTCACCCGAATGAACCACCAACCTCTGGTTGTGAACTCAGACCTGATTGAACATGTCGAAGAAACCCCGGATACCGTAGTCAGTCTTACGAACGGTCAAAAGTTTATCGTGCTTGAAACCGCCGATGAACTAATCCAGCGTGTAGTGGACTTTCGTCATCGCGTACTAAAAGGACCGGAGAGGAGCAGCTCCGAAGATCATGCCGGATAGGTCAACACCATATAAAGAGCAGAATTCTGCCGGTCCAGCCAAGCTTGATTTGGCGACGGCTGGCGGTACATTGCTGGCGGTAGCGGGACTGATTGGCGGCTTGCTGCTTGAGAAAGGCCAGGTCGGCGACATCGCCCAATACACGGCGGCAATTATCGTCGGCGGCGGAACGATGGGCGCTGTACTAATCAGCACGCCTCTTTCGGTGGTCAAGGGAGCGGCGCGAAGGATCAAGTCTATTTTCTTCGATACCTCTGTATCAACGGACGGACTGATTGACAGAATCGTCGCCTACGCGGCAAAGGCTCGCAAGGGCGGTTTGGTCTCACTGGAGGACGACGCCGATTTGGTAGCCGACCCATTTTTGCGCAAGGCGCTGCATTTAGCGGTGGATGGCACCGACTTGCAGGAGATGCGTAAATTGCTGGAGCTGCAAATTATGATCGAGGAAAGAACAGCCGAAGCGGAAGCGAAAGTCTTCGAGAACGCTGGTGGCTACTCGCCGACCATCGGCATTATTGGAGCGGTAATGGGTTTGATCCAGGTCATGAAGAATCTGGCTAATATCGACGAAGTTGGACACGGAATCGCCGTAGCTTTCGTCGCGACCGTATACGGAGTAGGAGCGGCGAATTTATTTCTGCTGCCAGCAGCCAACAAAATAAAGATGCGAATCGAAGAGGAGGCGCAGCGGAAAGACCTGATTGTGGAAGGCGTGGCGGGAATCGTTGAGGGTTTGAATCCGAAAGTATTGCGAATGAAGCTGGAGGCCTATGGACAGCAAGGTTCCCCTGCCGGGCCAGAAGTTCGACCCCGGTCCTTCGAGGCGCGCGCACCGGTCTCCGCCGGGCGCGGATAGAAACATGAGGCGAATCCGCAAAGCCGCCGAGCCGGCCAACCATGAGCGATGGCTGGTCTCTTACGCCGACTTTATCACCCTATTGTTCGCCTTCTTCGTAGTAATGTTCGCCACCTCGCAAGCTGATAAGGGAAAGGCGAGACAAGTCTCGGAATCGGTCAAAAAAGCTTTCCAAGACAACACGACTATCGGTGCGCTGTTGAGTAGCTCGCCAGTGGATCGGGACAAAAGGAATTCCGGATCGCGAAAGCCAGATAGCGTTGAATCGGCGCCGGTGAAGCTAGAAGATCGGCGCGCGGTGGAGTTGCTGCCCTCGCTGGAACTCCTGTCTCATGAGTTAAAAGACGAGATCGAGGCGGGCAAGATTCAAATCAGCATGGAGGCCCGGGGATTAGCGATCAGCTTCAAGCAGGCGGCGCTTTTTCCGTCGGGAGGTGACGATATTTCGCCGGAGGCGTTGGAAAGCATCGCCATCGTTGCGCGCGCCGTCAATAAAATTCCAAATCCGGTTCGGTTTGAGGGGCATACGGACGCCGTTCCGATCCACACCATGCGATTCCGCAGCAACTGGGATCTCTCGGCGGCGCGCAGCATCGCACTCCTCGATCTGATGACGGCTCGCTTCGACGTCGCGCGTGAGCGGCTGTCGATAGGTGGCTACGGAGATACGGCCCCAATCGATTCGAATGATACCGAGGAAGGACGGGCAAAAAACCGCAGAGTGGATATCGTTATCTTGAGCAAAACGGGCATTCTGGCGGAGCCTAAGAAGATATAACTCCGTCGGTGCCGGCACCGGGGCTCCGATTAGGCAACTTCTGCAGAATCAGCTGCGCTGCCTTTTGTCCCGCGCTCTTCTTAGAGAAGCCTTGCGCTTTACTGACAAGTTCGCGCCCCAAGCGCACCTCAACGGTGAACGTCTTCGCATGTTCCGGGCCCTCCTCTTCCACGATCAGATACCGCGGCTGAGGCAGTTTCAGGGCTTGCGCGGCTTCCTGAAGGGCGCTCTTGAAATCGGTGAGACCGGCTTCGCCACCGCCATCGGGCATTGAGAAATCGGAGACAATTCGTTTCTCGATGAAGCGTCCAGCTACCTCAATACCGCCGTCCAGATAAAGGGCGGCGATCAAAGCCTCTACCGCGTCGGCAAGCAGGGCCTTCTTCTCGCGGCCGCCGCTCATCTCTTCACCGCGCCCCAGCAGAAGATAGGTTCCCAGCTCGAGAGATTGTGCTACCTCATAAAGTCGAGTAGCGCTCACCAGGTGAGCTTTCAGTTTCGAGAGGCGGCCTTCGGGATAAGTGGGATGCCTCCGCACGAGGCTCGCACTGACCACGAACCCCAAGACCGAGTCTCCCAGGAATTCCAGTTGTTCATTGTCGGCGAGACAATCGTCGATGGCGCCTGATTTCTCGTAGGCTCTGGATTTGTGGGTCAGCGCCCTCATCAGGCATTCCCGATCGGTGAAGGAATGACCGAGTTGGGCCTCCAGACCCTCAATATCCTCGCGCATAAGCTTCCGTTACGGTTTCGCGGCGGGGGCGGCTGTTCCGCTTTTCGCCTTCACGGCCTTGGCCTTTTCATTTTGGGCGAACTGCTTCACCGCCGGATTCACATCGGGAATGTTGATCACTTTATCGAGCGTCGCGATCGCCTCATCGTACTTTCCCGCGCTATTGTACGCTGAGCCAAGACGAACAGCCGTCGCCGGATCGGGTGTACCGGCCATCTCCACCGAAGTCTTGAACTCGGCGATGGCGCCTTCGTAATTTTTCCGCGCAACTGCGACCAGACCCAGCGCCTCATGACCTTGCGACGTAAAATCTTTTTTCATGATCGCCCACTGGTCGTCCGAAATAGCAGGATTCGGCTTGGTGGCGGATGGAATTAATTCGAGCGCGGTCTTGGCGTTCTTCTCGGCTTTGGCGAGCTTCTCTTCTTTGTCGAGGTCAAATTCGCGCGTATGATTCGCGCCGCCGCTAGCAAGCATCAGCATAGCCGTGTAGCTTTTCGGATCTGCTTCCAATGCGCGGTCGCAATAGATCACCATTTTCTCGTAATCGCCTTTTTGCTGCTCCGTCTGGGCCGCCATCGTAAGCACCATTGGCTTGAACTCAGTGTCGGCGAACTTCGTCAACAAATTCTCGATCGCCGCAATGCGGGCATCGGGATCCTGAGCGGTCTGGATTGCTTGCAGGGCCTCAATCTCCTTGTTGGATTTGGGCTTTTGCGCCAGAATCAGGCTTGCGCTTGCCAATACCAGCGTTGTCTGCAACAGCATCTTTCTCATCGATTCCCTCCTCTTTCAGCCTAACCTATTTGGGTGTGGTTGGCGCTTTTGTCAGGCCCTTCCCGGCGGCCTCTTTCACCGCGTCGGGAGCTCCTGCAACGGCAAGCGCGGCCTTATAGTAAGTCTCGGCTTCTTCATGACGTTCCTGCGAATCGGCGAGTCGTCCCCGATACAACAACGACCATGACTTGGTCTCATCATCGGGCGATAAAGCAAGTGTCTTTTGAAATAGCTCGTCCGCCTCCGCGGGGCGCTTTTCGAGGACGGCAATTCGGGCCAGGCCGAAGTATGATTTCGCCCGAAACGCATCAGCGCCCGATTCCTGTAGCAAGCGGAGATATGCATCCTTTGCCCGCGGCAAATTCTTGTCGCGATAAAGTAACTTTTGAGCGTCGGCGAAGAGCTTCTCTTGCGGACTCAGTTCCACCGGCTTCTCCGCCGGAACCACATGCAATCTACGCACTGGGCGTTGCGTCGCGAACTCGACTTTGGCGAGGCGCTTTTCTTCCTTGCCTAAATCAATCGCCGTAACCATGTCGGGGAAGTAAATCCGCATCGACCGGTCGTCTTTTTCATAGCCGGGAAGCTGCTCGGCAAAATACGGCGTAAGGATAAAACCTTCTCGCAGCGCCTGATCCACCACAGCCTGTTTCTTCTCCGCGCCGCCCGGCGTCAGGCGGCTTTCAATAGCTTTAATCAGACACTCGGTTGCAAGCAGGAGAAAATCCTCTTTGTAGTAGCTCTCCAGAATCCCTGAGCCCTGCGCGTAGTCCTTCAAGCCCTTCTTCTTTTCCAGAATCGCCGAGTATTTCGTGGCCAGTGGATCTAGAAGATAATGCAGGTAGGCGTGGCGGATGTCTTCGATGGGCGGGTCGCTCGATGCCGTAAGCACGACGAAATAATCGTCTCGATAGCTACGCGTCTGAATCTGATTCGGCGCGCCCAGCAGATCGACATAAATCTGAAAACGGCGGCCGACGAATCCGCTGGTGGGATTACGCAAATATCCGTTTACGGTCATCAGCGCGCGGGTCACCGGTTCGTGATAACGCTCAATCTCCTGATCGATGGCGGGCTGCACTTGACGCCAAACATTTTCCATCCGGGCTTCTTCGTAAAAACGAACCATGAGTTCGCGAAAGCCCTCCAGCCGCGCGACATCGGGAGGCAGATCCTGCTCGGCCACGGTGTACCGGAAATTCGGAGAACCGTCGGTGATCAGGGCGAAGGAGATGTACTGGCTCAGTTCCGCGTCGGAGTTCGCCAGATGGTGCCGGGCGAAGAAATTCTTCAGCTCGATGACACTCGACAGATCCTTCTTAGTAGCCAGATAATCGCGAACTTTTTGCCGCAGCGGGTGATTAGCGGCTGACGACACGTCCGCATCGTAGCCCGCGGCGTTGATGGCGGCCAGCACGGAGAACAGCGCCGGACTCGAATCCAATTGGCCTTTCTCGGCCGCATGGGCGGAGCTAGCCAGGGCGAAAACGAAAGGAATTAAACGGAAGAAACGAAGCAACTTCACCTACCTTACATTTAACAGCCTACAACCCCAGCCATACCACTCACAAGGATGGATTGCCCAGGTAACACAAGCGGCCAGTTCTTGGGCTAGAGTAGAACCTATGAATCGCCGCGAGTTTTTCACCGTTAGCACTGCTTTAGGCTTGGCTGCAAGCACACTCGGAGCAAAGTCGGAATCGTTCAAGTTCGTCCATTTAACTGACACACACATAGAGCCCGAATTGCACGCAGGTGAAGGTGTGCGCATGTGTTTTAACCGCGTGAATAGTCTCAAACCGGACTTTATTATCTCTGGCGGCGATCTGGTCTTCGATGCCGCCGACGTTACTCCGCGCCGTGCCAATGAAGTCTTCGATCTCTGGGCGGAGACGGCAAAGATACTGCACGCCCCGGTGCATAATCTAGTTGGAAATCACGACGTCTTCGGCGTGTCCACTAAGAGCAATGTTACTTCCGCCGATCCGAAGTACGGCAAGGGAATGTTCGAAGATCGAATCGGTAAGCGCTACTACTCATTCAGCCATAAAGGGTGGAAATTCATTGCGCTCGATTCTGTTTTTATCACGAAGGAGAAGGGCTACATCGGACGGATTGACGACGATCAGATGACTTGGTTAACGCATGAATTGGCGTCGACTCCGAAAGATCAGCCACTAATTGTAGCGACGCATATCCCGTTAGTGACGGGCTTCCTGCAATACATCGCGCAGCGGGGGCCGTCAGAAACAATGATCGTCACTAATGCCAATGAGGTTTTAGATATGCTGTGGCCATACAACCTGAAGGCAGTCCTGCAGGGACACACGCACATTCGTGAGAACGTAACTTACAACGGATGCCAGTTCATCACCTCGGGCGCGGTTTGCGGCAATTGGTGGAAAGGCAAGCGGATGGGCCATCCGGAGGGCTTTGGCGTGCTGACCGTGCACAACGGCAACGTGGATTGGCGTTACGAAACGTACGGATTTCATGCCGACCCGGCGTGACCCTATAACGCCCTCAGCAGAAAAGAACAGCTTTCCAGACGGCTCTCACCACCATCATTCACCGCGACCTTATTTCCCTTGTCCCACAAGCTGACGCCCGCGAATTCACCGTCCTTGCGCAGCGCGTAAAATTGGATATCCACCTTGCTCAGACGCGTCTTGTCGTTATCGAAGTTGCGGGCGATACGCCGCAAGGCATCGAGTCCTGCATCTTTGGGCGACATACCTTTCCGCATGTTCTCGACAATAGTATGAGCCCCGGCAATACGGATATTTTCTTCGCCACGTCCGGTTGAGCCAGCGGCGCCGAAGTCCTGATCGACGTACAATCCCGCGCCGATGATGGGAGAATCGCCAATGCGGCCGGGAATTTTCCAGGCTTGCCCACTTGTCGTCGTAACGCCGGACATCTCGCCCTTTACATTCAAGCTCAAACAATTAATGGTGCCGTGAAGGGGATGCAGCGCCATCTCGACACACCATGCAAGAAATGTTTCATTCGCTTCGGGAAAGCGCTGCTGCCAATACGCCACGCCCTTCGCTCCGCCCACTGGCGCGTCGATCCCTTCCGTCCAGTTGCTATGCCCGTCTTTGTCGCGCATGGACTGTTTCCAGACCAGATATGCGAGCCGCGACTCTTCGGTAAGGAGATCTTCTTCTTTGAAGCCCCAGGTCTTGGCGAACCGCCAGGCGCCTTCGCCGGCAAGCATCACATGATCGGTTTGCTCCATCACAAGCTTTGCGACCTTGGACGGCGTCTTCACGTTCCGAATACTGGCGACCGCGCCGCATCGACGCGAAGGGCCATGCATCACACTGGCATCCAACTCGACCACGCCATCCTCGTTTGGCAAGCCGCCGTAACCCACCGAATGATCTTTCGGATCTTCTTCGACGATGTTCACGCCCGCAACCACGGCATCCAAAGTATCGGCGCCGCCCGTTAGCATTTCCATCGCCTTGGCACACGCGCGAAGGCCGTTGGCGCTGGAGATAACGATGTCTTTCGGGACTGCTGCCTGGGCTGCGGCGGTGCCCGCCAGTGCCGCGGAGCCGATCATCCATTCTCGCCTGTTAAGCATTCGGATCACTATATCAGCTTGCCGGCCGGGCGCTGGACGATCGAGGCGTTAGACTAGAAAGTTCATGCAAGAAACCATCTCTCCGGCTCAATCGATCTCAGGATCGGTGTACTTGCCCGGTGACAAATCCATTTCACATCGGTACGCGATGCTCGCCTCATTGGCTGAAGGCACGACGAAGATCAAGAATTATTCCACCGGCGCGGACTGCCAGTCGACACTAGGGACCATGCAAGCTCTGGGCATTGCGGTAGAGCGGAAAGATCGCGAGATTCATATCCACGGTAAGGGTCTTGAGGGATGGCGCGAGCCTGCCGGCACTCTTGACGCCGGCAATTCGGGGTCGACCATACGCATGCTCGCGGGTCTGCTCGCGGCACAGAAATTCTCCAGCCGGATTACAGGCGACGAATCGTTATCACGGCGTCCCATGCAGCGCATCATGGCGCCATTAGCTCAGATGGGCGCCTCCATTCGCGCGCGCGATGGAAAGTTTCCGCCGCTTGAGATCGACGGCCGGATACTGCACGCGATCGACTACACGTTACCGATGGCCAGCGCTCAAGTGAAGACTTGCGTGCTGTTCGGTGGGATTTATGCCGAAGGTCCAACCATCGTGCGTGAGCCCATCCGCACCCGCGACCACTCGGAAATCGCGCTGCGGGAATTCGGCGCCGACATCGAGTCCGTCAACCGCGTTATCACCCTGCAAGGACGTCCGCGTCTAAAAGGCTGCGATCTTGGCGTGCCGGGCGATATTTCTTCCGCCGCTTTCTTTCTGGTTGCGGCGCTGCTTGTGCCTGGATCAGAACTGCTGATTCACAACGTCGGCTTAAATCCCACGCGATCCATGTTGCTCGATTTCCTGGCGGGGATGGGGGCAAAGGTAACAGTCGCAAATCTGGAGCAGCTCTCGGGAGAAATCGTAGGCGACTTGATGGTCCGCAGTTCTCCGTTTCGCGGCGGAGTGCTGGAAGGCGCGCGGACTGCGGCGTTGATTGACGAAATTCCCGTACTGGCGGTACTCGGCGCGGCGAGCGAGGAAGGATTGATCGTTCGCGACGCGGCCGAATTGCGCGTGAAGGAAACGGATCGCATCACCACAGTCGTTGAAAATTTTCGCCGCATGGGCGTGCACATCGAGGAATCGGCGGACGGATTCCACGTGCCCGGAAAGCAGAAGTTCAAAGCGGCGGCGCTCGATTCTTTTGGCGATCATCGCATTGCGATGGCATTTTCGGTTGCGGCCTTAGCGGCCGACGGACCGTGTACGATCAATGACGCGGGTGCGGCCTCTGTATCCTTCGCGGAGTTTTATGATACGCTTCGGCAGATCGCTAGTTAGCCTCCCCCAAGATCGGCATCTCTAAAGAAAATGGAAATAGTATCGCCCCACGTAGCCCCGCCGCTGCATGATCTGACGACGGCCGGTTTGATTCACGATTTGAACAACGTCTTTGAAACGATTTCGGAAGCGGCCGAGCTTTTGGCGACAGACCCAAAGTGGTCCTCTCTGGCGGCAACCATTCAACGCAGCGTCGATGGCGGACAACGCATCGTGGAAAGCATCGGAGGAGACCGGGAAACTTTGCTCGACCTGGCTTCTCTGGTGGGTAATGCGATGCAGTTCACGCAGGATTTCCTTACCGCCGTTCACCGGCCAAAGATCGACTTTGTGCCGCTGCTGGAACCAGGCTTGCGAATGAAGTCCGGCTTCGCGCTGGAGCGTGTGCTGGTGAATCTTTTTTTGAATGCGGCTCAGGCGATGCCCCGTGGCGGCAGGGTGGAAATTCGCGCCAGGCAGATTGCTGGCGACGTGGAAATTGAAGTGAGCGATGAAGGTCCGGGCATTGCGCCGGAGATCCTAGCCGAAATTTTTAAACCGCATTTCTCGACGAAATCGCCGCGATCGGGATTAGGGCTGCACATCGTCGCGACGATCATGCGAGAAAACTCCGGCACGGTTTCCGCAGCCAATCGAACCGAATCTCACGGGGCCGTGTTCACCATCGTGCTCCCGGTGTGATCGGAAAGTAATCAAAAAACCCAGTTAGCGTCTAGAGAGAAAAGGAACTCCGGGCGGCATATCTACAAAAAACCTGTAATGAGATTTCTTTGCATACATAATCACTTCTATCAACCGCCACGGGAGAACCCGTGGCTGGAGACGATCGAGTTGCAAGACTCGGCCTATCCTTACCATGATTGGAATGAACGGATCACCGCTGAATGTTATGGCCCCAACCTGGCGGCACGCATTCTCGACGACAAGCGCCGCATCGAACAAATCGTAAACAATTACTCGTCGATCAGTTTCAACTTTGGGCCTACCTTGTTATCGTGGGCCGCCGCCAATGCGCCGGAGGCTTACGGGGCAATCCTTGAAGCGGACCGTTCCAGCCAGTTGAAATTCTCCGGGCATGGGTCGGCCATGTCTCAGGCCTATAACCACATCATCATGCCGCTGGCCAATCGCCGCGACAAGGTGACGCAGGTGACGTGGGGCATCGCCGATTTCCGCCATCGATTCGGCCGTATGCCGGAAGGGATGTGGCTGCCCGAAACCGCGGTGGACCTGGAGACCCTGGATATCCTAGCCGAGCAGGGCATCAAGTTTACGGTGCTGGCGCCGCATCAGGCGAAAAGATTTCGCGATCTCGGCGATTCGAAGGCGAAGGTCGAAGGAGCATGGACGGACGTCACCGGAGCGAAGATCGATCCGACGCGCTCCTACAAATTGAAGCTGGCTTCGGGGCGCTCGCTCGATTTGTTTTTCTACGATGGGCCAATCTCCCGCGCGGTTGCCTTCGAGCATCTCCTGGACAATGGCGAAAGGTTCGCCCAAAGGCTGGTGGGCGCATTCTCCGACACCCGCGCCTGGGAACAAATCATGCATATCGCCACGGATGGGGAAACCTACGGGCATCATCATCGCTATGGCGAGATGGCGCTGGCCTACGCATTGCACCACATTGAATCGAAGAAGTTGGCCAAGCTTACCAACTACGCTGAATATCTGGAGAAGGCTCCCCCCCGACAGGAAGTGGAGATCTATGAGAACACTTCATGGAGCTGTGTTCATGGCGTGGAACGATGGCGTAGTAACTGTGGCTGCAATTCCGGCGGGCACGCATGGAATCAGGAATGGCGCGCCCCTTTGCGAGACGCGCTGGATTGGCTTCGCGACTGCGTTGCGCCTCTGTTTGAGGAGAGCGCGGCACAATATGTTAAAGATATTTGGGCGGCGCGGAATGCCTACATCGAAGTGGTATTGGATCGCCGACCCGAGTGCCGTGAAGCCTTCAAAACAAGGCACACTTTTCAGCCTTTAACGCAGCCGGAAGAAGTACGGCTCTGGAAGCTGCTGGAGTTGCAGCGCCACGCAATGTTGATGTACACCAGTTGCGGATGGTTCTTCGATGAACTGTCTGGAATCGAGACCGTGCAGGTGATTCAGTATGCGGCGCGAGTGGTCCAACTGGCGCAAGAGTTATTCGGCGATTCGCTGGAGGCTCAGTTTCTAGATAAGCTGCGGCTGGCCAAGAGCAACCTTCCGCAACGCGGCGATGGCGCGGATATTTACAACAAGCTGGTGAAGCCAACCGTAGTGGACCTGCGGAAGCTGGCGGCGCATTACGCAATCAGTTCCTTGTTTGAGGTCTACCCCGAGCATGCCACCATTTATTGTTACTCCTGCCATCGCCAGGATTATAAAAATCTGGCTGCGGGCAAGATGCGGCTGGTGCTGGGGCGCGGACGTTTCACTTCGGAGATCACTCAGGAATCGGACGACCTGACCTTTTGCGTTTTACATTTCGGCGATCACAATATCCATGCCGGCGTGCGCCCAGTGCGGGCGATTGAAAATTACAGGGACTTCCTGGCCGAGGTGGGCGGCGCGTTCTCGCGGGCCGATATTCCCGAGGTCATCCGGCTGATGGATAAGTACTTCGGCGGAAACACTTATTCATTAAAGTCTCTTTTCAAGGACGAGCAGCGGAAAATTTTGGACGAAGTATTAAATTCGACAATCGCCGAAGCGGAGTCGGCCTATCGGCAGTTGTATGAGCACCACGCGCCTTTGATGCGCTTCCTGACCGATATCAACATGCCCCTGCCAAAGGCTTTTCAGAACACGGCGGAGTTCGCGCTGAATGGAATGCTGCGCCGGGCTGTGGGTAAGGATTCGCTGGATCCGGAAAAAATCAAGAGCTTCGTCGAGCAAGCCCAATCGGCGGGGGTTACCCTTGATTCCACAACGCTCGAGTTTACGTTCCGCCGGGCCATTGAGCGGTTGACTGCAAAATTTATGGCCAACACCAGCGACTTCGAGCTGCTGCAGAGGCTGGCCGACGCGGTAGTCTTACAGGCGTCGTTGCCATTTCCTGTCGTCTTATGGTCTGTTCAAAATCGCTGCTATGAAGTGTTACGAACGGTTTATCCGGATTTGAAAGCGAAAGCGGAAGCGGGCGATGAGGCATCGGTAAAATGGGTAGCTGAGTTTTGCCGGCTGGGTGAAAAATTGGGCTTCCGTATGTAGCAACCGGGTTACTGGCGGCGTCACCGTAGCGTAAACATGCGTCTTCCCATTGCGACATATCGCGTGCAATTGACCGGGGATTTCGGCTTTGCTCAGGCACAAAAGCTGCTGCCGATGCTGCAGGCCGCCGGAATCACCGATCTATACGCATCTCCAATATTTCAAGCAAGGACGGGGAGTACTCACGGCTACGATGTCACCGATCCATCGCGTGTCAGCGCCGATCTCGGCGGCGAGACGGCGTTCCAGGAACTGACGGCGGATTTGCAACGGCGAGGCATGGGGTTGATGATCGACATCGTCCCGAATCACATGGCCGCCAGCGCTCAGAATCCCTGGTGGACCGACGTGCTGGAGAACGGCAGCGGCTCACGCTTCAGCGTCTTCTTCGACGTCCAGTGGGGGCCCGCGGGGGAAGCCCGGGAAGATAAAATTTTCATTCCGATTCTTGGCTCGCCTTACGGCACAGTTCTGGAAAATCGGGAATTCAGTATTGAAATCACGGAAGCGGGAATGTGCGTCTGCTATTACAACGCCCGTCCGCCACTTGACCCGTCATCCTATCTGGAAGTGCTGGCGATCCGTCCCGATAAGCGGCCGGACTCCGATCGGTTTCGCGAATTGCTGGAGAGAATCGCGCGGCTTCCGGAGCGAACCGCGATCGAATGGGAACAACTGGAGAGCCGCTGGCGCGAGGTCCCCGTCATCAAGGAAATGCTCTGGGCGCTATATAGTTCGGACGCGAAGATCAAGGAATTTATCGACGAGAATATCCGGACGATTCGTGGCGAGAAAGAAGACGCCGCCAGCTTCGACGCCCTCGATCATCTGCTGGGCCGGCAAGCCTATCAACTTGCCTATTGGCAAGCCGCGCGAGAGAAGATCAACTATCGGCGATTCTTCGATGTCAGCGATCTGATCGGAATTCACATGGAAGACCCGCAGGTTTTCGCGAAGACTCACGAATTCATTTTGCGGCTTGCCCGGGAAGGTACCGTAACGGGCCTGCGCATCGATCACGTCGATGGACTATTCGATCCAATCGGCTATTTGAAATGTTTGAAAGCTGGCGGATGCGCCAATCCGGCGGGAAAACAGACCTACATCGTTGTCGAGAAGATTCTGCTGGGAAGCGAGACTTTGCCCACTGAGTGGCCGATTCAAGGTACCACCGGATACGATTATTTGAACATCGCCAATGGGCTGTTCGTGGACATCGCGGGCATGGCTGCGTTGCGCGAGGCGTATGCTCAATTCACGCGGCTGAATTGGACTTTTGAGGATTCCGCGTACGAACAGAAGCGCTGGATTATCGAGCACTTGTTCCACGGCGAGTTGTTCGCGATGAGCTTGCATCTGGAGCTGCTGGCTGAGTACGACCGGCATGCGCGCGACCTGAGCCCATCCGATCTACGGCGCGCTTTGGCTGAGGTCACAGCGTGTCTCCCTGTTTACAGAACCTATATCCGCGAGCCTCGCGTCGACGATCGCGACCGTCTGCAATTGGATCGGACATTCGCCGATGCCGAGCGTCGCAATCCGGATATGGCTAAGCCCGTCTTCCAATTTCTGCGGCGCATTCTGCTGCTGCAGTTTCCGGAAAACCTTCCCGAGGCTAGGCGTAACGATTGGCTTCGTTTTGTAATGCGCTGGCAGCAGTTGTCCAGCCCGATAGCCGCGAAAGGCGTGGAGGACACCACGCATTATCTGTACAACCCGCTGGTCTCGCTGAATGAAGTGGGGTCCATCGGCGAGGCGATAGATAGCGATCGCTTTCATCGCTTCCTGGCTGAACATCAACAGCGTTGGCCGGACACGATGAACGCTACGTCCACACACGACACCAAGCGCAGCGAAGATGTGCGGGCGCGGATCAACGTACTTTCGGAAATGCCCTCCGTCTGGTCTCGCTATCTGAATCGATGGAGCCGTTGGAATCGCGGAAAGAAACAGGTAGTGAACGATCGCCAGGTACCCGACCCGAACGAAGAGGCCCTCCTCTATCAAACGCTGCTCGGCACATGGCCGCTTACCGAGGCGAAAATGCCCGATTATAAAGATCGGATCAAAGCCTACCTAGTGAAGGCCGCTCGCGAGGCGAAGGTTTATTCCAGTTGGCTGAAGCCGAATGAGGCGCACGAACGAGCGTTGCAATCGTTTGTCGATGAGATTCTGGATCCCCACCCGCAGAATCGATTTTTAGAGCACTTCCTGGAGTTTCAAAAGAGAATCGCTTTCGCCGGCGCGATCAACTCGCTATCCCAAATGATTCTGAAGATAGCGGCTCCGGGTATTCCCGATTTCTATCAAGGAACATTCGTGTGGGACTTCAGCCTGGTGGATCCCGACAATCGCCGGCCACTGGATATGAGCCGTCGAGAAGCGCTGACGCTGACGATGGAACAGTGGCGAACGGAGTCTCCGCGGGAAGTGGCGGCGTATTTGCTTTCGCATTGGCGCGACGGAGAACTGAAGGCGTACGTCATCTTTCAGGCGCTTCGGAGCCGCGTGGAAGATCCGGAATTGTTTCAAAAAGGTAAATACATTCCCCTGTCATTCGATGGCGAGGCTTCCCAACATGCCGTCGGGTTCGCGCGGCGGCTTGGCAATCGCTGGATTCTTGCTATCGTTCCGCGCTTCGTTTCGAAGTACACCGACTCCGATCGATTCCCATTGGGCAAGCGTGTTTGGCACGACGCCCGGCTAATCCTACCGGCCTCGGCGCCTCAGCGCTGGCGCAACGCGTTTACTGGCGAAGCGATCGACGGCGAAGCGGCCATTCCCCTGTCCGACGTTTTCAGGAACTTTCCGGCGGCTCTCCTCGTCGCACAGAATGACGAGTGACGATCTTGAATCCACCGCGCCTTGCGGCGTTCCTTCTGCTTTGCGTGTCGCCTTTGGCGGCCCAGGATGCGCTCGATATCGTCCGCCGTTCCGTTCAGCTCGATCAACGCAACTTCCTGCGGTTCAAAGACTATACTTTCCAGGAACTGACTGAAGAACGATCGTTGGATGGCAACGGCACAGTAAAGTCCCGGAAGTCGGAGACGTTCGACGTGACGATTCTTTATGGCCGGCCCTTTCGCCGATTGATCGCTAAGGATGGGCGTGCGCTTACCTCTTCCGAGGAAAAGAAGGAACAGGCCAAGCTCGATAAGGCCGTGGAAGAAGGGCAGCGCGAGAACAGTAAGGCCAGGCGCGATTGGGAAAAACAGCGCGATGAGCGGCGCAAATTCCTTCTTGAAGTGCCGGATGCCTTTGATTTCCGGCTGCTAGAGGAAGAGTCCGTCGCCGGTCATCCGGCTTATAAAATTCAGGCGACGCCAAAACCTGCCTTCAAACCAAAAGCGTCGGATGCAAAACTTCTTCAGAAGGTTAGGGCCACGCTGTGGATCGATAAAGCGCAATTGCAGTGGGTGAAGGTAGAAGCCGAGACTATCGATACTCTGTCGTTTGGTTTGTTCCTGGCTCGCCTGGCTCCCGGATCGCGGCTTTATTTTGAGCAGACACGGATCAACGATGGGATCTGGTTGCCCTTGCGCATCGAACTGAAGGGCGACGCCCGCATCGCCCTTGTCAGAAGACTGCGTGGTGAGTTGGAAATCTCCTATCGCAACTACCGCAAATTTAGTACTGATTCAAAGATCGTCAACGCCGAAGTTCACTAAGCCTCGATTATCGTTCTTAGCGGTAGCGGCCTGAAGGTTTGCGGTCGTTCTGTCGATTACCGGGTGATAGAGAAAAATCCTGCGAGAATTTCCTCTCCAACCTATACTGGAGTTAATGCACCCATGGGAGTCGCGATCAAATCCCGACAAGTTCCCGAATCGCCGGTCGTCGATTGGCGCGCCGGCCGAATTCAGGATCCCATTGAACGATTGCGTTATCTGCGCCGCACCATGGAAGTGGATGCGAAACCAGCGGCCCGCCACCGGCGCGCGTTAACCCAAGGCCTGCGTGATCTAGCGCCTTGGATTCTCTGCTTACTGTTTTTTATTCCCGGCCCAACGTCATCCAGTACCCGGAACGCTCTGGCGCGGGAAAGCACCATCGTTCTTCCTGAACCGCAGGCCCCAATCGAGGAGACGCAAAAGGTTTGGCTGGTGCAGAAAACAGCGCAGTACGAAGAATTCAGCAATGGGTTGCGCGTGGAAAACGAGTTTGCAACCGCCAATCATAAACGCCTCAGCTTCCCGGTGTTTCAAGGCGCGAAGCGGCACTCGTGGAATTCCGTTCCGGTTGGAATCGTGTATCACACTACCGAAAGCCATCTGGCGCCGTTTGAAGCCACCGAGAATAATCATCTGCAGCGGATAGGACGCAACCTGCTGGTGCTGGTGAAAAATCGCCATTCTTATCACTTTGTGATCGACCGGTTTGGCCGGGTTTTTCGGATCGTCCAGGAATCCGATGCTGCAAATCACGCCGGCTGGTCTGTCTGGGCGGACGCGAAAGGGTCGTACATCAACCTGAATGAAAGCTTCCTCGGCATCTCTTTTGAAGCCCAGACGGCAGGTGGGACGGAGGCTGCCAGTCCAGCGCAAATTCACGCCTCGCGAGTGCTTACGGATATGCTGCGCAGTAAATATTCCATCGCCAAACGGAATTGTGTAACGCACGCGCAAGTGTCCGTTAACCCGCAGAACATGCGAATCGGCTACCATACCGATTGGGCAGGCGATTTCCCATTTGGGGAGATGGGTTTGAGCGACAACTATTCCGTACCGCTCCCTAGTCTCTACATGTTTGGATTTGAGTATGACCCGGCGTTCGTGAAGGCGACTGGATCACGGCTGTGGAAAGGTTTGATCCTGGCCGAGGATAATGTGCGCCAGCAAGCCAGCGCCGAGGGGTTGAGTGTTTCGCGGTACAAGATCTTGTTGCAGCAGCGATACCGGCAGATGGCGTTGGTGCTGAAAAGCCAGGGATCGCAGGAAGAATAAGGAGTTTATGAAAGCACCTAATACGCAACCAGCGGCGATCGGTCTTGATGTGGGGACCAGCCGCATCGTCCGCGCGCAACGCAGTGGAGATGAGTATCAGTACGACACGCAGTTGAACGCCTTTGTGACCATTCCGTTTTCCAAGCTGACAGTGAATGTCCTCAAAAAGGAAGGCATACCGCACACTGTTCTGGGCTCCGAAATTCTGGTGACGGGTAACGAATCGGAGAAATTCGCCGAGCTGATGAATACCGAGACGCGGCGCCCGATGACTCATGGCGTCCTGGACGCGAAGGAACCGGAGAGCCTTCCACAGATCCGGCACATCATTAATTCGGTGATTGGCGAAAGCAAGAGCGAGTCGAAGGATAAGCCGAAGGTCTGCTTTACAATTCCCGCTGCCCCGTTGGGCGCCGAAGAGAATCTGACCTATCACGAAGCAACCCTGCGCCAGATTTTATCGGAATTGGGTTACGACGTTATGAGCATCAACGAAGGTCTGGCGGTGGTCTATGGCGAACTCGAGTCTTCCAACTACACGGGCATCGGCATCAGCTGTGGCGGCGGGCTTTGCAATGTTTGTCTGGCTTATCTCTCGGTACCCGTGCTGAGCTTCAGCGTTTCCAAGGCCGGCGATTATATCGATTCCAGCGCGGCCGCCGTAACGGGCGAGCGGGCGAACCGGATCCGCCTGAACAAAGAAGATTCTTTTCACTTCAACGGCTTCAGTCCCGACAAGATCAGCCAGGTTCTCCGCGTTTACTATGACGAGATGATTCAGTCGCTGGTAAGCGGCTTGAAGGAAGCGTTCCTGAATACACGCAACATTCCGAAGCTTGGGCGGCCGATTCCTCTGGTATTGAGCGGCGGCACCACGCTGCCCGCAGGATTCCGCGATCGCTTCGAGAAAATTCTTTGGGAGCACGAGTTTCCGATTGCTCTATCGGAAATCCGCATGGCTGAAAATCCGCTCCACTCTACAGCGAAGGGCGCACTGGTTGCCGCGCTAACAGATATGTAATTGCTATACTGAAGGCGCCCCGATTCGAAGGGGACCAAGAAGTTACAATCCCAGGGTCAAACCTGAACGACGCGTCGAAGGGGAGCTTAGCTCCCCTTCTCGCTTTTAGCAGACACTTCATTCGTAGCGTAAGGCCACTATGGGATCTATCGCCGTGGCCCGCCGCGCGGGAATATACGCCGCGACCAGCGCAATCCCCCCTAAGAGTAAAGCTACGGCTATAAGCGTTAACGGGTCGGCCGGCCGAACGCCATAAAGCAAAGTCGACATAAATTTTGTAAGTCCGAGCGTCGCAACCAGGCCCCCAGCTATTCCGATAGCTGCCGGCTTCATCCCTTGACGCAGGATCAGGCCGACGATCTCCTGACGCGACGCGCCCAGAGCCCCGCGAATTCCGATCTCATGAGTCCGGCGCATCACCGCATACGACACAACACCGTAGATGCCCACCGCGGCGAGCAACAGGGCCGTAGCCGCGAAAATAATCAACACCAGCATGGTGAATCGGCGCGCGGCAAGCGATTTGGTAATGATCTGTTCCATTGTTCGTACCGCGTAGATCGGCTGATCCTCCGTTGGACCCGACACTTGGGCACGCACCGCGGGCACCATCCGTAGAGGCTCGCCTGCGGTGCGTAGCGTCAGCGTAAGTCCAGTCACTCCCGCGGTCATGAACTTGTCGGGGACTTGCAGTAAGGGGAAGTAAATCTGGTCTCGGATCTTGTTCGTATCGTCAGAATCGAGCCCCCATTGCTTCACGTGTCCGACCACGCCGGCGATCTGTACCGGCCCCAAGGCCATGAGACTTAGCTTGCGGCCGATGGGATCCTGGCCTGGAAACAAGTGCTTTGCCAGGACCTCGTCGATAATCGCAACCGGAGGCGAACCGGTGTCATCCCGATCGGTGAAAAAGCGCCCGCGCAGCAACGGGATCTGCATCACTCGAGGGTAATCGGGCGTGACGATATAAAACACCGCGGACATCATCTGCTCGCGCGGAGGTTGAGGCCCTGAGCCTGGCCAGAATGAATTCTCACTGTCGCTATCGCTCAGGGGTATCAGAGACGTCACGCCAGCCCATTGAATTCCCTTGATGGAAGCTACACGTTCCACCAATTGCCGATACGCAAGGCGGATGTCCGGCGGGCTGGTCATGACCTTTGGCGAGAGCGCGATTTGCATCGTAAGAACGTTGCGCACATTAAATCCGGGATCTACCTGAAGGAGCCGCCAGACGCTCTGCATCATGAGTCCCGCGCCCGCCAGTAGGATGACTGCTAAACCGATTTCCACGGCTACGAAGACATCCTCCGCCCGATGCGGTCCGCCGCCGGCGCCGCGCGTACCTTCCTTTAACGATCCCTGCGGATTAGCATTCGCGCTCTGGAACGCCGGCGCGAGGCCGAACAGGATTCCAGTCACAACCGCGACCACGAGAGCGAAAAGCAAGACATAGGGGTCGATTTCGATTTCCCCGGAGCGCGGCAAACTGCCCGGTGCCGCTGCCAGGACGAGACCGGTTCCCCAACCCGCCAGCAGCACGCCCAGCGCCGAGCCACCCAGAGAAAGCAGCACACTCTCGGTTAATAACTGGCGTATGACGCGCCACCGGTCCGCACCAAGCGCGATGCGAATCGCAAATTCCCGCTTTCGAGCGGTTGAGCGCGCCAACAGTAAATTGGCAACGTTGGCGCAAGCGATAAGCAGCACGAACCCGACGGCGCCGGCCAGCAGCAACAGGGTTGGCCGTATGTACTGCACCAAATCATCTTTCATTCGGATCACTTTTGCCGCGTGCGAGGCGTTGGTTGCCGGGTATTGGCGAGCCAGCCCATTGCAGATGGATACGATCTCCGACTGTGCTGCCTGGATGGATACGCCGGGCTTAAGCCGGCCAATGACCACTAGTCCCGGATGCGACTCCCGGCTATGGAGGTCGGCCGTGTTCCATTGTTCGATTGGAACGGATTCTGGCAACGCCGGTTTGGCGGAGACAGGAATATTTTAGGCAAGGTGATGAACCTCAATGCGACGCCGTGCGCTGTAGTTGGCGTCCTGCCCAGTGACTTTCGTTTCCACGACGATGCGGAAGTTTAGCTCAGCAACACCTGACAGCCTGCCCCCTTGCGGTCCTCCGAGGGCAAAAAGCCGCGTCCAAGCAACGGCGCAATGCCAAGCACTGGCAGTAAGCTCGCGGAAATATAATCACCCGATAATTGTTCCGGTTCGCCCGCTCCGGTGAAGTTGAAGTCAGCTCTGCGGCCGGTGCCCATATCGGTAAAGGAACGGTTTTCGCGACGCCAATCAAGATAATTCGGATAAGCCACTGAGGACTCGCTGAAGTCGATTGTGGTCTCGAAGATTTTCACCAGCCGCCCGGGATCGGGATACGCCAGGGGCTGCAGAAGTACGCCGTTTACGACGCTGAATATCGCTGTGTTCGCCCCTATGCCGAGCGCCAGCGCAAGCATCGCCAGGCAGGCGAATCCGGGACTATTTCGCAGCGTTCGGATCGCATACCGAAGGTCCTGCCCCAGGCCGGCCAGCAGACTTGCCTTTCCTCCGGCGCCTAAGACGACGTGTTCCGGAGCGTTTGTTCGCTCGACGGCGCGCAGTTCTTTGGCCAGCGTCTCATGTCCCGTTAACTCGCCAGTCACGATGCGGCGGGCTTCCGGCTCGTCCACCCCGGCGCCGATCAGTTCGCCGTACCGATCCTCGGCATGCTGAGCCAATTCTTCGACGATCTCCGCTTCGCGCGGAGGAGAGAGATGCAAAGCCGCCAGCTGCTGGCGAATCTGCTGGTCCCAATCAGGCATTTTCAACTCCTGTGATTCGGCTCATTGCCTCTACAAACGTCTTCCATCCCTCGCGCTGGGTAGCCAATATTTTTCGGCCTTGCGCGGTTAGCCGGTAGTAACGCCGCCTGCGCTGTCTGCTCTTCTCCACCCAACGGCCTTGGATCCAGCCACGTTTTTCCAGACGATACAGCAAAGGGTATAGCGACGCCGCGTGGAAACGAAGCGCCCCTTCCGATCGCTGTTCGATCAACTTTCCGATCTCGTAGCCGTGGCGGGGTACGGTTTCAAGCAGCGATAGCAGAAGCAATTCGGCGCTACCCTTCTTCCACTCGCGATCGATAGCTTTATCTTCCATATGTATTACTGCCACATATTATTACTGGAAGAGGCCCGCCGTCAATAGGCGATAGCATCGCTCAGCTTCAGCGGATCGTTACTTTTTTGAGAATGTGGCTTCCACGCCACCGACAATTCCGCGCCCTGGCGTAGTCACGCCGAGTATTTCCACGTAGCGCGTCGCGCTCAGATTTGTTAGCTGCAAGAAAGGATGGAGGTGCCCGCGAGTGGACGCGGCATACACATCCCACACTCCATATGGCTCGCGAGCGATTCGTTGTAGAACGTCCACCCGCGTGCGAGCGATAATCCCATGAGGCAATGTCGCCTGCCAGGACACAACCCCGCTGTGGGTTGGATAATTGAACACATATTTCGAAATATATCCCCCGATCGCACTGTGTGCACCGGTAAGGCCGGTATAGCGAAACTCCACCTGGTGGTTTTGGAAGGGTTGCGAAATCAGCGCCGCCTCGACACCAGTGAAGTTGAGCCGGTCGAAATTCGTGGCTCGATACACGTCGTTGAGAGAAGCCCGCACGTAATCGATGACATCGCGTTCGCGCCGATGAAAGACGGTTAACTCACCACGCAGTTTCTGGGTGGCGTGCCAGTCCACTCCAGCTTCGTAGCCCCAGGCGCTCTCTGGACGGAGGTTGGGCGAGCCGACGTTTGCGGGATCGTGATAATAGAGATCCGTAAAGCTGGGAAGGCGAAATGCCCGGCTGGCGCTGGCTCGAAGTTTGAAATGTTCAGATAACCAATAACCCATACTGACCGTAGGACTGAACTGGCGCCGCAGCCCCGTATAGACTTCTTCGCGTCCGCCGACCGATATCGAAAAACGACGGAGCGCACGGATGTCGATCGCGAAATAGCCCGCTCCCCGATCACGCTGGTGATACCCAAGATTGTTGCTGGCGACCGTCTCATGATAGCCATCCAGTCCATAGCTGATCGTCACATTGGGGCCGACGCTATCATGCCGGCGTACCGCGGATTCGTAGCTCTCGGCCGCATGCCGATTGGTAAACACGGCAGGCCTGTCGCGATACAAAACGAACAGATCCGTGTGGCGGCGATAGGCGAAATCGACCTCGGTATTTGCGCCCAGGTCCTGGCGAATCGAAGCAAACCATCCACGCGTCCGTTCCCAGGAATTGAAGTTGCCGTAAAACTGATCGGCGCCAAACGGACGGTCGTTCTCCGCTAAGACGACGTCAGTTGCGCCTAGGCGAGTCGTTACATGAGTGATAGAAGCCAAAGCCAGATTGCGGTAATCGCGGTCGGCACGGAAGCCGCTGGAGAAATCGCGCGCGAACGCCAGTTGTTCAGTGAAAGCCCGCAATACGTAGCTTAAAGAAGCGCTTTCCTGATTCACGCCGAAGTTGCCAGCGGCGGACCGCAGCCGAATCTCGGTTATTTCCGGCGCCTGCGTGATGAGGTTTACCGCGCCGCCGATCGCATCCGAGCCGTAGTACGCGGAACCCGTTCCCTTTAGAACTTCGATCCGGGAACTGGCATCGAGCGGCAAGGGGATATCCAGATTGTGATGGCCGGATTGCGGGTCGTTCAGACGCATGCCGTTCAACAACACCAGCGTCTGTCCGAAGCCACTGCCGCGAATGGAGAGATCGCTCTGCGTGCCGTTCGCACCGCGTGCCTGCACATCAAGTGATGTGTCCAGGCGGAGGAAATCGATAAAGCTATTGGTCAGCAGAAGCTGCTCTTTGCCGGCAGCGAAAACACGTACCACGCGATCGATTTCTTCCAGCGGCGCGGGTTCAAACGATCCCGTTACGACGACGGTCTCGCGCTGCGGCGACTGCGCCAAGAGGCATCGGACCGCCGCTAGCAGAATGAAGCGTGAGGCTCTCCGCAAGCGCTACTGGCTCGCCTTTTGATAATTGGGATAAGCCGGCTTTTCATACTTCGGAAGTGGATGCTCCTTCAACTGGTGCAGTAGAATCTCTACCGTCTTCTCGAGTTGCGGATCATGCCCGGCGCGCATTGCCGCGGGATCGAGCTCCACCTCGACATCGGGTGACACCCCGTGATTTTCCACGTCCCACTCCTTGGACAAGTTATAGAAGCCGACGTTGGGCGCAGTGACGGCGCCGCCATCGACCAGCGCGGGGAATCCGAAAATCCCCACGAGACCACCCCAGGTTCGTTTGCCCACCAGCGTCCCGACCTTCTCCGCCCGGAACAGCCACGGCATCGCATCGCCTCCGGAACCAGCGTATTCATTGATGATCATCGCCTTCGGGCCGAAGATCTGAGCCATCGGTGTAGTAATTGATTCGCCATATCGAGTGGTGAAGAAATTGGTGAGCGGGCGTTTTAAGTTGTCAATGACGTAGTCCGCAATCTGGCCGCCTCCGTTGAAGCGCTCATCGATCACCGCGCCTTCCTTGCCCACTTGCGCAAAGTAGTATCGATTGAAATTCGTGTACCCGCCCCCGGCGGTGTCCGGCAGATAAACATAGGCGAGCCTGCCGCCACTGAGTTGATCCACCTTCCGGCGATTGTCTTCAATCCACGCTAGATTTCGCAGTCCTCCTTCGCTGTCGACGGGCACCACCACCACTTCGCGAGAGCCCGAGCCAGCCGGATCCGCACCGACGCGGAGAGTGACCGACTTGCCGGCGGTTTGCTCAAAAAAGCTGTACACATTATCGGGCGGATGCACATCGCGTCCGTTTACCCCGAGCAAATATTCGCCGGCGACAACATTCACGCCAGGCTGCGTCAGGGGCGCCTTCAACTGCGGATTCCAATTCTCGCCGCTGTACACTCTAGCGAAGCGATAGCGGCCGTTTTCAATTTTGTAATCGGCGCCCAGTAATCCACCTGGCACGCGCTTCACATCGGGAAATGCGCCTCCGCTTACAAATAAGTGACCTACGGACAGCTCACCCAACATTTCCGAGAAGAGATAATTCAAGTCTGCCCGGCTAGAGATCATTTCTAAATAAGGCTCGTATTTTTTCTCAGCCTCCATGCGATTCAGCCCATGCAGATTGGGGTCGTAGAAGAAATCGCGCTCGATGCGCCAGACTTCGTGGTACATCTGCTTCCATTCGGCGCGCGGGTCGATGCGAACTTCCGCAGCCTCGGCTTTCAACGCACCCTCGCCCGCCTTGAAGGGAGTTGCAGTAGCGCCAATCAACCATCGGTCGCCCTGTTGAAGTAAAACTTTCTCGCCGTTGTGAGAGATATCGAAGCTGCGAATGCTGTCGACCATCTTGTCCGTCTTCCGGGTTTTCAAATCGAATTTGTAGAGCGTCGCGCTTGGCGGACCGGGCTCCGGCAACGGGATGCTTTCCGCGAGAAAAAGAATTCCGGTGGCACCGGTTTCCATGGCTACGTAGTCCCGGGCGGGAATCGGCAGCGCCAGTATTCTCTGGGAAATGTTTTCGAAATCGATGCGAACCTCGACTGGATCTTTTGGCTTTGCTTTGTCGTCCTTCTTTTCAGGCTCGGCCTTTTCTTCATCGCTCTCTGGCGCAATCGGAGAAGGATCATATTTGCTCAGCACCGCTACATAGACGCTGCGCGTGACGTTGCGGCCTTCGCTCGACAAATCCAGCCAAGCGCTGGCTAAGCCAAGATTCGTGCTGGCCGTGAAATAGAGAGACTTGCCGTTCTTGTCGAAACGGGCATACTCGGCATCGCTCATCCCGTCGGAGATTTGCGTCGCCTTTCTGCTTTCAGTGGAGTACACGAACACAGCTCGCAGGTGATTCTTCAACTGCTTGGTGTAGGTGATCCACTTGCTGTCGGGCGACCACGATGGATTCAAAGCGCGGAAGGGAGTTTCATACGTGTCGCTGTCGATCAAAATCGGCGTCTTCTTTTCCAGATCGATATAAGACACGCCCAGTGCGTTGTCGGTATAGGCGATGCGCTTGCTGTCGGGCGACCATAGCGGCCGATAATAAAACTTTGGCTTATCGCTCAGCGCGAGCTTTCGTACTTCGCCTGTGCCATCGGCCGGGCGCAGATGCAATTGATACTCGCCCGATTCGTCGGAGTAATATGCGATCCACCTTCCATCGGGAGACCAACTGGGGTCGCGCTCCGCTACGCCCGAAGTGTTTGTCAGATTGCGAATGTCGCCCTTCTCGGCGGGGACGCTAAGAATTTCGCCTCGTGCTTCGAATACGGCACGCGCACCTGCCGGCGAGATATGGCCGTTCTGGAGTTGAGCAGCAACTTTGACGAAGGAAGGACGGATCGAAGGAAGATCGCCAGTGACCTGGATGTCTACTTTCTTCGCCTGTCCGGACTTCAGGTCATAAAGAAAGATGGACCCGAATTGCTCATACACGATTGCCCCCGAACCCGCCGATGCCGACTTGATATCGAAACCGCTATTCTGAACCAGCTGGGTGATCTTCTTATTTGCCAGGTCATAGGAAAACAGCGAGACGGGTCCGCTACGATTCGAGAGAAAGAAAATCTTATCGCCGATCCACATCGGATCGGTATCGCTTGAATTTTCGCGCGGTAACTTGTCGATAACCTTCGAATCGGCTAGATTCACGATCCAAATCGGAGTCGTGCGCCCTCCACGATATCGTTTCCAAATATCGGCCGCCGAAGCGATGGGCACGTACGCCAGCCGATTCCCATCCGCCGAGTACGAACCTTGATAGCCCATTGGTAGGAGGATTTCGCTGGGGAATCCTCCCTCCACCGGGATGGTGAAGAGTTTTTCGAATCGCGAGTAGCTCTTACGATTGGAGCGGAAGAGAATGTTTTTGCCGTCGGGAGTCCAGCCGAGCGGAGTATCGGCACGGGGGTGATATGTCAGCCGGCGAGGTACGCCGCCTTCGGTGGGCATCACGAAGACATCAATGTTGCCGTCGTACTCTCCACGAAATGCGATCTGCGTTCCATCGGGTGAGAAGATCGGCTCAGTTTCGATGCCCGGTCCGGTGGTAAGGCGGGTGGCATCGCCGCCAGCGCGGCTTACGCTCCACAAATCTCCGGCGAAGGAGAACACAATCTTGGATTTGTTAACTGTGGGTTTTTGCAACAGCAAGTGTTCAGATCCAGCTGCAAACATTCCGGTGGCCAGCAGGCTCAAAGAAATCAGAAGGCGGCTTTTCATAATCTATACAGTTCCCGAAGCAGATTGATTTGGTTCCCACAGCACCTCAGGCACATCCAGTATGTGGTTGGCCCAGCGGCTCCAGACAAACAGCGCATCGCTCAACCGATTCAAATATTGGATGGCCTCGGGCGGGACTGATTCCTGATGGTTGAGTGCAACCAGGATGCGCTCCGCGCGGCGGCAAATTGTGCGGCAGGCATGCAGTTCCGTATTCAGGCGGCATCCCCCGGGCAGCACGAACGATCGCAGGTTCGGCAGACCTTCGTTCATCTCGTCAATCTCATGTTCCAGCTGCGCTATCTCCGTCCGCGTCACGCGGGGCTGCTTGGGATGGACGTCTTCGGGCAGTGTCGCAAGGATGGAACCGAGATTGAACAGCTCATGCTGAACGCGCTTCAAAATCTTGGTCAGCGGCTCAATACCGGGGATAGCTGCAACAGATTCTTCGGCCGAAAAGCACGCCATGCCAACAAACGCATTCAACTCATCCACGGTGCCGTAGGATTCGATTCGCAAGGCGTCCTTGCCCACTCGCTGTCCGCCGACGAGACTGGTTTGTCCGGTGTCGCCGCCCTTTGTATAAATCCGATTTAACGCGAGCCGGGGCTCATTAAATGTCTTTTCACCACTCTCGTGCATTCGCTTATTCTCTCACTTGGATCTGATGGCTTGGAAGCGAGAGGGTCACGAATGCGGCGTTACAATAAGATCGATGACTAAACCCATGGTCGCCACACCCGCGCCCACGTCGGATCAACCAGTGACGACGATGAGCGGATTACCTATCGACGCGTTTTACGGTCCGGCGAACTACAGCCTTCCCGAGCCCGGCGAGTTCCCGTACACGCGCGGTATTCATCGCACGATGTATCGCGGAAAATTATGGACGATGCGGCAATTCGCCGGTTTCGCCACGCCGGAGGAGACGAATCTTCGCTATCACTATTTGCTGGGGCAGGGCCAGACGGGACTGTCGGTGGCGTTCGATCTGCCGACGTTGATGGGCTACGATGCCGATCATCCGACATCGGCGGGCGAGGCCGGCAAGTGCGGCGTTTCCATTTCTTCTCTGGAAGATATGGAGATTCTTTTTAAGGGAATTCCGTTGGGCGATGTCACGGTTTCGATGACAATCAATTCGCCGGCGCCGATTATTTGGGCGATGTATCTGGCGGTGGCCGAGAAGCAAGGTGTCGATTGGACGACGATCTCCGGAACGCTTCAGAACGACATGCTGAAGGAGTACATCGCGCAGAAAGAGTACATCTATCCGCCGCGGCCTTCCATGCGTCTGGTGACCGATGTCATTGAATATTCCACGAACTTTGTCCCGCGCTTTAATCCGATTTCGGTTAGCGGCTATCACATTCGCGAGGCCGGCTCGACGGCGATTCAGGAACTCGCGTTTACCTTGCGCGATGGCATTGAATACGTGGAGTGGGCCTTGGAACGCGGGCTTGCCGTGGATAGCTTCGCGCCCCGGCTGAGTTTTTTCTTCAATTCGCATAACGACTTTTTCGAAGAGATCGCCAAGTTCCGGGCAGCCCGTAAGATCTGGGCGCTGGTCATGCGCGATCGCTTTGGGGCGAAGGATGAACGCAGCCTGAAGATGCGGTTTCACTCGCAGACCGCGGGCTGTTCGTTGACCTGGCAGCAGCCTTACAACAATCTGATGCGGACCACGATGCAGGCTCTGGCGGCGGTGCTGGGCGGGACGCAATCTCTACATACGAATTCGCTGGATGAAGCGTATGCCTTGCCAAGTGAGAATGCCGTAACGCTGGCGCTGCGCACGCAGCAGATTATCGCGCATGAGAGCGGGGTGGCGGCGGTGGCCGATCCGCTTGGCGGCAGCTACTTTATCGAGCATCTTACGGAGCAGGTAGAGTTAGCAGCCAACGATTACATTCGTCAAATCGACGATATGGGCGGAATGATTCCGGCCATCGAGCGCGGCTTCCCGCAAAGCGAAATCGCCAACGCCAGTTACGAATTTCAGAAATCGGTGGAACGGGGCGATAGCAAGATCGTCGGCGTGAATTCCTTCACGGCTAAAGAAGAAGAGCAGATCGACTTGCTGCGGATCGATGAGAGCGTCCAGAAAACACAAGAGCAGAAGCTGGAGAAGTTACGCGCGCGGCGCGATAACGATCGCGTGGCGAAAGCGTTGGATAACCTGCGAATCGCCGCCGCCGGTACGGAGAACACGATGCCGTATATACTGGAAGCGGTACGAGCTTACGCGACGCTCGGGGAAATGTGCGATGCGTTGCGCGATGTCTTCGGCACCTATCAGGAAACGAGCGTTCTATAATTAGTGGGACTAGCGCGCCATACCGGATGCAGTGCGCTGGCTTTCGGAGTTGGAATCCGGTCCAGCATTACCGGGGATACTGCTTCATAGCGAGGTTATGGATACCCGCATTCGAGTTCTGGTAGCAAAGCCCGGGCTTGACGGACATGACCGGGGTGCCAAGGTCATCGCCAGAACCTTGCGTGACGCGGGCATGGAAGTAATCTATACCGGATTGCGGCAGACTCCGGAGATGATCGTAAACTCGGCATTGCAGGAAGATGTCCAGGTAATCGGTCTATCGATTCTTTCCGGCGCGCATAACGCCATCGTCCCGCGAGTGCTGGAACTGCTTCGGGAGAAGCATATGGAAGACGTCCTGTTGATTGTCGGGGGCATCGTGCCCGACCAGGATGCGGAACGATTGAAAGCCATGGGTGTCGCGGCCGTGTTTCAGCCCGGCGCCTCACTCGACCAGATAGTCGAATTCATCCGAGCCTCCGTTAAGCAGACTGCCGCATGAGTTCCCACAGATTCGTTGTTACAGAAAGAGTAAAGATGCAGGACAAATTGAATATTGCGATTTTCGTCGATTACGACAATATCGAAATCGGCGTAAAATCGACGCTGCGGCGGGAGTTTGACGTATCGCTAGCCCTTGACGCTTTGAAGGAGCGGGGCGATATCGTCGCCAAGTTCGCTTACGCTAATTGGGGACGCCAGGAGGGGGCGACGCGCCAGATGGCGGAAAACGCTGTCCAGATGGTGCAGCGAATTCCCTCTCCGCGCGGCGACAAGAATGGGGCCGATATCAATCTCGCGTTGGACGCGCTGGAAATGGCCTTTACCCACAGCCACGTTAACGCCTTTGCAATTGTCAGCGGCGATAGCGATTTTATTCCGCTGGTAAACAAGCTGAAGGAATACGGCAAAACGGTTTTCGTGGTCGGCGGTAAAGCATTCACCAGCACGATTCTGCAGCAGAACTGCCATGAATTCGTCAGTTACGAATCGTTGCTGACCGACTCCGATAAGTCGGAGCCGCGTTCCTCGCAGATTCCAGCGTCATCATCGCAGCAGGATCGTCCCCAACGGCAACCGCACACGGGCCTCGGCACAGGGCCGAATCGCGGTGGGCAGCAGCGGGGCAGACCCGCGCCGCTGGATCTAGCGCAGGCGATGCCGCTGGTGGAACGCGCTCTCCAGGTTTTGGAACGCCGCGAAGTGCAGCCTCAACTCGGGCTTCTGAAGTCGACCATGCTGCAGCTTGATTCAACCTTTAGCGAGAAGGCATACGGCGCGGGCAGTTTCTCCGACTTCGTGGAGCGCCTGAAGAAAGCCGATTACATCAACGTCAGCGGTTCGGGCGGACGTTACATTATTGAACGCAAGACTTCCGCGGCCCCGGAACGCCCAGCGGCCAAGCCGGAAGACGCATTGCCACCGCTGCGCGACGTGCTGGAAAATCATCGCCTGGAAATCGAGAATGGATGCCAGGCCGAAGATTTGGCTGGCTGGTTCCGCGAAGAGCAGCCGAACGTCGATTGGAAGGATTTCGGATTCCAGGAGTTCGCCGAGTTCCTGAATTACGCGCAGGATAAGCTGCTGGTTCGCATCGAGCCCGATCCTGAGAAGGGTCTGCACGTATTTCTGGGCGCCGAGTTTTATCCGCCGGCGCTGCCGGAACGCGTTGAGCCGGAACCCTCCGCCGAAGTGGAGGAAGAAGAGAAGCAGCCGATCGTGGAAGGTCAGCCTTCCATGTTTGAACCGAATCCGCCGCCGGTGAAGCCGAAGAAGGCCGTTCGCAAGAGGACGTCTTCGGCATCGTCGTCGGACAAGCCAGTGCGGCGTCCGCGAAAGAAGAAAACCGATTGATCGAACGGCTGACACCTCCTGGGGTTCCAACGCCTAGCTCTCCTTATTCTCCTGCCGTAAGGGCAGGAGATTTTCTGTTCATCTCGGGGCAGGTGCCTTTCGATCGCGAAACAAAACAGATGTCTCTTGGCGACATTCGCCATGAAACACGGCTGACGCTATCCAATATCAAGGCCATCCTGGAAGGTTGTGGGGCGAAGGTTGAAGATGTAGTGAAGTGCACCGTGTTCTTGAAAGATGGCGGCGATTTTCAGGCGATGAACGAAGTGTATGCGGAGTTCTTCGGGAGCGCGAAGCCGGCCCGGTCGACAGTGGAAGTGAAGTTCGTTTCGCCTGGGATGAAGATTGAGATCGAGTGCATCGCGTATAGCCCGAAAGGCGCGTAGTTACTTCGATACCTTTTCGTCGCGCTCCACTTTTCCATCGCGAATGTGGATGATGCGGTGGGCGTGCATGGCGATGTCGTGTTCGTGCGTCACCAGCACGATGGTATTACCCTGTTGATAAAGGCGCTCAAACAACGCCATAATTTCGCCGCCAGTAGCGGAATCAAGGGCGCCAGTGGGTTCATCGGCCAGCAGGATGGACGGCGTGTTAACCAGTGCTCTGGCGATGGCAACGCGTTGGCGCTGTCCGCCCGATAATTCATTAGGCTTGTGGTACATGCGCTGCTCCAAATCGACGGCACGCAGCGCCATCTTCGCCTTCTCCGAACGAACATCGGACGACATGCCGGCATAGATTAAGGGAAGCTCGACGTTATGCAGAGCCGAGGCCCGCGGCAGCAAATTGAATGTTTGAAAAACGAAGCCAATTTCTTTATTGCGAATCTGCGCCAGCTCATCGTCGTTCATTTCGCTAACCAACCGGCCGGCAAGATAGTAAAGCCCCTTGGACGGGGTATCCAAGCAGCCGATCAGGTTCATCAATGTCGACTTGCCCGACCCCGACGGGCCCATGATCGCGACGTATTCGCCTTGGCGGATCTCAATATCCACGCCCGACACAGCGTGAATTTCCTGATCGCCCATGACGTAGGTTTTCCAGAGGTCGTACGTGCGGATTACCACGCCATCGCGCTTAAGCTGCGCGCCGCGCTCCACCAGATTTGCTACCGCCGGATTTGCCATCAGTCTCTATCCTATGTTGCCGACGCGTTCGTCTGCACGGGAGGCTTGTTGTCGACCTTAACTTTCGTCTCCGGACGAAGCGTGCGGATCACTTTATAACTACCCGTAATGATCTGGTCGCCTTCGTTCAGACCGCTTGCGACTTCGATGTCCGTGGCGCCAGTGATTCCGGTTTCCACCTTGCGGAATTCCGCCTTCTCGCCGGCTACGACGAACACACCTTGTATTTCTTCCTTGCGAGCTTTCTCGGCGGCTGGACTCAGGGTTGGCGGGGGTGCGGACCCCGGCTTCGGCTGGGGTTCCAGGTCACCCTTTTGCCGCATGGTCAAGGCTTGAATTGGAATAGACAGGGCGTTCTTCCGGTTGGCCGTCGTGATCTTCGACGTGCAGGATAGGCCCGGGCGAATCTCGTCGGGCGGATTATCGAGTGCGACGACAACCTTGAAATCTTTCGCTTCCTGGCTGGACACCGCGCTCTGCGATGCAGCCACGCCAGTGGAACGAAGAATTGCCGTATTACCGATTTCTGTCACGTGACCTTTGAAGGTGCGGTTCGGCATCGCGTCGATCGTCACGTCGGCGATCTGGCCCAGCTTGATGTTGACGATATCGGTTTCATCCACCTTCACCTCGGCCGTGATCAACGACATGTCGGCGATCGTCATGATGGTGCTGGCGGAAGAATTCTGAATACCGGGAACCACGGTCTCGCCGACGCGCACGGGCAAGTTCGTCACCACTCCATCGAGCGGGGCCATCGCGTCATGCTTGGCGAGAAGATCGGCTACGCGGGTGAGGCCAGCCTGGCTCTGAGCCACGCGTTTCTGCGAAGAAGAGAGTTGCGCCGCGGCTTGCGCGCGATTGGACCGCGCCTGCGATACACGCGTTTCCGCTTCCCGAACTCCAGCCACTTGCGCCGACCACAAGGCTCTCTTCTGGTCGTAATCCTGTTGCGCGATCAGCTTGTCTTTGTAGAGCTGTTCCGATCGTTGATAATCCAACCGAAGCCGTTCCAAGTCGGCCTTATTGCGCTCGACGGTTGCCTGGGCGCTGGCGATGGCATCATCCATCGCTGTCAGCCCGGCCTCGGATGCAGCAGAATCGGCCAATGCGGAACTGATGGCGGCTTGTTGCGCCACGACGTCGGCCGCAGCTTGAATCGCTTCGATCCGCGCGACGATCTGATTTTTCCTTACCCGGTCGCCTTCCTTCACTAACAAACCCGTAATAATACCTTGGGCATTAGCGCTAATATTGATGTAATTTTTGGGCTTAATTTCGCCCGAGGCTGTGACGAGTGAAGTCAGGTCCTGCCGCGTTGCACGGCCGGTTTGTACAGTTACCACGCCACGTTGGCTCATGCGAATGCTCGCAAAAACACCACCAGCGATGACCAAGCACACCACAAGGCCTAGAATGATTTTCCATTTACGCTTCACGACGGATTAATCCCCCACCACTCTCAAGACGCAGTCAGGACGTCGTGAGTTCGAACTTTCATCGTAACAGTCTGTTAACGGTAAGTGGTTAGCGAACCACCACTTTATCCACCGCTTGATTATCGTAATCGTCGGTGACCCGGACGGCGACAGTGATCTCCGCCGTCGTTTTTTCGACCTCGACGCGATATTCCAACTGCGACGAATCGGAGAGCCTGGTTGTGGATGGAGCCAGCATCCAGTCTCCTCCATTGACAGAATACTCAGCCTTATCCAGCGTGCTGCGGGCGTCTTTCGCTTTCCATGTAATCGCCAGTTTTGAGCCTGCCGGGGTGGCCTTCAAGTCGGTGATTTGCGGCGGCGTGTTGTCCACCAGAAAATGCGCGCTGATTAGTTCGGCGGAGAGAGCATCGGCCGGCGCATTCCCGGTACGGTCGGAGACGGTGACGCGAAGGATATATTCGCCATCGGGAAAAGCGGTGGAGTCCCAACTGGTGTAGCGTTCGCGAATGTTTTCTTTTAAGATCTTCCAGACGCTTTCATTGACTCCGCGAATTTCCACCTTGGCGGTTAAAGAGTCGCCGTTATCATCGGTTGCCAGCCAGCGGGCACCGGCCCAGCCTTTAGCGTAAGCGAGTGTCGCGCCGGTTCCATTGTCACCGGATGCAGGCGGATTGGCGGTTCTTCGCGGTTGGCCGAAGGCTGGCAAGGTTAACGATGGCGTCGCCGTCAGGGTCGATGCGGGTGGCGCGGGGAACCGGTAATTGGCTGGCGTCACTTCAATCTGCTCTATTACCGGCGCGACGTTCTTGGTTAGATAAGCCAGCTCCAGCGCGGTCAACTCCGGCGTATGACTATCGGATGACGCAATCAACGTAGCGCGTATTTGCGCGAAGCGAGCGGCCGGCGAAACCGTTCGCCCCCCGACATCCGCTCCGGTTTTCGCCAAAGGAATCTCGAACCATGGACTCCAGTTCTTCTGCGCCCGGCTGAGATTTCCCGTGCGGGATTCCAGGCGTATCGTACCGGCATTAAGCTCTCCTTCGTACGTCATCCGGCCCCAGTAAGAGAACGCGCCACTATCGAAAATGTCGCTTTCAAAAACGCCGTCTTTCTCAGAATTAGGCCCCAGTTGAAACACTTTCCCGATGTTGCCGGTAACCGCGAACAGCTTGCCATCGTGAGCCGAATAGAAATTGGTAACTTGCGTCGGCGGAACGTTCACCAGCAACGTGTAGGTAGTGGGAGTGTCCAGGCGATAAATATTTCCCTTATTACCGGTGCCCAGCAGCGGCCTGCCCTGGGCGTCAAATGCGATTGCGTAAACAATGTCTTGTGACTGGCTCCAGATCTTGCGCGGATAGCCATCGGTGCCGATGCGATAAACTTCAGATCCGCCGGCAATCGAACTAGTGTTGGCCCCGAGGCTCAATGGCGCGGTGATGGCGGGACGCGGAGTGATGGCCACAAGAGCCACGCCAGGTACACCGGCTGGAGTCACCGCCGGGACGATAGATGGCAGTGGTATCGCAGCCGCGGGAACGCGATTGCCAACGCCCGCCGCGTAGATGGATCCGTCTTTCGCTACAGCCACCGCGGTGATTTCCCGCTTGGCGGTTTGGTAAAGAACGAAGCCTTCGCCGGCCGGCGTGATTCGCAGCACCAAGCCGCTTGGCTCAGTGCCCACCACCAGATTGCCGTCGTTATCAAGCACCAGCGAACGCACGTGCGATTCTTCGGTCCGGAAGAATACCGTACCCTTGCCATCCGGCGTGACTTTGTGAATCTCCCCCTGATCACCCGTTGCGACATACAGGTTGCCCTGTTTGTCGAAGATGATGCTCCAGATGTATTTTGCCTTGGGATCGTAGAAGATTTCCGGCTTACCGCCAGTCAGGCGATAGATCTTGCCGTCGGGCGCTGTAGCCGCATAGATCCGGTCTTTAGCGTCGATTGCGATGGCGTGTATTTCCAGTCCGTCCAGTTCCGCGGCAACACTCGACTTGCCGTTGGAGTCGATGGCAAATAGTTTCGCCGTCGAACTCCCGGGTACTCCGCCGCCTGTGTAGAGCGTTCCTTTGGAGTCCTGCGCGATGGCCCAGAGATAGGCGGTGGAAGAATCAAACAGTTCTCGTAGCACCGGCGCCAGCGCCAGCATTCCATCGCTGCGCAGCGACAATCGCTTCAGGCTCCCTTTTTGGAAGTCAGCCATTTCCGTTTGCTGCCAGGTCCGTGTTTCCGCGGCGTGACAGGGAATCATCGCGCCGCTTGCCACAAGCAACAGCGGCGTGAAAACCGCCAGATTGAGTTTATACATTGCTTACTTAACCGTGACCTTCAGCGAGTAACTGCCGCTGATCACAAGGTCGAATGGAATGGAGGTTTGTTCCTGCGTACTTTCGGGATAGCTAACCAAAGAACGGCTGGCGGTGCGGCCGGTCTGCATCACATTCAAAACGGATGCGGGCAAGCTGGGCATTGTCTTGTCGTCGGAATAGATCGTTGGGCGAGACTGCACCAGCGACACATACAACTTGTTGTTGCTGCGTTCCTGATTGATCAAGGAAACAGTCTGCGGAATGTCCATGAAGCGATTCGCGTACAGCGCGCCGCTTTGCATTTTATTGAGCGTATCGGCATCGCTAATTAGGATCCGGTGCTCACCTTTGGAAAGTCCCGCCGGCAACTTGATATCGACGTTTCGCTCAATGCGATCGCCGCGATAAGGCCGGAGAAATACCTTGATCGGCAGATCTGTTCCGGCTTCCACTTCACTGTTGGCGATCCAGGCGTTTTCTACAGTGGCGACGCGCCGGTCAGGCAACAGGTCTACCGTGACATTCACTTTTTTGAGCTTAGGCGTTTGCACGGAATTCATAAACAGGCGATTGAATTTGTCGCCCCACCAACCGGCGAGCAACATCGGCGTAGGCATCGGCACTTCACTCGGGGCCACCATCGTAGTTAGTGAAATATTCTCCCGGCCATCGAGTTGTACTTCACCGGTAAGGCGATAAGTGGCCTCTTCGGCGAAATCGTTCAGCCCCTCGATGGAATTGAAGAGCGTCATCATCATCAGATAAGGAGTCCATTTCTGATTGACGAAGACGTTGAAGTGTAGATCTTTTTCCTTGCGCAGTTGATTGCCGTCGGTGAACGAGCGCACCTTGACATTGACGGGAATCATCTCCGAGGTGGTGCCGAGTTCTCCCATGATCCCGCTATGCCGATCCTGTTTAAGGGACCCGACGATCTCCGTCGCGTTGCCGAATTTGTTCGGTTGAAATTGGGAGGAGAGCACCATCAGGATTTCGCCCTTGCTCATCGGCATATCCACCGGCCCGAGATTAAAGAAGGGATGCCCGAAGGCCAGAATGCGCTTACTGTCGTTATAGGTGACAGTGCCTAACCCCGTCATGCTCATATCGCCCGATACCAGAACGCCGGCTACAGATTCGCCAGGCTGTAAAGCACTCTGCCAACCGAGCGCGGGCTTTGAGGCGCGCAACGCACCACTCGCGCCGCCTTGTACCGCGGTAACTCCCAACTGCTGAAACATCGGGCCGAACTCGCGGATACTACGATCGGTGAAACCCGATAAACTGAGCGGCGTTTCAATCGGTACCATGATCGGCGCGTGTTGCGGAAAATTCGGCGAGCTTCCCGCCGCGACGGCCTGACCCAGCAATCCCAGTGGCACTTCCAAATTGCTACGAGCTTGCACTCTATCCGGCGTACGCGCGTCGGAGGGTTTCGTATCGTCGAAATCTTTAATCTCAAGCATCAGCTCAATCGGCGTGATTCCACAAATCGCGTCCGGTGAGAAAGTGCTCAAGCGCAGAGCGACGGCGCCAACCAATTTGCCGTCGATATAAACCGGACTACCGCTCATGCCCCCGGCGACATTTGTGATCTTAGCTTTGCCGCCCATCTTGCCAAGAATGATGTCCTGCCGCGGGCCCCAGGCATTCTTCCAGATCCCGATAATTTCAATCGGCACTTCCTCTGGTACGGTTCCGGCAAACACAGTCCAGGCCGTGGCCTGCATACCGGGTTTCAAATCGGATTGCTTGAAAATCTCTACTTTACCGGCCTTGGGAGGGCCCGGCGCCGCCAGCAGACAGCCCACGCACATAAACGCCAGAGCGGCGCACCGCATCTTCATGGGGACCTTCTTCCTTGCACTAATCGGTTGGAACTCAATCAGTTGGACGGGGCGACGATCGCTCCTGTTCCCATTATCCACGATCTTGCCGGTAAGCCATCAATGGCTGCCGATGGAATCGCGCACCACGCCGTACTGGCCGCCCCAGGTGTCGGTCATTTTGTTGCGGATCTCCCAGAGCTGCGGGAAAAATTGAACTTGCAAGCCATTCTGGAGCATCTCCACGGCCCGCCCTTTGAGCGACTTCGCGCCCAACCCAATCGTGCGGTGGATCAACTGCAAGTGGTGGTAGCGAAACTTTTGGAATAATTCATCAAACTCGGCAAACGCTTCGGCCACGACGTAAGCGTCGCCGTGATTGTACTCGGTGTCGTAAATTTTCTCGAGAGTGAGTTCGTGTTTGTCCAGATAATGTTCCTGGAAAGAAGCCCAGAGCGGTTGATGCATCTTCAACAGGACGCGAAACCCGGGTGATTCCTGGCCACTGCCATTGCCCAACTGCAAGCGAATTTCCTGGTATTCCTTGGGCGACATCGTTTCCAGCAGATTCAACTGCTCCATCATCATTCGCTGGGCGATGTGAACCCGGCGGAACAGGGTTAGAACCCGGTTCGTATTCTCTTGCCGCAAGTAATCGTCGATGTCCAGCAGCGTGTATCCCATCAGCTTCATCCACAGCTCTTCTACCTGGTGGACTACCTGGAATTGCAGCTCGTCTTTGTTACATAGCGCGCCCAGATCCTTCTGGCAAGACAGCAGAGCGTGGCTGTTGAGATAGACCTCGTAATCAAGCGTGCCTTCGCCGTTCATGATGGAATAAAAATATTCCCGGTCCATCGTGAGCTACGATTTCTCGGCGCGATATTGAGCGTGAATAGAGAGCAATGTTATTCGATTATCCCATTTCCGTTTTTGTGGGAATGCGCTTCCGCTTGAATGCCAGGAAGTAGGCGATCGTCAAGAATGCCAGCCATGGTATTCCGGCAATCAAGGTGATACGCATGCCGTCTACCCACCATGTGGTGATCAAGATTGCCAGCAGTAACGCTGCACCCAGCAGAGACGTAAAGGGGTAACCGATCATCCGCACCGGCAGCGGCGGCAATCCGAGCGCTTCCCATCGAGGACGAAAATAAAGGTGCGTGACGAAGATCATAAACCAGACGAATAAGCCGCCGAACAACGAAACGCCGAATAAATAAACGAACGCGCTGTTAGGAAAGAATAGAGCTACGACCACGGCCAGGGCGAGTCCGGCAGCTGAAATCAGCAGTGCATTCACTGGCGTTCCGCTGTTGGACACACGCCCCATGATCTCCGGGGCGTAACCGCCACGGGCGAGCGAGAACATCATCCTGCTGGTCAGATAGAGGTTACAGTTCATGCTGGAAGCGGCCGCCGTGATGACGACGAAATTCACAAGGTGCGCGGCGGCGGGAATTCCGATTAAGTGGAAGACTCGCACGAATGGACTCGCCGTTACATCCGCACCCGGTTGGATTTGATTCCAAGGTACGATTCCCAGTAACACCGTGATCGAGCCCAGGTAAAACAGCACCAGGCGCCCGACCATCGAACGCATGGCCTTGGGGACTGCCTTTTTCGGATCGCGAGCCTCGCCGGCAGTAACGGCAACTATCTCCGAGCCGAGGTAGCTGAAGATTACGAAGACCATTGCCATCCAGACGCCGCTGAGTCCCCTGGGCAGGAAGCCGCCGTGCGCCGTATAGTTGGAAAGTCCGATGGCCGGCTGTGGTCCTAACCCCAACAGGACGGCCAATCCGAAGACGATGAACAAAACGATAGCCACCACCTTGATCATCGCGAACCAATATTCTATTGATCCGAAACTGCCGACGCTGCGGGCATTGATGTAGACCAACGCCAGGGAAAAACCGACGATCCACACCCATTGCGGTGTATTCGGAAACCACCATTGGCAATAGATCGCGATGGCAACGGCTTCCCCACCCGTCGCGATGCACTGCACTGCCCAATACGTGTAGCGGATCACGAAGCCGGCCCACGGGCTTAGATATAGCTCGGCATAAACTCCGAAGGATCCGGCGGTAGGATGGGCCACCGCCATCTCCGACAGCGCACCGATAAAGAGGAAGGCGATGCAGGCGCCGATAACATAGCTGAGAATCACGCCCGGACCAGCCAGGCGCACGGCAAGCGAACTTCCCAGAAAAAGACCGGTGCCGATTGCCCCGCCGATCGCGATCATGCTGAGCTGTCCGCTGTTCAAGCCGCGAGTGAGTTCCTCATTGCGGTCGACACTCTGTGGCAGTTCGTTATCCTCCCCGTTCGATGATAAGCGAACGGGGAAATTATGGAAGGCGATGGGCTGTATACTGAGGGTCTATAAATGGCGGCTTTTATCTTGGGGATTATTTTTTTATTGCCTGGTCACTCCCGTTGCTTTCGTCCTGCGCGCGTTTCGTTGTGATCCCCCGCCCGTGCGCTCCTTCCCAACGCGCAATCCTACCAGCGGACGCTCCGCGACACGTCGCCTCGAATGGATCGCCAACGGTAGCGGGAGGCACCGAACTTGCTCCGCATTTTAGGAATTTTCGCTTTTTATCACGACAGCGCAGCGGCTCTGGTTGAGGACGGGAAGACCCTCGCGGCGGTTCAGGAAGATCGCTTCAGCCGCCTGAAGCACGATAGCGCTCTTCCCGAAGCTGCGATTCGCTACTGCCTTCAGGTTGCCGGCTTATCGCTTCATGATCTGGATGCGGTTGTCTTCTATGAAAAACTTCTGCGTAAATTGCAGCGGCTGGTGGCGACCTACCTTTCCATCGCGCCGCGGGGGTTCGAATCGTTTCGCTTGTCGATGCCGATTTGGCTTGCCGGCAAGGCGTTCCAGAAACAAACGCTGATTAAACGCTTGCCAGATGGATGGCAAATCAATCCCTCCATTCTGCTTTTTTCCGGCCATCACTATAGCCATGCTGCCAGCGCGTTTTATCCCTCGCCCTTCACCGATGCCGCTGTCCTGACGCTCGACGGCGTGGGCGAGTGGACGACAACTTTCGCCGCCATCGGAAAGGGGTCTGACCTGCGGATGCTGTGGGAGCTTCGCTTTCCACACCCACTGGGGCTTTTATATTCGGCCTTCACGCAGTACCTGGGCTTTAAAGTTAACTCCGGCGAACAGAAGGTGATGGGCTTGGCGCCATATGGACAGCCCCGATTCGTAAAGTAAATTCTCGATCGCCTGATGGACTTAAGGGCAGATGGTACTTTTCGTCTGGATTGCCGGTATCTGGGGCTATTGCGGTGGCGTCACAATGATCAATACAGATCTGTTTGGGGCGCCCGCGCGCGAACCCGAGTCAGCTATAAATCGGCACCACATGTGACATGCCTCGATTTTCTCAGCCAGCGATAACTGAGGATTTCAATTGTTCGGCAAACTCATTTGGCGTCCGGTAGCCCAAACTGCTATGGGGCCGTTCTGTATTGTATTCCTCCCGCCATGCTCCGATCTTCCGTCTGG